>NC_015945.1:817500-2017500 GCF_000224085.1 Allomuricauda ruestringensis DSM 13258
CACGGTTCTTTTCACCTTTCCCTCACGGTACTGGTTCACTATCGGTCTCCCAGGAGTATTTAGCCTTGGCGGATGGTCCCGCCGGATTCACACAGGGTTTCACGTGCCCCGCGCTACTCAGGATACCACTATCTTAAACGCTCCTTGCCCGTACGGGACTGTCACCCATATCGTGCAGCTTTCCAACTGCTTCCGGTTCGTCGCGCTAAGAACATTGTGGTCCTACAACCCCGTCATTGCCGAAACAACAACGGTTTGGGCCAGTCCGATTTCGCTCGCCGCTACTCTCGGAATCACTCTTGTTTTCTCTTCCTCCGCCTACTTAGATGTTTCAGTTCAGCGGGTTCGCCCACCTTGCGGTGTGACTGGCCTTCAACCAGCCGGGTTGCCCCATTCGGACACCCGCGGATCAATGCTCATGTGCAGCTCCCCGCGGATTTTCGCAGCTTATCACGTCCTTCATCGCCTCTGAGAGCCTAGGCATTCCCCATACGCCCTTCTTTTGCTTGTCGCACCTGTACCTAAGTACAAATGCCCTCTCGTAATCCTTAATGTTCTATTCTACTTCGTGTTTCTTCTTTGACTTCGCAATAAAACGACCTAAGTCGCTCTTGCTCCGTCCCAATATGTCAATGAACTTTTAATCCCGGACTTGTTCCGGGACCTCTCCGGCAAAGTACCGAACTTAATCGGTGCACCCCCTTTGAGGTTCCCGCCTCCGCGGGAAAAATGTGGAGAATATCGGAGTCGAACCGATGACCTCCTGCGTGCAAGGCAGGCGCTCTAGCCAGCTGAGCTAATCCCCCATTACCCTAGTGTAGAGTTGTGAGTTGTGAGTTATGAGTCTATAACCCGCAATAACTCGCTCCTAGAATTTCCAATTCAATATCCCTCAATGAACCTGGTCCGTAGTCTCAGGCAGACTTACTTCGACTGCGCTCAGCACAGGCTTCTCGTCCGCTCTCGCCTACTTTCGTAGTCTCAGGCAGACTCGAACTGCCGACCTCTACATTATCAGTGTAGCGCTCTAACCAGCTGAGCTATGAGACTGTTTGGCCTTATTGCCAGTATTTGTAACATATTATAAACGACAGCGCAGAGATAAAACCATCTCGTGCGGGACAAGGGTGTTCCGGACATCTCTTTCTCTAGAAAGGAGGTGTTCCAGCCGCACCTTCCGGTACGGCTACCTTGTTACGACTTAGCCCTAGTTACCGATTTTGCCCTAGGCCGCTCCTCTCGGTGACGGACTTCAGGCACTCCCGGCTTCCATGGCTTGACGGGCGGTGTGTACAAGGCCCGGGAACGTATTCACCGGATCATGGCTGATATCCGATTACTAGCGATTCCAGCTTCACGGGGTCGAGTTGCAGACCCCGATCCGAACTGTGACCGGTTTTGTAGATCCGCGCCCCCTTGCGGGGTGGCTTCCCTCTGTACCGGCCATTGTAGCACGTGTGTAGCCCAGGACGTAAGGGCCGTGATGATTTGACGTCGTCCCCACCTTCCTCACGGTTTGCACCGGCAGTCCCGTTAGAGTCCCCATCTTTACATGCTGGCAACTAACGGTAGGGGTTGCGCTCGTTATAGGACTTAACCTGACACCTCACGGCACGAGCTGACGACAACCATGCAGCACCTTGCAGGCAGTCCGAAGAAAGGGGTGTCTCCACCCCATGCAGCCTGCATTTAAGCCCTGGTAAGGTTCCTCGCGTATCATCGAATTAAACCACATGCTCCACCGCTTGTGCGGGCCCCCGTCAATTCCTTTGAGTTTCATTCTTGCGAACGTACTCCCCAGGTGGGATACTTATCACTTTCGCTTGGCCACGGAGACCGAAGTCCCCACAGCTAGTATCCATCGTTTACGGCGTGGACTACCGGGGTATCTAATCCCGTTCGCTACCCACGCTTTCGTCCATCAGCGTCAGTACATGGTTGGCCACCTGCCTTCGCGATCGGTGTTCTATGTGATATCTATGCATTTCACCGCTACACCACATGTTCCGGCGACCCCACCATGACTCAAGACCTGCAGTATCAAAGGCAATTTTATGGTTGAGCCACAAACTTTCACCCCTGACTTACAGGCCCGCCTACGGACCCTTTAAACCCAATGATTCCGGATAACGCTCGGACCCTCCGTATTACCGCGGCTGCTGGCACGGAGTTAGCCGGTCCTTATTCTTACGGTACCGTCAGACACCTACACGTAGGTGCGTTTCTTCCCGTATAAAAGCAGTTTACAACCCATAGGGCCGTCATCCTGCACGCGGCATGGCTGGATCAGGCTCCCGCCCATTGTCCAATATTCCTCACTGCTGCCTCCCGTAGGAGTCTGGTCCGTGTCTCAGTACCAGTGTGGGGGATCCCCCTCTCAGGGCCCCTAACCATCGCTGCCTTGGTGGGCCGTTACCCCACCAACTAACTAATGGTACGCATGGCCATCCCTGTCCGATAAATCTTTAACCGCAATATCATGCGATATCGCGGTACCATGGGGCATTAATCCAAGTTTCCCTGGGCTATTCCCCTGACAGGGGCAGGTTCCATACGCGTTCCGCACCCGTGCGCCGGTCGTCATCAAGAAAGCAAGCTTTCCTATGTTACCCCTCGACTTGCATGTGTTAGGCCTGCCGCTAGCGTTCATCCTGAGCCAGGATCAAACTCTTCATTGTATTTCCTTGAATGTCTGTCCGACACCCGGAAACCCGAGTCCCTGCATCAAAATGGTTTATTCTTAATTCTACGCTGTCGTTACAATATGTATATGAACTTCTTTACTTTTTTCCAAACTCAAAAGGACTCTCTTCTCATAAAATCCCCTCTCGTCAACGCCCTGCCTTATCAGCTAAGCGGGTGCAAATATACGCACCTTATTTCCTTACCGCAAAATGTTTTTCAATATTTTTTTGAAAAAAAATCAGTTAAATTATAAGTGCTTGTTTTTCAGTATTTCCTTGTTTTGCTTCTCATCAAATTTTATGAAAAGAAATTCCAAACCAACCCAAATCTAATCACAAAATCCCGGTATGGATAATTTGGTGAGGAGTAATAATTAGGTTCTGAAAAAATGGAATTCAGGTGTTCTGCCTTTAAATAAATCCTGGTTTGCTTCACTTTGGCATTTATAAAAACATCCAATAGCGGATATCCTCCCAACTCTTCGTTATTCTGAATATAGAACTCGCCCAACAATGGGTTATAGGCATTCATATTATAGGAAGTGAAATATTTAAAGGTTACTCCTGTTTGCAAGAACATGGCTTTCTTAAATACATCGCTTGAAAAGTACAGACTATTTCTTGTTACCACTTGGGGAAGATTGAGCACTTGATTGTCCTGCGTTACCTCCTGATACATTACGGTGTTCATCAACGCCCACTTTCGCCACTTCACTTCTTTTATATACTTCGCCTTTAGGTGATTTATGGTTCCCGATTCTTGAAACGGCCTCACAAAAGCAGTTTCTTGCCCCAACCCTATTTCTTCTTCACTTGCTGTAGATGCAAAGTAGGTATAATTGTCCACTACGCTATACGTTGCTTCCAACTGACCAAAATATTTTGAATCGAAACCAAACTTGATACTCTGCGTTTGCACCTTCTCGAAGGTATTGTTGTTTTGCCAATTGAAATTGCGATAATCACTTTGATATAGCAAATAATTAAAGTCTGGCATCCGTGAAGAAATATGTATGGCGCCCGTTATTGAATTGTTGTCATTTAACCGATATCTCGCCATGGCATCAAAATTATTACCGGTAAGGTCTCCAGAAACGGTGTAGTTTACGTTTCCTTTTAGAAAAAATGGCCCTAAAGTGTTACTATATGACCCTCCAACCGAAATTTCCTCACCTTTCAATTTGTTTTGAATGGTTTCTTCCTCAGTTATAAGAAGACTATTGAAGAAGTAATTATAGTTGTACAAGCTTATATTACCAGACAATCTGCCCAAGGTTCTATTTGAAAACCCGACTGTTCCCTTATTGAACATCGTCTTCAGCCGGGCCCTATCTTCAATTGGGGTTAAAAACGGGTCTTGACCAAATGCATCATTCTGTCGGGTTTGTTCAAAATCGTATATTTTGGATTCGTAACTAAACTCATGCCCGATGACCAAGGTGGTTGGTTCTTTGTCCGTTGAATCTTTTTTGTGGTTGACCAATTTGTATTGGTGGTCCAGGAAATAGCGCTTTCCCAATATTCGATTGTTGGCATCGGTATACAGTAAATCGATTTTTGCCCTATCCTGAAAATCGGGCAAATCATCCTCAAATTGACTTCTATCCTGTAAGCCACCACTTTCTTCGCTTTCCATCTCTTGGGCCGCTATGTGTCCTTGAAGGCCATATCTTCCATTTTGGGTGAGATAATTAAAGGCTACCCTAAATTTCCCATCCTGCGCTTCTTCATACCTGTATTTTCCCAATGAGCGAAAACCATTGTAGGCTATAGATGCGTTAAATCGCTTGGACACATTAAAGGCAAGTAGCGCATCCAAAAACTGTCCTTGCTCCATGGTTGTCTTGAACATAAGCTCTGTCATCGGAGTAGGGACATTATAATAGTTGATGTCCTCCTTTTCAAAATATCCTGGATGTTTTGCAGTAGCTCCTATCCGTGGATAATAGGGTGTTTCCAAGAAGTTCTTACCAAGCTCGTTATAAGGTTGCCCCATATTGGTAAAAGGCATCAACTCAAAATCATCTTTTCTAAGATAATTGTACTTATACTCTTTTTTTATGGTTAAAGTGGTGTCCACATAGATGGTATCGCGTTGGTACGAAATTATTTTATAATCACGGATACTTATGGAATCCTCCTTTTTAACTCCCAACCTATCCATTCCCTTATCTTTTAATTTTCGCCTTGTGGAATCCTTTGGAATTGAATCCTTGGATTTAGTCAAAAGGGAGTCTTTATCCTGAAGCTGTAAGGAATCTGCCTGTTTTGTTGGTGGCAGCGAGTCTTGCTGCGCCATAAGGACATGGCCAAAAAATAAAAGCAGGGTCAATATTAAAAATCTCATTCCGTGATATTGGTTGGGCAAAGGTAAAAGTTTTGTTACTAAAGAAATGTGAAAAGTTGATGCATAAAAAAACCCCGCCAATTGGCGGGGTTTTCACTAAAACTTATATAACAGCTCAAAACTAGTTTTGAGTTGAAATGCTTGGATTGTTTTGGATTTCCGACTGAGGAATCTCAAAGGTCAATCTTTCATCATCGTAATTGATTGCGGTACCTACATTTGAAAGGTGATTGTCCCCCCTAACAACGGTTCCTTGGTTTCTCTTTAGAGAAAGGTAACTTTTCCCCTCTCCCCAAAGCTCAATACGAGTTTGAAGATAAATCTCGTCCAATAGTGCCTGTCCGGAAAGACCATCAATATAAGCCGTACTCGGCAATCTCTCTGCCAACAAATCCTTCAATATGGTTCTTGCCGTTCCGGCTTCACCTGCCTTGGCAGCAGCCTCTGCGTGCAATAAATACATTTCTGCCACCCTTAAGTAAACATAATCTGTAGTAATGTTGGCCTGACCACCTATTACTCTGTCCGGATGGTAGAATTTGTTCAAAGGCATTAGGTCCGTATATTCCCCGATTGGCTCGGCAAACTGCTGCTTACGCACATCGTCCTCTGGAATGGCTGCATAAAGGTCGGAGTCGATAGCCTTGGCATCGCCTGCCCAGGCATAACTATAGGTGAAAAGGTCCATTTGTCCCCACCAAGAAACAAGTCCAAGACCGGCATCAACCGTTAGGTCAACGCCCCAAATCCATCCTGAGGTGTTCAAATCGTTGAAACCGCCCAAAACTTCTTCTGAGCTCATCAGTGTATAGCCTCCATTGATAACTGCTTGTGTCAATTCCATCACTTCTTCGTGACTATCGCCCTTTGACGCAAGAACGTAAGCTAGAATAGCCTGTGCCACTGTTTTGTCAACTTGACCTTTTGAGCCTCTGGCAAAACCGTCCAACAAAGAAATAGACTCATTTAGATCCTTTTCCATAAGAGTATAAATCTCTGCAGTAGTCACCTTTGGCCCATTCAGGTCGTCCGGGCTATCGTAGATAGGCAGAATCTCAGCTGAAGGGTCGTAGGAATTTGAAAAGTATTGGGTCAAATAGAAGTAAGCATGTGCACGAAGCGTTTTTGCTTGTCCCATCAAATATTTATTTTCATCCAATTCAGGAATTACATCATTACCGCCCAAGGCATCGATTACCAAGTTCGCAGAACGAACAATGCGATAATAATATCTCCAAACAATATAGTTCCTTGTTCTAGTAAAATCCTGGGTTGCTTGGAACTCCGTGATATCTGCTCTGTACCATCCGTATGTACTTACTGAAAGTGCCATATCCCCGGAAAGCATGTCTCCGTAAATGTCATATCCCTTGTGACCAAAGTCATCATGACCTGTAGTACCCCCACTGCCCGTATCGAACATTGTTGAGTAGATACCCGAAATTGTTCCTTCAATTACCGCTGGGTTATTGGCTGCCGCCTCCCCAACTTGCTCTTGCGTTAAGAACTCGGACGGTTGCTCGTCCAAAAAATCCTTACCACAGCCCGCCAACAACAATAGCGAGGCTATAACTGAAAATTTTATATTACTGTTTTTCATAACTTTTTTTTCTAAAATTTAACTCTTACACCCAAGGTCACTGTAGTCAAAGGAGCGTAGATTTGCCTCTCTGAACTACCATCCTCCCTGATTGATGGGTTATAACCTTGTCTGGCCGTCTTGATTGCCAAGTTATCCCCGGACAACCAAATGTTCACGTTTTTCAATCCCATTCTTTCGATATCCTTTCTGGGCAAGGTATATCCAATCTTGGCATTGTTGAATGCAATGTAGTCTGTGCTTACCAACCATCTGGTCGTTCCGACTCTTTGGTCTTGACCAGTAGCATCATCCAAACGGGGTACATCGGTAACATCGCCAGGGTTTTGCCATCTCTGAGCAATATCCTTATGGAAGTTTGTGGAGGCTGCACCGAAGTTATCGCTCATCAACTCAGAATACTGATTGTCCATCGCCCATCCTCCAAGGCTATATGTAAACTGCGCAGAGAAATCGAAATTCTTCACTTGGGCCGCCAACCTAAATGCTCCTCTTAAATCTGGAATTCCGGACTTGCCCACATACTTTTGAGTCGCATCGGCATAAGTCTCGGTAGTTTGTCTTGCAACATTGGCATCAGGGTTTTCATCCATATATGCCATCATGTCCGCAATACCATCTTCCCCATCATCAAGGGTACCGTTTCCGTTGGTATCGTTAAAGTACTGATAATACATACCCACACCATTGTCTGGATTTACACCTGCCCATTCCCTGATATAAAAATCATAGATAGAGCTTCCTTTGGAATATCCATAAGGAGATGCAGAAGTATCCAAAATTCTTGGCTCACCTGTTGAAGGTTCAAGGGGCATGGTCAAAATCTCGTTGTTCACGTGGGAACCGTTGATAGAAAGATCCAATTTAAAATCTTCCTTGTTAAAGATATGTCCTGTAAGGTCAAATTCAACACCTTGGTTCAACAATTCACCGTCGTTTACCGTAACAATTGCAATACCTTGTGATGGCCCAACCCTTCTCTCAAAAATCAGGTTGTCCGTCTTTTTGCTATAGAAATCAACAACACCGTCCAAATATCTTCCAAGTCCAAACTCGATACCTGTCTGGAACATTTTTGAAGTCTCCCATGTCAGGTCAGGGTTTCCATTGTCCCTGATAGAAAGGGAAATTCGGTCGTTAAGGTTGTTGATGTCGTAAGTATCGTATGCGATGTAATAATCATTTTCATCAACTGCTTGATCACCGGTAAGCCCGTAAGACGCTTTCAACTTCAAGAAATCGAAAACACCGTTGCCGGACATGAAGTCTTCATTGGAGATAACCCATGCTGCACCAACCGAACCGAAGGTACCCCATTTTTCGTTGATAAACCTAGAAGAACCGTCCCTACGTACCGATGCGGTCAAGAAATATTTCTTATCGTAATCATAGTTTACCTGACCAAAGTAAGACTCAATGCTATACCCTCTGGAAAAACCGGAAGGAGGTCCTTGCGAAACAACAAAGTTGTTCAACTCATAAATATCGGGGTGTACCGCCAATCTTTTTGAAGCAACACTTTGCTCTCTCTCGAACTGGTTGTTCTCATGGGCAACCAAGGCTTCAATGGAGTGGCTACCAAATTCAGTCTGGTAACGCAACAGTTTCAAGAAATTGGTTGTCAAGAAATTCCTGTCCCTTTGGTACAAGCTACCACCAGTGGAAATACCACCACCATAGAATGGGTTAGTGAATGACTTATAACGTTCAGTGGCAAATTGCGCACCGAAACGAGTTTCAAAGGTCAATCCTTTGGCAATATCAATATCCAATGAAAAGTTTCCATTCACCTCATGCCTGTCTGTACCAACATAATCGTACAATGCTGATGCAATAGGGTTCAACTGGTCAGCGTTTGGTCTTGACCTGAATCCAGAAGCCGTACCGTAATCGTACTGATAACCTCCAAATATTGGATCTTCAACCAATTGAGCATTATCGTCCCTTAAGAATACCGGGAATATCGGCGCCATTTTATCGGCGAATTCAAACAGGTTCTCAGAACCATCTGTTTGACCGTTGTTTCTACTTTTTGAGTAGGCGTAACCTGCATTAACACCGACTTTTAACCATTTTTTTACTTGCGAATCTGCATTCAATCTGGCAGTATACCTTTGGTATCCAGTGTTGATGGCATATCCATTATCATCAAGATAACCAACGGAAGCAAAGTATTTACTTTTTTCGTCGCCACCTCCCATTCTTAAGTTGGTTTCTGTCCTGATAGCGGCATCGAATGCCAAATCAGCATATCTCTCGGGAGTGTACTTTCTTGTTACGCCCGGTCTAACAGTACCGGTAGCCGGATCAATCAATTCACCTCCATCGGCAACGTTCCACATATTGTACCCAGAAGCTACATAATTGGCCGTAAACAAGTTGTCGTTGGCAAAAGCTACAGGATCGGCCTCACCGTCCAATGCCGCACCATTGCGAATACCTTCCCACACGTAACCAATGTACTCTTCGGGAGAGGTTAGCACATTGTATCTTGGAATCAACTGCATGTTGAAACCTGATTTCACATCAACCTCAACAAAAGATTCGTTGGCCGTACCTGTTTTAGTGGTAATCAAAATAACACCATTGGCGCCACGAGAACCATAAATTGCAGTTGCCGTAGCATCCTTAAGTACGGTTGTTGTTTTGATATCCCCAGGGTTAATCGAGTTGATACTTCCCGTAAAAGGAACACCATCAACTACATACAAAGGGTCTCTGTTACCATTAACGGAGCCATACCCCCTTACACGGATAGTGGAAGAAGTACCTGGCTGCCCAGATTGGTTGATTACGGTAACACCCGCAACCTCACCTGCCAATGCCTGGGAAACGTTGGAAAAGGATTTCACCTCTAAGGCTTCGGCCTCAACAACAGATGCCGTACCCGCAAAGGCTTGCTTTGTTGTGGTACCATAACCTACAACAACCACCTCTTCCAGTGCTTGGGCATCGTCCTGCATCTGCACATTAATAGTGGATGATGCGCCAACAGTTCTCTCTACGGTCGCCTGACCGATATAACTGAAACGCAAAACTTGTCCTTCGGAAGCTGAGATGGTGTAATTTCCATCAAAATCTGTTTGTGTTCCATTAGACGTTCCTACAACGACTATGGAAACACCAGGAAGCGGCAGACTATTTTGGTCCGTCACGTTACCTGAAACTGTTTTCTCTTGTCCAAAAGAGAAAGACATGCATAACACCAAGAAAGGTGTTAGCATCCATGCTAACTTAGCTCTCATTTATTTCATTTTTTGAATTAGTCCGCTCAAAAATCAATATAAAAAGTTAATATTCAAAAAAATTAACAACCTTGCACATCGAATGTTAGGGTGATACTAATCAGTATTTTTCATAATTTTAACATATTATACGCAAGCCAAAGCCTTGTTTATTGGGTATGTAGGATTTTTTTTAACCTTTTGTTAGTAATTATGTTTTTCTGCAGAAATCATTTGTTAAATTTTCAAGAAGTATGTTAAAGTCCTGTTACCGTTCTTACTTTGAAGCTGGAACCGACGAAGCTGGAAGAGGCTGTTTAGCTGGTCCCGTTACTGCTGCAGCGATTACATTGCCTGAAAATTTTAATAATAACATATTAAATGACTCCAAACAGCTTTCTGAGGCTAAACGGACCATATTAAGGCCAATTTTGGAAAAAGAAGCGGTTTCTTTCTCCGTATGTCACGTTTTCGAAGATGATATCGATGAAATAAACATTTTAAACGCCTCTTTCTTGGCCATGCACCGTGCCATAGACAAGTTGGTGCCTTTACCTTCATTTTTAATAGTGGACGGTAACCGTTTTAAACCCTACCCCAACATTGACCACGAATGCATAGTTAAAGGAGACGGAAAGTATATGAGCATTGCCGCTGCCTCCGTACTTGCAAAAACCTATCGAGACGAATACATGGCAAAAATCCATGAAGAATTCCCCATGTACAACTGGAAAAAGAACAAAGGCTACCCCACCAAGGAGCATAGGGAGGCCATAAAACAATACGGCCTAACCAAATATCACAGAAAAAGCTTTAGGCAACTGCCCGAACAATTGACGCTGGATATTTAAAAATCCTAACTTTGTGTCAAACTTCAAGAATGAGATCAAAGGTACTTTTTTGTTTGCTTCCCATATTTATTGCATCCTGTACAAAAGAGGTAAAGACCAAAGATTCCCTTTTGGAACATTTACCACCTAACCCTTCACTCGTTTTAAAGATTACCAACCTGACCAATTTTAAGAGCGAACTCAAAAACAACTCCAACCTTAAAAGCATTGAGGGTTTTTCCAACATAAAAGAGGTTGCCGATAAAATTCAGGGACTGGAACATCTTACTACCGATAAAACCTGTGTGCTCGCACTTTACGAAGTAGGCAAGGACAACCACGACTATATAATGGCAGCTAAAAAAGGTTCCGACCTCTTTAATATTGACAGTGTTGCCAACAAAACCGTGGAAACGTTAACCTACGAAGGCACCAATATGACCAAATACAATCTTGATGGTCTAGAAGTCTATAGTCTACAGAAAAACAATGATATCTTATTGAGTTCCTCCATGATGCTGATGGAAAACCTTATCAGAGTAAGTGAAAATACACCTGTGGACCCTACCTTGGAAAAACTTTATCAGGCAAGTTCGCTTGATAAGTCGGCCACTATATTTATTAACCCTAGCGGCAATACATCTTGGTTAGCCTTAAAAGAACAGGATGAAACCATGGACAATCCATTTTCTTCTTGGATTTCTTTGGATTTTACTGCGAATTCGGATGAAGTTAACCTGAACGGCGTAGCTATGGCGCCCGATTCCACAAAAAATTTCATCAATTTATTTAAGGGCACATCTCCCCTAGCCAACAAAACACCTTCGTACGCTCCCTTGAACGCCCAGGCGATACTCTCCTATACTTTTGACGATTACCAAGTGTTCACCAAAAACCAGAACACCTATTTGGACAGAGTAAAGAAAACCGACTCCCTTTTCAATACCATCGAGGAAGTTGGGATAATCTATTTGAACAACGAAAAGGTAGTCCTTTTAAAATCTTATGGCACCGAAAGTTTGTATGATTATTTGGACAGTAGAAAAACGGCTTCTCAGGACTATCAGGGCAGCGAAATTATAGAGCTCGAAGATCCAAATATTGTTGAAGAAGGTTTTACGCCCTTGGTCAAAAATTTTGAATCCAACTTTTGCACGATCATGGAGAACAGCTTTATCTTTTCGGAAGGGAAAGAAGCGCTACAGACCATTATCAGCAACCATAAAAGTGCTTCTTCTTTTGACGGTGACCAAGGTTTCAAAACAGCAAAGGCATCTCTGGCGAACGAATCGAGCATGCTTTTTGTTTCCAATGCTTCAGGAATTGATTTTTTTGCCCAACAGGAACTTTCCCCAGAAGTATTCGAAAACATTAAAGACAATGATTTTAAGGAGCAGATTTTTGCATCACAAATGGTAATGGACAATGGTTTCGGGCATTTCAATCTACTTGTATCAAAAATTGAAAAGAACAAAGAAAGAAACACGGTGTCACCCTTGTTTACTTTGGAATTGAATACCGATTTGGCCACAGACCCCCAGTTTGTAAAAAACCATAGAACCAAACAACAGGAAATTGTGGTACAGGACCAAAATAATGTTCTCTATCTTATCTCTACTGATGGAAAAGTACTTTGGACCAAACAGTTGGATGGTCGAATTCAAGGAGGAATACAACAAGTTGACATTTATAAGAACGGAAAACTACAGCTTGCCTTCACCACAAACGACCAATTTTTGATTTTGGACCGCAATGGCGACGAAGTTCCTCCTTTTAAAATTGATTTTGAAGGTGGCAACCTGAACCCATTGGCCATTTTTGATTATGATGGAAGCAGAAATTACCGTTTTGTAATCACCCAAGGCCAAAAAGTATATATGTATAACAATCAGGGTAAGATAGTTCGCGGGTTTACCTTTACCGATGCCCCGAGCAATATTTTGGATGCTCCCAAACATTTTAGAGTGGGCAACAAGGATTACTTGGTATTTAAACAGGATAACGGCACCCTCAGAATTTTACACCGAGTGGGAAGCGACCGGATTAAGGTCCCTGAAAAGATAGATTTTTCCAACAATGAAGTGTTCCTGTATAAAAACAAGTTCTCGGTAACCAACAAAACTGGTGTGCTGCATCAAATTGATACGAACGGAAAATTGACAGCTACCAATTTTAATCTAAATCCTGACCACGGATTTTATGCCACAAGCAATACCTTGGTTTTTATGGATGACAATGTCCTTAGTATAAAAGGGAGAAAAGTAGAACTGGAACTGGGCGTATATTCCAAACCTAAAATCTTTTACATCTACGATAAAATATATGTAGGTGTCACCGATATCCAGAACCATCAGATTTACTTGTACGATAGCCAAGCGGAGCCTATTCCCAACTTTCCCGTATTTGGCAGCTCTTTGATCGACCTTACTGATATGGACAATGACAGAAGACTGGAATTGGTCGCCAAAGATCAGGACAACTCGCTGATTGTGTATAAAATAAACTAGGTTGTTTTCTTATTGCCACCTGTACAATAATTGTTGCAAAACATACATTTTTAGCCTGTACGAGGGTTTTATTTGAGTAGTTTGGACAGTATTGCTTTATCAACAAACTAAAAACACTTTTAAATGAAAACCTCAAACAAACTATTCTACTGTTTGTCCTTTGCCCTATTGCTGGGCACCAGCGGAGAGGCTCAGTTTTTTAAAAAATTGGCCAAAAAAGCGGAAAAGGCAGCTGAACGCACAGTTGAAAGACGGGTAGAAAGAGAAACCTCTAAAAAAACGGACCAAGCACTCGACAGTGTCTTAGAACCTGGTTCTGGTGGAAAACAAGCACCGAACACCGAAGGAAACGAAAACACCACGGGCACTAACGACGAAAACACAACATCTACAAGTTCGGTTGCGACCGGTCCAAAAACCATCGAAGTTTACAGTAAATTTGATTTTGTACCGGGTGACAAACCTTTGTTCTTCGATGACTTCAACGATGAGTTTATGGGCGATTTTCCTTCCAAATGGAACACCAACGGTTCCGGGGAAGTGGTCACCATTGGCTCCATACCGGGTAAATGGTATTCCATAGCCAGTAGAAGTATTACCGTGCCCAATTTGGGCACTACCCTTCCCGAGGACTTTACCATGGAGTTTGACCTTAAAGTGGTCAACTTGAGCAGAAATACGGGTTCTGGCGCCAAATTGGGCATTTATTTTTCTGAAACCTCTGGACTTACCACCAACGAAAACAATGTATTGGCCAACCTCAACTTTTGCCAATACATAGCAATCGGAGTAAGAGTGGACAACAATTTTAAGGGAGATCCGGCTCCCATACAGAACACTTTACAACAAGACCTACGAGAGATTTACAAGGATGTGGTCCATGTGTCTATAGCCGTAAACAAGAATAGATACCGCCTTTGGCTAAACGAGATAAAGGTTGCCGATCTTCCCCAATTCATCGTAAAGCCAGAATTGATCAACTATGTAAAGTTTTATGTGAACGGTATCGACAAACAAAAAAGACAGGAACAAGTACTGATCAGTAACTTGAAAATTGCAGAAGGTGGTGTTGATTTACGTAGAAAACTCATGGCCGAAGGAAAAATTTCCACCAACGGCATACGCTTCAATTCTGGTTCGGCGGACATTCTGCCGCAATCTATGGGGATTATTAGACAAATCTCCCAAGTGTTAAATCAAGATTCCTCTATGAATCTCAACATTGTGGGACATACCGATTCCGATGGAACCGACGAAAGTAACATGAAACTTTCCAAAGATCGGGCCGAGGCCGTTAAAAAAGCGCTGGTGTCCGTTTATGGAATTTCCGAGGACCGATTGAGCTCCGAAGGAAAAGGAGAAGCAGAACCTGTTGCCGACAATGGTACCTCACAAGGCAAAGCGCAAAACCGACGAGTTGAATTCATTAAACTTTAATAAAACATGAAACGTTATTTTCTTTTAATTGTACTAGCCCTATTTACGGTACACACTTCCGAGGCACAATCCAGTTGCAGTGCTTATTATCCTTTGGTAGATGGCGCCAATTTCCAATATACCAACTACAACAAAAAAGGTAAGGAAGAAGGCCAAATCAATTATAAAGTTACCAATGTTCAAAACGGCGGTGATACGGTAAGTGCCATCATGATGATGGAAATGGTGGACAGAAAAGGGAACACCTATACTTCGGATTATGAGATTGCTTGCGACGGAAATGTGGTAAAAATTGATTTTAAATCATTGATGAACGAGCAAATGATGAGTCAGTTCGAGGATATGGAAATGGATATCTCCGGAACCGATGTGGAACTCCCCAACAACCTTTCCGTGGGGCAAGAGCTACCGGACGGCAACATGGAACTTAAAATGAAGATGGGTGGAGCCATAAACATGAACATGAATGTGGAGACCATTAACCGCAAAGTGGAAAAGAAAGAAAGTGTCACCACCCCCGCAGGCACCTTTGATTGCTTTGTAATCTACAGTGAAACCAAGACCAAGATGATGATGGGCAACCAAACCTTCCCCTCCCGAACGTGGTTGGCCGAAGGTGTTGGCATGGTAAAACAAGAATCCTACAACAACAAAGGCAAATTAACGGGCAGCATGGTGCTTACCCAGTTCAGCAAATAAGTTGGTTATTTTGCAAAAAAACAAAACCGAGGCTCCGCACCTCGGTTTTATTTTTTTGAATCAATATCTATGGCACTTATCGGTTTTGGATATGAAATGTAGTGTTTTTAAAAACACCATCTTTTTGGTTTAGCACTTACTAGCAATGTTTATGCACTGTATTCTAGCCAGTTTTTATTTAAAATAACTTCCAAAATACTTTTTTACCGTTTCTAAATCATATTTATCCTCACCTCTCCAGTATCCAACAAAAGTCCAGTCATCCTTTCCTTTAATAGGTCTGTCAAACCTTTTTGGTTTTAATATTTCAATTGCAGCTAAAATCTCAATTAAGACTTGTCTTTCAGATTTACTTGATTTTAATACACTCTTTAACCTTGTTTCTAGTTTTCCTGGATAATCGTCAGCATTGGAGGTTTCAATGACTTTTAGTATATTTTTAAATATATCTACATCTTCTTTCAAAGGTTTTTGAATTTGTTCTCTTTCGAACTGCTGTAAATCAAACAGCATATATATTAATTCTCCATGTCGAACCCCTCCCCATTTTAATCTTTCAAAGTTAAGTACGTTTAAATCTTGGTTTTCATAGTTTTCATTTCCTATAACACCATATTGGACCTCCTTGCATATTCCACAAGTATAGGAATGAAATTTAGGTTTTCCACGCTCATAAGAAGTTCCTGAAATAACAGGGGAATACTTGTGCTTTGAGATTTTTTTAGCTAAAAAGTAACTTGATATAGGAGAACGCAAATCAAGTCTTTTTGATGAAAGACTACTAAGAAAGGCTTCCGATATATTTTCAGAACTAATTTTGTCCCTAATTGATATAAGCTTATCTATAGCTTCATTATGGTTAATTGTTAAAGGTTCAAACATTAGGCCTTTGGATTTAGCATATTCGAAGTCCTCTATAGACAACTGTCTATCTTTAGAATCAATCCAACCATTTTTCCAAAATGATTTAAATAAAATCTGTTTTGCTTTTTTATCTAGCATTATTTTTCAAATTGGCTTCAACGTTAAAGATATGATTCGTTTTTAATGAATTATATCGACCGGTTACTGAAACACCTTGCCTGCCAGTAGGTAGAAGTCAAGCTTTGGAGAGAAAAATAATTGAAAAATCTAGACCCCAGCTTCTCCGTTGAATGTTTTAATAAAAACATCATTGAATGTCCGCAATGTGTCATAATATTACCAGCGTCACCCTGAACTTGATTCAGGGTCACATAAAGATGCTCATATTCAGCAGGATGAGATGTTGAAACCTGCCTTTGCCGGCAGGCAGGCAAGTTCAACATGACGCCAAAAACACCATTATGACATTAAACGGACAATCAGTAAAACATCTAACTATTTTAAAAAAACCGAGGCTCCGCACCTCGGTTTTTTTCATTTCTACAGTATTTTTATCGTCTCTTATATTCAATAATTATTTCTCCCGATAAATGTGAGCCAAACTGAGCGTTGTCCAGGGTCAATTTCAAATTATCCCCGCTCAATTCTATAGATGATGTTGAGGAATACTCTTCAAACTCATCGGGACCTTGTTGGACAGAATCGGTAACGATGAGCTTTCCTTCTTCAATTTTCCAAGTACCCGCATGAAACCCTTCCCCATCATCTCCATCCATAAAATTCGTCCCCGTCGAACCGGTGAACACCTTTTCCCCATTGACTATTTCATATTCTTCCCTGGAATAGCGTAAAAAACCGGTAGTCTTTATTTCTTTGGGGTTATCGGTAAATTCAATTCCATAATCCGTTTCTTCGGGTACCATTTGTTCTATTACTCCATACTCACCTTCCACAAAAAAAGTGTCGTCGTAGTAATTGGTCAATGTCCACTTGCCCAACAGTTGCTCATCCATAGGTAAATCAGATGCAGCATCATCTTTGCTACAGGCCATTGCTAAAAAGGCTAAAAGACAAAATTTTAATTGTTTCATAAGTTATGATTGTGTTTGATTAATATTTTAAATGATTTGGATATTTCTCCCTATTGATGATTTGGGGAATTTATTCTTCCACTCGGACATACTCTTCAAAACTGTAATCCACTTCTTCTGAATCATTTTCAAAAATCCAGCGCATGGTATCAGAATCAGGGAATTGGATAGTAATGTTGGCCCCATTTCCTTCATCAGATGTATCCGAAGTATCTGTAATAATTTTGAAATGATACGACTCACCTTGATTTTCCCAAGTACCCGTAGTAACCCCAGTACTGAAACAATCATTTTCGGTACCATCAAATGTTTCCACTCTAAAACTACCATCTTTCTTAAAAGAATAATTCCCTTGGGTGGTACAGAAATATTTATGCCCATAAAACTGACTTGCGCCATCACTATAAATGGTCCCCCTGCCAGATGGGTTCCACGTACCGACAATCAGATCGGTTTTTCCTGAATCACTCGCATCATCTTTACTACAGGCCATCGCTAAAAAGGCTAAAAGGAAAACTTTTAATTGTTTCATAATTTATGATTGTGTTTGATTAATATTTAAAAAAAGAAAGTTGACGGACAGGTCTCCGTTTTGAGTTATCTAACTATTTAAAGATTGAATCCTAGTCCCAAACTGATTACGGAGGTTTTAATGATATCGTCTCGCTCTATCAAGCCATAACTATATCTCAAATTCAACTCCATTTGATCAGTGAGATCAAAACCTAGTCCCCCATTTAGACTAAAATCAAACCTATCAAAGTTAGAATATGTCGCCCTTTCACCTTCCCAGGAAGGTTCAAAAGAGACTTCCTTTACCACTACGGTTCTTTTAAGCGTATATCCTGGCTGAATACCAACCTCTAGAAATAAAAAATCGACCAATGCTAACCTATAGCTAACAGGCAATAAAATCATCAAATCATTTACCTTATTTACAACTTCACCTTCTTCTTCATAAAAGAAGTCCACATAAAATTCTTTTGAAGTTGTCCCTTGATTTGCAAATAGTAATTCTGGCCTTATGCTTGATTTATCAGAAATAGCGATATTAAAAAAACCACCAACATAATAGCCTAATTTTCCTTGGAAGTCCTGAACTTTTTCACCATTATAATATTCCACATCTGGTCTAAATTGGGAATAGTTAGTTCCAGCTTTGACACCAAAGTTATTATCGAATTGTGCCGATGCGGTAAAACAAATCAATACTGCAATAAGTAGGTTTGCTTTTTTCATTTTTAGATGTAAGATGATTAATTATTTAAATGACCGAGGCTAATTCGGCTTTGGCGGGGAAAGTAACAAGTATAGAGCGGATAGCATACCGCAAATTGACGGATGCCCCTTCTCGATTGACGGATGGCGGAAAAGTAGAAAAAAACCGATTTAAACCCGTTGTGCATTTTGATTGAAATTCGTCAGTTCGAGTGATTTTTGGTGGTTGAGCGAAGTCGAAACCATAGAAAAATCGTATCGAGAACTAGAATTTCAAGTCAAAACCCGATTCTCGATACAAAATTCCTTTGGAATTTCACGAATTGACGGCTTTTGATACATGAAGCCTTCAAAATGTACAACGGGTCTATTTAAAGCTTCCTTTTAATCATATTGTAAACAAAAAAACCGAGGCGTGGACCTCGGTTTTAATATTAAATCAATTCTTATTTTTATCTGGTAAAGGCGAAATCATAATGTGGGCCCTGTGCGTTCCGGGGTTCATGATCCAAGGATGATTTGAGCCCACGGGTTTTTCAGGAAGTCCTGTAGATTCGGCGGTGGCAAATGGCAAATAAACCACATACCGATAATGCGCCCCTTCCACTTCATTGGTTTCAGGGTTGTACAAATCACTTTCCCCATAATAAATGTGTAGGGTGGATCCCTGCTTTCCCATATCCAGCTTACCCGATTTTGCTTCTTCTTCCCTTATATCAAATATTTCGGGTCCCGTCTTTCCTTCAGCCCTCAGCTCTCGGCCTCTTGCCATAAAAGGTTCCAGACTTTTGTGGTAACAGGCCGCATTGAACCCCGATTTTTTAGGGTCATCTGCAAGCACTATAAATTCGTTATCCCCTTCTCTGAGCGTTACAAACTCACCAGCCATATTATACCCAATGACTTTGCATCCTGCCCTACTTGCTTCCGGTGCGGCCATTAATGATGCTGCAATCAAAGCTTCGTCGGAATCAATAGGAACATAGTTTGTTGTAACTTGATCAGCGGTGTTATCCTCAACGGTTTCGGCAACAGCGGAATCGTCTGCTTCTTGTTTGTTTTCACCTGCGTTCTTGCAGGAAATTAAAGCTCCTGTCAAAGCAATTGCTATGATAAATTGTTTCATGGTATTTTGAATTTAGTTATCGGTATTGGAATAGCTAACCAAAAAAATATAAAGGTATTCTACTGATTTTGTACCCAACATGTACCTATTCAGTGCAGCAGTAAGTTAAAAAAATATTCGGCACCAAGATTAAGAAGAAAGAAAAAACCCTAAACCCCTGCCCTTTCCTTAATCAATTCTGCCTCAAAAAGAGCAGTAAAATGCTTCAGCAATTTTTCTTTTACCTCTTCCATATCTACTTCCTTCTGGCCCAATTCCACGTTAAGGGAAGTCACCGCTTTATCCTTGATGCCACAGGGAATCATCATATCAAAATAACCAAGGTCGGTGTTTATGTTTAGAGCAAAGCCATGCATGGTCACCCAGCGGCTGGCGCGCACGCCCATGGCACATATTTTACGGGCAAAGGGGGTGCCCACATCCAGCCAAACACCGGTTTCTCCTTCGGAGCGCTGTCCTTTTAGGCCATATTCGGCCAAGGTGAGAATCACCATTTCTTCCAAAAAACGAAGGTATTTGTGGATATCGGTAAAGAAATTGTCCAAATCCAAAATAGGGTAGCCAACCACTTGCCCCGGACCATGGTAGGTAATATCGCCCCCACGGTTTATTTTATAAAAAGTTGCTCCTTTTTCTGCTAGTTTTTTTTCATCCACCAACAAATTGTTGATGTCACCACTTTTGCCCAAAGTGTACACATGCGGGTGTTCCACAAACAAAAAATGGTTTGGGGTTTCAAGGCCGGCATCCTCACGCCGGTTGCGGATCTTGGTATCCACAATGTCCTTGAACAGCGTTTCTTGGTAGTCCCAAGTTTCCTTGTAATCCTTAAATCCTAGATCTTGCAGGGCAACTTTCTTGTTCATGCCACAAAGATACGAAGCCTAGTAATGGAAAACTATTGCTCCAGTTCCACCTCAAGATCCAAAACCGAGGGGTCTTTCATCAAATCCAAAAAGTTTACCTCGTAGATCAACGTCTTTCCATCGGCACTAAAGGTAGCCTCTTCCACTGTAGTGGATTTCACCCTTTTCGGAAAATGATATTTAAGCGTATAGGTTGAGCCCGACAGGAACATTTCGGCACCTTGCAGACTGTCCAATTGCTGCTGAAACAGCTCTTGGTCCACAATTTTAGAGGTCCGGGTAAATGTATTTTTCTTGAATGAGTAATTCACCTCTGTTGCTTGGTCGGCAGGCTTTATCTTTTCTTGCTGCGGATTGGCATTGCCACCTATTGCACTAGCTTCTTGAAAGGTGCTGAAGGCATCATTCATTTCGCTTACATCTTTAAAATCGCTGAAAAGGTCGAACATCATCACACTTTTCTCGGGATCCATCACCATTCGCATATTAAATGGTTCCAATTTTTTCAATTTGGCCTGCTCCTCTGGTGGCAGTTGGGCAATACTGTCTTTTTTATCTTTCAACAATTCTCTAAAGGAAATAATGGAATCTACTGGCTTTTCGTTGGTCTTGGCCATTTCTTCGCCAGCCATTTGCATAAGTTCGGACCCATCAAAATTGATGGACAACTTTCCCGAACCATCTTCTTTCAAATGGATTTCCTCTGTAAAATTACATGCGTAGGTCAGGGCAACCAACATTGCCAATAACAAGATTTGGATTTTTTTCATAAGATATTTAGTTAGTGTTATTTAAAATAACCAGGGCTCCTATTACACCCGGAACCCATCCGCAAAGGGTTAAAAGTAATACAATAAGAATAGAGCCACAACCTTTTCCGATGACTGACAAGGGCGGAAACAGTATAGCCAACAAAACTCTCCAGAAACTCATTTTTTTTGATTTTGATTGATGATACCTATAAGTAGTTAAAATAACACTTTTGTTACATAAAAACCACTATTTTTAGCCCGAATCGGATACCAAATGCGGTTTTTTGTCCTTATCATATTAGTAATAAACTCATCTGCCCTTTGGGGGCAATACCATTTTTCTGGAGAAGTTTCCAAGGAAAATGCGGGCAATTCCATTTACTTATCGTTGGTGGAGGATTACCGTAAATCTTCACGGGTTTACTTGGATCAAATCGTTCAGAAATCAGAAGTAGATTCCTTGGGTCATTTTTATTTTGAAGGAAATAATCTCAACGGACAAAACCGAATGTATCGCATTCATTTGGATGGTTGTTCGGACAACACGGGGAGCAACCACTTTTTGGGCCAGTGCAACAACAGCAAAAACGTGCTTTTTATAGCCAACAATAAAGATACGCTCAAGTTCCCTACTTCTTTTGAAGATCAATCCCTCTGCACTATTTCTTCCACAAACCCCAATTCGGGACTGTTATTGGAAATAGAAAACTTGAAAGACCACATGACCTACGATTTTGTGGACTACCCGAGTGAAGCCAACAAAAAATTGAACTTGGCTAAATGGTTCACCACCCTTCACAATTTTGGAAAAGATACCCATGAGCCGCTAGCAGAGCTTTACATTTATGATTTTTTATCCGACAAAAGAAACGAAACCTTTAGGTTTTATCTGGAAGACCTTACAAACAATGATTATTACGAAAACTTGTCCGAAAGATTGAACAACACTTATCCCAACACGGAATTCACACAACAATACCAAGCCGAAATCACTACCGACAAAGAGTTGGCCAGCTTTAACCAGCCCAAATCATCCAAATGGAACAGGACCATAATTGCCCTTTTGGCTGTTTCCATATTGGGCAATGTGTTGTTCTTTCTTGGTAAAAAGAAAAAGAACAGTGCCTCCCACTTACTTGAAAAACTCACCCCTCAAGAGCAAAAAATCGTCAACTTGATGCTGCAAAACAAGACCAACAAAGAGATTGCCTCGGAACTTTTTGTGAGTGTTAGCACCATAAAAACGCACATCAACAACTTGTACAAGAAACTAGACGTTTCCTCCCGCGAAGAGATGATTGTCCGCTTTAAAAAATAAATTTCAACCCCGGTCTAGTCCCGATTTCCAACGCCTAAAAATTCTTTCAGCTATTGATTTTAGTGAATTTGGCCATCTAACCATAAATCACATAAAATCATGAAACAAGTTTTAACCGCATTGTTTATGCTATGCATTTTCTGTGTTTCGGCACAAGAATTCAACAAGGAAATCACTACCGAAAATGGATTGAAGTTTTTGGTAGGGCAAATCAATTTGGAAGGATTGCAATCCCAACCTTACGGTAAATGGTTTCAAACTAGGTACAACAACTACACTGTAGATGAAACCATGGCATCCCTTTTTAAAGAAAAATTGGCGGAATACAACATCAAGCTGTTTTTGGGCACGTGGTGTGGCGACAGCAAACGGGAAAGTCCCAGATTCATCAAAATATTGGAAGCCGCAGATTTTCCGATGGAGCAATTGGAAATCATCGCATTGGATTACCGCAAAGGGCTCTACAAAACCAGTCCGACCGGAGAAGAAAAAGGGTTGAACATTATAAAAGTACCCACCATCATATTTTTTAAAGATGGAAAAGAGGTGAACCGAATTGTGGAAAGTCCTTTGGAAACTTTGGAGGAAGACATGGCCCAAATTGTATTTAAAAAGGACTATGTGCCCAATTATGCATATTAAGTTTGACCAAGGCAAGGATTTAAAGCGCAAAAGTGTAATTTTGCGCTTTAAATTTTTTACAGACTATGCAACTATCGGAACAAGAGATCGTTCGAAGGGAAAAATTGACCAAACTCAGGGAAATGGGCATCAACCCATATCCCGCAGCATTGTATCCTGTTGATGCCACTTCCAAGAGCATCAAGAATGATTTTGAAGAAGGAAAGAGAGTAGTAATTTCCGGTAGATTGATGTCGCGTAGAATCCAAGGAAAAGCCTCTTTTGCCGAACTTCAAGACAGTGAAGGTCGCATCCAGGTCTATTTTAACCGCGATGAAATTTGTCCTGATGATGACAAAACCTTGTACAACGATGTGTACAAAAAATTGTTGGACATCGGGGACATCATCGGTATAGAGGGAGAGCTTTTCACTACGCAAGTAGGCGAAAAAACCGTGATGGTGAAGAACTTCTCGCTTTTGAGCAAAAGTTTAAAACCATTGCCGCTACCAAAGGTAGATGATGAGGGAAAAGTGTACGATGCCTTCAACGACCCGGAACTTCGTTATCGTCAGCGGTACGTGGATTTGGTCGTGAATCCTCACGTGAAGGACACTTTCATCAAAAGAACAAAAATCACCAACAGCATACGGGAGTTCTACAACCAAAAAGGATATTTGGAAGTGGAAACCCCCATTTTGCAGCCTATACCCGGGGGTGCGGCGGCTCGTCCGTTTTTAACGCATCACAATGCATTGAATGTACCCTTGTACCTACGAATTGCCAACGAGCTTTATTTGAAGCGATTGATTGTGGGCGGGTTCGATGGTGTTTATGAATTCTCAAAGGATTTCCGTAACGAGGGGATGGACCGCACCCACAATCCAGAGTTTACCGTAATGGAGCTCTATGTGGCCTACAAGGACTACAACTGGATGATGGATACTACCGAAAAGCTACTGGAGAAAGTAGCTGTTGATGCTACCGGCAGTTCCAAAGTAAAAGTGGGTGAGCACGAAATCGAATTTAAAGCGCCTTACCCAAGAGTCCCTATTTTGGAGGCCATTAAAATCCATACCGGTTATGATGTAGCTGGAATGGAAGAGGATGAACTTCGTGAAGTAGCCAAGAAATTGGACATCGAAGTGGATGAGACCATGGGTATCGGTAAATTGATCGATGAGATTTTTGGCGAAAAATGTGAGCACCACTACATTCAGCCCACCTTTATTATAGATTATCCGAAGGAAATGAGCCCGTTGACCAAAGAGCACCGTACCAATCCAAGGCTTACGGAGCGTTTTGAATTGATGGTAAACGGTAAGGAATTGGCCAATGCCTACTCCGAGCTTAACGATCCCATTGATCAGCGCGAGCGTTTTGAAGAACAGCTCAAGCTCTCCGAAAAAGGAGACGATGAGGCCATGTTCATAGACCAAGATTTTTTGCGTGCTTTGGAATATGGTATGCCTCCTACTTCGGGCATCGGAATCGGAATTGACCGCTTGGTGATGTTGATGACCAACAACTCATCCATCCAAGAAGTGTTGTTCTTCCCGCAAATGCGACCAGAGAAAAAACAGGTTGAACTTACCGAAGAGGAAAAAATCATTTTGGACATTCTTAAGCCACAAGGCGAAATGTCATTGGGCGACCTTAAAACAAAAACAGGTTTAAGCAATAAAAAATGGGACAAGAGTACCAAAAGCCTTACCAAACACGGGCTTATCAAAGTAGAAAAAACGGAAGACGCCCTACTTGTGAAGTATACGGGTTAACCTGATAAATTCCATCCTAATCATACATAAACCCCTGAGGCTTAAATCAAGTTCAGGGGTTTTCATTTTTAAAAAAAATCCTATCTTTCCACCGTTTTCCTCTTTTCTGAGGAAAATTTCCAGCAGCTACCCCCAATAATCTTACTAAAATCTACTTATATGAAAAGAATGAAATTAACATTCCTTTTTGTGCTGTTGGTATCGTTTGTTAGCAAGGCACAAGAGGTAACAGGAACCGTTTACGACGACCAAAATGTACCTTTGCCGGGAGCTTCGGTCCAATTAAAGGGCACAACAACAGGAGCCATCACCGATTTTGATGGCAACTACACTATCGAGGCAAATCAGGGCGACATTTTAGTGTTTTCCTACATCGGTTTCAACACCCAAGAAGCAACCGTAACAGGTACCACCTTGGACATTACACTACAAGCAGGGCTTGAACTGGAAAATGTGGTGGTCGTAGGATCCCGTAATGCCAACAGAACGGCAACGGACACCCCTGTTCCCGTAGATGTTTTGGATGTCACCGAATTGACTCAATCCACTCCGCAAGTCACCGTTACTGAAATTCTGAACTATGCGGCGCCATCTTTCAGCTCCAATCCGCAATCCATTTCCGATGGTACGGATCACATTGCCCCTGCTTCTTTGCGTGGACTTGGGCCCGATCAGGTTTTGGTGCTCATCAACGGTAAAAGAAGGCACAAAACAGGACTTGTAAACGTAAACGGGACCTTTGGTCGTGGTAGCGTAGGTACGGACATGACTACCATTCCCTCCAACTCCATTGCAAGAATAGAAATTTTACGTGATGGTGCAGCCGCCCAATATGGCTCTGATGCCATCGCAGGGGTCATTAACATTGTGCTAAAAAAGAACGTGAACGAATTACAAGTGGATGTTAATACTGGGGCCAACTTTACCAGCGAACATGGTCCGGACAAAAATGTGGACGGAGAAAAGGTAAGCCTCGGATTGAACTACGGGCTACCTATTGGAAAAAACGGTGGATTCATCAATTTTACGGGGAATTTCAACCACAGAGGTTCGACCAACCGTATGCAGGAGTGGGAAGGTTCTATTTTTAATGGTTATAATTCAGTT
Source organism: Allomuricauda ruestringensis DSM 13258 (assembly GCF_000224085.1). Taxonomy (NCBI): domain Bacteria; kingdom Pseudomonadati; phylum Bacteroidota; class Flavobacteriia; order Flavobacteriales; family Flavobacteriaceae; genus Flagellimonas; species Flagellimonas ruestringensis. The sequence continues at coordinate 843,570 of NC_015945.1, forward strand.
GAAAGGGTTGCAGCAGCATCCGGTGTTGATACATCAACATTGTTGATGAATGATGCATTAGTTAGACAATATGCTCAAACAGCCGGATTCACAAACAATCAATTGGCATTGGTCAATGGTGCTTCAAATCCCGAACTGCATGATTTAAACGGTTTAGCAGGCTCACAGAGGGTATATGGTGATGACTTTGGGTATAATGATTTCCAAAATGGAGTTTTCACATTCCAAGATATGTTGAATTCGTTTAATTCCCTATCCTATACAAATGCAAACCAAGCAGCACAGATACAAGAATTCTACAACAGTTTACCAAACGACATCAGTAGTTCACAGTATGGTCAACTACTTAATCAATTCCAAGTTGATTCACCTTTGGGGTTCAACAACACCAACGCAGAATTAGCTGCAAGAAATATGGTACGCAGCGACTTCAATATGCAGGTAGGGCAATCCAAAGTGAGGGGCGCTCAATTTTTCGCCAACCTTTCCATTCCTTTGGACGAAAATCTGGAGCTCTACGGTTTTGGCGGATTGAGCTTTAAAAATGGTAAAGCCGCTGGTTTTTATCGTCTGCCCAATCAATCCAGAACCTATTCCCCAGCCTATCCCAATGGTTTTCTGCCAGAAATTAATTCCAACATCATGGACCAATCGGCCGCCTTTGGTATTAAGGGAATGTTGGGCGATTGGAATGTGGACTTTAGCAATTCGTACGGAAAAAACGAGTTCATGTACTACGTTACCAACTCCAACAATGCATCCATGGGCAATTCCACTCCGTTCGAAGCAGAATCAGGTGGGTTTAACTACAGCGAGAACACCACCAATTTTGATATGAACCGCTTTTTTGAAGACACCATGGCCGGTTTGAACATCGCTTTTGGTGCCGAGTATCGTGTAGAAAACTACGGTATTGTCGCTGGTGAAGAGATTTCTTATACGCAGTACAATACTTTGGGCAATCCGCACGATCCTACCGACCCCAACTCTGTTGTTCCCACTGACTTTTTTGGAAGTTCCAGACCAGGAGGCATACAAGTATTCCCCGGTTTTAAACCTGACAATGAAGTGGATGCCTTTAGAAATACCATTGCCGGCTATTTTGATATGGAAGTAGATTTCACCGAATCCATTTTGTTGAGCGGTGCAATCCGTTATGAAAACTTCTCCGATTTTGGGGGAACCCTCAATTACAAATTGGCCACTAGAATCAAAATTTCTGAGAATTTTAACTTTAGGGGTGGTGGACAAACAGGTTTTAGGGCCCCTTCCCTACACCAAATCCATTATAGTTCCACCTCTACCCTGTTTGTAAAGGGAGTCCCGAACGAAGTCGGTATTTTCCCCAACACCTCAAGGGTTGCCCGTTTGTTGGGCATTGAATCGCTCAAAGAAGAAACTTCCATTGGGGCGACAGCGGGTTTTACGGCAAGAGTTCCCAGTGCCAATCTTAAATTTACTTTGGATGGATATCTCATCAATATTGATGACAGGGTCATCCTAACGGGCCAATTTGGTGATAATGGCAATGCAGAACTGGCCAATTTGTTTCAACAAGCCAACGCCACCCAAGCGGCTTTCTTTGCAAACTCGGTGGATACCCAAACAATGGGACTGGATTTTGTAGTTGACCACAAAGCGAATATTTCAGATAATGTTTCATTAACGAACACCTTGGCTTTTACATTTTCTGAAACAAGTGTGGAAAAGGTTAAAGTTCCCAAAGCTATCGCCGATGCAGGCTTGAGCGACACCTATTTTGATCCTACCAGTAGAATTTATTTGGAATCTGCCGTACCCACCACAAAAGGAAATCTTTCCCACAATGTAAAAGTGGGCGACAACTGGAATTTCTTTTTGAGGAACGGCTATTTTGGCGAAGTAAGGGAAGCTACCAACGAAAATGATCCTACCATTGATTATACGTTTGGTGCTAAAGTAATCACCGACCTTTCCATAGGTTATAACATTTCAAGCAATACAAGATTCACACTCGGAGCAAACAACCTTCTGGATGTGTATCCGGACAAGAACGACCCTGCTTTTAGATCGGACGGAAGATTTATCTACTCCAGAAGGTCTGTTCAATTTGGAACCAACGGACGTTATGTTTTTGGAAGGCTGACCTTCAAGATAAAATAGGGACAGTTTTTAATTTAACTGTCTCGAAGTAGAGGTAAGCAAAAAACAATGAAGTTTGAATTTTGTCAGGTTGAGCGCAGTCGAAACCTTTTGATTATTAGTAGTAGTCAATAAATTCTCGACTGCGCTCGAATTGACAGAGAGCAACTTTTTTTAGACAGCTTCTTTATATTTTTATCTTTTAACAAAAAATCCTAGCTTAGAACCCCAATGGAACTAAGCAAAAAAATTGGGCTGGTCCTAGGGCCGGTTGCCTTTCTCATTTTGAACTTTCTGCCTTTTGAACTTGTATCGGAAAAAGGCGACCCTGTAATTTCAGTAGCAGTCTGGATGCTAATTTGGTGGATTACCGAAGCGGTCTCCATTTCCGTAACCGCACTGCTTCCTTTACTTCTTTTGCCTATTTTAAAGGTGTTGCCCATTGCAGAGGTCGGAGCCAATTATGGCAGCCCTATTGTATTCCTCTTTTTTGGAGGATTTGTAATGGCGTTGGCACTGGAAAAGGTGAATCTTCATAAGCGAATAGCCCTAAATATTATCAGATTGACTGGTACGACCCCCAACAAAGTGATTTTGGGCTTCATGATTGCAACGGCTACCTTGAGCATGTGGATCAGTAATACGGCCAGTACAGTAGTTATGCTTCCCATTGCTGTTTCCGTTATCAACCTATTGATAAATGATGCCGATGGTTTTACCAAAAGTGATCAAAATTTTGCCCTGAGTGTCATGCTGGGAATCGCCTTTTCCGCAAATGCGGGAGGAATCGCCACAGTAATCGGTACGCCACCAAACTCTGTATTGATAGGGCTGCTGGAGAATGAGTACAACATAGAAATTTCATTTTTAAAGTGGATGACGATAGGTTTGCCATTTTCCATCATCATGGTTGGGATTTGTTATTTGGTACTGGTAAAATGGATGTTCCCCAATCGTGACCTGAAATTCAATGCTTCCAAAGAAGTGATTCATACTGAACTGGAAAAGTTGGGCCCTACATCGGGCAAGGAAAAAATGGTGCTGGTTATTTTTGGCATAACGGTCTTTTTATGGATTTTTAGGACATTGATCAATGGTATTTTCCCCCAATTGGGACTTACGGACACCATGATCAGTATTTTTGCAGCCATTGCGCTTTTCGCCATACCCTACAACATCAAAAAAGGTGATTTTATCATTGTATGGAAGGATACCTCCAGATTGGCGTGGGGCATATTGATCTTGTTCGGTGGGGGACTGGCCCTGGCCCAAGGCATGTCCACGAGTGGTATTGTGGATTTGGTTGCCAATGCCATTGCCCAAAGCGAAATAAGTATTTTGTTCACTGCTGCCCTATTGATTTTCCTAATGTTGTTCATGACCGAGTTGATGAGCAACGTGGCCTTGGTGGCCGTTCTTGCACCTGTAGTTGCAGGTATAGCCATTGGTCTGGATATTCCGATGTTGCACTTATTGATTCCTGTGACCATTGCCAGTAGCTGTGCTTTTATGCTTCCCATGGCCACACCTCCCAATGCCATTGTTTTTGCGAGCGGCTATGTAAAAATTCCACAGATGGCACGTGTTGGTGTAATGCTCAACCTGATTGCGGTAGTGTTGCTTATTTTGGTGTTCCAGTTCGTGATTCCGCTATTGTTCTAAACTAAAAAATGCCCCTCCGGGCGGAAGGGCATTTTCACAAACTAACTAACTCAAAAAAATGTAAGAAACTAACTTAATCAACGCTACTCACCTTTAAGCAAGTGGAACGTAACTCTTTGTTAGGTACAAAGTTACAACCCTTTTTTGTGAATTTTATTGTAATTAGTTTTTTGTTAACGCAACAGTTAAATCCCGTAAATGATTCCTTGTTATGCGTTTATCCAAAAAGGATGCAATAATTTTAGTAAAACCCATAAAAGGTTGAATAATCTGCATTCTAAAAATCATTTTACTAAAAATACTGCCGTCTAAAAAGATGATGTTATTTTTTTGTTAACCAGACATTTATAAGTTTTCATTAACAAAAAAACTTCTTCCAAACAAAAACCCCTCGATCGAGGGGTTTTCATAGCTAACTCAAATAAGTTGTAAAATGATGAACATTTTACTGTATTGACCCTGAGTATGGATCAAAATCTTCTGGGAGATACGTAGAAGTATCAAAACCCAAATCTATTTCTTCGTCTTCCATATAGTTAACGGAAGTGACTGCAATTACATCGGTGTAAGGATCAAAACCTTCAGGCAATAGATACTTGCTGTTTACTCCCAATACAAGTTCAGTTTCTTCCTCTACATAAGGAATTGACTTTAAATCCACATATACTTCATAAGGAGAAAAATCTTCGGGCAAGTAATCTTTGGTATCAAAACCTAAGTCCATATCCTCTTCCTCCATGTAATTGATGGAATGTACATCCACCACATCCGTGTAGGGATCAAAATTTTCCGGCAAGTACTTTTGGGTATCAAAACCTAATGCGGGTTCAACTTTGTTTTCGAAGTATATGATGGAATTCAAATCAAAATAGTTTTTGTAAGGGTCGAAGCCCTCGGGAAGATAATCTGCGGTATCAAAACCTAGATCTACTTCTGGCTCTTCCTCTAAATAGACTATTTCGTTCAAATTCAATTCATACGATGCGTAACCTGCCATCTCTGAAGTTGAATCGTTTAACTCAGCACTAATGTTCAATGTGGTTAAACCGGTTTCTAAACTACCTGGAGTCTCGGATTGCACCTCGACAACCTTGGTATTTTGTTGGTCGTTCGCTATGGCAGTACTACTTAATAATACACTACCATAAATTAATAATAACTTGTTCATTTTTTGATTGAATTTTATGATTGATGTTATGCTTATAAGACTGCCCTAGTTTCAAAATGTTACAGTATTTAGAAATTTTTCACAAAAATCAAACACCTCTTGAACCCAGCTATACGGGGCGATACGGCTCAAACCATCAGTAAAAGGCAGGACTCCCAAAGGTTGATGCATTCCGTTAAAAAAACGACCGTTAATATTTATTTAACAGTTAGTTCTCACGAATTTTAGGTTCTTTGAATCTTCTTAGTTATTCAAACAAACCTATAATGATCAAAAATTTACTACCTCGACTAATTTTAGTTGTTATTCTTCTGGGAACCGTCCAAACCACGGAGGCCCAACTTTTCAAAAAGAAAAAGAAGGACACCGAGCAAAAAAAGGACGACAAGTCCAAATCGGACGACATTAAACCTTATGACAAGGTAATCACCAAAGATGCGAAAACGGATGAAGGACTTTTTAGCATACACACCGTAGACGACAAACGCTATTATGAAATCCCCGATTCCTTGTTCAATCGTGAAATGCTCATGGTGAGCCGAATCTCTAAAACTGCCACAGGAATTGGTTTTGGTGGGGGAAAAATCAACACACAAGTGCTACGTTGGCAAAAAAAGGACAAAAAAGTATTGGTCCGTGTAGCTTCATACGAAAATGTGGCTGCGGATTCATTGCCTGTCCACGAAGCGGTGGTCAACTCCAACTTTGAGCCCGTGCTTTTTTCTTTTGACATCAAGGCCATCAACAAAAAAGATTCCTTGAACCCGGCAACGGTGATAGAAATAGATCCTTTGTTCACCAAGGATGTAAAAGCACTTGGTTTTCCCGATGGTTACCGAAAAAGATTTAAAGTTACCCGTATGGACGGGGACCGAAGCTATATCGAATCCATTAAAAGTTACCCTTTAAATATAGAAGCGCGCCATGTAAAAACATATCTATCCAGCGACCCGCCGAGCAATTCCAGCTTGGGTTCCATTTCTTTGGAAATCAACAATTCCATGATCTTATTGCCCAAAGAACCCATGAAGCGTCGTTATTTTGATAGACGTGTAGGTTGGTTCGCCAGAGGACAGGTAGATTACGGTTTAGATGCCCAAAAAAGCAAAACGGTTACTTACCTCGACCGTTGGAGACTCGAAGTCAAAGATGAGGACATTGAAAAATTCAAGGCCGGCGAATTGGTAGAACCCAAAAAACCTATTGTTTATTATGTGGACCGTGCCACTCCCAAAGAATGGGTACCCTATATAAAACAAGGAATTGAGGATTGGCAGGTTGCATTTGAGGAAGCAGGCTTTAAAAACGCCATTATCGCAAAGGACCCGCCTTCCTTGGAGGAAGACCCGGAATGGTCTCCAGAGGATGTTAGATATTCGGTGGTACGTTATTTGGCCTCCCCTATTCCAAATGCCAATGGTCCGCACGTGAGCGACCCAAGGAGCGGTGAAATTTTGGAATCCGACATCAACTGGTACCACAATGTTATGAGCTTGCTTCGCAATTGGTACTTTGTACAAACAGCGGCCATTAATCCAGAAGCACAAAAGGTACAGTTCAAAGAAGAAATTATGGGCCGTTTGATACGTTTTGTATCATCTCACGAAGTGGGCCACACCTTGGGATTACCGCATAATATGGGAAGTAGTGTAGCCTATCCCGTAGATTCTTTACGTTCGGCCAGTTTCACCAAAAAATATGGTACGGCACCATCCATTATGGACTATGCCCGTTTTAACTATGTTGCTCAACCAGGTGACGAGGGTGTTGCACTTATGCCAAACATTGGTATTTATGATAAATATGCCATTAAATGGGGGTACAAGCCCATTATGGACAAAACTGCGAAGGAAGAAAAACCAATTCTAAACGATTGGATTTTGGAACATGCCGGAGACCCCATGTACCGTTTTGGCCACCAACAGGTTGGGGATATCCACGACCCTAGTTCCCAAACCGAGGATTTAGGGGATGATGCCATTAAAGCCAGTATGTATGGTATTGAAAACTTAAAACGTATTGTTCCCAAATTGATGGAGTGGACCACAGAGGACGGTGAAAATTACGATGATCTGGAAACCATCTACGGCCAGGTAATTGCACAGTTCCAGAGATACATGGGACACGTTTCCAACAACATTGGAGGTGTTTACGAGTATCACAAAACCGCAGATCAAGAAGGCGCTGTTTATACCCATGTGGGCAAAGAGCATCAAAAAAATTGTATGGCTTTTATGCAGGAACAATTGTTCGAGACTCCTGAGTGGTTGATTGATCAGGATATTTTCAACAAAATTCAATATTCGGGGTCTGTGGAGCGTATCCGTTCCATGCAAGAACGCTACTTGAACACCATGCTGCAATTAGGCAAATTGGCACGAATTATAGAAAATGAGACCTTGAACAGTGATGATGCATATGGTTTAGTAGAAATGATGCGTGACCTGCGTAGGGGGATTTGGTCCGAAACCCGAAGTGGCAAAACAATCGACACTTATAGAAGAAACCTTCAAAAAGCACATATTGATCGTTTGGAATACTTGATGACTGCGGATAACCAAGATAAATTACCTGATTTTGGCGGTTATAGAAAATCCACGCCCATCAATACAAGCCAATCCGATATTCGTTCGGTGGCGCGTGCTGAGCTCAATAACCTTAAAAGAGATATTAGAGGTGGTCTTGCCCGGATTTCCGATACCATGAGCCAATACCATTTGCAAGATGCCTTGGAACGTATAGACCTTATATTGGAGCCTACTAGATAGATACTTTTTTTAGATAAGTACAAATTGTAAAGGTGTAGCCGATTCGTTTATCGGTTACACCTTGTTTTTTTTCCCATACACATCCAAACATAGCCGTTTCACAACAAATCGCTGAAATTCCCATTCGGTTTGATTACTTTAGTAATTCCAAATCTCACATCATGAACTACAAAACAAAAAGCTTAATCTACTTTTCCTGTTTCGTGGCGGCAGCTACCTTATATTATGTAATGGATCAGCGCGACGATTTCCAAGACCATCTCAATTCAAAAACTTACGTCGAGACCCATTTCGAGGATGCTGACGATTATACTGATGAGCCCAAAGAAGACGATTTGGAAGAAGAAACCAAGTAACTCCCCTTATTTATTATTAAAGGCTTCATGAACCATGCTGCCATGATTAGAACTTTGGATACTGTTTTGTCCAAAGAATAAATCATTAAAGTTTAACATGAAGTTATCAGTGGTACTATTGGCTATACTGAATAAGAGCTGAAGAAAATAGCCCCATCACAAAAAGAACGCACCACCTTGACATTGAATTTTACCAAGGTACCACAAAACATACTGCATGAGATAATTTGGAAAAGATCTAATGTCAAAAAAGAGAGATAGGGCAGGCAATAGTAAAATACAAAGAAAAGAGTACACGCTTGAGTCGTAAAACGACAATGCAGAAAAATAAAGATTGTACTGTACAATAACTAGACTTGAAAAATTCTCCAATCGCAAAAAGTCTATGCACCATGGCAATAAAAAAATGCAGGAGAGAGGGAGAAGAGGATAGTGTTTTTTGTTGATTTAAGAAGCCGCACCTGCCATGGGTGTGGCTTCTTTTTTATCTGCATTTTTACAGATATATTTGATTATCTGCTATTAAACAGATATATTTGATTATCCGTTATTTAATAGATATTTTAAATTATCTGTTAAAAAGCAGATAATTTGTCTGAAATTGAGAAAAAATGGTTGCCATTCTTACAGGAGATATCAAAAATTCAACAGCATACAAAACCGCCAAATGGCTACCCGTGCTAAAACAGGCCCTGGGCCATTATGGCAAAGAACCCACGGAATGGGAAATATACAGGGGGGACAGTTTTCAGTTGCAGACAACACCGAAACAGGCTTTGGAGGCATCAGTGTACATAAAGGCATGCATTAAGCAAACACGCGGAATGGATGTTCGCATCGCCATTGGTCTGGGAGAAAAAACTTATGATGCAGGAAAAATAACGGAATCCAATGGCGAGGCCTTTGTACATTCAGGTAAATGTTTTGAAAACCTCAAAAAACAAAACTTGGCCATAAAAACACCCAATAAACTATTTGACGAACACATCAACCTGCTTCTAGAACTGGCTCTTTTAACCATGGACAATTGGACCCCGGCCATCTCAAAAACGGTAAAAACCGCTATGGAAAACCCTGATTTTAATCAAAAGGAACTGGCATCAATACTCAACAAGTCTCAAGGGAACATTAGTGAAGAGCTGAACAAAGCAGGATTTGATGAAGTCCAAAAAATGATTCATTTTTACAGAACCCAACTCGCACAACTATGACGCTTTTAGCCCTAAAATTGATACTGGCCCATTTTATGGGAGACTTTGTACTCCAACCCGCACATTGGGTAGAACATAAATTAGCAAAGAAGGGTAAATCCAAATATCTATACTTTCATATTGGAGTACACGTATTGGTGCTATTGATCATATTACAATTTCAACATGTGGGTGCCATCCTTTTTATTGTTGCGACCCACTACTTGATCGACTTGGGAAAACTATACCTTAGCAACCCAAAAAACTACCGTTGGCTCTTTGTGGCGGACCAAGCACTGCACCTTTTGGTACTGGTAGGAGTGTTGTACTGGATATCTCCCTTTTCGTTGGATATTACCGCGGTTTTTACTGAAAGTTCACTTTTATTGATTACGTTTTTGGTCTTTGTCACCTACGTATCCGGCATTGTTATGCGGATGTTGTTGGCCCCTTATATTGATGAAGTTGCCAAGGACGACGAATCTGGGGAAGGCGGCTCCCTTAAAAATGCCGGGACCTACATCGGTATGCTGGAACGACTCTTTGTATTTGGTTTTATTTTGATGCAGCAATGGGCCGCGATAGGTTTATTGATTACGGCAAAATCCGTGTTTCGGTTTGGCGACCTCAACAAGGGGAAAAACAGAAAGTTAACGGAATACGTCCTTATCGGCACCCTTCTAAGTTTTGGCCTGGCCATACTTTCGGGCATGTGCTATCTATATATAAAGAAACAGCTTTAACCAAAAAAAAGACTGTCTAAAAGGTATTGAAATACGTCATTCTGAACCTGCCTACCGGACAGGCAGGTTCATTTCAGAATCTCATCTACTGATAAACCAATTGTTATGAGAACCTGAAACCTGTCCGTCCAGCAGGCGGGCAAGTTCAAGTTGACGGAAACCTATCTTTTAGACAGCCTCACTTGCTTAAAAAAAGTCGGCATCTTTTAAAACTTGTATACTTTCCAAAACGTTGCTCACAGCTAGGGTCATCGACTTTGCGGAAACCGTAGCACCGGAAATCCCATCGATATCCTTACCGTAAACAAGGGTCTCTCCCGATTTTTTTCCTATAAATTGTTTTAGCCAGCGTTGGCTCCCAACCTGACGGCCATGATCTTCGCGATAAATCAATATTTTGGATTTTTTCACGCTCAGTTCGGGGGTAAGCAGCACCACATAGTCAAAAGTTTTCTTTAAGCTAGGGGCCACTCCCACATAAACATACCCTAAGCTTGTACCGTCTGAAGTAATCTCAAACAGGTTATCTCCTCCCAGCTCCGAAGGAGTTTGTTCGTTTAAATCGGGTTTCACCTCCATCAAACCCATGGAAAAGTCCTCTACTTCAAAAGTGCCCTGTATGGCACTATTGATTTTTTCCTGAAGCCTTGGCGATATTTTATCCCCCTTGAATGCAAACAAAAACAAGGTCGATAAAATCACGGCAAAACTGAAAAATTTGAACCTATTGACCTTCCACATTGCTATGAGAAGCTTTGTTGGTTATGAACTTGTCTATGGTTTCCATTATTTGCGCTTTGTCCGCCCCTTCCTTTTCCAAAGCATAAAAGTGCATAAACAAAGGCTGACCATCAACCTGTTTTAGAAGCGTCAAACCTCCCTCTCTCTTATAAACCTCATCCCAAGCATTCCTTGCCGTTGCCCAGAAATCTTTGTTTTTGCTCCACCAATCTTTGGCTGCCTTGCATTTTTCATCTGCGACCTTAACGTACGTATTGTACCCTTTCTCTTGGGCCAAGAGCACATCTTCCTTACCATCTTTACGGATGATTTTGTCATTATCCTGCTCATGTACCCATCCAGTAGATGTAATTTCATGCCTATTTCCACGGCTCATCACATTATAGTCGCTCCTTTTGGTGTATTCCCTTCGTGGCAATGGCGAATCACTCTTGTTCTCCCAATAATGCTTTCCATCAAAATGTACCCAAGTTGAAGAACCCGCATATCTTGGGCTGTCATCCACTTGATACACCTTTTGGGTCCATTGCCCCACAACCTCATCTGCCGGAAGCTCGGTAAATACCCAATTATTGTCCTTATCGTAATGGAATATTTTCTGGTTCTCGTACAGCCAATCTTGTCTCCAATGCTTGATTACCATGGTATCATTGAGCACCAACAAATGTTGTAGCGAAATTTTATTGTTCTCATCCACAATGGGCAAAGCCAATTCCAAAGCTTTTGAAGTGTAGTCCAAATGCTTTTCGTAGTCAATTTCTGGAGCAAAGGTCTCGGTATACTTAAAACTTACCTCGTAGCATCCGCACATGTCCAAAATGGCTTGGCGGTCCAGTTCTTTCTTTTCTTGAGAAGTTGCCACAGTTGTTGCAAAAGCAATAAACAACAATGGCAGGATTAATTTCTTCATATCAGTCTCTGTTAGATTATTTTAAAAATGTTCTTGGCCAAAAATACTAAACTTATTTAGATTGAATTAAAATAAAATATATATTTGTCATCAAATTTAAATAGAATGAGTCTAAATAAAAACAATCTACTACTGTTTATCCCTTGCTTTTACTCCGTATTCGGATTGGCCCAGGAATCAAAAACAGCAGCAAAAGACTCATTGTCCATGCAAAAATTGGATGAAGTTGTAGTGACCGGGGAGAGCCAAGTCATGTCCCTAAGTAAAAAATTGTTTGCCGTGGGCGTGCTGGAACAAAAGGACATTGCCAAGGTCGCTGGCAACAATCTGGCCGACATTTTAAACTACAATCTTAATATAACGGTAACCCCGGATCCATCTACGGGCCGTTCTACCATAAGTATGTTCGGATTGGATGGTCAATATGTAAAAGTGCTTATTGATGGTATCCCCATGGCCAGCGATAATGGAATGGGCAATAACATAGACATTACCCAAATTAACCTGGAAGATGTGGAGCGTATCGAAATTGTGGAAGGCTCTATGGGCGTACTCTACGGTGACAATGCCGTGGCGGGGGTAATCAATATTGTGACCAAGCGCGGGTTGGAGAACGATTACAAGTGGCAGCTCCAAGTTTCCGTACAAGAGGAAACCGTGGGCAGCGAATATGCTTTATTTGATGAAGGCAGACACATTCAAAATGCAAAACTTAGCCATCAATTGAGTGATAAAACCAGTATTTCCATCGGGGGTTCCCGAAACGACAATGCTGGTTTTTTTAATAATTACCAAGGTAAAAACTATGTAAATATTCAGGACAACGCTGTGGTGAACGACAGTTTGCGGGGTATGGAATGGAATCCCAAAGAGCAGTTCACCGCTTTTGGAAACCTAAATACAGCCTTGGGAAAACATGCTATTTTCTACAAAATCCAATATTATGATGAATCTGTTCCGGTGTACAATCACTACGTAAACGGTAGGTTGGACAGCAATACGGGCATGGTGAATCCAACGGCCTTGGATGAAAATTTTGACACCCAAAGGCTGATGAACAATCTTAACATATCCGGTCCTCTAAAAGGGCCTACGATATATAATTTATCATTGTCCCATCAAACACAAAAACGTTACTACAAACAGTTCGTGTACAATATTCGTGAGCGTGGAATAGCATCTGTTATTGCCGACGATTTAAGTCAATCCAGCGAAATATGGTACTCAAAAGGATTTGTGAGCAATATGGTTCCAACATCAGATTTTTTCAACCTACAATTGGGCTACGAGTTCAATCACCAAACTGGGTTCGATGCCATCGCTACGGGCGAATATTCCAGCGATGTGGTGGAAAACACCTTGGAAAACTACGATTTTTTTGGGGTGGCCGATTTTAACATCACCGATAGATTTTCCGTCTTCCCCGGAGCAAGGTTCACGAACAACTCCCAATTTGGGAATAAATTGATCTGGTCCCTGTCCTCCACCTATAACATCAGCAATACCTTTAAAATAAAAGGCGTGTTCGGTTCTGCATTTAGGGCACCGAATTTTGAGGAATTGTTCTTCTACTTTGTGGATTCCAATCACAATGTACAAGGAAATCCCAAGCTTGACCCCGAGGACGGTATTTCACTTTTCTTGAACGTGGAGGAAAAGTTCAGGCTTTCCGACAAGAGCATGTTAAAAACTGCCTTAAAATCTTACTATTTTGATATTGATGATAAAATAGCCTCCGTAATTGTCACGGACGATGAAGACAGAAACTTGTTCACCTTTGATAATGTGGACTACTCCAAAATATTGGGCTTTTCATTGGAGAATTCCCTCATCATGGACCGCTGGCAAGCTTCCCTGGGGATGACTTATTTGGGACAATCCACTGCAATTGATGCTTCACAGGTAAGCAACAGCGACTATTTATGGAGCTTCAATCTCCAATCTTCTTTGGGCTATACCATCCCATCCATCAACACCACATTATCCGCACAGCTTAAATATACCGGAAGAACCCAGATTGTGGAAAATAATACTGGTGGAACAGAACTTGGCCAAACCGATGATTTTACTTGGATGGATGCCTCGGCCAGGGTCAATATCACCAAAAACTTAAGCCTTACGCTAGGGGCACGGAACATCTTCGACATTGTTCGGGTAAATGCCTCGGACACTCCCTCGGGGGCACACGGCAGTTCGGGGGTACCAAGTCGTTTATTCGGCAATGGAAGATCATATTACCTAAAACTATTATACAATCTAAATTTCAATTAAAACCAATGAGAAAAACAATCCTATTAAAAGCAATCGCACTCTTGCTCATCATTAGCTCCTGTAGCGACGATGACGATGGCCAAGACCTCATAGACTTTACGGTGAACTTTAGCAGTGAAACCGTTAACGCCTCTGAGGAGGACACAACATCAGAAATTACACTTAACTTTTCCAGGTCTGCCTCCGAAGCAGGAACCATTACTGTTGCCTACGCCGGCACCAATGCCGAATACGGAACAGATTTCACCACCTCCCCAGATGGAGCATCCGGAACCCTATCCATTCCCGTAGCGATAGGCGACCAATCCGCCTCTTTCACTTTTACCAAATTGGAAGATGCCATTGAGGGGGAAACAAAATCGGTAACCTTCTCCATTGATGGTTTCGATAATACGGATTGGTCCCAAGGTGCTACAGCATCCACTTTGGTAAGCTTTACCCCTATTGCGGCCACCAGCGGCGTAGTCGATTCTGAAAATGGGGGCGCCACCATACCCAACCAAGTCTATTTTGATTTTAGTTCCGCCACCCAAACAACTGTACAGCGAGATACTTGGGAAATTGCCCTGTACAACGGGGCAGAAAACCATGTGTTCCTGAATTCTGCCCTAGCTGTATCTGCTGTTGAGCTTATAGGGGTTACCGATTTACTTGCCATTACAGAAACTAGCAATCTTTCCGAACCTATGGAATTGATGGGTTTAAATGCAATGTTCCAACCAGAGCCTGTAACGGTTAATACCGTATCCGAACTTTTAGAAGGTTTGCCCGTGAGCTATAATCAATATGGGAACTTGGATGAAGGAATTTCCTTTACCGACAATCCCGAAGGCACTTTGGAGGACACGGCCTTTAGCGAGATATCGACTACCGCAGAGGAAAACTATGTCTACATTGTAAGTCTGGGCAATGAAATCCCTATTGAGGAAGAATTGGAAGAGTCAATTGAACCCGGTACCATTAACACCTCTGGAGATCATAGAGGGTTCTTAAAAGTAAGAATCTTGAGCGACGGCAACAGCTATACCATTCAATATGCGGATTTAGCTGAAACCGAGTCATACAATGAAGTGACCGTATCCAAAGACGACGCCTATAATCTCACTGCTTTTAGTTTGACCAATGGCGAAACCGTAAGCGTAGAGCCTACCAAAGAGCAGTGGGACATTAATCTAAGTGGTGTGTTTGCTTATTATGGTGATTCCGGAGGACTTGTTGCAGGTCTTACTTATTCTGATTATGTAGTGCACAATAATTTGGGGGGAGCTGGCGTATACCAAGTTATTGTTGAGGGCGATGCCCCTACATATGCTAATTTCAGTATGGATAATGTTGAGGAGGCTTCGTTTGTTTTCAACAACCGTTCTTATATAGGAACCGGATGGAGACAACCCTACGGAGGCCCAATCTATGAAGACAGGTATTATGTTCTGAAGGACATCGATGGAAATTATTATAAATTCATGTTTACAGCATATACCAGTACCGAAGGTGAAAGGGGCCATTACCAGTTTACTTACGAACGCTTATAAACACTAACCATTTATTCGGATGCTCAACACTCGATCCACATTACCTTTTGTTATGTTATCAACCTGAGTGGTTCAGTTTGAGTTAGTTTGTGTGAGAAGCGGGGCAATTGCCCCGCTTTTTATCTTCTTTTACGATACGAAAAAAATGGATTGGGTTAAGCCCTATCATCATAAATATTTTATTTTATAACCCGTTATGCTTTTTGATAAAATTTGTCATTTCGAGTGGATTTCACGACAGCATGAGTGAAATTTGTATCGAGAAAAAGAATTTTTGTCTAAAAAAGTTCTCGACCTGCCTGCCAGCAGGCAGGTGTGATTTTCGTTCCTCAAAATCGAACTGACGCCTAGAACTAAGT
Organism: Allomuricauda ruestringensis DSM 13258; assembly: GCF_000224085.1. Classification (NCBI taxonomy): domain Bacteria; kingdom Pseudomonadati; phylum Bacteroidota; class Flavobacteriia; order Flavobacteriales; family Flavobacteriaceae; genus Flagellimonas; species Flagellimonas ruestringensis. The sequence goes on from NC_015945.1 coordinate 859,391, forward strand.
TTTATGTTCAAAATGCACAATGGGTATTTATAGTAAAAGATATTTAAATGAAGGACGATATGGGAGTAATATCAACAAACAAACGGGAAATAAAGCTTTTTTACAATGCGGAAACCAGTGTGGGCATGCAGACCTTGGCTTATTTAAAAGCTTCCAAGAAAAAAATATTGGATGTGGATTTGTCGAAAACCAAGGTAACCGGAACCCAATGGACCGAACTCGCCAAACGTTTGGAAAAGCCCATTAAAGAACTCATCAATATCGAACATCCTGATTTTATGAAGGAATACGGAAAAACACACGACCTCCATGGCGATGAAGATTGGCTCAAGGTTTTGGTAAACAATCCCAAGGTGGTAACCCAACCTATATTGGTGAACGGGGATAAAGTCATTCAAATAGATACCCCTTCGAGAGTTATGTCCTTCTTGGAAGAAGAAGAAGACCAAAACTAATCCCCAACTTTTACCCTTTACCTTTTACACTTAACCATTTTACCTTTAACCCACATTTTATTGACAATTGTCAACCGTTCATTACAAATTGCAGAAAACCCCCAGTTTTTTTAAGGTTTTCCGTAATGGTGTTTTGTTAACATTTGGTAATTTGCGATTCGCAGCCCCTCCCCCATATTTTACAAGAGCTAGTTTATGCTTTGGACAAAACATAAAGTAGAAAAGTATTAGTAGAACTAAAGTGCTGTTACATTATTTAATATAAAAGTGAAATTATGGGAATCAAACCAGGTAGAAAAAGAATAGCCAAATCAACTGGGAAACCTGACAGACGTCAAAGGGACAACAAAAAAACTCCTGGTAATACTAAAACTCTTAAACCACACAAACATAAAAAAGGGGATTAAAGTTATTTAATACAAAAAAGAGAGATATCTAATTCTTAGATCATTTCTATTCTTTGCGATTGACAAACAACTAATAAAAATGGCTGAATGTATCGAATGTGGTGAGTACACCAAATTTGAGGGTGGTCTTTGTTACCCTTGTTATAAAAATCAAAATATATCCAAGACGCAGGAAGAAAAAGATGATTCTGAAAAAAAAGGATTGAGTGATAAAGACTTCAATTATCGCTATGGGATGATTAAAGGCCGTATCGCAGAAACTTTAATTCAAGAATTGTTTTTAAGTCTAGATTATAATGTCTTCCGTTATGGTATGGAAAATACCATACCCGGAATAATGGAACTTTTGAAAGGTGTACGCTCCGATGTTGCACAAGAAATAAGAAGAATGCCCGATTTTGTAATTCAGGATCAACGTTCCAAAGCGGTTTATTTTCTAGAAGTGAAATTCAGGGCAAGTGGAGAGTTTAAACTGAAAGACCTACCTGAAAATTACCCTTATGAAAATGCTTACATAATATTAGTTTCAAAAAAACACATAAAATGTATTACTGTTACAGAGCTGATGGAGGGCAAAGAAATTACAGCAAATTCTAAAAATTATTTAGGTAGCCGAAAAGAATTTGACTTAGACAAAAAGGTTATAATTGACTTCTGCAATTTCGCAGTTCAGTTTTTTGAGAATGTTTAATAAAAATAAACAGACTAAGTTTTATTTATTACAATTTAAAAACGCAACTTGATAGGTTTGGCGAAAGAAATTCTTACTAAATATTTATTTGCAAATAAAATCTTATAAGATGGATGACAAAATTATCAACTTTCATATCTATACCGCTTGGTCCAAATAGCCTCCATACATTTCGGCAAACCGTTCCATTTTTGCTGGTGGCACTTCCATAAGCTCGGCTACAATGGTCATCAAATCCAAAGCATACAACCCACCATCATCCAAACCTATTTGCCTTAGAGCATCGGTGAGTTGGCTATGTTTTAAATCTTGCTGTATAAGCCGTACTGCCAAGAGTTTGCTATGCATCACAAATAGATATTATTGTATCTCAATATAAATTTATATCATTTTATATTATTTCACAACATTTTTATGTATTGTATTTTGCTATACGATAAATAATCAATTTGTAAAATGGTACAATTTCATATTACAAAGTAATATGTTCATGTATCGCTTTTCCTTATGAATAGAATTAAAGAGGTATTGAAACAACAAGGTAGAACCCAAACGTGGTTGGCGGAGCAAGTCGGTAAAAGCTACGTAGTGGTCACCAATTATTGCAATAACAATGCCCAGCCAAGCATCCCTGTTTTGCGGCAAATCGCCAAAATATTGGACGTGGATGTACGGGAACTTTTGGTGCCTACAAAGCCCTGATCAAATAACCTCTCCACTGCCCCGATTGTCACATCACCGTGTCATTTCGAACCGACTGCAAGGAGCGTGAGAAATCCCAAGCACGAACAGATTTCTCAATCGTCACTACGCTCCTCATTTCGAAATGACAAACTAAAGACACCCTCCCCACCGCCTCAATGGTCTTGTCCCATCACCGTGTCATTTCGAAACGGCCCCAACATTTTCACACAAAAAACCACTTCAACTAAGTTGAAGTGGTTCACGTAGTACAACATTACACCACTCTAATTCATGTGAACCTCGCCCCACTTTTGAGCTTGATCGGCAAGGTTGGATTTCATTAAATCCCCCATGGTCATTGCAATTCTGAATTCGCAAACGGCTTCAAAATTTAAAAACCAGGGCTCTGCAATTGATGGGATGTAGGAGGCATCTGGAACATCGACCACCATTACGGCGCCACGGTTCCCCTCCTGTTCGGTAAAGTAAATACTTTCAGGCTTGATTTCATCGACCACCCGACCGATGACTTCCCCTGCTGTACCATTTTTGACCATTGTATTGAACGGTTCAATGGGACAGCTTACACTAACCAACATTCTCATGATTGTGAATTTAAGTTATTGATTCCTTTAAGGTACAAAAAAGAAAAACCAACTCCCATCATTAACCGTATAATATTCAGTAGTTTAGTGTTAAATTTAGCCTTCTGCACACGCCCCTTTCAAACACTGTCCAATTGCCCTCATGCTAAATGGACAATTTCTTTATTTGTTGTAAAAAAAATCTGCAAGTAATGCTATATGCTATAGAAAGACTGGCCCGAGTTGAACAAGAAAATGGTAATGGAAAGATTCTAAAACACTTTCCCAACAGCCTCAATCGTCCTATCCAAATCGGCATAACTGAGGGCATCGTTTAAAAAGTAGCTTTCAAAAGCAGAAGGCGGTAAATACACCCCATTGTCCAACATACCGTGGAAGTATTTCTTAAAGGTGTCGTTGTTGCCTTTTGCAGAGCTGGCAAAATCCACCACAGGGGCATCCGTAAAGTGTACGGAAATCATACTGCCATATCGGTTAATCTGGTGTGGCACCCCTTTTTTGGTCAGTACCATGGCAATACCCTTGTGTAAATATTCCGTTTTTTCGGCCAAGCTGGTAAAAATTTCAGGCTGGTTGTTCAAGGCGGTGAGCATGGCCAGTCCGGCACTCATGGCCAAAGGGTTTCCGCTCAATGTCCCCGCTTGGTACACGGGTCCATCGGGTGCCAAATGTGCCATAATCTCGGCTCGGGCCGCAAACGCTCCTACGGGCAGTCCACCACCGATCACCTTTCCAAACATCACAATATCGGCATCAATGCCCAAGGCTTCCTGCGCGCCTCCTTTTCCGAGGCGAAAGCCCGTCATTACCTCATCAAACAACAATAAAATGCCTTCTTGGGTGCAGAGTTCGCGTAGGCCTTTAATAAATTCATCTTTTGGAATAATGCAACCCATATTCCCCGCTACGGGTTCCAAAATTATGGCAGCAATTTCACCTTTGTTAGCTTCCACCAAGGCTTTTACCCCTTCCAAATCGTTGTAATCGGCCAAAAGTGTGTCCTTGGCCGTGCCCTGGGTTACGCCGGGGCTGTTGGGGCTACCAAAGGTAACGGCACCACTCCCCGCTTGTATCAAAAAAGAGTCGGAGTGGCCGTGGTAACAACCCGCAAATTTGATAATCTTTTCTTTGCCCGTGTACCCACGCGCGAGGCGCACCGCACTCATACAGGCTTCGGTACCACTGTTCACAAAACGGATTTTATCGATGTTCGGCACCATGGATACCGCCAATTTTGCGATTTCAGTCTCAATTTCGGTGGGTGTTCCAAAGGAAGTTCCTTTTTTGGCCTTATCGACCACCGCATTGATCACCGGCTCGTATGCATGACCCAAAATAAGGGGTCCCCACGAAGCAATGTAATCGATAAGTTGGTTGCCGTCTTCATCGTACAAGTAGGCACCTTTGGCCTCCTTGATAAAAATAGGGTCGCCCCCTACCGCTTTAAACGCTCGGACAGGTGAATTTACTCCTCCAGGGATGTATTTTTTGGCCTCTGCGAACAAGGCGCTGCTTCGTTGGTAGATCATATATTCTCAATGTCATTCCCGCGAAGGCGGGAATCTTTTTATTATTCTCTTGCCTGTCGTTCCTGCACTTCGGCTATGCTCAGCATAAACTCCAGCAGGAATCTTTTTATTATTTCCTTTCGTCATGCTGAATTTAGTTCAGCATCTCATCCTCGTTGGTTTTAAGCCTTATGAGAACCTGAAACCTGCCTTTGCACAGGCAGGTCGAGAGCAAGGTTGACGTTAATTTGTCAGTTCGAGCGTAGTCGAGAACGATATTGGAGCTCACATCTCGACTGCGCTCGATGTGACTTACCCTTTTCGCTTAGGCAAGCTCGCCGCAAAGGTAATGAGGATCATTCGTTCTTGGAAACGGAATTTGTCCATCGTCATGCTGAATTTATTTCAGCATCTCATTGTTGTTGGTCAAAAATACCCTTCGGCTCCGCTCAGGGTACAAATATAATTTATCGGTTCGAGCGCCTGCCTGTAGTAGTCAGTCGAGAACGTCTTGTTGAACACCCAATGTCATTCCCGCACTTCGGCTATGCTCAGCATAAATTCCAACGGGAATCCATTCATTTACTTGTGGATTCCGCATCGTTGTTCGACTTCGCTCAACATAAACTCCGGCAGGAATCTATTTTATTATTTCCTTTCGTCATGCTGAATTTAGTTCAGCATCTCATCCTCGTTGGTTTTAAGCCTTATGAGAACCTGAAACCTGCCTTTGCCGGCAGGCAGGCGAGTTCAGGTTGACGTTAATTTGTCAGTTCGAGCACAGTCGAGAACGACAGGACATCACATCTCGACTGCGCTCGATGTTACAATTACTGCGTCACCCGAATGTTGAGCACCTGCCCTACGGAAATAATATTATCATTTAAATTGTTGAGGCGGCGAAGCTCATCCACCGAAATATCGTAGCGTTTGGAAATACCGTACAGCGTGTCCCCTTTTTCTACTTTATGGGTAAAAACGTCATACTGTCGGGGTTCGCGTACTGTGGGCAGGCCGTTTTCTACAACCGCTTCGTCATATTCATAAAGATTGTAGTTCTCTATTATGGAAATCAACTTTTGTGGATACCTCCGGTCGGTAGCATACCCCGCTTGTCGAAGTCCATGTGCCCATTTTTTGTAATCGTCCCGTTTGTAGTTGAACAAAAACGCATAGCGTGATCGCGTAGACAGAAAAATACTGTGATCGCGGAAGGAGTACATTGGGTGGTTGTACTTGCGGAAACATTCCCCTTTGGCATCATCATCATGAAAATCGAACTCACCCTCCCAACCTGTATGACATTTTATACCAAAATGGTTGTTCGTCTTTAGGGTAAGCTCCCCCTTACCTGAGCCACTTTCCAAAATACCTTGTGCCAACGTAATACTGGCAGGAATGCCAAAGGCTCGCATTTCGTACTGAGCGATTTCGGCAAAAGTTTCAATATAGTCTTTGGTATCGGAAATAGGAAAACGCTCAAAACGTCCCCTATCTTCGGGCATGGGATACAAATCCCGAACCTCTTCGGTTTCCAAATCGTTGGTGGTTCTCGTGGTTGGTCTTTCGCTGTTCACCACAACGGGAGCCCCTTTTCTTTGGGTTGACCTTCGTTTTTTGGCGCCACAACTAGAGAGCAAAAGCGCCGCAATCAATACATATATTATTCGCCTGATCATACGTCCAATAACGGTAAATTTTTCTTCTTCAGTATTTGGTTCATACCTTTTATTCCTTGTAATCCTCCTGTATGGATGGCCAAGATTTGGGTTCCAGACGGAAAAAAATCCCTTTTTATAAGGTCAAAAATACCAAAAAGCATTTTTCCCGTGTATATAGGATCCAAGGGTATGCCTTTTTCACTTTTAAAAAGGTTGATAAAATCAATCAGCTGCCGGTCCACTTTGGCGTAACCTCCAAAATGATAATCGGTTACGAGTCGCCAACGCTTATTTTGAGCAAAAGTACGAATCTCCTCGATTAAAAAATTGCCCTTTAACGCGGGGAAGCCCAAAACCGTTTGATGCGGTCGGGATGCATTGATGAGTCCGGCCAAGGTGCCACCCGTGCCGACTGCACTGCAGATGTAATCAAAGGTTGCATCATTTTGGGTTAAAATTTCAGTGCACCCTTTTACCGCCAAAGCATTGGTTCCACCTTCGGGCAGCAGGTGAAAATCTCCAAACCGCTCTTTTAAATCTTGAACAAATGATGCTTCACTTTTGAGACGATAATGACTTCGAGATACAAAATGGAATTGCATACCGTGTTCGTGCGCCATTTTCAAGGTTGGATTGTCCTGCCATTTGTTTTCCAATTCTTCGCCCCGAATCACACCAACGGTTTTTAACCCCTGTTCGTGACCTGCATAAGCCGTAGCAGCTATATGGTTGGAAAAGGCTCCACCAAAGGTGAGCAAGGTGTCCTTGCCCTGTTTTTTGGCTTCAATCAGGTTGTATTTGAGTTTGCGGTATTTATTGCCCGAAATTAAGGGATGGATGGTGTCTTCCCTTTTAATGTTGAGGATAACTCCCTTTTCTCGGAGCAGCGGCAAATCTATATGTTGATTGGGGGTAATCAAATTGTTAATTTAGGCATATTGTTCCTAAGTCTAAAAAATGATTGTTTTATATACAAAATATCTTAATATATTTGTATTGTTTTCCTAAACAAATATAGGTCAAAATGTTGGACATTGTTTTAAATTATAAAAACTTGCTAGAAAACCTCAACACATATATTGAGGAAAGTAAGTTCAAGAAGGAACATATTATCAAGGAGCTTGGTGTTTCTAGGGCGACTTTCTACAACAAACTGAAAAAACGTAGTTTCAGTGTTTCCGAAATGGTCAAATTGAGCACGCTTCTTTTCCCAGAGGATGTCAAGGCAATGGAAATTAAACAAGCTTTGGAGCGCAGCCGTGAGGATAGCGCCGCAGGTCGTGTTTTGGAACACAAATCCGTTATGGACGATGCCAGAAAAAGAGTTTCCCAGTGAAAGTCGTCTGGACCTTTGAGGCAAAAAAATCCTTTAATGGCATATTGGGCTACCTTATGGAAGTCTGGACCCAAAAAGAAGCCTTGGCCTTTATTGACCTGGTAGAAGATACTATCGAAAAAATAAAGGACAATCCAGAAATGTTCAAAGTTTCCCAATATAACGGGGCAAGCCGTGAGGCCCATATTACCAAACATACTACAATGTTTTATAGGATTTTGGATGAACTGATCGAGGTGGAGTATTTCTGGGGCAATTTCCAAAATCCCGATAAAATTGAAAAGCTTCTCAGTTAACTACTGGGCAACCAACTATATTCAGCAAGGAATATTAACGCGTCAAATAATGTAAAAAACCAAAGGTTTTGCGGTTGGATAGATACTGCATGTCCTTTTCGTTGGCATAGGCCTCACGTTCAAAACTGATGTTTTGGTAGGCGCGGTAACTATCCAAATAAAGGACGGTCCGAAACAACCACTCTAAAATATACCAGATATAAAAAGGCAAGATCAGTAGTTCCCGTTGTTGCTTTAGATGGATACGTTCGTGGTTAATGAGCACCTCGTCGGCCATTAGGGAATCCTCCTTTAGGATAATAAAAGGCCATAGCGAGAGCCCCACATAATTTTTATAGAAGAAATGTTTAAAGACAACTATCAAATTGACAAATGGTTAGGTTATCACTACAAATATAACTGCAAAAAATACTCAAAATTGGACAGTTAGCAGAAATCAATCAACATTTTCGGTGAACAACCTTGTTTTGAAAATCTTAAAACCTTCGCCCTTTTCCCACTAAAATCGTAAATTTATATAGTAAACTACCTCGGGGCAACTTGCCTAACGGCAGTCAGGTTTAAATCTCGATTATCGAGTAAAATGGCATACACCACATGAAAGAACACATTCCCTTGGAAGAGGGTGATTATTACTTATCGGAACAAGGGTATAGGGTGTTTACCGAAAAATACCACCTAAAACGTGGTTATTGTTGCGAAAGTGGTTGCCGCCATTGTCCCTATGGATATAATGCCAAAACAAACACCCAAAATTAGACATTCGGCATAATATTTGTGGTTTATTTAATTACATCTCAAGAATTTAAAAAAAGTACTATGAAAAGTTTAAAACGTTTTGCACTGATTGTCTTTTCCTTTGGTTTGTTGGCCTCCTGTACTTCCGTACGGGTGATTTCCGATTACGACCAAAAAGCTGACTTTAACACCTATAAAAGCTATGCTTTTTACAAAACTGGTATAGATAAAGCCCAAATTTCGGATTTGGACAAGAAAAGAATTTTAAGGGCCATTGAGGCTGAAATGGGTTCTCGTGGATTTGTGAAATCCGACAACCCCGATGTTTTGATCAGTATTTTTACCAAAGAGCGCGAACGTGTGGACGTCTACAACAACTACGGTTGGGGCTGGGGCGGATTTTATAGCCCATGGGCCTGGGGTCCCGGTTGGGGCTGGGGAGGCTATGGCAACAATGTTAGCACCCGTACCGAAGGTTCTTTGTACATCGACTTAATCGATGCCAATAAAAAAGAACTGGTTTGGCAAGGTCGTGGCGTAGGTACATTGAACAATACCAAAAACATTGAAAAGAAAGAACAACGCATCAAAGAATTTGTTTCACAGATTCTTGAGGAATACCCCCCAAGCACGGCTGTGGCCGTAAACTAAAAAACAGAAGGTTGCCTAAAAAGCAACAAAATTTTGATTTTGTCAGGTTGAGCGCAGTCGAAACCCATTCATTATCATCATGGTTTAGGTTCTCGACTGCGCTCGAACTGACAGGCTACAAGCTTTTTAGGCAACCTCTTTTTTATTACCCTTAACTTTCCTTAAGAGAAAATCCATTCTCTATTTCGTATCTTTAAGTCGCACAAAAATTGACTTATGAGCTACGAATCCAATCCTATACTGGACAAACTACCGAAGCACCTCAAACAATTCATAAAACCACAAAATTATGAAGAGTACACGGCCATTGACCAAGCTGTTTGGCGCTATGTGATGCGCAAAAACGTGGATTATTTGAGTAAAGTGGCCCACAGCTCCTACGTGGATGGATTAAAAAAGACAGGGATTTCCATAGACCATATTCCCAATATGTACGGAATGAATAGAATCCTCAAGGAAATTGGTTGGGCCGCCGTTGCGGTGGATGGTTTTATCCCACCTTCTGCCTTTATGGAGTTCCAAGCCTACAATGTGCTCGTGATCGCTTCGGATATTCGACAACTTGAAAATATAGAATATACCCCTGCACCCGATATTATTCATGAAGGTGCCGGACACGCTCCCATTATTGCCAATCCAGAATACGCTGAATATTTGCGCCGTTTTGGCGAAATTGGCTGCAAGGCCATTTCCAGCGCCAAGGATTATGAACTTTACAATGCGGTGCGACATCTTTCCATCATCAAAGAAGCACATGGCACCCCGAAAAGTGAAATAGAAGAAGCCGAAAAGCATATTGAGCACCTTCAGGAAAACATGGGTGAACCCAGTGAGATGGCCCTCATTAGAAATTTACATTGGTGGACCGTGGAATATGGTTTGATCGGCACCGTGGACAACCCAAAAATTTATGGGGCGGGGCTACTTTCGTCCATTGGGGAAAGTACGTGGTGCATGACGGACAAAGTGAAAAAGATTCCATACTCCATTGAAGCGGCCCACACGGAGTTCGATATCACCAAACCCCAACCACAACTTTTCGTGACACCCGATTTTGCATTTTTAAGTCAGGTTTTGGAAGACTTTGCCAATACCATGGCCGTGCGAACAGGAGGACTTTCAGGCATCAAAAAGTTGATGGGTTCCAAAGCGCTTGGTACCATCGAATTAAGCACTGGGCTCCAAATCTCTGGAGAGTTTAGCAATGTAATTGAAAACGACGGGAAACCTATCTATATACAAACCACGGGCGGTACGGCCCTTGCCTATCGTGAAAAAGAGTTGGTCGGGCATAGTATTGCACAACATGCCGATGGTTTTGGCTCACCTATCGGAAAGTTGAAAGGCATCAACATCGCCATTGAAGATATGGGTCCACGTGATCTTAAAGCCTATAAAATTTATGAAGGGGAACAAATTGCCTTGGAGTTTGAAGGCGGCATCAAAGTGGAAGGAACCATAGTAACGGGCACCCGAAACTTAATGGGTAAAATTATTCTTATCACTTTTGAAAATTGCACGGTTACCCACAACAATAAAATTTTATTCCAACCTGAATGGGGATTGTACCACATGGCTGTTGGCCAACACATTGTATCAGCTTATAATGGTCCCGCAGACCTTAATAGTTTCGACCTAACCACCCATCAAATTACAGAAAGCACCATAAAATCCAAAAAAGACGAAAAAAGGTTGCAATTGGAGCGGTATTATGAACAAATAAGGCATTTTAGGGAAGGAAAAAACACCACGATTTCACGAAACAAGGTCTTTCAAGCTCTTAAAAAAGACCATCCAAAAGATTGGTTATTGCCCGTAGAATTGTACGAACTGGCCAAACAGGACAACAATCAAGAGTATCAGCAAGAGATTTTGGAACACTTGGAAAACATTAAGCGGGATAACCCCAAGGTAGGCCATTTAATTGATGACGGTCTCCAACTGGTCGATACCGCTTTGGTAAGTTAGGCGGCGGTTAACCACTAATCCAAAAAAGTTTTCAACTGTTCGGCATTTTCAACAGGAGTATTTTCATAGACCAAAGTCCAGCCCATGGTGTTGGTGAGCACCAAAATGCGTGACAGTTCGCTGACCAGTCGGTTTTCTGCATTGGATCTCAAAGAAGAGGCTTCGATTTTCTTCATTAAAGACGCATTCACATTGCGCTTAATGGCATTGTAATCCCCTGCGTTGAAAGGATTCAAGTAATCTGCCGTAACATCGTAGTACTCAAAATCGGGACTGATTTTTATCTCTGGTTCTGGAATTTGGGTGATAGTGAGCAATTTTTGCTCTTCATCCACTTGGTAGTTGATTTTGGACATATCATAGGCGATGGACACATCGGCATTGACTACAACCAGTGCTTTTTTGTGTGCGGTTATTAACGGCCCGAACAATTCTTTGGAATCTTTGTAATTGTAAACTTCGGCAAAGTGCCCTTCGGTAACCACTAATTTGGATACGTTTCGTAATTCCTGTTGAATGAGCATGGAATTCTCTTCCAGAATTGACTTTTGTTCACGGTCATCGGTACACGATTTATAGATTAAAACCGAGGCCAAGGCAATTACTGCTCCTGCTAAAACTTTTTTCATAAAGAACTCATCTTGAATTTTATGAAAGGATATCTTTCTTGAAGATACGTAATTTTTGTGCGGAGCGATGTTTTGAACTTTTGATGTGCTTCGGAATCGGGGTTAAAAGGTCGGTGCATCAAGCCTTTTTGAACGGCATCCACCTCGTCCATAATAGAGTAAGCATCTTCAGCAATCCAAACGGATTTGAAGCGCTCCCATATATAATCGACTGCCAGTTCGTTGGGGTGCACCATATCTTTTCCGTAAAAACGGTAATCGCGTAGCTCGTCCATCATAATTTCATAGGATGGAAAATAGGACAGCTCTCTCGACTGCGCTCGAGATGACAAAACGGATTGAACTGCGGTAATTAGGTGTGCCTTGCTCTGCTGGTTCTCTACAAAACCATCTTTTAAATGACGAACGGGAGAAATCGTGAAGATGATTTGTGCATGGGGATTCACTTTTTGAATCATTCCCACTAAATTATTGAGACTGGACTCGATTTTGGTTACGCTCAACAATTTTTTAGTGAATTGCTTTTGGGGCACCTTATGGCAATTGGCCACTATTTTATTTGAATCCTGATGCTCATACACCCATGCAGTTCCGAGGGTGATAACGATATGGGAAGAAGTTTCCAACCCTATTTTGGTTTCTCTCAACCTTTGGCTGAGGAATTGCAATAATTCCTCCGAATCTTCGGAGCGTAAATCGGAATGGGCATCAAAACAACGCCAAATACCGTCTTGCTCAAAAATTTCCTCCTTTTGATAAGTTTCTTCTTGAATAGATCGTTGAACCAGATTTTCTATCGCCAAAGGATGAAACAATATCCCAAAGGGATTTTGTGCTTGTTGGAACTTGAAGTAATCCAACTTCCTGCCCATATTTTCTACAAAACAAGAACCCAAAAGCATCAATTTATTATGATAATCGATGGGATTATCGCTGGGCGTTAAAGATATCTTGGTCTGTAGTTCCATTTGCTTTGCTAAAAATGTCAGTTCGATTTTTTGGTGGTTGAGCCCTTCGGCTCTGCTCAGGATAAACTAAAGTCGAAACCAAAGAAAAATCGCCTATTTGAAGTAGACAGGTATCGAGAACCAGAATTTCAAGTCAAAACCCGATTCTCGATACAAAATTCCTTTGGAATTTCAATCGATTTGACGGCTTTTGACATCTGTATTTGAAGCCTTCAAAATGCACAACAGGTTATTTAACATACGCTCTTACTTTATCCAGCGCCTCTGGAATCCCGGATGGGTTTTTACCTCCTGCAGTGGCAAAGAAAGGTTGTCCGCCACCACCACCTTGGATGTATTTGCCCAGTTCGCGAACAATGGTTCCTGCATTCAGGTCTTTTTCGGCCACCAAACCCTTGGAAATGTAGCAGGACAATATAGCTTTTTCGTCTTTTTCGGAAGCCAGTAATAGGAATAGGTTTTCCACCTGACCCCCCATTTCAAAGGCTAAATCTTTAATGCCACCTGCATCCAAATCCACTTTTTTGGCCAAGAATTGGATTCCGTTTACCTCTTCCAATTCTGCAATCAGTTCATTTTTGAGCCCTTTGGCTTTATCCTTCAACAATTGCTCTACCTGCTTTTTAAGGGCAAGGTTTTCTTCTTGCAAACTGGCCACCGATTTTACAGGGTCTTGGGAATTTTTCAACATATCCTTAATCTCGAAGAGCATACGATTGTTGTTGAAATAAAACTCTTTTACGGCATCAGAAGTAATTGCCTCAATCCTTCGAATTCCAGCGGCAACAGCTCCTTCGGAAACTATTTTAAAATGCCAAATATCAGCCGTGTTTTTTACGTGGGTTCCTCCACAAAGTTCAATGGATTGTCCAAAACGGATGGTACGGACCGTATCGCCGTATTTTTCCCCAAAGAGTGCCATCGCACCTTGTTCCATGGCTTCTTTCATGGGAACATTACGGTTTTCTTCCAAAGGCAAGTGACCATCAATACGGGCATTGACAAAATTTTCGACTTTCCGTAGCTCTTCCACGGTCAATTTTGAAAAGTGGGAGAAATCAAAACGTAAATATTTAGAATGTACCGCAGAACCTTTTTGTTCCACATGAGTTCCCAACACTTCGCGCAAAGCTTGGTGCAACAAGTGCGTAGCTGTATGGTTACAGGCCGTTCTCCAACGTTGTTTTTCGTCCACAACCGCTTTAAAAGTTCCCGAAACTTCTTTTGGCAACGATTTTGCAAAATGAACAATCTCGTTGTTCTCCCTTTTGGTGTCAATAATATAAGTGACATCGCCATTAGGAGCTTCCAAATAGCCTTTATCTCCAACCTGACCACCGCCTTCGGGGTAAAATGGGGTAAGATTGAACACCAATTGATATTGGTCTCCTTCTTTTTTACTGGTCACTTTACGATACTTTACCAGTTTTACATTGGCTTCGAGACTATCGTAACCTATAAATTCTTGTTCAGCATCGGTCAACAAAACGTTCCAATCATCCTTGGACACTTCGGAAGCTGCCCGGGAACGGTCTTTTTGTGCTTTCAAGGCTTTTTCAAACCCCTTCGTATCCAATTGATAGCCTTTCTCTTCTAAAATCAGAGCGGTTAAATCTATCGGAAAACCAAATGTATCGTACAATTCAAAGGCCTTATCGCCAGCAATGGTTTTATCTTTAGATGAATTTATCACGGAATCCAACAACACCAAACCTTGTTCCAAGGTGCTCAAAAAAGAGCTTTCTTCCTCCTTGATTACATTTTCTATCAACTGATATTGCTCCTTCAACTCTGGGAACGCTTTGCCCATTTGTTCGCCCAACACCTTCACCAATCTGTAAATGAATGGTTTGTTGGTGTCCAAAAAGGTAAATCCGTAGCGAATGGCACGGCGTAAAATCCTTCGGATTACATAACCAGCACCTGTGTTGCTCGGTAATTGGCCATCTGCAATGGAAAATGCTACGGCACGCACATGGTCGGCCACCACACGGATTGCGATATCGGTCTGCTCGTCCTTGCCATATTTTTTCCCTGTAATAATTTCCACCTCACGAATCAGCGGGGTAAACACATCGGTATCGTAATTGGATTGTTTTCCTTGGAGTACCATACAAAGGCGCTCAAAACCCATTCCTGTATCAATATGCTTTTCGGGAAGGGGTTCCAGACTTCCATTCGCCTTACGGTTGAACTGCATAAAAACCAAGTTCCAAATCTCCACCACTTGCGGATGGTCCTGGTTTACGAGCGAAGCTCCATCCACTTTTTGTTTTTCTTCCTTGGGTCTTATATCCACATGAATCTCGGAGCAGGGCCCGCAGGGGCCTTGGTCGCCCATTTCCCAGAAATTGTCCTTTTTGTTTCCTTTTATGATTCGATTCTCAGGTACGATTGCCTTCCACAGATCGTAAGCTTCTTGATCCAATGGCAATCCATCATCCTCACTTCCTTCAAAAACCGAAACATAAAGACTTTCCTTATCAATTTTGAATACCTCGGTGAGCAATTCCCATGCCCACGCAATGGCTTCTTTCTTAAAATAATCCCCAATACTCCAATTCCCCAACATTTCGAACATGGTGTGGTGGTAGGTATCCTTCCCAACTTCTTCCAAGTCGTTGTGCTTACCGCTCACCCGAAGACATTTTTGGGTATCGGTCAATCTTTTGCTCTTTGGAACGGAATTCCCCAAAAAGTACTCCTTAAACTGGTTCATGCCGGCATTGGTGAACATCAATGTAGGGTCGTCTTTCATCACCATGGGCGCCGATGGTACAATCTTGTGGTTCTTTTCTTTAAAAAAGTTTAAAAACTGGTTTCTAACTTCTTGGGATGTCATTGAATTCCTAGGGTTTTCTTAAATTTAACACTTTAAGCAAAACAATTTTTATATTTGTTTGTTTTGATTAAATGAGTGAGCAAAAATAGGATAAAATCCATTCATGTCTAAAGTAAAGTACTATTACGATCCGGACACACTTTCTTATAGAAAGATTGAGCCGAAGAAATCCAAAAGATACAGGAATATTTTCTTGTTCTTGCTGGGCTCCGCACTGTTCGGTTTCCTTGGACTGATTATTCTTTTGAACACCCGATGGGTAAATACGCCCAAGGAACTTTCCCTTGAACGAGAGGTTCGGAATTATGAACTTCAGTATGACATCATGAGCAGGAAGATGGACCAAATGGAACAGGTTTTGGCCAATATTGAAGATCGTGACAACAATATTTACAGATTATATTTTGAAGCGAACCCAATACCCGAAGAACAGCGCAGAGCTGGTTTTGGGGGTGTCAACCGCTATAAAGACCTTGAAGGTTTCAACAATTCGGAAATTATAATTGATGCGGTAAAGCGATTGGACATCATCCAAAAGCAAATGGTGATCCAATCCAAATCCTTGGATGAAATTGCCAAATTGGCTGAAGAAAAGGAAAAGTTACTGGCTGCCATTCCTGCCATTCAGCCCGTTAGCAACGAAGACCTTACCCGTATGGCCTCTGGTTATGGTTGGCGATCGGACCCCTTTACCAAAGCACGTAAAATGCATTGGGGCATGGACTTTACCGCTCCACGCGGCACTCCAATATATGCCTCCGGTGATGGAAAAGTGGTGCGTGCCGACAATAGGTCGTCCGGTTATGGAAAACATGTACGAATCGACCATGGCTACGGTTACATCTCACTGTACGGACACATGAGCAAATACAATGTTACTGTTGGCCAAAAAGTAGAAAGAGGTGATCTAATCGGCTTTGTTGGTAGCACGGGACGTTCTCAGGCACCCCATGTCCATTACGAAATATTTAAGGATGGGGAACGTATCAACCCCATTAACTTCTACTACGGAAGTTTGTCCACGGAAGAATTTGAGAGTATGCTCAAATTGGCCAATCAAGAGAACCAATCGCTGGATTAATGCACGTAGACCTACCCGAAAAACGATACTATGGTATTGGCGAAGTAGCCAAGGCCTTTGGGGTAAACACCTCACTGATCCGTTTTTGGGAAAAAGAGTTTGATGTGCTCCAGCCAAAAAAAAATGCCAAGGGCAATCGTAAGTTTACACCACAGGATATCCAAAACCTTCAGTTGATCTACCATTTGGTGAAGGAACGCGGGTTTACCTTGGAAGGTGCAAAAACACATCTGAAAGAAGAGAAACAAAAAGCACTTTCAAACTTTGAGGTGATTCAGAAATTACAAAAAGTAAAGGCGGAACTCCTTAAAATAAAAGAACAACTATAAACACTTTAACCAATAGAAAATGAAAAAAGGTATTATAGCCATTATTGTCCTAGGGCTTTTAGGGGTAATCGTTGTAGGATGGTACGTAAGGACCAACAACAACCTCATCAACATGAAAGGACAGGCCACCAAGCAATGGGCCAACGTGGAGAGTTCTTACCAACGCAGAAGCGATTTGGTCGGGAACTTGGTAAAAACAGTGCAAGGTGCTGCCGATTTTGAACGGCAAACCCTAACGGACGTTATTGAAGCAAGGGCAAAAGCCACCTCAACCAGCATTGATGCCAACAATATTACTCCCGAACAATTGGCAGAGTTTCAACAGGCCCAAACAGGACTTTCCTCCGCCCTATCAAGATTATTGGTTACCGTGGAACGCTATCCCGATATAAAGGCCAATCAGAACTTTTTGGAGCTACAGTCCCAATTGGAGGGTACGGAGAACAGAATCAATGTTGAACGTAACCGTTTTAACGATTTGGCCGGGGAATACAACATTAAAATACAGCAAATCCCAACCAATATTGTGGCCAACATAGCCAATTTTGACCCAATGGCACTTTTTAAATCAGATCCCGGTTCGGAAGATGTTCCCGAAGTGGATTTTGAATTCAATTAAATTATGTCGCACGTAGAAGAGTTTTTGACCGCCGAGGAAGAAAAGGAAATTGTTGAGGCCATTGTTGAGGCCGAAAAAAATACTTCTGGTGAAATACGGGTACATATTGAAGCCTCCACCAGAATAGATCATTTTAGCCGGGCACAACAAATTTTCCACTTTCTAAAAATGGATAATACCAAAGAAGGAAACGGTGTACTTGTTTATGTGGCCGTGGACGATAAAAAATTTGTGATTTACGGCGGACAAGGTATAGACCGGGTTGTTCCCAAAGGTTTTTGGGGTACCACCAAAGACGTAATGGCATCCCATTTTAAAAAAGGAGATTTTAAACAAGGTATCGTTGAGGGAATCCTAATGGCGGGCAAAGAACTGGAAGCCCACTTCCCATGGGACCATAACGACACCAATGAACTGAACGATGCGATATCCAAAGGGTAGTTTGTTACTGGCTTTTTTATGCGTTTCCCTTGCTTGGGGGCAATTCACCATACCCGAGAAACCACAAAAACAAACCAGTGTTTACGATTATGTAAACCTGCTATCCCCATCTCAGAGCAATGCCTTGGAGCAAAAGCTGGTTCGGTATTCCGATAGTACCTCAACCCAAATAGTGGTTGCCATTATTAGTTCCACCGAAGGTGAAAGCATTAATTTTTTAGGGGCACAATGGGGGCAAAAATGGGGCATTGGACAAGCGGACAAAGACAATGGTGTACTTGTGCTTTTGGCCAAAGACGACCGAAGAATTGCCATCAACACCGGATATGGCGTAGAAGGCCGTCTTACCGATTTAATGTCGAGGCGTATTATAGAATCCGTGATTATCCCAGAATTTAAAAAAGGAGATTATTATAGTGGTCTGGACAAAGGTTCCGATGCTATTTTTAAAGTACTTACGGGCGAATTTACCGAGGACCGTACCTTTGGGAGCGGTAAAAAATTCCCGATTGATGCACTCTTCCCTATCATTATCTTTATTGTCATCATCATAATTTTATGGAGCCGTAAAAACAAAGGCGGTGGCCGTAATGGTGGTCGCCGAGGCAGCGGAATCGATATTTGGGACATGATCATATTGAGTAACATGGGCCGTAGCTCAGGTTCTTCCGGCGGTTTTGGCAGCGGAGGCTTCGGAGGCGGAGGCGGCTTCGGCGGTGGCTTTGGCGGAGGCGGTTTTGGAGGCGGTGGTGCCTCTGGGGGTTGGTAATCCAAAAAAAGCAACCAAAGCAGCATTTTTCCATCCATTAAAAAAAGACTTCATGCCTAAAAAATTGCTTGTTTTATTTATTTCCATATTCGTTTTATCGTGCAAATCAGATGACAACTCAATAGATTGTTCTTTGGTGGATTGCTTTGTTGGTGAAGACTCTATCCGACTAAAGTTTTTGAGTTTGGAAAACGATGATAATTTACTGGCTAATGGAACTTTGAATTCAGGAGATATTCAAATTTTCAATGAGCAAAACCAAACCGTTACATTTTCCATAGAAGAATATCCTTCCATAGGAATGATTGTAGTTGTACCTGTTTCAACCGAAGAATTCGGTCAAAAATCTTTTACAATAAATATTGAAGATGAATCATCGTCTGTGAGTTTCAACACAACTTTTATGCAAGGAGAATGTTGCGGCCCCTATACCTCAATAGAAGATGTTGAGACAACTATTTCCTATGATCATACGTTGAAAGAATATGATAGCCTGCCTCTGTCCATCACTTTTTATATTCCCAGCACCTAGTTAAAGTCTTATAAACCTGGGGCCTCCGCCTTTGTTTGGCGCACCTTTTCCCCGAAAGAAATCAAAACTTTGCTCTTTTTATTTAACATCAGTGTAACCTGACCTCATTCATGAATTCAAACCAACTATCCATCAAGTTAAAGGATTCCGCTAATCAATTTTAAGTATCTTGCTTTTGGTTATGGTTTTTTTATTTTAAAATACTCTTTTCTTATGTCCCGGTCATTCAAAACGCTTCTGGTTTCCCTACTAATTCTTGTAGCATCCTGTAAAAAAAAGAACGGTGCTTCCGAGACCGATAATCTTTTTAAGTTCAAGGATTACATCAGTTATCACACCAATGGCAACCAAAGTATTTCCACACCCATTACCATTGCCCTCGCCCAACAATTGGAGCAATTTGAACTGACTCAAGAGTTACCATCAGAATATTTGGACATTTCACCAAAGGTGGATGGTGATTTAGTGATTGAAAATGGCAGAGAACTCCTATTTCAACCTTCGGAATATTTAAAACCCAACACAGAGTACACCATCAACTTGAAGCTCAACAAACTCTTTGAAGATATTGATAGTGAGTTCAAAACCTACACCTTCAGTTTTAAGACCATTGCGCCGAATTTTAAAATCAATTTGGGCAATTTACAGTCGTATAGTAAGGAATGGCAATATGTTACCGGCACATTGGATGCTTCGGACATTCTGGATGCATCAAAAATAAACACGGTGCTTTCCGTAAAGCAAGGAGACAAAAACATTCCTGTAAAGTGGGACAATGCTTCTGAAAATGCACAATACTTCAGCTTCAAAATTGATAGTATATCCAGAAAAACAGCCGATAGCGAACTCACCATAAACTGGACAGGCGACGCTTACAATATTGATAACGAAGGCTCGGAAACCTATCAAATCCCAGGTAAAAATAAGTTTGTGATTATTGATGCCAAAACAACATCCGCTCCAAATGCCGTACTTACCCTGAATTTTTCAGAACCTTTAAAACAAGACCAAAACCTAAACGGTTTGGTCACCATTGAAAACGCTGAAAGCCTTCGATACGAAATCAATGGAAATGTGCTGAGTGTTTATCCCTCCAACCGAATTTTGGGTGAGGTACGTATCAATGCCTTTCAAGGTATTAAAAGTGAGTATGGCTTCACTTTAAAGAACAACTTTTCCGAATTAGTCTCTTTTGAACAATTAAAACCTGCTGTCCGCCTCATTTCCAAAGGAACCATATTGCCCAATGCCGCTTCCACACCTATTTATTTTGAAACGGTCAATCTTACCGCAGTTGAAGTTCGTGTCATCCAAGTATATGAAAACAACATGCTGCAATACCTCCAAAATTATGACTTAACGGAAAATTATAATCCCGATTTCAGGCCTGTGGGTCGAAGAGTAGCATACAAAGTTATTCGCCTGACCGAAGATGACAATAAAAATACCAGTTATTGGCAGGCGCATGGTTTGGATTTATCCAAATTGATTAAGGTTCATCCCGGTTCGTTGTATCGGGTCGAATTCAGCTTTAAGAAAGAACACACCTCTTACGATTGTGGTGATAGTGCAGAAACCGAAGAATCAAAAACCGAATATGCATTGGAACAAAGTTCTGATGAAGCCTCAGAAGAAGAACGCTATTGGGATAATGAAATCTACAATTACAGAAACTATGATTATAATTGGGAAGAGCGTGACAACCCTTGTCACTCGGCATACTACAATTACGATAGAATAGCCGCCACCAATCTATTGGGCAGCGATTTGGGCCTTATCGTCAAAAAAGGAAGCAATCGCTCCCATCATTTTGCAGTGACCAATTTGCTCACCACCCAACCCGTAGCAGGTGCTAAAATAAAGCTCTACAATTACCAACAACAACTCATTGGCGAGACCACTACCGATACCAAAGGTCTATCCGTTTATGATAGTGATAAGGGCATTGCCTTTGCCGTGGCCGAGCACAGCAACAATTTCGCCTACGCCAAACTTGCAGATGGCAACGCATTATCCCTCAGTAAGTTCGATGTTTCTGGCGAACAGCTGCAAAAAGGTTTACAAGGCTATTTGTATACCGAAAGAGGAGTGCACCGACCAGGCGATGTTATCCATTTAACCTTTGTTTTGGATGATAATGCCAATCCATTGCCCAAAGGGCATCCCGTAGCATTGGAGGTCAGTGATGCCCGTGGCAAATTGGTGCAACGCAATGTACTCAAAGAAGGAAGCATTCCCGTTTCGGATGGATTCTATGCCAAAAAAGAAAAGAATTTTTACTATTTCCCTATCCCGACCGATGCTAACGCCCCAACGGGAAATTGGTCGGCCAAAGTGATTGTGGGCGGTGCACAATTCAGTAAAACCTTAAAAGTGGCCACAGTAAAGCCCAACCGATTAAAAGTGGATTTTGCTTTTGATGACGAAGTACTGGAAGCAAATACTTTCAATCGCGGAAAAGCAACCGTAAAGTGGCTGCACGGTGCTCCTGCCCGAAACCTAAAAATTGATATCAATGCCACTTTGAGCCAAACCTCAACCGCCTTTCCAAACTATAAAAATTATATTTTCCAAGACCCAGCTCGTTCGTTCAATGAGACTGAACTGCAATGGATATCAGCAAATTTGGATGCCAATGGTGAATTGGACATCAATAAAAAAATAGAAGTCAATGGCAATGCACCTGGAATGTTGAAGGCAACCTTCACCACCAAGGTTTTTGAGGGTGGAGGTGACTTTTCCATTGATGTATTTTCCAAGAATTTGGCCCCATTTTCAAATTTTGTGGGACTCCGTTCCCCCGAAGCCAAACAATACGGCTCTTTCTTAACGGATGACAATAACACCTTTGATGTGGTCACTGTGGATGCCCAAGGAAATCCATCATCCAACAGAAAACTAAAAGTACAAGTATTCAAAATTGAATGGCGCTGGTGGTGGAACCGCGGTTCTGATAATTTGTCACGCTATGAAAATGCTACCGTACACCGTCCTTTCAAGGAAATGGAGATTACGACCGGAAGTAATGGAAAGGGCAATTTCAACATCAATGTTCCCGATGAAGAAGGAGGCCGATTCTTGATTCGTGTTATTGATGAAGTCTCTGGACACGCTACGGGACGCACCGCTTATTTTTACCGCAATTGGTGGCGAAGACCCGCATCGGCAGATGCGGAAAGTTCTAAAATCTTGATTTTCGCTACCGACAAAGAAAAATACACCCTTGGGGAAGAAGCAACGGTCACTTTCCCATCAGATAAGGGTGGACGTGCTTTAGTAAGCATCGAAAACGGCACGGAGGTCCTCTCCCAACAATGGATTGAGACCTCGGCCAAAGAAACCAAAGCGACCATTCCCATTACTTCGGAAATGGCCCCGAATGCCTATATCAACATTTCCTTGCTGCAACCGCACAGTCAGGTCAAAAACGATCTGCCTATCCGATTATACGGCGTTGTTCCGCTCTTGGTAGAAAACCCAGCGACCTTTTTGGAACCAGAAATCAGTATGCCCGATGTTTTGGAACCAGAAGAATCTTATAATGTCACCGTTTCGGAGGCCAATAAAAAACCGATGACTTATTCGTTGGCCGTGGTGGACGAAGGCCTTCTGGATTTGACACGCTTTACCACTCCCGACATTCACAGTTCTTTTTACGCCAGACAAGCTTTGGGTGTAAAAACCTTCGATATTTTTGATGATGTGATGGGCGCCTACTCTGTAAGTGTGGATAATATCTATGCTATTGGTGGCGGTGGCATCGGTGCTGGTGCCAAAAACCGAAAAGCACAACGTTTTAAACCTGTGGTCACCTATTTGGGTCCATTTACCCTAAAGGCAGGGGAAAAAGCATCACATACCATCGATATGCCGAACTATGTAGGTTCTGTCCGGACTATGGTAGTCGCTGGAAATCAAACTAGTGCCTATGGAAATGCAGAAAAGACAACCCCAGTTCGTAAACCTTTGATGGTTTTAACCTCCATTCCAAGAAAATTATCCCCAGGCGAGACCGTGACCATCCCTGTAACGGTTTTTGCGATGGAACCTAAAGTAAAAAACGTAAAGGTCTCCATCGATGCTGGAAAAGCTTTGGAGCCCATAAGTGGCACTTCCAAAAACATCACCTTCAATGCGGTTGGCGAACAAATCGTCAATTTTGATTTTAAGGTCAACCCAACATCATCGTTCCAGACCATAAAAGTTACCGCTACGGGAGCTGGCGAAAGTGCTAGTAACGAAACGGAAATTGATGTGGAAAATCCAAATCCTGTAACCACCAAAAGTGAATTGTACACGCTCGACCCCAACGGATCGCAGACCATCACAATGGAAACTTTTGGCACTTCTGGCACCAATACAGCGTTTATTGAGTTTTCCACACTACCCCCGATGGATTTCTCCAAACGGATGGATTACTTGTTACGTTATCCCCACGGATGCGTGGAACAGACCACCTCCGCGGCATTCCCACAATTGTTCTTGGCAAATGTGCTGGACATCACTTTTGACAAAAAGAAGGACATCGAGAAAAACATTAAAGCTGCCATTGATAAATTGGGCGATTTCCAAATTCCCAATGGTGGATTAAGCTACTGGCCCGGTTATGGCAATGCCGATGATTGGGGCACTTCCTACGCTGGACATTTTATGTTGGAAGCCAAAAAGGAAGGGTATCAGTTACCGTTGACGTTCCTCAGCAATTGGCTACGCTTTCAAAAAAATGCGGCAAGACAATGGAGCAATCAGAGCACCTATTACAACGATGATATTTCACAAGCGTACCGATTGTACACCTTGGCCCTGGCCCAACAACCCGAACTGGCCGCAATGAACCGTTTACGGGAAACCGAAAACCTCAGCAACGAGGCCAAATGGAGATTGGCAGCAGCGTATGCCTTGGTCGGTAAAAAAGAAGTGGCCCAAGCCATTGTACAAAAGGCCAATATTAATTTTACTCCCAACAATTACAATTACAGAACCTATGGTTCCGTATTCCGAAACAGGGCCATGGCTTTAGAGACTATGGTGATTTTGGGTGACTCCCAACAAAGGGAATTGGCTGTTTCCTTAGCCAAAAATTTATCGTCTCAAAGCTGGTACAGTACCCAAGAAACTGCTTTTGCCCTCTTGGCCATGTCCAAAATGGTGATGAAAAACGGAGGAAGGTCCATCGACCTCACCTTTGCCAACAACGGAAAAGAGGTTGCTGTAAAAACCGACAGGGCCATTGCACAAAGAGAGCTTGCCATTGGCTCGTTCAAAGAGGAGATTGAGGTGAAAAACAATCAAGGCAATACCATTTATGCCACCCTTACCCAAACTGGCAAATTACCAGTCGGTGAGGAATTGGCCCAGCAACAAAACCTAAGATTGTCGGTCAATTACCAAGACCCCCTTGGCAATTCCATCAATGTGGATGAACTGAGACAGGGAACAGAGTTTCAAGCTCAGATTACAATATTTAATGGTTCGGATGATTATATCGATAATGTAGCACTTACCCATATCGTGCCCAGCGGATGGGAAATTGTGGACACTTCATTTGCTGGAGGCAGCAACGCAAATGCTTCAAAAGCGGATTATGTGGATACCAGGGACGACCGTACCCATTTGTATTTTGATATTGATAGCAGAAAGTCGAAAACGTTCACCATAAAACTGAACGCTTCGTTTTTGGGGGAATACTATTTGCCCGGAGCACAAGTAGAAGCCATGTACGATAACACTTATTATGCTAGAAACAAGGGCAATTGGGTCAAAGTTGTTCAGTAGTTTGGTGTGGATGAAGTTTTTTTTATCAGCCCTAAAAAAAACCATTTTAAAACACCGAATCAAGGTTGTCCTTTTATCCATTGTATTGATTTTATGGCTATTCTGTTTGCCAAAAAATCTGTTCAAAGACCCCACCTCAACGGTTGTCGACAGTTCGGAAGGTTCCCTGATCGGTGCTCGCATAGCTGATGATGGTCAATGGCGGTTCCCGCAAATGGATTCTGTTCCGGAACGCTTCAAGCAGAGTATTTTACTGTTTGAGGACGAGTATTTTTATAATCATCCCGGGTTTAACCCAATCTCCATTATCAAGGCCATTGGGCACAACCTCACCAAAGAAACCCGAAGGGGTGGCAGCACCATCACTCAGCAGGTCATCCGTTTGAGCCGAAAAAATCAAAGCAGAACCTATTGGGAAAAACTCATCGAAGTCTTTATGGCCACTCGGCTGGAATTACGGCACTCCAAAGAAGAAATTTTAAAACTCTATGCCTCCCACACACCTTACGGGGGCAATGTAGTAGGTTTGGAAACGGCTGCATGGCGATATTTTGGAATCCCCGCCCACGAATTGAGCTGGGGGCAATCGGCTGCGCTGGCGGTTTTACCCAATGCCCCGGCATTGATTTTCCCCGGAAGAAACGAACAAACCTTTATGGACAAACGAAACCGATTATTGAAAAAATTGTGGGAGAAAGAGGTCATTGACGAAACTACTTACGAATTGGCCATTGCCGAACCACTTCCACAAAAACCAATGCCACTGCCCGATATAGCTCCCCATCTTACGGAACGTATCCGAAACGAGCATCCTGGTGAACGTATAACCACTTCTGTGCAAAGACCGTTACAACATCGATTGAATCTTTTGGCCGAACGGCATTATCGGCAGTTGCAGAGCAACGAAATCCACAATTTGGCTATTTTGGTCTTAGATGTGGAAACCCGAAAAGTGCTTGGGTATGTGGGAAATTCACCTTCAGCGGAAGAGCATTCAAACTACGTGGACATCATCACTAAAAAAAGAAGTACTGGGAGTACCTTAAAGCCATTTTTGTTTGCTTCTTTATTGGATGAGGGAGCATTGTTGCCGAATAGTCTGGTCGAAGACGTTCCCACCGTGATCAACGGATACAACCCTCAAAATTTTGATTTGAAACATGTAGGTGCCGTACCCGCCAGTAAAGCCCTTTCCCGTTCGTTGAATGTACCCGCGGTTAGATTGTTGCGGGAATATGGACTTCAAAAATTCTATAACAAACTCCATAAAATGGAAATGGAATCGTTGGATAAACCCGCTTCCTACTACGGCCTCTCCTTGATTCTTGGTGGTGCCGAGAGTTCCCTTTGGGAAGTGACTTCCACATACGCCTCCATGGCTTCCAGTCTGAATTATTTTTTGAAACATTCCAGCACCTATAGAAACCAAGAGTTTACAGAAGCCTCTTATCTACAGAATGAGACCAAAGATTTTGGGGAAGAGCGGTTTGACCCCTTGGTTTTTGGCGCAGGAGCCATTTATAGCACATTCCAGTCCATGTACGAAGTCAACCGACCGGAAGGTGACGAAAACTGGCAGTTTTTTGATTCCTCACAACCTATTGCATGGAAAACGGGGACCAGTTTTGGCTTTAAGGATGCATGGGCCGTAGGGGTTACTCCAAAATATGCCATTGGGGTTTGGGTGGGCAATGCCGATGGAGAAGGCAGACCCGGACTTACAGGAATCACCGCAGCCGCTCCCTTACTTTTCGACGTTTTGGATGCGCTGCCCCAAAGCGGTTGGTTCCAAGAACCTTTTGATGACCTTACCGAAATTGAAGTATGTGCTCAAAGTGGATTTCGGGCTTCCATTTATTGTGATGACATAAAAAAAGAATTCGTGCCGACCCACGGCACCCGAAGCGGAGCTTGTCCGTATCATCAGCAGGTGTTTTTAGATGCTTCGGAGAAATTTAGGGTGAATTCCGAGTGTTATCCGTTGGGGGATATGATGGCCAAAAATTGGTTGGTGCTCCCTCCTATTTTGGAATATTATTATACATCTTCCAATCCCAATTACAAACCTTTACCGCCTTATTTAGATGGTTGTTCCACATTGGAAAACAATTTAATGGAATTCATTTACCCAAAAAAAAACGAAGCTGTCCTCCTCCCGAAAAATTTGGGTAACAAAACATCGGAAATCATTTTAAAATTGGCCCATCAACAATCCGATGCCGTAGTGTATTGGTATTTGGATGAAACTTTTGTGGGCAAGACCGAAAATTTCCATGAACTCATCTTGGCTATTGAACCAGGGGAGTATGTCCTTACTGCTGTCGATAATCAAGGCAACCGAGTACAACAGTTGGTGGAAGTGCGCTCGGCGTCGGGGAACTAAATGTTCTCTGTAGGTCTAAAAACCAAAAGAACGGTCAGTTTAGATTAAACTACATTTGATTAGCTTTGTTAAATGGAGAGAAACAATTGGTCAAAAGAAGAAACTATTATTGCTTTTAATGTGTATTGTAAAATACCTTTTAAAAGTAGTAGTAAGACCAATCCAACCATTATAAAATACGCAAATATCATTGGGCGTTCTCCGTCAGCACTGAATATGAAGGTTGGAAATTTTGGAAGACTTGACCCTGATTTGAGAAAACAAGGAATCGTTGGTTTAGGAAATGGCAGTAAACTTGATGAGGTTGTTTGGAATGAATTTAATGGAAATTGGGAAAAACTTGCTTTTGAAAGTGAAGAATTGATTGCTAAGTTTCAAAACAAAACCATTGAAGAAAGTGAAGGAATAAATTTAGATGATTTAACCGAAGGAAAGGAACGAGAAACAATTGTAAAAACAAGGGTTAATCAGAGCTTCTTTAGAAGCACAATACTTTCATCCTACAATTTAAAATGTTGCATAACAGGACTGTCAATACCTGATTTTTTGGTGGCAAGTCATATAAAACCTTGGGCAAAAGATAAAGAGAACAGAATTAATCCGCATAATGGACTTTGTTTAAATTCTATTCACGATAAAGCATTTGATAAAGGTTTTATTACAATTACACCTGATTACAAAATTGTACTTTCAAGTCTTTTTGAGAACTATCCAAACGAAGAAGCTGTAAATGACTTTTTCAAAAAACACAAAAACCAAAAAATCAATTTGCCCGATAGGTTTTTACCATCAAAAGAATTTTTAGAATATCATTATGAGAATATATTTATCAAATAATCCGAGCTTACGGAATACAATCTTTCCCTAAAACTTATATCTTCAAAACAACGAGTATAGCAAAAACAGCCCATATGATTGGCAATGCCGTGCCGCCAGAATATGCGGAAGCGATTGGGAAAGCTATTGTAGTAAATCATCAAAGATAATAATTCTTAGACACAAGGTTCTTTTCTCAAATTATTAATCAACTACAATCAGAGTAAGTGGTAGAAGTACACTCGGCGTCGGGCGAATAGTTATTTCTTCCGCATGAAAATGGTCATCGGCACTCCAGTAAAATCAAAATTCTGCCTGATTTTGTTCTCCAAAAACCTTTTATAGGGATCCTTCACATATTGTGGCAAGTTGCAAAAAAACGCAAATTGCGGGTAAGGCGTGGGCAATTGGGTGCAAAACTTGATTTTTACGTATTTCCCTTTGGTAGATGGAGGTGGTGTTTTTTCAATGATAGGAAGCATTATATCGTTCAATTTTCGGGTCGGGATGCGTTTTGAACGGTTTTTATATACGTCCACGGCGGTTTCAATCGCTTTGTAAATCCGCTGTTTGTTCAAAACAGAAATAAAAAGAATGGGGACATCTTCAAAAGGGGATATAACTTCTTTTATTTTGGCGGTATATTCTTTTACCGAATTGGTTTCCTTTTCGATCAAATCCCATTTGTTGACCAGAATCACAATTCCCTTGTTGTTGCGCTGTGCCAACCAAAATATATTCTGTACCTGTCCATCAAATCCTCTGGTAGCATCCAGCATCACAATACAAACATCGCAATACTCGATGGCTCGAACGGAACGCATGACGGAGTAAAATTCCAAGTCTTCTTTCACTTTGGCTTTACGTCGTATTCCAGCCGTATCCACCAAATTGAATTCAAAACCGAATCGATTGTATTTGGTGTCGATACTATCGCGCGTAGTTCCAGCAATATCGGTTACGATGTAGCGGTCCTCTCCTATCAATGCATTGATAAAGGATGATTTTCCTGCATTGGGCCTACCTACCACGGCAAAACGAGGCAATTCGCTTTCCTCTTCTTTTTCATCGGGAAGTACTTTCACCAAAGCGTCCAACAATTCTCCTGTACCGCTACCATTGATGCTTGACAAGGGATAGTATTCACCCAGTCCCAAGGCATAGAACTCCACAGCATCGGCCATACGTTTGCTATTATCGACCTTGTTCACGGCCAAAAAAGTAGGTTTATCTGCTCTTCGCAGCAATTTGGCAACATCTTCATCCATTCCTGTTACGCCAGATTCCACATCCACCATAAAAATGATTGCATCGGCCTCATCTATGGCCAATTCAACTTGTTTGTCGATTTCTTTTTCGAAAACATCGTCGCTGCCCAGAACGTAACCACCAGTGTCAATGACGGAAAACTCCTTGCCGTTCCAGTCACTTTTGCCGTAATGACGGTCGCGCGTAACACCACTGACGGCATCCACTATCGCCTCACGGCGCTGAATAAGTCGGTTAAAAAAAGTGGACTTCCCAACATTGGGTCTTCCTACAATGGCTACGATAGCTCCCATTAGGTTTAATTTTTGGCAAAAATACCATTTATTATGAAGAAAAAATGATACCTTTTTTGATCATTTTCAAATGATTATGAGCGACTTGACCAATGAGATAGTTTTACGGCCCCGTTTCCGCATCTCCCTAAGAACCAATTTAGAGCAATTAGAGACTGTTTTTGATTCCGTTACGGCCAATTCTTTTGTAATCAAAAGGCTCGATGAACACATATTTATAACGTTTAGAAAAGCCGAAATTACCTTTTGGTCACCTCAACTTCACTTGGAACTTTCTTCTTTTGAGGAAGGTGTGAGCAACATTCGGGGGGTATTTGGACCCAATCCTACGCTTTGGACCTTTTTTATGTTCCTGCATTTTGGTGTGGGCACCCTTTTTATCATTTTGGGCATCTTTGCATATTCCAATTATTCTTTGGACAAGGATATTTCTTTGTGGTTGGCGGGCATGTTCTTTTTGGTGGTGATTTGGTTCGCGCTTTACGCCTTTGGCCGCTTGGGAAGAGCTAAGGGAAAAGGACAGATGGAGCAACTGAAACAATTTGTCCGGGATACCATTGCCCCTTTCGAACGAATCAACAATGAATCTTAGCCATTGTACCCAAAGCGCCTGAGCTGCTGGGAATTGCTGCGCCAGTTTTTGTTCACTTTTACATACAGTTCAATATGAACCTGCTTGGCAAAGAATTTTTCGAGGTCTTTACGAGCTTCCACCCCTACTTTTTTAATAGCGCTTCCTTTGTGCCCTATAATGATTCCTTTTTGGGTATCGCGCTCTACCATAATCACGGAGCGAATGCGGATAATGTCCTCATCCTCTAAAAACTCTTCGGTTTCCACCTCAACGGAATAGGGAATTTCCTTTTTATAGTGGAGCAAGATTTTTTCACGAATGGTCTCGTTCACAAAAAAGCGTTCGGGCTTATCCGTGATCTGATCTTTGGGATAAAATGGAGGTGCTTCTGGCAAGAGTTCCAAAATACGGTTGAACACTTCGGTGACATTAAAGTTTTCCAAAGCGGATATGGGGTGAATTTCTGCATTGGGCAATTGCTCTTGCCAATATTGCATTTGTTCTTCCAGTATCTGCTGGTCGGATGTATCAATTTTGTTGAGAAGCAACAATACAGGAATCTTGCTGTTCTGTATTTTTTTGAAGAAGGATTCGTCTTTCAATGCCTTCTCTCCTATTTCCACCATATACAACAGCACATCGGCATCTTCAAAAGCGGATTTCACAAAATCCATCATGGAACTTTGCAGTTCGTAGACTGGCTTTATTATTCCTGGGGTGTCGGAGAGAATCATTTGAAAATCATCACCGTTCACGATGCCCAAAATACGGTGACGAGTGGTCTGTGCCTTGGAGGTAATAATGGACAATTTTTCGCCCACAAAGGCATTCATCAACGTGGATTTACCCACATTGGGATTACCGATAATATTTACAAATCCTGCTTTATGCGCCACCTTTCTTTCTTTTTTCAAAATATTGTTTGGATGCTGCGTTCACCTTTGGTGAAAGGTACAACACAGCAATCATATTGGGTATTACCATGAGTGCATATGATAGGTCAATCAGGTTTTTTACCAATTTTAATGAAGCTATTGCAGCAAAAACAATCATAATAATAAAAAACACATTGTACCATTTTCCGATTTTAGCGTTGGTCAAAAATGAAAGACTCTTCACGCCGTAATACGAATAGGTAAACAGCGTTGACAAGGCAAATGCTGCTACAATCACCATCAGCAGTATATCTCCGATACCGTAAAGGGTGGTTTCAAACGCAGACATCGTCATCACGATTCCACTACCTTCTTCGAGATAGGCACCGCTCAAAATAATAACAACCGCGGTAAAGGTACATACTAAAATGGTATCGATAAACGGTCCCAACATGGCTACGAGTCCTTCTTTTGCGGGTTCGTCGTTACGGGATTGCCCGTGGTACATGGGCGCACTACCTAAACCTGCTTCGTTGGAAAACATGGCCCTACGAACTCCAACGATGACCAAGCCCCAGAATCCCCCTGTGACCATGGTATCGAAGTTCCACGCTTCGACCAATATCATTTTTAGGGCGGGAAAAACTTCATCGGCATGGCTGGCCATTACAAAAATGACCGCCAATAGGTAAATGCCGACCATAAAAGGTACGATTGCCGATGCGACTTTGGCTATTTTGGTAAGTCCTCCAAAAATTACGATAGATGTGATTATGGCCAGAAAAAAGCCGATTCCCAGTTTCCAATTATATTCACTGGTCGCCCAAATGGTCTCTTGGGGTTCCACAACACCCATAAAAGCTTCGGTAAACTGATTGGCGGTAAAAACCCCCAAAAATCCGAACAATCCGCAGACACTAAAAAAAATGGCCATGGGTTTTGCCCATTTTCCCATTCCTTGTGTAATGTAGAACATGGGGCCGCCCTGCATTTTTCCTTCGGAATCTGTGCCGCGGTACATAATGGCCAAACTACCGGAATAAAATTTGATTCCCATACCCAAAAGGGCAGTCATCCAAATCCAGAACACCACACCTGGTCCGCCATCATGTATGGCAATGGCCACACCCGATATATTTCCCAGTCCGACCGTGGCGGCTACGGCTGCAGACAATGCTTGAAAAGAGCTAACATCACCTTTGGCATTTTTATCGTCGTACTTGCCGGAAACCACCGCAATGGCATGCCCAAAGTGTCGGAATGGGGCAAATTTGGAGTAAAACGCCAAAAACAGTCCACCCCCAATAAGGAGAATGAACATAGGCCACTCTGTATAGGGCAAAAGTGAGGATATAAAATCGTTAATTGCGTCCATAAGGTAAAAAGGCCGAATTTATGGATTTTGAGCGGGATTGGCGCTAGTGGAAAAGGAATATTAAGTTTCGTTTGGAAATGATGTAAAAAGCGTTGTATATTTGCCGTCCACATCGCGGGGTAGAGCAGCACCCTTCGACGATGCTCAGGGCAAGGTACCTACACCAACTGAGCATTTTATTGATAATCGACGTTTCCAAAAGAAACAGAAAACATATATCGCGGGGTAGAGCAGTAGGTAGCTCGTCGGGCTCATAACCCGAAGGTCGCTGGTTCGAGTCCAGTCCCCGCTACTAAACAAAAAGCCGAGAAGATTTTCTCGGCTTTTTTTATGTTTTCATCTCAACCCCTTAGTTTATATAGCTTCTAGATGGTAAACTTTTATCGGGGCTTACCTACTTTAATAGTTTATTAGCAATTTTAACAGTTTATTTTCATAAATTGTTAAAGCCTAATTCATCATCAATCAAAAATGAGACAATCTACCAACTATATTGTCTTACTGTTTCTATGGCTGAACACTATGTTAGCCTATGGCATTGCCTCTACTAATGGTTATGCTGGTATCCCTACACCCACAGCGGAAACGTTTAAAGACTCCCTAGATTGGGCAGACTACTATTTTAATATTCACCGGTTTAAGGAAGCAGTACCCTTATATAAAAAAAACCTTGATGTAACCGATAAGGAACAAAAAATTCACATCTTAAAAAAGTTAGCGCTTAGTCAGGCGGCATTGGGGAGGCCTGATGAATCCATTTCATACATCTACGATTATTTTAAAATAGATTTTCAACCTACCTTTCTTTTACATGAGGATTTTGATGGCATTCGAGACGAAGAAAATTTTGCAAAGTTATCTGGAACTGTATTACCAAAATTCACAGGCTGGTCAATTTTTTACTTTTTTGTTTCCCTAATTGGCTTTTACGTCACCTTTGTTTTATTGATCAACAAAAAAATTGACAAACAGGCCAGAATTCTAATCGCCACTTTTGTTTTTATTCATTCCCTTTTCATTTTAAATATATGTATAAACCAGACCAATTATGTGTTCGAGTTTCCACACACCTACCTCATGTCGACTTGGTCTTCCTTTTTATATGGCCCACTGCTCTTTCTTTATTTTAAACGAGTTTCAAAATCAACCGACCTCAACAAAAGCGACCTATGGCATTTTTTGCCCACCTTGGTTTTAACCATATATCTAATTTTTACGGTTTATGGTTTTTCAGGTTCAGAAAAAGTGAACCAAATGTTGCAACGGTTGGAGGAGGGTCTAAATCCGGGAGATTCCACTAAATTATTCTTGATGGTTGCCCTCAAAGCAATTTCGTTGGGTTTGTATGCTTTTTTGGTCCATCTAGTATTGATCAAGAACAAAATGGGCTTGAGCAAAAAAACCAGAACCTGGCAAAAAAACATCTATCTTATACATGTAAGCTATGTAATGGTTTATGTAATTTACGGGGTATATATTATTGCCGGGGTAAACAGTGGAGTACTATACCATGCTCCCATTGTTTTGATGAGCACCATGGTCTTATATGTTGGATATGCTGCCAATGTACAACCCCATGTATTTAGCGGTTTATACGCCTATACCAATCGGCTATTCCCAAAATATATAAAATCCGGTTTAACAGACAGTCTTTCACAAGAGCTCAAAAAGAACCTGAGCGACCTATTTCTAAAAGATAAGCTATACCGCAAAAATGACATCAATCTTGACATGGTGGCCGAAAAACTCGACACTACCCGGCATAATGCTTCACAACTGATCAACGAACATTTTAATATGAGCTTTAGGGAATTTGTGAATTCTTACCGTATTCAAGAAGCCAAAGAACTCCTTGAAAAAGAAAATGAACTCAATATTATAGACATCGCCTACGAGGTGGGTTACAACAATAAGGTATCCTTCAACAAAGCTTTTAAAAAAGACACCCGTCTTACTCCCAGCGAATACCTCAATCACCTAAAACAGGGGTAAAGTCTTATCGGGAACACCTAAAAACAAAGGTTTTATTGTTAACTAGTGGTCATCAATCAAAAATCATCAATCTATGAAACGACTACTAAAGCAACTCGTTTTTAAGTACATTGGGCAGGAGGAGCTGACCTCCGACCCATTAAACGGTCATGAAAAGTACAAGAAGTCCGGACTTACGGAAGAAGAAGCCCTTGCTATTCGAGGGAAAATTAAAAAGGCCTTTGAGGAGGACAAAATTTACAGGAACAACACCATTTGTCTTGACGAGCTTTCGGAACATATCGAAGACAATAGATACAAGGTGTCCCAAGTAATCAATACATACTTCTCCAAAAACTTTTATTCCTTTTTGAACGAATACAGAATAAAAGAAGCCAAACATCTTCTGGTATCGGACCCCACTTTAAGTGTAAAGGCCATTATGTACGAAGTAGGTTTCAACAGTAAGAACAGCTTTTACAGTGCCTTTAAAAAAGTAACAGGGCTTAGCCCCAACGATTACAGAACTGTTGCCTCTGTAGATTTCAATCAAAACAACATACAGATGGCGTAGCAGAACCCATTAAATCGTTCAGAGTTATTCGCAAAAACCTCTTGGAAATCCAAGAGGTTTTTCACATCTTATTATCAAATTGTTATCAAATCCGTTTTGATGTGTTAAAAACGGTACTTCCCCATGGGCATCCTTGTTTTTCAGGTTCTTGCCGTTTAAAAAGTACCTGCTCCACAACACTTATAGGTTGATTTGTTATGCAATTGTAAAGGTAGGGCGGTGAGAGGCTCTGCTTCTTAAAAAAACAAAATCCATTGAGTTTTGTTCACTTCCCAGAAGTATTATTTGAATTAGCTATCATTTTCCCAGTGCCGTCCACCTTTCTCAATTGCCCTAACTCATTTCAAATTACTAACAAAACTTTATTCGTATGAAAGTAAAGAAACTGTTTGGAGCACTGCTGGCCATGTGTCTATCAATAGCATTTGCCCATGCCCAAGAAAAAACGGTCACCGGAACGGTCACCGACCAAGAAGGGGTGCCCTTGCCCGGTGTTAACATTATTGTTAAGGGAACCGCTCGGGGTAC
Source organism: Allomuricauda ruestringensis DSM 13258 (assembly GCF_000224085.1). Taxonomy (NCBI): domain Bacteria; kingdom Pseudomonadati; phylum Bacteroidota; class Flavobacteriia; order Flavobacteriales; family Flavobacteriaceae; genus Flagellimonas; species Flagellimonas ruestringensis. The sequence continues at coordinate 895,034 of NC_015945.1, forward strand.
ACAATCCGATTTTGATGGCAATTATGCTATTGAAGCCAGTGAAGGGGATATTCTTGTATTCTCCTATTTGGGACAAAGAACGCAAGAAAGAAGTATTGGTACAGGGAGTACCATTAATGTACAAATGGAGGAAGATGCATCCCAACTTGAAGAAGTAGTGGTAACCGCCCAAGGTATTGTTCGAGAGAAACGATCCTTAGGATACTCCGTAACCACTGTAGAATCCGACAAAGTGGAATCCAGACCAGAAGCCGACGTTGCCCGTGTATTGAACGGAAAAGTCGCCGGGGTCAACATTACATCCAATAATGGAATGTCCGGTTCAGGTACCAACATTATTATTCGTGGATATTCTTCAGCAACACAATCCAACCAACCGCTATTTATTGTGGACGGTATCCCTTTTGATTCTGGCACCAACACACAGACCAACTTTTTGGATGGAAATACCGAATCCAGTCGATTTTTGGACCTTGATCCAAACAATATAGAAAGTGTAAGCGTACTAAAAGGATTAAGTGCAACCGTGCTGTACGGTAACCGAGGTAGAAATGGTGTAATTTTAATCACCACCAAAGGTGCCGCCACAGGCGACACCCCTTCAAAAACCGAAGTTTCCGTTACACAGTCGGTATTTATGTCGAATGCAGTACTCCCAAAATTCCAAGATAATTACGGAAGTGGGTTTCACCAAGGCTTCGGGTTTTTCTTCAGTAACTGGGGACCACGTTTTGATCGTACGGACGATGATGGCATAGCCACCGCAGCACAATATATTCGTACTGGCCCCAATGGCGTAGCACTTACCCGACATCCATTCAACTATATTGCAGATCCGACTTTGATTGCAGGGTACGAGGATCTTTTGGACGACGAATATCCTTATAAACCTTACAATGGTGTCGAGGAATTCTTCAGGACCGGTTATGTGTACAGTACTTCCGTTAATGTTCGCGGAGGTTCGGAAAAAGTAAACTTCAATGCCAACTATGGTCGCACAGAAGATATTGGGGTTACTCCCGGGAACAAATTATTGCGTAACAACTTTAGTTTGGGAGGCAATGCTACTTTATCCAACAACTTTACCGTTTCAGGTGTGTTCAATTTTGCAAGGACAGGATATAAATCACCTCCAAATGCAGTAAGTACCGGCAGTGGGGCCGCCTTTAACGGTTCTGCCATTTTTGGGGATGTGCTTTATACTCCAAGGAGTGTCGATTTAACCAACATCCCGTTCCAAGCAGCAGATGGTAGAAGTTTATACTATCGCTCAGGAAACGATATCCAAAACCCATATTGGACCGTAGCCAACTCAAAAACCTCTCAGGAAACCGACCGTTTTACAGGAAATGTTTCCATGAACTACGCCATTAACGATTGGATGAACCTCACCTATCGTGTTGGTTTGGATACCTATACCGAGTTAAACTCCTATGGACAAAACAAAGGTGGTGTCGATGGACCGACCTTGGGTATTTTAAGGACAACATCAGTAAGAAACTCCATTTGGAACCATGATTTGATTCTAAGTGCTGAAAAAAGTCTTTCCGAAGATTTAGGTCTTACAGCAACTTTGGGTGCCAATAGCCGTAGGGACACCTATGCACAAGATGGTATTGAAAGTCAAGGACAATTGGTATTTGGAGTGCTCGAACACTACAACTTTACCACCCCATCATCTGTCAACTCTTTCTCTGGAATTAATTTGAATCAAAATTTTGAAGAAAACCTAGTTGGAGTTTATTTAGATGCAACCCTCTCATATAAGGATCTGCTCTACCTGAATGTGGTAGGAAGAAACGATTGGTCCTCAACATTGGAAAGGGAAAACAACTCCTTGTTCTATCCAGGAGCCAGTTTATCCTTTATTCCAACAACCGCATTCCCTGCACTGCAAGGAAACGTGCTGAACTATGCCAAACTCAGAGTGGGCTATGGTTCCTCCGCAGGTTTTCCAACCCCATTTAATACACGGGATGTACTCTCTTTGGGCGCGAGAACCTTTGTGGATTTCAATGGCAATGTAGTATCAGGAAATACAGTTTCGGATGTTTTGGGGAACAGGAATTTATCACCAGAGAGAGTTCAAGAACTGGAAATAGGTTTGGACACTCGATTGTTCAACAGTCTCAATTTTAATGTGAGCTTGTACCAAAAATCAACTACCGATCTTATCACCAACCGTACTTTGGACAGCTCCACAGGTTTCCGTTCCACTTTTGTAAACATTGGTGAAGTAGAGACCAAAGGTGTCGAGGTAGATTACGACCTTAATCTATTGAGGGAAAGTGAAGCAGGAATAGGATTTAATCTAGCAGGAAACTTTACTGCCAACGAAACCATTGTTACCGATTTGGCCGAAGGCACCAACAACATCCTATTGACTTTTGCCATAGCCGGCGAAGCAGCCAACTATGCCGTGGAAGGCAGACCTTTTGGTGTTTTGCTCGGAAGCACCATTCTAAAAGATGACAATGGCAACAAAGTTGTAGGTCCCAATGGTCGCTATTTGGTGGACAACAACATTACTGAAATAGGTGATCCCAATCCAGATTGGACCACTGCGCTGATTCCAACAATAACATTCAAAAACTTCACCCTATCGGCCAACTTACAGTATCGCCATGGCGGTGATGTTTACTCTGTAACTACAGCAGGATTGATCGGTCGCGGTGTGGTTGATCTGGATGATCCGATCCACAGGGAGTCCAATTATATTTTGCCAGGAGTTTTTGCGGATGGCACACCCAATAATGTTGCCATTTCGTCCACGGAATTTGGGTTCAACACCCTTTTTGCAGGTGGTATCAACGAAGCAAATATTTTTGACGGCACCACTATCCGTCTCCAGGAAGCCTCATTAGGGTATTCCATTCCTAAGAAAATGTTGGATAAAACTCCTTTTGGCAGTTTATCCTTTACACTCTCTGGTTCCAATCTATGGTACAAAGCGGTAAACTTCCCAGATGATGTTCGTTACGACACCAACTCTTCCAGTACCGGTGTGGGCAACGGGCAAGGAATCGATTTCTTTACCGGGCCATCTACCAGAAGATATGGTCTTACCGTAAGAGCATCATTTTAAAAGCAGCTAACTAGAATCAAAAAATATATTATGAAAAAAATATCAAATATACTAAGTCTCGTAATCGCTGCACTGACAGTTATGTTGGGCTGTGAGACCACATCCTTGGATGTTGTGGAGAGTCCGAATGCATTAAACCCTTCGCAGGCAAGCGTTGATTTCTTTCTGAATCAAATACAACTCATGACCGCGCAAATCCATTCCGGTGAAGAGGGGCGCGCCGAAAACGGCCTCAGTCAATTTGGAATGGAACCGGTAAGAATGCAACACGGGTTTGGCCCAACGTATCGTGAAAGTTATGACCCGTCAGATTTTGATAGAGTTTGGGACAATGTTTACGCAAGGGCATTGATCGATATCAGAACCATGAACCCCTTGGCAGATGAAGCTGGCCAATACACCCATATTGCCATTGGGCAAATTTTGGAAGCCTATATCATGATGTCCATGGTGGATTTCTTCGGAGATGTACCCTATTCGGAAGCAGTATCTGGCGGTGAAGGCATCCTAAACCCCACCGTGGATTCAGGAGCCTCCATTTACCAAGCAGCAGACCAACTTTTAGTCGATGCCATTGCCAACCTGAATAAAGATGAGACGTCCTTACCGTCCAATGACCTTTTTTACGACGGTAACGAAAGTCAATGGAGAAAAGTCGCCAATACCATGCGATTGAAACTATACCTGCAAACGCGTTTGGCCAGTGCCGATGGGTTTGGAGCATCCGTTTCTACCTCTCGCATCAACGAGTTGATCAGTGGAAACCAGTTGATTTTGAATCCTTCCGATGATTTCTTGTTCCAATGGGGCACCAACAATGCCTCCCCAGATAGTAGACATCCTTATTTTGATGCCAACTACGATGGCGCAGGGCCAAGTTCGGATTTTTATACCTGTAACTATTATATGGATCTGATGGCCAATCAGTATGGTGATCCAGACCCAAGAATACGGTACTACTTTTACCGACAACAATCGGATTTTTCAGGTGCCGATGTTGTTACCAAAGAATGCGTTACGGAAATATCTCTTCCTGCTTGGTGGGATTCTTCACAACCTTATTGCTTAGTGCCCGCAACCAATGGTTTAAGCGGATATTGGGGAAGAAACCACTTGGATGATGATGGAATTCCACCAGATGATGCCTTTAGAACATTGCATGGTACATACCCTGTTGGTGGACCGTTTGATGATGACTCATTTAGAAATGTATCCGGTTCCGGAGCTATAAATGAAGGTTTGGTAGGAGCCGGTATTTCACCCATTCTAATGTCCTCCTACACCTATTTTATGTTGGCCGAAGCAGCGTTGACATTGAACACCACAGGAAATGCTCGGGACTACTTGGAAACAGGAATCAGACAGTCCATAAGCACCGTGGTCGATTTTGGAGCATCTTTGGCAAGTGGCACGGGATACGAACCCACCTCAACGGCTATCGACGATCATATAGCGGAAATATTGGCCAATTATGATGCCGGGGATAATACGGACAAGCTCCGCATTATTGTAGAGCAATACTTTATAGCATTGTGGTGCAACGGAATCGAAGCTTATAACACCTACAGAAGATCCGGTCAACCGGATAACCTTACTCCTGCTTTTACCACCAACGACCCGGGGCCGTTCCTAAGATCTATGTGGTATTCGCAGACCGCAGCGGACAGCAATACGAACATTACACAGAAAAGTGCCCCTAGCACTCCTGTGTTCTGGGACACCAACCCTGACGGATTCGTTGATTGATTTAAAACTAAAAAACAATACAGATGAAAAGTAATTTTAAATATATATTCGGTCTTGTTCTCCTGATCTTGGGAATTGCAGCCTGCGAGGACAACGACAAAAATCCGATCAATGTTTTTGAACTGGAAGATTCAGCTGCTCCTTATGTTAGGATTTCGTTGGATGAGACCATTGTTGCGAAAGGCGACTTGGCCAATTCCACCTTCTCAGGCACAGTTGATGACCCTAGCGACAATGTGGCTTCGTGGGATTTAAGTGTAACCTTGGAATCGGGCGGGGTCTCCACCGATACAGTACCATTGGCAACAATAACGGAATTTCCAAGTGACATTTCCATTCCCTATACCGATATCGCAAGCGCCCTGGGCATAACCGTTGATGATATTTCGGGAGGTGACTTTATCCGGTTTTTAGGCAAATCCACTGGAGTTGATGGTACGGAAACAACTGCAGAAAACTATAGTGCCACCGTAACCGGACAGCCAGAGCAGTTACAGGCCTTCAATTTTATAGTACTGGTTAAATGTTCCCCAATTTCCGGAACCACGGTTCCCGGGACTTGGGTGATCGATATGCAGGACCTTTATGGCGATGGTTGGGACGGTGCCTTTGTTACTTTTGAAATTGATGGCGTAACTACGGACTATACTTTTACCGGAGGTGATGCAGCAACATTCAATGTGGACGTACCAGAAGGAACAAGCTCATTAGTAATTTCCTATACCAGTGGCGCTTTTGAAGAAGAACATGTTTACACTATTGAAACACCGGATGGCGAAGTACTGGGTCCTTTTGGCCCCAATCCGTCTCCCTGTATCAATTGATTTTTACATATTGTTCAAATAAAGTCCCGATCCAATTGGATCGGGACTTTTTGTTTTCAGCTTAAAAGTATTGAAATACGTCATTCTGAATTTATTTCAGAATCTCATTATTCTGGTAAACAAATCATTATAAGAACCTAAATCCTGCCCGTCCAGCAGGCAGGCAAGCTCAGGTTAATGAAAATAGATATTTTAGAACATTTTTTGTTTTTAGCCTAAAAAGGTTCATATAAATCGGGAATGGTACTTGTAGTTGAGGATTTCCGTAAAAAATGAACCATCCACGTACTTTTAGCGTATATAAAAAGTAATCCTCATAACAGCCTTGAACCCAAAATATCTTTTCAAAAGTATTTGTTTCATTTTTTGAATGTATTTGAATTAGTCCAATCTCAAGGCTGTTTTGTTTCTTCCTCAGGTAATTCAAAATAGAATTAAGTAAAAATCCTTGCATCGCTTTCATGTCTTAGGACTTACCTTTGCGTTTTAAGAAAATAAGCTTGGACAACACTTCTCGATCAACCAATAAAAAAGCACTTTTATCTCTTGCCATTGGAGGTTTTGGCATAGGCCTTACCGAGTTCGTAATCATGGGAATTCTTCCCAACATTGCTGAATCCATGGAAATTTCCATACCTAAAGCAGGACATTTTATTGCCATTTACGCCTTGGGCGTGGTAATCGGTGCCCCTGTAATGGCTCGAATCACAAACAACCTAAATCCTAAAAAGACTTTATTGTTCCTAATGTTGTGGTTTACGGTTTTCAACACCTTATCCGCGTTTTCCGGCAACTATTGGGTCATGATGCTATTTCGGTTTTTATCTGGAATGCCGCATGGTGCCTTTTTTGGTATAGGTGCCGTAGTATCGGGATACTTGGCCAAACCGGGTAAAGCTGCCCAGGCCATGGCCATTATGTTTTCTGGATTGACCATCGCCAATATTTTGGGGGTTCCTTTGGGTACTTATATTGGACAGGAATTGCATTGGAGCTATTCGTTTATGTTGGTGGGCGTTGCAGGTATCGCCACCTTATCCAGTCTATATTTTTGGATGCCCAAAGAAGATTTGGAAGAAGTTGATGACCCAGATGCCAAAAGTGCATCCCCAGGTTTAAAAAATAAAAAACTATGGGCTTTGATTGCTCTGACTACTGTGGGGACCGGCGGCTTTTTTGCTTGGTACAGCTACATTGCCCCTTTAGTAATCTCTGTAACAAAACTGCCCGAAGCAAACGTAGGATATGTGATGATCGTGGCCGGGCTGGGAATGTTTTTCGGTAATTTTTTGGGGGCAAGGATGGTGGAAACATTCAATCCGGTAAAATCAGTGGTCATTAGCATGCTGTCTATGACAATCATCTTGACCCTTAACGCTCTTTTTGCCAGTAATGGTATTGCCATATTTGTCTTAAGCTTTTTTGTTGGGGTCATTACGTTTACAATCGCAGCACCTATTCAAATTGCAATAATAAAAGCCGCGAAGGGTGCAGAAAAATTAGGCTCTTCCATGAACCAGAGTGCATTTAACATGGGGAATGCCTCGGGTGCTTATCTTGGTGGTCTGCCCATGGTTTTTGGTCTCGGGGTTAACTATGCCAGTGTTGTGGGGAGTATTTTGGCTTGCATTGGAGCCTGTATCGGAATTGCAATCCTATACCAAAAAAAGAAGAAAAAAGAACCCGTACATCCTTAGTAGGGGTCTATCGTTCTTCTTTCTCTAACACAAAACTCTTTAAAATTCCTTTTTGTTTACTAGCTTTAGTTAATCATTAAAACTTTAGCTGTTGAGAATTCTTATCTTATTATTTATTTTTACTGGATTGACCAGTTCAAATACAGATTTCAAAAACAAAAAGCAGGATAATAAATTTACTAACCTTGTTTTTTCGGATGAATTTGATAACCAAGGTAGTCCTGATGACCAAAAATGGCATCATCAGGTCATCCCCCCGAACAATGGTGGCTGGCACAATGATGAACTACAACACTACACGAACAGGGAAGAAAATTCCTTTGTGAGCGATGGTTCCTTAAAAATAAAGGCCATCAAAGAACAATATTCGTACAACGGAAGTACAAAAGAATATACTTCTGCTAGATTGAATACCAAGTTTGCCTTTACCTACGGTCGGGCAGAAGTACGAGCCAAACTTCCAAGTGATGCAGGTACCTGGCCCGCTATTTGGACATTGGGTGCCAATGTAAACGAAACCGGAAATTATTTCGGGGACCAATACGGCAGCGTAGGCTGGCCTCTTTGTGGAGAGATTGACATTATGGAACAAACTGGTTGGGACAAAGGTAGTACCATATCCCACTTTCATTGGGGCGACCTAAATACCGAGGAATATATGGATACTGGAGGCAAAACGACTGTTCCCAACGCATCCTCCGAATATCATATCTATGCTATGGAATGGGATAGTGAAAGTATTAAGACCTATGTTGACGACACCTTGGTTTTTGAATTGCCCAACACCAATGACAAACCTTATAATCACGAACATTATTTGATTCTGAACATTGCCATAGGCGGGAATTTAGGTGGTGATGTACCAAGCGGTTTTACAGAAGATACCTTTGAAATTGATTATGTAAGGATATATCAGTAGCGCCTTAAAATTGATCAAAGAGAGTTAGACCCTTGGCTCTTTATTGCCCAAGTTCCTTAACATCAAAAAAAACAAGCTCCTGATTATTAAATTTTGCTGTGGCTTTTATTGGGTTGCAGCACACTTCACAATCTTCCACATAGGTTTGCTGTGGCACGGAACTATCCAACAGAAAGGATATTTCCTCCCAACAGTAAGGACATTGAAAAAAATGCTCGTACATGGCTTAAAAATCTACATTGAGCAACTGGCCGCTAACTTGAAGCATTTGGAGTTCCGCTAATTTTGCATTGTATTTGGCCTGACTTTTGGCCAGTTCCGCATTTAACAAGTTCAACTGGGCCTGCCTGAATTCTATTGAGGTTATTTGCCCAAGTTTGTAGCGCTCATCGGTACGCTTAAAGTTGTTTTGGTTGGTCTGCAGGTTTTTCTCCTGAACCTCCAGTACGTACAACGCATTGGTATAGCTGTCCCAAGCATTGCGAATGTCCCTTTCTACTTCCAACCGTATCTGCTTTTTCGCAATCTCTTGATTTTTATAAGCTATTTTGGCATTCTTTATCCCGGTTATGGTGGTTCCGCCATCAAACAAATTCCATGTTAAGTTTATAGTTCCCGTAACCCCTGTAGAGGTATTTTGCAAAACAAAAGCCAGTGGACTATTGTTGTTGGACTCGTTCCAACCATAAGTTCCTGTCAATCCAATGGTAGGCAAATAACCGCTTTTGGCTACCCTAATATCGTTAAGTCCCATATTGATGTCCTTTTCTACAATTTGAAGCCTTACATTGTTCATTTGGGCCTCATTGTACATATTTTCCATTTGAAGTCCAGGAACAAAAGTCACTGTAGTGTCCGCAGAAAATTGGGCAGATAGATTACGGTTAAGTATCAAATTCAAATCCCTCATGGTATTTCTGAGCTGTTGCTTGGAGTTCAATAAATTAATGCTATCTGTGTTGATGTCCACTTCGGCATTCAACACATCCAATCCTGTATTCTGTCCATATTCGAATTGATATTGCGCCCTTTTCAATCTATCCTTGGAAATCTCCAACGCTTGCTCCAATGTTGCGGTATTTTCGGTAAGACGTGCTGCTTCATAATATACTGTAAACAACTGTAAAATGGTGTTTTCAATGGTTTGCCTGACCTCAAGCTCTGATTGTTCAGACCGTTCTTGAAAACTTTTGTAATTATAATACCTTCCCAATCCGTCGAACAAAGTATAGTTTACATTAACCGCAGCACTATACCTTCTGGTTTCGGCCCCTTCTGCTGTACGGGTATCACCATTGCCCAAAACTCCTTCAGAGTTTTGTTTATCAATACTTCCACTGGCATTTCCTGTTACCGATGGCAAATAGCCAGAGTTAAGGATATCGGCATTATTGTCATCTATCAATTTGGTATTACGGGCCACTTTGATATCCAAATTGTTTTCCAAAATCAAATCAATGGCTTCCTGTTTGGTGAGTATTTGATCTTGGGCGTTAACCATCGGACCAAAAAACAATAAAATCAGGGATACGGTATAAAAAATGCTTTTCATTATGTGGTCTCTTCTTCTACAACTTTTGTGGTTTCTTCTCCATTCTGAGAAACGTTTTTACTATCGGTTCCGTTTAAGGCAACACCAGCTGCTTTCATTTCTTCCTCTTCATGCTGTTCACGAATGGCTCGTTCCACTTCTTCGGACGTAACCTCTTCCCCGGTCCACAACTTTTTGGCCGCAACCTTTATATTGTTTCCAAAGGAAAGAAGCAAGGGCAGCATCAGCAAAGTCAAAATAGTGGCAAAACCAATTCCGTAAGCAATGGAAATAGCCATTGGCTTTAAAAATTGGGCTTGACGGCTTTTCTCCAAAAGCAATGGCGCCAGACCTGCAATTGTAGTAACCGAGGTCAAGAATATGGCCCTAAAACGGGAACGACCAGCTTGGTACAAGGCATCATCGAAATTCATCCCACTACGAAGATTAGTATTGAACTTGCCTATTAGTACCAGTCCATCGTTTACCATAATTCCAATTAATGCAATAATCCCCAACATGGACAGGACGTTGATAGGAAAACCGTGCAACCAATGCCCCCATGCCACGGCGGTCAAGCTAAAGGGTACCATAAAAATCAATAATAACGGTTGACTTATGCTCCTAAAGGTGAAGGCTATAACAATAAAAATTAGAAACAATACAATTGGCCCTACAAATCCTAAGGAACCGATCAATTTATTGGCCTCTCTGTTCTGTCCTTCATAAGATGGGCTTATTGATGGGTATTTGGCCAGAATTTCCGGCATTACCTCATTTCGTATCCACAGCATGGCATCGGTTCCGCTTGTAGTTTCCGGATCGGTTAAATCTGAAGATACTTGTATTTCCCTTCTTCCTTCCAAGTGATTGATGGCCACATCTCCCCTTTCAATGGTATAGCTTGCAATCTCTTTTAGGGGGATACGGTCTCCGCTGGGTGCCAAAATCCGCATTTCGTCCAAATCTGAAATGGATGACCTGCCCTCCCTATCGTACCGGACCCAAACCCTAATTTCATCCTGCCCTCGTTGAAAACGTTGTGCCTGCGCTCCAAAGAAGCCACCTCTAACCTGATTCATCACAGTTCTAAGGTCCAGGCCGAGCAAATAGGCATTTTCTTTAAGTTCCAAACGTATTTCCTTGATTCCGGCGGGGTCGTTATCCGTTACATCCTTTAGGTTGGCATTTTCTTCCATCGCTTGTTTAAGCTCTTCTTTTGCTGCCTTGAGCTCGGTAATATTATTACCCAAAAGGGAAACCGAAACCGGACTACCACCAAAGTTACCTCCGGAGCCATAAATTAAACTCTCTACGCCAATAACGGGGCCCACAAGTTCACGAAGCCTAGTGGTCACCATATCGGAACGAATGCCATCGGGGCGTTCTTCACCGGGCAGTAGGTTTATCTCTAATTCAGCAGAAGAAGAACCTGGTCCCAAGTTCTTGATCATATTTACAAAAAGCATCTTATCCATGCCTTGCAAATATTGATCTGTGAGTTCCTGATTTACAATGTGTGCTTTTTCCTGAATAAGGCTTATAATGGAATCCGTTACCTTTTCGTTGGTACCATTGGGCATGGTAAGCTCTATGGATACCTGATCACTTGCAATTCTTGGGAAGAATGAAGTACGGATAACTCCTCCCCCAATAGATCCCAGAGTTAATGCCAAAGCCATAAAGAACAGGGCAAAGGTCAAAAATTTATAGTTCATCATAAAACGAAGGGCTGGACTATACCAGTTATCCCTCATGTAGTTCATTAACCTATCGCCCATTCTATTGATAACCCTAAGTTTTGCAAAAATCTTTGCGATACCTGTTTTGGGTTTGGTGTTTTTAGGACGAAGGGCTTTGGAGTGTGCCAAGTGAGCGGGCAATATAATCAATGCTTCTACCAAGGACACCGCTAGGGTTAGAATTACAATCACGGACACCTCGCTAAAGAATTCACCGATACGGCTATCCAAGAAAAGGAAAATGGAAAAAGCCAAAATTGTGGTGATTATCGCCGAAATAATTGGCGGTATCACTTCCATGGTGCCATCCAAAGCGGCTTGTACCGGAGATTTCCCGTTTTCATAATGTTGATAGATGTTCTCTGCGATCACAATTCCATCATCCACCAAAATACCGATAACGATAATCATCCCGAACAAGGATAGAACGTTAATGGTAACGTTGAACATGGGGGCAAAAACGAACATTCCCAAAAATGCGATGGGAAGTCCAAAGGCTACCCAAAACGCCAATCGGGTATTTAAAAAGAGGGATAAAAACACCAATACCAAAATCATCCCTACGATTGCATTCTCCGTTAAAAGTTGGGTACGCTGTGTTAAAGTAGTGGAGCGGTCATCTATAACATTCAACTGTACATTGGTATATTTTTCGTTGAATTCTTTAATGTACTGCCTAACTTTTTCTGCAGAGCCCATTAAATCCTCTGTATTTGTACTGGTGATGGTTATATTAACGGCCAACTCACCATCAAAATAGGAAGCATTGGGAGTCTCGGAAAACCTGTCCCGTATCGTAGCTACATCTTTTAAGCGTATGGTACGGCCTGCTGCATCACCTCTAACTACGATATTGGAAAGCTCATCTCCATAATACGAACGGTTGTTGGCGCGTATCAGATATTCTTCGGTAACGGTTTTAATATTACCTCCCGTTACCAAAATGTTTGCATTGGAAACGGCTTGCGCTACATCGGTAAAGGATAGGTTATAGGCCAAGAGACTATTCTCATCGACCGCAATCTCGATTTCTTCATCTGGATAGCCCGCTATTTGTATCTGTGAGATTCCATCAATGGCCCTAAGGTCGTTTTCTATTTGGCGGCCAATTTGTTTTAAGGTCGCTAAAGGAATGTCCTTTCCACTTACGGCAAAACTTATGGTGGGCCTAACCGGTTCTTGCTTGGCAACGATCAAAGGTTCCATGCCTGTTGGAAAAGTCGGTACCCTATCCACGGCATTTTTAACCTCCAACAACATGAAGTCTACATTTCTCTCTTTCTCGATCTCCACATTGATTGTCCCACTGTTCTCCCTTGATGTCGAGGTTACCCTTTCCACGCCTTCAAGCCCTTTTAGGTTATCCTCAATTTTTAGGACGATACCTTCCTCGACTTCTTGTGGCGAAGCACCTGGGTAGGTTATAGCAATTGTAATGTTACGGGCCTCAGTAAGAGGAAAAAAGGATGATTTTAAGGAAAGTATTCCCACAACCCCAAAAACAAAAAATGCCAAAATAAAGACATTTACTGCCATGTGGTATTTAATAAAATACGAGATGAGTTTTCTCACGGCTAGGGGGTTTAGGATTTACTTTCGTCAAAAGTTTTAACCAACATACCAGCGTAGGCACCGGTAATAGGTTTTGCTACTATCACTTCCCCATCGGGAACGTTCTTCAGCACTACAGTTTTGTCCGTAAAAAAGATAGGCTTTACATCCATTAGGTCTAAAATGGAGTCCCTTACCACAAAAATCTGGTTGTTTTCCAACAACAAGGACCGATTGACCTCTATGGCATCTGGCTCTTCTTTTGCTTCTAGGTTGGCTTCAAGATATTGGCCTTCTTTTAAATTATCGCCACTTACTTCAATATAAACCATTATGGTCTGTGAGTTTTGGTCTACTCTACTGTTCACACGGGCAACTTTGCCCATATACGTTTGGGTTTTTTCCAAATTGGACAACGCTACCTTTTTTCCTTCTTTTAAGAAGTCCCCGTAGGTCTTGCTAACGGAAACTTCCAGTTCGTACAGTCCCGTATCAATAAACTCTCCTAGTTTTTGTCCAGATCTGACCAATGTTCCCTCCGTGACCAAAGCTTCGGTCAACACTCCAGTAAAAGGAGCAGAAATGGTGTATTTGGACAGTCGCTGTTCCAAATTCTTTACGTTATAGTATGTAGTAATGATCTCTCTTCCGGTTATGAAGAATTTTTCTTTTTCTGAATCCATCTTGGGTAGCTCGGGGGTGGTTTTCTCCAAATCAAACCCATTGAGGTATTCCTGCCATTTTGGATAAATTTCCGGGTAATCCAACCGTAAATCGGGCATTATGGACGTAAGCAGGTTATACAGATTACTTTTGGCCGATTGCACTGTAGCGTAATACTCGTTTGCATCTATTCGGATAAGCGTTTGTCCGGCCGTGTATTGCTGTCCTGTTCGGAACAATTTGCTTCCTGACCTGAATACTCCTTGCACTTCGGAGTAAAGCTCTACGCGTTTTTTGGCGGTAAGGTTCCCATTGGCCGGTACCATTATGGGGATGGTCGTATTTTTTACCGTGTCCACAAAAACAGTCTTTACCACCTTTTGGGAAGGGGGCCTTTTATTGTCCTTACTGCCAGCAATAAGGCCAGCAAAATATAAAGAAGCCAATATGATAATGCCTCCGGCAACTGCCGATATGATAAGCTTTCGCATCCGTTAGTTGGTTTAATAGCTACAAATCTATTCTCTACTTTTTTTACAATGGTTAAATATTTCATAAAATGCATTTTTAACTGGGTCAAATGCAAAAAGGGGACCCCAAACGGCATCCCCAAACCAAACAAACTAAAGTAATAACTAACTACTCGTTTTCGTTTTCATCCTCGAATTTGGTATCTGCCATTCGAGTACGGTCTATTTGAATATCCATAAATTTTGGGTTCAATGTTTTATCGTCGGTATCAAACACCAAAAACTGTTTCGTATCCATACCATGTAAGGCGTTGAACGAGTTGAACCTATTATTTTGAAGTTGTAATATTTTTAAGTTTGCCAATTGGCCAAACTCCTTGGGAATTTCACCTCCTAATTGATTATTGGACAAAACCAATTCCTTTAACTGGACCAAATTCCCAATTTCCCTTGGTATCTGACCTTCCAATTTGTTTTCAAAAAGACCCAATGCCTCTAAGTTTGATAGGTTTCCAATGGATTCGGGTATTGTTCCTTTGAGATTGTTACTGGATAGGTTTAGCTCTTTTAACTTTTTAAGTTCCCCAAATGTTTCTGGAATAGGTCCGGTTAAAAAGTTGTTGAACATAGAGAATACCTCCAACTCCTTAAAATTGGCGACTCCTGTCGGGATACCACCCTTGATTCGGTTCATCTCCAAACGGAAAACCTTTAGTTTTTCCAATTTCACAATATCTTTTGGAAGCACTCCGGTAATCTGGTTAAAAGCCAGATTCAAATTGGAAAGGTGTCTTAAATCACCTATACTCTCTGGAAGCACACCATTTAAATTGTTCATAAACAGTGTTAGGCCCACTACATGTCCGTTATCGACCTCTACACCCTTCCATGTGTCTACGGGTGCGGTCAAGTCCCAAGAAACATTCCAATCCTCGCCATTGGTGCTATTGTACAAATTTACCAATGCAGATTTTTCTTTAGGGGAAATCTGTCCACTGGCAAAAGATATACCCGCAGAGAACATCAAACAAAAGAAAAAAATAGCCGCTCGAATCATTAATTACTTATTAAACCACAAAGAATTTACTTACAAAATACGACAAAGAAGAAATAACTTACAAATATAATCGGCAAATACACTCCAATTTGTTGTGAATTCGATGAAATTCGATGTAAAAGCTGAAATGTTCTGTTAATCAAGTGCTTCTAAATCTTCGGACAAGTTCTCCCAATCTTCCATTAAGGACTCCAAATCCTTCTTTTTACCCTCGTAATTGTCAAAAAAGTTAGGCTTTGCAATGGTGGTGTCGTAGTCCATGAGCAGGTCATGGTCAATATCGGCAATCTGCTTTTCCAGTTGGGAAATCTTCTTCTCTACCCCACTAAGCTTGTTTTTGAGGGATTTTTGCTTCTTTTGGGTTTGATAGTCGCTCTCCTTGTTTTTTTCCTGTGGTTTGTCTTCTTTCTTTGAATCCCCTTTTTCAACACTTCGAAAATCCTCCATCTTACGCTGTTCCAAGTAAAAGTCGATATCTCCCAAATATTCCTTTATACCTCCGTCCTTAAACTCGTAAACCCTATCGGTTAACCCTTGAAGAAAATCACGATCGTGAGAAACGAGAATCAATGTCCCCTCAAAACTTTGAAGTGCCTGTTTTAATACATTTTTGGATTTGATATCCAAATGGTTGGTAGGCTCATCCATTACGAGCACATTAAAAGGCTGCAAAAGCATTTTGGCCAAGGCCAATCGGTTCCTTTCACCCCCGGAAAGTACTTTTACATATTTGTCCACTTCATCACCTCTAAACAGAAAGGACCCTAAAATATCCCTTACCTTACTGCGGTTCTTCTCATTGGCAGCATCGATCATGGTATCCAAGATGGTTTTGTTACCATCCAAGTATTCCGCTTGGTTCTGGGCAAAGTAGCCCAACTGTACGTTGTGCCCAATCTTTAAATCGCCCTTGTAATCCAATTCGCCGACTATAATTTTGGCAAGAGTAGTTTTTCCTTGGCCATTTTGACCTACAAAAGCGGTTTTGCTTCCACGATCAATCATCAGGTCTATATTTTGAAGCACTTTTTTGGGGCCGTAGTTTTTAGAAACTCCGTTTAATTCTGCCACTACCTTGCCGGGGTTTACCGAAACAGGGAACCGAAGATTCATAACACTGCTATCTTCTTCATCCACCTCGATGCGTTCCATTTTATCCAGCTTTTTAATGAGGGATTGTGCCATGGAGGCCTTGCTGGATTTTGCCCTAAATTTTTCAATCAACCTTTCGGTCTGCTGTATCTGTTTTTCTTGGTTTTTTTGGGCACTTAATTGCTGTTCCTTTATTTCCTTTCGGTGCACCAAAAACTGGGAATAGGGCTTGTTGTAGTCGTAAATCCTTCCTAATGAAATCTCAATGGTACGGTTGGTCACATTATCTAAAAACATTTTATCGTGGGAAACAATCACTACTGCACCGGTAAAGTTTCGCAAAAACTGCTCCAACCAAATAATGGATTCAATGTCCAAGTGGTTGGTAGGCTCATCAAGTAGAAGTACATCGTTGTTTTGCAGCAATAGTTTGGCCAACTCAATACGCATACGCCATCCACCAGAGAACGTATCGGTCAGTTTATTGAAGTCTTCTCGTTTAAAACCCAGCCCAAGAAGCACTTTTTCGGTATCACCTTGGTAGTTGTAACCTCCCAAGATTTCATATCGATGCGTCACATCGTTCAGATCTACCATAAGTTGATGGTACCCGTCGCTTTCATAATCGGTTCGCTCCGCCAAGGCGGTATTGATCTCGTCCAGTTTGAGTTCCAGTTCTTTGATTTCTGAAAATGCCTGATAGGATTCTTCCAAGACAGTTCTCCCTTCTTCAAAATCTATGTCCTGTTTAAGAAAACCGATTTTAATATTTTTTTCAGTGGCTATGGCTCCTTCATCCAAGGGCATTTCCTTCGCAAGGAGTTTAAGCATAGTGGATTTACCCGCACCGTTCTTTCCAATAAGACCTACTCTATCCCCGCCGTTAAGACGAAACGATATTTCCTCAAAGAGATACTCTCCTCCAAAGGCTACGGAAAGATTGTGAATATTTAGCATTTTATGTGACCTTGATTACAAAACTTTAGTTGGCGAATTCATACTTTTGTACAAAAGCCCTGCAAATGTTAAAAAAAGGAACCAAAATGTACAGCATTTTAACAGGAAACTGTCCAAGATGCCAAGAGGAGAGCATGTACAAGAAATCCAATCCGTACGCACTTTCCAAAATTTTCAGCATGAACGAAAGGTGTTCGCATTGTGGCTTAAAATACAAGATTGAGCCCTCCTTTTTTTACGGTGCCATGTACGTAAGCTACGGTGTGGGCATTGCTTTTGCCGTGGCAGCTTTTGTAATTTCTTTTTTATTTATCGGCACTTCCTTATTGACCACCTTTATTGCTATTGTGGGCACTTTGATTGTTTTTATGCCGGTAATCATCAGGTTGTCCAGAAATATTTGGATCAATTTTTTTGTGAAGTACGACCCTGCTTCGGTCAAAAAACATGAGGCAGCAAAAAGTTAATTGGAATAGTATTTTTTGGTAAAACGTTGGATGTCCATTTCGGGATCCAAGTCGGCTTTGTTCTCAATATAATCAAACAATTGTCTGGATGCAGCCGGTCCTATAAGCACTCCCCGGGAACCAAATCCATTTAAAACGTACATGTTTTGATGCTCTGGGTGTCTTCCCACCAAAGGCCTACGATCCGCAACTGTCGGGCGTATTCCTGCGACGTGGTCAACAACCTCAAAATCACATTTTAAAAAGGATTTCAGTTTTTCCAAAAGTTCGTTTTTGGATGCTTCCGTAGGTTCGTTGGTTTTGTCTTTCCATTTGTAAGTAGCACCTACCAAATACTTATCACTTTCCATTGGAATGGTAAAAACCGAGGATTTGATCACATTGCCCTCTTTGTAATTGGGCGCATGGATAATCAATAGCTCGCCTTTGGTTCCATTTAAGGGGAGGTAATCAAAATATGGATTCTGCTTGAGGCCGTAACCGCATGCAAAAACAATGTTCTTGGCGGTAATGGACTTATAAGCGACATGATCTTCTGATATTGAAAGCGAATCAAGATCCAGAGATTCTGATAAGAGTTTGCCTTTTTCTTCCAGATAACTTTTGTACGAACGCACCAAAGTGCCCGTATCTATTCTTCCCGTATATTTTACTTCGCCAAATCCATGTGGTGCATCAATGGCTGGGTTGTTGTTCGGTATAATATTGGTTGAAAGAAAATGGTCCAAATCTGGACGGTCGGCAGCTTCAAACCATAGGTTTTGCTCTTCAATGGATGCAAATTTTCGCAGAACAGGAAGCTGGTAGTCTAGTTTTTTGCCCAGTTTCTCCTCCAAATGCCGATAGAACGGTTTCGCAAGTTTCAGTTGTTGTTTGGCTTGCCATGCCATGGTGAACCGTTTCAAAATAACCGGATTGTACAACCCTCCTGCTACCTGTGAAGCTCTTTGAGATTCATCGGTAATTACCTTAAAAGTTTTTCCATTTTTTTCCAAAACCTCACAAAAGGAGATTCCTGCCAAACCCAGACCTACTACTATATAATCCAACATACTACAAAATTAGACATCTGATCGATCAATCAGTCATTCAAACTTTAGTTTAATGCAAAAAAACGCCGCACAATTGTGCGGCGTTTTGCTGTATTGAATTGGAAATATTCTATGGGCTTTTAATATGCCCACATATCTTGCTCTCTGTCCCGTATGCCCTCTTTGATTCTTTGGGCTTCCAAGAGCTGGAACAATGCATTATCAAAAATGTAATCGCTTATTTCACGATCTTCGTGAACGTTTTCCTCTTTGTAGATAACACCGTTGAATCGACGTGCGTTCAACAACATATCAAAGGAAATGGGTCTTGACGAGTTACGCTGGTTGTACACCTTGGCATCGTGCAAAATTTGCCTTGCCGCAGGGTACCACACCCAGAACAATTCTACTTTGTTCTGTCCCGGTTCGATAGACTCATCATCGATGAAGTTCACATCGGGTGCAACCGGTGCAATCCCCAATAAACGATACTTAAGTTCTCCTTGGCGCTTGTCGAAATACCAGATTCCTTTTACACGAAACTCTTCAATATCGGCAGCAGTAATATCCCTTTTGTTAATAAACTCCGGGGAAACCTGCTCTCCAGCATTTACCTGCTCGTAACCAAGATCCGTGGTGTCTACCTTTCTCAAGGTAGCCGAAAGGTCTTCCAACTTTCTTTTTTCAGTAAAGTAGGAGTCTGCATAAACCTCGGTAAGGTTTCCATTTCTGATGTTTTTCATCAAAACATGGTACAGTGACCTTCTATCTGCCCCAATACCTATGGTATCTGTTGGGTAGTACAATGGAAAATTAACTCGTTCATCAAGATCGATGATTTCCCAAACGGTCTTGGACCAAAGGATATCCCTATCATCCACATAACCGTACGGTAAAGGCTCATCGGCATCTTGCTCTATTTGAGCTTGGGTTTTTTTACCTATATCTTCGGGCAACTTGGCATTTAAAATATTTGCCTGCGCCATGATTGATACCGGCAATATGCCCAACAATCCAATTAATAATGCGTTTTTCCAATTCATGATCACTTGTATACTTTTTATACTTCTTAGTTAGTAAGCTCAACCATAACAGGAGATACTTTCTTTAACTTGTAACTCTTGTTGTTTGTGATGTAAGCTTGGATATCGAATATCTGGACAGACTCGCCTCTACCCGCTCTCGCTAGTACAGATTTGGCTCTGCTATCCAATTTGTTTCCATTTACAACTACGGTAGGCTGACCAGGTACTTTAAACTTAAACTGATTAACAGCTAGGTTCAAATCAAAGTCGAAATCTTCCAACATTGCACTAACAGTTGCGATTTCAAGGTTTTTCCTTGGCATTTTAATGCTACCTGATTCTCCACGAACGGTACCACTTGGCCTTGGAATATCCTTGATACGGAATTCGGACGAAGTACGGATTCCTTTACCATCGGGCAACGTTCCAGAAGCTGTAATGGTTACAGATCTACCTGTACCGGGGTTCATTATGTAATTGCTGCCACTTCTTCTGCTCAAACCAGGAGCTGAAGCTGAAACCTTATTATCAGGAATACCAGGAATAGAGATGGTCATTGGGTTGGCAACACCACGGTAAACCACGTTCATCTTATCCGCAGAAATTACTGCTGCGTTAGGCATGGAGATAGTTGCAAAAGTGTTATTCACTTCCACTGGCACCTCTACACCATCTTGCATGTATGTCATGGTTCCTTTAATGGTGTGATCACCTGGGGTACCGGCACTGATCAACATTTTGATGCCTCCAGCTTCCAATTCGTAGTCCTTACCTTCGGTCAATGGTCTTCCGTCCAAAGTCAATTCCGCTTTTACAGGAGTGGAAGTTCTGTCAGTTTTGCTAACAACAATCTTTCCGTCATACTTTTCTCCTGCATAGTAAGCCGTCTTTGGAGCATCCAATCCACTCATAAAGTTTGTCAAGGAAACCGCTTCGGTCAATTCACCTTCCAAAAGGGTTTTCAACACCTCTTGCTCCGTAGTTTTGATATCGGCCTGCAATTGGGTCATTTTCGTCAAAGAGGCTACCAATGGGAACCCTTCGTAGTGATAGTTGATCCAATCTTGACGCGTACCATCCCTCTTCTCAACTTTACCATCTTCATCTCCAGTGGCAAAACGGGTTTCAACACCGGTTTTCAAAGATTTGTATTCATCTGGCAAAGCATTGATAACACCTTCACGGTAATCGTTGATCTGCTTCATGAACTCTTTTCCTTCTGGGCCCAAATTGTCGCCCTGAAAGAATTTTTGATCCAAGTAATCGGACTTATCCATAACCACATAGTCTTTTGGGTCTTCCAAATCTGCGGTCATTTCCTTCTTCAATCCTTCCAAATAGTTATAGTAATTATCGGAAAGTTGTTTGATCTCTTGAGCATTTTGGTACAATTCTCCGTACTCCTCTTCGTTTTCACTGGCCTTTGTTTCCAAGCTGGCCATAAAACTAGAGTTGTTGGAGTCCATATTGGTATTGGAAGTTTCCAGCTTTTCGTTCATTAGTCCGAAAGCGGCAAGTACTTCCTTGCTCATATTAAGTGCCAACATCGCGATGAAGATCAAATACATAAGGTTGATCATCTTCTGACGTGGTGTTTGTTTTCCTCCTGCCATGTTTTTCTAATTAGATTTAATAATTAATTTGATTTGGTTTTGTTTTCTGTTGATTTGAAAACCTCTAATTAGTTTTTTCCGCCCATGGCTGTAAGCATACCTCCGTACACTCCGTTCAAAGAAGATAGGTTAGTGGCCAAAGACTCCATTTGGTCTTTCAACGCACCTGCGTTCTGTACAACTTCTTCGTTGATGGAAGCTTGTCTGCTAGCACTTTCCAATTGTACTTTGTACAAGCTGTTCAAAGATTCCATTTGAGCTGCGGCGTGAGACAATTCCTCTGAGTACTTTTTAGTGTGCTGAATAGCATCTGTAGTTGGAGTGATATTCTTAGCAGCACCTTCAAAGCTCTTGATGCTTTCACCCAAGTTGGTAAAAAGTTCAGAATCGATTTTTGCTTCTTTAAGAAGGTTATCCAGTTTTCTGGAAAGCAATCCTTCAGCTTCTTTTGCATCTTTGGCTTCTTGTTTTCTGGAAGCATCTGCCTCACCGCCGGCCAATTCTGGATATACCAAAGACCAATCGAATTCGTCGTCAACTGGTTCAAATGCAGAGATAGCAAAGATCAATGCTTCAGTAATAAGTCCAACCGCAAGAAGAAGTCCACCTGTAAGGGGCCCGAACTCCCAGTGAAGGATTTTGAACAATGCACCAATAATTACTACCGATGCCCCTAGCCCGTAGGCCATGTTAAACAGCTTTTTTGTTGATTTTGACTGCGCCATAATTCTAGTTTTAATTAAGTTATATAAAAAATAAGTATTTGGTTACTACTCTTACTTGTTTATATAATGTTCTCTCGTGTTTTATTGTTTTATTATAGTCCGCTTCGACTACCGTTGGTAGAATCTTCCTCTCCCATATAATCTTGGACCGTTCTGAATCCTATGTAACTTCTCGCAGAATCTTGATATTCATAATCCCTGGTACTTACTTGAAGGAAGTAAGCTACATCTTTCCAAGAACCTCCACGAATCACTTTACGCTTATTGTCCTGCGAACCAATGTTCGGGTTCATCGTGGATAAATATTGGTAAGCACCTGGATCAAAACTGGAATTTGTCCATTCCGAAACATTACCTGCCATATTGTACAGATTGTATTCGTTAGGCTCAAAGGATTTTGCTTCTACCGTATATAAAGCGGCATCTGCTGCGTAATCGCCACGTTGTGGTTTAAAGTTGGCCATAAAACATCCTGTGTCGCTGATCACATACGGACCGCCCCAAGGATATGTCCCGCCTTCGATTCCTCCTCTGGCAGCATATTCCCACTCTGCCTCGGTTGGCAACCTAAACTGGTTTACAAATTGCTTTCCACGACTTTTTTGATCATCGTTCTTAAATTTTGTTCTCCAGTTACAGAAAGCTTTGGCCTGCATCCAGTTTACCCCGACTACAGGGTAATCGCTATAGGCATCGTGCCAAAAATAATCGTTGTGCATTGGCTCATTGTAGCTGTATTCAAAATCTCGAATCCATACAGTGGTATCTGGGTAAATTTCCAATTCTTCTTGTTTGATGAAGTCTTTTCTATTGCCTGATCGTGCCCTGGCCGCAGCTTCGATGTCCATCCAGTTGTACTTGTATTTGATTTTGGTAACATCTATGCTCCTGAGACCATTATAGCTCTCTTCTTCTGGAAGATACATGGAATCCATAACCTCTGCATAGTACTCATCTGGGTATTCCGATGTATCCCATATCAGGTCAACATCTTTGTTCAATGCCCTGCCTTCATAATAGTTATCTCCCATGCCCGCATAATTATCGAGCATGTATTTGTCGTAAACGGAAAGTTCGGTCGTATCAGTATCTTTAAAACCGTACTCACCAATACCTTCATCCTCGGGCCCTATGCCAAGTTCATCTGCCAAAATGGCCAATCTGGTTCTTACTATGGAATCCTTGACCCACTCCACAAACTGTCGGTACTCACTATTGGTGATTTCCGTATCGTCCATATAAAAGGAACGTACGGTAACCGTTCTTGTGGGAGCGTTCAATGTTTTTGCTTGATCCTCATGGGCTTTCCCCATTACAAAGGCGCCTCTGGGAATCAATTCCATTCCATAGGGTTTTTCTGGATGCCATTTTTTTCCCTTTACCCCAACTAGTTCACCTTTTGACCTTGATTTAGAGCCACAACTGGTAAGCAAAAAAACAAGTGCTAGAGATGAAAAGAATAGCTTTCTCATACTTTAGGTTAAATTGTTCGATTCAAGATTTTAATAACTGTACTACACAGATTCATTACTCTCAAAACTGATTTTTGAATGAATTATTGTGCAAAAACAATTAATGATCAAAATTTAATTTATTTAGTTCAAGCCTTTTCTATAGGCTTTGAACCACCTTTCGGGAATGTTCTGGTTGCAAGCATCCAAATAGTCCTCTTCGGTGCAAGGTAATAACGCCACCGAATTTGTTTTAGTATGCTCTACCAAAATTGTTGGCACTTCTACCCACCACCGTTCTGTGACATGGCTTTTGAAAAAAATCAATTCTTCCGTGTCCGTGGGTACAGTAAACTTTGTGAAGTCTTCGCTCTTAGAGCTCGGGTATTCTTTTATCCTGAAACTCAGCCCTTCTATAAAATACCAGATAATCTGGGCAATCATTTGAAATGCTTGATGAGAGTTTTCCCCTTCGTAGATACCAAAAAGAGAAACTTTATCGCTAATACCGGCATAGCGGGCAATGGTGCATATTTCCCTTCCGGTAAAACCATTGGGCGAAAAATTTCCAGTCATTCCCATTTCGCTGGCCCGGATAGCTCGCAGGTCCAAGCTTACAATATCGCTGCTTCGCAAAACAGGTTCTGCCAATTCTATATTGGCGGCAATCTCACCTAAGCGATAGGCATCAAAAAAAAGACGCTCCATCAAATCTTTCTCTTCCTGGGCATTGAAATAACTCTGGTATCCAATGTTTGAAAAATTAAAAAGATTGTTGGGCTTGTCCGTAATAATCTTACTCATATAAGAATGTGACGAAATCAATTCATCGTCTTCACCAAAGTCAAAACGACTATCGATGGAGACCAAGTTCACCATATTCTTTATTTTGTCAAAAGCGCGGTAGGTGGGAAAAGTAATGTCCTGGGTAAGTCCTAATACAATGGGTATTATACTTTCCTCAAGCAGTCCAGCTACAATTTCCTTGACCACAAAGTAGGTATCCTCCACGGTGTCGCCTTCCTCCACATCCCCTATATCGATAATGGTGGAGTTCCAATTGCCCATCATTAAACGGTAGAGTTGAATACGGACTTCGTCCAAATCCAGTTTTTCTGGTTTTTTCTCGAAGGCGTTTCTGGATTCCAATACGCCAAAAATAGCCACATCGGCATGGGCGAATACGGGAAGCCCATCCTTTTCCGTGTGCATGTGGATATTTTTGCCCAATGCCTGTTCTGGCAGCAATTCGGAATGTGCCAATACTTTGTCCTTGACCGGAACCAGAAAATCGAAGGCCATATTATTTCTTAGCTTTTGCTTTTGTCTTGGCTTTTTTCTTTGGTGATTTCTTCTCCAATAAGGCTTGTGCTTCTTCCAAAGTCACTTTTGTGGCGTCCACATCTTTGGAAATTTCCACCTTCACCTTACCCTTAATAATATTGTGTCGTCCCCAACGGGCTTTTTCTATCCTGATTTTTTCTTCGGGCCATTCCTGAACGACCTTCTCGGCCTCTTTTTTCTTTTTGGCCTCGATCAATTCAGCAATATCGCCTTCGGTAAGATTATCAAAGTCATATTTTTTGTTCACATTGATGAACATACCGTCCCATTTGATGAAAGGTCCAAACCTACCTTTACCTTTGGTAACATCCTTTCCTTCATAGGTGGCGATTGGCGCATCGGCTTTTTGCTTTTCTTTGATCAATTCAATGGCACGATCCATGTCCACATCAAAAGCGCTTTCGCCTTTGGCGAGTGAAATGAATTTTTTTCCAAAACGTACATAAGGGCCATAGCGACCTACATTCGCCTCTACTTCTTCACCTTCGTACACGCCCAATTGTCTTGGAAGTTCAAAAAGCGTCATGGCTTCTTCAAAAGTAATGGTTCCTATAGATTGCTCGGGGAGCAAGCTTGCAAATTGTGGTTTTTCCTCATCGTCCACGGTTCCAATTTGTACCATGGGGCCAAAACGTCCTAACCTTACGGACACCTGTCTGCCAGATTTTGGATCTGTTCCCAACACACGCTCTCCACTTGCCCGTTCGGCAGTTTCTTCGACCTTCAGCACATTGGGATGAAAATCTTTGTAGAAATTTTTCATCATTTCCTGCCAATCTTCATCACCCGATGCGATTTCATCAAAATCCTCTTCTACCTGAGCCGTAAAATTGTAATCCAGAATTTGGGTAAAGTGCGTCACCAAAAAGTCGTTTACAATCATCCCGATATCGGTCGGGACAATCTTTCCTTTTTCCGACCCAACGGTTTCCGTAAGCTGACTATCTGAAACTTTTCCATCTTCGAGAACCAACTGCACATATTTGCGTTGAGCACCTTCAACGGTACCTTTCTCTACATACCCTCTATTTTGAATGGTAGATATGGTAGGTGCGTAGGTAGATGGTCGACCAATTCCCAATTCTTCCAACTTCTTCACCAAAGAAGCTTCCGAATAGCGGTAAGGTGGTCTTGAGAATCTTTCTGTGGCCGAAATAAATACATTTTGAAGCGGCTCCCCCACATTCATGGCCGGCAACATACCTTCTTGCTCCTCCCCATCCTCATCATCGGTTCCTTCCAGGTATACTTTAAGGAAACCATCAAACTTCACCACTTCTCCGTTTGCTGAGAATTCCTCGTTGTGGGTACTTGCTTTTATTTTTACATTGGTACGCTCCAATTGGGCATCGCTCATTTGCGAGGCCAGGGTACGTTTCCAGATAAGTTCGTATAATTTGGCCTGATCGCGTTCCAATTGGGGCGACTGCAATTTCATATCGGTTGGGCGAATGGCCTCGTGCGCTTCTTGTGCACCTTTGGATTTTCCAGTAAAGTTTCTGGTTTGACTATATTTTTCGCCATAGTTATCCAGAATGGCGCTTTTGGCCGCGGACAATGCTTCGTTCGAAAGATTGACACTATCTGTTCTCATATAAGTAATGAGACCTGCCTCGTATAGGCGCTGTGCCACTTGCATGGTGCGGCTCACCGAAAAATAGAGTTTTCTGGATGCTTCCTGCTGTAAGGTAGATGTGGTAAATGGTGCCGCTGGTGATTTTTTGGCCGGTTTTTTGGCCAAATCGGAAACCGAAAAATCCGCACCAATATTCTCTTTTAAAAATGATTCGGCTGCCTCTTTGGTTGGGAATGTTTTGTTCAGCTTGGCTGCAAAAGCATTGCCCTCATTGGTTTTGAATTCTGCCCTTATCCTAAAAGATGCTTCTGGCGTAAACCCTTCAATCTCACGTTCACGCTCCACGATCAAACGTACCGCAACAGATTGAACCCTGCCTGCGGAAAGCCCTGGTTTTATTTTTTTCCAAAGAACCGGCGATAGTTCGTAACCCACCAATCGGTCCAACACCCTACGCGCCTGCTGTGCATTTACCAAATTATAGTTGATGTCCCTTGGATTTTCAATCGCTTTTTGAATGGCCGATTTTGTGATGGAGTTAAATACGATTCGCTTAGTCTTGTTCTTGTCCAAACCTAACTCCTCTGCCAAGTGCCAAGATATGGCCTCCCCTTCTCGGTCCTCATCACTTGCCAGCCAAATAGTTTCTGCTTTTTTAGCCAAATCCTTAAGCTTTTTTACCAAAGCTTTTTTCTCCTTGTCTACAGTATATTTTGGCTTAAAATCGTTCTCAACATCTACACCGAGCTCTTTTGAGGGAAGGTCGGCAATGTGCCCAAAACTAGACTCTACTTGAAATTCTTTTCCTAGGAACCGTTCAATGGTCTTAGCTTTAGCGGGGGACTCTACAATAACTAAATTTTTTGGCATGCACTTGGTTTTGTGACAACAAAAGTATATTAAAATTTAAACTTCAGCATTTACAGGATAGGTTTTAGTACTTAGAACCAAAAAAAATCACCAAGCAAATTCAAAAACTCACATTAATAGCTGATCCGTTACAGATCAGGGTGAAATATTTGTTATTTTTATGAGGACTAACTAAATAACTCAACTAAAAATGACCAACCGCTACTTTATCATGGTACTTGCCGTGCTGTGTTTTTATCCCTCGAACGCTCAACGAAAAAAGAACAAGAACAACGCTCCTCTATTCAAGGAATCCCTTTACGATGGAATGAAATGGAGAATGGTGGGCCCACACCGGGGAGGAAGGGCCGGAACCGTTTCAGGTGTAGCCAACGACCCTAACCTATATTATATGGGTACCGCAGGTGGAGGTGTTTGGAGAACTACTGATGCGGGCAATTCTTGGGAGTGTATTTCTGATGGCTATTTTGGTGGTTCCATTGGAGCTGTCACCGTCGCCGAATCCGACCCTAACATTATATATGTAGGCGAAGGTGAACAAACACTTAGAGGAAATGTTTCCTCGGGCAAAGGACTTTGGAAAAGTATGGATGCCGGTGAAACCTGGGAATTTATAGGACTAAAAGATTCGGAGCACATTGCTCGAATTCGTGTCCATCCCAAGAACCCGGACATTGTTTATGTAGCCGCCATTGGAAACCTCTGGAAGCCTAACGAGACCCGTGGCGTTTTTCGATCCACCGACGGAGGAAAAAATTGGGAGAAAATTCTTTATGTAAGTGATAAAGCGGGTGCTGGAGATTTAATTATGGATCCCAACAACAGTAGAATTCTTTACGCTGCTACTTGGCAGATGAAACGAAACGGTTATCGCATGGACAGTGGCGGCCCCGACAGCAAAATGTTTAAAAGTACCGATGGCGGAGACACTTGGAAGGATATTTCAGAGAATTCAGGATTGCCCGGTTTTCCATGGGGAATTGTAGGGATAACAGTTTCCCCGTTGGATTCTGACAGGATATGGGCCATTATCGAAGCCGAGGACGGTGGTGTTTTCCGTTCCGATGATGCAGGGGCAACTTGGAAAAAAGTCAATGAAAACCGAGGACTAAGGCAACGGGCTTGGTATTACAGTAGAATTTATGCCGACACCCAAAATATCGACAAAGTTTGGGTAATGAATGTGAGCTATGGGGTTTCCACAGATGGAGGAAACACCTTTACACTTAAAACAGCCGGGCATAGTGATCACCATGATCTCTGGATCGACCCTAACAACAATCAAAGAATGATCATTGCCGATGACGGAGGTGCACAAATCTCCAATGATGGTGGAAACAACTGGACCACTTATTACAACCAACCTACCATGCAATTCTATCGAATTGCTACGGATAGTATTTTCCCTTACAGAATATACGGAGCACAGCAGGACAATACTGCCTTGCGTGTTTTCCATCGCTCCTCGGGCTCAAGCATCACAGAAGATGACTGGGAACCCACGGCCGGAGGCGAGAGTGCACATTTGGCACCCGACCCTAAGAACAACCAATTGGTTTATGGAGGAACCTACAAAGGCTACATGAACCGTTTGGACCATACCACCGGTCAAACTATCTCTACCAATATATGGCCCGACAATCCCGCAGGTTCAGGGGCAGAGGTAATGAAGTACCGTTTTAATTGGAACTATCCATTGACTTTTAGCCGACACGACCCCAACGTACTTTATGCTGGTTCAAACTATTTGCATGCAACAACAGATGGTGGACAATCATGGAAAACCATTTCACCTGAATTGGCAAGGGGCATTCCTGAGACCATTGAATCTTCAGGAGGACCCATTACGCAAGACAACACGGGAGCAGAATTTTATTCCAATATTTTTGTGATTACAGAATCCATTCTGGAAAAAGGGGTGATTTGGACAGGTAGTGATGATGGATTGATTCATGTAACTCGCGACAACGGAGTTACTTGGGAAAATGTGACCCCACCTGAATCCATGTCGCCTAAATTGAATATGATCAACTGTATTGATGCAAGTCCGTTTGATCCTGGAACCGTATATGTCGCCGCTTCGTCATACAAATTTGGTGACTACACCCCTTATCTGTACAAAACGAATGATTATGGCCAAACATGGACATTGATTACGGACGGCATTAAAGATAATTACTATACCCGTGCCATCCGTGCCGATAAAGTAAGGAAAGGATTATTGTATGCGGGTACCGAATGGGGCATGTATGTTTCTTTTGATGATGGAGAAAACTGGACACCCTTCCAGTTAAATTTACCTATCACTGCAATACGCGACCTACATGTTAGGGACAATGATTTGATTGCTGCCACCCACGGAAGAGGTTTTTGGATGATTGATGATTTAACACCACTTCATCAGCTTACCAAAGAAGTTGCCGAGAGCGATTTTTATCTGTACAAACCCGATATGGCCTACAGAATGCATCAGGATCGGTCTTGGCAAGAACCCAACACTAAATTAGTAGGGGAAAATCATCCCGATGGAGCAATTATCAACTATTACCTAAAAAGCTTGAAGGAAACCGATACGGTGACCATGGAAATTTTAGAAACAGATGGCAGTGTCATTCAAACTTTTTCCAACCATGCCAAACCTGATAGATTGGATCCCACCTCAACTCAAAAATTGGAAGTTGCCGAAGGAGGCAACCGATTTATCTGGAATATGCGATACCCAGGCTACCAAGAGTTCGAGGGAATGGTGTTCTATTCCTCGCCCAATATTGGTCCAAAAGCGATTCCTGGGAACTACAAGACAAGACTTACCGTAAATGGAAACTCCTCGGAGCAAACCTTCAGCATTTTAAAAGACCCAAGAGTATCGCTCAGCCAAAAAGATTTTCAAGATCAATTCGACTTTTTAATGAAGGTCCGCGAACAAGTCAGCCGTGCCAACAATGCCATCATCAATATTAGGAGCATTAAAAAGGATCTGGCCTATTTAAAGAAGAAAACCAAGGAAAATGCGGAAATCCAGAAAATGGCTAAGGATTTTGAAACGGAGCTTTCCATAATCGAGAACAACATTCACATGACCAAAAATCAGAGTAGGCAAGATCCGTTAAATTATGGTATCCGAATCAATAACAGATTGGCATTTTTGATGGTGGACTCGCAACGTGGCGACCAAAAGCCGACCCAACAGGCCCAAGAGTTTTTTGTGGAGGTGACCAAGGAACTCGACAAGGAAATCAACGACTTAAATATACTGGTGGAAAAGCAAGCCACCCTAATCAACCGGAAAGTGGAAGAGAATCAAATTAAATTGATTTCCTCCCAATAGAAATTTAATGCTCGGCAACAAGTAAAAGCGCCCTCCGAAAAAGGGCGCTTTTTGTTTATGCCAATTACACATCCATGGAAATTCCTACGGCATCTTTATAAATAAAGTAGATAGGTATTTTACTGAACATTGCGGTGAATAAAACCCCGACCAAACACAATATTACTCCAAGTTGAGCAACCATTCCGGCCACAAGTATCAAAAGAAATATCATCAACCAGTTTTTATTGCCAAGGGCAAACCCGGATTTTACAATTTCCATGGCGGTAAGTTTTTTATCAAAAGCAAAAAAGGCGGGAAACAAAGACATGGGCACCATCAAATAAATAATACCCAATCCGCAGGCCAATAAACCTAGTAACGATAGTCCGACCATGATCAAAGAAAGAATCAATGCTTTCGACAAATATTCTTTTTTGAAGTAATAAAAATAGTCATCCCTCCCCGTCTCTTTCAAATCATACCTTCTGCAAATCCTTAAAAAAGCAGCGTTCAAACAAATAGCAACGGTCATTACACCAATCATAAATATAGGCATGACAAAAGTCATTAGCACGGCAAATGCCGGTGGCATTTCCTGTTGATCGAATGCATTGGGGTCGCTAATCCCCATAGCTATCATTGGGAGGTAAATCAGCAAATAAAAAGGAATAATACTAACAAAAGTCAATAAAAGGGTAAGAGCCCCTTGCAGCCATACTTTTTTGAACAATTCAAAAGAGTTGTTGAACACGGTCCCGAATTCTATTGGTGCACTTTGCTTTATTCTTTCGGATAGGTTGGTGAAATTCATTTTGAAAATAGGTTATGTTTTTAAGTTTGAAGGTAACACTAACAGGTGATTCCGCAATATCTTCTTAAAAATTACTGCCAAATTGTCACTAAACTGTAATAAGCTTTATCTTTGCACCCATTGAAACATTTATGATTGAGGAAAAAAGCGTGGAAAAAGTAATAGATGAAAGCCAACAAGGAAGCACCTTGTCGCTGGAAAACAACGAAAAGAACGGCCGAAAACTTTACATAGAAAGCTACGGTTGCCAGATGAACTTTTCCGATAGCGAGATTGTGGCGTCCATATTGGCCAAGGAAGGTTTCAACACCACCCAAAACTTGGATGATGCCGATTTGGTTCTGGTAAACACCTGCTCCATTCGCGAAAAAGCAGAACAAACCGTTCGCAAGCGACTGGAGAAGTTCAATGCCGTAAAAAGAACCAAACCAAATATGAAAGTTGGTGTTTTGGGCTGCATGGCGGAACGTTTGAAAAGTAAGTTCCTAGAAGAGGAAAAAATTGTGGATATGGTCGTGGGGCCCGATGCCTATAAAGACCTGCCCAACCTTATCCAAGAAATAGACGAAGGTAGAAATGCCGTAAACGTTATCCTTTCCAAAGATGAAACCTACGGCGATGTAGCGCCTGTTCGGCTAAACACCAACGGAGTCTCTGCTTTTGTTTCCATTACCCGTGGTTGCGACAACATGTGCACGTTCTGTGTGGTTCCCTTTACCCGTGGAAGAGAGCGCAGTCGTGATCCACAATCCATTTTGGAAGAGGTGAATGATCTTTGGGAAAAAGGATTCAAGGAAATTACACTTTTAGGTCAAAATGTGGACAGTTACCTTTGGTACGGTGGTGGATTAAAAAAAGATTTTGACAAAGCTTCGGACATGCAAAAAGCAACTTCCGTAAACTTTGCCGGATTGTTGGAACTTGTAGCACAGGCCCAACCTAAAATGCGTATCCGTTTCTCCACATCCAACCCACAAGACATGACTTTGGACGTTATCGAGGCGATGGCCAAATACGAAAACATCTGCAAATACATTCACTTGCCCGTACAAAGTGGAAGCAACCGCATTTTAAAGGCGATGAATCGTTTGCACACTCGTGAGGAATATTTTGAGCTTATCGACAACATCAGAAAAATTATTCCCGATTGCGCCATCAGTCAGGATATGATCACAGGCTTCCCAACGGAAACCGAGGAAGACCATCAAGATACCTTAAGCCTGATGGAGTACGTGAAGTACGATTTTGGTTTTATGTTCGCTTATTCCGAAAGACCTGGAACCATGGCCGAACGCAAAATGGAAGATGACATTCCTGATGAGACAAAGAAAAGACGCTTGCAGGAAATTATTGAAGTTCAACAAAAACACAGCCATTACCGCACCCAACAGCATCTGGGTAAAACCGAAGAAGTCCTTATAGAAGGACCCTCCAAAAAATCCGATGCACATTGGATGGGGCGAAATTCTCAGAACACCGTTGTAGTTTTTCCAAAGGAAAATTACAAAGTGGGCGATTTTGTGAACGTAAAAATCAACGAATGTACCTCAGCTACCCTTATTGGTGAGGCTGTAGGATATTCAGAAAACAATTAATAACCAATTTGTCATTCCGCATCGTGCTTCGACTACGCTCAGTATCTGTGCGGAATCAAAAAAAATAAGATTCTTGTTTTCGCAGGAATAACAGCATATGGAAAGTGTACAATCCATAAAACAACGGTTCGAGCTCATCGGAAACGATGTAAAACTCAATCGGGCCATAGAAAAAGCCATACAAGTCGCACCCACCGATATTTCGGTTTTGGTGACCGGCGAAAGCGGTGTGGGAAAGGAATCCATTCCTAAAATCATCCATTCACTCTCCCACCGCAAGCATGCTAAATACATTGCGGTAAACTGCGGAGCTATTCCCGAAGGAACTATAGACAGTGAATTGTTTGGTCACGAAAAAGGGGCTTTTACTGGTGCCACCCAAACCCGTAACGGTTATTTTGAAGTGGCCGATAAAGGCACCATCTTTTTGGACGAAGTAGGTGAGCTTCCGTTGACCACTCAGGTTCGATTGCTACGTGTACTGGAAAATGGCGAGTTCCTAAAAGTAGGATCCTCTCAAGTACAAAAAACCGATGTTCGTATTGTGGCGGCCACCAATATTAATATGTTCGAGGCCATTAAAAAGGAAAAGTTCAGGGAAGACCTTTATTATAGGTTGAGTACGGTTGAAATAAACCTGCCCCCGCTTCGCGATAGACGGGACGATATTCACTTGCTGTTCAGAAAATTTGCTTCGGACTTTGGACAAAAATATAAAATGCCCACCATCCGATTGGAGGACGATGCCGTGGAGCTTCTTTTAAAATATCGCTGGCCCGGCAACATCCGTCAATTAAGAAATATTGCTGAACAAGTTTCGGTATTGGAAGAAAATCGAAATATTTCAGCAGCTACGCTAAACAGCTATTTGCCCAACGCAAGCAGTTCCAATTTACCTGCAGTGATAAAGCAGTCCAAAAAAGAGGGTGACTTTAGCAACGAGCGTGAGATTTTGTACAAGGTCCTTTTTGACATGAAGGGTGATTTGAACGATCTCAAAAAATTAACCTTGGAGCTTCTTAAGGATAATGATTCCAACAAAGTTCAGCGCGAAAACGAAGGCTTGATTCGAAAAATCTATGGAAATCAGGAAGAAGAAGATGTAGAACACGAGGAGAAACCTACAGCAGAATTGTTGCATCTTCCAGAACCTGTTGTTGAAGCATCGGCGCCAAGCACAACCCATCAGCCCCCAGAAGACCGCTATCATTTTGCGGAAGAGATCGAAGAGGAAGAAACCCTATCTTTACAGGAAAAGGAAATCGAATTGATCAAAAAATCGTTGGAGCGCAACAAGGGAAAAAGAAAGGCAGCCGCTGCGGAGCTCGGAATTTCCGAAAGGACACTCTACAGAAAAATAAAACAGTACGATCTTTAATTTACACCTAAAAGTTTTAATGAGAACAATGAAAAAAAATGGACTAAAGGTTGGACTACTTGGATTGGTTTTCTTTCTATCCAATTGTGGAGCATATAATTTTTCTGGAGCGGACATTGGGACCGCACAGAGTTTCCAGGTCAACTTTTTCCAAAATTATGCAGATCAAACACCCGGTTCGGTTATTGTGCCCGGATTAGGGCGTGATTTTACCTTGGCACTTCAGGACATGATCAACAACCTCACCAGTTTGTCCCTTACTGGAAGCAATGGTGATTTGTTGTACGAAGGTGAGATTGTGGGGTACAAGATTGTTCCCATGACGGCCACCTCAGATCAACGCACCTCCCAAAACCGACTGACAATGACTGTAAATGTTCGGTTTTATAACACCACAAAGGAAGATGCTGATTTTGAAAAACGGTTTTCCTTCTTTTACGATTTTGATGCCGCAGCTCCGTTGCCATCAATACAAGCTGCTGCGCACGAAGAAATTTTTGAACGACTTACCCAGGACATTTTTAATGCATCCTTGGGAAATTGGTAATAGTATATGAACGTTTCAGATTTTATACATATTCTTCAAAACTCGAATACCATCCTATCTCCCAAGCAAACAAGGGAGTTGGAGGATATTATTGAGGAATACCCTTATTTTCAGGCAGCACGTGCGCTACACTTAAAAGGGCTCAAAAATCTGGACAGCT
Organism: Allomuricauda ruestringensis DSM 13258; assembly: GCF_000224085.1. Taxonomy (NCBI): domain Bacteria; kingdom Pseudomonadati; phylum Bacteroidota; class Flavobacteriia; order Flavobacteriales; family Flavobacteriaceae; genus Flagellimonas; species Flagellimonas ruestringensis. The sequence continues at coordinate 930,271 of NC_015945.1, forward strand.
ACAAGTACAACAATGCCCTTAAGGTAACGGCCGCCCATACTTCGGACAGGGATGTGCTTTTTGATTATATCACCTCCAAAGAATTTATCCAAAACAATATTGCCGACACCATTGCTGGCAGAGGCTCTAAACTTGAGGACCAAGACGCGGTTTCGGAAGAAATACAGCCCAATCCAAATGCGGCAAGTATGCTTTCGGAATCCAACGAACCTGCCCTGCCCCAAAATTTAAACGACGCAGAACAAATTCTGAATCCCGAACTTTTCAAATCAAAAACTCCTGAAAAGCAAGCTGAAAAAGTTGAGGAATCCAAAAAGGAACCGGACACCAATTTAAATTTGGGCAAACCAATCCCGTTCACCAAAAAGGAGAAACACTCCTTTACCGAATGGCTTCAATTGACTTCCACTTCCGAAGAACCGGCCGAAGAAGAAGAGAATACGACAGACCATCAGGAAGAAAATGTGATGGACAAGCTGGAGCGTAAAAAGAAATTTGATCTCTTGGACAAGTTTATCGAGAACAATCCCAAGATAGTCCCAAAGGAATCCAACCCCAAGGTCAATATAAAGGAGTCCACCAAAATCAACCAAAACGAGTTGATGACAGAGACTTTGGCCAAGGTATACTTGGAGCAGAAAAAGTATAAAAAAGCCATTCAAGCCTTTAAAATATTGAGTTTGAAATATCCAGAAAAAAGTGGTTTCTTTGCAGATCAAATTCAGGCAGTGAAGAAACTGCAACAAGAAAAAGATAAGAAATGAGCACGTTTGCAATTTTTTTGGTACTGATAATTATCGTGTGCCTTTTGTTGGTCTTGGTCATTATGGTCCAAAATCCTAAAGGTGGTGGATTGTCTTCATCCTTTGGAGGAAGTGGCAACCAAGTTGTTGGTGGTGTAAAAAAGACCGGGGACTTTTTGGATAAAAGTACTTGGACCCTTGCCACCCTTTTGATTGTTTTGATATTGCTTTCCAATGTTTCCCTAAAAGGGAACTATAGCCAAGCAGATTCCAAACTACTTCAAGGCGACGATACGGAAATACCAGAAACGGTTCCAGAGGAAGTACCTGAACAACTTCCACCTGCCGACACTACAAGTCCAGTAGACACTATTGGATAATACAAAGTGACAAAGCATAGAAAAATGCCAGCTTGAAATGACAAGCTGGCATTTTTGTTTTCCAGAATGTCAGTTTTTGAGCATTGGCACAATTTCTGTCCTTTAGATTCAAGAATTTTTTAAACAAACACCTAAATAATTAAAATATGGCTAAAGTAAATATCAAACCATTGGCAGACAGGGTTTTGATCGAGCCTCTACAGGCCGAGACAAAAACTGCCTCCGGTATCATCATCCCGGACAACGCTAAGGAAAAACCACAAAAAGGAACTGTTGTGGCCGTTGGACCTGGAACCAAGGACGAAAAAGTGACCGTTAAAGTGGGCGATACCGTTCTTTATGGAAAATATGCCGGTACTGAACTCAAGTTCGATGGTACTGACTATTTGATGATGCGCGAAAGCGATATTTTGGCAATCGTATAACCAATATGTCATTCCCGCAAAAGCGGGAATCCATCTAGAAACTAAAACGTATAACCAAAAAGATTCCTGCCTTCGCAGGAATGACAAAATAAGAGTATAAAATGGCAAAAGATATTAAGTTTGATATAGATGCACGTGACGGACTGAAAAGAGGCGTTGACAAATTGGCCGAGGCCGTTAAGGTAACCTTGGGGCCAAAAGGTAGAAACGTAATCATCAGCAAGTCTTTTGGGGCACCACAAGTAACCAAAGATGGTGTTTCTGTTGCAAAAGAAATTGAATTGGAAGACGCCCTTGAGGACATGGGTGCACAAATGGTGAAGGAAGTTGCTTCCAGAACCAACGACCAAGCCGGTGATGGTACAACTACCGCAACTGTATTGGCGCAGGCTATCGTGAAAGAAGGGCTTAAAAACGTCGCCGCCGGAGCAAATCCTATGGATTTGAAACGAGGAATCGATAAAGCCGTTGAAGCCTTGGTGGCCGATTTGGAAAAACAAACCAAGAAAATAGGTAACGACTCTGACAAGATCAAGCAAGTAGCTTCTATCTCTTCCAATAATGACCAAACAATTGGTGACCTTATCGCCAAGGCGTTCGCCAAAGTTGGAAATGAAGGTGTAATTACCGTAGAGGAAGCAAAAGGTACCGACACTTACGTTGATGTTGTTGAAGGTATGCAGTTTGATAGAGGATACCTTTCCCCTTACTTCGTTACCGATACCGATAAGATGATCGCCGATTTGGAGAATCCTTACATTCTTCTTTTTGATAAGAAAATCTCCAATCTACAGGAAATCCTTCCTATTCTTGAGCCAGTAGCACAGTCTGGAAGACCACTTTTGATCATTGCTGAAGACGTAGAAGGGCAAGCCCTAGCTACTTTGGTAGTGAACAAATTGAGAGGTGGCCTTAAGATTGCCGCTGTAAAAGCGCCAGGTTTTGGTGACAGAAGAAAAGCTATGTTGGAAGACATCGCTATCCTAACCGGTGGTACCGTAATCTCTGAAGAAAGAGGATTCTCTTTGGAAAACGCTTCTTTGGATATGTTGGGTACTGCTGAAACCGTAACCATCGACAAAGACAACACTACAATTGTTAATGGTAGCGGAAATGCAGATGACATTAAAGCTAGAGTGAGCCAGATTAAAGCTCAAATCGAGACTACTACATCGGATTATGACAAAGAAAAACTTCAGGAACGTTTGGCCAAATTGGCTGGTGGTGTTGCCGTACTTTATGTAGGTGCAGCTTCTGAAGTAGAAATGAAAGAGAAGAAAGATCGTGTGGATGATGCCTTGCACGCAACCCGTGCCGCTGTAGAAGAAGGTATTGTTGCAGGTGGTGGTGTTGCCTTGGTAAGAGCGAAGAAAGTTCTTGAAAAATTAGCAACAGACTCTTTGGACGAAACGACAGGTGTACAAATTGTGGCCAAGGCCATCGAATCTCCTTTACGTACCATTGTAGAGAATGCTGGCGGTGAAGGTTCCGTAGTTATCGCTAAAGTTCTTGAAGGCAAAAAAGACTTTGGTTACGATGCCAAATCCGACCAATACGTGGATATGCTTAAAGCAGGAATCATTGACCCTAAAAAAGTAACCCGTATTGCTTTGGAAAATGCAGCATCGGTAGCAGGTATGATTTTGACCACAGAATGTGCATTGACCGACATTAAGGAAGATGCCCCTGCAATGCCTCCAATGGGAGGTGGCGGTGGAATGCCAGGTATGATGTAATATCATCCCATTCAGATTAAAAATAGGAACGCCCCAATTTGCATCGGGGCGTTTTCTTTTTATCTAGTTGAACGGTTCTCCTTAAGAACCTAAAACCAAGTTACTTCTTCTTACCAGTAGCTTGGGCAGTCTTCTTTGCTACAGGCTTTACAGCTTTGGCAGGAGATGACTTTCCATTTGACTTTGCTTGTTTCATCGGTCAATAATTTAAAAACCTAAGTAAATGTATTTCACATTTGAATCCGAATAATTTATTTGGCTAAATATTAACTAAAATAGCTTGTGGTGCATTTTGATAATATTATGGTCAAAAACCGTCAGGTCGAGAACCTTTTTTATAAAAATTCTTTTTCTCGATACAAATTTCACTCATGCTTTCGTGAAATCCACTCGAAATGACGAATTTTTCATCAAAATGCACTATGGGTTAAAATAGCTAGTTGATGGTTCCCACCACACTGCCACAGGTAAGCATCGCATCCCCATAATAGGGGTTGCGTATTTCCTCTTCCAAACTGAGCCAATTGGCACCCTTGTCGTTATTGGCCATTGGGCAATGCTGCACATATAGTTTAGTCTCCAAATCATTCATTTGTTGCCCTATTTGAATTATGTTTTGGGAAAGCAAGATAAAATCCTCACGTTGGTCCGCCAAACTACTTTTTGAGGCCATATTTGTTAGTTGTTCTTTTAATTTTGATAGGTGACTTTTGCCCATATCATCCATCTCCAAATTATTTATTTCTGAGGCAATCCTTGCTGCTTTCTGTGTCAACACTTGTGTTCGTTCTTGGTCAGATGCAACCAAGGCATCTTTCAAATCCAGATAAATATTTAAAAGGTCGTTGAACTTTGATTGTGCCTCTGGGGAAAATTCCATTTTCATTGCACCAGGCATATCTACATGGTCATGATTCATGGTTGATGCTGTTCCATCTTGATTCATCATGGATTTTTTACCCTGCAACTGAGCCGCGGCATCTACCGTAAAAGTACCTTGGGCGACTACCAAGTCTCCCGATTTTAACCCTGAATTGACCACATAACTGCCATTTCTCAAATTTCCTAGCTCAACCTCTCGCATTTCAAAAATGGCATTGTCTGGATTTGGCTGTACATAGACCAAGGAACGTTTTCCAGTCCAAAGAACGGCACTTTCCGGTATGGTCAACGATTCATTTTGATGGTTTGAAACCTCAACTTCAGCCTGTACAAACATGCCTGGTTTGAGCAACCCTTCTTTGTTGTCAAGCTCTGCTCGCACCTCCAAGGTCCTTGTATTCTTGTTCAATAGCGGAGATACAAAGGAGACTTTGGCAGGGAATGTTTTGTTTGGGTATGATTTTGTGGTCACGTTCAACGTTTGCCCTTCCTTAAACAAGCTCAATTGGTTTTCATAGGCATCAAAAATAGTCCAAACCGAATTTAGATTGGCCACTTTCAACAAAGGTGAACCTGTTTTGATGTAATCGCCTTCCTCCATCATAATTTCGGAAACTACACCACTCACATTGGAGTACACCGGGAAATTTTCCAGTACTTGTCCAGCACTTTCGATTTCGTTGATTTGTGCTTCGGACAATTTCCAAAGTTTCAATTTGTTGCGAACGGCTTTGTACAATTGGGGTTGGGATTCCTTTAAATTGGCTGCCGTCAACAGTTCTTGTTGGGCCGAAACCAAGACCGGGGCATAAATAGTGGCTAACTTTTGGCCTTTTCGAATCGCTTCTCCCTCAAAATTGATAAAGATCTTTTCTATCCTTCCATCAAAATAAGCCGATTGAACCGCATCCGATTCCTGGTTGACAGCTACTTTACCAGAAACTTTAACATGGTCTTTGCTATCAACTCCAGAACCCACCATCACAGTTTCCACTCCTGCCAATACCATGGCATTCTCGGTCATTTTAATTTGATTTGCCATAAGACCTTCTCCCGCATTGTCGGCAGGAATCAAATCCATGCCACAAATAGGGCACGACCCCGACTCTGGTTGCATAATCTGTGGATGCATGGAACAGGTCCACATGTCGTCCGAAGCAATTTCCGTGCTATGGTCATGCTCGTCTTCGTTTGTGATATCGGCACCATTTCCAAATATGAGATATCCCACCAATAATCCGACCACAACCGCAACTCCAATGTATATGATGTTTTCCTTTTTCATATCACTATTTTTTTCGTTTTATAACTTTTCTCATCGTTGGCGACGAGGTAAACCAAAGCAAAAATCCGCTCAATACGGTAATCAATCCCAACAGGGAAAAAGCACGAAGCAAAGTTGTATTAAAATCATCCCTGCTTTCATAATCCATCGTGTGGGTCATCCAAAGAAAATCGAACCATCTCCAATTCCGATGCCGAACCGTTTGAAAAGATCCATCGGCCACCGAAACATAGGCCTTAATATTTTCCGGTGAATCATACGTAATCACATAGGCGGGCAATTTCTTTTCCCTATACTCATGATGCTTATCGGTCTCATCGATTACCTCAACCCCTTTGACATTTAAATCCGGTGACATTTGACGCTCAGCAACAGCTAGGGCTTCTACTTCCGAAATACCTTCTTTTATGTTCCCGTTTTTAGCATCTACCAAATATTCATTATTGATCCAGTAATACGGTTTGCCCGCTATTTCCTTTAGGCTCAACGAACTTATTTTAGCGGGAATATTAATCTGTGAAAGCCCAATGAGTCCATCAAAAGCTACGGGCTCATAATCCATGTTCCTAAAATGGTCCCCATGGATTTCGTCAATATCTGTCCAGCTAAAGTAGAGCCCACTAGCTGTCCACATGATGAATTGAATGCCCAAGAATATCCCCAAATACCTGTGGGCCTTTCTAATTTTAACCGCTGTTTTTCGTTTTACCATTTCGTTTTTAGTCGATTGATTTAGTTCGTAACCGCAATGCATTAGCTATAACCGACACCGAGCTAAAGCTCATGGCCAAGGCCGCGATCATGGGCGAAAGCAAAATCCCAAAGAAGGGATAGAGTACCCCTGCAGCCACTGGCACACCGATAGTGTTGTATATCAATGCAAAAAATAGGTTTTGTTTTATGTTTTTCATGACGGCCTCACTAAGGTTCCGTGCCTTTACGATGCCGTGCAAGTCGCCTTTCACCAAAGTGATCATAGCACTTTCTATGGCCACATCGGTGCCTGTACCCATGGCAATGCCCAAATCACTTTTGGCCAATGCAGGGGCATCGTTTATGCCATCGCCCGCCATGGCGACCACTTTGCCGTTATTTTGAAGCCGTTCCACTTCCTTCATTTTATCCTCGGGCAAGGTCTCTGCCTTAAAATCATCCAGATGTAGCTCACTGGCCACCGCTTTGGCGGTCGTAGTATTGTCGCCCGTGAGCATGATAACCTTTATTCCTTTATCTTGAATTGCTTTGATAGCCTTGGCACTTGTCTCCTTGATTTTATCTCCAATGGCCACAAAACCGTGACATTTACCATCAATGGCCAAATAAGAAACCGTTTTACCTTTCTCTTGTGCTTTTTTGACTTTCTCCTTCATATCATCAGAGATTTCAACATGGGCTTTTTCCATCAATTTGATATTCCCCAACTGAACCTCCAAATCCTTGATCTTGCCTTCAACCCCCATACCCGTCACGGCATTGAAGTTTTCGGTTTTCAAGATTTCGACCCCTTTTTCTTTGCCGTATTTTACCGTGGCCTGGGCCAAAGGGTGCTCGCTGTTGGCATTTACCGACACTAGATATTGCAGCAATTCTTCTTCTGAATATTCACCCGAAAAAACTTCCAAATGGTCAAAAGTGGGTTTACCTTCGGTAATAGTTCCTGTTTTATCAATGATCAGGGTGTCCACATCGGCCATTTTTTCCAAAGCTTCCGCATTTTTGATCAACACTCCATTTTGAGCACCTTTTCCCACCCCTACCATTACGGACATGGGTGTAGCGAGCCCAAGTGCACAGGGACAGGCTATGATCAATACAGCAATCGCATTGATTAAAGCGTAGACATAAGTGGGCTGTGGACCCCATATCGCCCAAACAGCAAAAGTCAAGATTGAAATAATCACAACCGTTGGCACAAAATAGGCAGATACTTTATCGGCTAAATTTTGAATGGGTGCTCTACTTCGGCTTGCTTCGTTCACCATATTGATGATTTGCGAAAGCAGGGTGTCGCTACCCACTTTTTCAGCCTTCATCAAAAAGGTTTGGTTGCCGTTGATGGTCCCGCTGCTTACTGTATCATCCACAGCTTTTTCAACTGGAATGGGCTCTCCCGTTATCATGGACTCATCCACCGAAGTTTCTCCTTCGGTAATGACTCCATCCACAGGAATTTTTTCGCCAGGTTTTACCCTCAGCACATCACCTTTTTCAATATCATCAATGCTTACCTCAACTTCTTCCCCATCCACAACTTTAATCGTTTTGTTGGGAGCTAATTTCAATAATTCCTTTACTGCATTGTTGGTTTTGCTGTGCGCTCTGGCCTCTAACAATTGGCCCAAAAGCACCAAAGTGAGAATTACGGTTGCTGCCTCAAAATATACATGCACAGCACCTGTTTCTCCCTTGAACTGGTCAGGAAAGAATCCAGGGAACAACAATGCGAGTACACTAAATATAAAAGCCACTCCCGCACCAATACCAATAAGCGTGAACATGTTCAGGTTCCACGTTTTAATGCTTTTGTAAGCTCTTTCAAAAAACATCCAAGTGGCGTAAAAAACCACAGGCAGTGATAACGCAAACTGAACCCAATTCCAAAATTTAGGTGCCATTACTTCATTCAGTGGATTATTGGGAATCATATCGCTCATGGCAATCAGGAAAATGGGCAATGTGAACGCAAGGGCAATCCAAAACTTTTTGAGCAGTTTTTTATAGGTTTTTTCCTCTGCGCTGGCTTCAGGTTCTTTGGGCACTAAATCCATTCCACATTTTGGACAGGAACCCGGACCATCCTCCAACACTTCGGGGTGCATGGGGCAGGTCCATTGTTGTTTGGAGTTTGTAGCCGTATTTTGCTCCTCCACCAAATCCATCCCACAAACTGGGCAATCCCCTGGTTCATCGTAGGTTTTGTCCCCTTCGCATTGCATGGGGCAATAAAAGGTCCCATTTCCATTGGAAACCGGTTTTTTTTCCTTCTTTTTTGGTTGATGGTGGTGTCCCTCAGGATGTATACTGTAACCACCCCCATCATTTTCCAAAGCTTTCTTGAAGGTTTCTATTGAAATGTGTTCCTCCATCTCGATCACGGCCTCGGCTTTTTCCAAATTCACCTCTACCCCCGTAACCCCCTCAACTTTGGAAAGGGTTTGCTCAACATGATTTCTACAGCCATTACAGCTCATTCCGTGTATGTGATAGGTATGTTTCATGTGCTTGTTTATTTTTTTATTCAAAACTAGCTGAACACCAGCTGGAAGCTTTTTACAATTCTGGGTATCTTTTATACAATTTGATCTAAAGGTCTCCTATTCCAATCTTGCACTTTTCTATATTCACTCATGGACATTCCTGTAATCGATTTAAACTGTTTGGCCAAATGGCTACTGCTCTTATAGTTCAAATTATAAGCTATTTCAGAAAATGTTTTATTATCCATCTGGATTTCTTCCTTTACCCGCTCAATTTTTAAAAGAATAAAGTATTTTTCAATGGTCAAGCCTTCTTTGGCACTGAACATTTTACTGAGCACCGAATAATCTTTGTTCATTTTTTCCGACAGGTATTCCGAGAGATTCTGGTGCATATCGTCATTCAAAGCATTGATCAAGTGTTTTTTAATATCAGCTATGTAACTGTCATTCACACCCTCGATCAGTTCAAATCCATTTTTGACCAAAATCTCCCGAATACGTTCCATTTGTTTTTGGGCTCCGTCAGAAAATTGGACTTCTCCCAAATCCATATGTACCACCTCGATGCCCGCATTCTGAAACTCCTGTTTCAAAACATCTTTGCATCTATCGCAAACCATATTTTTTACTTTAATCCGCATCGCTGGTACAGTTGAAACTTTAATTAATTGTGAGTATGTCCGTCTGCCATGTGCTCCTCGTTCAACACATAGGTCATCCCGCAAACCGGGCATTTCCCCTCTTCATCGCTTCCACTGCCTTCACAATGCATTGGGCAAACATATGTGGAGGTATATTCCTTACCTTCCATTTTTGCGGTTTCCATGCCTTCCATGTCGTGACCTTCATGATCCATCTTTTCCATGTCATGGTCCATGGTTTCCTCCGTAGAAGTTTCTTTTGCTTCCTCGGTTTTTCCTTTGCACGATACCGTAAGTACCAATACTGAAGCGAATGCGATTCCGATAATAGTTCTAATGTTTGTTCTCATTTTTGACATTTTAAATTTACTTGTTAATTAAATAATTGATGATGGCAGATTGTAGGTAATACAACTGCACCGATTGTATTTGATTGGTCTGAAACTTTAATTGCAACTCTTGAATGTCCAGCACATCGTTAAAGTCGATGGTGCCCGTTTCGTAGTTCTTGATCAGGATTTCTTCGGCATCCTTGGCCTGTTTTAGGTTTTTTGCTTGGGTTTGATGCGCAATACGTGCCTGGTTCCGTTGCGAAATGGCATTGGCATAGGCATTCTCCAAAATGTTCAATCGCTCCTCTTTTTGGAATTCAATCTCTTTTTGACGAAGCTCGTTCTGTTTGGTGGTCGATTTAAACTTGTTGTTGAAAATGGGAACGGAAAAAGTGACCATCGGCATTACAATATCCTTTCCGTTATCACTAAAAACCATATCATCCCGTTCCGAAACAGGTATATAATCCAACCCTATCCCAAAACTTGGAGCGTTTTCCTTTTGGTTGAGCAGTTCCGACTGGGTGACCGATTCATATAACTGGTCATATTTCAGCAGCTCAGGGTTGAGGCTCAAATCCTCTTTATTAAAAATGGGGTCATCCGAAGGGATGTCCATTTCATCCACCACCTCAACCGCGATACTTTCATCTCGATGCAGCAAATTATTGAAGACAGCCTGTTCTGCTAGATAGGTTTGCTCCAGCACTTCTTTCTGCTGCTGCAATTCATTTTGACGGATTTGAAGCTTCAAAACATCAACCGCGGAGGCGTTTCCCACTTCAACAGAGGTTAGGGCCAAAGTTTCATAGGTTTTCAACAACTCAATATTTTCCTGCAATACCTTTTGCTTGGCCTGAATCCCGTATAAATTGTAGTAGGATTGCGCTACGGAAAGGGCCAACTTTCGTTTGGCTATCACAATTTCCGCATACTCGGTCTCTGCCATGGAACTCGCATAGTTTTCCCGCGCGGTGATGGTTCCGAACCAAGGTAACATTTGCGATACCGAAAACCTGGCACGTTGTGCTCCTGTCCTGGTCTCTGGTTCACTCACAAAATATCCTGCCGCTATGGTGGTATTGGGCAAAGTGTTCATTTCGACCACCTTTTCCTTGGCAATGTTATAGCGAAGCTCCAACGCTTGGATCATGGGACTGTTCAACTCGGCTTCTTGCAAATAGCTTTCCAAAGACTGGGCGTTAACCCCAAAAGCTACTAAAGCAAATACTATATATATGAATCTCTTTTTCATCGGTTTTGCATTTTAAATTGCAGCTCACTTTTCCAACTGTACAGCACAGGTACCACAAAAAGTGTGACCAATGCAATCAACATACCTCCAAAACTTGGAATGGCCATCGGAATCATGATATCGCTTCCCCTCCCTGTACTGGTAAGCACGGGCAACAGTGCCAAAATGGTTGTCGCTGTGGTCATTAAACACGGTCTGATACGTTTTTCACCTGCTTCCAGTACCGAAGCACGAATTCCTTTCAAGTTTTCAGGTTTGTTCTTATCAAAAGTTTGGGTGAGGTAAGTGGCCATCACCACCCCATCATCAGTGGCAATCCCGAATAGGGCAATAAACCCGACCCAGACAGCAACACTCAGGTTGATGGTGTGCATTTGGAATAAATCCCGCAGGTTTTCGCCCATAAAACTGAAATTGAGGAACCAATCCTGACCATAGAACCAAATCATTAAAAATCCACCAGCAAAAGCCACCATAATTCCCGAAAATACCATCAAAGAGGTGGCCACCGATCTAAATTGGAAGTAAAGGATCAAAAAGATAATCAAAAGTGCCAAGGGTACCACCACAGACAATGTTTTTTCTGCCCGCAATTGGTTCTCATACGTCCCGGTAAATTTATAGCTGATGCCTTTTGGCACCACCAACTCCCCACTGTCAATTTTTTCCTGAATCTTGGCTTGCGCATTTTCCACCACATCAACTTCGGCATAGCCGTCTTGCTTATCAAAAAGTACGTAGCCCACCAAAAAGGTATCCTCACTTTTAATGGCTTGCGGTCCTTGCTCGTAACGGATGGTGACCAATTCGCTCAAGGGAACAGGACTTCCTTTTTGTACCGGAACATAAATGTTCCCTATATCGGTTGGATTTTCCCGAAGTTCCCTTGGGTAGCGCACACGAACACCGTAACGCTCCCGTCCTTCCACGGTTTGGGTCAATGTCATCCCGCCAAGGGCAACTTCCAAAATTTGCTGTACATCTTCGATGACCAGACCATAACGTACTAATTTTTCGCGGTCAATGTCAATGAGTAAATACGGTTTCCCTACAATTCGATCCGCAAAAACCGCCTCATCCTTGACCCCTGCAGCTTCTTTTAAAATGGGTTCCAATTGAAGGCCAAAGTTTTCGATTTCTTTTAAATCCTGCCCTTTCACTTTAATTCCCATAGGTGCCCGCATTCCTGTTTGAAGCATCACCAAACGTGTTTCAATAGGTTGCAGTTTTGGTGCGGAAGTGACACCTGGCAATTTGGTCACCTTTACAATTTCATTCCAAATGTCATCTGGGCTTTTAATCTCGGGACGCCAGTTTCGGAAGTATTCACCATCATTGTCAGGAATTAAAAGACTTCGATCTATTCGTAACGGTTCACTCACATGATTTCCTGTATAGCTTTGTTCGTTGCTCACCTCCAAATTTGGATTGGCGAGTACTTTTCCGTTGCTCAATTCAAAATACCCATCGGGATTGACTTTGAATCGTTGTGGACTTCCCGCTTCATTTTTTTGATACTCCGAACGGTACTGGATAATGTTCTCGTACATGGAAAGTGGTGCGGGATCCAATGCTGATTCGGTTCGACCGGATTTTCCCACCACGGTTTGAATCTCAGGGATGGTAGCAACCGCCATATCCAATTGTTGCAACACCCGCTTGTTTTCCTCAACTCCGGCATGCGGCAAAGAAGTGGGCATCAATAAAAATGAACCTTCATTTAACGAGGGCATAAATTCTTGACCTGTATTACGCATGATCATGAATCCAAAAACCACAATCACGGTGGGAATGGAGAGGAACATCAATTTATTCTCCAATGCCCATGTCAAAATACGGCTGTAATATTGTCTAAACAGATAAAACACTCCTAGTAATACGCCACAAATCAACCCAACAAATAGCAAGTTGATGGCAATACTACGATCAAATCCCAAGGGTCTCCAATACGTGGCCAATAAGAAAATGATTGTCGTAACGCAGATGCCCACATTGATCATTCCTGCTTGTTTAGCATCTAGAATTTCTCTCAACTTCAAGATTCCAGAAACGCCAAAGGCGATCAAGGCCAGTCCCGACCAATAACCAAAACCGATTGCAACCAAGCCTAATGCCATCAAAATACCGTTCCAAATATATTTAAAGATGGGGGTTTGTTTTTTCTTCTTAAAAATGATGGCTGCAAAAGGAGGAATTAAAAACAGGGCAATAATAATAGAGGCCGTCAGTGCCATGGTCTTGGTAAAGGCCAATGGTCGGAAAAGTTTTCCTTCGGCACCAACCATGGTAAACACGGGAATAAAACTGATAATGGTGGTTAGCACAGCGGTTAATATTGCTCCGGAAACCTCGGAAGTTGCGTTGTACACCACTTCGTTTATCGGCAAGTTATTCTTATCATCATCCATGTGCCGGATAATGTTCTCGGAGAGAATTACACCAACATCGACCATGGTACCAATGGCAATGGCAATACCAGAAAGTGCCACGATATTGGCATCTACCCCAAATAGTTTCATAGAGATAAACACCATAAGAACGGCAATGGGAAGCAAGCCAGAAATCAGAATAGAGGCCCTAAGATTGAACACCATCACCACGATGACCAATATGGTGATAAGAATTTCGAGTGTCAAAGCCTCATTGAGCGTCCCCAATGTTTCTTGTATGAGTTCGGTTCTATCATAAAAGGGAACAATAGTGAGTTGCGAAGTGGTTCCATCTTTCAATTGTTTGGATGGAAGCCCAGCACTTAATTCTTTTATTTGGTCTTTTACGTTGTTGATGACCTCCAATGGATTGGCGCCATATCGGGCCACGACCACACCACCAACAACTTCAGCACCTTCCTTGTCCAAAATTCCACGACGAACTTCTGGCCCTAATGAAACGTGAGCCACATCCTGTACCCTAATGGAGGTGTAATCTGTTGCAGAAACCACTGCATTTTTGATATCATCCAAGGATTTTATGTAGCCGAGGCCACGCACCAAATATTCCGCTTTGTTGATCTCCAAGGTTTGGGCACCAATATCCCTATTGCTTTGCTTAACGGCCTTCACCACCTGATCTAGTCCCACATTGTACTGTTTCATCAGTTCAGGGTCCACATCCACTTGGTATTCCTGTACAAACCCACCAATGGAGGCCACTTCGGATACGCCGGACGCGGAAGACAATGCATATTTCACATAGTAATCCTGGATACTGCGTAGTTCCTGCAAGTCCCATCCTCCAGTTACATTGCCATCTTTGTCACGACCTTCCAAGGTGTACCAAAAAATCTGTCCCAAAGCTGTAGCATCAGGGCCTAATGCAGGGTTTACTCCATCTGGCAATAAATTATTGGGCAAGGAATTGAGTTTCTCCAGAATTCGACTGCGGCTCCAATAGAATTCCACATCTTCTTCAAAAATGATATAGATGCTCGAAAACCCGAACATGGAAGAGCTCCGTATGGTCTTTACCCCCGGTATTCCCAGCAAGGAAGTTGTCAAAGGGTAAGTAATCTGATCTTCGATATCCTGTGGGGAACGCCCAGACCATTTTGTAAATACAATCTGTTGGTTCTCCCCGATATCGGGAATAGCATCCACTGCAACAGGATTGCTTGGCAAAGCACCAGTATCCCAATTAAAAGGAGTGCTCATTATGCCCCAAGCCATAAAAATCAGCAGGAGCAACACGGCTACCAATTTGTTTTCTATTAAAAATTTGATGCTTTTGTTCAGCATAAAGGTTTGATTTAAGCATTAGATCGACACAAAAACGCGCATAAACGCAGCTGCCCAACCAATTGGGTCGGGAAAATTCAATCTATGTTAAATCAAATAAGGAAAGTCTGGTCCAGAACCTGTACGTCACGTATCAATGGAGGTGGGTTGTACTCGCAAAAGGAGCTAGGTTCTTCAAAATTAAATTCGAAAAGTTGAAAGTAGGTATGGACAAAGCTTACCAAAAAGACTTGTTGGTCTAAACTAAAGTTTTCAAAGGAGATTTTTAGGTCGTCCTGACCTTGAATGGTGAAGGATTCATCAGCACAACAAGATTTTTCCATATCCATGTCCATGTCCATACCGCAGTCATCGGCATGTGAAAACAAGGAAATATCCATCACACGGCCCATACAAATATGCTTGTCCACCGTCCAAGAAACTGTGGAAGCCAACAGCAAAACTGCCATTACCGAGGATACTATTTGATGAAAAATCTGTTTCATTCAACTACAAAACTACAAAATATTAACATTTATTGTTTTGCTTAACAGAACTTTATCTGTTTTTAGCTTGTAAGCATGCTTTATTTTGTCGGACAAAACCACTATTCAATACATTTGCAAAAAAATACCTCATGCTAAAATCGTTGGAACCCAAAATACTTGAAATCGTAAAAAACAAAAATAAATCAGTGGATAC
Source organism: Allomuricauda ruestringensis DSM 13258 (assembly GCF_000224085.1). NCBI lineage: Bacteria > Pseudomonadati > Bacteroidota > Flavobacteriia > Flavobacteriales > Flavobacteriaceae > Flagellimonas > Flagellimonas ruestringensis. The sequence continues at coordinate 945,565 of NC_015945.1, forward strand.
CCGTTTGGGCGAAATCTGCGAACTTTTGCGCAGCAATGTTGATTATTACGACTGGGTAGGGTTCTACTTTAAAAATGGTGATAAGGAAGAATTGAAATTGGGACCCTACGCCGGAGCGCCTACCGACCATACTATAATTCCGTTTGGAAAAGGTATTTGCGGGCAGGTTGCCGTGAGCAATGAGAACTTTGTAGTGCCCGATGTGGCCGCCCAGGACAATTATATTGCCTGTAGCATAACGGTAAAAGCTGAAATCGTGGTTCCTTTGTTCGTAAACGGAGAAAATGTCGGCCAAATCGATATCGATTCCAACACTCCCGATCCCTTTACAGAGGAAGATGAACGCTTTTTGGAATTCATCAACCAAAAAGTTGCTGAAATTCTGTAAAACTTCTCCCATTTTGTTGATAAACCGTTCTGCTTTTTAGCTTCAAAAAAAGTACTTTTGTGCGCTTAATAAATTGATTTTAAGACATAGAAGATGACTGCCAAAAAAGCCTCTGCCGCATTAATTTCCGTATTTCATAAGGATGGACTGGAACCCATCGTAAAAAAATTGGACGACCTTGGTGTAACTCTTTATTCCACAGGAGGTACCGAAAAATTTATCCGCGATCTCGGTATCAATGTGGTACCTGTTGAAGATGTCACCAGCTACCCCTCCATTTTGGGTGGCCGTGTAAAAACATTGCACCCCAAGGTTTTTGGGGGAATTTTGAACAGGCAGGACAACGAGAGCGATGTTTCCCAAATGAAGGAATTTGATATTCCACAGTTGGACATTGTGATCGTAGATCTTTATCCTTTTGAAAAAACCGTTGCCAGTGGCGCATCGGAACAAGATATTATCGAGAAAATCGATATCGGTGGCATTTCCCTTATCCGAGCTGCCGCCAAAAACTTCAAGGATGTACTTTGTGTATCATCCATGGAGGATTACGAAGACTTTTTGAACGTGATTTCCGAAGGAAAAGGAACCACAACCTTGGAAGACCGCAAACGCTTTGCGACCAAGGCCTTCAATATTTCCTCACATTACGATACGGCCATCTTTAACTACTTTAACAAGGAAAAAGAAGAAACCGTGTTGAAAATCAGTGAGACCAAAGGACAGGTGTTGCGTTACGGTGAAAACCCACACCAAAAAGGATACTTCTTCGGCGATTTTGATGCGATGTTCTCCAAGCTTCACGGCAAAGAGCTATCATACAACAACCTTTTGGATGTTGACGCCGCCGTAAACTTGATGGGGGAATTCAAAAACGATGACCCGACCTTTGCCATCCTAAAACACAACAATGCCTGTGGATTGGCCACTCGCAGCACCATCAGTCAAGCCTATGTGGATGCCTTGGCGGGTGACCCTGTCTCTGCCTTTGGCGGCATTTTGATTTCAAACAAAGAAATCGATGCTCCAACAGCTGAAGAAATTCACAAATTGTTCTGCGAAGTGGTCATTGCACCAAGCTACGCAGATGATGCTTTGGAAATCTTAAAGGGCAAGAAAAACAGAATCATTCTAATACAAAATGAAACCGAATTGCCCGACACTTTGGTGAGAACTTGTTTGAATGGTGTTTTGGTTCAGGAAAAAGATTCCAAAACCGACAGCAAAGAAGACCTCAACCCTGTAACGGACAAAAAACCAACTTTAGAGGAAATTGAAGATTTGATTTTTGCCTCCAAATTGTGCAAGCACACCAAAAGCAACACCATTGTTTTGGCCAAGAACAAACAATTGTGTGCCAGCGGAACAGGGCAAACATCACGCGTTGATGCTTTGAACCAAGCCATCCATAAAGCACAATCCTTTAACTTTGATTTGAACGGTGCCGTTATGGCCAGTGATGCCTTTTTCCCTTTCCCGGATTGTGTGGAGATTGCGGACAACGCGGGCATTAAAAGTGTGATTCAACCAGGAGGTTCCATCAAGGATCAACTGAGCATCGATTATTGCAACGAAAATGGATTGGCGATGGTGATGACGGGTACAAGACATTTTAAACATTAATTTTAGTACTTTAGCCGTTAAATTTTACCGTTAATCCGAAAAACAGACAATTTGTATGGGATTCTTTGATTTCATGACCGAGGAAATTGCCATTGACCTTGGTACTGCAAATACCCTGATCATCCACTTGGACAAAGTGGTGGTTGACAGTCCTTCCATTGTAGCAAGGGACCGTGTATCGGGGAAAATTATCGCGGTGGGCCGCGAAGCCAATATGATGCAGGGGAAGACCCATGAAAACATCAAAACTATACGACCGTTGAAAGATGGGGTAATCGCAGACTTTGATGCATCGGAAAAGATGATCAGTATGTTCATCAAGAACATTCCGGCACTCAAGAAAAAATGGTTTCCGCCGGCACTTCGCATGGTCATTTGTATTCCTTCGGGCATTACCGAAGTGGAAATGCGTGCGGTACGCGAATCTGCGGAACGCGTAAACGGTAAAGAGGTATACTTGATCCACGAACCCATGGCCGCTGCCATCGGTATCGGTCTTGATATTATGCAACCCAAAGGGAACATGATTGTGGACATAGGTGGCGGTACTACAGAGATTGCGGTAATCGCTCTTGGCGGTATTGTTTGTGACAAATCCGTGAAGATTGCTGGTGATGTTTTCACCAATGACATCATTTATTACATGCGGACCCAGCATAACCTATATGTGGGCGAAAGCACTGCAGAAGCCATCAAAATTGAAATTGGTTCGGCTACCGAGGATTTAAAATCCCCACCAGATGATAAATCCATCCAAGGTCGTGACCTATTGACGGGAAAACCAAAACAAGTTCATGTTTCCTACAGAGAAATTGCCAAAGCTTTGGACAAAAGTATTTTAAGAGTGGAAGATGCGGTTATGGAAACCTTGTCCCAGACCCCACCAGAACTGGCAGCGGATATTTACAATACAGGTATTTATTTGGCTGGTGGTGGTTCCATGCTCCGAGGTTTGGACAGAAGGCTTTCCCAAAAAACCGATTTGCCCGTGTACATCGCCGAAGATCCTTTGAGAGCAGTTGTGAGAGGTACGGGTATTGCTCTTAAAAACTTGGAACGCTATAAAAGTATTTTAATAAAATAGACTTGTATTTTCTGCAGTTCTATTACCTTCAAGGAGTTCAAAAACCTTCTTAACGATACGATTGCATGCAACGCATCATCAATTTTGTTTTACGCTTTCGAAACGCATTTCTGTATGCTTTTCTTGCGTTTATTGCATTGGTGATGACGATTCGTTCCCATTCCTACCATCAATCCAAATTTTTTAATTCATCCCGATGGGTATCTGGCAGTATTTACGGAGCAGGTTCCGATGTTTCCTCGTATTTTAACCTTCAAAAAGAAAACAAACGATTGGTCGAGGAAAATCAACAGTTGCGAAAATTGTTGTTTAATTTATCGGATGACAGCTTTCGACCTTTGGATTCCACTTTGGCCGTCTATCAGGTATTGAACGCGAGGCTTATCAAGAATAGTTTTACCTCTCCTAGGAATTATATCTTAATTGATAAAGGAAAGAAAGATGGGGTACAACAAGATATGGGCGTAATTACCACGGACGGTATTTTGGGCATTGTAGAAAATGTCTCCAATAATTTTGCCACGGTTCAAAGTGTACTGAACACCAAATCCAACATCAACGCAAAAATTAAGGGCACCGAGTACTTCGGCTCCTTGATTTGGGACACTAAAGATTATAAGGTGGTACAATTGATAGATATTCCAAGATTGGTTCCGTTGGTCGTTGGAGACACCATTGTAACGGGAGGTATGTCCAGTATTTTTCCAGAAAACGTACCCATTGGAATCATTAAAAAATATGACTTGAACGCTTCCAAGAGCTTTTACAATATTGATGTAGAATTATTTTCCGACATGGCCAACATTAAAAATGTATACTTGATCGAGAACAAGGACAAAGTGGAGATTGAGGAATTAGAATCCAGAACCATAGAATGAACAATTCCCTGATCATAAATATTCTGCGATTTGTGTTGTTGGTCATCACACAGGTTTTGATATTTAACAATCTCAACTTTCTGGGTTTTATAAATCCTTTTGTCTATGTGATTTTCTTTTATTGGTACCCCATCAAAGGGAACAGGGCACTTTTTATGCTTATAGCATTTTTATTGGGGCTGGTTATCGATATTTTTTCTGATACCCTTGCCTTGAATGCTTTGGCATCGGCAACCATTGCCTATGCAAGACCGGCAATTATGCGATTTTGTTTTGGCGTAAACTACGATTTTCAAAGTTTCAGCTTTAAGAACACCACCAAGGTACAGCGCATCACCTTTATGGCTTTGCTTGTTTTTATCCATCATCTGATATTCTTTTCGTTTGAAATTTTAAGTATCGCCCATATCCTATTAATTTTGAAGAAAGTTTTCGCCACAGGTATTGTAACTTTAATACTTTGTGTATTATTCAGTTCACTTTTTAGTCCAAAAAGCGAATAAAAACGTAGTTTTTATCGTTGGGGTATATAAGAAGCCCTAGAATTTAGGTTGGTCATGAAGAAATTATTGCTGTCATCCATTGTTGTACTTATAGGATTCACCTTTATTGGCAGGTTATCCTATCTGCAATTGTTCCGTTTTTCGCCCGATCAAATATTGGATGATCCCGCCATAAAAAAAGTATATGACTACCCAGAAAGAGGTTACATCTACGATAGGGACGGCAAACTCTTGGTGGGCAATCAACCCGCATACGACGTTATGGTCATCCCAAGGGAAGTAAAACCTTTGGACACTCTGGAATTTTGCAGTCTTTTGGGTATTGATAAACTTGAATTCCTTTCCAAAATGGAAAAAGCGAGAATTTATTCTCCTCGGCTACCTTCTGTTTTGGTGCCCCAGCTCTCCAAAGAGGATTATGCGAAGCTTCAGGAAAAAATGCGGCACTTTACTGGCTTTTATATCCAAAAGAGGTCGTTACGTTACTACAATACCAAAAGTGCGGCCAATGTGCTCGGATATATCAGTGAGGTAAACGAATGGGACCTCAAAAACAATCCATATTATGTTGCTGGGGAATTAAAAGGACGTACAGGTATTGAAAAGCAATATGAAGAAATATTGAGAGGCCGAAAAGGCGTCAAGCATATTCAGAAAGACCGTTTTAACAGGGATATTGGTCCTTACAAAGACGGGAAATTGGACACCCTTCCCCAACAAGGCAAAGAGATTCACATTACCTTGGATAAGACCCTCCAGGAGTATGGAGAAAAATTGATGCACGGCAAACGTGGGGGCATTGTGGCCATTGAACCCAAATCAGGAGAAATATTGGCCATGATATCGGGGCCAACATACGACCCAGCCCTTTTGGTAGGCAGGGAACGCTCCAAAAATTATAGCAAACTACATTACGACACCATTTCCAAACCCACATGGGACCGTTCTATTTTAGCACAGCCTTCCCCTGGATCACCTTTTAAAACGCTTAATGCCTTGGTGGGCTTACAAGAAGGTGTAATAGACACCAATACCAAATTTAGGTGCTATCACGGGTTCTACGTAGGGAATACGCTCAGGGGATGCCATTGCGGTGGTGGTGTTCGAGATTTAAATTCAGGCATTTACCAATCGTGCAATGCTTATTTTGCTGGGGTCTTCCGAAAGATTTTTGACAAATATGAGACTACCGACGAAGGCATGGATATGTGGGAAAAGCACATGAAAAGTTTTGGCCTGGGCGATTTCTTAGGTACTGACCTTCCCACAGGCGCCCCTGGAAGGATTCCAGATGTGGCCTATTATGATAAATGGTACGGAGATAGCAGATGGGCAGCATCCACTATTATATCCAATTCCATAGGGCAAGGGGAAATTGCGGCCACACCCTTGCAATTGGCCAACATGACCGCTGCCATTGCCAACCGTGGTTATTTTTACACCCCGCACATTATTAAAAGTATTGGCAACAATGGAAAAATAGACCCTAAATACACCGAACCCCGATACACCACCATCGACAGAAAATATTTTGAACCTGTAATCGAAGGCATGGCCAATGTGTATAATTATGGAACAGCAAGGTGGGTCAAAATTCCAGGTATTGAGATAGCTGGAAAAACGGGTACCGTTGAAAATTATATTCGGGTCGATGGTGAACGCATGCAACTTACGGACCACTCTGTTTTTGTGGCCTTTGCACCTATAGAAAATCCTCAAATTGCCCTAGCCGTCTATATTGAAAATGGGTATTATGGATCACGCTATGCTGGTCACATTGCCTCACTTTTGATTGAAAAATACATTAAAGGAGAAATTACCAGAAAAGACCTGGAAAAACGCATGCTGGAAAAAACATTGGAACACGAATATGCCAAACCATATAGTGGAGAACCTTTTGAAATAAACGAATATGAGTGGTAGGGGGCCTTTTGGAAGGTTGGATTGGATTACCGTAATCCTCTATGCATTTTTGGTGTTTATTGGTTGGATCAATATTTACTCCACATCGGTGGGCGAAGCCAGTAATTCCATTTTTGACTTTTCCACTTTATACGGCAAACAGCTTTTTTTTATAGGCCTTGCCGCTCTGGGCATCATCTTCGTGCTCTTTGTGGAATCCCAGTTTTTTGAACGCTTTGCCTCAATCTTCTATATTATTTCGATTGTTTTGCTCTTGGGGCTGTTTGTTTTTGGAAAAACCATAGCTGGGGCAACTTCGTGGTACGATCTTGGTTTTTTTAACCTTCAACCTTCGGAGTTGGCGAAAGTGGCAACCTCCTTGGCACTGGCCAAGTTTTTAAGTGATATCCAAACCGATATACGCACAGGAAAGCATCAAATTTTTGCGTTGGTGATCATCTTACTGCCTGCCTTATTAATATTGCCGCAACCTGACCCGGGTAGCTCCCTTATCTATTTTTCACTCTTTTTTGTGCTATTTAGGGAAGGTTTTCCCATCTATTACTTAGGCATCCTCATTTTTGCGGTCGTTTTATTTGCTACAACTTTAATGTTCGGAACTGTTTGGGTCACCATAGGATTGATTATTTTAACTCTATTGATCTACACATTCAAAAGGGCATCCGTAAAAATTCCTATACTACCTGTTGTTGGAGCTATTGTTGTTTCAATACTCTTTTCCCTCTCTGTAAATTTTGTGTTTGAAAATGTTTTTGAGCAACGTCACAGAGATCGTTTTTCTTTATGGCTGAGTTTGGAAAAGGACGAAGAAAAGCTTGATGAAATCCGAAAAACCATTGGCTACAACACCTACCAATCCGAAAAAGCCATTGAATCCGGTGGGTTTACTGGAAAAGGATTTATGGAGGGTACACGGACCAAAGGGGATTTTGTACCCGAGCAGCACACGGATTATATATTTAGCTCCGTGGGCGAAGAATGGGGATTTTTGGGCACTTCTGCCGTGATTCTGTTGTTTTCATTATTCTTTTTACGGCTGATTTATATCGCGGAACGACAAAAGAGTGACTTTAGCCGAATGTATGGTTATGGGGTGATTTCCATTTTGGTGTTCCACTACTTTATAAATATTGGAATGGTGATCGGGCTGTTGCCCACTATTGGGGTTCCGCTGCCATTCTTTAGCTACGGTGGCTCTGGATTGATCTTTTTTACAATGTTATTGTTCATCTTTCTAAAACTGGATTCCAACCGCTTGAAGGATGGTATCTAGAATTTCCAACCGTTATCGTTCACTTCAGACTCTATGACTGACTGCCAGGCTTCAGGTTGGTTTTGAAAAAAATCAATGCCTGTTTTCTTCTCGATTTCATCAACGGGCACTACAAAATTTTGAAGTGGTTCTTGACTTTCTTCTGCTGGAATCAAAAATGCCAGTACTTGCGTTCTTTCACCATTACCTCTCAGCACAATCTTGTAAAATGTACGGGGGACATCCACATCCTCGCTCCCAATTTCTTCTAAATCATTTTTCAATATACCTCCGGTGACCACTATTAAATTGCCATATTTTTTGCACCAATAACGCACTTTTTGCTCCAAACGGTTCCAAATCCCGGCGTTAAAGTATTTGTCCTGTGGACTTATGTTGCTTGTATAAAAAGTCTCGTTATAAGCCTGTTCGGAAAACCGTCGATCACCAGCAGGAAGCAAATGCCCCCTATCGTACCCAGAACCTCTGTAATTACGCCAATCTGCCGATTTTGTTTTCACCTTTGGGTCTTCAATAAAATAGGGGCGTTCCCTATCATCATAGGTAAGATGTTTTCTTTTAAGGGTGTATGCCACCCACTCTGCTTGCTCGTGGGCTTCACTATAAGAAAGTGTATAGTAGGCATGTTGCACTACTTCACCTGTTGTGGAATTGGGTAAAAAATCGGTTTGTACCAAGTCTCTCCTTGTTCCATTTGGATTGGAATAGGTTGCCGGGGTATAGAAATTTTCAAACAACCAAAAGCCAATAACACATAGTGCTATGAGCAGGGCATAAATTATTCTGTTCTTCATTTAGTCAACAATTGTACTGATAAAGTTGTACAAAAAAGCCAACCCATAAGAGTTGGCTTTTAAAACATTCTTTTATAAACGACTATCCTTTTACGCTAGCCAATTTATTTTCTTCTCTCTTGATATTGTTCTTGTGAAGATCCTTAAGCACGTTCACCGCTTCTTCAACATAAATGTCTCGCGCTAAATCTTTGTGCCATCTGTCCCTTTTTTCCCTTAGTACAGAATCTTGTGTAAACAATTCTTTCTCATACTGTAACGAGCTAAAAGATAGTTTGGAATCGTAATCCCTTAAGCTTTTGAACTTTTCTGAACGCTTTTTGGCCTCTTGTTCTTTGCTTACGTAAGCATCGTATTTAAGGGAAATCGTGTTTTCATCTTGCTGCTCTTTCAACCATTTGGCATTTTCCTCAATAAGCTTGATCTGCTCATTTTTCGCCATACGCTCTTTACTGTTTTTTACGGCATCATCAAAATCAATGTAGCCATCCCAAACTTTGTAATCTGCAGGGGTAATCTTATCCCAACCAAGCGGGTTTTGCTGATCGCGTTCTCCTAAATCAATATAACTGTATCTATCCGGAACCACGATGTCACTTTTTACACCTTCCAACTGGGTAGACCCGCCGTTGATTCTATAGAATTTTTGGGTGGTCAATTTGATTGCTCCCAAATCTCCGTGCTCGTTTCCTCGGACGATACCATCCAAAGGAATTACATTTTGAACGGTTCCCTTTCCAAAAGTCTGCTTGCTTCCAATGATTACAGCTCTTTTGTAATCTTGCATGGCAGCGGCCAATATTTCCGAGGCGGAGGCGGATAGTTCATTCACCAAGATAACCAATGGACCATCCCACTGGATACGCTCGTCCTTATCCTCGTGAACTTCTTTGCGTTGGCCAGAGGAACGAACCTGAACAATAGGTCCATCCTTAATGAACAATCCTGCCATTTCGACAACCGTTTTTAAAGATCCTCCACCATTGTCGCGCAAATCCAAAATAATCCCTCCTGCGCCTGCTTCTTTAAGACGTTCCAATTCTTTGGCCACGTCGGATGCTGCGTTTCTTTCGGAGTAATCTTCAAAATCCACATAGAATTTTGGAAGATTGATCAATCCATACTTTTGTTCACCAGCATCAATAGTTGCAGATTTTGCATAAGATTCTTCCAGCTCCACGACATCTCTGGTTATGGAAACCGTTTCAATGGTTCCGTCTACTTTTCTTACTGTCAAATCAACTACTGTTCCTTCTGGACCCTTGATCAATTTAATGGCATCTTCCAATCGCATACCCACAATATTGATGGGCTCCTCACCTTCTTGCCCTACCTTGAGTATTTGATCTCCAACTTCCAGCGACTGATCTCTCCAAACGGGACCACCAGAAATAATTTCCACGATTTTAGCTCCTTCGGGCTTTTTCTGCAATCGGGCTCCGATCCCTTCAAACTTACCGGACATACCAATGTCAAATTTTTCCTTTTCTTCGGGAGCGAAGTAAAAAGTGTGGGGATCAAACTCTTCTACAATGGTATTCAAATATTGTACAAACCAATCTTTACGTTCCAAATCACCCACAAAATCGAAGAACTCGTCCAAGGTGTTTTTGGTTACTTCTCTTGCTTCTTCCTCTGTAGTGACCTTGTCAACAGTGCTGGGAATATCATTAAAAGCCAATATCTCATCGACATTCGAAGCTGATTCCTGATTTGCATCAGAAATCATATTATCAACTTTATTGTCGAAAACATTAAGTGTGTTGTATTTCAACTGCTTTCTCCAACGTTCCTTGAGTTCCTTTTTGTTGGATGCAAAATCTTGTTCGTCATAATCGATCTCAATGGATTCATCGAGCGTATAATCAAAAGGTGTAGCAAGTACTTCTTTATAAATATCCTTGGCCTCTTCCATTCGTACCATTAAACGTTGATATACGGTATTGAAAAATTCAATGTCGGTATTTCTGATCTCATCATCGATCATAAACCTGTATTTTTCAAATTCCCTGATGTCACTTTTTAGAAAGTATCTTTTGGTAGGGTCGATGATGTCGATAAAATCATCAAAAACATTGGAGCTGAAGCTATCGTTCACTTCTTTGGGCTCGTAATGCCCTTTCTCCAAAACGTAGGAAATCAATTCCAACAAAAATTTATCCTTGTCGTCGTTATCAAAAGACTTATTGGTAAAACTGCAGGAGGCAACTGCAACAAGAATAACCAAAAGTGCCAAAATAAAGTTCTTTTTCATAATGTGATTTTTCTAGAGCGAAATAATCTGACCTCATACTGTCAAATCTTCATTACATCACCCATCGTTTCTACTTGTATGAATTCCCTAAGATACAGAAAAAACCGTGCCAGTCTGTTCTGCCCAATTTAATTTTTTGTTAAACGCTGAAGGTTTCATATCCTTTTGAAAAACGTATTTTTATAGCATAAATTATCCAAGATGGAAAAACCGCTTATTCTGGTTACCAACGATGATGGAATTACAGCTCCAGGACTTAGGGCGTTAATCCGCACCATGAAAGAACTTGGAGATGTTGTGGTAGTGGCTCCCGACAGTCCGCAAAGCGGTATGGGACACGCCATTACCGTAGACAGCACCTTGTTTTCCAAAAAAGTTGTCGTGGACCATAAAGAAGGTGCGCCGAGCGAGTACAGTTGTAGCGGAACCCCTGCGGATTGTGTAAAATTGGCGCTTCGGGTAATTTTGGACCGAAAACCCGACATTTGTGTGAGTGGCATAAACCACGGTTCCAATTCCTCCATAAACGTGATTTACTCAGGAACCATGAGTGCAGCCATTGAGGCAGGCATCGAAGGTATTCCAGCTATCGGGTTTTCACTCTGCGATTATTCTTGGGATGCTAATTTTGAACCCGCTTTGGGTTCCATCAAAAAAATTGTTTCCGAAGCGTTGACCAATGGAATTCCAAAGGGAACTGTCTTAAACGTCAATATTCCAAAAACGAAATCAGCACCCAAAGGAATACGAATATGCAGGCAGGCACGCGGTAATTGGAAAGAGGAATTTGACAAAAGAACTAGTCCTTCTGGAAAGGATTATTATTGGTTAACGGGAGAATTTGAACTTTTGGACAAGGGCGAGGACACGGACGAATGGGCCTTGGCACAAGGCTACATTTCGGTAGTGCCCACCCAGTTCGACCTTACGGCACACCACGCCATACCACAAATAAACAACTGGAACTTAAATGAACAATAAGAAAGAAATCATCATAGGATTTATCGTAGGAATTATTGCAAACACCTTTGGAACTTTGCTTTACATTCTCATGTTTTCCGATTTGGGCATCGTTGAAACCTTTAATGCAGCTATTGATCAAGGGCACATTGGCAGTTTATTGGCATTAGGGGCTATTTTGAACTTGGTGGCATTTTTCGGGTTTTTACGGATTAAAAGGGACCAAAGGGCTAAAGGCGTTATGTTGGCGACCTTGGTAACGGCCCTGGTTATCCTAATGTACAAAGTGATGGCTTAAAAGTCTAAAACTCAAACATAAGAACAAGTTCAAGATTAACTGGTTTCACTAAAAACTTTTGAACTTGATACTTGAACTTGATACTTGAACTTATCAATGAAATACTACATTATAGCTGGTGAAGCATCGGGGGACCTGCACGGGTCCAATTTGATAAAGGCCCTAAAGAAAGAGGACCCCTCCGCAGCGATTCGTTGCTGGGGCGGCGACTTGATGCAACAAGCTGGCGGCGATTTGGCCAAACATTACAAGGATATGGCCTTTATGGGTTTTTTGGAAGTACTCATGAACATTCCTACCATCTTCAAAAACATTTCATATTGTAAAGAAGATATTCAAAAGTTCAATCCAGACCAGATTATTTTTATTGATTTTTCAGGATTCAATCTTAGGATTGCCAAGTGGGCCAAGGAACATGGTTTCAAGACCAATTATTACATTTCTCCACAAATCTGGGCATCAAGAGAAAGTAGAATCAAAAAAATTAAGCGGGACATTGACCATATGTACGTAATCCTTCCTTTTGAAAAAGATTTTTACGAAAAAAAACACGGTTACCCAGTACAGTTTGTTGGTCATCCTTTAATTGATGCCATAGAAAACACGTCGCTCCAGGATAATGAAACATTCCGAAAAGAGAACGGACTTGATTCTGATAAACCCATAATAGCATTGCTCCCTGGAAGCAGAAAACAAGAAGTACAAAAAATGTTGGAAGTAATGCTTTCCGTAAAAAAGGATTTTCCATCGTATCAATTTGTGATTGCAGGTGCTCCCAGCCTTCCCGATGAATTTTACACCCCATTTCTTAAAGGCGACAAAGTGGAATACGTTTCCAACAAAACTTATACGCTTTTAAAGCATTCCCATGCTGCAATGGTCACAAGCGGAACCGCAACTTTGGAAACCGCTCTTTTTGGCATCCCTCAAGTGGTGTGCTACAAAGGAAATTGGATTTCTTATCAAATTGCAAAGCGAATCATTACTTTGGACTACATTTCCTTGGTGAACTTGATCATGAAAAGAGAAGTTGTTAAGGAGTTGATTCAAAATGATCTGACAACAAAAAATCTTAAGACAGAACTTTCCAAAATCGTAGATGGGGCCGAACGGGAGCGTATGTTATCCGACTATACATTGCTGAAAGAAAAATTGGGCGGAAAAGGTGCCAGTCAATTGGCAGCGCAATTAATCGTGGAAAATGTGTAGTTTTATCTTCCAAGAAAGTAAATCTATTCTTGGATGTTTCGAAAAACCATAATCTTACTATTGTTTTTTGCTATTACCGCTTGCGGTCCCGGTAAAAAACGACGTACCTACAGCAAGACCCGAACCGTTACGGTAGAGGGGTCCACTACCGACACTATCCCTAAAGAAGAACCCAAAAGGGAACGCAAAAAAGAGAGACGAAAAAATACTAAGGCCAATGAAATCATTTCCACCGCATTGAATTTTTCGGGAACCCGTTACAAATACGGGGGAACTACCAAAAGGGGCATGGATTGCTCTGGATTGGTCTATGTTTCCTTAAAAGAAAACGACATTATGTTCCCACGAACTTCCTACCAAATGGCCATGGAAGGACAAAAAATTCGGGTAAACAATGTAGAAAAAGGGGATTTGCTCTTTTTTAAGACCAGTAAAACCGGAAGGCGTATCAACCATGTTGGTTTGGTAGTGGATGTGGATGGCAACGACATTAAATTTATCCATGCCACAACCTCAAGGGGTGTGCTGGTATCCTCGTTACGGGAGGGGTACTGGAACAGCGCTTTTGTAAAGGCCATGCGTATCCTGTAAAGTGCGCCAACTTAATTTTGTGTCCATAAAACTCACGCTGTGTGTTATTTTGGGCATTGTTGTCGGTTTTTATTTTGAAGTTGCTCCACTCCTGCCCCTTATTGCAATGTTTGTTTTGCTGCCAGTGCTTTACTGGGTCAGCAAAAAACAACAAAGAGAAGGGTTCCCGTATTTTGAGTTGCTGACTTCGTTCATAACGATATGCTTGGGTGTTTTTATTGTAGGTGTTTCTACATCTAAAGGTATGCCCTACCACTATGCCAAACTAAATTTAGGGCAAGAAAGAATCTGGCACTTAAAAATAAGAGAGGTACTCAAGCCCAATACTTATTCACATCGGTACATTGCAAAAATTGTTTCTGCGGATGGGGATACCGCCTCGGGAAAACTGCTTTTCAGTCTTTCGGTGGATTCCACTTTAAAAGAATTACAGGTAGATGATGAGTTTTTGATCTATGACAAACCAGAAGGTATTCGGCCCCCTTTAAATCCTCACCAATTTGATTATAGCAATTATCTGCAAAAACAGGGGATTCAACACCAAATAAGGACCAATTTCCCTTCTATTGTAAAAAAAGAAAATTCTTCTAAAACTTTGTTTGGACTTGCTTCAAACTTTAGGGAATCCATCATTTCTAAATTGAAAAAGGAAAACTTCGGAGAAGAAGAATTGGGCGTAATCCAAGCACTCCTATTGGGTAAGCGCGACGATATTTCGGAAAACACATACAACAATTACACCAATGCAGGAGCCGTTCATATTTTGGCAGTATCCGGGCTACATGTGGGCATTATACTATTATTATTGGAGTTCTTTTTATCGCCGTTGGCACGTTTACCTAAAGGTAAAACCCTTAAACTCCTATTGGTTGTCCTCCTACTTTGGGGTTATGCATTTGTGGCGGGACTTTCGCCATCCATAGTCCGTGCCGTTACCATGTTCTCTTTTGTGGCCTACGCGCTTTACCTTAACCGACCCGCCAATTCATTCAACATTATAGCGCTTTCCATGTTGTTTATATTATTGGTAAAACCCTTGTTTTTGTTTCAGGTGGGGTTTCAAATGAGTTACGCCGCGGTGTTTGCCATTGTTTGGATTTACCCCAAATTGCAAAAATTTTGGTTTCCCGATAATTTCATCATCCGTAAAACATGGCAATTGCTATCGGTAAGCGCTGCAGCCCAATTGGGTGTACTGCCCATTAGTTTGTTCTATTTTCACCAATTTCCGGCACTTTTCTTTATTTCCAACCTACTTATCATTCCTTTTTTAGGTTTGATTTTGGGTCTAGGAATTTTAGTCATTGCATTGGCTTTGATGGATTTTTTGCCCGCATTTTTGGTCGACAGTTTCAATTGGGTCATTAAAATGATGAATTCCATAGTGGGCTGGGTTGCCCATCAAGAAGGTTTTATTATAAAAAATATTCCTTTTGATTCGATTCAATTGATCTTGGGTTACCTCATCATCATTGTTTTGGTAGTTTTCTTATCCAAACCCAAATGGAAAACTGCTTTGGTACTCTTTGGAGGAGTACTAGCTTTTCAAGGTTGGATTATCTGGAACCTGTTTCAAGTAAATCAGAAAGAAGTCGTCATACTTGCTCACCGTTCCAGAAATACGGTTTTATTACATCAATTGGGGGATTCTCTTTCTATAATTGCTTCCGATAGCACCAATATTGGGAACATTGGTTCTGATTATGCCGTGGCGGAGCGGATTCAAAAATTGGACATGGTTCAACTCAGAAATAGCTATCAAATCGGCCAGAAAAAATTATTTGTTTTGGACAGCTTGGCCATCCTTCCTTTGGAAGGGCATTTGGACTACCTGCTGCTTACCCAGTCAACGGAAATTAATCTAGAGCGGGTTCTGGACTCCATCGAACCCAAAAAAATATTTGCGGACGGAAGCAATTACCCGAGCTTGATCAAAAAATGGAAACAAACCTGTAGACAAAAGGAAATCCCTTTCCACTACACGGGTGAAAAGGGATTTTATGTTTTTAGTTTGCAGAAAGATTAACCCCTTTCAATGGTTTCAACCTCATCCTCAACGGAGACTATGGTTTCTTTGTCTTCCGCTCCATGCGTCAATCGTTTTAACGGTTTTATGAGAAGTAGTACCAGTGTTCCAAAAAGTACGGCAAAAATGAACAGTCCTCCGAAAACTTTCTGTTCACCTGCTTGAACCGAACTTTCTCCAACTATACCTGCTACTTTGTTCCCCAGACCGGTAGCCGCCCAATACACTCCCATCATCAAGGCCATATACCTGGCCGGTGCCAGTTTTGTAAAGAATGACAGTGAAACAGGTGACAGGCACAATTCTCCAATAGTATGAAAGAGATACGTTAATACCAACCAGTACATTGCCGAAGAGCCTGAACTTTCATATTGTAATGATGCAAAAACCATATAAATGAATCCTACTCCCATAATAATTACACCAACTGCCATTTTAAACAAGGAGGTGGCTTCCTTACCTTTTAATTTTCTTTTTGCCCAGAAATTGGCCACCGCTACGGCAAAAAGTATGATAAAGCCTGCATTTGCAGCCTGAAACCATGCGGCTGGAACTTCCCAGCCCAAAAACATTCTGTTCGTTTTTTCTTGAGCATATAGGTTCATGAGGCCTCCCATCTGTTCAAAGCTTCCCCAAAAAACAATCACCATCAAAAGTGAAATGAGCAGTACCACATATCTGTCTTTTTCTACTTTACCGTTCAAGTTTTTGTAAATCATCATCATAATTCCGGTAATGAGCGATAGGAAAATATAAAGCACCCCATACCCCCAGTTATCCGGCCCTTCGTAGGTAAATCCTGCGTAAACGGAGTAGGCCAATAAAACGGCCACAAT
The DNA here is from genome assembly GCF_000224085.1 of Allomuricauda ruestringensis DSM 13258. Taxonomy (NCBI): domain Bacteria; kingdom Pseudomonadati; phylum Bacteroidota; class Flavobacteriia; order Flavobacteriales; family Flavobacteriaceae; genus Flagellimonas; species Flagellimonas ruestringensis. Next base: position 962,205 of record NC_015945.1, read on the forward strand.
AGCTAATTGCAGGGGAGATTTGAGCAACTGCGCAAACAATTGTCCCAAGCTTACATCAGATGCCTTTTCTTCCATTGTGGGCTCGTTGCCAACATGTACCAAAAATCTGTGCCCGTACAGGTACACCAATAACCCAACGAACATTCCTATACCGGCAAGACCAAAGCCATAATGCCAACCATAGACCGCGGCAACTATACCAACGGTAATGGAAGCAAGAAATGATCCGAGATTTATTCCTACATAAAATATACTAAAGCCTTTATCCCGTCTAATATCGTTTTGCTTATACAAGCCACCAACCATGGTTGAAATGTTAGGTTTTAACATCCCAACACCTAAGATTACAAAACCCAGTCCTGTATAATAGGCCCATAAATCATCAATTGCCAAAACCCCATGCCCAATGGTCAAGAGAATGGCTCCGATGGTCACTGCTTTTTTCTGTCCCAGATACCTATCGGCCAAAAAGCCCCCGGGAATGCTCATTACGTAGACCAACATGGTGTACCATCCATAAAGCGCCAAGGCTTCGGTGGTTGTCCACCCCAATCCACTTTGTGGGTTACTGTCCAAAGTTTCGGCCGTCATGTACAGGGTAAGGAGGGCGCGCATTCCGTAGTAGGAAAATCGTTCCCACATTTCGGTGAAGAACAATACGTACAATCCTACCGGATGGCCAAATAACTCTCTTTTGTGGGCTGGTTTGGTTACTGCTGACATAAATTTATTATTTGATTATAAGTTTTCCTTAATGAAGTTGGTCATTTTTGTATAAAGGTGCAATCGGGTATTGCCACCATAAATACCGTGGTTTTTATCGGGGTAAATGGCCCAATCGAACTGCTTGTTGGCCTGCACCAATGCCTCGATCATTCGCATAGTGTTCTGCACGTGCACATTGTCGTCACCCGAGCCATGCACCAACAAATAGTTACCTTTTAACAATTCTGGATAATTGAACGGTGAGTTATCATCATACCCCGTAGGGTTTTCTTGTGGCGTCTGCATGTAACGTTCAGTGTAAATGGTGTCATAAAAACGCCATGAGGTCACGGGTGCCACGGCAATGGCCATTTCAAAAGTATCGTTGCCTTTTAGCAAACAGTTGGTGGACATAAAACCACCGTAGCTCCATCCCCATATTCCTGTTCTGCTTTTATCAATATAAGAGCGATCGCTCAATTTTTGGGCTGCGGCAATCTGATCTTCCACCTCATATTTTCCCAACTCTTTTTGGGTCAATTTTTTAAAATCACGCCCTTTCAGACCAGTTCCCCTTCCATCTACACAGGCCACAATATAGCCTTGAGATGCTAAAAGTTGATGCCAATAGTCATTGCTGCCCATCCATCGGTTGGCCACTTGTTGCGAACCCGGACCGCTGTATTGGAACATAAACAAGGGATATTTTTTGTTAGGATCAAAATCGGCAGGTTTGATCATGTACATATTGAGGTCGTACCCGTTTATGTTTATGGTGGAAAACGCTTTGGGGGCAATCTCGTACCCTTCCAATTTGTTCAGCAGAGCTGAATTGTCCTTGATCTCCTTGAGCAATTTACCATCGGATGCTTTGTGCAATGTAAATTTGTATGGTGTGCTTGCACTTGAAAAAGTGTTGATATAGTAGGTAAAGTCACTACTGAAAGCCGCTGAGTTTGTCCCCTCTTCTGTGGAAAGCGCCTTTTTACGTTTCCCTTTGGTGGAAATGCTATACACTCCCCTGTTGATGGAACCATTTTCTACCGACTGATAAAAAATACGGTCATGCTTTTCATCATAGCCATAGTAACGGGTCACTTCCCATGGGCCTTCGGTTATTTGATTTTTTAGTTTACCATCTCTTCCGTATAGATAGAGGTGATTGAAACCGTCTGTCTCGCTTGTCCATATAAAACTATCATCATCCAAAAAAGTTAGGTCATCATCAATATCCACGTAGGCTTCATCCGTTTCTTCCAATAAAATGGATACTGAATTATCTTTTGCATTTACGACGTAGAGCTTCAAATCGTTCTGATGCCTGTTCAAGGTCTGAACACTCAAATCATTTGGATTGTGCATCCATTTGATTCTCGGAATGTAGTATGGATCATTCAAATCGACATCTGCAATATTGCCCGAAGCCACATCGTACATATGCAAAGTAACTATGGAGTTCTTTTCCCCTGCTTTGGGGTATTTAAATTCATGTTGATAGGGGTATAAATCTTTTCCGTAGACATCCATCGAAAAATGTGGAACTTCGGTTTCATCAAATCGAAGGAATGCAATTTTGGTTCCGTCGCTATTCCATTCAAAGGCCCGTACAAAGGCAAACTCCTCTTCGTATACCCAATCGGTCACCCCATTAATAATGGTTCCTTTGCTGCCATCTGTAGTTACTTGCTTGGTGGTATTGGCCGTCAAATCCAAAATATACAGGTTATTGTCCAGCACATAGGCCACTTTGCTGCCATCGGGAGAAAGTATGGGTTCTTGGATTTTGGTCTCGGAAATTTTTGCCAATTCTTTGGAGGCGATGTCGTACACATAATAAATTCCCAAACGAGAATGTCTAAAAATGGGCTCTACTTCAGTGGCCAAAAGCACTTTGGATTCATCATCGCTAAAGGTGTAGGATGAAAAATAAGGAATGGCATCGGAAGAGGCCACAATGGTTTCCACCTTTTCCAAGGTTTCGTAGTCATATTTATCCAAACTACTGGAACGCGGGGAACGAGCGGTGTTTAAAATGGTGTATTGTGTGCCGTTGTCCATGGACCGAAGGACGTCCATGTGTTCTGTCCTGAATTCTCCTCCCCAAATCTCTTCAAGGGTTATTTTTTTCTTTTGTGCCGTGGTAAAAGTCAAAACTCCTAAAAGAAATAGGAATAGAAAAGACTGTTTGTTCATGAAGTGAAAAATTGATTAAAAACTTCCAAGTTTACTAATATTTATCGGAAAAATAAATTTTGATGTTGCGTTTGCAACAAATTTTAACCTTTGAACAACCGCTGGCCTTTCAAAATTGTTGTTAGCCCCACCTAAACGGTCAATATCCGTATATTTGAATGCTTTAATCCAGCTCTATGAATACTCCCGTTGAAGGATTTTCCAAACTATCCAAAGCCAAAAAAATAGATTGGATAGCCACCAATTGTACCAAAGACCCTGAAAATACCCGACAGTTGTTGGAACAATATTGGAACAGTGACCAAAAAGTGCAGAAGTTGCACGATGAATTTATAGAAAACACCATTTCCAATTACTATTTGCCTTTTGCCATTGCTCCCAATTTTTTGATCAATGGAGATTATTTGGCCATTCCCATGGCCATTGAGGAAAGCTCAGTAGTTGCCGCAGCCAGTAAAGCTGCCAAGTTTTGGTTGGAACGCGGAGGTTTTAAAACGGAAATCCTTGGAACGGAAAAAGTGGGGCAAGTACACTTTATTTATAAAGGGGACAAAAAAAAACTATCCGATTTTTTCACTTTGTTGAAGCCAAAATTGCTTAAAAGTGTTTCCTCCATCACCCAAAGTATGGAAAAACGGGGGGGAGGCATCAACAATATTGAACTAAGGGATTTGAGCAATGAAATTGAAGGGTACCACCAACTCCATTGCACTTTTGAGACTTTGGATGCCATGGGTGCAAACTTCATCAATTCGTGTTTGGAGCAATTTGCCAAAACTTTAAAGGAACAAGCCATTTCTTTTGAAGCTTTTACGGAGGAGGAAAAAAACATTGAGGTAGTGATGAGTATTTTATCCAACTACGTACCCAATTGTTTGGTAAAGGCAGAAGTTAGTTGTCCAATCTCTGATTTGGGCAATAGTGACATGCCCGCTGAGCAGTTTGCTGAAAAATTTGTACAGGCCGTTAACATTGCCAAAGCTGAGCCGTATAGGGCCGTAACGCACAATAAAGGCATTATGAACGGAATTGATGCCGTAGTTTTGGCTACTGGGAACGATTTTAGGGCAGTTGAGGCAGGCGTGCACGCTTACGCCGCAAAGGATGGGCGGTATTCAAGCTTAACGTACGCCAAAATTGAAGATGGTATTTTCAAGTTTTGGATTGAGGTTCCTTTGGCTCTTGGGACAGTAGGTGGTCTGACCACTTTGCATCCTTTGGTGAAGCTTGCATTGGAAATTCTTCAAAATCCTACAGCAAAAGAATTGATGCAGATTGTTGCCGTAGCCGGATTGGCCCAAAATTTTGCCGCTGTCCGCAGTTTGGTTACTACGGGCATCCAAAAAGGGCACATGAAAATGCATTTGCTCAATATGCTCAACCAGATGGGAGCCACCGAAAATGAAAAAAAACAACTTGTGGAATATTTCAAAAGTCACATGGTGACGAATGCCTCGGTAAAGGAAGCCTTGGAAAAAATTAAATCGAAATAATAATGGAGAAGGAGTTTTACAGCAACGGCAAATTATTACTGTCAGGAGAATATGCTATTTTGGATGGTGCCTTGGGACTGGCCATTCCCACCAGCTATGGGCAATCATTCCATGTAACTCCAACAACATCTGGCTTTTTAGAGTGGACCAGTTTGGATGAAAACGATAAAATTTGGTTCTCTGCAAAGTTTGATCTTGCTAATTTAAAAGTCGTTTCTACTTCGGACGAAGCGATGGCCAAAACATTGGCAACCCTTCTTTTGGAAGCTAATGCACAAAATCCATTGCTGTTAACCGATGGTGATGGATTCCAGATAGAAACGCACCTTACTTTTCCAAAATCCTGGGGGCTGGGAACATCCTCGACCCTTATTAACAACTTGGCACAATGGGCTCGGGTTGATGCGTATCAGCTCTTGTGGAATGCCTTTGGCGGAAGTGGTTACGATATTGCCTGTGCCCAACACAATTCACCCATAACTTATCAGATAAAAGATGGAGTGCCCAATGTTGAAGAAATCAATTTTAATCCCATTTTTAAGGACTCCCTTTTCTTTGTACACCTCAACCAAAAACAGAACAGCAAAGAAGCTATTGCCAAGTACAGGGAGCAACAATTTGATAAGCCCCAACTCATAAAAAGTATTTCCAGCATTACCCAAAAAATGAAAAATGCACCCACTTTGGCCGGTTTTGAGGGTTTAATGGAGGAACATGAAGCTTTGCTTTCCAATGTTTTGAATATAGAACCCGTAAAGCAACGCCTTTTTCCAGACTATTTTGGAATGGTAAAAAGCCTTGGCGCCTGGGGCGGAGATTTTGTTTTGGCCACTGGTGATGAAAAAACGATTTCCTATTTTAAACACAAAGGGTACGAAACTGTAATTCCTTTTTCCAAAATGATGCTTTAACTATCTTCCACATGCAAAAAAACCTATTTTCTTTACTGATTGTTCTTCTTGTTCTTTCATGCAAAACAAAAGAAAAACAAATGGCCTACAAAACGGATTCTTTAGAGATAGGAATGGTTACGGAACATACGTACCAGCACACCTCTTTTCTAGAAACCGAGAGTTTTGGCAGGGTAGCTTGTAATGGCATGATCGTAGTGAACAATGGAGAGGCCATTGTATTTGACACTCCCACCAACAACATGGTTTCCAAGGAACTGATTGATTGGTTGGACACACAGGATATTACTGTAAAAGCTATTGTTGCCACCCATTTTCATGATGATTGTGTTGGTGGCTTGAAAACCTTTCATGAAAGGGGTATTCCATCGTATGCCAACCAGGAAACCATAAGGCTCCTTGCTGGAAAAGAAGCGGAGATTCCCCAAAACGGATTCGCTGATTTTACAGAGTTACGAGTGGGGAGCAAAAAAGTAGTTCTCGATTTTATGGGTGCCGGACATACCAACGACAACATTATTGGGTACTTCCCTAGTGAAAAGATTATGTTTGGTGGCTGTCTGATTAAATCCATTGGTGCCGGAAAAGGTAATTTGGAAGATGCCAATGTTATGGAGTGGCCCAAAACAGTTTCCAAAATAAAGTCCAAATATCCCAATACCTCCATCATTGTTCCCGGTCATGGAAATTATGGGGATGGCGGTCTTCTTGATTATACAATTGCATTATTTAAGGATTGATCAGATGTAGCACAATCCATGAAAACTACCCATTGATGAATCCAGATGGGGCATTCATCAATTACACCATCAATATATCTTTCTTTTTTCGCACCTTGCAGAAAGAAGACTTAGGCTAGCTTAAAAAATCTTCCCAAAAAGAAAGGTATTATGTCACTTTTTTGGGAAAATGTATTATTATTTTTTATTGTTTCTGGACTCCTAATGTCATTTGTTTTACTATCTAAAAAGAGAATATATTTCAATAAGAACAACCTATTGATACTTTTTTTGTTCTTATTCTCCTATAACACTGTCTTATCCTTATATAGTTGGATACAACCTGATTACAAATTGAACGACTTACTCTTATATGCCCTATTCATCCCTTTGCTTCTATATGGCATTCTAATCTATCTGCTCATTAAGTGTCCAGATATTTTAAAAGGACAAAAGCAGTCCAACATTTCTCAAGACCAAAAAAACGTAAAATATGAAAAAACAGGGCTTTCCGAGACATTTTCTTTAGAATTGAAGAGCAAATTGGAACATTTAATGGATACTGAAAAGCTCTATCTACAACACGAAATTAAGCTGGACACTATAGCGGACCTACTTAACATATCAAGACATCATGCCTCGCAAGTCATCAATGAAAATTTTAACATGAGCTTCTATGATTTTATAAATGCCTATAGAATTGAAGAAGCAAAAAATAAACTATGCTCAGGTTTTGAAGATTCATCCGAATCCATTTCGGATATCGCATACCAATGTGGCTTTAACAATCGGGTTTCATTTTACAAAGCCTTTAAAAAGATAACCCATATTACACCAAAAGAATTTATCCAAAAGGCTGCATAATCAAATGAACTACCTCAGCGCAGAAGCTAGCTTTGTCGACGTACCGGATATCGGAAGCCCACCTGCGACCGACAGGCAAGACCCCTTCGCCACAAAAACCAATACTGGAGTCTATTGATATTCCATTGCAGTATACAGTGACCATATCTGTACGCTACACTCGAGGCAGAGACTCAGGGGAATTTTAATGATTAAAAACCTCCAACTGTTAATGTTAATCTTCTTCGGCAAATGCGTAAAGGTTAATAAGCGCTTACAATCTACGCTGCCACTTTCATTTTTTTTGTGCTGCAATCCACAAGGTGGAGGCTCTAAGTCTTACTTCTTACCGAATTTTTAGTTTTCATTGTTTCGGAAGATTTTTTGAATTAGCCTACAAACAAGATTTACCCTCCCCTTGCTTGGATGCAATAACTAACTCTAAATTAATTTTTATGATAATGAAAAATTATTGGATGATGCTAGTGTTGTTTTTCTGTGTTCTCACAGCAGCACTTGCACAAGAAAAGAATGTTTCCGGTACAGTTACCGACCAAGATGGCCTACCGCTTCCGGGCGTATCTATTATGGCCGTTGGTACATCAAATGGCACACAAACCGATTTTGATGGAAACTATTCCATTACTGCGAGTACTGGACAAGTACTTCGTTTTAGCTACATCGGCCAAAAAACCGTGGAAAGAACCATAGGTGCTTCTTCCACCATCAATGTACAAATGGAAGAAGATGCCCAGGCCTTGGAAGAGGTGGTTGTTACGGCGTTGGGGATTGCTAGGGAGGAGAAAGCACTTGGATATGCTTCCCAACAACTTGATACCGAAAAGATAGCGGATGTTCCTACTACCAATGTGGTCAATGCACTAAGTGGTAAGGTTTCTGGGGTAAACATCACTCAATCTTCGGGTGACATCGGTGCTTCCTCTCGTATAACCATTCGCGGTATTTCCACCATTTTTGGAAACTCTCAACCATTGATTGTAGTCGATGGAGCTGTTATTGACAACAACACTTATACGGGAGGTAACTCAGGCACGGACGTTCCCAATGGTCTCGCCGACATTAATCCTCAAGATATTGAAACCATCAATGTGTTAAAAGGAGGGGCCGCCACAGCACTTTATGGAATGAGGGGCACCAATGGCGTTGTAGTCGTCACGACCAAATCAGGTAAAAAAGGAAAAGCTTTAGGTATAAATATTCATAGTTCAGTAACATTTTCAAAGCCCTACATTTTTCCTGATTACCAAAACAAATATGGACAGGGACATAGTTCAACATATTTTGAATTTGTTGATGGTTTTGGATATGACCAAGGAGCCAATGGAGGTGATGGGGGCACCGATGAAAGTTGGGGGCCTGCATTAGATTCTGGTTTTGAGTTTATCCAGTATTCATCAATCATACAGAACCCCAACAATCCACAACCTAAACCTTGGGTTTCCAATCCTGACAGCGTTATCGACGATTTCTATGAAACAGGTATGATGACCGACAATACCGTATCTCTTTCAGGAGGTTCCGAGAATGCCTCTTATAGGTTGTCTTTAGGTTTAGTAGATGGCACTGGCATCATATACAATACTGATCTTAGAAAATATAATATTTCTGGTAGTGTTGACTTTGACTTGAGTGATAAATGGTCAGCTGGTTTTAGCGCTAGGTATATCAAAAGCACTTCTGAAAACCGTAATGCAGTTGGTTATGGGGAAGTCGACAATCAAATAGGACAATTAGTTTGGGGAGCACGTCAAGTGGATTGGTCTGAATTAAAGGATTGGAGAAACCTGCCCATGATAGAGACCAATGTTCCCAATAGACCAACACCTTTAAACTGGAACTTGAGATATAACAACAACCCATTTTGGGCCTTGGATAACAATCTACATCCTTGGGAAAGAAACAGATGGATTGGAACAGCAAAAGTCGCATACCATTTTACAGAAGGGCTAACCCTTAATATGACCACGGGAATTGACTTGTTCAATGATATAAGAGAAACTCAACGCTTGTTTGGTACTGTTGACTTCAGAAATGGATACTATCAAATAACCGAAAGAAACAGGTACGAGGTAAATAGTCAAGCGTTGTTATCCTATAACACTGCACTTGACACAAAAGAAAAACTCAAACTATCAATGAGTTTGGGAAGCAGTGTAATGTTAAACAACTACAGGTTGTTTAGAGGTACTGCTGAAAATCTGGTGATTGACAAATTATTCAATCTTTCGAATTCGGCCGCCCCACCAGAACTTATAGACGACAGTGAAGTCCAAAAAATAAACAGTGTTTTTGGCACAACAGACATAAGCTATAACGATTATTTATTTTTAAGCTTTACTGGACGTAACGATTGGGCCAGTGTTCTACCCATTAAAAACAACAGTATTTTTTATCCTTCGGCATCCTTGAGTTCCTTGGTGCATAGCATGGGTAACTTTAACCCTTCCGGTATATCTTTCTTGAAACTAAGGGGGTCATGGGCACAAACTGGAAGTGCGGGCCCTCTGAACCCATACAGCGTAAGCCCTACTTATGGCTTATCGGCAAACCCGCTAAATGGTCAAACACCAACAGCCTTCCTGCCTAACACTCTATGGAATCCAAACATTACTGCTCAAACAGAAACAGCTATAGAAGCTGGTATAGATGCACGTTTTTTCAACAATAGACTTCGGTTGGATGTTACCTATTATGACAAGAAAAATGAAGATGTCATCATGCCCTTGTCTATTTCCAGTTCATCAGGATATTCAAGTGTATGGAAAAATGCAGCGACAATTACAAATAAAGGTATAGAAGTAGTTTTCGGCGCAGACATAATACAGAATTCTAATGATGGCTTTAATTTAGGTATAGACATAAACTACGCTAAAAACGACAACTTGGTAACCGATATTGAGGGTGAGGGCGTTATAAATCTAGACTATGGAAATATTTGGAATGTCTATACCCAAGCAAGAAATGACAAACCCATTGGTACCATTTACGGGCCCTCATTCGAAAGAGCACCCAATGGAGATATTTTATATAGTGATGGTCTACCAGTTCAAGGAGACTCCAAAGTATTAGGAAATTCACAGCCCGATTGGGTTGGGGGTCTAGGGATAAACGCTTCCTTTAAAGGCTTTAGACTGCGTACTCTTTTTGATATGAAGTATGGTGGTGAAGTTTACTCACAAACCAATACATGGGGCATGCTTTCCGGTGTTTTGGAAGAAACCCTTGTAGGTAGAGAGACTGGTGTTATAGGACAAGGTAGTATGGAAGACGGAAATGGCAACTATGTACCCAACAATGTGGTAGTAAATGCCCAAAACTACTACAGTACCGCTTTCAGTCAGAATATTGCAGAATCTTCTGTTTTCGATGCTTCTTTCGTAAAATGGAGAGAATTGTCCTTAAGTTATGCGCTTCCTTCCAGACTGTTCAAAAATATGGCGGTACAATCTATAGACATTGGAGTGACCGCAAGAAACTTAGCATTATTATACAGAAAAGCACCACATATTGATCCAGAAACAGCATTTGGTGTAAATGTGGGACAACAAGGTTTGGAGTATGCTCAAACCCCTTCTGCACGTACCATTGGTATGACTCTTAATGTAAAATTCTAATTTAAAAAGACCATGAAAAATATATATAATTCTTTCGCTTTTCTTTTCACCCTAAGTCTTGGGTTAGCTCTTATAGGTTGTGATAGAGATTTCGAGGAAATCAATACAGATCCAGACGAGCCCACTGTGATTTCGGTAGATTTACAACTGGGCTTCATAGAGAGAGCTCTTATCAATGAACTTTATGATATTTTTACCGCTGGCGAATGCGCTTCAACTTGGCCTCAGCATATTTCCAAACCCATATATAATGATGCCGATAGATATTTTCCAAGACTAGGGGCCATTAACACTTTTTGGAACACACTCTACTTGAATGTAATTTCCGAAGCAGATGAAATGTACCTTTTGGCAGAAGAAGCAAACAACCAAGCGGTTCAAGGTACCGCCTTGACCCTAAAAGCCATTGCACTTCAAACCCTGACTGATGCATTCGGTAATATTCCGGCTAGTGAAGCGAATTTAGCAACCGATGGAAATTACAATCCTAAATATGATACCCAACAAGAGGTTTACACCCAAATATTTGAACTACTGGATGAGGCTATTGCCAAATTTAAATCTGGTGAAGGGGCTATCAACTCTGATCAGGATTTAATTTATGGAGGAGATGTATCTAAGTGGGTGAAATTTGCAACTTCAGTTAAATTCAGAGCCTTAATGAGGGTCTCTGAAACATCTCTTTTCAGTACAGCCGAATTACAATCTTTAATAGACTCCGGGGATTTGATTACAAATTCGTCCGACAATGCCTTTATCCAATTTTCCAGTATAACAGCACCCAACATAAATCCACATTATGGTACAGTCTTAAATGGGCGCGAAGCAGAATGGTGCATGGGAGAGGCTTTGGTTGATTTTATGTTGGCAGAAAATGACCCTCGCTTGGCAGTTTATGCCAATCCAAATGATGCCAATGAATATAGAGGTAAACCGGCAGGGTATATCAATCCCGGACTAAATGGTTATGGAGCTGGAACGGTTTCAGAAATCGGTGATGCATTCATGGCTGCGGATGCACCTTTGTACTTCATCACTGCTGCTCAAGTAAACCTTTTACTTGCTGAAGTTGCAGAAGTACATGGTATGGGTGGTGATCCAGAAGCGTATTTTAATGCTGGAGTTGCCGCTTCATTGGAACAAAATGGTTTAGATCCAGCAAGTTATACTCCCGCATACAATGGGTATCAATCAATTGCTGAACAATTATGGGTGGGAACTTTTTTACAAGGATATGAGACATGGGCCGAATGGAGAAGATCTGACATTCCTTCAAACCTAACTTTGGCGGTAGACCCTCAACCAGGCGTAAACAGTATTCCTACGAGATACACTTACACTAACGATGAAGTAGCGTTGAACGGATCCAATGTCAGCGAAGCAGTTGCAGATCAAGGAAGCGATGCCCTTACCACCAAGGTTTGGTGGGATGTAAACTAATCATTTAAACTTAAAGACAAAATATTATGAAACGTATAAAACTTTTATGGTTAGCTCTTATACTTGTTAGTATATTATCTGGGTGTGACTCAGAAGAAGAAGCTCAAGTATTACAAGAAAGAGATACTGCTGGTGTTCTTATAGACATTAGTGGATCGGGAAGCGTACAAGGAATTCCATTAACCCCTGAGAATTTGGAAAACTCCATAGTAGACTTTAGTGTAAATACTATTGAAATGAACGTGGAGAAAGTTTCTGGTATTGAAACAGATATATCCAAGTTCGAAATTGTCAAGCGATTTAATGGCGGAGCTGAAATAAGTGTGGGCTCATTTGAATCGGTTCCATTTACTTTCAGTTTAACATCATTAAATGAATTTATAGAAGAAACAGGAGTTTCTGCCGAAGAATTAAGGATAGGAGACGTATTTACCTTTACTGTTAAAGTTCATCAAAATGATGGCGATGTTTACCAATATTCTAATCAAAGTTTTAATTTGACAGTAAATTGTTTTGCCGATTTATCTGGCGCGTACACGGTTAGCAACTCCGTTTGTGGAGCTGGGTCCACTGGTACCATTCCAACAATTAACATATCTCAAACACCAGATGGAAATTGGTATTTAGAAACAGCTGATGGAGGGTTACTGCAATATTGTACCAGCAACACTGCTTTGGTGAACGATGGTACCATATCTGTAGTTTGCGGCGAAGTGTTGCCAACAAGTAACCTAGCTTTTTGTCCTGATTATGGGATCGGTTGTATTACAGGAGGCACTTGGGACCAAGAAAACGGTATCTTGGAACTTAAACTCAATGATGATTTTTTTGAAAATGGTGAATATACCGCCACGTATATAAGACAGTAAAAATAATTGATAAATTAATGAAGAGGGGCTTAATATTAAGCCCCTCTTTCGTTTCACATATCTATTTATCACTCTCTAAAGGGTATCCATCCATCCAAACCGGCCATCCATCAATTGGTGCCCAAAAATTCCATCCATTACATATAAGTTTGAACATATTCATCAAACTATTTGCAAAATGTTACAAAGTAATAAAAGGATGTCTAGAAATTTCCTGGTGGGAACCCTTCTTCTCTTTGTCCATGTCACATTTGGCCAAGATAGCCTTGAGGCCTCCCATAGACTGGACAACTTTTTATATAAAAGTTGCACCACTAACTATAATTTGGTTACTTCAGAGTCGGTTAAAAATATCCTGAAATATAATGTGTTCTACATCACTCAAGAGACCAAAAATATCTATGGTGAAAAAGAAAAGCAGGTCAATGAGTTTATCGTTATCGACAATGGAGAGCAAGTAAAACGATTTGAGCGCATTAAAACCAGTACCGACTTGCCTGAACTTACTAGTTATATTAGGGATGATTTTTTTTTGAACAAAGAATCCGCCCCGTATTTTCAAGTACTTTTAGATTACATATACCCTATTGCAGAATGGAAACCGGACAAAAGAGAGTTCTTTTTTAAAAATGGCAAATGGTATTTTCTCCGTGATGCCTATTTCCGCACCAAACAAGGTTTTGAAATCACAGTTGATTCCAAAGGAAAAATCACCCATATCTGCTATAAGATGAAATGGGATGAACCTGAAAGCAAATAATAATGCTCCAATAAAAAGCGCCTCCCGTTCAGGAGGCGTTTTATTATCTCATATCGCTAAATCCTAGTAGAATGTAGCTCTTTTATCTTCTATCTCTGCTTTGTCCTTCAAAGCATTGTAAACCGCACCATTGACCCTTGCAGCTGCACTTGTCTGCAAATTTTGAGCGTAGGTGCTATAGTTTTCTACATCTGGAGCTTCGGTTTTGTTGGTAACCTTGATCATGTACACCCCTGTGTTTCCTTTAATCAAATCGGAAGTCTGGTCTTTATCCATGGCAAACGCTGTTCCAACCACTAAAGGCTCCCTACCTGCTCCCGGCAAGGTTGGCGACGACAATGTTACTGCAGAGGCTGTGCTTTGACTTACATTATTGTCCGAAGCGATGGCATCCATGGCTTTTCCTTTGTTTGCTGCTATGATTTGTTTTGCCTTAAGCTCTTTTCTAATAGCTGGCAATGCTGTTGCTGAGGCATCTTCGGGGGCCATAAGTCCTTTTTTGTACTTTTTGGTCAACTGTACCACGGCATAGCCGTTGTTTACGTTAAATCGTTTAATATCCCCTACACTGGTGTCTTCGTTAAAAGCCCACTGTACAATGCTTCGTTGTGAACCAAGACCCGGAAGATTCTCTTCCATCTCCTTGATTTTGTTTACGGGTCTAACTGTGTAGCTGCTTTCTTTGGCAATATCCCCAAAGTTTTCTGGTTCTGCATCCATAACGGCCATTTCGTACTTGGTCGCATCGGTGAACAAGGTATTGATGGTCGTTTCTGATGGTTCAATTTCTCTTGCCAAGGTAGCTACCTGAACCACATCTTGTTTGTCGTCAACTTTAATTATGTGGTATCCAAATTGCGTTTCTACCAAACCAACTGTTCCCGTTGGATTTCCAAAACAAAAATCGTTGAACCCATCTGCCATTACCCCTTCTTGAAAATACCCAAGGTCTCCTCCACGTGGTGCGGAAGGGCCGTCTGAATTATCCCGCGCCAAAGCAGTGAAAATCACATCTTCTTTTCTGGCCTCGGCCAATAATCTTTTTGCCTCTGCCTCTGCCTCCTCTTTGGTTCTTGTAATAGATGGGTTGGCACGCTCAGCTCCTTCCCAGGTTATAAGGATATGACTTGCCTTTACGGTTCCATTTTCTTTTCTGTCCATTACTTTGGACACTTTATAAGAATCCCCATCCTTGTATGGTCCATATACTTCTCCAACACTCATCGCCATCAATGTATCGGCCACTACAGAAGGAAGGTCCTTTTTAGCTTTGTATATGGTATCAAGTTTGGTGTCAGAATATCTGTCCAGAAACGCGGCCATGTTTTTGGTATTTCTAAAACCAAGAATGGTATCGTTGGCATCCGTTGCCTCTGAATATTCAACAGAATCATCCATCAAAGCGGTAATCTCTTCTTTTACATTGTTCTCATCTTCTGCAGATGGTTTTTCCTCAAAATACACAAATCGGATATCACGGGCTTTGTCTTGTTCAAACAATGCTTTGTGGTCGTTGATGTACGCTTCGATATCACCTTTGGAAATTTTGATTGTACTATCAGCAATGGAAGTGTAAGGAATGCGAACGTATTGCAAATCCACCTTATCGTTGGCCATGTTATAGTTCATCTCTCCTTCGGTAAGGGTAGCAGTAACCCCTCCTTTTACCAAGTTGAAGTACATACGCTCCTTGGCCGCTTGTATAATGGATGCCTCATCTTGCAACCAGGCATCGTAACGCAAAGGGTCGTTTGCTTTCCAATCGGCAATGGCACTTTTAAAGACTTGTTCGTTAAATACTCCGTTCTCGTCTTGAAAATCTGGAATTTGGGCATAACCCGAAGTTCTCACAAATTCAATGATCTGGTCGCTTTCCACATCAATTCCCAATTCTTCGAACTGTTGGTTCAAAATGGTCTTTCTTACTTCTTGATCGTATACCATGTTCACCAACTGGGTTGAAGTAACACTGGGTCCATATCTTCTGGAAGCTGTTTCAACCTGAGCTCTAAACTCGTTGATGGGAATATTTTCTCCATTCACCTCTGCAACCGTGGAGCCTACTTTTCCACCAGAAAAATTGTCGCTGCTGAATACTCCCGATATTACGAATGCGAACAACGCCAAACCAATAATCAGAATAAGAACTGTTGTTCGTTTTCTAATATTCTCTAATATTGCCATTTTACTGCTTGTTTTCTTTAAATTCAGTGGGCGAAAATACCACTTTCTTTTCAAATAGGAAAGCCAAAAAAGGGACGGAAATTATTAATCTTCAGTATGAACGCGCACACTTACCAAATCTATTTTGGTAGTAGATACCTCCAAAATCTTGAAGGTGAAGTTGCCGACGGTCACTTCTGAATCCTGTTCGGGAATTTCACCCGTCTTATTTACGATCAATCCACCCAAGGTTTCATATTCTTCTCCTTCGGGTAGCTCCAATTTATAGTTTTCGTTAATGTAATCCACCTCCATACGGGCCGAAAACTTATACTCGGTCTCACTTATTTGTTCTTCATAAAGATCGGTGGAATCGTGTTCGTCTTCAATCTCCCCAAAAAGTTCCTCTATAATGTCCTCTACGGTCAAAATACCCGAGGTACCTCCGTATTCGTCCAATACAACGGCCATACTTTTACGTTTTTTGGTCAGTACATTTAATATATCCTGAATAAGCATGGTCTCAGGAACAAATTCAACGGGAAGCAATATACTTTTTATGGTCTTGGGCTTTTTGAACAGCTCGTAGGAGTGCACATAACCGATTATTTCGTCAATACTGTCTTTATAAATCAGAATTTTTGAATAACCGGTTTCAGAAAATAGTTTGGCAAGGTTTTTTGGTGTCTCGCTGATTTCTACCGCGGTAATCTCGGTACGGGGCACCATTACTTCCCTCGCTTTTACGGTTGAAAACTCCAATGCATTCTGAAAAATCTGTATTTCGGAATCTACATCATCCTCTTCCTCAACGGTTTCCATTTGCTCATTGATATAATCCCCCAATTCCAGTTTGGTGAAGGACAGTTGTACCTCATCACCCTCGGTTTTGAAAAACACCCTCAAGATAAAATCGGATACTTTGATTACAAACCAAGATATAACAGAGAACAAGAGGTAAAAAAAATAGGCGGGTACTGCAAAAACCTTAATCAGGGCATTGGAATATATCTGAAAAAACACCTTGGGCAAAAATTCCGCTGTCAACAAAATCAACAAGGTTGAAATGACCGTTTGGGAAAGCAAACTGAAATCTGATAACAGGGCATTTAAGAACTGATAATTTGTCGGCAACAAGTTTTGAAACCAGTCCATAAGTACATCTCCCATAAAAAGTCCGTATACAACCAGTGCAATGTTATTGCCTATGAGCATGGTGGCAATAAATTTTGAAGGTTTATCGGTAAGCAGGGTAAGCACCTTGGCCAAGAAACCTTCTTGCTTTTTCTCTATTTCAATATGAATTTTGTTGGCTGAAACGAAGGCAATCTCCATTCCTGAGAAAAATGCTGAAAACAGCAGGGAAAGAACTATAATAATAAGGGAGGAATCCAATGTTATTGTTGATTATCCTTTTTTCGTTGTTCAAAGCGTTTGCGATATCTTCTTCTGAAAATGAACATAGCAATGGAAACCACCGCAAAGAAGATAAATATGTAGGTATCCTTTGGATTTACGCTCCAAAGTGTAACAATCTTATAAATGGAAATGACCGCTACGGCCAAGTATAGGTATTCTGTGTATCGTAAAATTTTGATCATCCTATTCTTCTTTAATCGTCATTAATCCGTAGGTCTTGTGGGCCTTGAAAAAAGTGAAATCCTTATTAAAATCCATTCCTTCGCCGTCCATTACGGTTCCATCTTCAGGATTGGTGTATTTAAATGCGGCTTCGGTAAAAATCCAATTGTTCTTTCTATCAAAGTACAACTGGTCTGTCTCCAGTTTTTTTCCATCATGGCTTTCTATTACCACATTTCCTTGCAAATCTATCAAATTGGTCTGTGAATATACAATACCATAATCGGCTACAATAACACTTTTTTGGTTTTTTTCATCGTAAAAATCAACCTGAAGTCCTTTTGGGAAGGTACGGAATTTAAACCTTTGATTGTCAAAATCTTCGGACAATGGGCTTCTAAGCACGGCCACTACCCTCGAACTGGCAGAGTCTTGGGTGCTCATGGCCTCTACCGTCTCCGTATAGGTCAAAGTAAAATTTTGTGCCACACCTTGTGGAAACAAAGGTTTAACGGCTTCCTCGCCCACCCTTTGGTAATCGTCACCACATGACATAAAAAGGATTGCCACGGTAAAAACCGTGGCAAAGCTCTTTAAAATATGTCCTGATGTTTGTTTCACTACAGATTAGGTACCGTAACACTACCTCCTACCCAACAGCTGAAAGAAATGCTTTGACCCGCTTTTCCTGAGCTGAAGATCATCTCTTTGGACGGTGCCTTGGCAGCATAACTGGCCGCTGTTTGATTGGCACGGCTACTTAGAGCAGGGTCTACCCTACCGGCTTTTCTGGCCATATCGGCAGCTTTCCAATAAATTGCTCTCTTTTCGAACGGTGTACTACCACAAGCGTTTGCACTGGATGCGTAAAGATTGGCAATCAACAAATATGCTTTACCATTCGCCGGATTTGCATCGATAGCCTTAAGTGCATAGCTTCTTGCTTGTGATTTGCTACTGTTTCTAACAGTTGTTGCAATTTTATAAAGGATATCAGATTTTTTATATGAATCCGTTTCCAACCCTACTGCTTTGTTAAAGTCAGCAAGGGCACCGTTCATATCTCCAGATTTTTGTTTTAGCACCCCACCGTACATGTATGCATCTGCGGATGGGTCCAAAGCCAATTGGGCCTCGAACAATTTTCTGAACATTGGGTCGTCGGTACATTCTTTAGAGAACATTCTTCCTACGGCACGTTTTACCCACTTAACATCATCTTTCTTTTCATCAAAGCTTTTTTCGTACAATGGAATAAGGTTGTCACAGTCGGCAAGTGCTCCCAATTTGGAATCCACACTGCTTGCCACTTTACCAAAAGACTCAGAGTTTACTGTAGCAACTCTAAGGGCTCTTTTCTCTTTAGAGGTCAATGTACCCAAAGAATCTTTAGGAAGAAGTTTGGTTACCACATCGGTCAATTCCTTGTTTTCCTCTTCTATTTTTCCAGTAACATCATCATAAGTATTGAATACATCCTGAAGATCTTTTTTACCAGCACCATGCAAATCTACAAGGCTAGAGAAATATAGGTACAAAGCTCTTGGGTTCTTGAAATTAGCTTGATCTTCTTGGAAACCTTTGTCCAACATATTGAACAACTCTTCGTCCGAAGCCATTTTGTTCTCGTACAACAACAATGCCTTGTCTATCGCCACACCGGCTTTACTGTATTTTGTTGGGAAATATTTTAGGCTATTATCGTACAAGTCCAACAAATCTTGAATGTAACCATCTTTTTCAGCTCCTGTTGAACTCTCAACTTTGGCCTTCAAAATTCTTTCTCCATAGGAGAAATTGGCTTTGTTAATATCCGGACAGCTTTCGTAAACCATTTTCCATGGTTCATAAGCTGCATCATAATTTTTAACCTTTACGTGTTCTGCATAAATCGATAGATTGGTCATACACTCGGGGTTCTGTGCTTGTGCCATACTTAATCCCGTCAACATGGTGACCATTATCATTGTTAAGTAGTGTCTCTTTTTCATCTTACTAGTTTTAAAGCTGTTAAAGTACAAATTTTCATTAAAAAATCCTTTTACAGGACCTTTTATGGGTGGTTATTTATCAAATTTTCAAAAAAATGGCCTATCAATTTATTTTTCTCTGCTGAAACCATCTATCGTTTAACGATAAGCCTATATTGATTTTGAAATAACTTTCTTCAATTAAGTTTTGGTCGGTGGTTCCACGTCTTCCCAATTCAAAACCTACATTAAGATTGGAAAAGTTTGCTCCTACCGGTAATCCTAATCCAAAAGTTATGCCAAAGTTGTTTATTTCTTTGTTGTTCACTGTCATACCACTTACATCATACCTTAATCCGGCACGATAGGTGACTCTTTTAAAATATCCTGAAAGCGAACGGTAATCGGGCACCCAATATCCTCCAAATGCATAAGTGCTGGCATCGTTATATGTTACGTTGTCCAAACCTAGGAACGTATTGTCAAAATCGCTCATCTGTTGAAAACTGTACTCCGCTCCTAAAAACCATTTTTTATTCTCCCCAAAACCAAGCCCTACGGTTGTCCGCGTGGGTATCTTTAATTCGGTGTTCCGAAGGTTGGACGCATCGAGGTTTACATCCACTACCTCTACGTTATTTCCGTTTGAAAGTGAAAAGGACCCAAGCGTTTGTGTGTTTTTGGATACCAAATTACCTTGGGTGTTTACCAAAACTGAGGTGTAAAGTGTGTATTTATCTTTTATTGTAGGTGTATAGTTTAAGGCATATTTAAAATCGTAACCGTTTATTTTAGACTCACGATTGTCCAAGGTTCCGAACTGTACTCCTTCCACACTCTGGATTCTTTCGTATTCCAAAGTTCCAAAATTGAAGTTGGCGGTAACTCCTAAACTAAGATTTTTGATGGGCTCAAACCCAATGGAGGCATACAATCTGTTAAGCCCTCCTTCTCCAGTAAAAAAATTGACCACTTCCGCACCTTGACTGTTTTCGGAGGAGGAATTTAAACTGTAGCCAACAGAGGAATAAGGCATTAGACCAAAACCGAAACCTACATTTTTTGCCAAAGGAAAACCAATGGAAAGGTAATCCAAATTGGTAACGGAGGTGTTCTGTTCTTCGTTCCAACTCTTAAGCCGGTATTCTTTATGGGACAATCCTGCTGTATATGCAGTTAACCTAAGCTTGGAGTATGCCGCTGGATTGGATAGATTTATATGGATGCTGTCCCCATACATACTTATACCGCCCATCATTTGGTTGTCCACGGACCCGTTGTCCCGGTGGTCGCCGATTCCAAAATAAGAATATGGCGAAATAGTTCCATTTTGTGCGAACAAGCCATGGGCAGTCACGCAGAAAAAAGCGATCAGAATTTTTTTAATCATTCAATTTGTATTGTATTCCAGCAAGCAGTTTAGCCCCTCCAAGAGAAATTTGGAGTTCGCAAATATGGTGTTTTTTAGCCTTTTGGCAAAAAAATGGGAGTCTCCGCCTGTTAAAATAACTGTTAAATCTTGAAAACGAGATTGATATTGCGCAATAACCCCATCCACTTCTTGGGTGACACCATTGATTACACCGCTGTGCATGCAGGATTCCGTTGAGTTGCCTATAAAATCCAACAATTCGTCCGGACCAAGCAATGGCAGTCCAGCGGTTTGGTTGTGCATGGCATTGTACCGCATCCTAACACCGGGCGAAATAGCCCCTCCAACGTATTCCCCGGCATTGTTCACCATATCGTAGGTGATACAGGTACCGGCATCTATCACTAAAGTATTTCCGCGCGGATTTTGGTAATATGCCGCAGCGGCCAAGGCCAAGCGGTCTACTCCCAAGGTGTTTGGGGTGGCATAACTGTTCTTAAAAGGGACTTTGGAATTATTGGTAAGCACATGCACCTTGCAAAAAAGGGCCACGACATCTCTTTCCTTTCTGTCCAATTTACCTACGGACGATAGTATGGCTTTGTTAATACTCGGGTATTTTTCGAACAACTCCTTTATTATTGACAAGAACAGACGGGAGGCCGAGGTTTGGTCATAGATTAACTTTCTGTTCTGGAAAACAGCATATTTAACGAGGGTGTTGCCGATGTCGATAACCAAATTCATATGGCAAAGATCGGGAATTGGAAAAAATCAGAACCTTTTTTTCGGGTTTTTGTTTGTATATCCTATTTTTGAAATTATATTTGCACCCGCTTAATAAAGCTTGGTACCTTAGCTCAGTTGGTAGAGCAACGGACTGAAAATCCGTGTGTCCCTGGTTCGATTCCTGGAGGTACCACAAAAAACCCGGCAAAATTGCCGGGTTTTTTGTTTATTGTCTTTCGCAACCGTGCTTTTTAACGAGCAAGCTAAGTGAAGTAAATTCCGCACCACCACAAGGTGCAATCTTATGGGAGCGAGAGAGTAGAAAGGGCGCCGAGTTGATAGTGCCATTAAATGACCTTAAGACCATATAGGGAGATAAAGAGCCTTTGGGGAATCCACGAAAAGAGTATGCAACAATATTTTGAACCTTTTGGTACAACTTAGGTTTGATGTTGAGGTCAAAATGGGAAAGTATCATTCTTACTGGATATTCAGTGCAAAGGATTTTTCAAAGTAGCATAGCCAAAGATTTTTGGGGATTAATACGCATACATGTACAGATGCCAATTACTAATCAAATTGAGTTCAATTTTTAGTGGTCAATTTTGAAGATAGGGGTAATCCTGTCCTAATTTTTATATCTTTGACATACTTTTTTCATCTATTTTACGTATATTTTATAGATGGGATATACAACCAATCATATGGCCTATTCTAAATCCGAAATAGAGAAAATCGGTAATACCCTAGTTTATCTTTGTAAGAATATAGGAGAACCTGTTTCTAAAACCAAAATCATTAAACTTCTTTATTTTATTGAAGAGTTTTCAATGAAAAAGTTTGGCAAACCATTTCTTGGATTGGAGTGGGAAGTATGGCATTTAGGGCCGGTCGCAGAAGACATATACGCTGAAATCAATGATCCATTTATGTTATCGGATTTTATTGAAATCACATCAATGAATGGTTATGATGGAAATTTTGTGTGCGCCAAAAATGAATTCAATGATGATGAATTTTCAGATTCGGAGATTGAATTGCTAAACACACTTATTGCCAAATTGGGCAATATGACCGCAAATGAACTTATTGAGTTCTCTCACAAGCCTCATACACTTTGGTATAAATTATCTAAAGAGAATAATCTTCTTGACAGTTTTCACAACAGGACCAAGACAACAACTGATATAAAAATTGACTTATCAAATCTTCTGCCTGAAGGCAAGAAGGATATCTATTTTAATTACCTAGAGCAAAAGGACATAAAAAGGCTCTATGGCAATTAATCCTTTTACGGTTTTATACTTTCCGACTTTTTATTTTAAAAAAGGAGGTTCAAAACCTAAATATTTCATTCCAATATATATAGAAAACAATAAATTGGTTGTTGCAAGTTTGCCGACCTCGCAGGATTTCATTCCCGATGATATAAAAGTTTCTGGTTGTATGGAATACCCCGAAAGGTGTATTAGTTGTTACCTTTTTCCCAATGGCAAAGAGCTTTGCGATGATACAGGTTTTTCCTTTCCGCTGGACACCTTTATTTATCTTGACGAAATCGATGATTATGACTTGAAAACATTTGAATCCGTTTATCCTGTCGAGGGAATCGATTATCATATTTTAGGAAGCATCAAACCAATTATTAAAGAAGAACTTTTGAACTGTATAAAAAATAGTTCAAGAGTGAAGCGAAAAATCAAAAAACTCATTTTCCCCTAGTAACCATTTCAGTTATAATCTTTGTTCACACATACGGAACTTTACAACACTGAATCTAAGAAATCACCGCCAATTGATTATTGTAGTTTTTTCGCCTCTTTTACATTAAAGAAAATGTTAGTGTAAATATCTTCGTTATTATACAATAACCAAAGTGGAATTGTAATTTCATAATCTTTCGGGGCGGGACTTTTGTTTTGGAAACAAAACTGAATCGAATTGTATTCTGGGCTTAAAATCGGTCTTTTTCCTACTGTTCAAGGGCTTGTGCAATGGTTAACGTTGTTACCACACGTTTTTAATCAGTTTTAGTTAAGAAAGTATAGATGTCATTTGCAATTCCATTTATATCTTTTAGTTCACTGTTTAATGCAACTTTATCTGCTAAAGAAGGGCTGAAGTTTTGCACTTCTTCCTTTGTTACGTTATGCCAGATTGGTAAAATTACCTTTAAACCATTCATTTCTCTATTTACAAATCCGTTTAGCTCGTATTGTGTCCAATTTCGATTAAAAAATGATTTAGATAAAATTATAATTCCATATCTAGAATTAATTAAACCTTTATCAATTGATTTTCTTAAACTATCTCCTAATTTCAGTTCAAATTCATCATACCATACTCTAATCCCTAATTGCTGAAGTTCAATTACCAACGGTCTTACAAAACTATCTTTATCCTCAGAAGAGTGTGAAATAAAAACATCATATTCTAAGGATTTTTCAACATTTGTTATATTGAGACTGCTATAAGTATAATCAACTCTTATTTGGTAATTCAGTTTAGCTTTTTCTCCAATAAATTTGATTAATGCTACTCTTAATAATTTCAGATAATGTTCCTCAATCCATTCGTGAAAAAATTTACTTGGAACTTGAATAGTCAGAGTGTCATTTTCCAATTTAATCGGTATAACTGGTTCGAACCAAGTTTTATAAGCTTGAGGCTGTAAATTGTCTTTAATGAAAATCAGACATTCTTTCCATGCAGATTCAGCGGTTTTATTCATTCATTATGATTTTGAGTATGCTTGCGTTCAAATGAGTGGTAACTTGTTTATATAAAGATAAAATACATCTGTATACACCCAAAATAGGAATAAAACCGATGATCGGCCAAATTGATTTTATAAATCAATCCCTAAACTCAAAAAGCTGTGCAATATCAATATTCAATGCCTTGGCAAGTAATTTCAAGTTGGATATGGTAGTATTCACTTCGCCGTTTTCAATGCGCCACACTTGATTTTTGGATAATCCGGCAATGGCCTCCAATTTGGTTTGCGATAAATTCCGCTCTTCACGTAAAGCCCTGAGATTCATTCCAAAATCTCGTATAAATAATTTCTCTTCACGGCTTAATTTATTTCGCATGCTCCAAGTTGCACTATATATAGAAATAAATCTTCCCTATATATAGTGTTAATATCAAAAAATATCTTATCTTTAATTGCCTTCTTAACCTATTCCAATGTTAAAAAATCCAACTCCAAGCCCCATTCAAACCATTAAAAACTTCCTCCACCAAAATTCCCATACCCAACTGCACATTACCTTTGCAGCGCTGGAAATCACAAACCACCAAAACGGGCAATTCCTTAACCGGGTGCAACGGCAGCAGAGCCGTATCATCCTCCAAAAATTGCCACAAACAGGTGTGGCCAAAATAAACGTGCTGGACAATATGGTCTTCCGCTTTTCCTTTCAATTCCGCATTCCTGATGCAGCAGCGGAGTTCCATAACTTGAAAATGCTCTCCCTGCCCCGCCCCTTGGATCACGGTAAGCTGTACGTGGATAAAGAAAAACTGCGGCTATCCTTTAGGATAGATGCCCCAGACCCGTTACTTCGCGTAGAGATAACCCATGTTTATCAAAGCATCCTTAGTCTTGAACAATTTTGCACACCGCTGTGTGGGCAAACCCAATAATTTGCCGTTTTTTTGCTTTTAGCCCTTTCAGGTTTATATCAATCTACTACCTGAGCGCTTTTTTTACTGTTCTTGAATTCACTTGGACTTATACCATATTTCTCCTTGAAGATTTTGGAAAAATAACTCCTACTGGTAAATCCAATGGAATATACCACCTCGGAAATGTTCATTTCGGTGGTTGTAATGTAATCGCGGGCCAGTTCCAGCCTTGCATGCCTTATATATTCCGTTACCGTTTTATTGTACAACAACTTAAACCCTTCTTGGAGCTTTGCTTGCGTTAGTCCAGTCTCGGCGGAAATATCTTCCAACGAAAAATCCTTGGCGATGTTCTTTTCTATTTTTTTTGCATAGCTTCGAATCGTCTTCAGCTCCCTTTTCAATAAGCTGGTTTGAGGCCTTTTGTTCATCATCTCTTTGTTATGCTGCATCATGTGCATGGATAGTATTTGATAAACATAGCCCTCGATCATCATAATACGGATCATTCCCTTAGCCTTGACTTTTTTTATAGCGGACATCACCTCGGCTATTTTCAAATTATAAGAACCGTAGTAAGCAAACACTTTTTCCTGGTCGGTGTCCAAAAATACTTTGTACAATTGTTTGTTGAGTTCCTCTCCCTGGTTTAATCTTTTGCGCAAGAACGGCTTTCTACGCACCTGTATCACGGTCTGGGAAACCTTCACATCTTTGGGAAAATACCTGTCCGTAATTCCTCCATCACGATTGGTCAAGATAACGGACTGGAACTGCTCCATGATCTTTATCTCGTCCTCCGGCTGGTACCCGAACTTATGTCCGCAATAACCTTCCAAACAATAATAAAAATTGATGGGGTTAAAATTTGAAGTGTCCACCTCAATCAATACCTCATCAAAAAAAATAATGTCCAGTTCCAATAAACTTACCCCCCAATCGAAGGTGATGAAACGGATACTCCCCTTTGCCTTATCATTGGAAACACTCAAAGTGTACTGCCCCCATCTTTCCTCTATTTCCCCTCCAATCACATTTTTGATTTGCCCAACCGATTCGGCGGTGTCTTGGGCGGCAACTTTGATTTTTATCATTGGGATATATACTGCTGTTTATTTCAAATTAGGTCTTAATCCCATAAAGATAGGCTTTGTGGCGGTTTGTACAACTATTCACCTTCACCTTTAAAATAGTTTTAACCTGTTGTGCATTTTGATAAAATTTATGGAAAGCATCACAATTAAATTTGTTTGAGTCAACCTTTTTGCCAACTTAATGCTTATTTGGAGATAAGATTCCAGATAATTATGATTTACAAACTTTCAAATGAAGCAGGGAGAGAAGAGATAGAAAAAGAGTTTGGAATCCCGTTCAGATATCCAAATTTATACCTGCCAAACCCCATTATCAATGGCTTTCATGAAACCAACCTATGTGTGGTGACCATGGAAAACCCAAACAAAATATCGTTTGCCATTTGGGGACTTATGCCCCAAGACTTTAAAGAAGACTGGCAAATTTTTCAGGACAAGACCAATACATTGAACGTGCAGATGGATGAGCTGCAAAGCGTTGGCTGGATGCAGGATTCCTATAAAAAGAGGCGCTGTTTGATCATTGCAACAGGCTTTTACACCCATCTTTTGGAAAATGGCAATACCTGTAGCTACTATATTTATAAGCCATCCGAAAAACCCTTTTACTTAGCAGGCACATACAACAGGCTAAACGATGGTTTTTTGTGCACTGCATTAACGGTAGGCAAAACGGACCCATTCGTTTCCAGCTATCACAACATTAGCAACCGCGCCCCTGTTATTCTCCCCAAAGAACAGGCCTCCGATTGGCTTAGCAAAGATTCCGACGCAAAAAGGTTGGAAGAAATTATCCAAAATCCCAAAAAGGTAAAATTGAAGGCCAAACGCCTGTCCAACGAATTTTTTCTGAAAAATTTGAGCTCAAACACCCAATTGGGGCCATTATTTGTTGGGCTGCAACATTAAAAACGCACCCACAACCTTCTAAAAACAAGATTTTTACACCAAAAAACGTGAAATGCTTCTTTTGAGTCAATATAAACATGAAAAGCGATAAATTCTGGACCACAACTAAGCTATATTTGTAATGTACTGATTAACAGTTAATCAGGCATTAACTAAAAACACTACTATTATGTTACGATGGACAGTCACCTTTATAATATTGGCCATTATTGCCGGTATATTCGGATTTGGTGGAATTGCTGCAGGAGCAGCAAGTATAGCTAAAATCCTTTTCTTCATATTTATTGTATTGTTTATTATTTCGTTGATAACAGGAAGAAAAAAATTATAGAAGCACACTAATTAAAAATCATTAACCTAAAATCAGAGAACCCATGAGAAAGTCAATAAGTTTATTTACAATGCTAATTGCAATGGCACTTACCTTGAGTATGACCAGTTGCAGAGAAACAAAAGAAGATAAAGCCGAAGAGGCTATTGAAGATGTGAAAGACGGAGTCGAGGATGCTGCCGATGATGTGGAAGATGCCGCAGATGATGTTGGGGACGACATTGAGGATGCTGCCGATGACGTGGAAGATGAAGTCGAAGATGCCACAGACGACAGTCCCCAATAATTTTCACACTATACCACATAACTCTGGCAAGTTTTTGCCAGAGTTTTTTTATTGCCCTTCCCCCCTAATTCTTTCCCCAAAGTGTTGATAAACCAATATTCGTTTATACCTTAGAACAAATAAACACCACCATTTTTTTTGAAGACTGTCCTTACCATTCTATATGTTCTGACCTCCGTTTGGGCCATTGGGGCCATAATTTATCACGGAAGAAGGCCGTCGCGCTCCATAAGCTGGGCGCTTGCCATTATAACCCTGCCCATTTTGGGAGCAGCACTCTACTATCTGTTTGGGATGAACCGCAGAAAGTTCAAATTCTTCAACACCAAAGAGTTTGAAAAAAGGAACAAATACACTCCCCCTAAAATTTCCGCCCAAGAAAAATTTTTGACCCATTTTGATGCAGATATTCGAAAAGAAAGACTCAACCGATTAATAAAAGCCAACTCCAACACCACTGCAAAAACAGGAAACAAAATAATACCTCTTCAAGATGGCGAGGAAACCTTCAATGTACTTTTCAAAGCCATGGAAGAGGCCAAAAACTTTATCCATGTACAGTACTATATTTTGGAAAGAGGCACCCTTTTGGACAAAATGTTGGAACTTTTTGAAAGAAAAATCAAAGAAGGTGTAGAAGTTAGAATTATTTACGATTCCTTGGGCAGCTACCAATTAAGGGGGCGCCCCAGAAAAAAGTTTCAGGATGTTGGGGTAAAGATCTATCCCATAATGCCGATTCGACTTAAAAATCTGCTGTTCTCGCTCAATTTTAGGAACCATCGAAAAATTGTGATCATTGACAACAAAGTGGCTTTTACCGGTGGTGTCAATGTTTCCGACAAATACATTAAACGAGAAAACGAACTGGGCAAATGGAAAGATACCCACTTAAAACTCGAAGGGCCCATTGTAAACGATCTACATCTGATTTTCCTTAAAGATTACTTTTTTGCAAGCAACAAAGAGGATTTCCATATCGCAGACTACCTATCCGAGCAACAAACGGCAGGCGATGTTCGTGCACAAGTGGTAGCCGGGGGGCCAGATTCCAAGCATCCTACCATTATGCAACAATATATTGGCATGATGAACCAGGCCAAAAGTTCCATTTGCATAGCAAACCCCTATTTTGTGCCAGGGGAGGCTTTTTTACAAAGTTTAAAAATTACAGCAATGGAAGGTGTGGATATCTCCCTTTTGGTGCCCAAAAAATCCGATTCCAAAGCAGCTAAGTTTGCCATGTTCTCCCATTTTGAAGAATTGCTTCAGGTTGGCGTAAAAATATATCTTCGAGAAGATTTCTCCCATAGCAAAATAATGATTGTCGATGATGATTTGGTGTCCATCGGCTCTGGAAATTTTGATAGCCGAAGCTTTGAACTCAACTACGAGACCAATATCCTTATTTATAACCAAGGAATTAACGCCGAAATGACCGCAGAGTTTCAAAAAATATGTGAAAAATCGGAACCCGTTACTTTGGAGCGCTTTCAGAACAGGACCATTTGGTTCAGATTTTTGGAAGGATTGTTCAAATTCTTCAAACCGTTGTTATAAGCCCATCTCAATTCTTATTTGCATCAACCATTAATTCAATAGAGATAAGTCAACCCCAATACAAAACTATCTTTGTCTCAAAAGAAAACAATCATGAAGAATCTATTTTTAATGCTATTTTTAATCGGAGCAACAACCGTAAGTGCCCAGAGCATATCAAAAAACGCATTGGGTATAAGAGTGGGCGATAACGACGGATTTGGAGGGGAAATCTCCTATCAACGTTATCTCAAGGAATACAACAGATTGGAGTTTGATCTGGGTTGGAGAGATTCCAACAATGTGGATGCCTTTAAACTAGTGGGTCTGTACCAATGGGTAATGCCCATAGACGGAGGATTTCATTGGTATGTTGGTGCCGGTGGTGGTGTAGGATCTTTTGATGCAGGTGAGAACGATGGGGTTTTTGCCCTTGTTGCGGGTGATATTGGTATTGAGTATGATTTCGAAATCCCATTGCTCATTTCGCTGGACATGAGACCGGAACTAGGTTTTAACGACAATTATTCCGATGACCTCGACTTGGATATAGCTCTTGGACTCCGATACCAGTTTTAATAAAAAATAATCAAGTCGAAAAGAGGATGTTTAAAAAGTCAATGGTCGTCAACCTGAACTTGTTTCAGGTTCTCATAATTGTATGTTTATCAGCACGATGAGATTCTGAAATAAACCTGCCTGGCCAGTAGGCAGGTTCAGAATGACGCATTTCAATACTTTTTAGACTCCCTCTTTTTTTAATCCTTTAATCTTGAAAAGAAAACTAAAACTACTTTTTCTACTACTCATAGCCGTATTTTTAGTTATCGTTATTTTGAAAGAACCCAAAAACACAATCCCCGACAATATAAAGCAAGAGGTTAAAATTGCCTTGCAGCATTTCCCAGAACTTAAGGGCATTCCCATTGAGTTCAAGTTTAAAAAAAACATTAAAAAATCGGTGATGCAAGCCCAACCTACATGGAGCGGCCTTCTTAAATCCAAAAACAAGCGCAGCTATGTAATTTTGATCAGTGAAAAGTTTAAAATATCCGGGAAAGAGTTTAAAACGGCAGATGTGCCCAAAGATGTTTTAATTGGATGGATAGGCCACGAACTCGGTCATGTTATGGACTACCAACAGCGGGGCAACCTTAACCTTATTGGTTTTGGGATTCGCTATGTGCTTTTGAAGGAATTTGTTAAAAAAGCGGAACGTGCTGCGGATTCGTTTGCAGTATCTCGGGGTATGTCCGAATATATTTTGAAGACCAAACGGTTTATTCTTAACCATTCCCAAATTGATGAAACCTACAAAACAAGAATAAAACAATATTACCTCTCTCCAGATGAAATTATGGAAATGGTAAAGGAGCAAGACTCCATCAAAAACAACCTCTTATGATTGTTGGGATACAAAATCTTCCCATTCCTTGAAGCGGTCCTCGCCCATTACCCGTTCCATTTTTACCTGCCCGCCCTTTTTCTTGTTGGCCCCGTTCCAATCCGAAAACATTTGTTGGGGCACAAAATTCACTTTTACGCCTTTCAAAGCTTTGCTTCGGGCCACCTTGTAATTTTTATTGGCGTCTTTAAGGTAATTATCCAAAATGGTAGCGGTTTTTTCTTTGTCCATACTTTTATCGGATCCCAAATACCAAGAGTGGTAAAATCCATCATCAAAACGTTTGGCGCAAAGGGTATATTCGGGAATCTTGATGTTCAGCTCTTCTTCCAAATGTTTTACGGCGTCATTTAGCTTGTTTACAGAAAGTTGAGAACCTACGGTATTCAAAAAAAACTTGGTGCGTCCGGTAATTTTTATTTCAGCACGTTCCACATCGGCAAAGGCAATGGTGTCGCCAATGATGTATCGCCATGCTCCAGATACGGTGGATATGATCAAAACATAATCCACATCTTCTTCCACCTCATCCAAAGTAATGGAGGGTGCATCATCTGCTAATGATCCATCTTGGTTTACATACTCGGGTTCAAACGGTACAAACTCAAAATAGATGCCATTATCTGTTATGAGTTTCATCGCAGAGGTCTCTGGCCTGTTTTGACAGGCAAAAAATCCTTCGGATGCCAAATAGGTGTCAATTATTTGTATGGGATGATTCAACAAGGCATTAAAACTTTTCTCGTAAGGATCAAAAGCAACCCCTCCAGAGGTGTAGGCTTGCAAATTGGGCCATATCTCGTGAATGTTGCCCACATTATGATAATCTATGACCTTTTTGAGCATCAGTTCCATCCAAGAAGGAATACCGCTCAAGGCTCCAATATCCCAATTTTTGGCATTTTTGGCTATGGACAGGACACGTTCGTCCCAATCGTCTATTTTGGCGATTTCATCTCCAGGTTTATAGTATTTTTTAAACCAAAATGGAATGTTACTGGCACTTATTCCGCTTATTTCACCTTCTTTTTTACCGTCGCGCTCCTGCAGGTTGGTGGAACTCCCCAACATCATGATTTCTTTCTCGAAAAAATCGGCGGGCATATCAAAATTGCTCATCGCAAACACTTGGTGCCTGCCTGCGCGGGTAATGGAATCCAACATATCTTTGGTAACAGGTATTCTTTTGGGTTTTTTTCCCGTAGTCCCGGATGATAGTGCAAAAAAGTCAGGACTGCCCGGCCAGGTAATGTCAGGTTGGCCCTCAATGGTCTTGTTCCACCATTCTTCGGTGATCTTGTTGTAATCGTGGTAGGGTATGGCTTCGGAAAATGCCTTTTGTATGTTATCGGAGTCCAAAATGGCAGCAAATTTATATTGCTTACCAAATTGTGTGTCTTTGGCCTTGTCCAATAATTCTTTCAAGACTTTTTTCTGCTCCTCAACCGGGCTTGTTTCCTTGCTCAGAGCATCTCGCGCTTCAATAACTCCTTTTATAATGTTTCCTATGATTGCCATATTGGGTAACTTATTGAATTAAATTTACCCACATAGCTGTGGCGAGATTTACTCAATCCATTTTAAGATCGACTTAAATGATCTTAAACATTTATTGTTGCCACCAAGGAAGATGATGAGCTGGAAGCTTTTTGGGTTTCTGGCTGCACAAAGTTGTTGGCAATTTTGGAAAAAAGTGGCTCTGGCGTTTCTTCGTGGACAGACACATAACCGCTGGAAAGATTGATTTCGACAACAACCAAAGAAAGATAATCCATAAGGTGTTCTGCCTCATTGATTAGTATCCTTACAACTTGTAACCGCATAGCATATTCCAAATTAACGATATGCTCATGGTTCAACTTGCTTTTGCCCGCTACATTTTTCCAAATAATTTTCAAGCCTAGTTTTTATACAAAAATAGCCCGGATAATATTTATTTTACGTTTAAGATACATTAATTTAACATTGAAAAATAGCTTAAAACACCTTGCTCCAGATTTGACCTACATAAGAAGATAGACAGATTATCAACCAGATAGAAGTTAAATCAACCCAATTCCGTTATTTTTTTTAGATTTCAATAGGACTTATTGGATTCAACTTCTTAATCTTTTCATAAATATGAAAATCAAATGGTTCCATAGGCAAAAAATATCAAACTATCTCTTATATTTAGCCGATTACGAATAATTTTAAAAATAAAAAATGACCCACGAATTACTAGAAAAGGCGGAAGAGTTTGAAAAAAGGCCCATGAGCCACATGTCCACCAGCGATAGGGTTAAGGCCTCAAGGGAAGCAAAGAGCTTGATTCTTTCCATTAACGAGATCTATAAAAAAACCAAGGATTCCAAATTAATGGAAACCATGAAGAACATTACAGCTAAGAAGCGTAAAATAGAAAAACGACTTAAAGGTTCACCTTTGGTTTAATTGCTATAATCATATATCTTTTATGGAAGGATATTTGTACTTCCAAAAACAAATATCCTTCCCAAAACTTTTTGGTCCCCCACTTTCCTATATACCATAAACAGCTGTATTTCAGCAAATAACGCCTTATTTGCTAAGCCACTCGTATCCCATACGGAACACTTTTTCCATTTACATAAGTTTTGCGACCAATTATGTCCTAATTACTGCAACCAATAAAAATATGGATTGCAGGTGGGTGTCTTTTAGATAATTTAGGAGTGTAGTTTTAACTCAACTAAATAAACACTCAGAAAAATGAACACTATAGAAGCAAAGCTAGGATACCTTTTTTGGTACGCTGTAATTGCACTATCCGTCTACTCTCTTTTAAGCAGTATCTACCTTTACATTAGTTAGCTATACTAAACACTGGCACATCAATCAAAATACCCAATATAGTTAGTAATGTGTTTTCATGGGGCTCCTGCAATGGAGCCCCTTTTTTCTACTCCATTCTTGGAAGTATTACCAAATCGATTCCATCCTCTTAATGGATTTAATTACAATTGGAGCTTGCTCATCCTCATTTACGATAATCAAAGTATGATACGGAACTGTTGGGAATATCTGTTCTGTCATGGAAAGCATTCCTTGATCCACAAACAATTCCATGGACGACCAATCCATTAAGATTTTGAACTCTAGTACGTTCTCTTTCATACCCTTCAAAGGTGCTACATGTTTTTTGGCGCCAAAATCTTCTTGAAAATCAACTTTTCCGGACAAAGTTCTATCTATAGTAAAAACCTGATTTTTAGAATCCATGCTCAGTACAAGCACCTCGTCCAATTCATTTTTAAACAGTAATTTAAAATTTTTAGCGGCCGTTCTAAGCCGAATCTCTGATTGATTGAGCCCTTCTACCTGCAAAGTATCCGATGTATTGGCCGCTACCTCAACCTCATTGACCAGTGTTGAATTGGTCAAATCACTTATTTTGTCAATTGGGTAATTGGCCAAAAAGTAATCATCTACAACTTTGTGCAACGACAATTTTCGAGGTACCGTCATTGCGCTTCGCCATTTTTTGGTCGGGGTGTCCTGGGCATAGTTCCAGTTGCTCATCCAACCAATAAAAAATCGACCGTTTCCTGGAACATTGTTATAGGTCACACCTGCATAATTATCCGTGCCATAGTCCAACCATTTAGGTTCTTTTTGATTGGAAGTAAAGACCTTACCATCAAAATCCCCCACAAAATATTGGGTTCCACTACCGCCATTGGGCGCTCCGGGGTTTATACTTATGATCAACACCCATTTTTCCTCTTCTGAACCATCTACTTGCAATGGAAAAAGATCGGGACATTCCCATACTCCGCCATGGGCACCCTGCGATTTGCCAAAATCGCTCAAATAGGTCCAATCCTTTAAGTTTTTGGATGTATAAAATTTGGCGTGATCACCGGCAACCAAGGTCAAAATCCAACTTTGTGACGACTCGTGCCAAAATACTTTGGGGTCCCTAAAATCTTTAATGCCATCATTTTGTATTATAGGATTGCCCTCATATTTGTTCCAAGTATTCCCATTGTCCAAACTATAAGCAACACCCTGTGTTTGAAAATCCATTCTCCCTGCCTCTTCTCCTTCCTTGGAATGGTATGTAAAAATGGCGACCAAAGGTGCTTCCCCATTTTCTCCAAAGCCCGATGTGTTATTCTTGTCCACAACTGCACTCCCGGAAAAAATATAGCCATGTTCATCCGGGTAAAGTGCAATGGGCTTGTGCTTCCAATGCACCAAGTCCTCACTTACAGCGTGTCCCCAATGCATGGGCCCCCAAACAATATCCTCTGGGTAATATTGGTAAAAAAGATGGTAAACCCCTTGGTTAAAGACCAAACCATTGGGGTCGTTCATCCATTTCTCCTTTGGTGAAAAGTGGAATTGCGGACGATACTCCTCCTTGTACCATGATTCCTCTTGCGGTTGATTCGGCACTTCTTCCCTTTTTTCCTTACAAGAAACAAGTGCAGCCACCACCATGCAACTGATAATAAGTCTAAACATTACCTTAAGTTAAAATAATCTTTTTCAAGATAAAGAAATTTTATCTCCCACCTTACATGCTTCTTGAAACTAAGAAATAATCATTTTGAATGGCAACCAAGGCTACATTCAAAAAAATAATTCCCACATGCTTGAAAGGAATGAAACCAAAAATCTACCTATCTTTAAACAGCGTTTTGCAAACCCCAACTAAATCTAAATAAGTTGAGCAAAAACCTACTTTTAATCCTGACCCGAAACCCCGAACTTGGCAAGTGCAAGACCCGATTGGCAGCCAAGGTAGGCGACAAAACGGCTTTGGATATTTACAATTTTTTGTTGGACAAAACCGTATCGTTTACCAAGGATTTAAAAGTTGAAAAATGGGTGTATTATTCCGAAAGCATTTGGGAAGATGATATTTGGGACAACAAGCTGTATCAAAAAAAGCTTCAGAAAGGAAAAGATTTGGGTGAACGTATGATGAACGCCTTTAGGGAAGGATTTCAAGCCGGTTTTGAAAACATCATCGTTATTGGAAGCGATATGTTCCACCTAAACCAGTCCGATTTGGAAGAGGCTTTCTCAAAATTTAAAGATCACAACTATGTTCTGGGACCTGCCGAAGATGGTGGATATTATCTTTTAGGAATGAAATCTTTAAAAACTGAACTGTTCCAAAACAAAACTTGGGGCACAGACACCGTTCTTTCTGATACCTTATCGGATTTAAAATCAGAAAAAGTCGCCCTTTTGGACGAAAAAAATGACGTTGATTACTATGAAGACATTAAGGATATTGAGGCCTTTGAGCCATTTTTAAAACATATATAGAAGAATGACACAAAAACAGATTGACGAATCCGTTGAATATTTAAAAAAGCGAGGTTTTGAAACCCCAGAAATCGGCATTGTGCTCGGCACGGGCCTGGGGCAACTTGTGGACAAAATAGAAAATTCCATTGAAGCCCATTACAACCACATCCCCTATTTTCCTTTGGCTACGGTGGAATTCCATACCGGTAAATTGATTTATGGGACAATCGAAGGCAAAAAAGCCGTGGTAATGCAGGGGCGCTTCCATTTATACGAAGGCTACGATTTTTTGGATATTACCTATCCCATTAGAGTTATGCACCAGTTAGGTATAAAAAATCTCTTTGTGTCCAATGCAGCAGGAGCCATTAACCTCGACTATAAAAAAGGAGATATTATGTTGATCGAAGACCACATCAACCTGCAAGGTGGATCTCCGTTGGCATTCAAAAATGTATCTGAATTCGGCAACCGATTTGTGGATATGAGCGAACCCTACGACCTGGATATGCGCAAAAAAATTGAAGCCATAGCATCCCGAGAAAATATTTCCTTGCAAAAAGGGGTATACGCTTCGGTAGTAGGCCCGCAACTGGAAACCAAGGCCGAATACCGTATGCTCAAAATTATGGGAGCCGATGCCGTGGGCATGAGCACCGTTCCCGAAGTAATTGTGGCCAATCATTTACGACTACCTATAGTAGCGGTTTCCGTGTTGACCGATGAATGTGACCCAAATAACTTGGAACCTGTTGATGTTCAGGAGATTTTGGAGATTGCCGGACAAACGGAGCCTAAAATGATCAAGCTGTTTAAAGAATTAATCAAAGAACTATGAGCTATTTAGATGCCACACAAGACCTCTACAAAGAGGCCGCCCTAACCCCAGATGTTGGGCTTTGCTGCACCACCAACCCCATTTGGCAATTCCCAGGGCTTTCCATACCCAAAATCATGCAAGAAATGAACTATGGCTGTGGTAGCACCGTTTCAGCACAGGACGTGGTAAACAACCCCAAAATTCTTTACGTAGGTGTGGGTGGAGGAATGGAACTGCTCCAATTCTCCTATTTTTCCAGACAAAAAGGTGGGGTGACAGGAGTGGATTCCGTGGATGAAATGCTGGAAGCTTCTAGAAACAACTTCAAAATAGCCGAGGAGGAAAATGATTGGTTCAAAAGTGAGTATGTGAACTTGGTAAAAGGAGATGCCTTAAACCTGCCCGTGGAAGATGAAAGTATTGACGTGGCCGCCCAAAATTGCCTCTTCAATATTTTTAAAATAGAGGACTTGAAAAAAGCGGTTTCAGAAATGTACCGTGTTTTGAAGCCTCACGGAAGATTGGTGATGAGCGACCCTATTTGCGAACAACCCATGAGCGAGGAACTGCGAAACAATGATAGATTGCGGGCCCAATGCCTGAGCGGAAGCATTCCATTAAAAGATTACGTAAAGGTTTTGACCGATGCCGGGTTTGGCACCATTGAAATCAGGGGCAGAAGGTCGTACAGGGTATTATCACCCAACCATTACCCCGCTGACGAGCTCATACACATTGAATCTATTGAGATAGCCGCCATTAAAGACCCGATGTCAGAGGATGGACCTTGTGTTTTTACAGGTAAAACGGCTATCTATTTTGGTAACGAGGACCATTTTGATGACGGAAAAGGCCACGTACTACAGCAAAATCAGCCCTTAGCGGTATGTGATAAAACAGCAGCAGCCTTGGCGAATGCTTCGAATGAAATTTTTATCAGCAAAAGCACCTACCACTATAATGGTGGCGGATGTTGTTAGATGAATTATTTTGAAATTGTAGTCTTGGAAAATTCGTAGTCCAATAGGATTCCTTCGGATATCCACTTGGCCAAAGCCTGTCGATTATCAGGGTCCAAAATTCTGCGTTGGTCTTTTCTGTTTCTGATATTGCCAATTTCGATATAGGCCATTGCAGGAAGTGTATTTTTAACCATATACAAACTGCTTCGCTCCATAAAAGTACCGTTGTACAATCGGTTGGGCTGAAACTTTTTGTATTTCCTAAAAAAGGTCTGGTGAATGCTCTCTGCCAGTTTTTTGCCGTTTTTGCTCTTTTCGTGATGGTAGAAAAACACATCAATATTGGTTCCCTCGCCCCTGCTATCCACGTGGGTGACCAATAGACGTTGGTATTTGCCTGAATTCTTCAAATACAGATCATTTACAGCTTTGGAGCGCTGCTTCAAACGCTCCAATTGACTCAACGGAATAGCTTCCGAGTTTACGGTTTCATCCGTATCCAATTCGAGCACCCTACTGTCTCGGATGCCATCATTTTCATCTTCAACAATTAAATTCACCTCCGCACCGTGCGATATCAATTCACGGGCCAATCTAAGAGTAACATCGTAGGCATACTCATCTTCGGAAATCAATTTCCCGCGGTACCTTTCCACGGCTCCCGGATCGGGCCCACCGTGTCCTGAAATTAAATAGTAGACTGTATTGTCCAAGCGTTTGCTTACGGCATCAACTTTTTTAAAATCATCACCAAAAATGGGGTAAGTAATTCCTTGATCAATTTCCACCACCTTCTTCGTTGCCAAAGTATCAGGCAATATATAGGAACGTCCCATCAGCAAAGATTCATCCTCGCCCAAATCCTCAGTATTCAGCGTCACAAACTTGTTGTAATGTTTTGTTGGACTGACGCCATGTCTCCGCAAAAGTGAATAGATACCATCCCCTTCTTGGACCACAACTTTTGGAAACTCCTCCTGGGCCATAATAGCACCTTGAAGCAAAAACAAAACACTGAGTGAAAATGTTGACTGAAAATATCTCATTTTAATTTTCAAATTCCAGATCAACATAATCATTAATAATACCATTGCTGATCAAGTTGGCAAATTGTTTTTTGTCGGGTTTGAGAGAAATCTTGCTATCCATAGTATTGGAACCACTTTCAATAGTAAGCAAACTAATGGCCGGCAGCATGTTTCTTGCTAAATACAGGCTGTTCTGATCTTCAAAAATCAAGCTGGCTTTATTAGAAGATTTGCTGGAAATACTTTTTTTCTTAAACACATTTTGAATGTTTTGTGCAAAACGTTGCCCTTGGGTACTTTTATTGTAATGGTAAACGGCCACATTCATATTTCCCGAAATGGCTACATTCTCAGCACGTATGAACAATACCCGTTGGTATTTTCCCGTGTTCTGCAAGTAGCGTTTGTTAACGACCTTTATGTAATCTCCCAATACATCTTTTGTAAATATATCGTCCCCCAAGTCTGTGGCAATCTCATCGCCCATCACATACACTTGGGCCCCGTTCACCATTAGTTCCGCTGCCAATCGTTGGGTGATATCCTTTATAAAATCTTTATCTCCCTCGGTGTTGTTTTCGGTAATCAAGTAATAGACAGCATCCTTGAGTTTATCACTTTTTAGCGACATTTGGGCAAGTTCTTTATCAAAAATGGGTTCCTCCTCATCTTTCTTGGCCTCGACCATCACTCCGGTCTTCTTAAAGGAATCATCAGCATAGGGAACATTATATGCCTCACCCAGTTTTAGCGCGCTTCCTTTTTTTATCTTGTCCGAATTGAGTTCCAGAAATTCTCCATAGTGTTTGGCAGGGTCCAATCCTTGTTTGCGAAGCAGGGAAAAAATACCGTCTCCTTGTTGTGCAACCACCTTGTAGTAAGTGCTTTCCTGTGCAAAAATGAATGTACAGGCCCAAACCCAAAAAAGAAGGGATAATCGTGATTTCATTACTGTATGTCTTTGGGTGGGATGTGTTGCAAATATGGCAAAAAAACACGAAGCTCGGTTACGAATTAGCCCAAAATTTCTGATAAATTAATTTATTAATCCTTAAGACTGGATTCCTTTACATTTGCAAACTGTCTTCGGATAACAGATTCGGCAGGTTTGTTTTGGGGCGTAAAGCGGTTGTCCTCGTGCCCCCCTACCTGATCGTGCTGCATAAACCACTTCCAAACAAAGCCGCCCGCGAACCAATCCTCGTTCCAAAATTCGCCAAAGATTACCTGCGTAGCATCCGCTTGCGCCTTAAGATTTACATCCATCTGGTTTCGATCCACCAACCAAGGCTTTTTGCCCGTATAGTCCATGCTTCGGTATCCAAACTCAGTAAAAAGTATTGGTTTATCCTCTTGTGTAGCCAGTTCCCGCATTTTGGTTTTCCACGGTTGCCAGCCCTCGGTCAATGTTTCAATGGTTGGGTTTTCCTTTTCACACAACGGAAAGTAGGCGTTCACACCAATATAATCCAATTGCGACCAAAACGGTGTTTTAGCATATTCGTCCCAGTTGGCGGCATAGGTAAGCTGACCGTGATATACACTTTTTACTTTTTTAATAAGCTTGTTCCAAAACTCAGGTCGTTCATTAACGAAAGTTTTCAACTCCGTGCCAATACAAAACATATCGCTCTGGGTTTCTTCGGCCAGTGCTGCATATAGCAAGATGAATTTTTCGTAAGCTGCTTCCAGCTGCTTCCAATCCTCTTCCGTTGGCATCTTCATATTTCCTGTAAACTCACCTCTATGGATCCATATTTGAGGCTTTACCATCACGCTCACCCCATTTTGATGCATCTTTTCAATATACTGCTTGGCTCCTTCCCTTCGTTCCCCATACCATTGATGTTCCGTGTCAAAAACCAATTCAGGCGAATCCAAATCACGGATAAAGCCATAAGGCATGATGGCTGCATAATTGGCACTTACATGAAGCACTGGATCAATATGATGTTGAGCCACTTCTTCCCTAGACGAGACAAAACTGACACCATTGACTTTGGCTAACTTGCCACTACTGCAAGAGGCAAAAATAAAGACCCATAATAGAACTATCTTCTTCATAATAAATGTGGAACCCTCTAAAATAATAATTTTAAAACATCATTTAGCTGCCAAATTCTTACTAAATTTCATTTTATCGTTAAGTTCTTCCCATAAAACTCGACACACAAATACAATCAAACCCAACCCATGGAACACATTGTTATAATTGGAAACGGTATTGCAGGGGTAACCGCTGCAAGGCACATCCGAAAACTATCCGACAAAAAAATCACCATTGTTTCCGCCGAATCCAAGTATTTCTTTTCAAGGACCGCCTTAATGTATGTGTACATGGGCCACATGAAGTTTGAGCATACACAGCCCTACGAAAATCTCTTTTGGAAGAAGAACAGAATCGAGTTGGCACATGGATATGTTACCAAAGTAAATACTGAAGAAAAGTTGCTTCAGATTGATGGTGCACCAAGTCTCAGTTACGATAAACTCATTATTGCCACAGGCTCCAAACCTAACAAATTTGGGTGGCCCGGTCAGGATTTTGATGGGGTTCAAGGCCTTTACTCCAAACAGGATTTGGAACTATTGGAAGAAAATGCCCCGAACAACAAGGTTTGCAAACGTGCTGTAATCGTGGGCGGCGGTTTAATCGGCATCGAATTGGCAGAAATGCTACGTACCCGAAATATTCCCGTCACTTTTTTGGTGCGCGAAACCAGTTTTTGGAACGGTGTGCTGCCCCAAGGTGAATCCGAAATGATCAACGAGCATATTCGGGAGCATCATATCGACCTACGTTTGGGTTCCTCTCTCAAGGAAATTGTTCCAGATGAAAATGGAAGGGCGAAATCTGTTGTGATTGAAGAAACGGGGGAAGAAATTGAATGTAATCTTGTGGGCTTGACGGCTGGCGTTACTCCAAATATTGATTTCCTCAAAGATTCGGGCATTGAATTGGGCCGTGGTGTTAAAGTAAATCGATTTTTGGAGACCAATGTTAAAGATGTTTTTGCTATCGGTGATTGTGCCGAGCAGCATGAAGCCATTGGCAACCGCCGACCCATTGAAGCCGTTTGGTACACCGGCCGGATGATGGGCGAGACCCTTGCCCAGACCATTTGCAGTAACCGAATGGAATATAGACCTGGGCATTGGTTCAACTCGGCCAAGTTTCTGGATATTGAGTACCAAACCTATGGTTGGGTATTTCCTGAAGAGAAGAAAAAAGAATCGGAATCGCATTTTCATTGGCGTCACCCGAAAGAAAAAATCTGTATCACGATAGCTTTTGATAGAGATTCCGAAACACTTTTGGGCATCAACACCTTCGGTATTCGTTTACGGCACGAAGTGTTTGACCGGTGGCTCAACGAAAAAAGAAACATGGATTTTGTAATGGAACATCTCGTGGATGCCAATTTTGATCCGGAATTTTATAAAAATTTAGAAGCGCAGATCGTATCCAAATACAATTCCGATTTTGAAAAGTCCATCAAACTGAAAAAGAAAAGCCTAAAACGTATCTTCCAATTGGGTTGATTGGCTTACGTTTTAATAAAAAAGTTTAAATCAGCACAAAGTAACAACAAACTATGAACAACCAAACACATAGTCCAAGTATGGCCCTAACCGGGGAACCACCAAAAAGTTTGAGCATCGGTCAAAAAATCGCTGTTTTTTTAGGAATGTCTGGTCTTGGCATTCTATTATTGGCCGTTTTCAATGTCGGTTTTCCGAACAAAACGTTGTGGTTAACGCTATCGCTTTCGGCTATTACCTTTGGCATCATTTTATTCTCTTGGGATGCCTATTCCAACAAGCTCCCCGGTATCAAAAACGATGGAGTTTGGTTCAAATCCATTTCCAGCCGCGGTTTATGGGGCTGGATGGCCGGCCTTGCACTAACAGGGTTTTACATTGTGCTTTATTTTTATCCTGAATATCTGGGTTTGGTCAGCGATGGAGATAACAAAGGAGTAATCGGCCTTTTTGACCCCCTCAGTAAATTCTTGAGCGGTAATCCGGCCAGTCAATGGTTTGTTTACGGGACCCTCTACACAGTTGCCATTTTCGCTTTTGGCATAAAATTCCTTTGGAAGTACCGCCATAACCGCTACGAAAGGCTACGGACTTGGAGCGTAATATTTTTCCAAACAGCTTTTGCCTTCATCATCCCAGAATTGATGGCTCGTTTAAATGGACATGAAGTTTTGAACGGCGGAAGCCTACCCTATTTTGACTTGAAAAATATTTGGCCCCTCAACTATTATAATTTTGAGAGTTATCGCATCAAAGGCTTTTTAAGTTCGGGAGATATTGGTTTTGCTTTATTGATTTTTGCCATTCTTTCCATCTTCGTTATCACTCCAATCCTCACTTATAAATATGGAAAAAGATGGTATTGCTCCTGGGTTTGTGGTTGTGGTGGACTTGCCGAAACCGCCGGGGATTCGTTTAGGCAATTGAGCGACAAATCCACATTTGCTTGGAAAGTGGAACGCTGGGTGGTGCACAGCGTAGTTGTTTTTGTAACCTTGATGACCACCGCAGTAATTTATTCCTATTTGGGAACGGACACCAGTAAATATTGGTTGACGAAAAGCACTTTTTTAATCGGCGTAGCGGTTTTACTCACCTTGGTTTTTGGTTGGGTAATGATTTTTAAACGGGATCAGCTTCAAAAAGATGCCAAGTACGGGGCCATCGGATATTTTGTGATTATCATTGCGTTGATCGGATTCCACTTTTTTAGTGGTGAGGGAGAAGTTTTTCTCTTCAAATCTGGAACGCTTCGTAAATCGTACTCTTTTTTGATTGGCAGTATTTTCTCTGGAGTCATCGGAACCGGGTTCTATCCCATATTTGGCAGCAGGGTTTGGTGCAGGTTCGGTTGTCCGATGGCTGCTATCCTAGGCTTTCAGCAAAAGTTGTTCTCCCGATTCAGGATTACCACCAACGGTGGACAATGCATTTCTTGCGGAAACTGCTCCACATACTGCGAAATGGGCATCGACGTACGTGCCTACGCGCAAAAAGGGGAGAACATCGTAAGGTCCAGTTGCGTGGGGTGCGGCATCTGCTCCGCAGTCTGCCCTAGAGGTGTCCTTAAATTGGAAAATGGACCTTTGGAAGGTAGAATTGACAGCAATCAGGTACTCTTGGGCAATGATGTGGATTTGATGACCCTCGTAAACAAGAAGTAAATCACTTTTCTTTTTGAACAATTCAAGGTAGAATCCATGGAAAATTTTAGTTTTGGCAACTTAAACATTAACTAAAACCTGTTGTGCATTTTGAAGGCTTCATGTATCAAAAGCCGTCAATTCGAGTGAAATTCCAAAGGAATTTTGTATCGAGAATCGGGTTTTGACTTGAAATTCTGGTTCTCGACCTGCCTGCCGGCAGGCAGGTACAATTTTTCTTGCGAAAAATCACTCGAACTGACGAATTTCAATCATAATGCACAATGGGGTAACTAAAGTTTATTCCCAGCCAATGGCGGATATTAAAGTTATTATCCCAGCAATAAACGAAGGAGATTCCATTGGTTTGGTCGTCTCGGAAATCCCCGATCATGTATCCGAAATTGTAGTCGTCGACAACGGTTCCTCTGACGATACCATTGCAAATGCAAAAAAAGCGGGAGCAACCGTAATCACCGAAAACCGCAAGGGCTATGGGTTTGCCTGTTTAAAGGGATTAAATTATATATCCGAGCGATCCAAAACACCCGACATTATCGTATTTATCGACGGAGACTATTCAGATTATCCAGAGGAATTGGATAAGATTGTCGCCCCAATTTTGGAAAATGACATTGATTTTGTGGTTGGAGCGCGAAAAAAATCACTTCGTGAACCTGGTTCCATGACCCCACAGCAGGTTTTTGGGAACCAATTGGCCACATTCTTAATGCGATTGTTTTTCAGGTCAAAATTTACGGATTTAGGACCTTTTAGGGCGATAAAATATGAAAAGCTCAAAGAATTAAAAATGCAGGACACCACTTACGGCTGGACAGTGGAAATGCAATTGAAAATTTTGAAGAAAAAAATGTCATATATCGAAGTACCAGTGCGTTACAAACAAAGAATTGGTGTCTCAAAAGTATCAGGTACGGTAAAAGGTACTATATTTGCGGGCATAAAAATATTGGGTTGGATCTTTAAATACAGTTTAAAATAATGGGACTTGCTATTGCTTACATCATCATTGCTATTTATAGTTTCGCCTTACTTTTGATTTTCTTCTATA
The DNA here is from genome assembly GCF_000224085.1 of Allomuricauda ruestringensis DSM 13258. Classification (NCBI taxonomy): domain Bacteria; kingdom Pseudomonadati; phylum Bacteroidota; class Flavobacteriia; order Flavobacteriales; family Flavobacteriaceae; genus Flagellimonas; species Flagellimonas ruestringensis. Next base: position 1,007,136 of record NC_015945.1, read on the forward strand.
GTCTTGCTCAACTAAATCTCTTGATCAATTATCTAGGCTATAAAAAGCGAAACGAAGAAGCCCCAAAATTCAACCTTCTCGACCCCAAGGAAATTCCGTTCGTAACCATTCAACTTCCCATCTACAATGAGGAGTACGTAATGGAACGTTTGTTGGAGAACATCGCCAAAATAGAATACCCAAAAAGTAAATTGGAGATTCAGGTGTTGGACGACTCTACAGATGATTCTGTAGTAGAAACGGCTCGCTGGGTCGAAGAACTTCAAGAAACCGGACTGGATATACAGCACATCCGCAGGGAAAACCGCAAAGGGTACAAAGCAGGAGCCTTAAAAGAAGGTTTGGAAATCGCCAAAGGTGACTTTATTGCCATTTTCGACGCAGACTTCCTTCCCGAAGCCGATTGGCTTAAAAAGACCGTTCCTTACTTTAAGGACGAAGAAATCGGTGTGGTACAAACCCGTTGGGGACACATCAACAGAGATTACTCTACCCTTACCCGTATTCAAGCTTTTGCTTTGGATGCACACTTTACGTTAGAGCAGGTAGGAAGAAACTCCAAAGGGCACTTCATCAACTTTAACGGTACAGCAGGTATCTGGAGAAAAGAGTGCATTTTTGATGCAGGCAACTGGGAAGGCGACACCCTCACCGAAGATCTCGATTTGAGTTACCGTGCACAATTAAAAAATTGGAAATTCAAGTACTTGGAAGATGTGGAAACCCCCGCCGAGCTTCCGGTAGTAATAAGTGCAGCACGCTCACAACAGTTCCGTTGGAACAAAGGCGGTGCCGAAAACTTTAGAAAAACAGTTTGGAGTGTAATCACTTCCAAAAACATACCTTTTAAAACCAAGTTCCATGGTGTAATGCACCTATTGAACAGCTCCATGTTCCTATGCGTGTTCACCGTTGCTTTGTTAAGCATTCCAATGCTCTACATCAAAAACACTTACGGACATTTAGGTTGGGTCTTTGAAGTGACCAGCTTCTTCATTTTAAGTACCATCATCCTATTTGTGTGTTATTGGTTTACCTACAAAAGTATTCAGGGCAGTAGTTTTGATAATTTTGTGGACTATATTAAACTCTTCTTTACCTTCTTCTCCGTGGCATTGGGCTTCTCTTTGCACAATAGCGTGGCTGTTTTGGAAGGACATTTGGGAAAACGAAGTGAATTTGTTCGAACTCCAAAGTTCAACATCAACAGTATTAAAGACACCTGGAAGGGCAATAAATATTTGACCACCAAATTGTCGCCAAACATGATCTTGGAGTTTGCCTTAATGATTTATTTCCTTTTCGGAATGTACAGTGCCATACCATTGAACGACTATGGATTGTTCCCTTTTCACCTAATGTTGTTCCTGGGTTTTGGGTTTGTATTCTTTAAATCCATAACTTCCAAGGCATAACCCACCACTATGCAATCTTATTGGCGACTGCACAAATACCCGATAATTTTTGCTGTCGCCTGTATTTTATTCTACTGGAGCTTTGCTTACAATTTGGTCCGCACCGATTTTGTTAAGCTATTTATGCTCTTTGGGGCTATCTTTTACCTTACTTATAAAATTATCCAGTTCGAAAAATGGAACTTTAAGTTCCTTTTGGTCATTGGTATCCTGTTTAGGCTGGTATTTTTGATTGCAGAACCTAACCTTTCACAAGATTTTTACCGATTTATTTGGGATGGGGAACTCATCAAAAATGGCATCAATCCCTATTTGTATACCCCGGACCAAATCATGGAGCAGGGTTCGGTAACTTTTGCCAGCATGAATGAACTCCATGAAGGCATGAGCTCCCTTAACGCTAGGCACTACAGCAACTATCCGCCAGTAAACCAAATTCTTTTCGCAATCGCGTCCATATTAGGTGGTGGAAGTGTGATGGGTTCCATGATTGCCATGCGTTTGACAGTAATCGCAGCAGACCTGGGCATACTCTATTTTGGAAGAAAGCTATTGCAAAACCTTAACAAGGCCAACCACATGGCGTTTTGGTACTTTTTGAATCCACTTGTTGTCATAGAATTGACAGGAAATCTTCATTTTGAAGGCGTAATGCTCTTCTTTTTTGTTTGGGCCCTGTACCTCATATCAAAAAACAAATGGTTGTGGGCAACACCTGTTTATGCCATTTCCATCATGGTAAAATTGATGCCTATCCTCTTTTTGCCCATCTTCTTAAAATATTTTGGATTTAAAAAGAGTGTCGTTTTTTATACGCTGGTAATATTGGGGTGTGCCGCCTTGCTAATCCCATTTTACTCTCCGGTTTTTATTGATAATTATACGGAAACGGTTGGACTATGGTTTTCCAATTTTGAGTTCAACGCCAGTATGTACAATGTGGTAAAAAAGATTGCCGTTACCTATTACAAAGCCAAACCTTGGGAACTTATTGACTCCTACGGCTCCATGCTTACAAAGGCCATCATTGTAATTGTGTTGTTGTTTGCGTTCCTAAGGAAAAACCAAAAATTGGATAGTGTCATCACCTCCATGGTGTTTGCGCTGGCCTGTTACTATTTCCTTTCCAGCACCGTTCATCCGTGGTACGTAGTATTCTTGTTAGGTTTCGCCATCTTTACCGATTACAGGTTCCCTCTGGTGTGGTCCTGTACCATCATTTTAAGTTATTATGCCTATTCCAACCCTAACTATAAGGAGAATCTTTGGTTGTTGGCCGTTGAATACATTTTGGTAATTGGCTTTTTTATTTACGAAATGATAGGTAGCAGGCCAAAAAAGTTATATTTCTTCAAAAAGTAATCGCAACTTTAGCCCAATTCGAATTAATTTGTACTTTAGCCCCAGAATGAAAGGACAACTGTACATATTATCTACTTTGAGCATCGCTGCTCCCATCAGTCCGTTTACTCCCCGTCGTCGTCGCCCGTAAGGGTGCAACATAACTATTGGAAATAGGTGAGTCCATTTCCGCAAAATCTCCAAATATATTTTTTCAATTTTTACAGAACAATCGCTTGCAATGGAAATTATTATTGCTAACGAATCACATTTTAAATACGCACAGATCATTAGTGATACCATCACCGAATCGGCCAAGGTTCGAGGTACGGGTATCGCCAGACGTACGCCCGAATATATCATAAAACGCCTCCAAAATGGTAATGCCATTATTGCTTTGGATGGAGATAAATTTGCTGGCTTCTGCTACATTGAAGTCTGGGGAAACAAAGACTTTGTGGCCAATTCTGGATTGATTGTACATCCCGATTACAGAAACCAAGGACTTGCTAAAAAAATCAAGAAGGCAGTTTTTGATTTATCAAGAAAAAAATTTCCCGATGCCAAAATTTTTGGTATTACCACAGGGCTGGCCGTAATGAAAATGAACTACGAGTTGGGCTACAAACCTGTTACCTTTTCCGAACTTACGGACGATCCCGAATTCTGGAAAGGCTGTCAGACCTGTAAGAACTTTGACATTCTCACACGTACAGAAAGAAAGATGTGCTTGTGCACCGGTATGTTGCACGACCCAAAAGCACAAAAGCAAGAACCTGAAAAACTCAATAAAAAGGCCTTTAAAAGATTAAAAAGTATAAAAGAAAGCCTTTTTCTTAAAAAGAAAGACAAATAAATATCAGGTCGAGCTGTCATCCTGAGCGTAGTCGAAGGAGCAGTCGAACCATTGAGAATACAAAAAACTAAGACATAAAATGGATTCCTGCTGGAGTTTATGCTGAGCAAAGCGAAGTGCAGGAATGACAAACTAAAAGAAAAATGGAAAAATTAGTTATAGCCTATAGTGGCGGATTGGATACCTCATATTGTGCAAAATACCTTTCTCAGGAAGAGGGGTTTGAAGTACATGCCGTAAGCGTGAACACGGGAGGCTTCAGCAAAGCTGAAATCAAGGAGATTGAGGAAAAAGCCCTTGCTTTGGGTGCCACCTCATACACATCCATCGATGCCGTTTCCACTTTCTATGATAAAGTGGTGAAATACCTCATCTATGGAAATGTGCTTAGAAATAACACCTACCCACTTTCCGTGAGTGCCGAAAGGATTGTTCAGGCCATCGAAATAGTAAACCACGCCAAGAAAATTGGGGCCAAATACATCGCCCACGGAAGTACAGGGGCCGGAAACGATCAAGTACGATTTGATATGATATTTCAAATCTTGGCTCCAGAAATCAACATTATCACCCCAATCAGGGACAAAAAGTTGGCCAGGGAAGAAGAAATTGAGTACCTGCAACAGAACGGCATCGATTACTCTTGGGAAAAAGCCAAGTATTCGGTCAACAGAGGATTATGGGGAACATCCGTTGGAGGTGATGAAACCTTGACTTCGCATTTATCCTTGCCCGAAAGTGCCTATCCAAGCCAATTGGAGAAAGAACTGCCAAAGGAATTAAAACTTACCTTTAAAAATGGCGAATTGGTTGCTTTGGACGGTGAAGAAGACACGCCTGTGGCCAACATAGAAAAATTGTCCGCCATCGCATCCAAATATGCCATTGGTAGGGATATCCATGTGGGTGACACCATTATCGGAATCAAAGGTAGGGTCGGTTTTGAAGCTGCCGCACCATTGATCATCATAAAAGCGCACCATTTGTTGGAAAAACACACCTTGAGCAAATGGCAACAATACCAAAAAGAGCAAATGGGCAATTTTTATGGCATGCTGTTGCACGAAGGAAACTATTTGGATGAAGTGATGCGAAACATCGAGGCCTTTTTGACCGATACCCAAAAGCACGTTTCAGGTGATGTATTCGTGACCTTGCATCCGTACCGATTTGAATTGAACGGAATCACTTCCAAACACGATTTGATGAACGCTTCCTTTGGAAGCTATGGGGAAATGAACAAAGGTTGGACTGCCGATGAAGCCAAAGGTTTCATCAAAATTTTGTCCAACTCAGGGAAAATTGCAAACCACGTAAACAATAAAATTTAGGAGCCGTCACCCTGAACTTGATTCAGGGTCTCACTAGAGTGAGATGCTGAAATAAATTCAGCATGACGATAAATAATTCTCCATTGATATGAGAAAAAAATATATTAAAACAGGAATCATAGGAGGTTCGGGCTACACAGGTGGGGAACTGATCAGGCTTTTGCTCAATCATCCCCAGACAGAAATCGATTTTGTGTTCAGCACCACGCGAGCAGGAAAGCCCATCACTTCCGCCCATCAAGATTTGTTGGGACAGACGGAATTGAAGTTTTCAGGTGAGGTAAATCCAGCCGTTGATGTGGTTTTTCTTTGTTTGGGACACGGCAATTCAACCTCATTTTTAAACGAGAACCAATTTTCAGCATCAACAAAGATCATCGACCTCAGTAATGATTTCAGATTACAAGCTGATTCTATTTTTAATGGTCAACGATTTATTTACGGACTACCCGAATTGAACAAGTCTGCCATACAATCCGCAGAGGCCATTGCCAATCCCGGTTGTTTTGCCACTGCGATTCAATTGGCACTGTTGCCTTTGGCAAAATCAGGTTTACTGAGTGATGATGTCCACGTAAACGCTGTTACGGGAAGTACCGGAGCAGGAGTTGGCCTATCTGCCACCTCGCATTTTAGCTGGAGGAACAACAACGTTTCTTGGTACAAACCTTTCACCCATCAACATTTGGGAGAAATCGGTGAGAGCTTCGCTTCCTTTGGCAATTCGGTGGGAAAATTATTTTTTCTCCCCAACCGAGGGAACTTTACCAGAGGAATTTTGGCAACGGCCTACACCAAGTATAGTGGCACTTTGGAAGAAGCTCTGCAGTTGTACAACGATTTTTATAAAGATGCTGCTTTTACCCACATATCGGACGAAGCCTTGCATTTAAAACAGGTGGTGAACACCAACCAGTGCCATATCCATTTGCACAAGCATGATAATCTGCTTTTGATTACATCGGCCATAGATAATTTAATAAAAGGCGCATCCGGACAAGCAGTGCAAAACATGAATTTAATGTTCGGCTTCCCAGAAACCGAAGGTTTGTTGTTAAAAGCAGGAGTATTTTAAGATAAGGGGTTAGAAAACAATAATAAGCGGAGCGTCACCCTGAATTTATTTCAGGGTCACACAAAATTATGCCCGTGTCTCTATAATGTGATGCTGAAACGAGTTCAGTATAATCTTAAAGAATCAAAGGGTCTATCTAAAATATGTAAAATAAAATTAGATTCCCGCTTTCACGGGAATGATAAAGAAGATAAATATGAAAATAGCCATCATAGGGGCAGGGAATTTAGGACTGGCCATTGCCAAAGGCATTTTGCACAGCAATGGGGCCACCACCATGTACCTCACCAAACGGAACACCAAATCCGTTCAGGATTTTGAAAAATATGGAAATGTAACCGTCACTTCCGACAACCAAGAAGCTGTCAAAAATTCGGACATCCTTGTTTTTGCCGTGCAACCCGGTCAATTTGTGTCGATTTTGGAAGAAACCAAAGACCTGCTCACCGAAAAACATGTGGTGATCAGTACCATTACGGGTTTCAGCATTTCAAAAATTGAGGAAATCATCGGTGCAGATAAATTCATTATCCGAAGTATGCCCAATACAGCCATTTCGGTGGGCAAATCCATGACGTGCATCTGTAGCAACGAATTGGGCAAAAAACGAGTTGATTTGGCCAAGGCCATTTTTAACCGCATGGGCCACACCATGGAAATTCCAGAAGAGCAAATGCAAGCCGCAACGGTTATCTGTGCCAGTGGAATCGCATTTTGGATGCGTTTGATACGTGCCACAACACAAGGGGCCATTCAATTGGGGTTTGATGCCAAAGAAGCACAAGAACTGGCCATGCACACCTGTAACGGTGCCGCAAGCTTGTTGATTGAGTCAGGAAGTCACCCAGAAGAAGAAATTGATCGCGTGACCACCCCAAAAGGATGCACCATTGAAGGTTTGAACGAAATGGAACACCAAGGATTAAGCTCATCTTTGATCAGAGGAATTGTTTCCTCATTTGAAAAAATTAGCCAAATAAGAAAAGGATGATCCTTAATTGTCCCCTTGAGGGGACTTTAGGGGTGTAAAAAACAGAAAAATGAAACTATTCGACGTATACCCACTTTACGATGTTACTCCAGTGAAGGCCAAAGGCATTGAGGTCTGGGACGACAAAGGGGAAAAATATCTGGATTTTTATGGAGGACATGCCGTAATTTCCATTGGCCACACCCATCCGCATTATGTAAAGCGAATTAAGGAGCAATTGGACAAGATGGCGTTTTACAGCAATTCCGTCCAAAATCCACTGCAAACAGCGTTGGCAGAAAAGTTGGGAACATTGTCTGGCTGTGAAAACTATGATTTGTTTATGTGCAATTCAGGGGCCGAAGCGAATGAAAACGCCCTGAAACTGGCCTCGTTCCACACAGGAAAGTCCAAGGTCATTGCCTTTACCAATAGCTTTCACGGAAGAACTTCGGCTGCGGTCGCTGCCACGGACAACCCGAGCATCAATGCTCCCATCAACAAACAACAAGAGGTTACTTTCTTGGCATTGAACGATTTTGATGCTTTTGAAAAGGCCATCAATAGCGATGATTATTGCGCTGTTATCTTGGAAGCCATTCAAGGCGTGGGTGGTTTGGATGAGCCTTCCACAGAATTTTTCCAGTTTATTGCCAAGAAATGCAAGGAAAACAATGTGGTTCTTATCGCCGATGAAGTACAATCGGGCTATGGCCGTAGCGGAAAGTTTTTTGCTTTTCAACATCATGGTATAGAACCCGACATCATTTCCATAGCCAAGGGCATGGGGAACGGTTTTCCAGTAGGTGGTATTTTAATTCATGAATCTTTTAAACCATCGTATGGCCTTTTGGGCACCACCTTTGGTGGAAACCATTTGGCCTGTGCCGCAAGTCTTGCTGTTTTGGAGGTTTTAGAAGATGAAAACCTGATTACCAACGCTGCGGAACTTGGCTCCTATTTCAAGGAAAAAGCTGAAGAGGTACCAGAAATCAAAAATATAAAAGGAAAAGGGTTGATGATTGGACTGGAGTTCGATTTTGAAGTTGCCGCCCTACGTAAAAAAATGATCGTGGAGCAGCACATGTTCACCGGCAGTGCCAAAAACAAGTATTTGTTGCGGTTCTTACCGGCCCTGAACATCACAAAAAGTGATATAGACCTATTCTTTGAAGCGCTCAAAAAAGCATTAAAATGAAGCATTATCTAACAGTTAACGATATAGCATCACTACCCGATTGGGTAGACGAAGCAATCAACCTAAAAAAAGACCCGTATCAGTTTGAAGGTTTGGGCAAACGAAAAACGATCTGCTTGCTGTTTTTCAACAATAGTCTCAGAACACGTTTGAGCACACAAAAAGCAGCCATGAACCTTGGTATGGAAGTAATGATCATGAATTTTGGCAATGAAGGCTGGGCACTGGAATACGGGGATGGCACAATAATGGACCAAGGCACTTCAGAACATATTAAGGAAGCTGCACAGGTGGTTTCCCAGTACGCTGATATTGTTGCCATCCGTGCTTTTGCAGGTTTGGTCGACAAAGAAAAAGATGAAGCCGAAGAAGTCATTAACGGATTTGCCAAATATGCATCCATTCCCGTAGTGAACATGGAAAGTTCGGTGGGTCACCCGCTTCAGGCATTGGCAGATGCCATAACTTTAAAGGAGAACGAAACCAAAAAGAGGCCTAAAGTGGTGCTTTCTTGGGCTCCCCATCCAAAAGCATTGCCGCATGCTGTGGCCAATTCGTTCACCCAGATGATGAAGCTACAGGACGCTGATTTTGTCATCACACATCCCGAAGGGTATGAACTAAATCCAGAGATAACCAAGGGGTGTACAATTGAGTATAATCAAGATGAAGCGTTGAAAGATGCCGATTTCGTCTACGTGAAAAACTGGAGCAGTTATTCCGATTATGGTAAAGTATTGAGCAAAGACACTAATTGGACGATTACAAAAGAAAAGCTGGGAAATGCAAAGTTTATGCACTGTCTTCCCGTTCGAAGAAATATGATCGTGGAGGATGCTGTTTTGGACAGTGAACAATCTTTGGTGGTGGAACAAGCCAAAAACAGGATTTTCTCAGCTCAAATTGTATTAAAGAAAATATTGGAAGACATATGAAACTGAAGGATAAGGTCTGTATCGTTACCGGAGCGACAAGTGGAATGGGGAGATCCATTGCCAAAGGACTTTCTGCCGAAGGAGCTAGGTTGGTACTTTCTGGCAGAAATCAGGAAAGAGGAAAGGCTTTGGAAGAAGAATTGGACAATGTCGTATTTCTGGCAGGCGACATTACGGACCCATCCTATAACAAAAAATTGGTCGATACGGCTATTGAAACTTATGGCAAGTTGGAAATTTTATCCTTGAACGCGGGTATTCTAGGTATTGGAAATGTTCAAGAGTTATCCATTGATACTTGGCAAAAAACCATCAACACCAATTTGAGCTCTATATTTTACCTTTGCAAATATGCCCTTCCATACTTACAGAAACAACCACAAGGCAATGTGTTGATCAATGCGTCAATTGCAGCCTTTAAGAGTTTCCCGAATCACCCGGCTTATTGCGCTTCAAAAGCTGCATCCGTGGCCCTAATGAAGCAAATGGCCGTTGATTACGCCCCAAAAATCAGGGTGAACGCTATTTGTCCCGGCCCTGTGGATACTCCCCTATTATGGGAGTCCGCCAAGGCTTTTGAAGAACCAGAAACTGCTGTGGAAAATGCGAAAAAGACTACATTGTTAAAAAGGTTGGGCACGCCTGAAGATATTACTAAACTTGTACTTTTTTTAGTATCCGATGATAGTTCATGGATTACGGGAACAACAGTGACCATAGATGGAGGGATTATAAATACATAAAATGAAACAAAAATTATCCGTAGTAAAAATAGGCGGAAACCTTATAGAAGATGCCGAAGGGTTTAAGCACGTATTAGAGCTTTTCTCTAAAATGAACGAAAATAAGATTTTAGTTCACGGAGGTGGTAAAAAAGCCTCAGAATTGGCAAATCAATTGGGTGTGGAATCCAAAATGGTGAACGGAAGAAGGATTACCAATGCCGAAACCCTGGACATTGCCCTAATGGTCTATGGAGGATTGGTAAGCAAAAAAATAGTGGCCAAGTTACAGGCATTGGGTACCGATGCCATTGGAATGAGCGGTGCCGATGCGAATGCGATTCAGGCCCATAAAAGGCCAAAAAAGAATGTAGATTTTGGCTTTGTGGGCGATGTGGACACCGTAAACACCTACGGTATTTTTAAGTTGCTTCAGGCTGGTTTTACCCCCGTTTTTTGTGCACTTACCCACGATGGAAAAGGACAAATGTTGAACACCAATGCCGACACCATTGCCGCCGAACTTGCCATTGCTATGTCCGATCAATTTGAAACAACACTTTACTATTGCTTCGATAAAAAAGGTGTGCTACAAGATGTTGAAGATGAAAACTCCGTAATTCAGCATATAGACTCCAAAGGCTATGATGAACTTTTGGCCTATGGAATCATTGCAGACGGAATGCTTCCCAAAATGCACAACTGTTTTTATGCCTTGCGCAACCATGTTGCCAAAGTTTGCGTAGGAAACACCAATATGCTGGAAGCGGACAACTCAGATTATACCACATTGACTTTATGAAAATTACCCAAAACATATTAACGGAAAAAGCCATTGAACTACTGAAAAAACTCATCAGCATACCCTCTTTTTCAGGTGAAGAAGATAAAACAGGGGATGCCATTGAAGCTTTTCTGCAAAGTTTTGGTGTAAAAACCCAAAGGCAGCACAACAACATTTATGCTTTCAACAAATATTTTGATGAGAGCAAACCCACCTTGTTACTAAATTCACACCACGACACGGTAAAGCCGAACAGTGCGTATACCAAAGACCCGTTTAATGCCCATATTGAAGACGGTAAATTGTACGGACTTGGCAGTAATGATGCAGGGGGATGTTTGGTATCGCTATTGGCCACTTTTGTTCATTTTTATGAGAAAGAAGGCCTAAGTCATAACATAATTGTGGCTGCCACGGGCGAAGAAGAGGATGCTGGAGAAAAAAGTATTAGAGCATTGCTCCCTATTCTTCCTAAAATAGATGTAGCCATCGTAGGCGAACCTACGCTCATGGATCTGGCCATAGCCGAAAAAGGACTGGTGGTTTTTGATGCTGTTGTGGAAGGAACACCATCCCATGCGGCACATCCCAACGACAACAATGCCATTTACAACACTATTGAGGTGTTACAATGGCTCAAAGATTATTCCTTTGATAAAGTTTCTGATGCGCTGGGCGAGGTAAAATTGACCACTACCCAAATCAATGCCGGGAACCAGCACAACGTAGTACCTGGCCATGCAGATTTGGTAATCGATGTTCGCGTGAACGATTGTTACAGCAATCAAGAAATTGCTGATATTCTTCAGAAAGAAGCACCGTGCAAAATGACTCCTCGTTCTTTACGGCTGAATTCATCTTGCATAAATCCCGACCATGATTTGGTGAAAAGTGGATTGGCTTTAGGGCGTAAAACTTATGGTTCCCCTACCTTGTCCGACCAAGCGGCACTGACATGTCAATCGGTAAAATTAGGCCCTGGTGATAGCACACGCTCCCATTCGGCCAACGAATTTATATTCGTCAACGAAGTTGAAGAAGGGATAGATATTTACATCAAAACCCTTACGGGATTTTTGCAATAGCACAAAAATTGGGCCCTGAGCGTAGTCGAAGGGCAATAGATATCGAAAGTATAAGATTCCCGCCTTCGCGGGAATGAAAAAGGAAAACTATGAAACTCTGGGACAAAGGATTCAGTACCGATAAAAAAATAGACCATTTTACCGTAGGCAATGATCGCGAATTGGATTTGGTATTGGCCAAATATGATGTGATCGCCTCCAAGGCGCACGCTAAAATGCTGGGCAAGGTCGGCCTGATTTCCGAAGAGGAAGCCAAGGATTTGACCAAAGCATTGGATGGTATTGCCAAAGACATCCAAAAAGGAAAGTTCGCCATCGAGGATGATTTTGAGGACATGCACTCCAAAATCGAGTTTATGTTGACCGAAAAATTGGGTGATACAGGTAAAAAAATCCATTCTGCACGTTCCCGGAACGATCAAGTTTTGGTAGCCATGCAATTGTACCTTAAAGATGAGCTTACCGAAATCAAAAATCAGGTAAAGGCTCTTTTTGACTTGCTGATGAATCTTGCGGACAAACACAAAAATGTCTTGCTGCCCGGGTACACCCATCTTCAGATTGCAATGCCGTCCTCTTTTGGGCTTTGGTTTTCCGCCTATGCCGAGAGTTTAGTAGATGACTTGTATTTTATACAGGCCGCCCATAAAGTTGCCGACCAAAATCCTCTTGGCAGTGCTGCAGGTTACGGAAGCTCGTTTCCCATTGATAGAAGTTTCACCACTGCCGAAATGGAATTTGCCACCCAAAAATATAATGTGGTGGCCGCCCAAATGGGCCGTGGTAAAGTGGAAAAAGCTACGGCTTTCGGGATTTCGAGCGTAGCTGCTACCTTATCCAAAATGGCCATGGACATTTGCCTGTACATGAGCCAGAATTTTGATTTTATCTCCTTCCCCAATGAACTCACCACGGGAAGCAGCATTATGCCGCACAAGAAAAACCCAGATGTGTTTGAATTGATCAGGGGCAAGTGCAATAAAATTCAAGCGGTGCCCAACCAACTCATTTTAATAATGAACAATTTGCCCAGCGGATACCACAGGGACCTTCAATTGGTGAAGGAGGTAATTGTTCCTGCGTTGCAGGATATGCATGCTTGTTTGGAGATGATGACTTTCAGCTTAAAGGAAATCAAGGTAAACAAAGCTATTTTGGACGACCCCAAATATGATTACCTCTTTAGTGTGGACACCTTGAACGAACTTGTAAAAAGTGGTATGCCATTCCGTGATGCCTATAAAACCATGGGCAAAGCCATAGAGAACGGCAACTTTAAACCGAAACGGGATATTGACCACACCCATGAAGGTAGTTTGGGCAATCTGTGTTTGGAGCAGATAAAGGAGAAAATGGAGAAAGTCCTTAATTCTTAAATTACAACTTACTTTTTTTAATCTTGGCTCAAATCCATCAATTCAAATGGGCCATTCGTCAATTGGGCTTTAATCTTAACATTAAATTTCTCGAACTTCCTCTTTTGCTGAACAAGCATTCACCAATTTTTTTGACCATACATTAACAAATGAACCCTTATATAGGCAGTGATACTGGTTTAGAAAAAAATAAGAGAAGTCCACATTTTGGACGTTATCGACTATGTTTCAATCAGGTATACCCTTTTAGAGAACCACTATACAACAGACTGGTAATTAAAATCAAAAATACTGTTGAAGCAAAAACAGTTTTTGACAATCTTCCAGAGCACATCCAAATCATCTATTTTTTTAAGCAAAAAAATATACGGGAAAACAAATACTGGAATCTCGATTTCTTTGAAGATGAAGATACATTTTTGGTATTTGAATTGGTTTCCGATGTTATATACATTGCTCTGGAAAATATATACTATAGTGTGGTAGAGTTAGCCCCTTTTATGGAGGACTGCCATTTTTTTGTCTTTTCCAATGGGGATGGAAATACAAATTGGATCGATGAGTATTGTGTTAAGAGCAACAAAGTTACCTTAAAAAGAAGTTATATTAAAAATGAAACGTATACCGGACGCTTGGATTTTTATCTTAAAAAAGCAGAAGAAAATCCAAAGGACAACAACTTTTTAAAGTTCGTTTTGTTCCAACTTTATAATAGTTTGCATTCTTGGACAAAAGGTTTGGAAAAGTATCCAACAAAAAACAGTGCCAATAATTCATCGCTAAAAGGCACCTACATCCACTATTTAAATAAATTGTACAGTATTGATCAAGATTGTCAAGATTTATATGCTTTGAACAAAAAATACAATTTCGATTCCATTGTATTGAAGCCAAAAGGTTAGATTTTGCTTGAAGATATGGGGAAGTTGTAAAGTTCGTCTATTCGAACTGTACACCCTATTTGGACACGGAACTTTAACTAGAAAAATACTAATTTTACTTATCTGTGCCAAACTTGTTTTGGCATCTGTCGATATAAATCATTAAAACGATTTATACCCTTTAACGATAAGTGCAACTCTCCAAAATCCAAGCAAAACTTTGCGCTTCGATAAGGATATTTTCATTTACACTGTAACAATACGTTCTCCCCTATCATCCTTAAAAGAAAACCATATCCATGCGCCAATTGTCTTTTCTTTTAGTTTTAGTTGCCACTTTTTCCTTGGGTCAAGCCCAACTAAAGGCACCTTCTGAATTTTATCCAGCCCAAAAAACCAAAGTACTGGTTGTAGGCACTTTTCATTTTGATTTTCCGGGGTTGGACGAAGTAAAAACCGCCGATGAAAACAAAATCGATGTTTTAAAAGAGCCCAAAAAGTCGGAATTGGAAGAACTGGTGGCCTACATCAAAAAATTCAAGCCCACCAAAATTGCCATCGAGGCCGGGCCCTCTTGGAACACCATGCAAAAGTTCGAGGAGTACAAAAATGGAGAACATCGTAACAACAGGGACGAGCGCTACCAGTTGGGCATGCGCATCGCCGCTGATCTAGGATTGGATTCCGTTTATGGAATAGATGCCACAACCTTACGCAATGATCTTTACGAAAAGGATTCCGTTTACCTCAGAGAACTTTTGGAGAATGTAAACTGGGAAATGGAGGACCCTTTTTGGCGCTACGCCGAGGAGTACTTTGACTATCGGGACAAAAAAATGAAAGATGTACATCTGTTGGATTTTATAAAAGCCATGAACACCCGCGAAGGACACAATTTTAATTTTGGTCTTTACCTTACAGGCAGCATTGCTACTGGTGATGGCCAAGGAGCGGACCACCTTTCCATTTGGTGGTACAACCGCAATGTGCGTATCTTTTCCAAGCTCATCAATATCACCAAAAGTCCAGAAGAACGGATTTTAGTGATTTTTGGCAATGGACATGCAGCTGTTTTACGTCAGTTATTAGAAGCTTCACCCCAGTACGACTTTGTGGAGTTCGGCAGTATAGATAATTAAACTACTGATTGTCCGTTTAATGTCATAATGATGTTTTTGGCGTCATGTTGAACTTGTTTCAACATCTCATCCTGCTGAACATGAGCATCTTTATGTGACCCTGAATCAAGTTCAGGGTGACGTTGGTAATATTATGACACATTGCGGACATTCAATTTAAACTATATCCATTGCGCAACAAGAAACCTCTTTTTAAATCAAAAAATACCTATTTGAGAATTTAGATGGGGTTATATTGAATCATTGTTTAAAATCAAAGTAAATTATTACTTTTGTCTCACTAAACAAGCAATGATCAACCGACACTTTTCAACCCCCGTTCTCGTGGCTTTTGCCATGCTCTTTTGCACACTTTCGTTTGCCCAAAAGAAGAATGCCGATTACAAAATCCACCTAATCAAAACCAGTGAAACCTTTACCATAGATGGTAAGGGTGACGAGGCCACTTGGCAAAAGGCAGAAGCTGCCAAGGACTTTTTTATGGTATTGCCCATGGATGACCGCAAGGCCACACAGCCCTCAGAGGTGAAGATGGCCTATGACGACAAACAGCTTTACCTTTTGGCCACATTTTTTAAAACACCTGGGAATACCTACGTGGTGGAATCGCTCCGTAGGGATTTCTCCTTTGGAGGCAACGATAATTTTCTATTGTTCATGGACCCGTTCAACAATCAGACCACGGGTTTTAGTTTTGGAGCAAATGCCTATGGGGCGCAGTGGGACGGCACTATGTCCAATGGAGGCAGCATAGACCTCAACTGGGACAGTAAATGGGTGTCCGAAGTACAGAGTTATGAAGATAAATGGGTGGTGGAAATGGCCATTCCCTTTAAATCCATTCGCTACGAAAAAGATGTAACCGAATGGGGTGTCAATTTTTCTAGATTGGACCTCAGCACCAACGAAAAATCGAGTTGGACACCTATTCCAAGGCAGTTCCCAACAGCCTCTTTGGCCTATACGGGCACCATGGTCTGGGACAACCCACCACCCGAACAGGGGCTCAATTATTCCCTCATTCCATACGTTTTGGGCACGGTGGGCAATTCGACCATCGACGGTATTTCTTATGATGATGAATTTAAAGTGGGAGGGGATCTAAAATTGGGGCTTACCTCATCCTTGAATTTAGACCTCACCATCAACCCGGATTTTTCACAGGTTGAAGCGGATCGCCAAGTGGCCAATTTGACCCGATTTGAACTCTTTTTCCCGGAAAGACGTCAGTTTTTCCTTGAAAATGCCGACCTCTTTGCCAGTTTCGGGTACGATGAGATTCGTCCTTTCTTTTCACGTAGGATAGGACTGGGCGTCCCCATTATTGCAGGTGCCCGGGTAAGTGGAAACCTTAATAGAAACCTCCGTTTGGGCTTAATGGACATGCAAACCGAGAAAATGGACGAAACAGGCCTTCCCAGTCAAAACTTTGCGGTGCTTTCGTTGCAACAAAAAGTATTTTCGCGTTCCAATATTGGTTTGATGTTCGTAAACAAGGAATCCTTGGACTACGAAGCTATGGCCGACAGCTTAAAAACCGAATACACCAAATTCAACCGAAATTTAGGGTTGGAATACAACTTGGCATCTGCCGATAACAAGTACAATGGAAAGGTATTTATGCTCAAATCCTTTGGGCCAGATTCCTCTTATAACGGTTTGGCACAAGGCGCCCATTTGGAATACAGCAGCCGAAATTGGAACTGGCGCGTACAACAGGAATATATTTCCCAAAATTTTACCTCCGAAGTAGGTTTTGTACCGCGAAACAATTATATCAAGCTGGAAGGTTCCGTAGGGTATCTGTTTTTGCCCGCAAGCGATAAAGTAGTGAGCCATGGTCCGCAGTACACAGGTTTTTATTATTTCGACCCAAGCATGAACTCTACGGATTATGTATCTATTCTAGGATACGCAGTAAACTTTTTGGACCGTAGCTCTTTGGGAGTTGATGTTTTTAATGAATATGTACAACTTTTGGCTCCATTTGACCCTACCAATACGGGCAAGGAAGAATTGGCGGCGGGTACACAACACCACTGGAACGGGGCTTATATTTCATATAATTCACGTCCTAAAAGTTTGTTTACCTACAATATGACCACGCGATTGGGCCGCTATTTTTCGGGAGGGTACCGCACCAATATAAACGCGGAATTAGGGTATCGTTTTCAGCCGTATGTGAGTTTGGGCGCTAGACTTAGTTACAATAATTTAGATTTACCCGACCCTTGGTACACTACCGATTTTTGGTTGGTGGGCACCGAGGCCGACATTACCTTTACCAATAAACTGTTTTGGAATACCCTGTTCCAATACAACGAACAGAGTAATAATTTTGGTATAAACTCCAGATTGCAATGGCGCTACGCCCCTGCCTCTGACCTCTTCCTCGTTTTTAACAACAACGAACAACTATCGCCCCTCGAGGGTAATTTATGGTCGTTGACGCTCAAGTTTACGTATTGGTTTAATCGGTGATTGGAATCCGTCAATTCAAAAGGGGCATTCGTCAATTGCCCCCCCTTGCTGGCACGAGTGTGACACTCGTGCCATACCCAAAGACATCACGAAAAGTTTGCAATATCAAATATTTGTACATAAATTTGTACACAATAAAGTATAGTATTATGCAGATTACGAGTGTATCGGACTTCAGAAAAGATATTAAGACCTACTTGGACAGGGTAGTGAAAGATTTTGAAACCTTAGTCATCAACCGTGGAAAAGATTCCGGGATAGTAGTCATGTCTTTACAAGAATACAATTCATTAATGGCCACAAGCCATGAACTATCCTCTCGAAAAAATGAAATGAGATTGGATTCCGCTATTGAGAAACTAAAAAAAGGAGAATCTTTCGATAAGGATCTAATCAAAGATTGACCATGAAATATGTATTTGTGGACGAATCTTGGGAGGATTATTTGTATTGGCAAAAAACGGACAAAAAAAAGGTTAGGAAAATAAATGCCCTTTTAAAGGACATAGCTCGAAACCCTTTTGACGGAATTGGAAAACCAGAACCTTTAAAACACAAATACTCCGGGTTTTGGTCAAGAAGAATTGATAGTGAACACAGACTGATATACCAATACAGAGACGAGGAAATATTGATTGCAAAATGTAGGTTCCATTATGACTAAATAGATAGAAACCCCCATATTGGCGCGAGTATCACATTCGTACCCTTTTGCTGGCGCGAGCCTCTTGGCCCGTACCTCTTGATATTACTTTATATTCTTCAAATTAATTACCTCCTGCTCGGTCAAGTGTCGCCAATGGCCTCGTGGCAAATCCTTTTTGGTAAGTCCAGCAAAAATAACACGGTCCAATTTGGTAACATTGTACCCCAAATGCTCAAAAATACGGCGCACAATGCGGTTACGTCCGCTGTGAATCTCCACCCCTACTTCACGTTTTGGCGCTCCTTGAATGTAACTTACACTATCCACGGTAATTGGGCCATCTTCCAACTCCAGACCAGCTTCAATTTTGTGTAGGTCGGCCAAACTTAGATTATTGTCCAAATGCACATGGTAAATTTTACGCACGTTATGTTTGGGATGGGTCAATTTTTTGGTGAGGTCACCGTCGTTGGTGAACAGTAGAAGTCCAGTGGTATTTCTATCCAAACGGCCCACGGGTAACAAACGATTGTTCGAGGCACTCGAAATCAACTCCATTACGGTACGGCGTCCCTTTTCATCACTCGTAGTGGTGATAAAATTCTTGGGTTTGTTCAGCAAAATGTACTCCTTCTTTTCCAAGTTCAGTCGCTTTCCATCAAAACGTACATCATCGGAACGTTTTACCTTAAAACCCATTTCGGTGATGGTCTTTCCATTAACCGTAACATTCCCGGCAGCAATAAAAGTATCCGCTTCCCTTCGGGAACAAATGCCAGCATTGGCAATGTAGCGGTTCAAACGAATTACATCCGGATTGGATGGTTTTCTTGGAGCGCTCTGCTTTGGTTTTGAGGAAAATTTTTTGTCAAACGGTTTTTTTCTATCCCCGCCCTTGAAGTTTTTGGAAGGTCTTCTACCTTTGTTGTCTGATTTCGCCATCAGTCGAATTTTTTGCAAATGTAGTCTTTTTAAACTCCAAAAAACCTAAAGAACAAAGAATTACAAAATTCGGTTCAGCGCCACATCCACATCAACTAAAAGGATACTGAAAACGCCTGCCACAATTATAAATTTAATGATGTTGTGCAGCCAAACGTAGTGCTTTTTGCCATTGGCCCTCCACAGTAAGAACAAAAACAAAATCAAAAGGGCGATACAGGCCATAAAGTATAAGTACATATACCCCACATCAAAGGTTTTGATAAGTAAAAGGGCAGGAAACAAGGTAAGGACAATGAGCAGGGAAATGATGGTTTTTGATACGTTTGGACCATAAATAATGGGAATGGTTTTATAATTCTGGGCCATATCACCAGCCATATTCTCCAAATCTTTGATCATTTCGCGGGCCAAAATCAACAAAAACAAGAAAATGGCGTGCACAAAAATCACCGTTTGAAAGTTCTGATAATACACAAAAACCACAAAAAATGGAGCAATGGCCAAAGTAGAGGACACTAAATTCCCCATAAAAGGAATACGCTTTAGTTTGTGCGAGTAAATCCAGATACCAAAAATATAGGCAGAAAAAAACAGCACCGCCTTAAACGAAATATAACTGGCGGCAAAAACAGCCAAAAAATTGAGGATAAAATAGGTGGTCAATTTAAAACGCTGGCTCACTAAACGGTCCAACATACTTTTAGTGGGCTTGTTGATCAAATCCTTTTCGGCATCGTAAAAGTTATTGATGATATACCCACTTGCAATAGTAAGTGCCGAAGCGGTAACGATCAGGAACAGATTTAAGTCCAAAACCACCTTGCGAAGAGGAATATTGGGTGCCAAAATATAGATGGACGCCAAGTATTGCGCCAACGTAATCACAAGGATATTATAACCTCTGACCACGGAAAACAGACTCAACAGCTTAAAAAGCAAGAGTTTGTTTTTTCTACTAAGCATGGACTTGCTTTTAGAAGTTGTACACTACTTCCAAATTATGGCCTTTGAGTGCCTTTTTGGCCTTTTCCAAATCTTGGGTAAAGCCCAAAATATATCCGCCGCCACCAGAACCACAAAGTTTGAGGTAGTAATCGTTGGTTTCGATTCCTTTTTGCCAAAGTTGGTGGAATTTGGATGGAATCATCGGTTTAAAATGGTCAAAAACCACGTGCGACAATTGTTTTAGATTTCCGAACAACGATTTTACATTGCCGTTTAAAAAATCTTCTACGCAGGCATCGGTGTGTTTTACAAATTGATTTTTCACCATATTACGAAAGCCTTCCTGCTTCATGTTTTCCATAAACAATTGTACCATAGGTGCGGTTTCTCCTGTCATTCCGCTGTCCAATAAGAATACTGCTCCTTTTCCTTCGGTATTTTGTGAAGGAATACTGGTGGATTCGATATTGTCCTTGGAATTGATCAATATGGGAAGACTCAAATAACTGTTCAATGGGTCCAATCCTGAAGATTTACCATGGAAGAAAGATTCCATTTTCCCGAAAATCTTCTTTAACCGAAGCAATTTTTCACGGGTCAGATTTTCCAAAACCGTGATTTTGTTCATGGCATAGCGGTCGTAAATAGCAGCGACCAAAGCACCACTGCTACCAATACCATAGCCTTGTGGAATGGAGCTGTCAAAGTACATTCCGTCGGCCACATCCTTTTCCAAAACTTCAATATCAAAAGAAACCAAACCAGGCTCTTCAATCTCAAGATTTTTTAAATATTCGGCAAAAGCCATTAAGCTTTTATTAGATTTTAGGGCCATTTCGGAATCGTTCTTGTCCCTTTTCAATGCCCCTTTAAAAAAATTATAGGGTATTGATAGTCCTTTGGAGTCTCTAATAATGCCGTACTCCCCGAACAATAAAATTTTGGAATAAAATAATGGACCTTTCATATAATACAACTAAGATACAAACAAATTTTGTTTAGTTTTTGACAAAACTCGATAAACAAATCGAATTCATCTATAAAAAACTGTTCCCACGGTCTAAAATCTTGGCAAATAACGTAAAAAAACAGCTTAGCTATTCATTTTTAAGTGTTTATTTTGATGGCTCCCGACCCTACTTGATCATGAATATATTGCCCATTTTCGCAATGTTCCGCCAATTCATCTTTGATAAATTTCTGTACTTTTTCTTTGTCCGATACCGGGTAAAGCACATGCACATTGGCACCTGCATCGAGGGTAAAGCATATTGGTGTTTTGGTTGCTTCGCGGTACTCCCAAATTTTGTTGATGATTTTCAAGGTATCGGGTTTCATCAATATAAAATAGGGCATGCTCGTCATCATCATGGCATGCAAGGTCAATGCCTCACTTTCTACAAGCATTACGAATTCTTCTAAATCACCACTCACCAAAATAAGTTTTAGTTTGTCCAAATTGGAAAATGCCTGTTGAAACCTATTTTCCGCATACGGATGTCCATGCATTAATTGGTGCCCCACCGTGCTGCTGACTTGTTTTTGCCCTTTGTGCACCAATAAAATGGTATCGCAATAACTCTTAAAAACCGGGTTGATCTCAAACGGATATTCAATGCCGTACAAATCGGAGCTTTTAGGTATGTTTGCATGCTTTCCCCATTGCACCAAGCTGCCTTTTATGCTGCGGCAGGCACTTCCCGAACCCAACCGTGCCAAATACGAAGCTTTTGCATGGAACAATGATTCGTCCATTGTCGGGTTCAACTTTTTTTCAATATCCATTAAACATAGCGAAAGGGCCGCCATTCCACTGGCCGATGACGCAATCCCACTGCTATGTGGAAAAGAATTTGAGGTTTCAATTGTAAAATGGTACTCCTTCAAAAAAGGCAAGTACATTTCAATCCGCTCCAAAAAAGTCTGGATTTTTGGTTTAAAATCGTCCTTGGGCTTTCCTTCGAACAACAAATCAAAGGAATACGAATCATTGCTGTCCTTTTTCTCAAACAAAACGGAAGTTGTGGTTGCACAGGCATCCAAAGTAAAGCTGATGGATGGGTTTGCGGGAATCTGAACGGGTTTTTTTCCCCAATATTTTACCAAAGCAATATTGCTGGGGGCTTTCCAAATTAATTTGCCGTTATCAGGTAATTTTTGATAGGCGCCTGGCAAAAAATCTTTTTCCGTCATTTGGAATGGATATTTTGGACAAATATAAGCAGGGGGAAGCGTACTGGGAATCGGATTGAAATAAATTCTTATTTTAGTCGAAGTTGCGCCGACCATGAAAAAAAGAATCGTTTACATAACCATCTGTGTAGTAGTTTGCCTTTTGATAGGCTTTCTCTCTAGTATTGCTACCCAAAGCTCCGTCAACGATTGGTACTTAACACTCAACAAGCCATCCTTTACACCTCCAAACTGGCTTTTTGCTCCTGTTTGGACTGCCCTATACATTATGATGGGGATTTCTGCGGGAATTGTTTGGTCCAAAGGCTACCACCATATTTGGGTAAAGACTGCCTTGTACCACTTTGTTTTTCAGTTGTTGCTCAATGCGCTGTGGAGCATTGTTTTTTTCGGATTGAAAAACCCTCTAAGCGGAATGGTGGTTATTTTGGCTTTGCTGACGATGATTATACTTACCATAAAATGGTTCAAAGTCATTAGCAATCCTGCTGCTTTATTGCTCGTTCCCTATTTATTATGGGTTGCGTATGCCGCTGCCCTAAACTACAAAATTTGGGAGCTTAACGCTTAGCCTAGGTCATTTCCAATAGTTTTTCCATAGTTTTTTGATTGCGTGTGGTAGCTTCAACTTTTAGCTTTCTTTCGATAAGATTATTGTTAAGCTTTGCCTTTCCGTACCCTTTTTTACAAAGTAAGTAAACACAGGTGTCGGTAATATGGTATTCTTCATTTTCAAAATGAAGATCTTTTAACTGTCTTGCCGATGCTTTCTCAGGAGGGTTTTTGAGCAAAACGTAGTACAGTTTATTTTCTTCACTTTCACTTGCGAAAGGATTGGCCTCCAAAATGGCTTTCACATCTTCCTTTTTAACCACCAAGGTTGGTACATCAAACCCAAAACGTTGATGGATTGCATCAGTTATAACCGCCTGAAGTTTTTCTCGGTCGGGCTCTTCACTTTCAAAAACAATGTTCCCGCTTTGGATGTATGTTTTTACGTTTTTAAGTCCAGTATCTTCCAAAACAACCTTCAACTCCGCCATTTTTATCTTCTTTTGGCCGCTAACATTGATTCCCCTAAGTAGTGCTATGTATGTATTCCCCATGATTTTTGATGCCATACCCAAATTAATTTTAGTAAATTCAAACGCGCTTAAATTAACAAAATGAATCAATATATCCTTGCTTTGGACCAAGGTACCACTAGTTCCCGTGCCGTGGTCTTCGACAAAAAGGGAACCATTATTTCCGTAGCCCAAAAAGAATTCACACAAATATTTCCTAAACCGGGATGGGTAGAACACGACCCCGACGAAATCTGGTCGACCCAAGCCGGGATGGCCGCAGAAGCCGTGAGCAAAAAAGGGTTGAAAGCCGAGCAAATGGCCGCTATCGGCATTACCAATCAGCGGGAAACCGTTGTGGTCTGGAACAAAAAAACGGGAGAACCCATATATAATGCCATTGTTTGGCAAGACAAACGCACCGCAGATTACTGTGATAAGTTGAAAAAAGAAGGCAAATCCGAATTAATTCGAGAGAAAACAGGATTGGTCATAGATTCCTATTTCTCGGGCACTAAGGTGAAATGGATATTGGATAATGTAGAAGGTGCCAGGGAAAAAGCAGAGGCCGGTGATTTGGTGCTCGGGACCATTGACTCTTGGCTTATCTGGAAAATGACGGATGGTGGACTTCATATTACAGATGTGACCAATGCTTCACGCTCCATGCTGTTCAACATTAATACCATGGATTGGGATGATGAGCTTTTGGAACTGTTGACCATTCCCAAAACTATGCTTCCGGAAGTAAAACAATCCAGCGAAGTATATGGACATACAACTCCTAATTTATTCGCCAAAAAAATCCCGATTGCAGGGATTGCCGGTGATCAGCAAGCCGCTTTGTTCGGACAAATGTGCACCAAAAAGGGCATGGTAAAAAACACCTACGGAACGGGTTGCTTTATGCTGATGAATATTGGAGAAAAACCTATTGTTTCCGAAAATAACCTCCTTACCACGGTAGCTTGGAAAATCAACGGAAAAACCCATTACGCACTCGAAGGAAGTATTTTTATTGCTGGTGCGGTGGTGCAATGGCTCCGTGATAGCTTAAATATTATAAAAACATCTTCGGAAGTGGAAAAACTAGCCAGTTCGGTGGATAGTTCGGACGGAGTGGTTTTTGTTCCTGCTTTTGCCGGTTTGGGCGCTCCGCATTGGAACCAAAAGGCCCAAGGAACTATTTTTGGGCTGACTCGTGGAAGTACCGATGCACATATTGCACGTGCCGCTCTGGAATCCATTGCTTACCAAACCATGGATATTCTTAAGGCCATGGAGGCCGATTCGGGAATTTCCATAAAAGAATTGCGTGTAGATGGAGGGGCCACGGTGAATGATATGCTCATGCAGTTTCAGGCCGATGTATTGAATACCGTTACCGTTAGGCCCAAAATTGTAGAAACCACAGTAATGGGTGCCGCATATTTGGCTGGTTTGGCCGTTGGTTATTGGGAGAGTCCAGAGGAAATCCAAGATATTTGGCAGACCGATGTGCATTTTAACCCTACCAAAGAACGTAACACCATTGAAGAAGGCATCAAAGGGTGGTACAAGGCCATAAAAGCGCTGGAATTCTGGACGGAAAACCCTTAATCTTTAAATACCATAAATACTAACATTCCTTTATATGACTCCTTTTGTATCTGAAATTGTAGGTACTTTTTTGTTGATGGTACTCGGATGTGGCGTAAATGCCAACGTATCCCTACAAAAAACCTACGGTAATGGCTCTGGCTGGATTGTAATCTCTACTGGATGGGCTTTTGCCGTTTATACCGGTGTTGTGGTCGCTGGGCCGCACAGTGGTGCGCATATCAATCCCGCAGTCAGTATTGGATTGGCCGTGGCGGGCGAATTCCCTTGGAGCGAGGTTCCAAGCTACATTTTAGCTCAGTTTATCGGCGCCATGTTTGCCGCTTTTTGCGTTTGGCTCGTTAATAAAGAGCATTTTGATGCCACCGAGGATGGGGGCACAAAGCGAGGTGTTTTTTGTACGGCTCCCGCCATACCCAATACATTTACAAACCTATTTTCCGAAATACTGGGCACTTTTGTATTGGTTTTCTCCGTGCTTTATTTTACCGATGCGGTGCTATCCACAGATGATGTAATTATTGGCCTGGGTTCGTTGGGAGCCTTACCCGTAGCTTTAATTGTTTGGGGCATAGGTTTATCCTTAGGCGGCACCACAGGCTATGCCATAAATCCTGCCAGGGATTTGGGGCCTCGTATTGTTCATGCACTATTGCCTTTAAAAAACAAGGGGCGTAATGGATGGAACTATGCTTGGATTCCTGTAATCGGACCTATTTTGGGAGCTGCTATAGCTGCTTGGATTGCTATTGCCTTACAATAGTTCCTTTAGGAAACAATGGCTTGGGCGGCAATGTACGCTCCTGTCCATGCATTTTGAAAATTAAATCCGCCCGTGATGGCATCCACATTAATGATTTCGCCTGCAAAATAGAGGTTGGGATGCAATTTGCTCTCAAAAGTCTTAAAATTGATTTCTTTCAAGTCCACCCCTCCAGCGGTGACAAATTCTTCTTTAAAGGTACTCTTGCCTTCAACCTTGAACGATGAAGCCGTTAATTGTTCGGACAAGGCTTGCAATTGTTCTTTGCTCATGTCCGCCCAGCGCTCATCAGGTTCAATTTCGGCTGCTTCCACCAAGCGCTTCCACAACCGTTTTGGGAGTTCGGTGACGTTGGTGCGCATAACCGTTTTTTTAGCTTCAACGCCTTTCAATTCCTTGAGGTAGGCTTCCATAGATTCTGTGCTATAATCGGGCAACCAGTTTACCTTTATTCTAAAAGAATAATTATAATCGTGCAGAAGGTTGGCGCCCCAAGCAGAGAGCTTCAAAATGGCAGGGCCGCTCAAACCCCAATGGGTTATCAAAAGTGGGCCATCAGCATAAAGCAAGGTATCTTCCTTAATCTTACTTTTTAGGTTTAACGGTTTTTTGTCCGTATTAAAGGTTTTCTTGGGCATTACCTCAACAGTGGCATAGGTGCTTATTCCTTGAATCCCCTTAAGTCTTTCATCGCTGATATTAAATGTGAAGAGGGAGGGCACGGGCGAAACAATATGATGTCCCAAATTTTCCAACTGTTTCCAAATTTTGGGGTTGCTGCCTGTGGCAAGCATTAGTTTTTTTGTTTGATAATGCTTGTTCATGGTGGTTACCTGCCAGCCTTCCCCAATTTTGCTAATTGCTTTTACAGCGCTGTTTTTCAAAACTTGTACGCCCAATCGCTCAGCTTCACCTACCAAACAATTGATTATGCTCTGGGAAGAATCACTTTTGGGAAATACACGGCCATCTTCTTCAATTTTGAGGGGGACTCCCCGCGCTTCAAAAAAGGACATGACATCCATTGGAGCGTATTTATGAAAAGGGCCCAAAAGCTCCTTTTCCCCTCTTGGGTAGTTCGTTGCCAACTCTTTAGGTAAAAACTCACCATGGGTAACATTGCAACGTCCTCCACCTGAAACCTTTACTTTGGAAAGTACCGTTTTGCCCCTTTCAAAAATGGCAATTTCGAGTTGTGGCGACAATTCCGCTATTTGAATCGCAGCATAAAATCCAGCTGCACCACCTCCTACTATTATAACGTCGAACATTAATTCACGCGTTCCGGATAATTGGTAATAATGCCATCGACCCCGAACTCGGTCATTTTTTGAATATCCTCGGGTTCGTTTACCGTCCATGTATAGACTTTTAATCCCTCTGCTTGGATTTTTGCCGTGTTTTCTTGGGTAAGCGTTTTGTAGTTTGGGTTTATTGCAACTGCTTTTAGTTCTTTGGCCACTTCAATTGCTTCGAGTGGGTCTTTGGAAGTTAAAACAGCGATTTTTATATCTTTGTTTTTCGCTCTCATGGCTTTGAGCTCATCCCATTTGAAACTTGAAATCACAAAGTTTTCGGGGCTCCACCCTTCCTTTTCGATATAATAGTTAACAATATGATTGACTTTATCGGCTGTTCCGGCACCTTTAAGCTCAATATTTAGAGCAACCTGATTGTTGATTTTTTTTAACACATCTTGAAGCATTGGAATTTTGTGTCCGCTATCCAAAGTGAGCTGCCTTAATTGAACAATATTGTATTCTTCAATATTACCACTGGAATTAGCCAGCCTATCCACTGTTTCATCATGAAAAACAACGATTTCTCCGCTATCAATTTTAAACACGTCAATTTCTATCATATCAACGCCAAGGTCCATAGCTTTTTGAACCGATGCCAAAGTATTTTCGGTCTCGTGGCCCATGGCTCCTCGGTGACCTATCACTAATGGTTTTGATTTTGTCATTTCGCAACTAGTTAAAAGTAGAGCAGCTGTAAGAACTACAAGTAAGTTTTTCTTCATTTGGTTTGGTATTGAAAGTTAAAAATACGATTTGCAAACGAAAAACATCAATTCCCTACCTTAAAGATATAGGATTGAAGCGGTTCTAATTCCAGTTGTATTTGTCCTTGTCCATTATCAATGACCATATTCTTTTTAACCTTTCCGTACAACTCCTCCGTCAATGGATGCTCCCCATCCGATAATTGCCATTTTGCAATGACATCTTTGGGCACTTTAAAGTTGAAGGAATAGTTTTTATGTTCATCAAAATTGGATAGGATAATTAGCTTTTCCTGAGCGGACCATCTTACATAGGAAAGCACCCTGTGATCGTATCCTTCTGTATTGTCCTTATTGTAAAAATGAATCTCTTGATACTCGCCCATCAAAGCTTCACTATTTATAGTGAAATTCAAAAGTCGCTTATAGAAATCCCTTAAACTTTTTTCTTCTTCTGATAATTGACCGCCATCGAATTTTTTGTTATTGACCCATCGTTGATGATGTGGCACCCCGATATAATCGAAAATTGAAGTTCGTGTTGGACTACCAAAGCCTGCATCTTCTGCCCCGGGCTCACCAACCTCTTGCCCAAAATAGACCATGGTAGGCGATGTACTTATGGTAGCGGAAACTACCATTGCCGGCTTTCCCAATTGGGCATTGCCCGCAAAATCGGGACTGGCGATACGCTGCTCATCGTGGTTTTCCAGAAAGTGGAGCATGTGGTGCTCTATATCGGCCATCCCTTTTTGCATTACAGGGATGTGATCCGTCCAACCATAACCCTTCATTATATGTTTGATGCTATCGTAAAGTTCTACCTTATCATAGAGGTAATCCATTTTACCTTGATGAATATAATCACGGTACAAACTTGTGTTATAAACTTCGGCCAATAAAAAGGCATCTGGGTTTTTCATTTTGATGTTGGAATTGAGGTAACTCCAAAACTCCACTGGAACCATTTCGGCCATATCAAAACGGAAACCATCCACGCCAAAATCCAACCAATACTGGGCAATGTTCTTAAACTTGTACCAAGAATCCGGCAGGGTCTTGTCTTTCCAAAATTCGTAATGTGCTTTATAATTTTTTTGACGGTATGCTTCGGGCAGTTGCTCAAAGTCTTTGGTTCCATCTGGACGAACTCCGTAGTTGATCTTTACGGTTTCGTACCAGTCGTTAAAATGAGGTTGGGCCAATCGGGAGCCGTTTCCTGTCCATTTCGCTGGATTTTCCTCAAACTTTGAATCAGCCAACCTGTTTTCATCACCTCCCAAGGGTAAATATCCATCTTGCCACTCGGGAACTTTAAATGCTTTGCCGGGAATATAATAGAAGTTGTTGTTTACATCATATACTTTAGTTGTATCATCCGAAGCGCCAAAATCCGTTACGCCTTCGGGGTTGGTCATCCCTTCGTAATTTCTAGCAACGTGATTGGGCACAATGTCGATTATCACTTTTAAGCCAGCTTGGTGCGTTCGTTGAATCAAATCCTTGAATTCTTCCAATCTGTTGGCAGGGTCGACTGCTAAATCAGGATTTACATTGTAGTAATCCTTAACGGCATAGGGTGAGCCCGCCCTTCCTTTTACCACATCGGGGTCGTCATTGGAAATTCCGTAGGCTGTATAGTCGTTAATTACGGCATGGTGTGGCACTCCTGTATACCAAACATGGGTAACTCCCAAGGCTTTTATCTCAGATAAGGCTTTATCTGAAAAGTCTGCAAACTTACCCACTCCATTTTCTTCAATAGTGCCCCAAGGCTTGTTGGTAGCATTGGTGTTTCCGAAGAGACGGGTAAATACCTGATAGACTACTTCTTTCTTCTTCATTGGTGGAGGGGTCGACTTTAGTTTGGTTTGTTGCTTACACGAAGATAATACGGTGAGTACTATGAAAAAAGTCAGTATCCCATTTGTTTTCATACCCACAGCTTAAGAAATATTCATCATTGGATCAATGCGCAATGGAATCCCTGATCACCAAGGTGGGTTCCAAGATTTTGGTTTGATAGGTTTCTTCCTCCGCTTCGCTCTCTACTTTATCTATCAACATTTTTGCGGCCTCTTCGCCCATTTTTTCCCCATGTTGTGCCACAACAGTAAGGCTTGGGTTGGCATATTTGGACAGCACCCCATCGGTAAATCCTATAAAAGATATATCTTCTGGTATCTTTAGTCCCTTTTTCTGCACAAATCGCATACCGCAGACCGCAAAGATTTCATTTACGCACAAAACGGCATCCGGTTCCTTATTGTCCAAAAAGGTTTTTATGGCCCCTTCGTCCATTTCCATTGAGGGCATTTTCAATATCATGGATTCGTCGATTCCAAGGGGACTCTCCTTCAATGCTTTGAGATACCCTTTGGTGCGGGCTTTACTAACGCTCAAATAGTCATCCGTAGTAATCAGGGCTATTCGTTTTTTTCCCTGATCGATAAACTTTTTTGTTGCCTGGTAAGCGCCCAGCTTATCATCAATGATTACTTTATCACATTCCACCTCATGGGTAATCCTATCAAAAAGCACCACGGGGATGCCCTGCTCGGTAACTTCTTTTAAATGATTGTAATCGCCTTTTTCTTGTGTTTCGGAAGAGAGTGACATTATAAAGCCATCAATACTGCCATTGGCGAGCATTTCCATGTTGATGACCTCCTTGTCAAAAGATTCCTCGGAAAGACATACAATAACGTTATATCCCCTGGCATTTGCATATTTTTCGATACCCCGAATGACCGTTGTAAAAAAATGATGTACAATATCCGGGATTACAACTCCAATATTCTTGGTACGCTTATTCTTTAAGCTTATTGCAATATTGTTGGGCTTATAGTTGTAAAGTTTTGCAAAGGCCTGTATCTTTTCTTTGGTATCCCTACCTATTTCCTCACTGTTCTTAAGTGCTTTGGAAACCGTTGATATGGACACTTCAAGTTCTCTGGCTATATCTTTTAAGGTAATCTTTGATTTCAAGGGATAGATAATTTATACTTTTTGGGATATACTCAAATAAAAATAAGTAACTGACCAAATTACACTTTTTGACAAAAACAAAATAACCACTTGAAAATCACTTCTTGAATTAGTTGCCCCAATCAAAGAATAAAAATGTTATATTAGTAGCAATATTGCGGAATCCGTAATTATGAATACACTTTTTAAGATTTAAGCAAGTAAGCTGTTTAAGTTTTGTAAAAAATACACTTCTTAAAGTTATCAACACGAAACCGTTTTCGTCGTGTTTTGCAATATAGTTAAATTTAGATTAACCTTTTTTTTATATATGTTTAACACTTGAATTAAAATTAACTAAACTTAAATTAATTATTTATGAAAATTACGCTACTAAGAAGCTTTTTGTTGCTTGGGGCATTTTTATGCTTTGGGATGGCGAAAGCTCAGACAGTATCAGGTACTGTTTCGGATGCGAATGGGCCGTTGCCAGGGGCAAGCGTATTGGTAAAAGGCACTACCAATGGTACGCAGACCGATTTTGATGGTAACTACACCCTTAACAATGTTGAAGATGCTGCAACATTGGTTTTTAGCTACATTGGATACAAGACCGTGGAAATTGCGGTCAATGGCCAATCCAGCATTAATGTCACCTTGGAAGAAGACGCACAAGCTTTGGATGAAGTGGTAATTATTGGTTACGGTCAAACCACAGTAAAAGATGCAACCGGTTCTGTTACAGCAGTTACCTCTGAAGATTTTAACGGAGGTGTTATCGCTTCTCCCGAACAATTAATTCAGGGTAAGACCGCAGGTGTACAGATTACCCAAGCGAGTGGTGAGCCTGGAGCTGGCATGAATCTAAGGATTAGAGGTTCTAACTCGATTCGCTCCAACAACAATCCACTTTTCGTAGTGGATGGAGTACCATTGTCTGGAGAGTCAACCACACCCTCTGGTGGTGATGTAATTAATGGGAGTAATGCTACAAGAAACCCATTAAACTTTATCAACCCAAACGATATTGAGAGCATGTCGATTCTTAAAGATGCTTCGGCCACTGCTATCTATGGTTCTCGTGGTGCCAATGGTGTTGTGATCATTACTACCAAAAGCGGTAAAACTGGACAAGGTGGTGTGTGGGAATTCAGCTCAAACCTGAGTATTTCTTCACCAGCCAATGAATATGATCTTTTTGACCGTAATGAGTTCTTGGCGGCCACTGCCTCCGAAAGAAGTCAAGAAATTGCAGATGCAAGTGATTTTGGATTTAATACCGATTGGCAAGATTATATTACCAGAACCGTTGCTTCACAAAATCAAAACCTTTCATACTCCAGAAATTATGGTAGTGGTAACGTAAGAGCTACTTTCTCTTATGGAAAGCAATTTGGTGTTATTGAAAAATCGGCCCAAGAACGTATTACTGGAAGAATTAATGCAACTCAAAGGTTCTTGGACGATAAGCTAAGATTAAACCTTCAAGCTTCGCTTTCTCGTGTAAATGATGATGCCCCTCCAATTAGTGGTACTTCGGGAGCAAGTGGTAACTTGATAGGTGCTGCATACTCCGCCAACCCAACTTGGCCAGCAAGTTCAAGTTTTTTCTTGGAAGGTAACCAGTTGAACCCGGCCAACTATTTATCAAACTTCCAATCAGTAACAAATACCAACCGTGCACTGATCAACTTTTCAGCGGAGTATGATTTCATACCTGAACTTACTGGAAAGGTTAGTGTGGGCTACGATGACTCGGATGCAGAAGCATTATCTTCTATATCAGGAAACGCAAATAACTTTAATCGTGTTACGGGGAATGGTCAAACAGCCTTTAATAATTTAAACGCTACAAGTAAGCTTTTGGAAGCTACCCTTAACTATAAAAAGGATTTCGACAATTCTTCTTTGGATGTTATCATAGGTTACTCCTTTCAAGATTTCCGTAGAAGAGGCTTTAACTCACAAGGTTGGCAATCACCAACAACTGACCTCAATGCCATGGGTCAGCTTCTAATCGACGATGTCAACAACATTAGAGCTAGTATCGATGGACCATACCAACAAGCAGGTTATGCACCGAACGGTTCTTTTATAAACAGTATCAATCCTTTTGAGGATACTGCGACCCTAGATGTTGCCTCTGGCGCATATACCTCTGTTTGGATAGATACTTTCGACAACACCGATGAACTTCAATCTTTCTTTGCAAGAGCCAACTACAGCCTAATGGATAAATACTTGTTTACCGCCACGGTAAGAGCAGATGGTTCTTCAAGGTTTGGTGAAAATAACAATTATGGATACTTCCCTTCCGGTGCCTTTGCCTGGAAACTTAACGAGGAAGATTTTATTGGAGAGGCATTCTCTACATTGAAGTTGAGATTGGGAGCAGGTATTACCGGTAACCAAGAAGGTCTGGGGTACGCCAACTATTTAAGAAGGGTACGTTTTGCAGGACCTGGTATTAGTGATAGTGGTGAAATTATTAGACCAGGTGCGCAGACAGTAGCGGTACAAAACCCAGAACTGAAGTGGGAGTCAACATTGGACTTGAACATTGGTTTGGACTTTGGGTTCAATCTAGACAGGTTCAGTGGTTCCATTGATTTGTACAGAAAAGAAACAAAGGATCTATTGTTCAGACAAGGAGCCGCTGCCCCGGCAGCCGATCCATTTGTTTTCAAAAACTTAAAGGATGGTACTGTAATCAACCAAGGTGTTGAAGTAGCATTGAACTATGATTTTATTCAATCACAGGATGTAACATTCTCGTCCTCCTTAAACGTAGCATACAACAAGAATACGGTAGAAGGATTGAATGGTCTTACCGCTAACTTCGGTGCTTTGAACGGACCTGGACTAACCGATGCTTTCGCCCAGCGTTTAGGAGAAGGAAGATCTTTGTTCTCTTATTACATGGCCGAATATGCTGAAGACAGTAATGGGAACCCAGATTTCAATCCTGATCAAAAAGATTTTGTTGACGAAGATGGGCTTCCTGATGTAAACGCTGGTCTATCCCTTAACCTTAGGGTGAAAAACTGGGATGCAGCTGCTTATTTTGCAGGGCAATTTGGATTCTCTGTTTACAACAATACAGCCAACGCATTCTTGAACAGGCCAACCTTTGAAACAACAAGAAACGCTACCCAAAGAGCTTTGGACACCAACGTTAGCCAAGAAGTTTCCACTTTGTACTTGGAAAAAGGTGATTTTGTAAGGTTGCAAAACGCAAGCATCGGATACAACGTACCCCTTAGTGGAGAAGGCACACTAAAAAGTTTAAGATTGTCGCTTACAGGGCAAAACTTATTTTTGATTACCGATTATAGCGGATTAGATCCAGAAGTATCATCCTCTACAGGAGACTTTGGTACTGGTATACCCAGCGCAAGTATAGATTATACTGCTTTCCCAAGACCAAGAACTGTTACATTAGGGATCAACGCTAAATTTTAAAAAAAAAGCAATGAAAAATATTATAAAAGAAACTAACAAATATTTGACACTCACACTATTCGTGGGTGTCATGCTGACTTCCTGCACCGATTTGGAAGTAGAGCCAACGGATTCGTTATTGGCTGAGGGTTTCACAGGAATAGAGACTGCTGAAGCTGCATCCAGTCAAATCACTGCGATGTATAATGATTTATATGGCTATATTGGTACACAAGCCAACCTATATGCATTGAATGAAGTTACCACCGACGCCCTTTTGGTTCCAACTAGAGGTTCCGACTGGGGAGATAATGGTATATGGAGACAATTGCACCAACATTCCTGGACACCGGAACACCAATATATTTTAGCCGTTTGGAACGACTGGAATGGCCTGCAATTACAAGCTAGTGAAGTTTTGGATTCAAGATCTGCATCTTCCGCTGAAGCTACTGGACATGCGGCATTCATAAGAGGTTTATCCATGTTCATCATTCTAGACAATTTTGGACAAGTACCTTTTAGAGATACTGAATCTGCAGATCCATTAGGCGATCCAGAAGTACTGACCGGTGATGATGCGGTTTCTTTCATATTAAGTGATTTGGATACCGCCATCTCCAATCTTCCTACATCTGTTGCAGGTGATGACAACTTGAGAGCTACCAAGGCTGCCGCCAGATTCCTTAAAGCAAAAGTACTACTGAACAGACATATCTATAACGGTTCAGGTACTGCAGCTGCTGCTGATATGAACGAAGTTATTTCGTTGGTAGATGGCATCGAAGGCGACGGATACGAATTAGCTTCTGATTACTTTGATATTTTTGTGCCAGGTGCCGATACCGAAACTATTTGGTATGCACAAGCCTCTGCAGGCGCTAGAATATTTCACACCTTGCACTATAACTCTACCGAGTTAGGTGGTGGTGGCTGGAACGGTTTCAGTACTTTGGCCGAGTTTTACGATTTGTTCGAAGGTGATGCCAATAGCAACGCAGGACTTAATGATGGAACATTGAATGATGGTCAGGAAGAGCGTAGAGGATTTGTTCCTCCTGGTGGTATTGCTTTTGATGGCAGCTACGGCACGGACGAAAACAGTGACGGTATTGTTGATGGTTCCAACGTAGGTTTTGGATTCCTAATCGGACAACAATATGGTCCTAACGGTGCTGCACTTGAAGATAGAAATGGTAACCCTTTGAGCTTTACCAGAGAATTCGTTAGTGCGGTAGATGGTCAGCCAAGCCTAGTTGACAACAACGAAGTAACCGGTATTCGTGTTATCAAATATAATCCAAGAGACGGTGCCTTCGCCAACCATATCATTTTCTTCAGGTATTCAGATGCTTATTTGATGAAAGCTGAAGCCATGATGAGAAGTGGTGGTGACCCAACTACTATGATTAATGAGTTGAGAACTATGAGAGGGGCTGCTCCGCTTGCTTCTGTAACAGGACAAGACCTTTTGGACGAAAGAGCTCGTGAATTGTATACCGAAGGTTGGAGAAGAAACGATATGATTCGTTTTGGACAATACACCAAAGACTGGGATTTTAAAGAAGCTGATGCTGTGGGAGACGTGAACCGTCAATTGTTCCCAATACCATCTGCCCAACTTATTCTTAACCCTAACTTGGTTCAGAACCCAGGCTACTAATAATTCAAAGTTTAAGCTGTTTTTATATATGAAAAGACCACCGATCGGTGGTCTTTTCTTTTTAACCTAACCTATATTAATCAAATATTAGTCTTTTCTTAGGTTAATATTAATCATTTACACCTTATAACATACTGAGTAAATAGTTATATTATCCCAGCTATCGATGAAAGAAATGAGAGGACAGCTCTGTATTATTTTTTTATTACTGTTAACCTTGATAAGTTGCAATACAAACAAGCAGAACAAACTGTTTGTTTTAAAAAGCTCCAAGGATACAGGGATAAAATTCAAAAATCAGCTCAAACAAACCCCAGAGCTCAATATCCTAAACTACCTTTATTTTTATAACGGAGCAGGTGTTGCAGCAGGGGACTTCAATGGAGATGGCCTTGTGGACCTATACTTTACCTCTAACCAAGAATCGGACAGATTATACTTAAACCAAGGTGATTTCAAATTCGTAGATGTTACCGCTCCATCGCAAATAATCAACAAAACAGGTTGGACCACCGGAGTTACCCACGCCGATGTCAACAACGATGGTCTTCTCGACATATACGTATGCAAAGTCGGAGATCATGAGACTATTCGTGGTCAAAATCTCCTCTTCATCAATCAAGGAAATAACGAACAAGGTATCCCAACATTTAAGGAGGAAGCCGCTAAATATGGATTGGATTTTATAGGATATTCCACCCAAGCAGCCTTTTTTGATTATGACCTGGACGGCGATCTGGATATGTACTTAATGAACCATTCCGTAAATCCAAACCGCTCTTATGGGAAAGGTTCCAAACGAAAAATAGTGGATTCCATGTCCGGCGATATACTGTTTAAAAATGAAAATGGCCAATACATTGATGCCTCCAAAGAAGCTGGAATATTCCAAGGAACCATAGGGTACGGATTGGGACTCGCCATAAGCGATGTCAACAATGATGGATATCCCGATATTTACATCGGTAACGATTTTTTTGAAAACGATTACCTCTACATCAACCAAAAAGATGGTACGTTTAAAGAAGCTATTTCGGAAGATGACACCAAACTCGGTCACACCACCCATTTTTCCATGGGCAATGATATCGCCGACATTAATAACGATGGCCTTTCCGATATTTTATCATTGGACATGCTTCCAGAAGATTTGGAAGCCTATAAAACATCTGGGCTGGAACACCCCTACCCTGTGTATCAACAATACCTAAAGAATGGTTTTGCACCTCAATACATGTCAAACGCTCTGCATTTAAATTTGGATGGCGAAAACTTTGGGGAAATTGCCAACTTAAGTGGCATTGATGCTACAGAATGGTCTTGGGGAGCACTTTTTGCCGATTATGACAACGACGGTTTCAAAGACCTTTTTATTTCCAATGGAATACAAGGCGTAACCAACGATATGGATTACATCAACTATATATCCAATGAAGAAATTCAAAAAAACATAGAACAAGGCTTGTCTGACAAGGATATGGAGCTTATCGACCGTCTGCCCAAGAAAAAAGTACAGAACTATTTCTACAAAAATAAAGGAGGAACGGAATTCGAAAATGTTACAGCCACTTGGGGACCTCAAATAGACTCATACAGCAATGGCTCCGTGTATACCGATTTGGATAACGACGGCGATTTGGATTTGGTGGTCAACAATGTGAACCAAGAAGCCTTTATTATGGAGAACACCCTAAAGGGTGGCAATTTCCTTAAAATCCAGTTTGATGGGAGCCCTAAAAATAAATTTGGCATCGGTTTAAAAGCAATTGTATTCGGTAAAAATGGAAAATCGGTCCAAGAAAATATCCCCACCCGTGGATTTATGTCGGCCAAAGACAACAGTCTAAACTTTGGTGTCGGTAAGGATTCCATAATTGATTCCATTCAAATTATATGGCCACAAGGAAAGTTTGAAACCCTAAAACATGTAAAAGCAAACCAAATATTAAAGGTTTCGCAGTCCAACGCATCTGGCGACTATTATGCAACAAAGCATAACGAGACAACATCTAACTATACGACATTAAATAGATTGGACTTTGTCCACAAAGAATATGCAACACTGGATTTTGATCGTAATCCCCTCATCCCCTTTGCCTACTCCAACGAAGGCCCGTCTATCTCCGTCGCAGATATCAACAACGATGGCTTTGATGATATTTTTATTAGTGGGGGTAAAAAACAGGCTTCAAAACTGTACCTTCAAGATGCTGAAAGCAATTTCAAAGAACATCAAAATGAACTTTTTGAAGAAGATGCCATTAATGAAGATACCGACCATGTATTTGCGGATATTGATAATGACGGCGACCTTGATTTGGTCGTGGTCAGTGGTGGCAACGAATTCACCAATGGCAAACCGCTCCAACCCAGGCTGTACCGAAACAATGATGGCCGGCTTTTAAAAGAGAATACTTTAACACAAATTGAAGTCAACGCATCCAAAATAGATGCCGTTGATTTTGACAATGATGGGGATTTGGATTTATTTATTGCTTCCAACGCAGTACCAACACAATTTGGGGTAAAAGCCAAGCAATACCTTTTAGAGAATGATGGAACAGGAAGCTTTAAAGAAGTACCCACTTCCTTTGCTCGAGACCTTCAAGATGTTGGAAACATAAAAGACTTTGTTTGGAAAGATATTGATGGCAACGGATTCCCGGACCTTATCGTAGCCGGACATTGGACTCCAGTAACCATCTTTATGAACAACGGGGAACAGCTTTCTTCTCAAAAAAATAACGGACTTGACAATACAAATGGATGGTGGAACAGCATTAAACTTGCAGATTTGGACAATGATGGAGATTTGGATATCCTTGCTGGTAATTGGGGACGTAATACAAAGTTCAGCGCATCCCCGGAAAAACCTATCACCCTCTATATTAACGATTTTGACGACAACGGGTCCATTGAAACCGTAGTAACCCATTTTCATGGTGAACGAGAGACCGCTTTTGCTTCCAAGGATGAATTGGCCAAGCAAATGCCCTTTTTAAATAAAAAATTCCTCTTCTACAAAGATTTTGCGAAAGCCTCCCTAGAAGAACTTTTTGGGAAAGATAAATTAGAAGAAGCTACCAAAAGAAAGGTGTACACGCTAAGCACTTCCTATTTTGAAAATGACGGCAATAACAACTTCTCGGAGAAGCAACTGCCCTACTTGGTGCAATCCTCATCCGTAAACGATATTTACTTGGTAAAAAATGATAAAGAAAGGATTAATGAAATATTAATGGTGGGCAATAATTTTGAGATAAGTACCCAACTTGGTAGATTGGATGCTTCACACGGATTTTTATTGCAGAATGATGAACACGGTAATGTGGGTTGGAAGCAAAACTTGGGAATTTCCGGTGCAGCCAGAAAAATTGAAAAAATAACAATCAATGGGAAAGAGGAGTTCATCATAACGATGAACAATGATGCTCCCGCTTTTTTGGTCAAAAAACAGAACGATAAATGAAACTGAAAAATATAACCGTAGGGCTTCTGCTCATAAGTTTAGTGGCATGCAACAATAAAGAAGTTGCCCAATCGGAGGAAGAAGTGAAATCCGAAACACTTTTCACCCTTTTGGAGCCAGAGGAAACAGGTGTTACGTTTATCAACAAGGTAGCGAACAAGAAAAATTTCAACATATTCAAATACCGAAATTTCTACAATGGAGGTGGTGTAGCAATTGGTGATATCAACAACGATGGTTTACAAGATATTTACCTGACCGGGAACATGGAGCCCAACAGACTTTACTTGAACAAAGGTGACATGAAGTTTGAGGACATCTCCGAAAGTGCAGGTGTTCTGGGCAACAAACCATGGTCCACAGGGGTGGTTATGGTAGATATTAACCATGATGGCCTTTTGGATATTTATGTGAGCAATGCCGGAAATATGGAAGGCAACAATCATGATAACGATCTCTACATCAACAACGGAGACCTAACCTTTATCGAAAAAGCCGAAGAATATAATCTAGCAAAAACGGGGTTTTCAACGCACGCTTCCTTTTTTGATTATGACAAGGATGGCGATCTAGACGCCTATATCCTAAACAACAGTAACATTCCCGTGAGCAGTTTAGGCTATGCCGAACAACGCGAAGTACGTGCACAAGATTGGGAAGGGGTGCCGGACATTTTTAAAGGCGTTGGGGATATGCTGCTAAGAAACGACAACGGTAAGTTTGTAGATGTTAGCGAAGACGCTGGAATCTACGGTAGTTTGATAGGTTTCGGTCTTGGAGTGCTGGTTACGGACTTTAATGGCGACCTTTATCCAGATATTTATGTCTCCAACGATTTTTATGAGAGGGATTACCTCTACATCAATCAAAAAGACGGTACATTTTCTGAAGAAATTAATGACTGGACCTCTCATTTAAGCCTTTCCGCTATGGGTATCGACATAGCCGACATCAATAATGATGGATACAACGATATCTTCATTACAGATATGCTACCGGAAAAAGAGCATAGAGTAAAATCTGTGATGGAGTTCGAAGGTTACAATGTTTTTAACCTGAAGCAGAACAAGGATTTTGGTCAACAATACATCCAAAACACCCTGCAACTCAACAACGGGAACGGTACATTCTCCGAAGTGGCCTATTACAGCGGTGTTGACGCTACGGACTGGAGCTGGGCCGGACTTATGTTCGATATGGACAACGATGGGCTCAAGGATATTTTTATCACCAACGGCATCAACCACGACCTTACTGATTTAGACTTTGTAGACTTCTTTGCCAACGAGATAGTCCAAAAAATGGCCCTGACGGGCAAAAAACAATCCATAGATTCCATCATCAATAAAATGCCAATCAAGCCACAACCCAATTATGCCTACAAGAACAATGGCGACATATCCTTTACCAACGCCAACAAAGAATGGGGATTTGAGCTTCCATCACGCTCCAATGGGGCAGCCTATGCAGATTTGGACAATGATGGTGACCTGGACCTAGTAATCAACAATGTGAATACACCGGCATTTATCTATAGAAACAACGCAGAATCGCAATTGAACAACAATTACATCCAATTAAAGTTCAAGGGGCCAGAAAACAACCCATTTGCCGTAGGTACCTTGGCCAAAATTTATTTTGATGGTAACATTGTAAACCAAGAATTGATTCCTTCAAGAGGTTTTCAATCCTCCATTCAGTACGATATGACTTTCGGTTTGGGCAAATCAGAACAATTGGACTCCTTGCGCATTGTTTGGCCGGACGAGCGCACACAAAAATTTGAAAATGTAGCTGCCAATCAAATGTTGACATTAGACCATGCCAATGCCACAGAAACTTATACAATTCCCAAAAAAGCAATCAAAAAATCCTTTCTGAAAGAAATCGACGCGGATAGGGTATCATCACACAAAGAAGATACCTACAACGATTTTGACTACGAAGGGCTTATTTCCCACAAGCTTTCCCAAGAAGGCCCATCGTTGGCTGTTGGTGATGTAAACGGGGATGGCAACGAGGATTTCTTCATCGGAGGGGCAAAAGGACAACCTGCATCCCTCTACCTACATACGGGAAATGGAAATGTTTCACCTAAAAAGATTGCTTTTTTTGAAGAAGATTTGGAATTTGAGGATGTCGCGGCAGCATTTTTTGATGCCGATGGTGATGGTGATCTCGATTTGATTGTAGGTTCCGGTGGAAACAACGTTGGTCTGGAAAGAAATTATAGGGCACGACTATATTTGAATGATGGCAACGGAAACTTTTCAAAATCCAAAAACGAACTACCATCAACATTCAAGAATATTTCCACAATCTCTCCATACGACTATGATGATGATGGAGATATGGACCTTTTCATCGGTTCGCGAAGTGTAGTAGGCGTTTATGGGATAAATCCAGACCATCTGCTTTTAGAAAATATGGGGGACGGTACCTTTAACAACGTTACCGAGCGCTTGGGGTACGACCTAAAAGATGCGGGAATGATAACCGATTCCAAATGGGAAGATATGGATGGGGACGGTAAAAAGGACCTTATTGTTACTTCGGAGTGGGACACCCCGAAAATTTACAAAAACACCGGCAGAAGGCTATCTAAAATGAACAGTTCTTTGGATAGTCTTTACGGATGGTGGAACACCGTAGCAACAGCAGATCTGGATGACGATGGAGACAAAGACTTAATTTTGGGCAACCAAGGCCTGAATCTCCACTACAAACCAACGGAATATGCCCCCATGAAATTGTACATCAATGATTACGACAATAATGGCACCATTGAACAAATTATGACCATGCAAGAAAACGGTGGTGATTATCCCATTCATCAAAAGAGAGAACTTACGGAGCAGTTACCTTCTCTGAAGAAGCAGAACCTAAAAGCATCGGATTATGCCCAACGGACCATACATCAACTTTTTCCCAAGGAGGTAATGGACAAATCCATTGTAAAGAAAGTGGAGACCTCTGCATCGGTAATAGCTATAAATGAAGGTGGCGGCAAGTTTACCATCAAAAATTTACCACCAAGAGTGCAACTTTCCTGCGTATGTGACATCACTTGTACCGATGTGAACAATGATGGCTATTTAGATTTGATCATGGCAGGAAACAATTATGAATTTAAACCTCAGTTTTCAAGACTGGATGCCAGTCAGGGAAATCTATTATTGGGAGATGGCAACCTAGGCTTTACATGGCAAGACTACGAAACCAGTGGGTTCAAAATCAGGGATGAAGTAAAATATTTGAAGCAGTTCAAGGATAAAAACGGTAAAATTTATGTTATTGCGGCCGTTAACAACAACAAACCAAAGATTTTTGCTTTAAATGAATAGATTTCCCATCATATTGCTGGTAATAACTCTTTTGTTTTCGTGCGAAAAGGGAGGTAGTCTTTTTGAAAATCCCGAACCGAAAAAAACGGGTGTGGATTTCACCAACACACTAACCTCTTCTCAAGAATTGAGCATTTTGGACTACCTCTACTTTTACAACGGAGGTGGAGTATCCATTGGCGACATCAATAATGATGGATTACCTGATATTTTCTTTACCGGAAACCAAGTCAAAAACAAGCTGTACCTAAACAAAGGTGATCTGAAATTTGAAGATATTTCAAGTGCCGCAGGAATCGAAGGAAATAGCGATTGGAACACCGGCGTTACCATGGCCGATGTGAACGGGGACGGACTCTTGGATATTTATGTTTGTGCGGTGGTGGGCATCAACGGGTTTAACGGGTTTAACGAACTGTACATAAACAACGGGGACAACACGTTTACCGAAAGTGCCGCCCAATACGGTCTGGATTTTGATTCCTATAGTTCAAATGCCACCTTTTTTGATTATGATCTGGACGGCGACCTTGACCTATACTTGCTCAACCATGCCGTGCATACCCAAAATTCCTTTGGGCGTTTTGATTTAAGGTATGAGCGACGATATGAAACCGGGGACAAATTGCTGCGCAACGACAATGGCAGGTTTATCGATGTTAGCGAAGAGGCTGGCATTTATGGAGGCGTAAACGGTTATGGTCTCGGTTTGGCCATTGCCGATTTTAACCAAGACGGATACCCGGACATATACGTGGGCAACGATTTTCATGAAGACGATTATTATTACCTCAACAATGGCGATGGCTCCTTTACCGAAAGTTTGAAGAAATATTTTGGTCATACCTCTCGTTTTTCCATGGGCAACGATGTAGCCGACATCAACAATGATGGCCGACCGGATTTTCTTTCATTGGATATGCTTCCCGAAGACGAAGTGGCCTTAAAATCTTCCGAAGGAGATGATAATATCCAAACCCAAAAAATGCGAATAGACCGTTTTGGGTATCATTATCAGTTTACCAGAAATATGCTTTTTGTGAACCAGCCCGATGGAACCTTTATGGAA
Organism: Allomuricauda ruestringensis DSM 13258; assembly: GCF_000224085.1. Taxonomy (NCBI): domain Bacteria; kingdom Pseudomonadati; phylum Bacteroidota; class Flavobacteriia; order Flavobacteriales; family Flavobacteriaceae; genus Flagellimonas; species Flagellimonas ruestringensis. The sequence continues at coordinate 1,050,838 of NC_015945.1, forward strand.
ACTGCATTAATGAGTGGCGTTGCGGCAACCGATTGGAGCTGGAGCGCACTATTCGGGGATTATGATCTCGATGGGCATCAGGATGTCTTTATTTCCAATGGGATCCCAAAAAGACCCAACGACCTGGATTTCATCAAATTTGTTTCCAACGACCAAATCCAGCAAAAGATGGACAACACCAAACTTGTGGACCAACAAGCACTTGATTTAATGCCGACAGGAAATGTGCATAATTATGTGTTTCGAGGTGGTGGGGACCTTCATTTTCAAGACATGTCCGAAAAATGGATTACCAAAGACACGCTTGTTTCTGGGGCTACGGCCATAGGCGATTTGGATAATGATGGGGATTTGGATTTGGTAACGAACAATATTAATCAGCCTGCTACCTTTTACATCAATAAAACAAACGACAAGGGTAGTTACTTAAAACTGAAGTTCAATTACTCCGAAAAAAATACTTTCGGGATTGGAACCAAGGTTTATTCCTATCAAAATGGTAGCCTACAATTCAAAGAATTGTTCCCAACACGAGGTTTTCAAGCATCTTCTGAACCAATGGTTCATTTTGGTTATAAAAATGTATCAGAAGTAGATTCGATAAAAATCATTTGGCCGGACAAAACCTATCAGGTGCTTCAAAATGTTCCCGTAAACCAAACACTTACAGTAGAACCAAAAAATACCAGATCTTTTGATTACAATTCCCTTCGTGAAACTAAAAAACCGTTATTCAGTCCAGTCGACGGCAATCTAGGTTTGGATTTTACGCATGCGGAGGACAACTACACCGATTTTAACCGCGAAAAACTGATACCCTACCAAATATCGGATAGAGGACCTGCACTGGCTGTTGGTGATTTAAATGGTGATAGAATGGACGATATTTTCTTTGGAGGTTCTAAATACAAGCCTTCACAAATTTTTGTGCAGCAAGATTCTATTTTTGTGAACCAAAAAATGGAAAGCATCCAAAAGGATTCCATTCGGGAAAATGTTTCTGCAACCATCGCTGATTTTAACAACGATGGCAAAAATGATTTGATTACAACCTCAGGAGGGGGGGACTTTTTTGGAAAATCGGAACCCTTGTTAGATGCTTACTACATCCAAAAAGATACTTTTTTTGAGAATGTTGCACTTCCAGAATACTATCAAAATTCATCTGTAATCAAACCTTTTGATTTTGATAGTGATGGAGATTTGGATGTTTTTATCGGCGGACACACCATTACAGCCAAATTCGGGGCTCCAGCCAATTCTTATTTACTTGAAAATAAAAACGGAACTTTTAAAGTGAAGAATGATTTTGAAGAGTTTTCCAAGGGAATGGTAACCGATGCCATTTGGAGCGATTTTGATGGGGATGGAAATACCGATCTTATTTTAGTAGGAGAATGGATGTCGCCCAAGTTTTTGAAATACCAAAATGGTTCTTTTACCGAAGTGGAACAGATAAATATTTCCGGACTATGGCAGGCCATTGAGACTTTTGATATTGATGGGGATGGGGACACCGATTACCTTCTTGGTAACTGGGGCACCAATTCAAAGTTTAAGGCTTCCGAAGAGCATTCCATGAAACTATATTTCAACGATTTTGATGACAATGGCCAAACCGAAACGGTAACCGCCATGGAGAAAAACGGCAACTATTATCCTTTGGAAACCTTGGATGGATTGGCTTCACAAATGGTTTACCTTAAAAAGAAATACACCACGTATGAATCTTTTGCCGGGGACACTATGGAAGAAATATTCGGAGGAGATGTATTGAATTCATCAACCTTGCTGGAGGTCGATACATTAAAATCGGGATATTTGCGAAATGATGACGGCAACTTTGTTTTTGTCCCCTTCAAAAATGAGCTTCAAGTATCCCCTATCATGTCATTTTTAGTAGATGATTTTGATGGTGACGGAAATACCGAGGTACTCGTTGGCGGCAATTACTTTGGAGTAAAACCTTATCACGGCAGGTTGGATTCGTTTCCGGGCGCTCTCATCAAAAGTGAAAGGGACATTGTTTTGGGCAATCAACTCGGTTTGGATTTTACACAAAAATCAATTCGACATTTAAAAACAATCACACTTAACAAACAAAAATATTTGTTAGCTGTATTCAATAACGATAAAGCACAAGTTTATAAAATCAATGATTAATCGCAAGGCCATGAAAAAAAGAATAAGTTTAATCGCAGCACTATTGTTGGTTTTGGCGTCATGTCAAAAAAAACAGGAACCCGTTGAAGTCTCCCCGGAAGAATTCCATGCATCCGTGGACAAAGTGATCGAAATAATGATCCATGATATATTCTCGCCTCCAGTGGCCAGCAGAATATTTGCATACTCCAACATTGCGGCATACGAAATTGTAGCAAAAAAAAACGACACATACAAATCCTTGGCAGGACAGGTAACCGGTCTTAAAACTATTCCAGAGCCTAAAAACGGTGATAACATCAATTACGAAATGGCCGCCTTGATCGCCCAAATGGACATCAGCAAAAGGCTTATCTTTTCCGAAGAAAGAATGGAAAGTTTTAGGGATAGCCTTTACACCATCTGGATGGATAAGAACGAGGCCGTTTTTAATGCCAGTAAGGAATACGGATTGGAAGTGGCCAACTTTGTTGGTGAATGGATGAACAAGGACAACTACAAAGAAACTCGAACCATGCCCAAGTTCTCTGTGGACTCCGAAGACCCTTCACGCTGGCAACCCACCCCCCCAGCCTACATGAACGGTATTGAGCCACATTGGGATAAAATACGTCCTTTTGCCATTGATTCCGCGCAACAATTCAAACCTGCTCCACCACCAGAATTTTCCATGGAAGAAGATTCCAAATTCTATGAAGAGGTAATGGAGGTCTACGAAGTGAGAAAAAGTATGATTGGTAAAGGCGATAAATCGGAAGAAATAGCCATAGCCCAGTTTTGGGATTGCAACCCTTATGTTTCGGTAACCCGTGGACACCTAATGTTCGCCACAAAGAAAATCACCCCGGGAGCACATTGGATAGGCATTGCTAAAATAGCATCTAGAAAATCGGGTGCGGATTTTGCCAAAACGGTTTACGCCTACACCAAAACCTCTATTGCGATTGCCGATGGTTTTATTAGCTGTTGGGCCGAGAAATATAGAAGCAACCTTATTCGTCCTGAAACGGTGATCAATGAGTATCTTGATGACAGTTGGGAACCTGTATTGCAAACGCCTCCTTTCCCAGAATATACAAGTGGGCACAGTGTGGTATCGGGCGCAGCTGCCATAGCACTAACGGATATCTTCGGCGATAACTTTGCCTTTGATGACGATACCGAAGTACCTTACGGCCTTCCTGTTCGTTCCTTTACATCTTTTAACCAAGCATCCAATGAGGCAGCATTGAGCCGAATGTATGGAGGAATCCACTATCGTGCCGCTATTGAGGTTGGAATTAAACAAGGTAGGGACCTTGGGAAATTTATAGTGGACAAATTGGATATGACAAAAAGCTAATCCTTATTTTTGCTCCTTAGTTATGAAGAAGATCATTTCAATAACCCTTGCCCTTGCGGTGGGAGCAGTTTTGTGGTATCTATTTTTAAAACCCCAGGATTATCAGGTCAATTTTGAGGCAAAAGCCATTCCGGGGACCATATTCGAAACCGTTAAGGCTTGGAACCAAGGTTTTGATTCCGTAATGCCTGTGGAGTACATAAGCCCAAGCCATTTTAAGCAAACCATTGTAGTGAACGATTCTGTTCATATGTACGAATGGGAAATAAACCGAGTCCACGATTCACTGAGTGAAGTTCAAGTAAATATCAAGGATGCCGATAATTCCATTGACAATAGGCTTGCCGTTCCATTTTCGGATACCGATTTTGAAAAAGGCTCCAGAAAACTGCTTTTGGATTTCAACAGTTTCCTGAACGAACATCTGGAAGGATTCAACTATTCCATAGAAGGGGAAGCAGAGATATTTTCCTCATTTTGTGCTTGCGTCAAACTAAAGACCACGCCCGAAAACAAGGCCAAAGGCATGATGGCCAACTATAGCTTCTTAGATGGCATCCTTGCCCAGAATGAAGTTCAACTAAATGGCCCTCCTTTTGTAGAGGTGTTGGACTGGGATTTGGAGAACAATAGTCTTTCCTATAATTTTTGCAATCCTATCATCCGTTCGGAAAAACTTCCAAACCACCCTGACATCAAATACAAGCGCATCTTTAGTAAAAATGCCATTAAGGCGGTTTACCATGGAAACTATATTACTTCCGACCGCGCATGGTATGCCATATTGGATTATGCTAAAAAGAACAACATTGCCCTAGAGAAAAAACCAATTGAAATTTTCTATAACAACCCCAATATGGGTGGAAATGAATTGGAATGGACTACCGAGGTATTTATGCCCATAAAAGAATCCGATGAATAAACTCACCCTTGTTTTTTTGCTGATAATGGGCCAAGCTTGTGCCCAAAAGACTTATTTGAGTGAATTGAATCCCTTATCCAAATTCCCCTCCGAGCTCAAAGAAGTCTCCGGGATGGAAATTGCTGCTGATGGGAACATTTGGGTCATTGAAGATAGCGGGAACAAAGACAAAGTATATAAGGTTGACCGGGATTGTGAAGAGAAAGAATCCTTAAAAATTGACCATGCCAAAAACAGGGATTGGGAAGATTTGACAAAAGATATTAACGGCAACCTTTACATTGGTGACTTTGGCAACAACAAAAACGCCCGCAAGGATTTGGTCATTTACAAGATTCCCAAAGAAGAAATGGGCAAAAAGGAACCCAATGCCGACAAGATCGAGTTCAAATATCCACAGCAAAAATATTTTCCGCCTAAAAAAGACAGCCTGTATTTTGATACCGAAGGCTTTTTTCACCTAAATGATTACCTGTACATCTTTACTAAAAACCGTACGAGGCCATACACTGGAAAAACCCTAATTTATAGGGTTCCGGATAAAAAAGGGGAGTACGAAGCTGAATTTTTGGGAACTCTCTTCTTGTGTGCAGACCAAGACCATTGTTCGGTGACCAGTGCCGATATTTCCCCTAACGGAAACACCATTGCCCTGCTGAGCTATGGTTTCGTTTTTTTACTGACGGATTTCAGCGCCCCTGATTTTACTAAATCATCCATCAAAATCATTGATTTAAATACTAACACTCAGGTTGAATCGGTTTGCTTTGTGGACAACAAAACACTTCTTATTGCTGACGAAGAGAACAACCATGGTGGTAGAAATCTTTATGAATTAAAGCTCGATTAAAACCAAAAAGCATACTACAGACAGGCCTGAAAATTTGTATTGATATTTATTTTTTGCGGCTTCAATGCTTCGCTTTGGACAGGACAGACCTAAAACAGCACCACTTAATAAATTGCCCAATTTGTTTTTACTCATTTTATTATTGACATTTGGGCACTATGATTCCCAAACAACAACATAGCCTACAGCTCTTAAAAAAACACTTTGGTTTTGATACTTTTTTACCCAATCAGCAAGCCATTGTCAACAGTATTTTAGAAGGAAATGACCTTTTGGGCATAATGCCCACAGGTGGCGGAAAATCGGTTTGTTTTCAGTTGCCCGCACTTCTGCTTCATGGAACGGCCATCGTGGTCTCGCCCCTTATTGCTTTGATGAAAGATCAGGTGGATGCCCTGCAGGCCAATGGCATCCCTGCGACATTCTACAACAGCAGCCAAGCTGCCGAAGCGCAGAGCGAAATCCTAAAAAAACTTCGGGCACAAGAAATCAAACTCTTGTACGTAGCGCCCGAAAGCCTGCCGCATTTAATGCCGTTTTTAACCGAGGACAACGTGAGTTTGTTCGCGGTGGACGAAGCGCATTGTATTTCGGCTTGGGGACACGATTTCCGTCCAGCCTATACCCAGTTAGGGAAACTAAAGGAAGTTTTCCCCAATGTTCCCATTGCGGCTTTTACCGCCACGGCCGACAGTGCCACGCAAGACGACATTCTCAAACAGCTCAACATAACAAATGCCGAAAGGCACATTGCCTCCTTCGACAGGAAAAATTTATTCCTCGAAGTGCGTCCGGGCACCAACCGCTTTACGCAAATAGTCCGATTTTTGGAGCAGCGCACAGACCAAAGTGGAATCATTTACTGCCTAAGCCGAAAAGGTACTGAAAAGCTCGCTGAAAAATTAAACAACAACGGATTCAAAGCACAAGCGTACCATGCTGGAATGGATACCGAAGCTCGTAATCAGGTACAGGAAGACTTTGTCAATGACCGCACACCTATAATTGTGGCCACCATTGCCTTTGGGATGGGCATTGATAAAAGCAATGTGCGTTGGGTGATTCATTACAACATGCCCAAAAACATAGAGAGTTACTATCAGGAAATTGGTCGTAGCGGGCGCGACCGTTTACCAGCAAACACTTTGCTGTTTTACAGTTTTTCCGATGTGATACAACTGCGCAAGTTTATAGAAGAATCGGAAACAAAAGAAGTGCAACTGGCCAAATTGGAACGCATGCAACAGTTTGCCGAGGCCCTGAGCTGTCGCCGTATTGCCTTGTTGAACTATTTTGGGGAACATGTTTCAGAAAATTGCGGTAATTGCGATAACTGTAAAACACCTCCCCAATTTTTTGACGGTACCATTTTGACACAGAAAGTCTGTTCGGCGGTGTATCGATTAAAGGAACAGGTAGCTTTGACCATGCTCGTGGATGTGCTTCGCGGCGCACAAAATGCCCAAGTGTTCGATAAAGGCTATCAAAACATAAAAACCTACGGCACGGTAAAAGATGTCTCTTGGCAAGATTTACAACAATATATCATCCAAATGGTCAATCAGGGTATTTTGGAAATCCGCTTCCACGAGAACGGACGTTTGTTGCTCACACCTTTGGCCAAGCAAATTTTATTCGAAGGTCGAAAAGTCCAACTCGCCACACTTCAAAAAGCAGAAAAAACAAGCCAGGGCAAACGAAGCGATAAAACACAAACAGTTGGTCTGTTCGATAAGTTGAAAGCTCTTCGTACAGAAATAGCTGTTGAAGAAAACGTGCCTGCCTATATCGTGTTCAGTGATGCCGCTTTGCGCGATATGGAAGCCATACTTCCTGAAACCGAAACCGAGTTTATGCAGGTAAGCGGTGTGGGCGAAGCCAAAAAAGACAAATATGCCACACGTTTTCTTAAGGTTATCAACGCTTGGGCAGCATCCAAGAAAAGTACTCAAGGGCTCTCATTTTCACTATTTGAAAAAGGCATGACAGTAGCCGATATTGCCACGCAGCGGGAATTGAAGGAAGATACTATTTACGGTCATTTTCTAAAAGTGCACGAAGAAGGAAAGCCAATCGACCTATACCAATTTATTTCCGAAGAAGAGGTCAACAAAATACAAGTCGCCAAAACCGAGCTCGGTGATCAAGTTGAAGGGTTAAAACCTTATTTTATGTATTTTGAAGAACAAATTCCATATTGGAAAATTAGGATGGCACTGTATCTTTTAGAAGAAAATAAGGCCTAATAGGATTTTTAAACAAAACTGCTAAAACCCAAATCCAAGACCAAAGGCAAAACGCAGACCATCTGTACTGTTGAAAAGTCCAAGATTTGCAGACACTATATCGGCACCATTCAAGAAAAATCCTCCTCCGTAAGAATTATGCCATTTGTCCGAATCCTCCCCTGGAAACCATACACGGCCGTAATCAAAACCTCCATAAACCCCGGGGGTAACAGGTAACAACCCTGTTTTTACACTTCTAAAACTGTATCGAACGTCCGTGTTTTGAAAATATGCCGTTTTACCCGTAAATCGTTGAAAGCGAAATCCACGCAGACCATTATTGCCCCCTATACTGGCAGCTTGATAAAACTCGTAGCCATCCCCAATGGTAAAATGTCCTTTGAACTTGGTCGCCAAAACCAAACGCCCATCGGCAGTTAACTTGTTGTCCATAGAAAATGAAGGGATTATATATCCAAACAATCTTGATGAATCATCCAGATTGGTTTTAAAACCACCTTCCAACGAAAACCCCATTCCCAAAGTGGGAAACGCCTCGTTGTCAGTATTGGAGTAACTATACACTGCATCTACCCCAAAGAAACTCAAGTGGTTTTCTTCCCCATTTTCAATATAAAATTCATTGATGAACCTGTTCTCCGTCTCTTCAATTTCAATATTTTCATAAGCTATTCCCAACCGAACTTTAGATCCTAAAAATCCGCGCCAAACCAAGGAAGGTGCAAACTTCAAGGTCTGAATCCGTACCCTGTTGTAGTCCAGCCCCAAAGGCTCATCGCCGTCATTGTTTACCGTTTCATTCCCAATTCCGAAAAAGTTACGGGTAAAGTTGGGACTGGTAAACCGAGCATGGACCTCAAGGTTGACCTTATTAAATACATGGGCAAACTCACCTCTGTACCCTATATCAAATCCATCCGTAGCAAAATAATAGGCCGCGTTGAATGTATGTTGTTGTGTAAAGGGGTTTTTCCTGAATCCATTAAAGGTATAAGTATCGGTCAATCCTATTCTGACACCATCGTCGGGATTGTAACCAATAGTGGGCAATACTTGGTTGTTGCTGCCTTTTACATTTAAAAATTCGTAGGTATTGGTATCGTAATCATTAATTAGATTTATGTTCCCTCCATAAGCACCATCAAAAGTGTTTTTTTTGCTCTTAAAGTCGTAAACGAACAATTTTTTGGAGTTTTCCGAGATTTTGTACTCATCATTGTTTTGCCCTCCAGCTATGCGTACCTTTATTTTTGATGTTTCCGTATCGGCATCGAACACATCATCATCATCCAAACCATAGATCCAAATTTCCTTGGTATAATCCGAATCATAAACCTTATTGAAGAAAAGGTCCGTCATTTCCCCTCCTTTTATCCGATAAGCTCTCACCTCAACATCACCATTGGGCAAGGAAACAATATTGAAATAATCGTCTTTATCGGTCCCTGTGACCACGCTATATTTGTTTAATACGGCATAATAGTCCTTTGCCGTTTGGACAAGTGTTTTTTTTCTGGCCAGAAGAATATTCTTGATCTCGGTCAAGGTTTCATCCCTAACCTCTTCGGGAAAGGCCAAAAACGCATCGTCAATAATGTTGCCGTCCAAGTTTTGTTGAATAAACTTGGCTTGATCTATCCACACATCCAAATCCGTTTCAGACAACAGCGCCATATCCAAAGCGAATGTTCTAGGTGATGATGTAAACCCTTTTACGCTTCTTATTTTTTCGTGAAATCCCTCGAAAATACGCAGTGCAGGCACAGCTCTGGAACCAAAATTCATGATAAGGCCGTCTCCCCAGCGAGAAAACACCTGATCTCTATCTCTTGGAATTGGTTTATATACTTTATTGCCCTCTTCTGTTTCAAATTCGGCCCAACGCCATTGATCCACATGCCTATCCCAGTCCCCAACGAGAATATCGAACAAGCGGGCCTTTACGTATTCTTTCTGGTCGATGCTATACTCCTCATCTTCCCTCAATTTATCCATGAGGTCATACGTACTTTCAATTTTTTTTGTGTAACCAAAGCTTTTCAAATTGTCGTGGTCATCCGAAACATGCTCCTCGATCATATAAAGCATATCCCCAAACTCCTTGTTAAAGTCTCCCAAAACGGATTGCTTGGGCACATAATACAGCTTAGGATTGGTATGGTACATGCCCAGCGCATCAGAAAGTTTACCTATGGTAAAAGGAGCGTACGGATGCGCTCCCGTATATAGGTCCAGCAATAGTTTTTCCGTATACGTATCCGAAAACTTCCCAATAATGTACTGATCTTGGAAGGCCATGGCCTGTAGGTATCTTTCGGCACTTTTTCGCAATCCCCGCATCACATACTCCCTGCCGTCCTTATCAGCTAATCTCAAAGAATTGGATTGATTGCCCCCTCCCTTTCTTACAACGGTCAAACCTCCTAAAAGGGTGTCCAAACGTACGGTTGGAGCTTTTACTTTGGTTCCATAGTATTTTCTGTACCGATCGCCCCACAACCATTTGTGAAAACCGCTTTTTTTAATCTCTTCGGGAGCATAAACGGATGCCATTTTGTACGCTGGAAAATTGTCGGATAACACTACTCGTTTGGTTGACCTATCGGGTGGCAGCACTTCCGTTTGAAACAGCATCTCGTTGGTATTGGCATCCGCCCCATAAAATTTCACCTGAGACGAACCGTCTTTATACACCTTCAATATGGCATATCCATTTTTTCCTGTTGAAAATTTACTGCCGTTCAACAATCGGGTTGCACCTGTTTTTGCCCCAGAACCACTCACAATCTGTGGTTTTCCGTACTCCTCAATATACTGTAGTGTGTGCTCGTGCCCAGAAGCAAAAATAATCTTGTCCGAATATTGCGAAAGGGTTACAATCCTATTTTTTAACTCATTGTACTTTTTATTGGAAAGATCCTCTATTGTGGCGCCAGAAGTTTTTCTCAAAAGGTTGATTGCCGTTCCCAAAATAGGCATGGGTACTTTGCCCCCGCTAGGATACATGCCTTGCTCGAATGAAAATTGGCCGCCATGGGTGCCATAGGAAAACATAGGGTGATGCATTGCTATGACCACTGTTTTATCCCTGTTCTTTTTGATCAAGCTTTCCAGTTCTTCAAAAAAACGGCCCCTGTCCTTTATTTCACATTCATCGTTGATGGTCGGGTGCTTGTCCCAATCGACAAGGTACCATTCCGTATCAATGGCAATGACCATAACCTTATCATTGATTTCTATTTTTTCAATGGGGCAACCATTCTCCGGTTGAAAAGCGTTCTTGTTGTCCAGCACATCTTCAACATATTTCTCTTCCCGTTTGAGCCCCTCCAACCCATCGCTGTACCAGTCGTGGTTCCCGGGAATAAAAATGGTATTTCCTTTAAAGGATTCCAAAGTGGCCAACTGTGCATCCAAATAGTGTTTGGAGCGTTCGTGGCCTACAAGGTCATCGTCCTTGTCCACAAATCCGGCGGGATATATGTTATCTCCCAAAAAAATGGCCGTGCTGTTTCTATCGGCGTCATCAAGAACTTTTTTAAACTTTTTTAAGGTAGGGTTCAATTCACCCATTGGGGATTTACCCGCATCCCCGATCAAAAAAAATGTATGTTCTACCTCTTTTTCAACCAAGGAGCTGTGAGCAGAAAAAGGTTCGGCGTATTTGGTCTCGTAGGTTGCGCAGGCAGAGGCCAGGACCAACAAGAAGACAAGAAAGTAATGTTTCTTCATATTCATGAGGTTGATTCCAAAATTTTGTAATTTGGATGTTTTAATTTGGAACTATGTCGGAAATTGTCGAAAAAACTGAACGCTTTGTTTCTGAACTGCTAACGGAAAAATTGGATTCCAGGTTCGTCTACCACAACTTACGACATACCCAACGAGTGGTTAAAAGTACTAAAGAATTGCTCAATTATTACAAACTGGAGGGGGTTGAAAACGAAAGGTTATTGTTGGCTGCTTGGTTCCACGATGTTGGCCATACTAAAGGTTGGGAACATCACGAGGAAAATAGTTGTGAAATCGCCAGAGATTTTCTTAGTAAAAATGACTACGACCCCGAAGGCATTGAGCAAGTCTGCTCGTTAATCATGGTCACAAAAATGTGCAACGAGCCCACCAATCTTATGGAAGGTATTATCCGTGATGCCGATATATCCCATTTTGCAAAAAAAAGCTACTGGGAAACCACAGATTTTTTAAAAGAGGAACTCAGAGAACTGGGGATTGCTGATTATTCAGCTAAAGAATGGCGGGACAAGAACATTAAAATGTTCCGAACTAAACATAATTTTTTTACCGATTATGCCAAGGAGAATTGGGAGGAAGGAAAACAACAGAATCTAAAAAAGCTCCTAAAGGAGAAGAAGGAAGAGAAAAAAATTGCCAAAAAAGAAGCTTTAAAGGCAAAATACAAAAGTGAGAGCCCGGACAGAAGTGTACAGACTTTGTACAGGGTCACTTTAAGAAACCATCTTAAGCTCAGTGATATTGCCGATACAAAAGCGAATATATTATTGTCCGTAAACGCCATCATAATTTCGTTGGTGTTGGCCAACTTGCTCACCAAACTGGACAACCCATCCAACACGTATATGATCTATCCCACATTCATATTGATCATGTTCAGTGTTGTTTCCATGGTCCTATCCGTTTTGGCTACACGACCAAACATTACAAGTGGTAAGTTTACAAAAGAAGATGTGGAAAAAAAGAGGGTAAACCTCCTGTTTTTTGGCAACTTCCATAAAATGGAGCTTGAAGAATATGAATGGGCCTTGCAAGAGCTTGTCAAGGACAAAGATTACGTGTATTCCTCACTTACCAAAGACCTTTATTATTTGGGTATTGTCCTGAACAGAAAATACAAGATACTTCGGATTACCTACAATATTTTTATGATAGGTATGATTATCTCCGTAATTTCCTTTGGGATTGCCTTTCGGTTTTTTGGCCCTGATAGGCTTATGTTCTAAATCTTAGGAACTCAGTTCTTCCATAAGGTCATCGTAGGTATAGGTGCGCTCGGATTTTTTATCTTTTTGATATAAAATCTCTGCTCTGATCGCCTTTAAACCAGATACGCCTTGTACACCCTCCAACTCTACAATTTCGATATTGTTGGTAAAATACCCTTTTGCCTTTAAAAAGCTGATGTAGCGCATATACTCCTTTTCATCCTTGCGCTGTGAGTATACAATGGCAAGTTTGCCTTTTTGCGTCAAACGCTCATTGGTGCCTTTTATGAAGGATTTATCTATACGTTTTTTAATGACTTCGTATCTGGCATTATAGGTGCCATCAACATCAAAACGCTTTTCATCCATTCTAAAGCGAATAGCCAACGAGGTGCTATATACCAAAACCAATGATGCCACATCCAACTTAACCGGTAGATGTGGTTTTAGGCTGTAGTATTTGTTCTCCATTTCGCACATTACCTGGAGCTGCCACAACCTTAGGTTGCTCAAGAAAAGTTCGTTGAACTCCTTATCCTTGGTTATGGATTTACCAATGTACATATTGTGTTCCACACCATCGGTTTTGTAACGCTCAAAATAGTGTGGGAACATCTCTTGGGCTTCTTCCTGTCTTTTGTCCAGAAGAGCTGCGAGTTTCATATTGGCCTCCATTACACTGTTATCGTAGTTTCTACGATGATCATAATAGCTTTCGGTAGCCTTATCAATTTTCTCGCTATATTTTTCCAGTAAACTGGCGATTTCGGCATCTTCTTTTTGAAGATGATCAAAAACGGGGTCCACTTCTTCTTTCACAAAATCAAAAACGGCCTGTTCGGTGTGGGTGAACAAGGCTTCTTTTATCTCATTCAAATAATTGTTTACCCGGAACATTAACTCCTCGTAAATGGGCAACTTGTATTTTTTAAAGGCAACTTCTAAAATCTCATTTACCTCGGAAAGTTGGATCATCAAATCCCTTTGAATGGCAAGGTTACGTTCTTGCGAAGAGTCTTTGATATCAATCTGGCCGTATAAAGGATACACATCCTTGAAAACAATTTCCTTGAATACAGGTTCGTTGCCCGTCAACTCATCTGCCATAAACCGTTTGGCCTCTTCTTGGAACTTCCAATACACGGATGGATGCACGGAAGTACACTCGTGCTGGATTACGGCATCGATCAAGTTCTCCTCTTCCTCAATGGTGCGCATTACGGCCGCAACAATGTATGGCATCACATCATCCAGCTTGTTTGCATTAACGCTGTTGAGCTCGTTCACTTTGCCAGATACTAGCTCCAGTACCCCCAATAAATTTCCATTTACAGCAATCGGGGCCAAAATAGCACTTTTAATGCCTTGTTCCAACAAGCTTTTATAGGGTTGGGTCTCTCCTTTTGATTCTTCAAAATATTTTTCAACATTGGATATGGCAAAGTATTTGTTCTCTTTGAACAACTTTTCGTGGGTATAATTACAAAAGGTACAATCACAATCTTCCATATCCTTGCCATTAAGGATGTAACTTTCCATCCCCTTGCCATATATCTTAAAAAAGCGATTGGCGCCGGAATCGTACCCCGAAAAGCCCACTTTTATATCGCTAAGATTAAAAAATGACCTAAAGGTATCTTCAAAACTCTCCATGAAGGTTTCCTTACCTCTTTGGGCTCGACCTATCAAGGTTGATTTTATCTCCGATACGGAATGCTCCGCAGTAACATCGAACATATTGGATATTACAAATCCCTTGGCTATAAAACTGTTCGGTGGTATTTTTTCTTTCCACAAATCCAAGTTGTAAAAGCTGTCCAGCAACTCATCAACATCATCTTGGGTGATTTCCTTGGCTTTTTCGGTGGGGATAATTTCCATGAAATCCGCATTGTACAAAATCCTGTACCTACGCATCACACCATTGGTATCCGGTATATCGTAGAAGAAGGGGCGCTTAAAGTCCAATTTATAACCGTAATAAAACTGTAGTATTACAGCACACCTCATAATGTAATCGAACTCTCTGGGAATATTGGTTATTTCGAGGTCAAAATCCTCACCTGCATCTGTCAATATCTGACGAAAACGCTCGGATGAATTGAACACTAAGTTCTCAAAAGGAGTAGATGCGGTTTTAATTTCATTTTTTGTCAAAATCGGAGAAAAAGAATCTTCCAAAATAATTCGAATAACATCCTTGTATTTATCCAATAAGGACAAATCGGTAAAACCATCCCTCAACTCTGGGTAGGGGGCCTGTGCCTCCAAAACATATTTTGCTCTTTCGGCAATATGCGGATTGGTGCTTTCCAATTGTTCATCGTAATATTCCAACAGTTTATTGAAACTTACCAGTTGAACCAAAGGGCTTTCCGAATTAAGGTTGTATTTCATACCCTTGTTAGTCGAGGTTTAGCCTGCAAAGTTACAAAAAGTAAAAATGCGGGGCCATTAATGGATATCTTTATGGACAAATCGTCCTTTTTAAGGATATTTAGCAAAAACTTTTTCATGTCCTCTTCAACCCGATTAGATCGAGCCTACAAAAACGCGAAGACCATTTCGTTTGATGAGGATTCCAAATTTATTTTTTTTAGTGATTGTCATCGCGGTGACAACAGTTTTGCAGATGATTTTGCCAATAACCGGAACATTTACTTCCACGCACTGAACCATTACTACCGTGAGGGTTTTCATTATATTGAACTGGGCGATGGTGATGAACTTTGGGAAAATATAAGCTTTGACTCGATTATTGAAGCACATAAAAACGTGTACCAACTTTTACGAAGGTTCCATTTGGAGAAACGGCTCTATATGCTCTGGGGCAACCACGATATGGTGTATCGGGACCCTGATTATGTTGATAAGCACCTTTCACATTATTTTGAACCTATTGATGGCTCCGACAAAGAGCTTTTTGAAGACATTACTTACCATGAAGCGCTTATTCTAAAACACACGGATACTGGACAGGAAATTTTCTGTGTTCACGGTCACCAAGCAGACTGGTGGAACTATGTATGTTGGCGTATTGGTAGGTTTTTGGTACGGGTTTTATGGAAACCGCTCCAAGTCGTGGGCATTGCCGACCCTACCAGTCCTGCTAAAAATTATAAAGAGCTAATCCGCATTGAAAAACGCATCAAACGGTGGATTTTGAAGAAAAACTTGCTCCTCACCCTTACAGGGCACACGCATAGGCCACGGTTTCCGGAACCGGGTCAAATTCCCTTTTTTAACGATGGGAGCTGTGTCCACCCAAGAAGCATCACGGGCATTGAGATTGAAAATGGAAAAATCTCCCTCATCAAATGGCACATTGACACCAAACCCGATGGAACACTTCAAATTGTACGGGTTTTATTGGAAGGACCGGAAAAACTATCGGACTACATCTCCCCCTGAATATGGAAAACTTTGAGACCATACTTGATCAAATTCCCATTAGGCACGACCTTGCATCACACATTATGCTTTTGGGCATTGTTCAAGGTTTTTTCTTGGCCCTAGTTATTTTTTTGAGGGCTAAACGGAAATCGGCCATCAATTTGTTTGGTTGGTCACTTTTGATACAATGCCTGGTTTTTTTGGATGTCTACCTCTGTTACACTGGTCTTATCAAACATATAATCCGCCTGAATGATTCTACCGAATTTTTAGTGCTCCTCATCACCCCTACTCTTTATTTTTTCCTGTATACTTTATTGGAACGAAAACCCATCACCCTAAAAAAGCATTGGCCACATTTTGTCTTGCCCGTATTGTATGCCGTTTCACAAGTCAACTATTATTTGGGTCCCATTGAGGTAAAACTCAACGCCTACTTGGGAGCTTACCACCGAGATCTGGGCTTTGTGGACATTCCTGGAAACATGAATTATTCCTACCACTTCATCAAAGATCAGTTTAGGTGGTTGGTGCTTTTCAGTTTTGCATTTTACTTGGTGCTGTCCCTTTTATTGGTGATAAAAACTAGAAAACGGGGGTGGACGTCGCCCAAAAACATAAAAGTGGACAAGTATATTTTTTCTAGGAACACGGTTGCTTTTTTTATGGTGCTGATGCTGACCCTACTTTTCATTTTTCTAAATTACGAGGACGATGGTGGCGATCATTTTATTGGTATCGTGCAAACGGTCACCATTTTCATCACTTCCTTTTTTATTCTGTCGGAATCCCGCTTTTTTGAAAAATCTTGGATTGCGGACAAATACGAGACCCTCGCCAGCAATTCCATCAAGTTTGAAACCATTGAAAGTTTTATATCCGAAACCCACTACTATTCCCATCAAAATATAAGTTTAAAAAAAGTAGCTGAGGAACTGGGCACCAACAGCAATATCGTTTCCAAATTGATCAATTCCGAAACAGGAACCAATTTCAACGACTACATCAACCAAAAAAGAATTGCATTGGCCCAACAAAGATTATTGGATGATGCATTTAAACAGCTTACTGTGGAGGCCATTGGACAATCCGTGGGGTTCAAATCCAAATCCGCCTTTTACAATGCTTTTAAAAAGCATGCTGGGCAATCACCTTCCGCATTTATGAAGCAAAAAGGAGTGTAATTTCTCCATAATTGCAATTCAGGACGTTTCCCGAACCAAAAAACATCCCTGTTTAAACCACGCTTTTCATCTTTGGAAAAAATTTTAGGATGAAAACTACCATCAGGCGTTACGATTTGGATTGGCTACGGGTCATCGTGTTCGGCCTTTTAATATTTTACCATGTAGGAATGTTTTTTGTACCGTGGGGCTGGCACGTAAAAAACAACGAAATATACGATTGGCTTCGCTGGCCCATGCTATTCTTGAACCAATGGCGCTTGCCCATACTTTTTGTGATATCCGGTATGGGAACCTTCTACGCTTTGGGCAAAAGAAGCATGGGTAAATTTGTGTGGGAACGTTTTCTCCGTTTGGGAATTCCCTTAGTTGTCGGTATGATTTTGATTGTACCGCCACAAGTGTATTTTGAACGGCTGGTCGAGGGTGCGTTTTCAGGTTCGTACTGGGAATATTTTACCACCGTTGCTTTTGATGGCGTCTACCCCGAAGGTAATTTGAGTTGGCACCACCTTTGGTTTTTGCCCTATCTCTTGGTCTTTTCGTGGGTGTTGGCACCCCTTTTCGTCTATCTAAGAAAACATAAAACCCGTTTTATTGAATGGGTCAAACATTTGATTCAAAAAACATGGGGCATTTATCTATTTGTAATACCCCTTTATCTTGTTGAATCCTTGGTGGAACCTTTTTTCCCGATTACTCATGCCTTGGTAGATGATTGGTTCAACTTCATATTTAGTATAATCCTGTTCTTTTATGGCTTTGTTCTAATTGCCATGGGTGATGTTTTTTGGCAAACATTGGCCAAAGTGAAGAAAAAAGCCCTGACTTTGGGGGTTATCGGTTTTTTCGGTCAGGTAATTATCTGGTTATTTTTTGAAGATGGTTACGTAATCCATTTTACAGAAGCTCTTTTAAAAGTAGTAAATATATGGTCTTGGATATTGGTGTTGTTTGCCTTCGCAGCTAAGTACCTCTACAAGCCTAGTTCTGGACTTGCCTACGCAAACAGGGCCGTTTATCCCTTCTACATTTTGCACCAGACCATTACCGTTGGCATTGCGTACTATTTGATGAATCTAGATTGGGGATTGGTACCTAAAACATTAGTATTGGTGGTTGGGACATTTGGCATCAGTTGGCTCATCTACGACCTTATTATTTTAAGAACCCCAATATTACATCCGCTATTTGGTTTAAAAGGAAAGAGCAAAAGAAAGCCTGCAGATTAACGATTTAACTTCAATTTATAATGCTGATGGCAAGGTATTTGCTAAATTTATATTTGGATTATTGCCTTTGTTGCCATGAAAAAGAGAATTTTTGTTTTATTGGGGGTTATTCTTTTCACCTTGCCCATATTCGCACAGGGAGACTTGCCCACCACGCGACCGTTGAAGGTTGGCGACAACAATAAACTCGATGTAAAAGCGAGCAACCAAGGTACTTTACTTCGTATGCCTTCGGTACTGGATGAAAACCTAACCTCCAAAAATGAAAAGCCCGGTGTTAAAATGTTGCCCGACAGGGAACTCCTCCAAGCGGGTCACGATATGGTCATAGACCCCAAAGTGATGGAAAAAAGGGAGAAAGGAGCCAACGAACATTTTGGTGATCAGTATTTGGGCGACTTTAAAACCACCGCAAAATTTGTGGGCATCGTTGCAAGAGACCACGAGTATGTGGATGGCGACCGCATCAAAATTTATGTGAATGGAAAGGTGGTTGAATACAACCTACTGCTATCAGGTTCCTTTAAAGGTATCAACCTAGATTTGATTAAAGGCTTTAACCGCGTAGAGTTTGAAGCCCTGAACCAAGGTTCATCTGGCCCAAACACGGCCCAAGTCGTGGTAACCGACGATAAAGGCGTAGTTATCCACAACAACCGCTGGAACCTTTCCACAGGTTCCAAGGCCAGCCTTATTATTGTTAAGGAAGAGGATAGTGACATAGAAAAAAGCAACTAACCTATTTTTCTCAATACTTCTCACCAGGTGAATACGTCACTTTAGCTCGTTTTAATACATCTTCCTTGTAATATGCCGCGTCTTTGAATTCTTTGTCCGCGTAGCGTTGTGCTTGATCATTAAAATGTGGTGAATCTGGATTACCACTCTGCCCACCGGCCAGCATCGTCTTGGCCTTTACTTTATCACCAAATTCCACCGCGGCCACAAAACTGTTGCCCCGAGTACCATAGATTTTTTTGGTATTGTTATCATAACGGGCTCCATAGGCAGCCAAGGCACCCCAACGTCCGCTCGCAAAACCGATTGGAATACTGGGTTTGGCATCATCAAAAGCTTGGCGAATATCACCGTTCAAACGTTGGTAACGGTTTACTTCGCCCCAAGGCATTTTCCATGTTCCGAAATCGGTTTCCAATCTATCCAATGTTTCTTTTAGAAAACTTAATTTTTTCTGATTTTCCCATTCATCACCCCAATATGCCACCCATTGCATGGAATACATCCCTTCAGGTCTTTCTGCTTTTGAATAACATAAAGTTCCATAATAATGGGCCAAAGTCATGGCGATGGATTCTTTTGATGTTGTATAATCCCAATTCCGTAACACTTCAATCGCATCTTCCAATTCTGGATCTGGACTTACATCATAAGCTTTTACCAACCCTGGAATCAATGTTTCAAAAGCTGGTAAATAGGGGTCGTGAGCCAACTCGATTAGGCTGTCCAACGTATATCCGCTACGCCCCGTCAATAATCTAATAGCATGAATGCCCCTAAAGTTTTCCTGGTCCCGTGACATATAGTTGGGATAATCCTCCTGCTTTGGACTGAACTCAAGAGCCGAAGTAAAAGGAGTGGAGTTACAATTTTGAATCCAGCCATTTTCTGGGTTCAACACCAAAATATTTTCATCCACGGTGTGCAAACCTTGCCAATCCGTTTTGGGATTGCTCCCATCCACGGGTTCGGTATAATCAAATATAGTGTCTCGTTTTGGCACAAAATTTCCGTGGAAATAGGCAATGTTTCCTTCGGCATCGGCATACACGGTATTGTTGGATGAATTGGTTCGAATATCCATCATCTCCCTAAAACCAACATAACCATCCTGTTTGGTTCGGATGTAGGATTGCTCCAATGCCTTTAGGGGTTCCCACATCATCGCCGATGCGGTCCATTGGTCGTCCACTTGATGCGTAATCGGACCATGATGCGTTCGGTACATGGAGAATGTCTTTTCTTTTATACTTTCGCCATCTTTGTACTTCAAGGTTACTTTGCTGGAATCCACAGGTCTCAATTCCTCTCCATATTGATAAAACAGCTTCCCATCATTCTTAACAATGGTCTCCTTGAACTCATCCATCACATCGGTATAGGTTGATGTATGCATCCACCCCGTTTTTTCGTTGAAGCCCTGATACACAAAAAACTGACCCCAAGTGACAGCGCCATATGCATTCAACCCTTCTTCGCTCACCACATGCACCTCTCCTCTAAAATAAAATGAGGTGTGTGGGTTGATCAAAAGCATGGCATTGCCCGATTCGGTCAAATCCCCAGAAATGGCAATTCCATTGGAACCTTGAGGCTCGGCCATTTCCTCCTCTTTTTTGAGTTGAAGGGCTTCCATTTCGGGCAATTCCATCCCGCTTTCGTAAAAACTTCTGATTTTTCGCGTGGAAATACGCTCAATATCCCCTCCTATGGAACCTTCGCTAAAATACATGGGCATCCAAGGTTCAAAACGGGTCAGCAGTTTGGGTTTAACCTCTGGGTGAGTATGTAAGTAGTAATTGATGCCATCCGCAAAAGCATCACAAAGTTCCTTTAACCATTCGGGGCTTTTCTCGTAATTGGCCTTGGCCTCTTCTTCTGTCATAAACAGTTTTGCACGCAAATCACTATACAACGCATCTTCTCCTTCAACTTCCGCCAAACGACCTGTGGCCCAGATATAATTTTGCTCAACCCGGTTAAAATCATCTTCACATTGAGCATACAACAATCCAAAAACAGCATCGGCATCGGTTTTTCCGTAAATGTGCGGCACACCAAAATCGTCTCGGATAATCGTTATGTCTTCAGCTTGCGCCTCCCATTTTTCAACTTCGGATTGAGGTTGTTCGGAACAGGATAGAAACAATAAAAGTAGTGCAAGGATTGTAATTCTCATTTCGGGGATTAGTTTAGTTAGTTTTGTGAAAATACATTAAATACAAAACAATTACCAACTTCCGCTGGCTCCGCCACCACCAGAACTTCCACCACCGCCCGAAAAACTACTGGACGAACTACCTCCACTATAACTTGAACCGAAGGAATGGCTCCCAGAGGACGAAAAGGTTTTGCTCATATAATCTTTATCGGATTTAAAAAATGATAGTTTAAAATCCTCGTTGCCTTTTTTTTTGATTTTTATTATGACCAATATGATGGTTAGACAAACAAAAGCTGCAAAAATAAAGAGCACCCAAGTAAAATCTTTGGCCAATCCGCTAAACAAGTCATCAAAGCCAAGCAATAGTGCCATAAAAAATAGTGGCATCCCTATAAAAACCAACCCAAAAATTAGGGGGAGCACCATAAAAGCGGCCATTAATACACCTTTAACTACCGCTAACTTTCCTATAAACATCCCACGTATGATCTCGATAAGAGTGGAATAACCCTTATAGAGAACAAATCCTCCTGCTGCAACAAACATCAATAAAAACAAGCCTATTACCACCAACATCCACCATGGCATTTCAGCTTCAGCCTCTATTTCCGCTTTGAATTCTTCCAAGGCTTCGGGGTTGTTCAAAAACTCAATAATCTGGTCAGTAGCCAGATTAATCCCGTCAAAATAATTTTCCTCCTTAAACCTTGGAATCATGGTATTTCTGATAATTCGGGAAGCCACAGCGTCCGTAATGTAGGGCTCCAGTCCGTAACCCACTTCAATTCGGACTTCCCTGTCCAGTTTTGAGAAAAGGATTAAAATTCCATTGTCTTTACCCTCTTGACCCAACTTGTTTTGGTTGAAGACTTCAAGGGCATACTGTTCAATGGTTTCATTTCCCAGTTCATCAATGGTCAAAATCACCAATTGATTAGTGGTCTCCGATTCAAATTGATAAAGTTTGGTTCGAAGTGCTTCAAGTTGTGGTTGAGTAAATATTTTGGCATTGTCCGTGACGATTTCAGTCAAATTAGGATGCCCCTTTTGAGCAAAACACAAGGAGAAAATCAAAAATAAAAGACCGAACAATTTTGCTTTTAACATAATCCTTTCAAAATTTGAGCATTTAAATATAGCATTTGTAATCTTGCTAAGTACAGAAGCACTTCAATTAAGGGTCCTCTTAATTTGCCGTAACTTGCAACTTCTTTTGAAAAATTGTTATGCCAGAAAAAAAAGTTAGCATCCTAACCGCTTTTAAAACCATTATTTGGCCAAAACGTAAACTCGTTTTTTTGGGTCTAATTTTGATTGCCATTAGCAAAGCTGCCAGTTTTGTTGCTCCCATTGCCTCAAAACACCTTATCGATGATGTTATCGTGAACAAAGACTTGGATATGCTCAAATATTTGGTCGCTGGAGTAATGTTGGCCATTCTTGTACAGGCGGTCACTTCCTTCTTATTGACCAAGATTTTAAGCGTACAGGCCCAATATTTAATTTCTGAGCTTAGGGCACAGGTACAGAAAAAAGTGCTTGCCCTTCCCGTGCGTTTTTTCGACAACGCCAAGTCGGGAGCTTTGGTATCCCGTATTATGTCCGATGTCGAGGGTGTCCGAAATTTAATCGGTACAGGTTTGGTGCAATTGGTGGGAGGTATCATCACAGCCGTAGTTTCCTTGACTTTGCTTATGGATATCAGCGTTTTTATGACACTTTTCACCTTTATTCCACTGACCATATTTGCCATAATTGCCTTAAAGGCGTTCAAGATAATTCGTCCTATTTTCAGAAATCGAGGTAAAATAAATGCCGAGGTGAAAGGTAGATTGACAGAAACTTTGGGAGGCATACGTGTCATTAAGGGGTTTAATGCGGAAAAGCAGGAAGAAGAGGTTTTTGAAGTTGGTGTGGAGCGTTTGTATGAAAATGTGAAAAAGAGTTTGACCACCACCGCTTTTATGACCAGTTCGTCCACCTTTTTGTTGGGTGTCGCAACCACCAGCGTAATGGGTTTTGGGGGTTATAAAATAATTCAAGGCACCCTAACGGTAGGTGAATTTGTGGAGTTTACGGTGTTGTTGGGCCTAATGATTGCCCCGATTGTGCAAATGAGCAGCGTGGGCAGTCAATTAACAGAAGCATTGGCCGGCTTGGACCGTACCGAGGAATTGATGAATTTGGAGGAAGAATCGGATGAGGAAAACCGTAACATCATTTTGAATGATGTAATCGGTAAAATGTCCTTTTCCGACGTCTGTTTTTCGTATGAAGAGGACAAGCAAGTACTGCACAACATCAGTTTTGATGTGGAACCTGGGCAAGTTATTGCCTTAGTCGGTAGCTCTGGCTCGGGAAAATCGACCATTGCAGGTTTGGCTGCCAGTTTCCTCAATCCTGATTCTGGAACCATTACCATTGACGGACACGACCTTTCTAAAGTGAATTTGAACAGTTTCCGTCAACATTTGGGGGTTGTGCTGCAAGATGATTTTTTGTTTGAAGGCACCATCCGTGAAAACATACTTTTTCCACGACCTGATGCTAGCGAAGAAAAATTGCTCGAAGCCGTAAAAGCAGCCTATGTGGATGAGTTTACCGACCGTTTTGAAAAAGGTTTGGACACCTTGATCGGGGAGCGCGGTGTTAAACTTTCAGGAGGACAACGCCAGCGCATTGCCATTGCAAGAGCTATTTTGGCGGACCCAAAAATTCTGGTTTTGGATGAGGCAACCTCCAGCTTGGACACCGAATCCGAAGCACTTATTCAAAAAAGTTTAGGAGAGCTTACCAAGGGCAGAACTACCTTTGTGATTGCACACCGATTGAGCACCATTCGTAAAGCTGACCAAATTTTAGTGATTGAAAACGGACATATTCTGGAACAGGGAACCCACGAAACATTGATTGCTTCCGAAGGAAGATATTTCAACTTGTTTACCTATCAGGCTAGAATTTAAGGTTTTCCAATCGTAGTTCAATTTTTGGATATATTGCCTAATAATATATAATGTGAAAAAGCTAACTTATTAAAGACCTATACTTCGTAAGAATTTTTACTATATTCCAATAAGTTAATTTCAAGATATAGAAATGCCCAAACATTTAGGTAGAAATCGTAACAAGTATATTGCCAATAAACGGGCTAAAGCAATAAAAAGAAAAAAGTGGCACGAAAAAGTCAATTTACCCGCATGGATTAGTGCTCTTGCCACATTTATTACCGCTATATTCATCTTTTTACAACTGGAGATTTCTGAATATCAAAGTAATATTTTTGATGCACAAACAGAAATTCTAGAAAAACAGACTTTATTAATAAATAGACAGAATAAACTTTTTGAGGAACAAAACATAAAAATTGATTCCCAAAATGTTCTTTTTGGTAGGCAGAATGATTTAGTCAATATCCAAAATTCAAGAACTGATGCTCAAAATCTTCTTATCGGCTCGCAAAATGAACTTTTAGATTTTCAAAACAGTCGCATAAGCCAGCAAACCAATTTACAGGAGGCGGAAAGAAGAAGTGCTATTGTATACTTATTTAGCAATGTACTTGATAAAATAGATGAAGAGTTAAAACAACGACAATTAGCAGGAGAAAATAGAACTTTGTCCACTGAATTAATAGCAAGGATTGCTTCTTTAACCCAAGCTTTAAAACCATACAAATATCTAAATAATGATACTATAATATCTCGGGCAGTAAGTCCTGAAAAAGGGCAACTTTTGTCAGCATTGATAAACTTTAACCTTGAATCAGTTACCTATGATTCTATTTTCAGTAAATCAAATTTTAGGAGTCTAGAATTGGAAAATGCATTTTTAAAAGGCGCAAATTTTCGAAACCTAGACCTTTCTAATTCAATATTTTACAATTGTAATCTTAGCAACAGCCATTTCAAAAACACTAAGCTAATCAATGTAATGTTAAATAGATCAGATATAAGCAATGCAACTTTTGAGAATTGTGATTTAAGACTTTCAGAAATTAAAGGGGTAAACGCTTTTAAAAGTTGGTTTCTTAGCTGTGATTACTTTAAAACTGATTTTTCGTATTCAAATCTAACCGAAGCTAACTTTGATAGTGACCATAATTTCACTTTGGAATTTGGGACTTTTATTGATAACACCGATTTAAATTTAAACAATAGTGCCAACCTAGAAAGAATAAAGACTTTTACAGCATTTAAACTATCTGAAAGCCTATCTGGAGTTTACAAAGAACCAAGAACGAGTACGATGCTATATCACACAATTTCAGTTAAACTTGAAGTAGAGGCAGAGTCCTCCAATAAAAAAATATTAGTTCAGCCTTATCAATCAGATAAAGTTTACATGAATGAAGTCATTTTCGATAATGTAAATTTAACCGATGCTGAGCTACAAAATTATACTATAAAAAATTCAAGTTTTGACAGCACACTTATAACTAACATAAAGTTTAAGAATATAACATTAAGTAATACTTATTTTGAAAATGCAAAATTAGATTCTGGAACATATAAAAAATATTTTCAAGAAGAGTACCAGTTTAAAAAAGAAGAGTTGACCACAAGACTTAAATTACTCACTACAAAGTACGATACAATTAAAGCCGAATTTAATGATACTTTTCAGATAGACATGGGAAGAGGTTGGAAGCAAGAAGGTCAATCCAAAAGTATTACAAGACCCTACACGCTCTATCTAAGAAGAATCAAAAAGAATTGAACTTCTTTTAAAGGTATTTACCTAACCCTCCTCCGGCGCCAGCTCCACCTCAAGTCCATCCAAATCCTTGGTAATATGGATTTGGCAACCCAAACGACTGTTGTCCTTTACAAAAAAAGCTTCGGCCAACATGGCTTCTTCATCATCCGACTTTTCGGGTAGTTGATGATCGGATTTTACGTAGCATTGGCAAGATGCACACATGGCCATACCACCACAAATCCCAATGGTTCCCTCAGGGGCAAGTTCGTAAGAACGTACTATTTCCATCAGGTTCATATTCATATCGGTCGGGGCGTCTACCTCATGTAGTTCGCCATCTCGGTCTATAATCTTTAACTTGATATCACTCATAATCTTTCTAGGGACACTCCTCCCTAAAGTCCCCGTGGGACATTTTCACTTAATAATTAATCTATTGCCTTGACAACTGCCTTTGGCGCTTCCTTTTTACTTCCGTCAAATCCTGTAACGCCGCCAACGGTGGTATATTTCATTACGTATTTCTTATCTGGGTATATCTTTTGATAGGCACTTTGGCACATCAAAGTAGCTTCGTGGAAACCGCACAGGATCAGTTTTAATTTACCTGGATAGGTGTTCACATCACCAATGGCATAAATACCAGGAATGTTGGTCTGGTAATCCAACGAATTATTCACTTTTATGGCATTTTTTTCTATCTCCAATCCCCATTTGGCAATAGGACCCAATTTGGGCGACAGTCCGAACAATGGGATAAAATTGTCCACGACAACATCGGTTTCTTTAGAAGTTGTGGTGTTCTTCACGGTTACTTTCTCCAATTGATCTTTACCTTTTAGGGCCACCACTTCTGCCGGGGTCATCAAATTGATTTTTCCCTCGTTTTTGAGTTGTTGTACCTTCTCAACGGAATCCAAAGCACCTCTAAATTCATTTCTGCGGTGAACCAAGGTTACTTCTTTGGCAACATCAGCTAAAAAAATGGACCAGTCCAAAGCGGAATCGCCTCCACCGGCAATCAAAACCTTTTTACCTCGGTATATTTCGGGCTCTTTGATCATGTAGGCCACTCCGTTGTCTTCATATTTCTCCAAGTTTTCCAACAAGGGTTTTCTTGGCTCAAAACTACCAAGTCCACCAGCTATGGCTACAATGGGTGCATGATGTTTGGTTCCTTTGTTCGTTGTTACTATAAAGGAGCCATCTTCCAACTTTTCAATGGTCTCAGCGCGTTCCCCCAAGGTAAAACCCGGTTGGAACGGTTTTATTTGCTCCATGAGGTTATCCACCAAATCACCCGCCAATACTTCGGGGAATCCAGGAATATCGTAAATGGGTTTTTTGGGGTATATTTCTGCGCATTGACCGCCTGCTTGCGGCAATGCATCTATTAAATGACATTTGAGTTGTAAAAGGCCTGCTTCAAAAACAGCAAAGAGACCCGTAGGTCCCGCTCCAATTATCAGAATATCTGTTTTGATCATATATTAGGGGTTTTGGCATGCAACTTACTGCTTGCCTAAAAAAAGATTTATGATAATAATCAGTTAGCTGATATTGATTACCTCTTCAATTTGGGGTGCGTACTTTTTGATGGTCATCTCCACGCCACTCTTCAGTGTCATTTGGTTCACGGTACAACCAATACAGTTGCCTTCCAAACGCACTTTTACGGTATTGTCTTCAATGGAAATCAAAGTAATATCTCCCCCATCGCTCTGTAAAAACGGGCGTATCTCTTCTAACGCCTTTTCTACATTACTCCTTGTTTCTTCTGATGTCATTGTTGTCATGGTCATTTCTTTTTAACAGCGGAACAACCTGCCATTGTTGTAATTTTTATTGCTTCGGTCGGAGGAAGGTCTGTATTCCTTCTCACCAACTCCTGAACCACATTTTTCGTAAGCTCTTCAAAAGCTTCTTCTGTTGGAGTAGCTGTCTGCAAGGCGGCTGGCCTTCCAATATCACCTGCTTCCCTGATGCTCTGTACCAATGGAATTTGTCCTAAAAATGGAACTTCAAGATCTTCCGATAGATTTTTTGCACCGTTCTCACCAAAAATATAATACTTGTTATCGGGTAGCTCCGCAGGTGTAAAATACGCCATATTCTCCACGATTCCCAAAACAGGGACATTAATCGCCTCCTGTTGGAACATGGCGACTCCTTTTCTGGCGTCGGCCAAAGCGATTTCTTGCGGCGTGCTTACCACTACGGCACCTGTTACGGGCAAGGATTGCATAATGCTTAAATGAATATCTCCTGTTCCTGGTGGCAAGTCCAGCAAAAGGAAGTCCAATTCTCCCCAATGCGCATCAAAAATCATTTGATTCAATGCCTTTGCCGCCATGGGACCCCTCCAAATTACTGCCTGATTGGGCTGGGTGAAAAATCCGATGGAAAGCAACTTTACCCCATAGTTTTCGATGGGCTTCATTTTGGCTTTTCCATTCATGTTGATGGACAATGGTTTTTCGTTGGCCACATCGAACATAATGGGCATGGACGGCCCATAGATATCCGTATCCAACAGGCCAACTTTAAAGCCCATTTTGGCCAAAGTAACTGCGATATTAGCGGTTACTGTAGATTTTCCAACGCCTCCTTTTCCAGATGCCACGGCTATAATATTTTGTATTCCCGGAATCGGGTTTCCCTTGATTTGGTTCACCTTGGGCTTTGAGGGAGCATCAACCTTTAGGTTGACCTTTATTTTAGCTTTCTCGTATACCTCTCTGTGAATACACTTCAATATTTCAACCTCGGTCTTCTTTTTTGCCTGAAGACTAGGGTTTTTGATGGTAACATCCACTTCTACCTCATCACCGAATACCTGAACATTGGTCACCGAACCGCTCTCCACCAAATTTTGGCCTTCACCGGGTGCGGATATTTTTTCCAACGCCTTAAGAATATCTGTTTTTTTCAACTTCATGAATCCAATTTTTTTTAAACCAACTGTTTGAACTGGTTCTAAACTACAAAGATACGGTGTTGGCGTTAGATTAAGAAGTTGTACTGCTGAATTTCAAAAAAATCATTCGGCTAAATTGTAGGGATTGGAATAAATTGTCCTAGAAACTATAAAAGCCACCCATAATTGCTGTCATTTTTTTGAAAAAATGTAGTTTAGATGCTTCCATTTGAAATTATCAACCAACATGCTACCAAAAAACAGAATCCCCCACATTGTTCTATTGTTTATCTCATTGACTTGGTTTTCTTGTTCCACCAACAAAAACACCTTTACCAAAAGAGATGTAAAGAAGTCGGAAAAATTGATCGGGCTTCATTTTGAAACTAAATATCGTGATACCCTATACCCTTATTTGAAAAGAAACCGAAGTGGGTTTGATTCGTTAAGAAAATACCCCTTGGCCAATGATATTTTTCCTGCTATCCGTTTTGACCCCACTCCTTTTGGCTTTACCATGCCAGAGCAACAAAATGGAACCGAGTGGAACATACCGGATAATGTAGAAATCCCCGAGCCATACAATTTATTAGCCTTTTACACCATTCCGCAATTGGCGTCATTGATCAAAAACCAAAAAATAACGGCTACGGAGCTGACAAAATTTTTCTTGAATCGACTGAAAAAATATCAGCCTGCCCTTCAATGCAGTATTACCATAACAGATAGCCTAGCCCTGGAACAGGCCAAGCGAGCCGATGAAGAAATCAAAGAGGGGAAGTATCGCGGGATTTTGCATGGCATCCCTTATGGCACTAAAGACCTGATGTCGGTTCCTGGATATCCCACCACTTGGGGCGCTACTCCGTACAAAGACCAAATAATAGATGAAACAGCAACGGTTGTGAAAAAACTTGAGGATGCCGGGGCCATTTTAGTGACCAAACTGGTATCGGGGGCCTTGGCCCGTGGCGATGTTTGGTTCGATGGTAAAACCAAAAATCCCTGGGATACCGCCCAAGGTGCCAGTGGTTCTTCGGCTGGATCGGGTTCTGCGACATCGGCAGGACTTGTTCCTTTTGCTTTGGGAACGGAAACTTTGGGCTCCATCACTTCTCCAAGTACCCGAAATGGGGTTACGGGGCTCCGTCCAACATACGGTAGAGTAAGTCGACATGGAGTAATGAGCTTGAGCTGGTCCATGGACAAAGTGGGTCCATTGGGAAGAAATGCAGAGGACTGTGCCATTGTTTTTGAAGCCATTCAAGGAAAAGATAAAAATGACCTGACCACCGTTGACCTTCCTTTTGGAGTGAATTGGGAAAAAAACATCAAAAATCTTAGAGTAGCCTATCTAAAAAAAGATATTGAAAAGGACACCACCGAATCTGGAGACA
Source organism: Allomuricauda ruestringensis DSM 13258 (assembly GCF_000224085.1). Classification (NCBI taxonomy): domain Bacteria; kingdom Pseudomonadati; phylum Bacteroidota; class Flavobacteriia; order Flavobacteriales; family Flavobacteriaceae; genus Flagellimonas; species Flagellimonas ruestringensis. The sequence goes on from NC_015945.1 coordinate 1,081,048, forward strand.
ATCTGAGGAATGCGCTCAAATCCCTCAAGGAATTGGACATAGAACCCACTGCAGTAGAAATGCCAGAGGATGTGCCTTATCGTGGATTTGATATTATTCTGAGAGCGGAAGCAGGTGCTTTTTTTGACGAACTTGTGCGTTCGGGCGGAGTGGACGTTATGGTGGAGCAAGACCAGCGTTCCCGTGCCAATTCCCTCAGACAAAGTAGATTTATTCCTGCTGTGGAATACATTCAGGCGAACCGACAACGACAAGTGCTCATCCAAAAAATGCAGGATTTGATGAAGGATTACGATGTATTGATTTCACCCACATTTGGAAATGACCAACTTTTGGCAACCAATCTTACCGGGCATCCTGTAATTGCTGTTCCAACGGGTCTGGATGGCGAAAACCACCCTACGAGCATGACTTTTGTGGGCAATTTGTATGATGAAGCGAGTATTTTATTACTGGCAAAAGCATTTCAGGATGCCACATCGTTTGACGAATTGCACCCACCGGGATATATGGATTAAAGCTCCGAGGCTGGATCCCAAAAGTATTTTTGAAAATCTACGATTTGATTTTCTTTTACCGGTATTCCTTCGTTTTCGAGGAGCTGTTGCATAATATTGGAACCCTCAAAATGATATTTTCCGGTCAGTACGCCCACACGGTTAACCACTCGGTGTGCCGGAACGTCTTTTGCCAAGGAATTGTTCATGGCCCAACCCACCATCCTAGCGCTTCGGGCTGCCCCTAAATATTTCGCAATAGCTCCGTAAGAGGTTACCCTGCCGTAGGGAATCTGTTTGGCCACTTCGTAAACTTTGTCAAAGAAGTTTTTTTCTTCCATGTTAGCGGTACATTATGCGAATCAAGGTAATCACGAGCAGCAAAAGCATCAAAGCGCTTAAAATGTAATTGGAGTTCTTGGAAAAACGGTTGGTCTTGGTCTCCATCTTATCAAAATAAAAGGTGTAGAGGTACAGAACAGAAAAAGTACCAGCCCCTGCGGCGACCACAAAAGTGGTAATGTCCTTGGCTTCAAACTTTATCCAACCCGCTTCGTTCCACATGGCGTTTAAACCGCTGTAATACGGAATGGTCAACAAATTAAGGGCAGCCAACAAAACCCCCTTAAAAAAACTGTTCTTTTTGCTCAGATTGACCTCTTTAATGGCTTGTGCCTTTGCTTTGTTGCGCTTTGCGATCACAAAAAAGTAAACAGCAAAAAATGCGAATACGGCCACAGCGATCTTGAACAACACATCGATTACCTCTGGATTTTTATATAAAAATTTTGAGATATAAACGGCAATATAGGCCTGCACCATAATAGTGCTGGAAACACCCAAGCTAAAAATAACACCGTTCAACTTTCCTTTTTCCACACTAACCTTGGCCGCATTCATGTTTAGCAATCCCGGTGGCACAGTGGCCATAAAGGCTGCTGAGAATGTAGCAAAGAAGAGTATGAGTACGTGGGTCATTGGTTAGTTGATCCTAAATTGAATATAGGTAATTGGTTTTCCGTTTTCAAGATACTGATTTTCGTAGAAAGTTTGGATTTCGAGAACTTCAGGAGGGGCTCCTTCGTTTTTATATACATCGTGATTGGCATATATAATTTCGTGTCCCAAACCTTGCAAAAGCCCTAGGGTGTATCCGTGCATATATTCGCTATCGGTCTTCAGGTTGATTATTCCTCCTGGTTTCAGGATTTTTTTATATCGCTCCAAAAATACGGGGTTTGTCATTCGGTGCTTGGTGCGTTTGTACTTTATTTGTGGGTCCGGAAATGTAATCCAAATCTCGCTAACTTCCCCTTCGCCAAAAAGGTGGTCCACCAACTCAATCTGGGTTCGCAAAAACGCTACATTATTCAATTCTTGCTCCAAAGCGGTCTTGGCACCGCGCCAAAATCGGGCTCCTTTTATGTCTATGCCAATGTGGTTTCTGTCCGCGTTCATTTGGGCGAGACCTACGGTATATTCACCCTTGCCGCAACCCAGTTCCAACACAATTGGATTGTAGTTGCCAAAAAAGGATGCCCAATTGCCCTTATACTTGAATCCGGCCAAAACATCTTCCCTTGCAGGCTGCACCACATTGGCAAATGTTTCGTTCTCCTTAAACCTTTTCAGTTTGTTCTTACTTCCCACTTTGGTATTGAATTGAGCAAAAAAATTAATGATTTGGCAAAACTAAGGAAATCTAAAAGCAATTTACATTTTGTTTTTTTGCTGTTATGAATTCTTCCAAACGTATTCTGGTCGCCCCGTTGAATTGGGGGCTGGGACATGCCACTAGATGCATACCAATTATTCGGGAATTGTTGGATCATGGACATCAACCGTTTATTGCTTCAGATGGGATTGCTTTATCCTTGCTCAAAAAGGAATTTCCAGATTTGCCTGCTTTTGAATTGCCTTCGTATAAAATTTCCTATGCTGAGAAGAGGAAGAATTTCAAAATTAAAATGATATGGGATTCGCCCAAGGTACTCAAAGCCATTAGCAAGGAAAAGAAAGCCGTGAAACTTTTGGTTAAAGAACACGGTTTGGAAGGTATTATTTCGGACAACCGATTGGGTGCTTACTACAAAAAGATACCCTGCGTGTTCATCACCCATCAGCTAAATGTGCTTTCTGGAAATACAACTTGGATGAGCTCCAAAGCGCATCAAAAAATCATTAAAAAGTTTGATGCTTGCTGGGTTCCCGATGCGAAGAAAAAACCCAACTTAACAGGAAAGTTGGGGCATCTAAAAAAATCCAAGCTGAACATTGCCTATCTGGGTCCCCTGAGCCGATTTGAGAAAAAGGAACTCCTCATTACCAACGATTTGATGGTTCTACTCTCCGGTCCTGAACCGCAACGAACCATGCTGGAAGAAAAACTAATGGATGAATTACAGGAGTTCGAGGGTAACATTCTTTTTGTTAAGGGCAAAATTGAGGATGAGCAGGTCCAGGAAGAAATTAAGACGTCAAAAGGGAAAATCCTGCATTACAATTTTATGAAGTCAGATGAACTGGAAAATGCTCTGAACCAAAGTTCAAAAGTGCTCTGCAGATCGGGATACACGACGGTCATGGATTTGGCCAAACTGGAGAAGAAGGCCTTTTTTATCCCCACACCGGGTCAATACGAACAGGAATATTTGGCCAAAAGAATGCTGAAACAAGGACTTGTTCCATTTAGTGCCCAAGAGGACTTTAAATTAGATGATCTATCCAGAATAGATGATTTTGAAGGTCTGACCCAATTGGAATCTGATGTGGACTATTCTTCCTTGTTCAAAGTTTTTTCCAGAGTGAAGGAAAATTCAGAACCTACATCCACTTCACTCTCCACATAGATTTTTTCACCATGTGCCTCTACAATGTGCTTAACAATGGAAAGTCCAAGGCCTGACCCTCCTTCAGCCCGGCTTCCACTTTGGTCGACGCGGTAAAAACGTTCAAAAAGTCGTGGGATATGTTGTTTGGGGATACCTCCGCCATTATCGGTTACTCGAACGATTACTTTGTTTTTGATGAGGTTTTCCACACTCACTTCGGTTGTTCCCTTTGGCAAGCCATATTTTATGGAATTGACCAGAAGATTACTAATTACTTGCTGTATTTTTTCCTTATCCCCGTTTACAAAAATGGGTTCGGTATACTCCATATCAAAAGTGAGGGAGATTTCCTTTTTGGCAGCTTTCATCTCCAAAAGGTCAAAAGTGTTTTCAATAAGTTCAATAATATCAAAATCCTCTCGTTCCAACTTTAACTCACCTGCTTCGAGTTTGGTGATCAAATCGAGGTCCTTTACAATATAAATTAAGCGTTCTACACCTTTATTGGCACGTTGAAGGTATTTTTTTCGAAGTTTCTTGTCCTTCATTGCACCATCCAAAAGCGTTAAAATATAACCTTGGACGGTAAAAAGTGGTGTTTTTAATTCGTGGGACACGTTGCCCAAAAAATCCTTTCGGTACTCCTCACGAATTTTAAGGGTGTCTATTTCTATTTTTTTTCCTTCGGCGAACCTTTCAATCTCCTGAACCAAAGTTCTCATATCTGTAGTTACGGGTTTGGAAGAGAAGGATGAGGATTCCAGAAGGGACACATCATCGTAAATTCTTTTAATACGTCTGTATATAAAACGCTCCACCCGTATTTGGATAATGGCAAAACAAATTGCAAAACAAATTAGTGCAAAAAGAATGGTATGTGGCCAGTTCATGTAATCCGCATCCAAATGAAACCCTACGAATACCGCAGTGATCAAAACGGTAATAACCAAAGAAGATCTTAACGCAAATTTGTATGATTTCTTTAGCTTAATGGCCATTAGAGCACAAACTTATACCCCACGCCCTTAACGGTTTTAAAGTGGTGGTCACCGATTTTCTCGCGTAATTTTCTAATGTGGACATCAATGGTTCGACCGCCAACAACAACTTCGTTGCCCCATACTTTGTCCAGAATAACTTCTCGTTTAAAAACCTTGTTGGGTTTGGACGTTAGAAGCGATAAGAGTTCAAATTCTTTTCTGGGAAGGACCATTTCTTCACCATCATTAACAATTTTGTACTCCTCCCTGTTAATGACGATATCACCAACCTTGACGATATCCTCTATTTCTTTTTTATCCTCCTTCAATCTTCTCAGCAATGCTTTTACCTTGCTCACCAAAACCTTTGGTTTTATGGGCTTGGTAATGTAATCATCAGCTCCTGCATCAAAACCGGCCACTTGGGAATAGTCTTCGCCACGAGCGGTTAAAAAAGTAATTATGGTATGGTCCAGTCCAGGAGTGTTTCGGATAACCTCACATGCTTCGATACCATCCATTTCGGGCATCATCACATCCATAATTATGAGGTGCGGACTCTTTTTCTTGGCCTTGGCCACGCCTTCTATGCCATTCTTGGCAGTATAGACTTCGTAACCTTCAGATGAGAGGTTGTAGCTTATAATTTCCAGAATATCAGGTTCATCGTCAACCAGTAGAATCTTAATGTCCTTGTTTTTCATGGGATGGTATTTCTATGTTAATCGCCCAAATGTAAAGATAATACACTTACGGGATAAACGCTTAACGTTCATTTAATCTAGTAACGTTATTGTAACACTAATAACAAAAACACTTAACACACAACTAACACGGCTTTTACAACCCCCGCCTTTCTTTGCATCGTTCAACATAAGGATTACATCCTACTTATTAAATGACAAAACAACGAATTATGAAAAAATTTATTTCCCCTTTATTAGCTATTGCCATGCTTTTTATAGGAGCGTGTAGTGGCGATGATAACGGTGCTATTCCAGAACCGGAACCAGAGCCAGAACCATCCAGTGAGGAGATAACCAAAACAGGTGTTCTTACTGAAGATGAGACTTGGACCGCTGAGAATATATACATATTGGACGGCAAAGTAGTGGTGGGTGAAGGTGTAACCTTGACCATTGAGCCAGGTACCATTATTAAAGGTGCCGAAGGACAGGAAACACTCGCCTCTGCACTTGTAGTGGACCAAGGCGGTACATTAATGGCCGAAGGTACTCCTACAAGCCCAATCATTTTCACCTCGGTGCTCGATGGCATTGAGTCGGGAGAGACCACTGGAACACTTACCACTGCCGACACAGGTCTTTGGGGAGGTGTAATTGTTTTGGGTAAAGCTCCTATCTCTGTAAACGGGGATATTGAGACTGCCCAAATCGAAGGTCTTCCTGCCGATGAGGATTATGGTGAGTACGGGGGAACAGACCCAGCGGACAATTCTGGATCTCTGAAATACATCTCCATCCGTCACGGCGGTGTGGCTATAGCAACTGACAACGAGATCAACGGTTTGACTCTTGGTGGTGTTGGTTCCGGCACAACGGTTGACCACATCGAGATCGTTGCCAACCAAGATGATGGAATCGAGTGGTTCGGTGGAACCGTGAATGTAACAAACGCATTGGTATGGTCCCAAGGGGACGATGGTTTCGATGCCGACCAAGCTTGGACAGGTTCTTTGACCAATGGTGTAGTTGTTATGTCCACTGAGTCAGGATCTGCCCTTGAGCTTGATGGACCTGAGGGAAGTGCTGCAACAGAAGGAGGTTACACCTTAGAAGACATTACACTAATAGGTGCAGGGACCTCAAGCAAGTATGCAGACCTTAGGGACGGGCTTATCGCCAACCTTAACAACGTTTTTGCTTATGGATTTGGAGCCGATGCCACCGTGAACATCAATGGTGCAGATTCCGCGACAGAGCTCACCAACGATAGGATTACCTTCTCTAACTGGGAAATCGTATTGCCCGAAGGAGTTGTAATGGCAGATATTTTTGCCGGTGATTTTACCCCTGGCGACGAAAGCAAGTTCTTGGATAACGCAACAGCAGTAGGATCAGGAAGCGTAGGTGCCAATATCGACGTGTTTTCTTGGACATTTGCTGCTTCCGAAAGCGCCATTCCTGCAGAACCTCTAGGAACTACTATTACAAAAACTGGTTTCCTTACGGTTGATGAAACCTGGACTGCCGAGAACATTTATGTTTTGGATGGAAAAGTAATCGTTGGTGATGGTGTAACCTTGACCATTGAGCCAGGTACCATTATTAAAGGTGCCGAAGGACAGGAAACACTTGCCTCGGCCCTAGTAGTGGACCAAGGCGGTACATTAATGGCCGAAGGTACTGCCGAAAGCCCTATTATTTTTACCTCTGTACTCGATGGCATTGAGCAAGGACAGACCACTGGAACACTTACCGCTGCCGATACAGGCCTTTGGGGAGGTGTGATAGTGCTGGGTAAAGCTCCTGTCTCTGTAAACGGGGATATCGAGACTGCCCAGATTGAAGGTCTTCCTGCGGATGAGGACTACGGACAGTACGGGGGAACAGACCCAGCGGACAATTCTGGATCTCTGAAATACATCTCCATCCGTCACGGTGGTGTGGCCATAGCAACAGACAACGAGATCAATGGTTTGACTCTCGGTGGTGTTGGTTCCGGTACAACAGTTGACCACATCGAGATTGTTGCCAATCAGGATGATGGTATCGAATGGTTCGGTGGATCTGTGAATGTAACCAATGCTTTGGTATGGTCCCAAGGAGATGACGGTTTTGATGCCGACCAAGCTTGGACCGGTTCTTTGACCAATGGTGTGGTAATCATGTCTGCGGAATCAGGTACGGGTCTTGAACTTGATGGGCCTGAGGGAAGTGCTGCAACAGAAGGAGGTTACACCTTGGAGAACATCACCCTTATAGGTGCAGGTACTTCCAGCAAGTACGCAGACCTCAGGGACGGGCTTATCGCCAACCTTAACAACGTTTTTGCTTATGGATTTGGAGCCGATGCCACCGTGAACATCAATGGTGCAGATTCCGCAACAGAGCTTACCAACGACAGGATCACCTTCTCCAACTGGGAGATCATATTGCCCGAAGGAATTGTAATGGCCGATATTTTTGCAGGTGACTTTACTCTTGGCGACGAAAGCAAATTCTTAAATAATGTAACATCAATAGCAGCTCCCGAAGATGCTTCAGTCGGTGCAGACACAACTGTATTTGCATGGACTTTTGCTTCTAGTGAGAGCGCCTTCTAAGTCTCAAAATAATTTATTAAAAAAAGGAAATGTCCAAAGGCTTTTATAGTCTTTGGACATTTTGTCGAATAATTGAACACTATTTAAATCATACAAAATGCATAAAAAAATCCTCTCAGTAATCGCGATTTCGCTGGCTTTGGTTCAGTTTGCATTCGCACAAGTAGGTACCATTAGAGGAGAGTTGACAGATGGTGAGTTTAATGATGTATTACCTTTTGCAAATATTTTAGTAAAGGGCACTACAGTTGGTACTACCTCCGATTTTGAGGGGGCCTATTCCCTAGAAGTGGAACCAGGTACGTACACCGTGGTATTTTCATATATTGGGTATACCCCACAAGAAATTACCGATGTGGTTGTGGAGGCCAGCAAGATTACAGAACTCAACGTACTGCTCCAGCCTGCCTCAGCCCAATTGGACGAAGTAGTTGTTACAACAACCGTAAGGAAAAACACCGAAGCTTCCGTATTGAACCTTCAAAAGAATTCCGTAACCCTTATGGACGGATTGTCGTTAGAAGGTATCAAAACAATGGGAGCAAGCAATATAGCTTCCGCCGTAAAAAGGGTGCCTGGAGTTTCCGTGCAAGACGGGAAATATGTTTATGTTCGGGGATTGGGCGATCGTTATACCAAATCCATCTTGAACGGTATGGACATACCTGGACTTGACCCGGACAAGAACACTGTGCAAATGGATATTTTTCCGACCAATATTTTGGAAAATGTGATTGTTTTGAAATCAGCATCAGCTGAATTACCAGCTGATTTTACGGGAGGTGTAGTCAATATCATCACAAAAGATTTCCCAACACAAAAGCAGATGTCAATTTCCGCTTCGGTCGGTTATAACCCAAGTATGCATTTCCAAGATAATTACTTAAGTTATGAAGGTGGCGCAACTGACTTTTTGGGGTTTGATGACGGCACAAGAGAACTTCCATTTCCTTCAAGTTCAGTTATTCCAAGCCCATCGGATTCCGATAGAAATAGTATTTTGGATGACTACACCAGAGCTTTTGAACCCAACATGGCCGCTCAGGAACAAACATCCAAACCCGATTTTAGTCTAGGTTTTAGCTATGGGAACCAATTTAATGTAGGCGACAATACTTTAGGTTTTATTGCTTCTTTGGATTATAAAAACACAACAAGGTTTTATGAAGGTTTTGAAAACGGGATATATCAAAAAGCCCCAGAAAGTGATATTTACGAACTTCGCTTTGACAGGAGGCAACGAGGCGATTTAGGAACCAACAATGTATTGGGTTCTGCTTTGGCGGGACTTTCCTATAAAACAGGGAGGTCAAAATACCGTTTAAACCTACTACATATCCAAAATGGGGAATCCAGAGCGGCATTGTACAACCAAAGAACCGAAATTTCCAACGCCCTTGATGTGGTAAAGGACAATTTGGAATATTCCGAACGTTCTGTGAGCAATTTGTTGCTATCTGGAAAACATACCTCTGAAAATGCTTCTTTTACTTCGGAATGGAGCTTGTCACCAACTTTCACAAGCGTTCAGGATAAAGATGTGAGGCTAACCACTTTCATAGTCAACCCCGATGGCTTCACCATTAGTTCAGACGCAGGCTTTCCAACCCGACTATGGAGGGATTTGAAAGAGATAAACGCTGTTGGCAAAATAGACTTTACTAAAAGCTATAGCCTGTTCGACAATAAGGCTCTATTTAAATTTGGAGGGCTCTACAGCTACAAACAGAGAGAATACGGTATCTATAATTACGATATAGCCTTCTATAATTTTAGCACGGCCAGTCTTGATGGAGATCCAGATGCAATTTTACTAGAAGAAAACATTTGGACCCGCGAAAACAATTCTGGCTCTTATGCGAGAGGTAGCTTTCAGCCTGCAAATAGTTTTGATTCAAACCAGAATACTGCCGCTTTTTACCTTTCCAATGAATTCAAGTTTGCCAATAAATTAAGAGCCATCATTGGAATCAGAGCCGAAAACTTCACCACCTTTTTTACTGGACAAAACAATACTGGAACCGAAGTTTACGACGAAGAAAAAACCATAAGCGAACTGGACTTTTTCCCTTCGGTCAACTTTATTTATGAGGTAAAGGACAATGTGAACATGAGGCTTTCCTATTCCAAAACCACGGCAAGGCCAAGTTTTAAGGAACTATCCGTAGTGCAGATTGCAGATTTGTTGACGGGTGTTCTTTTTCTTGGAAACTTGGACCTACAACCTACATATATCGACAATTTTGACTTTAGATTTGAAATTTTTGGCGATAGTGCACAAATGTTTGCTATCAGTAGTTTTTACAAGAAATTTAAAGACCCGATAGAAATCGTTGCCTACGATATAACAGCGCCCAACCAATTTACTCCTCGAAATTCCCCATCGGCAGATGTGTTGGGACTGGAGTTTGAAGCTCGTAAGAATTTTGGTTTTATCTCCGAAGGATTACAGGATTTGAGCCTTAACTTGAACGTATCCATAATCGATTCTAAGATAGAGATGGCAAAAGGTGAAAATCAAGAATATGATTCCAGACAAACATTCGCAAGGGATGGTGAAACCATCGACGAAACAAGACAGTTACAAGGGCAATCCCCTTTTCTGGTAAATGCTGGACTAAACTATAACAACAGAAATATCGGTCTTGAGACAGGTGTTTTCTACAATGTTCAGGGAAAAACTTTGGAAGTAGTTGGTTTTGGGCAAAATCCAGATGTATTCACACAACCTTTCAATAGTTTGAACTTTAATTTTTCAAAAACTTTAGGACAAGAACAAAATAGTAAAATAACCCTTAAAGTGAACAATATACTCAATGACACCAGGGAAAGCTTATACGATTCGTTTGGTGCAGCCAAGCAAAACTTTTCATATAGAGAGATTGGGACAGCTTTTTCGTTAGGGTATAGCCTTAACTTTTAAGGTTCTAAAACAATTCTATTTAAAGAGCCCCCGACCTATCGGGGGCTTCTTTTTTGCATTTCATCGAAAAGTAACCCCCTATTCGTCAAACGGTTCCAGTTTGACATTGCAATTTTTATATATTTGTGGCATACCCTTTGCAACCATTAACGTATGAAGCACTTTTACCTCGTCATTCTCTTTTTTGTCTGTGCACTTGGATTTTCTCAGGAAAGCACCAAGTCAAGTGCGGATATTGACGGGTTTAAGCTCTATCCCAATCCTGTTACCCAAGGCAAGGTCTATATAGAAACTACAGATAATTCTCCCAAGAAAATCCTTGTTTTTGATGTTTTGGGAACAAAAGTGCTTGAAACCACCATTTTAGGAAGGGAACTCAACCTTTCCGAGTTGGACAAAGGCGTGTACATTCTTAGGGTTTTTGAGCAAAACAAAGTAGCTACTAGAAAGCTCATTGTGAAGTAGTTCAGTCCATTTTATCACTTTACAGCACCTCTTAACCACAGTTTTCAACGCTTTACAACCAGTTTTAGTGCTTTCACAACATAAAATGGTCAGCATTAGCCTGTTTACCTACTTTTAAACTGCGCATATACCCCAAATCAGCATACATGAAGAAAATCTACTTTGTTTTACTTATGGCTTTACCTTTATTTTCTTACGGTCAAGACCTGGTTACAGTTAACAATGAGCCCGTACAAGAGCTCAAGGGTTTTAAAATGTACCCTAACCCTGCTTATGGGAGTGAAGTTTACATTACAACGGAAACCAACGGAACCAAGGATGTTAAGGTTTACGATGTTTTCGGCGAAGTTGTTCTCACCAAAAGAATCAGCACCAACACTTTGGACATATCCAGATTGGTACCAGGTGTTTATGTGCTCCAAGTAACGGAACGTAAAAAAACAATGACCCGAAAACTGGTCGTTAAATAATTCAACATTTTTAAAACCCTTTTCACAAAGGGCTTTTTTATTTTTGGGTACTTTTACCCATGAATGAAGCAGTTTGATACCCATCGGATTTTTAACATCGGCAATACGGACGAGTTTAATGCTCTGGCTTTGGATGTTTTTAGGTTTCAGTATGAAAACAACGAGGTTTACAGTGCTTTTTGTGACTACTTGAAAAAGTCGCCTCAAAATGTTTCCCACTATCTGCAAATTCCTTTTTTACCCATTTCATTCTTTAAAACTCACAAAGTACTTTCCTCATCAAAAACACCTGAAACTATATTTACAAGTAGCGGTACCACCCAAAGCACTACCAGCAAACACTTTGTTCCTGACATAACGATTTACGAAGAAAGCTTCCTCCAGGCATTCAAGCAATTCTACGGTAAACCCGAAGATTTTTGCATTCTGGCACTTTTACCTTCTTATTTGGAAAGAGAGGGTTCTTCTTTGATTTATATGGTCAACAATCTCATTGAGAAATCGGAACATCCCAGTAGTGGATTTTATCTTCATAATTTGGAAGAACTCCATCAAAAACTACAAGAATTGGAGAAAAATGAGGTCAAAACCCTGTTGATCGGTGTTTCGTTCGCTCTCTTAGATTTGGCTGAACAATTTCCTACAGCATTAAAAAATACCATTGTTATGGAAACTGGGGGCATGAAAGGCCGTCGTAAGGAACTTATTCGCGAAGAACTACATCAAATCTTGAAGGAAGGATTGGGCGTCAATAAAATTCATTCAGAATATGGGATGACAGAACTTTTGTCCCAAGCCTATTCCAAAGGAAATGGCCTTTTCCAAACACCAACTTGGATGAAAATAATCACCCGCGACACCGAAGACCCTTTAACTATTCAGCCTAACGGGAAAACGGGAGGTATCAATGTTATTGATTTGGCCAACATCTATTCCTGTTCCTTTATCGCTACACAAGATTTGGGCAAAACCCATCCCAATGGAGCTTTTGAAGTTCTGGGGCGTTTTGATAATTCAGATATTAGAGGCTGTAATTTGATGGTATTGTAAACTACTCCACAACAAGAACAAAATAGTTCTTCTTGCCCCTTTGGAGGAGCACAAATTTATTATTGATCAGGTCTGATGCCGTTATCATATAATCCTCCTTTACCTTTTCCTTGTTCACGGCAATGGAATTTTGCTTCAATTCCCTTCTGGCTTCGCCGTTAGAACCCAAAAAGTTAGTCTTGGCCGCCAATGCGCCAATCATATCCAAACCAGGTTCTAGTTCATTTTTACTAACCGTTGCTTGGGGAACGCCCTCAAAAACATCCAAAAATGTTTTTTCGTTCAATTGCTTCAAATCATTGGAAGTAGATTTTCCAAATAAAATGTTGCTCGCCTTTATGGCATTGTCCAAATCTTCTTGGGAATGTACCATAATGGTAACTTCTTCGGCCAATTTCTTTTGAAGCGCTCTCATGTGGGGTGCTTCCTTATGTTCTGCCACTAAATCCTCAATCTCCTTTTGAGTCAAAAAGGTGAAAATTTTGATATACTTCTCGGCATCTTCATCGGATGTGTTCAACCAATACTGGTAAAATTTATAGGGAGAAGTCCTTTCCGCATCCAACCAAACATTGCCACCTTCGGTTTTCCCGAATTTGGTTCCATCAGCCTTGGTAATCAACGGGCAGGTAAGGGCAAACCCCTTTCCGCCTCCTATTCGTCTAATTAGTTCCGTACCCGTGGTAATATTCCCCCATTGGTCGCTACCTCCCATTTGTAACGTACAATCGTGGTTTTGGTAGAGATACAGAAAATCATATCCCTGAACCAACTGATAGGTAAACTCGGTAAAGGACATCCCTTCCATGGCATCGGAAGAAAGACGTTTTTTTACGGAATCCTTCGCCATCATGTAATTTACGGTAATGTGCTTTCCAACATCGCGGATAAACTCGAGGAAGGAAAAATTCTTCATCCAATCGTAATTGTTCACCAAAACCGCCGCATTGGGCTCACCACTTTCAAAATCCAAAAAACGGCTCAATTGTGCTTTTAGGGCATCTTGGTTGTGGCGTAGGGTTTCCTCATCCAATAAATTTCGTTCAGCCGATTTGCCCGATGGATCACCGATCATCCCCGTTGCGCCTCCGACCAAAGCATAGGGCTTGTGTCCGGCCAACTGAAAATGTTTAAGCATCATAACACCTACCAAATGGCCAATATGAAGTGAATCGGCCGTAGGATCTATTCCCACATAAGCGGTACGCATTTCTTCCATAAGGTGTTCTTCGGCTCCTGGCATTACATCGTGCACCATTTCCCTCCATTGCAGTTCTTGAACAAAATTCTTCGTCATGATCGGTTTTTTGGAATAGCTGCAAATATAAAATGAAGTTGGCATTTCCCTCAATTTTTACGGCACAAATAGGTACTTTTACCTTATGATTTTGGTTACAGGAGGTACTGGACTGATCGGTTCCCATTTACTTTTCCATTTAATTGCCAATGGGAACAAGGTCAGGAGCAATTTTAGAACACAAGAGTCCTTAGATAAAGTCCATAAAGTTTTTGGGTACTATGCGGATGATCCATCCCATTTAATTGAACAAATTGATTGGGTACAGGCCGATATTACCGATGTGGGTGGACTGGATTCCCTTTTTGATGGTGTCGAATACGTTTACCATTGTGCCGCATTGATTTCCTTTGACCCAAAAGATTTTAAAATTCTGGAACGCACCAACGTGGAAGGCACGGCCAATGTAGTGAACCTTTCCTTAAAACACGGTGTTAAAAAACTTTGTTATGTGAGTACCATTGCGGCTATTGGTCCGAGCATAAAAGAAAAAGAAGTAACCGAGGAAAATGAATGGAGCGAAGCCAAAGCCTCTGTTTATGGAATCACCAAATATGAAGCTGAACTAGAGGTGTGGCGTGGTTCACAGGAAGGGCTTAGCATTGTAATCGTAAATCCAGGGGTAGTTATTGGACCCGGCTTTTGGAAATCGGGCAGTGGAAGCTTTTTTACCTATGCATCCAAGGAGAAGATGTATTTTATTCCCGGTGGAACCGGGTTTGTCACCATAACCGATGTGATCGACGCAATGACCAAATTAATGGATTCCAACGTCCACACTGAGCGTTTTATTTTGGTCAATCAAAATATGACCTACGAGAAGATGTTCCGGAAAATTGCACCTCAACTAGGTGTAGCTCCACCAACCAAAGAGGTATCCAAATTTATGCTCGAATGTTTTTGGCGATGGGATTGGGTACGCAGCAATGTGTTCGGTAAAAGAAGAAAACTCTCCAAGTCTGTGGCCAAAGGACTGTACCGTCAAAAAAAATATAGTAACGAGAAAATAAAATCCGAGCTGGGCTTTACATTTGAAGATATGGATAAAGCTTTAGCCTTTTGTTGCGACAAGTTTATTGAGCAGGAATAGGCTCCTTCACTTTCCCTTTTTCTTGAATTGCTTTCAAAGAATCGCTTCGTTTCAGGTTTGCTTTACGGACACTATCGTTTCTTCGTTCCCCAATGGCTTCCAATGTATCTTTTTGACGCTTTAATCGCGCTTCTACCTGTTTGTAAATAGTTTGATATTCCAAAGGAAGTGATGCATAATACAGGTCACTTTGGGAAAACTGGGTGCTATCTATACCATATTTTTTATAAAGAAATTCCATGATATCGATGCCCGATTCTTCAAACTTTTTTGCAGCTCCGGATTTAGCAGCATTCAAAATGGCCAAATCATGAAGAATCTCGGTCATTTTCTCTTTAGGAATAAGATTTTCCGGTTCCTCCACTACCTTTTCCGCACAGGAAAGTAACAAGATCATACCAAAAAATAATGTGACGATATATTTCATCCCTTAACGATTAAACGTAAGCCTCATTGCATTCTTTTCCGAACTGAATGTACCTTTTTCATAGGCCAATAAACCATTCACAAAGGTTCGTCTTACTTCCGAATCAAAAGTAACACCTTCAAAGGGAGACCACCCACATTTATAGAAAATATTGGCTTTTTTAACCTCATTTTTTGAATTCCGGTTCACTTGCACCAAATCCGCGTAATAGCCTTCACGAATAAATCCGCGACGGTCAATATCAAACAAAATGGCGGGGTTATGGCACATTTTTTCCACTATCTTTTCCAAACTTATTACACCTTCTTTTTCTTTTTGTAGCATGGCCAAGAGTGCGTGCTGCACTAAAGGTCCCCCAGAAGGTGCGCTGGTGTATGGCTTATCTTTTTCTTCAAGCGTATGCGGTGCATGGTCGGTGGCAACCACATCGATACGGTCGTCCAAAAGGGCTTTCCACAGTTTTTCCCTATCGTTTTTAGTCTTAACGGCAGGGTTCCATTTGATCAAAGTTCCTTTTTTAGCGTAATCCTCATCAGAAAACCATAGATGGTGGATACAAACCTCAGCGGTAATCTTTTTTTCCTCCAAAGGAATCGTATTGGTAAAAAGATCCGTTTCAATACCTGTTGATACATGAAACACGTGTAGCCTTGCCCCTGTTTTTTTGGCAAGAGCAATGGCTTTTGATGAAGATAGGTAACATGCTTCGGCACTTCGGATGATGGGGTGCATCTCTATCGGAATATTGTCCCCGTACATTTCTTTATACTTGGCCATATTGGCCCTGATTGTTCCCTCATCCTCACAATGGACTGAAATCACCATTTCGGTATTCCTGAAAATCTGTTCCAAGACTTTCTCATCGTCCACCAGCATATTTCCTGTGGAAGAACCTAAGAACAATTTAACCCCGGAGCAAGCATTTTTGTCCAATCGTTTCAATTCTTCCAAATTATCGTTGGTTCCCCCAAAAAGGAAAGAATAGTTTGCTGAAGAATCCTTTGCGGCCATGGCAAACTTATCTTCCAGCTTTTCAATGGTCGTGGTTTGTGGATTGGTATTGGGCTGCTCCATAAAAGTGGTGATACCACCAGCTATTGCCGCTCTACTTTCGGTCGCAATAGTCCCTTTGTGGGTAAGGCCCGGTTCCCTAAAGTGTACTTGGTCGTCAATAATGCCAGGTAGCAAAAGATCCCCTTCCAAATCAATGACCTTGGCATGGGCATCGGATATGTCGGTATCGATGCGGGCAATAAAGTCGCCTTCCAACAGCACATCGGACTCAAAAATGCTGTTCTCATTTACAATCTTGGCGTTCTTCAACAGTATTTTTGACATAACTAAAAGCTCTTTTTAAAAAATATACTTCTAAACTTCATGGCTATTACCCCAAAAATGGCCTCTCTTATAATCGCGGAGTTCATTTTTGATTTACCATTCACCCTATCGGTAAAAATAATCGAGACCTCTTCAATCTTAAATTTTTTGAGATAGGCCCTGTATTTCATTTCAATC
Source organism: Allomuricauda ruestringensis DSM 13258 (assembly GCF_000224085.1). NCBI lineage: Bacteria > Pseudomonadati > Bacteroidota > Flavobacteriia > Flavobacteriales > Flavobacteriaceae > Flagellimonas > Flagellimonas ruestringensis. Next base: position 1,097,879 of record NC_015945.1, read on the forward strand.
TGAAAAGCATACCCAATAAAGCGTACATGGTCCAAATTGATGGTTTCCAACACTTTTCTTTTGTAGCAGACAAATCCAGCCGTAGGGTCGTGTACCTTCATTCCGGTAATGATCTTTACATAAAACGATGCTCCGTAAGAAAGTAAAATCCTGGCCAAAGGCCAGTTCACCACATTGACTCCTTTTTTATAACGTGATCCAACGGCCACATCTGCGCCATTAAGACAAGCTCGGTGCAAACGGGAAAGGTCGGCAGGTCGGTGCGAAAAATCGGCATCCATCTCAAAAATGTATTCATAGCCTTTTTTCAGCGCCCATTTAAATCCATGGATGTATGCCGTACCCAAGCCCGCTTTTTCCTTTCGGACCTCCAAAAAGAGGTTTTCAGGAAATTCTTTTTGTAGCTTTATCACGCAATCCGCGGTACCATCGGGAGAGTTATCATCTACCACCAGCACATGAAAATCCTTTTTTAGATCGAAAACCGTTTTAACAATGGCCTCGATGTTTTCAATTTCATTGAATGTGGGTATAATGACCAAGCCGTCTGCCATTCGCACAAGATTAGAATGTCAAAAATACGGTTTTCTAGCTTGCTTACACAAGTTACTATTAGCAAGCCGATTTGGCACTAACCCAATATTTGTAACTTTGCGCTTTAAAAATCTCATTTTGATGACTCAAAAGTTTCCCAGGCTTTTTTTTATTCTCTTAGCGATTCTTTTTGCACTCAACCTTTTACAAGCATCCTTCACCGAGCTTATCTACGATGAAGCCTATTATTGGTACTATGCACAAAACATGGCCTGGGGGTATTTTGACCATCCGTCCATGGTTGCTTTTTTGATCAAGGTCAGTAGCTTATTTTTTGACGGTGAGCTTGGGGTAAGGTTTATGAGCTGTGTGTTATCCGCAGGAACATATATGCTACTTTGGTTATTGATTGATAATCCGAAGAAGAAGGATTATGTAACCCATTTTTTCCTTTTGGTGTTCTCTTTCACCTTGATGAATGCCTATGGTTTTTTGACCCTTCCGGATACGTCGCTTTTATTTTTTACAGCCCTATTTTTATGGTTATATAAACGCTTCTTGAAGGATGAAGGCATAGTGACCGCTATTTATTTGGGATTGGTAATGGCCGCTCTTATGTACAGCAAGTACCATGCGGTGTTGGTGATTTTGTTCGTATTTCTTTCCAACTATAAACTCATTTTCAACAAAAAAGCATGGTTAGCGGTGGTTTTGGCCTTGATTTGCTACATCCCACATTTTGTATGGCTCTATCAAAACGATTTTGTTTCGATAACCTTCCATTTATACGAACGCCCAAATCAAGCCTACCAATTCGATGAATTTACCTTGGGGTACTTCTTGAACATTGTTGCGATCATCGGTCTCTTGTTTTATTGGATTTACAGGGCACTTTTCAAGTTCAAGATAACGGACAAGTTTTCAAAAGCTTTGGTTTATCTGGTTTATGGGGTTTTGATTTTCTTTTTTATTTCTAGTTTTAACAGACGGGTACAGGCACAATGGGCCATTGTAATCTCAATTCCGCTTGCGATAATAGCTTTTAATCATCTTTTGGAGAATGCCAAGAGCAGAAAATGGATGTACCGAATCGGTATTGTAAGTTTGATTCTCTTAATGTATGCAAGGGCATGGATGATATATTACCCCTTGTTCCCCATGTATTTTGAAACCCATGGCAATAAGGAATGGACAAACGAGCTTAAAACAAAGTCTGGTGGTGTTCCCATTCTTTTTGAAAACTCCTATAGACGCTCCTCAATGTATGAGTTTTATTCGGGTGTCCCTGCCACATCATTGAACACTTATATGTATCGAAAAAACCAATATTCTATTGATGACTCCGAAGAACGAATGCGAGGCAAAAAAGTTATGTTTGTTTCCAAGTACAGAAAAAGCGGGGATATTTCCTATATGCATTTGGACAGCACAGTTTCCCATGGAATCTACATCAATGATTTTCAATCGTACCGTAAATTGGAATGTATTGTGGAAAAACCGGAAACTGGCATCAAATACTCCCTCAAAGTTTACAATCCATACCCGTTTGATGTACCCTTGGAGCAATTAAAATATACGATTTCGTATTCCAACAAACACAAACAGGTTAAACAAATGCGCTCCTTAAAGGTTAAAAACACCTCGCCCCAGCAAGCATTGTTAAAATCCAAGGATACGGTTTTTTATACGTTTGAACTGCCATTGACCACTATGGAAAATCCATCGTACTTCAGAATTGGAATTGCAGAAAACAATCTGCCTCCGGGACTTAACGGCAAACCCATTAAAATTGAATAATGAACCCGATTGAAAAAACAATCAGTTCCTTGGATTGGATGACCATCACATTGTTTGTAGGTCTAGTTGTTTTGGCCCTTGGCAAATATTTATTCCATAAAAAGTTTCTGAACTTTATCATTCTCCCTTTTAACGATAAGTACATTCTGCTTCACAATAAAAAAGGGCAGTTTTCGCACTGGTTCCACCTCCTTCTCACCTTGTTTCAACTTATCAATCTCTCTTTATTTATTTTTCTTGTTCTTAAAGGTTTTGACCTGATATCTTATGGAAAAACAGTCATTGTCTATTTAATAATCCTAGGTTTTTTGGCATTGTTTGAACTGGTAAAGTTTTCCCTTCAAATGTTTGTAGGACTCGTTTTTAATAATTTAAACCTTGTTGGCAGTCTTATTTTCAGTAAAATATCTTACCTCAATTACAGCAGTATAATAATCTCCATTGCCAACATTTTGTTGATATACATTGCAACAAACTCAAAAACAACAATATACGTGACTTTAACGCTGATTATTCTAATAAATGGTATTGGTATGGCCAAGCTGTTGAAGAACCATCAAAAAGCACTGTTCCCGTATTTTATGTATTTTATTTTGTACCTTTGCGCACTCGAAATTGCGCCCTTGGTGTTAATTGGAAGCTATTTAAAAGGTTGAAAACTTATGAAAGTAAAAACAATTTTGGTTTCCCAACCAGAACCCAAAGTCGAAAACTCCCCCTATTCGCGATTAATTGAAAAGGAGAAGGTTAAAGTAGATTTTAGACCTTTCATACATGTTGAAGGTGTAGAAGCCAAAAATGTGAGACAGCAGAAAATCGACTTGAACAATTTTACGGCGATTATCCTGACGAGCAGAAACTCTGTGGATCACTTTTTCAGAATTGCCGATGAAATGCGCTTCAAAGTTCCAGATTCCATGAAATATTTTTGTCAGTCAGAGGCAGTAGCCTACTATTTGCAAAAATATGTGGTGTACAGAAAAAGGAAGATCTATGTTGGGAAGAGAACTTTTAACGAGTTGACTCCCTTGATCAAGAAATACAAGGACGAAAAGTTCCTGTTACCATCTTCCGATTCCCTAAAACCCAGTGTTCCTGAGCTATTGGACGAGGTTGGCGTGAATTGGACTCGTGGCATCTTCTACAAAACGGTAATAAGCGACCTTTCGGATCTAAGGAATGTATACTATGACATTTTGGTTTTCTTTAGCCCTTCAGGTATTGAATCCTTGATGAAGAACTTCCCGGATTTTGAACAAAACGATACTAGGATTGCCGTTTTTGGCAACAGTACGGTTAAAGCAGCTACAACGGCTGGGCTACGAATAGATATTCAGGCACCGACGCCCGAAACTCCATCCATGACCATGGCTTTACAGAAATACATTACCAGCGTTAATAAATAAAAATGAACTGGTTTAAAATAAAAAACGCCCCCGGAAAAAGCTGGGGGCGTTTTTATTTTTGAACTGATTTAGAAAGCGTACCGTTGTGGGCCTCCCCTTCGGATTTCCTCACTGGCATGCTCCTCAAACTTTTTAAAGTTCTCCCTAAAGGCATTGGTGAGCTTAAAGGCCGTTCTGTAATAGGCCTCGTCATCGTTCCAAGTGGCCCTTGGGCTGAGTACCTTAGTGGGCACCCCTGGGCACTCCCTTGGCTGCGCCACCCCAAATACGGAGTGGATATGGTACTTCTCATAATTGTAGAGTCCAAGTTCGCCGCTCAGCGCGGCACTGATCATCGCCCGTGTGTATTTCAGCTTCATCCTAGTGCCTACACCGTAGGGCCCGCCGGTCCATCCGGTGTTCACCAACCAAACGTCCACGCCCGACTCCTTCATCTTTTTGCTCAGCATCTCGGCATATTTGGCCGGGTGCAAGGGCATAAAGGGTGCGCCAAAGCAAGCTGAGAACGATGGCTGTGGCTCCACCACGCCCGCTTCCGTGCCGGCCACCTTGGCCGTGTAGCCCGAGATAAAGTGGTAGGCCGCCTGTGCCGGGGTCAGTTTGGAGATAGGGGGCAGCACCCCAAAGGCGTCTGCGGTGAGGAAGAAAATATTCTTTACGTTTTTCCCTATTGATGGCTGCTGGATGTTCTCGATATGGTGGATGGGATAGCTCACCCTGGTGTTCTGGGTAATGGAGGTGTCCGAAAAGTCCACGATTCCGTTGTCGTCCATGACCACATTCTCCAAAATCGCCCCCTTTTTGATGGCTCCGTAGATCTCCGGTTCCTTGTCCTTGGATAGGTCGATCACCTTGGCATAACAGCCCCCTTCAAAATTGAACACGGTATTGTCGGGCGTCCAACCGTGCTCATCGTCACCGATCAGTCTTCGGTTCGGGTCGGTGGACAGGGTGGTCTTTCCCGTTCCCGATAGGCCAAAGAAAATAGCGGTATCGCCCGATTCCCCAACGTTGGCCGAGCAGTGCATGGGCAGTGTGTTCTTGTAAACGGGCAGGATAAAGTTAAGTGCCGAGAATATTCCCTTTTTGATCTCCCCCGTATAGCCCGTTCCCCCGATAAGGGCGATCTTTCTGCCGAAGTTAAGGATGGCGAAATTATGCTGTCGTGTACCGTCCACTTTGGGGTCCGCCATAAAGCCGGGGGCATTGACGACCGTCCATTCCGGGTCAAATTCCTCCAGCTCCTCTTCCGTAGGACGAAGGAACATATTGTAGGCAAACATATTGGACCATGGGTATTCGTTGATTACCCTAATATTCAGTTTATAATCCGGGTCGGCACAGGCATACGAGTCCCTAACATACAATTCCTTTTTGTTGAGATAGGCAATGACCTTGTCATAAAGTGCGTCAAACTTATCACTCTCGAAAGGGATATTGATATTCCCCCACCACACCTTGTCCTTGGTCATGTCATCCTTTACGATAAAGCGGTCCATGGGCGATCTTCCTGTAAATTCCCCAGTGTTCACGGCCAAGGTCCCGGAAGAAGCCTCTTTGCCCATCCCCTTTTCAATGGTAATGTGGTGGAGCTCCTCGGGGGAAAGTTGGTAGTTTACATTATCATGGTTAATTCCGTATGACTTTAACGAAATCGTTTTCGTGGCTGAGGCAGAATCCTTCATAGTTTAGCTTTTATGTTGGTACAAAACTAGAAAATATTAACTTTTTGTCCTTTTAATTCTTGCTTAATCGAGTACTTTTTGGGTTAAAATGTTATATCCTAAGTAAAACCACCCAGAAATCATCAAAACACCCCCGATTGGTGTTAAAAATCCGATAATTTTAAAATCAAAAGCGGTTAAGCTGTTCAATGCCAATAAATAAATAGAAAAAGAGAACAGAATCACACCCAAAAGCACAAGAACAAAAACAATCTTTTTGGGCTTTAAGGCCAACCCGCTCCATATCCCTAAAAAAAGAAGAAACAGCGCATGGTACATTTGATATGTAACACCGGTTTCAAAAGTGGCAACGGCTTCTGCATCGACTAATTTCTCCAATCCATGGGCTCCAAAAGCCCCTAAAACAATCGCCAACAGCCCCATGATTGTACCAACCAATAAAATTGTTCTGTTCATAACTTTAACATGCTATTTTTTTATAAATATAACATTTTAATACCTTAGTGTCCAGTTAAATCAAAAGTAAACAAAACACATGGTCCGTACTATTTTAGTTGTTGGAGCAGGTAAATCAACCTCATACCTTCTAGATTATTTCCTTAAAAAATCAAACCAAGAAAAGATTCATCTCAAGATTGGAGACCTTCATCCAGAAAATATCCCAGATAAATTCGCAAAACACCCAAATTGTACAGTCTTTCCTTTGGATATATTTAACGAGGAGGATAGAAAAAAAGCTGTTGCCGAGGCATCCATTGTTGTGTCTATGCTCCCAGCTCGAATGCACATAAATGTTGCCCATGATTGTATTGAATTTGAAAAGCATTTTATTACTGCTTCTTATGTAAGTAATGAGCTAAGGGCCTTGGATGAAGAAGCGAAGAAAAAAGGCCTTGTATTTATGAATGAAATTGGCCTAGACCCTGGAATTGACCACATGAGTGCCATGGAAGTTATTGACCGGATTCGGGATGCCGGTGGTAAAATGTTGCTATTTGAATCTTTTGCCGGAGGTTTGGTAGCTCCGGAAAGCGATACCAATCTTTGGAACTATAAATTTACTTGGAACCCAAGAAATGTAGTACTTGCAGGCCAAGGGGGCGTAGCCAAATTTATACAGGAAGGCACGTACAAATACATCCCATATCAAAAGCTTTTTAGAAGAACCGAGTTTATGGATATTGAAGGATATGGCACCTTTGAGGCTTATGCCAACCGGGATTCCTTAAAGTACCGCGAAGCTTATGGGCTAGAGAATGCTTTGACCCTGTTCCGAGGAACCATGAGGCGAGTTGGTTTTTCCAAGGCATGGCAAATGTTCGTGATTTTAGGCATGACGGACGACAGCTACACCATTGAAAATTCCGAAGGAATGTCGTACCGAGAATTCGTCAATCTATTTTTGCCCTATTCGCCTACCGATTCGGTGGAACTAAAAATGCGGCACTACCTTAAAATTGACCAGGACGATATTATGTGGGGAAAGTTACTGGAATTGGACATATTCAATCCTTCCAAGAAGATACCCCTAAAAAACGCCACTCCCGCCCAAATGCTCCAATATATTCTAGAAGATACTTGGACACTCAAGGAGGATGAAAAAGACATGATTGTGATGTACCACAAGTTTGGTTACGAATTAAACGGCGAAAAGAAACAAATCGATGCCAATGTGGTGGTAATCGGTGAAAACCGGACATACACGGCCATGTCTAAAACTGTGGGGCTTCCCGTAGCCATGGCCACACTACAAATATTGAACGGCAAGATTAAAACCCCCGGAGTACAAATCCCGATCAACAAGGAAGTGTACAAGCCCATCCTTTCTGAGCTTCATAAGCACGGAATCCAGTTCAAAGAATATGAAAAACCTTATTTAGGCTATAATCCGGATTCGGTGGCCAGTTAGTTTTTGTTAGATTTTCAATACCTTTAACTTCAAATTAAAATCATTGTTGTGAAAAACAATAACAATTCAGTTAAAATTGACGGTATTGATAAAAAAATCCTAAGATACCTGATGGAGGATGCGCGTAAACCTATCCTCGAAATTGCTAGAAACATAGGAATTTCTGGTGCGGCCATCCACCAAAGGTTACGTAAACTGGAAAGCTCCGGTCTTATAGCGGGCTCCAAGTTTGTTATCAATCCAAAGATACTGGGCTATTCCACCATGGCCTATATTGGAATTTATCTGGACAAGGCCATGGCAAACCCCAGAGCGGTTAGGCAATTAGAAGAAATCCCAGAAGTTCTGGAATGCCATTACACCACCGGAAATTGGTCCATACTTATAAAAGTGCTCTGTAGGGACAACGAACACTTAATGCAGGTGCTCAACAAAAAAATACAGCAAATAGAAGGTGTTTCACGTACCGAGACCTTTATTTCTCTAAACCAGCAAATTAATCGCCAAATACAGATCTGATATTTGTATTGAATCTAAATAAATATTACATTTGCCCCCATGAATGTAATATTCCAGTCTACATATTACACCTTGTACCAAGCTGCCAACGAACGCTGCTATTATATAGATTTCGGGCAGAAATTGGTCCGCATGTCGTTATGCCAGCTACTTTCACTTCGCCATAAAGTGAACACTATTGCTATTGAGAACCATTTTGACAGTGATTTGAACGCCCACGGATTTGAGGTTCTAATGCTATGCAACAAAGAGCATCTTTTTATCCTCAATACCTTGGAGGTACTTGACCTTAAAAATCTTGTGGAGCACAGTTTTATGGCCATTGGTCTTTCTACTGGAAGAGAAGTACACACCTACTAACACCACTATTTTTATCCAGTCTTAGTTGTCTTTTAAATAAGCTGGTTAACTGTTACAAACAGATTAAATTCAGTAACTTTATAGTGCATTCACGCTAGAATTTACATTATGAAAGATATTGCAAGACAAAGTATGAGCATAAAAGTGGAATCCATGGATATGCTCAACGCCCAAATAAAAATGGAAGCCCACGCTTCAGCCACCTATTTGGCCATGGCCTCATGGTGCGAACAGAACGGTTTTTTTACCAGCGCCAAGTTTTTCTTTAAACAGGCCGAAGAAGAGCGCGAGCACATGATGAAGATTTTCAACTTTTTGGTTGATACGGGAGGTAACCCAATTTCTCCCGAGATAACAAACATCAATCACGACTATTCTTCCATTGTTGATGTTTTTGAATCTACCTTGGAACACGAGGTCAAAGTGACCAAGTCCATTCACAATATTGTGAATAAATCCCGTGAAATAGGAGATATTGCCACCGAACGTTTCTTGGACTGGTTTGTAATGGAACAAATTGAAGAAGAAAATACCATCAGAGACATTCTTGATATGATCGAGATTACAGGTACTGAAGGTGTAGGTCTCCAAATGATCGATAACCAAGTAGCCAATTGGATTGATTAAACCATCAATATTAGATATAAAAAAGAGGCCGTCTAAAAAGTATTGAAATGCGTCATTCTGAATTTATTTCAGAATCTCATCATACTGATAAACAAATCGCTACGAGAATCTGAATCAAGTTCAGGTTGACGAAATCGACATTTTAGACAGCCTCTTCTTATTTTACATATCGTTCTTTGATGATATTGAAATGACGAAGTTCATGCCCGGCTATATGATAGGCCAATCCCCTAACAGTTCTTTTGTTTATGATGCTCCCATCATAATCTATTCCTTTACCACTACGCTCAAAACTTTCTTCCGGTAAATATTTAAAAAGGGCAATTGTTGATTTTCTCACAAATTCATATTCTTCAAAAATACTCTCCAAACTCCGTTCGTTCGCCCCTGAAAATTTAGCGTATTTGTCTTGGTCAAAACCATGGAGCGGAGTATTGTCTTTACGGGCATACCTCAAAGCCCGATAAGCAAAAATACGCTCATCATCAATAAGGTGCACCAAGATTTCTTTTATGGTCCACTTATCTTTTGCATACCTATATTTTAGTTTCTCCTCAGGAAGTGAGTAAACAAATTCCCTAATTTTTAGAAAGTTTGACCAAAGATGTTCCAAAACCTTACCATCATCTCCCATTAGGTCCATATAAATATGGGAATATGCGGGATACTCCCCAACTATGGGTTTTTGTATATGTCTCATAAAATCATTTTATGCATTATCTTCTCCAAAACTTTGTGCCCATCTATGTCGGGCCCAAGAGCCCATAGGTTCCAGAAGTCCAAACAATTCCTTGCCATATTCGGTAAGGGCATAGCCTTCCAAAGTCTTTTCAATGAGGTTACTATCTTTTAATTCTTTAAGTCTTGTGTTAAGTGTGGTAGGGGAAATGGATTCACAATAGAGCTGTAAACCTCTAAAAGTAGATGGGCCACTGTACAAATGCCAGATAATGCCCATCGCCCAACTTCTGCCCAATAGATCAAGCAAGGCCATTATTGGTTGTCCCGTTTTTGATCCACGAACTGGAATTCCAGGTTTAGGAGTTCTCATTTGCTACTATTTTAATAGCAAAACTACAAAAATTGTAGCATCTAAAAAATAAATACAATCTTATGACCTAGACTAAACAAAAAAGCCTGTTTGAATATTCAAACAGGCTTTTTTGTTTTTACCCTAACCTCAATCCCTTCCACCAAAAACTTGAAGTGCCCAATAAAGCAAAGAGGCCAAAGCACCCAGTGCTGCCACCAAATAGGTTCTTGCCGCCCATTTAAGCGCATCTTCCGCACCTGAGTATTCTTCTTGACTTACCATATTCTTCTGCTTTAACCAAACCAATGCCCTTTTGCTGGCATCGTACTCCACTGGTAGGGTTATAAAACTGAACAAGGTAGCAAACCCCATCATAATTAATCCGGCAACTGCAATATAAAAACCTATACCGCCAGCAACACCCGTTGCAGCCATAAGTATAATACCCCCAAACACCACCCAAGTGGACATTCCAGAGGTAACACTTACCACAGGGACCAATTTGGAGCGCATGGTCAACCACTCATAAGCCTGCGCATGTTGCACAGCGTGTCCGCATTCGTGGGCAGCCACCGCAGCCGCAGAAGCGTTACGTTGGTTGTACACACTTTCACTAAGGTTAACGGTTTTGTTTTTGGGATTATAGTGGTCCGTTAGCATTCCTGGCGTGGAAATTACCTTTACATCCCGAATTCCATGGTCGTCCAGCATTTTCTGGGCTATTTCAGCACCACTCATCCCATTCCGTAAATGGACCTGTGAATATTTTTTGAACTTACTCTTCAATTTATTGCTCACCAGCCAGCTGACCAGGGCAATTCCACCAATCAATATATAATATGTCATCATAGCTTTAAATCTTTTATTTGAATATAAATATACCATATAAAAGCAAAAACCCCGCCAAATAATGGCAGGGCTCTTTTACTGTCAAAATGTTAGTTACTTAAACCAACACTGGTTCTAGTTGAAAGGTTTCGGCTATTTCTTTATAAACTATCTCGCCTTCAACTACATTTAATCCTTTTTCCAAAGATCTATCCAACTTACAGGCACTTCGCCATCCCATATTGGCCAATTTTAGCACATAGGGCAGTGTTACATTCGTCAAGGCAACAGTGGAAGTATAAGGCACTGCCCCTGGCATATTGGCTACACAATAATGGACCACATCGTCAATAATATAAATGGGGTCCTCATGGGTCGTTGGTTTGGTGGTTTCCACACATCCGCCTTGATCTACCGCCACATCAACTATAACGGTTCCTGGATGCATGTCCTTAAGCATATCCCTAGTGATCAGGTTAGGGGCTTTTGCTCCTTTTAAAAGGACACCACCGATAATTAAATCGTTTGTTTTTATATGGTTTCTGATATTGAACTCGTTTGAAAAACCGGTCACCACATGGCTCGGCATTATATCGTTCACATATCTGAGACGTTTCATGTTCACATCCAAAATGGTTACATGGGCACCCAAACCTGCTGCCATTTTAGCAGCCTGAACACCTACGGTACCAGCTCCCAGTACCAAAACGCGACCTGGAGATACTCCGGGAACCCCTCCCAAAAGCACTCCTTTACCTTTCACAGGTTTCTCTAAGTATTTGGCTCCTTGTTGAATGGCCATTCTACCGGCAACTTCGGACATTGGGGTTAGTAGAGGTAAGGTTCCATCTTCATCCTCTACGGTTTCGTATGCAATACAAATGGCTTTGCTCTTGATCATAGCTTTGGTCAACGCTTCGCTAGATGCAAAATGAAAATAAGTAAAGACGATTTGCCCTTCCTGAATTAAGTCATATTCCTCAGCAATAGGCTCTTTTACCTTTACGATCATATCGCTCATAGCATACACCTGACCAATAGTGTCCAAAATAGTAGCTCCTGCCTGTTGGTAATCATGATTAAAAAAACCACTTCCCTCACCTGCACCCGATTGCACATATACGGTGTGATCGTTCTTTACCAATTCAAATACACCGGCAGGCGTCATGCCGACCCGGCTTTCGTTGTTTTTGATTTCTTTGGGTATCCCAACAGTCATAATGTTGTTTTTAATGGTTGATGGGATCAAAGTTGAACAAAAAAATTAGATTAAAACACAAAAACTCGATAAAAAACAGGGGTAAAAGGTTTAAATAGTTGTTTTTTAACATTTATACCCTTATAAAATAGAGGTATAATTAATTTTAAATCATTTTTTAAACAAATACCCTTAATTTTTTAAGGGTATGTGTACTTAATAATAAAAAAGCATGCCGAGCGGCATGCTTTTTAGGGGTACTTCTATAAAATCTTTATTTATCTCTTTGTAAAACAAAACTTTCGTCAACCTGAACTTGTTTCAGGTTCTCATAAAACCAATCATTAATCTTATGAGATTCCGAAACTAGTTCGGAATGACACATAAACTCAAATAACTTTTTAAACTATCCTACGATATTCACAATCTTTCCCGGCACCACAATTACCTTTTTAGGCGTTCTTCCGTCTAACTGGGCCTGTGTTTTTTCGTGTGCCAAAACAGCGGCTTCGATTTCATCCTTGCCCATATCCAACGGCAACTCCAATTTGAAGCGCATTTTACCGTTAAAGGATATTGGATATTCCTTGCTGCTTTCAACCAAATATTTTTCCTCAAACTTTGGGAAAGGTGCTTCGGCAATGGAACCTGTATGGCCCAAACGCTGCCAAAGCTCTTCGGCAATATGTGGCGCATACGGCGACACCAAAATCGCCAAGGGTTCCAAAATAGCTTTGCTAGTGCATTTTTGGGATGTCAATTCGTTGACACAGATCATAAAGGTGGAAACAGAAGTGTTGAACGAGAAATTCTCGATGTCCTCTTCCACTTTTTTGATAGTCTTGTGCAAGGTTTTTAAATTATCCGCGGTGGGTTCCACACCCCCCTCGCCCCTCTCAAGGGGGGGATAGAGCTTCCAAAGTTTTTTAAGGAAGGAATGCACGCCCGTAATGCCTGCCGTGTTCCAAGGCTTTGATTGCTCCAGGGGCCCCAAGAACATTTCGTACAAACGCAACGAATCTGCCCCGTACTCCTCACAAATAGCATCAGGATTGACAACATTGTATTTGGATTTGGACATTTTTTCTATTTCTCGAGAAACTTTAAATGTTCCATCATCTTCGCCAACAAACACCATTTCTTCAAATTCTTTATTCAAAGGATGATTTCTGAAAGCCTCAACATCTATCTCATCAGATGAGTTGACCAAACCAACATCAACTCTAACTAGATTCAATTTGAAATCCACATCAATTTGATTGGACTCAGGAAATCTCTCAGAAACCAATTTCTGAACAGAACTAACCTTATTCTTATATATACCCAAACTTTCAGCATTCTCAACCTTTGATTCTGAAATGAAAAGCACGTTCTTCATTATTAATTTAGAACAAAACTCTTTGATGTCATCTGAATCATAAACTCCAATATCACTTTGATTAATTTGAAGCATCGCTCGGCAAATAAAAGCACTCGTCCCCGTAATCATCCCTTGGTTGATCAACTTTTGGGCAAATTCATCTTTGGGGACATAGCCCATATCAAACATAAACTTTTGCCAAAAACGGGAATACAACAAGTGGCCCGTAGCGTGTTCACTACCTCCGATATACAAGTCCACATCTTGCCAATAGTTAATGGCTTCGGGAGAGAAAATGGCTTCATCGTTGCGTGGATCCATATACCTATTAAAGTATTGGGAGCTTCCTGCCCAACCTGGCATGGTGTTCAACTCCAAGGGGAAAACTGTTTGCTCCCCCTCTCGGTCTCCCCCAGAGGGTGAGAGGTTTTCATTACTTACCACTTTATTCTGTACCGTGTCCCAAGCCCACTCGGTGGCATTTCCCAATGGCGGTTCGCCCGTTTCGGTGGGAAGGTATTTTTCTACTTCGGGCAATTGCAAGGGCAAATGCTCCATATCGATCATTTGCGGCATACCATCCACATAATACACGGGGAACGGCTCACCCCAATACCGCTGCCGGCTAAATACGGCATCGCGCAAGCGGTAATTCACTTTTCCTTTGCCATGTCCGATTCTTTCCAATTCGGAAATCGCCTTTTTCATCGCCTCTTTATAAGGTAGACCGTCTAGAAAATCGGAATTGGCAATAACCGTGGTTTCCTTGTCGGCAAATGCTTCTTTGGAAATATCGACCCCTTCAAAAATGTTGGGGATGTCTATATTGTAATGTTTGGCAAAATCGTAATCGCGTTGGTCACCACAAGGCACGGCCATTACCGCTCCTGTTCCGTAACTGGCCAACACGTAGTCGCCAATCCAAATTGGGATAGGCTCTTTGGTGAACGGATGCTCTGCATACGCTCCTGTAAACACCCCCGAAATGGTTTTTACATCCGCCATACGGTCTCGCTCGGAACGTTTTGCCGTAGCTTCTACATAGGCCTCTACTTCCGCTTTTTGTTCTGGGGTAGTGATTTTGGCCACCAACTCGTGCTCTGGGGCCAAGGTCATAAAACTCACCCCAAAAATAGTATCGGGGCGGGTGGTGAAGACTTCTATTTGATATGGGTGATTGAGCGGAGTCGAAATCACCTCTTGGTCGCTTCGACTACGCTCAGCGTCCAATACATTAAAAGTAACCGAGGCTCCAACAGACCGCCCAATCCAGTTGGTTTGGGAATCTTTTAGCGGTTGAGGCCAATCAATTTTGTCCAAACCGTCCAACAAACGCTGGGCATAAGCGGTGATGCGCATACTCCATTGCGTCATTTTTTTACGCACCACGGGGTGACCTCCCCGTTCGGAAACACCGTTCACAATTTCATCGTTGGCCAAAACGGTTCCCAAAGCGGGACACCAGTTTACTTCGGTATCGGCCAAATAGGTCAATCTATATTTTAAAAGGATTTCTTGCTTTTCCTTATCGGAGTAGCCATTCCAAGTTGCGGCATCAAAACTTGGAGTATCATCATCACAAGTTGCTTCGACATTGGTATTTCCTTCTTTTTCAAAAATGGAGACCAATGTGGAGATATTTTCTGCCTTATCAGATTTCTTATTGTACCACGCATTGAACAATTGGATAAAGATCCATTGCGTCCATTTATAATATTGTGGGTTGGAGGTACGCACTTCGCGGCTCCAATCAAAAGAAAAACCGAGCTGATCTAACTGCTCACGGTATCTGTTGATGTTATTTTCCGTAGTGATAGCAGGGTGCTGACCCGTTTGAATCGCATATTGCTCTGCAGGCAACCCAAAGGAATCGTAACCCATGGGATGCAGTACATTGAATCCCTTATGTCTTTTGTAACGCGAATAGATGTCCGTGGCAATATACCCCAGCGGGTGCCCTACGTGCAATCCTGCCCCAGAAGGGTAAGGGAACATCGACAATGCATAAAATTTAGGTTTGTCGGAATCGTTGGATGCCTTAAAAGTTTCATTTTCTGCCCAATACTTCTGCCATTTGGCCTCAATCTCGCGGAAATCGTAATTCATTGTTAATCTTGTTCAATTTCGTGTGCAAAAATAGGTTTAATCCCCTAAATACAATTTACTTTTCTATTTTTACGTACTGATTCTACTATATGAGCCAATATATTGAACGATATCAGCGACGAAAACTGATTTCCTCTTACTTTTCCGTGGCTTTGAGCATTGCCCTGGTCCTGTTTCTTTTAGGTGTTTTGGGCCTTTTGGTGCTCAATACCAAAAAATTGGCGGATCACTTTAAGGAGCAAATCACCATTTCGGTGTTTTTGAAGGACAACGCCAAACCTGTGGAAATAGATCAGTTGCAGAAAAGCTTGATGCTTGCCGAATACACCAAATCAGCTGAATACATTTCCAAAGAAGATGCCGCGGAACAATATAGCGAGGATATTGGTGAAAATTTTGAGGAGTTCTTGGGCTACAATCCCCTAAAAAATTCCATTGACGTCAACCTTAAGGCAGATTTTGTATCGCCTCAACAGATTGATGAGATTGCCAAGGAACTCGTGGCCAAAGCCTATGTGGACGAAGTAAGCTACGACAAGCCCTTGATTTCGCTGCTCAACAACAACGCACGGAAAATAAGTCTGTGGATCTTGATTGCGAGTGCGGTTTTTACGATCATTGCCGTTTTGTTGATCAACAGCTCCATTCGATTGTCCATTTATTCCAAACGTTTTATCATTAAAACCATGCAAATGGTGGGAGCCACCAAAACGTTTATTCGAAGACCTTTTATCTGGACAAACATTAAATTGGGTATGGTCGGAGCCGTTGTGGCCTTGGTTGGACTAGGGGTCTTGGTGTACTATATTGACAAGAACTTCCCGGAGTTAAATCTTTTACAAGATTATATTGTTCTCATTATTTTGTTCGTTGGTGTATTTGGTTTGGGCGTTATTATTTCATGGGCGAGCACCCATTTTGCAACCCAACGCTTTTTAAACCTGAGGACGGACGATCTTTATTATTAACTTTGCGACATGAGCAAAAAAAACAACAACGGTAAAAAACCACCTAAAGAGTTTGTTTTCCAAAAGAAAAACTACCTCTTCCTTTTTATAGGTCTTGCCTTTATAGCCCTTGGATATATTTTGATGAGCGGCGGCGGAAGCGACGACCCAGAAGTTTTCAATCCCGAGATATACAATTTTAGAAGAATTCGCCTTGCGCCAACATTGATTCTTATCGGCCTTGGTATTCAGGTATATGCCATTTTATTGAATCCTAACAAGAAAAACAAGGAGTAATTTGGAATTAATTGATGCTATAATTCTTGGGATAATTCAAGGATTGACCGAATTTTTACCTGTTTCCTCCAGCGGTCATTTAGAATTGGGAAAAGCCATTTTGGGGGCGCAGGCCGTTCCCGAAGAAAGCCTTTTGTTTACCGTGGTCTTGCATTTTGCCACAGCATTGAGCACCTTGGTAGTGTTCCGAAAGGATGTTTTTGATATTTTTAAAGGGCTATTTCAATTCAAATGGAATGAAGAAACCCAATTTTCATTAAAAATTATCATATCCATGATTCCCGCCGCTTTGGTCGGCCTTTTTTTGAATGATTTTATTGAAGTATTTTTTGATGGTGCCATTGTCATCGTTGGCATTATGTTGGTAATTACGGCATTTTTGCTGTATTTGGCAGATTTGGCCAAAACCACCGATAAAAACGTTTCATTCCGAAGTTCCTTTGCGATTGGTATGGCACAGGCCGTAGCTATTCTCCCAGGAATTTCCCGAAGTGGAGCAACTATCTCGGCAGCCGTTCTTTTGGGTGTAGATAAAACCAAGTCAGCACGTTTTTCCTTTTTGATGGTAGTTCCGTTGATCTTGGGAAAAGTAGCCAAAGATTTGATGGGTGGTGAAATCGCCTTTCACGGTGACCAAGCCATTGCCATGGGCGCAGGTTTTGTTGCCGCCTTTATTGCAGGTCTTGCCGCTTGTACTTGGATGATCAAATTGGTACGCCAAAGCAAGCTTACCTATTTTGCTATTTACTGTTTAATCGTTGGCCTCATAGCCATCGCATGGAGCATTTGGGGATAGATCAGTATATTTGCTGCAAAACCCCAAGTTTTTGAACACCAAAGAAGATTTTTTAAACGGTCAGATTCTTTTGATCGATAAACCATTGGAATGGACCTCTTTCCAAGCGGTAAATGCCTTAAAATGGGCCATTCGTAAAAAGTTTGGCCTTAAAAAGATAAAAATTGGCCATGCAGGTACATTGGATCCTTTGGCCACAGGGCTGCTGATTATCTGTACGGGGAAATTCACCAAAAAAATTCCAGAGCTTCAAGGACAAGTAAAAGAATATACGGGCACTTTCACTTTGGGGGCCACCACCCCCTCTTACGATTTGGAGACAGAAGTCAACCAAACGTTTCCAACAGGGCATATCACGGATGCATCCATCAAAGAAGCCACCAAAAAATTTTTGGGCGAGATTGAGCAGGTGCCTCCTATTTTTTCAGCATTAAAAAAAGATGGTAAACGATTGTACGAGCTTGCTCGTGAAGGAAAAAAAGTAGAAATAAAATCACGAAAAATAGAAATCCTTGAATTTAAAATTACCCGAATTACCCTTCCTGAAGTGGACTTTAAAGTAGTTTGCAGTAAAGGAACCTACATTCGTTCCTTGGCTCACGATTTTGGCGAAGCATTGGGTTCTGGAGCTTACCTATCCGAGCTCAGAAGAACCAAAATAGGGGATTTCAACGTAAATAATGCTACAACACCCCTTGTTTTCAAAGAAAATTTGGGGGTAGGTACCTCGACCTAAACGGGTTGTGATAAAATAATTTTGCAAAAAAGCGGTTATAGTTAAACCATGAACTTAAATAGGCGTCAATTATCTCTTTTGATTACTTTTTTCTCTATGTCCATAGTGATTTTATTGCTTTTCAATATTCACTTGGGAGGCATAAAGGAAGATGAGTACGTTATTGAAATGAGCTTGGCCGATGAGGATATTGAAGAACTTCTTAAAGAGGAAGAAGAACGATTGGAAGAAATGGCCGCCAACAACGACCCCATTAAAAGCCACATGGCCGTAAATGAAACCGCCAAACCTAGTGTTGGGAACCCAGAACCTTTAAAAACCTTGGAAGAGCTTATGGAGGAACGAGCTCTCAACAGTGAAACAGGGGAATATGCCGATAACTCAGGTTTTGAGGAACAATTAAAACAGTTAAAGGCCCAGCGGGACGAGAAAAAAGAAAAATTGGGCGAACGTGATGCCCAAAAAGAGGAATTCACCAATTACTTAAAGGATAGGCGCACTTCTATCTCCTACTCCTTGGTCGAGCGAAATGCTTATTATCTTCCACCTCCCATTTACACCTGTATTGAAGGTGGTAAAGTGGTTGTAAACATTACCGTGGATAATAACGGTTATGTCACGGAAGCCAGCTTCAACGATAAAAGTTCGGGAACCAGCAATGGTTGTTTAGTGGATAATGCCATCGCCTATGCCCTTAAGGCCCGTTTTAGCCCGGATTCCAAGAATTCTCAGATCGGCACAATTACTTACCTATTCCAAAGCAAGTAATTCCAAGACGTCTTCTAAGATATTTTGGCCTTTGTTTTTGTTATACCAAACCTGAAGCTCTTGTTTGAACTCATCTGTCAATTTGCCGTGTTCCCTTTTACATTCCTCCACCATTTGAGTGGCAATGCTAGGTCTTGGGCCCCATTCCCCAATAATTTCATTATTGGCTTTGTCCAAAACAATTAGTTTGGGTATGGAGCGGGCATCATTGGTCAAAAAAGCGTCCATTAAATCGAGACTTTCATCACGTAAAACCACTTTTAAGGTAATGTTGGGGCTTGTTTCGGCTATTTTATGGATTATGGGCAAACTTGCTGCCGCATCCCCGCACCAGCTCTCGGTCAGTACTAAAAACACCAGTTCTTTGTCTAAGACTTTCAGTTTTTGCTGAATGTCTTCGGAAATCTTAAAGGTTTTTTCCCAACGGGCCATTCTGCGGTCGCCCAGCTTGGTATAGTTGATCATAGCTTCGGATTGGTTTGGACCTGTGGACTTCTCCATTTTTGCCAGTTGACCCACCAATTCACGGTATCTTGGGTAATCCATTCCCTTTGAAATGTATTTCTGGACTACTTCCAATCTATTTCTCTCCAATACTTCCATATAAAAAATGTTTTTGCAAAAGTACAATGGGCAGTTGGCCCATTTGGTGACTTTTATCATTGGTTGTTTTTACAACCTAATTCTTACAAGCTTTTTGGGTTAATGGCCAAACTCCTGAACAGCATGGCCTTGGCGTAAAAATATTTGTTCTGCATCTCGTTTCGCTTCAAGTAAGCATCAATGAGTTTGCTTTCCCTGGAATTGATCAAGAACAGGGAGCTTTCACCAAAACTGAATTTTCGTTCCTCTGCATTTAACAAGGTTGAATAATCGTTTACAATATCTGCAATCAACTGGTTTTGTTGGGTATACGAGTCCAGTTCGTTATAAATGGCGATTACCTTGTTCTGTATTTCTACTTGGGCATTGTCTCTTTCGTATTCGGCATCCCTAAGTTTAAATTTGGCCAGTTTTAGGTCTCCGCGCTCTTTCCGCAGAAAAATGGGCATCTGAAAACTTAACCCAGCCTTATAGTTCTCGGTAACAAAGGAATTCATCAACTCGGGGGTTTCTGTTATAAAATTGTATTCTGCCTTTAGTTTTGGCAATAATTTATTCGATTTTAAACGCTTGTCCACCGTCAAGCCTTCAATTTTATAGTCCAAAGACATTAGTTTGGGATGTGTTTCCAGATTAAAGCTATCCAATGGCACACCTTCTATTTCCAAGGTTGAATTGATGTCCATTTCTGGTTCCAAGTTTGGTCTTATACCCACTTGAAGCTCTACCGGCACGTCCTCAATCCATAAAAAATTGCCCAGCTCCAACGATTTTTTCATCAATTTGACCTTGGCCTGCTGATAGCCCAAGTCTCTGTTCCGAACGGCGATTTTAGCCTCTACTGTATCAATCATGGCAATATCTCCAGCCAAGGCACTCTCTTTGATACCTTGAAAACGCACTTCGGCATTCTCCAAAAAATTTTTGTATACCTCAGCATCTCTATAGGCTTGCAACCAATCAAAGTAGGCGAGTGAAGCATCGTACAAAACCTTGTTCACCTGTAAATCTTGTTCTGCTTTGGACTGTTCCCTGAAAAATTTGGCTTTTCTGAGGGTGGCCATACGTTCGTTTATCCAAAACCCCTGCAACACGGACATGGACACTCCTGCACTGTACAGACCATCTTCGGGCAAGGTTTCATCAGGATTTAGATAATATCCTTCATTCTGCTGAAAATTTCCCTTAAGCTCAATACCAAACCAGGTTGGGATTTTAAAAGTGGTATTCAACCGGTCCCAATATTCGGTTCCCTTAAACTCCTTTCTATCAAAATCCACCTCTACCTTGGGATCAAAACCTCCTCTGGCTTTCATTAGGTTAGCCTGCCCAATAGCAATGTTCAATTGGGCCTGTTTGGCAATGGGATGGTATTTTTTTACATAGCCCAAGTACTCCTTAAACCCAAGCACCAAGGAATCTTGCTGAGCGTAAAAAATGCTTACAGTAAAGAAAAAGAGGGTGCAAAATAAAAGTAATCTTCTATTTCTTTTTGGCATCTGTACTTGTATTTTGGGGTTGATAATAATTTGGTGGGAAGCCATTGAGCTGTCTCCACAGTTCATACCAAATAGGAACATCTTCCAATAGGGCCATGGTACTGGCCCCAGAACCTACACGAATATCTTTTGGCCAAGGAGCCTCTTCCTCGTCCGGGGCCAAAAGCACTCTATACTTACCGTTTGGACTGATAAAGTTCTCAATAGCGACCACCTTACCTCCAAAGGTTCCGTAGGAAACGTTGGGCCAACCACTGAATACTATGGCGGGCCAACCATCAAACTGGATACGCACCTTTTCGTCCACATGGATCAACGGAAGATCTATGGGGTCAACAAAAGTTTCTACGGCGATATCGTAATCCGAAGGCATTATCCCGACCAATTGCGCCCCTTCTTTAAAAGTCTCCCCAATACCGGATTGTATGGCTTTGGTGATATAGCCATTTTGAGGCGCTTTGATATAGAGCATTTTGTTCCTCATTTCATAATTGGTGTACTGGTTCTCTAGTTTGGTGACCTGTGCTTCCGAATCAAATTGGTTGGATTGTGCCGTATAGAGATCACTCTGCGCTTTGGAAATTTTGTCGGAGTACTCTGCCCTTACCCTATTTATTTCCACCTGTGCATTGATCACATTGTTTTTACTGGCCAACAATTTGTTTTCTTGGCTTATAAGTTTGGCCTGCGTCTCTTGCAGTTTCAATCGCTTTTCTTCTACATCGGTAACCGCTTTTAACCCTTCTTCCTGTAACTTTTCGGTACGGTCGTACTGGCGTTGGGCTATTAAAATATTGGTCTTGGCCGCTTCAAGGTCAATGCTGTCGCTTTCCACTTTCAATTTGGACTGCATTAGTTTGTTTCTGGTCTGTTCCAGTTTTAAGCCGAGTTCTTGATTAAGGGCTCTGATCTGTTGGTTCAAGGCTTTTACCTTTTCTTGGTAAGAGGACACGGACATGGTTTTCGCCTTGATCTGTTGCCCGGTACGCTCCACTAGGTCGGGGTCGAAATACTCACTTTTTATCTCTGATATGAACAGGATCGTATCTCCCTTTTCAACATAATCCCCCTCCCTAACATACCACTTTTCAATGCGTCCGGGAATCGGAGATTGAATGGTTTGTGGTCTTTGGTCCGGGGTTAACGTTGTTAGGTATCCCCTACCAGAAATATTCTGGGTCCACGGTAGGAACATCATCAAAAGCACTATAATGGAAAAGGATGCCAAAAAGCGATTGAATTGCTTGTAGTGCCTTTTATGAAAGACTTTTTTACCTGCCTTATAGCCGGTAAGGTCTACTTTCTCGTTCAATTTATTATTTGAAGAAATGTTCAGCATGAACTCTATTTTACGTTGATCAATCTACCTTTATCCATTCGAATCACCTGATTGCAGCGACTTGCCCATTTTGGGTTTTCACTGACTATGACCAAGGCCCACCCATTGGCAGAGTCGGCTAAAAAGTCCATCATCCTTTCCGTATCCTCTTCATTATATTGCTCCAAAGGGTCTTTTAAAATCATTAGCTTAGGTCTGGTTACAATGCTTCTGGCCAAAACAATTTTTCTGGAAATAAAATCAGGGATCTTTTTCCCTTCAGGATATAAAATGGTTTTAAGTCCATGCGGCTGCTCTTTTACAAACTGTGTAAGACTTACTTTTTCGAGCGCCCAATACACATCTTCCATGGGAATATCCTTATTACCGAATGTAATATTATCCAATAGGGTTCCTTCAAATGGATATTCCTCGTTTAGGGAATGACCTAAATAGGAGCGGTATTGGCTTAATTTTATTCCTTGGATCGCCACATTGTTCACATATATTTTTCCTTCATCCGGCTCTAGTATGCCAGCTATCATTCTTAGCAAGGTGGATCTTCCCGATCCGCTCTTTCCTTGTATCAATAATTTGGTATCGGGCCGGACGGTGAGCGATAAATGGTCTATTATCTTTTTGTCCATCCCTGGAACCTTGTAAACAATATCTTCAAGCTCTACTGTTAAGCCTTCATTATCTTTAAATGGTGTTTCTCCATTTTGGGGCTCTATTTCTTTATCCACGACCTGTCCCATTTTTTCCAAAGAGGTCAATAGGTCGTAAAACGTTTCAAGGCCCAAGATCATTTTCTCAACAGAACTGATTACCAATAAAATAATGATTTCCGCCGCTACAAACTGACCTATGTTCATCTGCTGATCCAAAACCAACAACCCGCCAATCAACAATAAGCCTGCTGTTACCAAGACCTTAAAGCCTATCATTTGAATAAACTGCAAGACCAATACTCTAAAATGGCTTTCCCTTGCCTCTAAGTACTCCTCGACCAAGGTGTCGTTTTTGTCCAACGCATGAGAGGTTTTTCCCGAAAGCTTGAAACTGACAATGGAACGGGCAATTTCTTGTACCCAATGTGCTACCTTATATTTGATCTTGGACTCTTCCAAACTTGTGTCCAACCCCCTTTGTGCCGTAAACTTGAACACAATGTAGATGAGCAAAAGGAGCAATAAACCATAAATGATAAAGAAAGGATGGTAGAAAGAGAGCAGCAACAACCCAAATATTATCTGCAACAATGCCGCTGGAAAATCAATAAGTATTTTGGACAGCGATTTTTGTACCGTAAGTGTATCAAAAAAACGATTGGCAAGCTCTGGTGGGTAATAATATCGGAGTTCGCTCATTTTTATTTTTGGAAAACGGTAAGCAAACTCAAATGAAGACCTTGTAAAGATTTTTTGCTGAAGGTTTTCAATAATCCGTATCTGCATTAACTGAAGCATCCCCACAAACGCAACCCCAAGGGTAACCAATACCACAAGCACGATCCAAGATGTACTCACCCTGGCTCCCTGTATAAGATTGATTATGGCCTGTATACCCAAGGGGAGAGATAGGTTGACCAAACCCGCAAAAATAGCGTAGTAAAATATTTGAAAAATGTCCTTTTTGTCCAAGGTAAGCAGCCCCATTAATCGCTGCCAAGCTGTGAGTATTTGTTTAGCCATTTACTTTTTGATTTAGTGTCCGGAATATGAGGTCCGTAAAAAAGTCCGTAGGGGTAATTTTTTTGTTACAGTTTGTAAGCGTCGGAAAATGTGCCTTTAAAAAATACTGATGAAGCGAACCTTCCAGAACGGTACTGGCCAAACTTACGGGATATCCGTAATTTTCATCCACGGCCGAAATCATGTCGCTCAAGCGGTTTACCAATCTTTTACAAATAATGAAATAACCATCCTTGCTCTCATTGTTTATTTCTTTAACCAAATAGGATTTGGAATATTCATTGATAATAAGCCGGTTCAGTGCTACTTCGTTCACATGTGTGATTGAACTATCCTCCTCAACATTTTGGGTGAGCACCTCTATCGCCTTTTCCAATTTCTTGACCGGGTCGGAAATACCGTTTGTGGCAAAGACCATGCGATATTCTACCCACCCCCAATACCAAGTGGCCAAATAGAGCAACAGTTTGTGCTTGTTCTCAAAATAGCGGTAAATGGAACTTTCGTTGGAACTGATCTTTACACCCAATTTTTTGAACGTAAAGTTTTCAAACCCCATTTCATCAATCATCAAAATACTCTGTTCAACAATATTCTTGCCCAAAGTTGAAGATTCAGGATCCTTTATATAAAGCTTTTCATTGACCCCAATTTTAAGAGACTGCATCAATAACTCCATTACATCACTTTTAAAATATAGTCTCGCAAATATAAAAGTATTACTATCAATGTATAGCACTTTAACTTTCAATTAACTCTTGTGTTTTTCTCTTATTTTTGATGGGAAAACAAATGGAAATGCAAAAACATAGATGCGGATGGTGCCTTGGAGACCCTTTGTATGAAGCCTACCATGATACGGAATGGGGCGTTCCCGTGAAGGACGATGCCACATTGTTCGAATTTTTGATTTTGGAGACGTTTCAGGCGGGATTGAGCTGGATTACCGTATTACGAAAGCGTGAAAATTTCAGAAAAGCTTTTGATTATTTTGACTACAAGAAAATTGCTAGCTATGATCAAGGCAAAATTGATGAACTACTACAAGACCCCGGAATCATCAGAAATAAACTGAAGGTGAACGCCACCGTTTCCAACGCAAATGCTTTTATGGAAATTCAAGAGGAGTTTGGTAGTTTTAGCAAATACATTTGGGGCTTTGTGGAGAACAAACCCATTAAAAATAAGCTGCAAAATTACAAAAATGCTCCTGCAACCACCTCACTTTCAGATACCATCAGCAAAGATTTAAAAAAAAGAGGGTTCAAATTTGTAGGGAGTACCGTTATTTATGCCCACATGCAGGCCACTGGCATGGTAAACGACCACGAAGTAAATTGTTTTAGGTACCATGAAGTGTAACTATATCTTCCAATAATGCTAGGCATTGTGCAATTACCCCCGTAAAATCTCCACAAACTCTTTTCTGGGAATCAATTCAGCGCCCAAACTTTCCAAATGATTGGTATGCACTTGACAATCGATAAGCTCATATCCCTTTTTATCCAGTTCCTTCGCCATTTTTATGAATGCAAACTTGGAGGCATTCGGTCTAAAACTGAACATACTTTCCCCACAGAACACATGGCCTAGATCAACACCGTACAAACCACCCACAAGCTCATCGCCTTCCCAAACCTCAAAAGATTTGGCATGCCCTTTTTTGTATAAATTCATGTAGGCTGTTTTCATTTCGGGGGTTATCCATGTACCGTCTTGTCCTTTTCGTTCAATTTTGGCGCAATGGTCAATCACCTGCTCAAAACAAGTGTTCTGGGTAAGGGCAAACGCTCCATCACGAATTATTTTCCGCATACTTTTGGACACTTTTACCTTATTGGGAAAAAGAACCATACGCGGGTCGGGGGTCCACCAAAGAATCAAGGAATCATCATTGAACCAGGGGAAAATTCCGTTTTTGTAGGCCAATAACAATCTTTCTGGAGACAAATCACCTCCAACGGCAAGCAACCCATCTTCACTGGCAGTATCAACAGGAGGAAACTCCAATCTTTTGCTCAAAAAATGTAATGGGGTATTTTCCAAGGTCAATTTTTTCTAAAAATACAAATAGGTCCAAAAACAAGAAAATCCGAACCAAGAGGTCCGGATTTTTATTGTAAAATATCTCTCTCTTCTATTAAAAAGGAAGGTCATCATGGTCTTCCTCATTCAGGTCATCTGCTGGTTCAAAAGCTTCCATCGGCGGAACGGGAGGCATGTTATCCGTACTTTGCTCTTGTTGCAGGTTTTCAATTCTCCACCCTTGAATAGAGTTAAAATATTTGGTTTCCCCTTGTGGGTTCACCCACTCTCTTCCTCTTAGGTTTATACTGATTTTTACCATTTGACCAACGCTGTAGCTGTTTAGCAAATCGCACTTATCTTGAACAAATTCCACCAATATGTGTTGTGGATATTGTTCCTCAGTTGTTACGACTACCTCTCTTTTTCTGAAACCGTTGTTGCCGTATGTCTTGGTCTCATCTATCATTTTGATTCTTCCCTGAACTTCCATGCAATGTTAATTTTTGTTGAAAATCCAAAAGTACATAAAATGAATTCCATGGGCAGACGTTATTTCAACTAACTATCAACATGTTTTCCATTTACCTATCTTTAAACAGAATTTGACCACCAATGAACTTTAGTCCTAAAAGGAAAACTTCCAACATTACAATGCTGATTGCAGCATTCGTTATTGTGAGTCTTATTTTATGGAACACCAATAGTTTTTTTAAAAAGTTCAAGGAAGAGGAACGTCTAAAAATGGAAATCTGGGCTACGGCCCAATTGGAACTCATCCAATCCTCCATAGATCAAGAGTTGGGAAACCTTACCCTTAAAGTTTTGGGGAACAACACCTCCACACCCATGATTTTGATGAACGAGGAGGGTTCTTACAAAACACATAATATTTCTGAGGACAAGGTAACCGACAGTATATACATTCGAAAAAAGATTGAACAGTTCAAAAGTGAAAATGAACCGATACAGATAATTCAAGAAGATGAATTATTGGAGACGTTGTACTATGGCAATTCTGAGGTTTTGAACAAATTAAAGTACTACCCATTGGCCCTACTGTTGATTATTTTCTTGTTCGGTGCGGTCATCTTCTTTTTCTTTAGAACGAACCGGGCTTCGGAACAAAACAAACTTTGGGCTGGAATGGCCAAGGAAACGGCACATCAAATTGGAACACCGCTTACCTCCTTATTGGGTTGGAACGAACTCTTGAAATCGGAAGACATCAATCCCGAAGTAACCCAAGAAATTGCTAAGGACATCGATCGTTTGCAGACCATTACAGAACGCTTTTCCAAAATTGGGTCAATTCCCGAATTACGTGAGCACGATATTGTGGCCGAAACCAAAAAGGCCTACGAATATTTGAAACAGCGTAGTTCCAAATTGGTACACTTTTCCTTTAGTTCCAATATGGAGGAGGCTTATGTTTTAATGAATCCACCCTTGTACAACTGGAGCATAGAGAATCTTGTAAAAAATGGCATCGATGCCATGAAGGGCAAAGGAAACATTGCCATCCAAATTGAAAAAAAGGGACAAAATATACATATTTTGGTGTCGGATACAGGCCACGGCATACCCAAAAGCGACTTTCAGAACATATTTAATCCAGGGGTTACTTCGAAGCAAAGAGGCTGGGGATTAGGGCTTTCGTTGGTAAAAAGAATTGTTGAAGAGTACCATAAAGGAAAAATTAAAGTATTTTCGTCTAGTAAAGAAGGAACTATCATGCAAATTTCCCTACGAGCAATAGAAAAATAAGTTATGGCCAAGGAAAAACAACTTGTAATACAAGAAGCTGATATCACCAACAATTGCCCCGAATGTTTTAATCAGGAACTTAAGATTACATTTTACCAAAAACACACTTTTAATGCACTGTACCACAGAACTACAGGTGTTGTAACACATGAAATCAAGTGTAAAAAGTGTAATTCGGTTATTTACCCTGTAAACTGGACACAGGATATTGAGCGGGTTTTTGACTACTACAACAAACTGGTAAAGCCAGATAGACCCGCTGTACGGTTTACCATGCTGTTCTTTATTGTTTTGGTATTGATGCTATGCATGGTAGCAGCAGGTGTATATTTTTATTTGGAAAGCTAAATATTTGACCTGATCGCTTCGGCCACGGCCTCGAACTCTTCTGTGGTAAGGCTTTCCTTATGTTGGAAAGTGGCATTTGCCATATTTTGAAGTGGAATGAGATGAACGTGCACATGGGGCACCTCCAGGCCAATAACCGACATTCCCACACGTTTGCAAGGCACGGCCTTTTCAATGGCAAGTCCCACTTTTCGTGAAAAAGCCATGAGTTTCAAGTAAGATTCCTCATCAAGGTCCATAATCTTGTCCACTTCTTTCTTGGGAACACATAAGGTATGCCCTTTGGAGTTTGGGTTGATATCCAAAAAAGCAAAGTTATCATCATCCTCCGCAATTTTATAACTTGGTATTTCCCCATTGATGATTTTTGTGAAGATACTGGCCATTTTGATTCGGTTTTAAAATAAAAAATCCCGTCTTTCAACGGGATTAAATATAACCAATTTAGTTGCTGTTACTCTCGTGTGATCTCTAAAACTTCAAAATTCAGGGTTCCGTTCGGCACCTTTATCTCTGCTACATCACCTACTTTTTTACCCAACAATCCTTTTCCAATGGGTGATGTAACGGAAATTTTACCCGTTTTAAGATCAGCTTCGCTTTCTGCCACCAAAGTATATTTCATTTCCATACCATTGGCTTGATTTTTAAGCTTAACGGTGGAAAGTACCAATATCTTGGAAGTGTCCAATTGGGATTCATCAATTAAACGGGCATTGGCCAAAGTCTCTTCCATTTTGGAAATTTTCATCTCCAAAAGTCCCTGGGCTTCCTTGGCCGCATCGTATTCTGCGTTCTCGGAAAGGTCTCCTTTGTCCCTTGCCTCTGCGATAGCCTGGGATGCTTTGGGACGCTCCACATCTTTTAAGTGGTTCAGCTCTTCCCTCAATTTCTTCAATCCTTCAGGCGTATAATATGAAACCTTGCTCATGTCGTTAATTTTTAATGCAAAGAGGCATTGAAGAAAATAGAAAAATTTTCCCAATGTTCTCTTCTTTACAAATACAAAAAATCCTCAACTATACCCATGACCTGCATGGTATTTTTGCGAGGATTTAACGCAAATATAGGCAAATTTTCATCAACTTTGCTCAAGAAACGTTTTCAAACATTGATTATGAAGCACTTCTGGGCCATTATGCTTTTGGCGCTAATTTTATCCTGTAGCTCGGATTCCACCAACCGTAATCCCTTTTTACAAGAAGTACGATTTAGGTTTGAACTGAATCTGAACCTTCCGCTGTACAACAATCTACAAAACATCGGAAATCCGGTTTATGTGGGCAACAATGGAGTGGGTACACGGGGTGCTTTTGTTATCAATACAGGATCTAGTTTTATGGCGTGGGAAGCAAGTTGCCCGAACCATGCGCCGAACGATTGCTCTACAATGACCATTGATGGCCAAAATGCAGTTTGTAGCTGTGAAGGATATACCTATAATCTGTTTACGGGACAGCAATTGGATAGGCCCGATGATGGAAACCGTTATCACGACCTTTTATTTTACAGGGCCACCCAAAGTGGGAACACGGTTATAATATCAAATTAAAATTTAAGAATGAATTACAGAAGACTAGGTAAAACAGGAATCAATGTCTCGGAAATCTCCTTGGGTACATGGCAAGTAGGAGGAAAATGGGGTTCTGGATTTAATGATACTTTAGCTGAAAATATTATAAATGAAGCCATTGATGCAGGTGTCAACTTTATAGACACTGCCGATGTTTATGAAGCTGGGGCAAGCGAAGCTGCCGTTGGCCGAGTGGTAAAATCCAGATCGGAAGAAGTTTTTGTTGCCACTAAATGTGGCAGGCAAATAAATCCTCATGTGAATGAAGGCTATACCGTGGAAGTGCTTCGAAAATATGTGGAGGATAGCTTAAAAAACACTGGTTTGGATTGCTTGGATTTGATTCAGCTACATTGTCCGCCAACCGAAGTATTTTACAGACCTGAAATTTTTGAGCTCTTTGACCGATTAAAAGACGAAGGCAAAATAAAAAATCTTGGAGTAAGTGTTGAAAAAGTGGAAGAAGGCCTAAAAGCAATAGAATACCCCAATGTAAACACGGTTCAAATCATATTCAACATGTTTAGGCAGCGCCCCTCTGAATTATTTTTTGAGCAGGTACAAAAAAAAGATATTGGTGTGATCGTAAGGGTTCCTTTGGCCAGTGGACTGCTCACCGGAAAATTTTCTTCGGATTCAACCTTTGAAAAAGAGGACCACAGAAACTTTAATAGGGAGGGTGCAGCCTTCGATAAGGGCGAAACCTTTAGCGGTGTGCCTTTTAATATAGGACTACAAGCCGTTAACGAACTCAAAAAAGTATTCCCACAGAGAGAAAACCTTGCACCAGTGGCGCTTCGTTGGATATTGGATTTTTCTGAGGTGAGTTGCATTATTCCGGGAGCCTCAAAAACAGAACACCTAAAAAGCAATCTCCAAGCTGTGGAATTGCCTCCGCTTACCGAAGATGAAAAGGCTGCTGTAAACCAAATCTATGACAAGCACATCAAAAAGCATGTGCACCAACTTTGGTAAAAGATTATAGTGCTTCAGGTTTCGGGTTGTCCTCTATATATAAAAACGGGATTCTGCAATTGCTTTCAAATTACAGAATCCCGTTAAAAATATTTGAATAGAATTTAGTTCTCGATACAAAATCCCTTTGGGATTTTACTCGAACCGACTAAAAATTGACCGTTGCTCCCAAAAGGAAATTAATCCCTGCTTGCGGATAGTACCCAGCGCCCTCAATGGTTGTGATAGTTCCAGGGTTGGAGTAATCATCATCAAAAGTGTAGAAATAGCCGTTGGAGACAATGTCAGCATCAAAAATATTGTTCACCAGACCGGAAATCTCAATACTTTTCACAAAAGAGTTTATGTTGATGGTATACTGAACATTGAAATCCGTTTGGGTGTAACTATCCAAAACAGAGGTCTCCGAGTCGATGTTGCCCATATATTGCTTCCCAACAAATTTTGACAATAACGAAACTTGAAAATTGGCATTGGGCATATAAGAAATAATGTTGCCCGCAATCAGCTTTGGGGAATAGGCAATATTAGTGTTGCCCAAATTTTGAAGTTCCCCATCACGCTCAAAGAAGAAATCAATATTTCGGTTATCGCTCAAAGCAATGTTCGGTCTCCACTGAAACGTATTGGACAGCCTGATGCTTGCATCGATTTCCAGACCCAAACGGTAACTATCGCCCACATTGGACCTTAACGGTGCCCCTACATCGTTCAACTCTCCGGTCAATACCAATTGATCTTTGTACCGCATGTAGTACACATTGGTATTCAATTGGAAACTTGGTGAAATGTAACGCCATCCCAGTTCAAAATCGTTTAATTTCTCTGGTTTTGGACTCCCACTCTCATAATCATTGCGGTTGGGCTCCCTATTTGCTCTCGCATAAGAAAAATAGAAGTTGTTGTTGCGATTTAAATCAAAGGTTATACCTGCTTTTGGATTGAAAAAGTTGAAGGAATCATCTACCAAACCCGTATCATCACCATTGGCTTTGTAAGTTACACCCCGGTATTGCACATCTCCGAACAAGGACCATTGATCCGTTAATTTGTAGTTGGCCTTGGTATAAACGTTGAAATCGGTTTTGGTGGAATTATCATCATAATACCTGTCCCTTATTTCGCTACCGCTGGCATACTCGGCCCAAATAATCTCACCAAAGTGGTCGCCTTTGTACTCGTTGTAGCCACCTCCCATAATCAGTTCGAGATTCTCGTTATTGTAGGTAGCTGAAAAAATGGTTCCGTAAAAATCATTGTCCAACCAGCGACGACGTATCAAATCCGTGGTTTCCACCAATTCACCATTTACCGTGATGGGCTCTAAACCATACGTAGCAAAATCGTCGTCTTCCTTAAATTGTTCAAAAAAACCTCTTCCACGCGTGTAGTGTACGGCTAAATGGGTGTTCCAAGAAGAATTCCAGGTTTCATACCAATGCAATTGAAAATGATCTTGTTTGTAATTGTCCACCTCGTTTTCGTAGTATTGGGTGTTACCATCATCATCAGTATAAATTCCTGCAGAATTAAAAGTACGATCATTTTCCAACTGTTCTGCAGTTATTCCATTCCAAGCTTGATAAGTAACCTCATGTCCTCCAAAAAGCAAAGCTTTGATCAGGGTATTGTCATCCTTGTAGGCTCCTTGCAGAAAATAGCCATCCAATTCCGAAGCCGCTCGGTCCACATAGCCATCGGATGTGACCCTGGATAGTCGCCCAGAGAATTCAAAATGATCGTTCATTAATCCTGTACTGAACTTTACATTGTTCCGAAGCGTATTAAAACTCCCTATAGATGATGAAATTTTAGCGTATGCCTCTTGGGAAAAAGCATCTGTAAGCATGTTCAAACTTGCTCCAAATGCCCCGGACCCATTGGTAGAAGTTCCCACACCACGCTGCAACTGCAAACTTTGGGTGGAGGAGGCAAAATCGGGCATGTTTACCCAAAAGGTCCCATGCGACTCTGCATCGTTGTACGGAATACCATTAATGGTAACATTTATCCGTGTTGCATCGCTACCACGAACACGCATACTCGTGTATCCCACACCAGCTCCGGCATCCGAGGTGGTGACAACCGCGGGCATAAAATTCATGAGAATGGGAATGTCCTGTCCCAAGTTCCGCGGAGCTAGTTCAACCTTGTCCAAATCGGAAAAAGTAATGGGAAAATCCTTGGTTATCCTTACCGATTGTACCAAAACTTCGTCCAGCACCACTTTTTCTCCTTCAAGACTGTCAATCGGTTCTTCTTGGGCGCTCATGGTAAACGCCAGCCCACCTAGGGCCATTGTTGCAAATAAAGTTTTAATGCGGTTTCCGTGATTGTTTTTTGTCGGTCGCATTGAGCCAAAAACGGCTCTTTTTTGAATAATTGAATAGATTTTCATTCGTAAAAATGTTACGAATAAAAGGGGTCATTATTCTTTGTTAATAATTGATTGTTGTTTCTAAAAGAAACATAGAAATTCCAAGATGCGACTTGCGCATTCCCTTGGCAGCATTACCCGCCCAGGTTCATTGGGTATAATCTCAGCCTTTTAATAAAAGCACCCCTTTGAGATGCCACAAATGTATGATGCGAATATTGATTTTCATAAAAAACATCTTGGAAATTTAACTTTTGATAACAACCAAGACCCCCAAGTGCCTGCGTATATAATGGTATGCATCCTAAATCCAAAAAAAGGTTTACCCTTAAAATCGTGTTGAGCTATGTTGCGCTGGGTATTCTTGCCTCTCTGGCTGCATTCTTCATTTATAATGAATTCAAAAACTACACCTCTTCCAAAAACCAAGACGAAAGCAACGAAAAGCTACTGAAGACCAATAGGTTGCTCACACAACTGTACGATGCCGAAAACCTATCCAAGCTGGCCCTTCAGACCAAAAAACCACAGGATCTAAAATCCTATGCGCAAAAAGTGGACTCGATTACCCAATTCATTGATTCGCTCAAGCCTTTGGTACAATCAAATTACGGTAACCAAAGTTCCAAATTGGACAGTGTTCAAGAATTACTGAGCCAAAAGGTGTTCAACAATGCTGAATTGCGCAAACTGAAAGTAAGGAACGAAAACAATACTTCGTTGGATTCGGTTTTAAAGGCTTTTCATGATATGGAAGTGGGTATGGGCAGGATTACCCCCGAAACTTTCGCTCCCAATTTTGATAAATTGTCCCCGGAAGCCAAAAGATCTATCCGAAAATCCGTGGCCATCCTCAATAAAAACATTCCCAACTCTGATGGGAACACGGACGCAAACAATATCGATTCCATTCTAGAGGTTTCCAAATCCATTCTTAACAAAGCCATTACAGAAACTGCTACCGCCGAGCGGACCGTGCTTCAAAAAGAGCTTGAGATTTACCGCACCGACCTGGAGCTTTCCCAAAAAATGAGAGGTATTTTATCGGACTTTGAACGGGAAATGGCACAGAATACATATCTGGACACACTTCAACAAGAGGAAGCTTTGAAAAAAAGCACACGTTTAGCAGGCGGAGCGGTAATCTTGGGATTGATCATTGTGATTGTGTTCACCTTTATGATATCAAAAGATTATTGGAAGGTCCAGGAATATCGGGAACGATTGGAAAGGGCAAAAAAATATTCCGAATCGCTTTTAAAAAGTAGGGAGCAGCTTATTTCGACCGTCAGCCACGACCTAAGAACACCGCTGAATACCATCAGTGGCTATTCCGACTTGATCGAGCAAAGTGGATTGAACACAAAACAGCTGAACTACCTTAAAAAAATTAAGTCCTCTTCTGGCTATGTAGATAATTTGGTGAACGACCTTTTGGACTATTCCAAACTGGAGGCGGGAAAAATCCAGTTGGACAAGGTGCCTTTTGCCCTATTCCAATTAATAGAAGAAACTGCGGTTGATTTTGAAGAAATACAATCAAAAAAAAGAGTATTGCTCCAATTGAAAATAGCTGACGACTTAAAAACACCTATCATCAACGACCCTTTTAGAATACGGCAAATACTAACCAACCTCATTGGCAATGCTTTTAAGTTTACAGATTCCGGCCATGTTAAGGTTGCTGCGGTAGTGGAAGAGAAAAACAAAGCCACATGGGTGAGGATTGATGTTGAGGACACGGGTATAGGAATCCCTGTTGAAAAACAGGAATCTATTTTCCAAGAGTTTACACAAGCAGGAGCTCCTTCCCAAAAAGCCCAGATCGGGTACGGGCTGGGACTTACCATTTCAAGAAAACTGACAGAATTATTGGGAGGTAAGTTAAGTTTAAAGAGCAAAGTAGGTAAAGGGAGTACTTTTACTGTCCGGGTTCCTGTTGAATTTTCTAAAATCGAAGTGGTCGAAAATAATTCCAAAGCGTTTGTTTCCAAGCCAAAAGAACTATCCATTTTGGTTATTGATGATGATGAGAACATGCTTGGTCTTATCTCTGAGGTTTGTAAAATCAACTACATCAAAACAGAAACTCTTTTGAGTTTTGATGATTTTGAACTATCAAAAATCCACCAGTTCGATGCTGTACTAACAGACATTCAAATGCCCACCACAAATGGTTTTTCCGTACTAAAAACAATCAAAAGTATTGGATATAAAAATCCCGTAATTGCCATGACCGGGCAACAAATCGGCAATAAAACGGACTACTTAGACCCCGGTTTTTCGGATGTGCTACAAAAACCTTTTACGGCCAACTCTCTATTGCATGTTTTAAGATCAACAGAAAAGGTGGCCTTGTCCAATGCAATTCCCGCTTCGGAGTCTTCCATGTTCACTCTTAAAAATATTTCGCCCTTTTTGGATGAACCAAATGCCATTCAGGAGGTTTTACAAGTGTTTTTGGAGAACACGAACAAGGATCTAGCGTTTTTGCTTTCCGCCGTTGGTGATAAAGATTATACAGATATTAGGGCTACATCCCACAAAATGTTGCCCATGTTCAGGCAGTTGGAAATACAAGATGCCATCCACTTATTGGAACATTTGGAAAATATTTCCGATGATGCCAAAGGAGAAAAAACGTTCAATATCCTTTCGGAACTAAAAGAAGTGCTGTCCAATTTGGAAAGTGAAATCCAAAATTATTTATCTAAACATTCAATTGATATTGATTGATCTTGTTGTAAAGCGTCTTGCGAGTGATCTGCAGTAGTTTTGCCGCTTTGCTTTTGTTAAAGTTGGTCTGTTTTAAGGCGGTCAGAATCCGCTCCTTCTCATAATCAGATTTAGAAAAATTGACCTCTTCGTACTTACTTGCACCTTTTACGACCCCTTCTGCCAAAGCATTTGGGAACATGGTTTCCGTTTCAGAAAAAAGAACGGCCCTTTTGATCACATTTTTCATTTCCCTCAAATTTCCCGGCCAATCATACTCCTGAAGGATTCGCTTGGTTTCATCGGAAAACTCTAAAATATTCTTATCCAATTCTGAATTGGCCTCGGTCAGAAAATAATCTGCAAATAGGGGAATATCCTCTCGTCTATCTCTCAAGGATGGTACCTCAATTGAAAACTCATTGAGTCGATGGTACAAATCCTCCCTAAAACCACCTTCTTCCACAGCTTTGGAAAGATTTTCGTTTGTGGCAGCAATAATGCGAATATCCAACTTGATTTCTTTGGTGCTGCCCACTCTTTTTATTTTACGTTCTTGAATGGCCCTAAGCAGCTGAATTTGATGTTCGTAGGATAGATTCCCTACCTCATCCAAAAAAAGGGTTCCTCCGTTGGCCGCTTCAAAATGGCCTTGTTTATCATCTATAGCACCCGTAAAACTGCCCTTTACATGACCAAAAAATTCGCTGGTGGCAATTTCCTTTGGTATGGCACCACAGTCTACCGCAACAAACGGTTGATTATTTCTCTTGCTTGCCCGGTGAATGGCTTTTGCGGTCACTTCTTTTCCTGTACCACTTTCGCCCGTTAGTAAAACGGACATGCTGGTAGGAGCGACCAGTTCCACATACTGTTGGAGTTTCTTGGATTTTTCTCCTTGACCTTTTAAAAAATTGATCTGCTTCTTTTTCGCTTCAGTCGATTTTGAGTTTTCGCGAGAAACTTTGAAATCCGTTACTTTGGTGCGCAGGGCATCTTTAATTACGGAAAGTATTTCTTCTGGTGTAAAAGGTTTTGAAATATAATCGAAAGCACCTTTTTTAATGGCATTTACCGCAGTCTTGACCTCGGCATATCCTGTCATTAAAATAACTTGGGTCTTTGGTGACTCGCGTTTTACCTGGGGAAGCAAAGTAACCCCATTTCCTTTTGGCAATCTAACATCGGATAGAATTATATCGAAGGTAGATGATGCAAGACGTTCTTCTGCATCCTTAATGGAATAACTTACGGATACGGCAAAACCATTCTTGGTCAAAAACTTTTGAAGCATTTGACAAAAAGCAGTATCGTCCTCAATTATTAAGATTTTGGGCATATCTCAGTTATCTAATATACGGCCCTGACACTGTTTGAGATTATTCTATTTTGATAAAATTATCACAAAAAAAGGGCTGCCGAAGCAGCCCTTTTCCAACCAAACTAACTAGTGTGGGGTGATAAAACTAATTACATGTCAATCCAATTCCCCTCGGCATCGGCATAAACAGTTCCTGATGTACCGTCTTCAAGGGTAAGTTCCAATTTATATTGGTCCTTATCGTTTTTGTATGCTTTATCGATTTTAGCGGTAGGGTAGTTGGACTCTACTGCGCTAGATACAGCAGAAGGAAGGTCAGACACGCTGATTTCTTCAAAATCTCCTACTACGATCTCGATTGCACTGTTATTTTCTAGTTCTGGAGTTTCAACATTTGCAAATGCTGTGATTCCTACAAATGATAGTACTGTTGCTAAAGCTAAATTTTTCATGGTATTTAATTTTATTGTTAAACTTGCTTATCTAACTGAAAACATAGTGCCAACACCAGAAAATTTTTAAAAATCAAATCAACATTCTGATTTTTAATGCTTTATGTTTTTGTGCCAATTTTAATGATTGTGTAAAACTGTGTAATACCGTAAACAAAGTGTGTAAAAATTATACAAGAAAGGCTGCCGAAGCAGCCTTTCTTTTTTGCCAATTATACGGTTACAAGGAAAAAAGACCACGGTACAGATTGGCAGAAACGGATAATACATGGATAGTGTTTATATAGCATCATCCTGATTTTGCATGTCCTTATCCTTATTTCTGTTTTTTAAATACGATACCAATATGTATATGGCCAGAGCCAATGATACTAGATTAAAGAACAGGACTATTTTATATATCATTTTAACGTTGTTGTCTATCGTTTCCGAACACTATGAAAAGAAAGCCGTACAAAATGCACGGCCTCTTACCAAATCAACCAACCTAGTTGAGACAACCCACAAGGATTATCAAAATTTAATCATGTCATCGAAAACAATTTCGAATATACTTTTAGGACACACTTTTTAATGATAGGTCACACCTAAACAAAAAAAATCCGCCTCCTTTTTAGGAAGCGGATTAATTCATTATTTTTCTGATTGTCCGTTTAATATCATAATGATGTTTTTGGCGTCATGTTGAACTTGCCTGCCTGCCGGCAAAGGCAGGTTTCAACATCTCATCCTGCTGAACATGAGCATCTTTATGTGACCCTGAATCAAGTTCAGGGTGACGTTGGTAATATTATGACACATTGCGGACATTCAATTATTTTTTAAATCCTTATGCTTGGTGTGTTGGCTTTAAAAGGTTGTTTACGGTCTTGACCGGATTGAACGTTACCAATGGGACCTCTACAAAAATGGTGTTCCAAAAGGCCATGCCCCCGTTCCACAGACCAGGAAGTTCCAAGGCTTTCAATTCCTTACCTTCTTTGGTTTTACCAGTAATAAACCCTTGCTTGGCGTCCACATAATCCAATAGGTTGAACTTTTCTCCTTTATGGTTCCGGACACCGCAGACCAAGTCCACTGGATTAAAATGTGTTGCGTTCTGCACTATTGCAGCTTGTTCCTTGTTGTCCATATCAATTTGGGCGGACTCTATAATTTGAAGGGAGATATTACCTTTCGCATCTTTGATCCAAAAAGGGCCTCCACCAGGTTCTCCCTCGTTTTTAACCATGCCACAAACTCGGATGGGGCGGTTTATCTTATCTTTTAAAACCTTCTTTTGTTCTTCCACTCCTAAATCATCATAAATATTGGGCATGCGAACATTGAGGTCTTTTTCCAAAAAGTCCTTTATTTCATCCGATTTTTCAATGGAAACAGCATCATTTTCCAAAAGTTTGGCATAAGCAAAAGCCTTATCCTGTACTTTTTTTAGGACACCTGCCAACATTTTTTTGCTGTTGGCCACGGTCTCCAAGTTTTTATCAACGACTACGTTATCAATATTTTTAATGAAGATAATGTCGGCATCTTGATCATTAAGATTTTCTATGAGCGCCCCATGCCCTCCTGGACGAAACAGAATGGTTCCATCGCTATTTTTGAATGGCCGGTTGTCCATATCCACCGCTATTGTATCCGTTGAGGGTTTTTGGTTGGAGTAGGACACTTTGAAAATGGTATCGGTCTGTTTTGAAATTTTTGGCCCTACCAAGGCTTCTTCTTTGGCAAACATCTCATCATGCAGTTCCGATACGGTAAAATGTAGATTGGCCCTGCCCTTTGTTTTGGCGTACAGCGCAGCTTCTTTTAAATGTTCCTCGAACGGGGTTGCCGTTCCTGTATCATATTTATGAAAGGGCAATAGGCCTTTTGGATAAAAACCGTAATTGAGACCATCCTCAGTCAACATCTCCTTTACAAAAAGATAGGCTTCTTCATCCTTATTGGAAGCTTTGCCTTTTATTCTTGACATAATGAGGTCGTAAAAAGGAAAATCAGAAAGATTTTCGGTAAACTTTTTAGCATCCTTGTCACCAGTTCGCTCTATGTATTCGGAGAGTTTTTCTTTTGATGGATCATAACTGTCCAAAAAATTGAACATGGCCTTGAACATTCGGGATGCTGCTCCCGAAGCA
This sequence comes from Allomuricauda ruestringensis DSM 13258, assembly GCF_000224085.1. Classification (NCBI taxonomy): domain Bacteria; kingdom Pseudomonadati; phylum Bacteroidota; class Flavobacteriia; order Flavobacteriales; family Flavobacteriaceae; genus Flagellimonas; species Flagellimonas ruestringensis. The sequence continues at coordinate 1,137,590 of NC_015945.1, forward strand.
GGCACAAACTTCAATAGGTTAAGGTTGCCCCTATGGTCTTCAAAATATTGAAGCAGGTTGAGTTGCTCTTTTTCGGAAAACCTAAGTATGCCATTGCCCACCACAGCGGCTTGCGATAGCTGAACAAAGGGGATGCCCTCTTTAAATGTTTGTATTTGGTTTGCTACTTTTTCTTTGGAAATTCCTTTGGAATCCAGTTGTTCCAAGTCTTTAGAACTTAATTCAATCATGTTTTTGGAGAAGTTTATCTATATATTTTACTGCTGTGGATAGCCTTGACGCTTTATCCCCCCTTAAAATAACGAATTTCCTGTTATTATTCTCCAAAGCTTCCTTGAAATACGCAAACATTCGTTCTCTTTCATCTGGCTTGTCCCTCAAATCATCCGCCTCCCATGGTGTATCTATATATGTCAAAAAGTATAGGTCGTAGGTGTTTTTTAGGGCATACTCCTCCAAAAGTGGGTCGCAGGTACTATTGTAATAAGCCTCCGAATATACTTTGGTCTCCAAAAGATCGGTATCACAAATAAGGACTTGATTTGCCTTTTTGGCCAATTCATTTTCCAAACGCATTTGGCCGTAGGCAATGGGAACCAAATCGTGGGGTTCACAAGTTATGTTCTCCCTGTCCCATTTATCTTGAAGATATTCCCGTGCATATTCGGGTACCCATTGCGTATTGTAGTGCTCGGCCAATTGTTGGGCCAAGGTGGTTTTTCCGGTAGACTCGGGTCCAAAAAGGACTACTTTTATGAGGTTTGAGGGCTCTTGCCCAAGTTTTTCTTCCATGCTAGATATCCCTGTATTGCCAACACAGTAAAAATGAGGTATTGTAAAGAGAACATACCCCATCCTCTATATGCGTACAAAGGTACAGTTATTAAATCACCCAAAATCCAAAGGGTCCAGTTTTCCAATTTTTTATTGGCCATATACCACATCGCGGTAAAGAAAATCCCCGAAGTGAATATATCCACGTAATTAGTTGGTTCTATTTCGGCGCCGAACATCCTGTATACCCCATAAGTAACCAACATGGTCAGTAGGAAAAAACCAAACCCTATCCATTTTTCCTTGGTATTGGTTCTCGTAATATTGACCACCAACCGCCTATCTTCACTTCTTCTAGTCCAGTTCCACCATCCGTAAATACTCATAATGGAGTAATAAAAATTCATCATCATATCACCATACAGGCGATCTACAAGAAAAATATAGGTGGTTATTACAGTAGCGACCAATCCCGTGGGGTACACCAAAATATCTTCCCTTTTGGCATAGACCACACTAGCAATTCCAAAGAAAAAAGCAGTGGCCTCTAAAATGATCAGGGATAGCTCTCGGTCTTCGTAGGGGCCGAGAAAAAAATCAAAAATGGGGTTCATACTCGCTTCGGTCGGATTTTACCATTTTCATAGTAAGTACCACATGGTCCAAGTTCTCAAAACTTTCCTTGATTTCTGAATGGAGCAGCTCCATTACCTTATCATAATCACCGAACACCTGTGTACTCAAAGGGTTTTCTAAAATAGTGAGTCCCGAATCGCGCAACTTTTTGATAAAATCAATGACAGGAGCTTCAAAATTGTCTTGAAGTGGTGATAAGGTTAGTTCAACGGATACTTTCATGGGCAGTTATAGTTTCAGCAAAACTACAAAAAGGAATCATCATCCCCCCATCATTTTAAGCGCATAAACGCATGTAAAACCCTCAAACTCTATAAATTCAATTTCGTAATGCGATCTTTTTCCCTCGTATAATATCTCGGCCACGGTACGAGTGTCCTCAAAAGAAAAATCAATCACGTTAATATGCCTTAAAAAACTGAGTCCCTGCTGTGCGTAAATTTTGTAGAGCGACTCTTTGGCGCCCCAAACAATGGTGAGCTTTCGCATCAATGCTTCTGAATTGGCCAAGGTTTTGTACTCTTGGATGGGTGTGAATTTGTGGGCAATCTTTAGGATTTTATCCCGCTGCATCTCAATATCGATACCCACCTCGTCGGTTTCACTGATAATTATTCCGGTAAAGTTATGTGAATGGGTAATGGAGATAAATTTTCCATCCCTAAGATGGGGTTTTCCAAAGTCGTCATAATACAGATCATGATCCACATAACCTGCCTCTGCCATAAGGTGACGAATACTCAAAAAAGCCCTTCGGTGTGCCTCCGATTTCATGCCGTCCATCCTGTTTTGGCAATGCGTTGTAAGCTCCACCCCCTTAGCAAGTTCGGCCTCTGGCTCGGTAACCTTCCAAATGTAAACGTTGGTAGTGGGCGAAACTGTTATTGTTTTGTAAATGGGCATGAACTAAAGTTAAGTGAATTCGTATCTTTGTCGCACTGTTTAAGCGAAGCTACAAAAGTAAATTTATATAAAATATGAGCACAAAGACAATTCCGCATGTACCTTACAAAGTAAAGGATATCTCTCTTGCAGATTGGGGAAGGAAAGAAATTGAGCTTGCCGAGGCCGAAATGCCAGGGCTTATGGCCTTACGTGAAGAATACGGGAGCCAACAACCTTTAAAGGGTGCAAGGATTGCCGGTTGTCTTCACATGACCATTCAAACCGCTGTTTTAATTGAAACATTGGTGGCCCTTGGAGCTGAGGTAACTTGGAGTTCTTGCAATATCTTTTCTACTCAAGACCATGCTGCTGCGGCAATAGCTGCTGCAGGAATCCCGGTTTATGCATGGAAAGGGATGACCGAAGAGGAATTTGACTGGTGCATTGAACAAACCTTGTTCTTTGGTGAGGCAAGAAAACCATTGAACATGATCTTGGATGATGGCGGGGACCTTACCAATATGGTCCTTGACCAATATCCTGAGTTGGCAACTGGAGTAAAAGGTCTATCCGAAGAGACCACAACCGGGGTACACCGTTTGTATGAAAGAATGAAAAAGGGAACGCTTCCCATGCCGGCCATTAACGTGAACGATTCTGTGACCAAGTCCAAGTTTGACAATAAGTATGGATGTCGTGAGAGTGCCGTGGATGCTATCCGAAGAGCCACGGACACTATGTTGGCCGGTAAACGTGTCGTGGTTGCCGGTTATGGCGATGTTGGTAAAGGAACTGCTGCATCGTTCCGCGGAGCTGGCGCCATTGTTACCGTTACCGAAATTGACCCAATTTGTGCTTTGCAAGCCTGCATGGATGGTTTTGAAGTGAAAAAACTGGAAACCGTGGTATCCAATGCCGATATTGTAATCACTACAACAGGTAACAAGGACATTATACGTGAAGAACATTTTAGAGCCTTAAAGGACAAAGCCATTGTTTGTAACATAGGCCATTTTGACAATGAAATTGATATGGCTTGGTTGAATGGAACTTACGGCGATACCAAAGACGAAATAAAACCACAGGTTGACAAGTACACTATTGATGGCAAAGATCTAATTATCTTGGCCGAGGGTAGATTGGTAAACCTTGGATGTGCAACAGGACACCCAAGTTTTGTAATGAGCAACTCGTTCACCAACCAGACCTTGGCACAAATAGAACTTTGGAAACACAGCGACAAATATGCCAACGAAGTATACATGCTTCCCAAGCATTTGGATGAAAAAGTGGCCAAACTGCACTTGTCACGATTGGGCGCTGAGTTAACGGAGCTCAAGCAAGAGCAAGCAGATTATATCGGTGTAAAAGTAGAAGGACCTTTTAAGCCTGAATATTATCGCTATTAAGCTTAAAAAGTCTTTATAAAACAAAAAACCCATGGAGTAGGCCATGGGTTTTTTTATTGAATACGGAAGTTTAGTCTCCTAAAACAGTCTGGTCGTAGTAACAAGTCTTGTTTTCTTGAAGCAAGGCCAAGCCTTCTTCCCTAGTACTCATAGGGTCGATTTTAACCTTTTCTCCGTTTGGCATATAAACAATATAGAACCCTTCTTCAAAAGAGGATAGTTTAATAATCTCACCATTTGGACGAATGGCATTCCAAGATTTTTCATCTGGTTTGTATACCAAATCAATTTTCTTTCCTTTTTTAGGCCCTTCCACAACAGTAACCTGAATTCTGTTTTTGGTGGCCACCATTTTAAATTTGTTTCCATCGTGCTCTACCATTTGGGTTTCGGATTCCCCATCCTTCATAGCAATGGGGTTGGAACCTGACCAGAACTCGATTACGTTGAAAATAATGGCATCTCCAAGAAAAAATAGGCCGTAAACGGGAACTATGTTCAATCCCCAAAATATGAGGTTATCCAAAAACTTGCTATCCGTTAATCCTTGGTTCCAATCTTTTAAATTGTTGAAAGCACTAAAAGAACCTAAGCAGCTAGTAAATAGAATAGAACAAGCCAATAATGATGAAATGATTGCTTTTTTCATGATATAAGATTTATAGTTAATGTTATTAAAGCTACAAAAAAACTTTATGTAAAAGTCACAATGGTTTATCAAGGAACTTTTTTTGGCACCATTTAATTGGTTACATTGCTTTGGCAATTTATATATCAAAACAATGGACAACTGGTACAGTATTCAAAATGTGAAAGCAGTAGATTCACCGTCGGTAGCGTTCTACTTGGAACGTGTAAAGTACAATATTAATGAGATGATTACATTGGTAGACGGCAAAACAGAACGGTTGATGCCACATATCAAAACCAACAAAATGCCCAAGGTAATGGAGTTATTGTTGGCATCCGGAATCTCCAATTTTAAGGCTTCCACCATTTCTGAAGCGGAAATAGCTGCTGAAGCTGGAGCCAAATCTGTTTTGATTTCCCATCAACTTGTTGGGCCCAAAGTAAAGCGCCTCCTTAGTTTGATGAAACACTATTCTGAAACCCGGTTTTCCACCATTCTGGACAATATGGATAGTGCCGAGCTTTTAAACCAAGAGGCTTTGGAACAGGAACTTTCCGTTAATATCTATATTGATATCAACAACGGCATGAACCGTTCCGGTATAAAAATTGGACACGGCCTTGATCAGTTGATGGCTTTTCTTAATGCTTGCAGTGCATTACATTTTAAAGGGTTCCACGTGTATGATGGGCATTTAAGGGACACCGATTTTGAGGAGAGGAACCAAAAAATTGAAAAAGGACTGGATGAAGTAACCGCATACTTTAAAGCAGTTCAAGAAAAGTACCCAGACTCCCAAATGATCTGTGGAGGAACCCCGTCCTTTACTTCCCATCTTATTGAGGACAGTAGAATTACCAGTCCGGGAACTTGTGTGCTTTGGGATTGGGGCTATAATGAAAAGTTAACGGAGCAAAATTTTAAGCACGCAGCACTTTTGATCACAAGGATCATTTCCAAACCCACCGAGGGCATTATTACAGTAGATCTAGGCCATAAATCCGTGGCGGCTGAAAACCCGATTGACAAACGGGTCAAATTCCTCAATCTTGAGGATTATGAATTGCTCTCACAAAGTGAAGAACATGGGGTGATCAGAGTTAAAGATTGGGACAAACATAAGGTTGGAGATGTGCTATATGGTATTCCGTATCACATTTGCCCCACTATTAACCTTCACGATGAAGTATCCGTTATCGAGAATGGTAAAAAAGTTGATACTTGGGCAATTACTGCTCGAAAACGAAAGCTTACGTTTTAAGCATCAATCCGAGTCCAACGCTTTATTCAAATCGTAAAAATAAAAGTTCTTTTCATTGTCCATTGTGGCAAAAGTCTGTTTGGACCTACCCAATTAAATAATAAACAAAATAGAGTACATATTTTGAAAAATGTTTATTTTTTCGCTCCCATAAACTTAAAACCTACAATATGCAAGATGAAAACAACATTTTATTTTATGGAACACTTTACGGTTATAATGCGACAACAGATTTATTGATGGCCGATGGAGAATTTCTTCCGACCTGGAAAGGGTATGATGATGATCGTGTGGAAAAAACATATTATTTCATTAATGAATGTATTGAACCGGCCCAAACTATTCCAGGGGAAAGTTCTATTGACATCATTAGTTATAAGAAGAATGAATTTTGGTTCTTTAGTTGGTTCCCTTCCGAGGAGGCCCATGATTTTTCTTATACACTTGATGGTGAAGAAAACGATACTTCATCAGAAGAAATGATGAAAAAAATCATCGCTGTTCTGGAAGATTTTAGACCCAAGTTAGAAAAAACAATTCCTGAAAAAGAAGAAAAGCCCATTAAGGAAGGTGTGCTTGGCCTTCTTTTTTATGGGGATTCCCCTGAAATGTTTGAGTTAAATACAGAAAGAATTAATGAATTGGCAGAAAAAAAGGGTGTACATGAACTAATAGGAAATAGCCAGCTCATGTATGTAATTGGTGGATTGAAAGATAAAAGTTTTAAATTTATCTCACATTTGAATGATGGGGAAATACGTAACGAACTAGGAATAATAGATTATGTTTCCTATTTAAAAATAGAGTAAACAAATCATTCCAAAACCTTGTAACACCTTTTTGTGTAGAAAAATTTTATATAAATTGGTGCAGATGGTTAAAAAACAGTTTTTGGTGAAATACCAATAACTTATGACTGGGACAAATATAACCTCGGGGACGTGCTCTATGGTGTTACCTACCACATTTGTCCCACCATCAATTCCCATGATGAAGTATCCGTTATTGAGAATGGTAAAAGGTTGATACTTGGGCAATTGCTGCTCGAAAACGAAAACTTACGTTTTAAGCATCAATCCGAGTCCAGCGCTTTTTTCAAATCGTAAAAATAAAAGTTCTTTTCATCGTCCATTACAAGAAAAGAAGGCCATCCTCTCTCACTCCAACATCACCATTAGGTTATGAAACCTTTAAAAATGATTGTATACAAAAAAGGCTCCGCAAATGCAGAGCCTTTTCAATAAATATTATTGCTTATTAAGCTTCAAAAGGTTCGATGGAAACATAAGATTTACCACCTACTTTTTTCTCAAACTTAACTAAGCCATCTACTTTGGCGTGCAAAGTATGGTCTTTTCCTGCGTATACATTTTCGCCAGGGTTGTGCTTGGTACCACGTTGTCTTACAATAATGTTACCAGCAGTGGCTGCCTGACCACCAAAAATCTTAACACCTAAGCGTTTCGATTCTGATTCTCTACCGTTTTTTGAACTACCTACACCTTTCTTGTGAGCCATGATATATAAATTTTAGTTCTTTTCTTATTTGCTTAACGCTTCAATCAACTCGGCCTTCTTCATGGAAGAGTAACCGGTAATTTCCTTGACTTTTGCCATTTCCTTCAATTCGGCCACTGTTTTGGAACTTAAATCCTCAGTTGCCTTTGCCTTTGGAGCTTCTTTTTTTGGAGCTTCAGCTTTTTTCACTGCCTTTTTTGGTTCGGCAGCTGGTTTTGCTTCGGCTTTAGCTTTAGCAGGAGCCGCTTTCTTGGCACCTTTTGCTACAATACCTTCAACAACGATTTCGGTCAAATATTGTCTGTGACCGTTTTTCTTGCGGTATCCTTTACGTCTTTTCTTTTTAAAGACGATTACCTTATCTCCTTTAAGGTGTTTTACTACTTTGGCCTCAACAGCCGCACCTTCTATGACCGGGGCGCCAATGGTTACGTTACCACCATCTTCCAAAAGAAGAACTTTGTCGAAAGTAACTTTTTTACCTTCTTCTTCCTGCAAACGGTGAACGTACACTTTTTGGTCTTTTGCAACTTTAAATTGCTGCCCTGCCATCTCTACAATTGCGTACATAATGCGTTAATTAGATTAAAATTACTGTGCTTTATCAAAATTAGCGGGTGCAAATATACTGCTAAATCCTTAATCTACAAGTATTCTTCCCTGATTTAACCCATAATTTTTTTTGAATTGTTGCTGGTTTTAAAGAGTTGCATAAACGAGAGGGTCAAAACCAAAGTCGTGGCAAACCCCATAATGGCCACTGTAAAAAATACAATCCCTTGGAAATTCTTATAGTCGTTGGACCATGCCGAGGAGAGTTTATCAAGAAAAGTACTGTCCAACTCCGTTGCATAGACGGCAAAGAAAATGGTGAACAACAACGTGGCAACAAAACCAGTAGTAATGCCCGCAGTAAACCCATTTCCATAACTAAAATCTTTGCCCTGTCTTATTTTGGTGTACTTGATTGTCTCATATATGCCAAAACCAGTAATCACCCCATTAAACAGGCTGTAAAAAACATTGGTATGTTTTCCCATCAAGGCCAAAATCAAAAAATACGCAATCAGCACAGCACTGGTGACTATCCCGAAACGAATTGGAAGGGTTAAATTTTTCATGTTTCAATTTTTGGATTTATTGTTTAATTTACTGAATGTTTGTGAATTATCCCACATTTTAAATCTAAAGACTTTTATAAATTCATAGGATCGTCATAAAAAATTTTATATTTAGCGTAACATCGATTGGGAAATCGATACCAACCTCTTAGCAATATCAATTTTAAATACTGACTATTAACATGAAAAAACATTTGTTTTCTGCATTTACAATGCTCTTTGCAGTAACGCTGCTTTCTGCACAGGAAGTGGTTTTTGAAGAGTATGACCTAGACAACGGTCTGCACGTTATCCTACATCAGGACAACGGTGCGCCTGTGGTTACCACATCGGTTATGTACCATGTGGGATCCAAGGACGAGGACCCCGACAAAACGGGTTTTGCCCACTTTTTTGAACATTTATTGTTCGAAGGCACCAAAAACATTGAACGAGGTGAGTGGGATCAAATTGTTGCCTCCAATGGAGGAAGGCATAATGCCAACACCTTTTTGGACCGCACCTATTATTATGAGGTTTTCCCTTCCAACAGCTTGGAAATAGGCCTTTGGTTAGAATCTGAGCGTTTAATGCACCCTATAATTGGGCAAGTTGGCGTGGACACCCAAAAAGAAGTGGTACAAGAAGAAAAGAGACTTCGGGTAGATAACTCTCCCTACGGTGCCTTTTTTAATGAAATCCTGAAAAATCTATATACCAACCATCCATATCGCTGGGGGGTTATCGGGTCTTTTGAGCATTTGGCAAGTGCCACTTTGGATGATTTCAAAAAATTCAACCAAACCTACTACGTGCCCAACAATGCGGTTTTGGTTGTAGCTGGCGATTTTGAAACCGCCAAAACCAAAAAGATGATCGAGGATTATTTTGGACCTATTCCAAAAGGAGCCGAAATTCAAAGGCCAAATGTAAAGGAAGAGCCTATCACCAAAACCAAATTTGCCAAATATCACGACCCGAACATCCAAATCCCTGCCATTTTATTGGCCTATAGAACACCAGGGCAAGGGCAACGAGATGCTTATGTCATCAACATGATTTCTACTTATTTAAGTGACGGGGAAAGCTCCAAACTCTACAAAAAATTGGTGGACGAGAAAAAAATGGCGTTGCAAATACTTTCCGTGCCTATTGATGCCGAAGATTACAGTTCCTATATTGTTGGAGGCCTTCCGGTCGGGGACAATTCCATTCAGGACATCAAAAAAGAAATTGATGAAGAAATCCTAAAACTTCAAATGGAGTTGATTTCCGAAAAGGATTACCAAAAACTTCAGAACAAGTTCGAGAACCAATTTGTAAATGCCAACAGCAGTGTTGAGGGCATCGCCAACTCATTGGCAGAAAATTATATGTTGAAGGACGACACCAACCTCATCAATACGGAGATTGACATTTACCGTTCCATTACCCGTGAAGAAATCATGGAAGTGGCCAAAAAATATTTGAAGGTAAACCAACGATTGGAATTGGAGTATTTACCAGAACAAAAAGATGCTAATTAAGATGAAAAAGTATTTAACTTTAGCTGTGCTGTCCTTATTTATGACAGCCTCATACGCACAAATAGACAGGAGCACACAACCTGAACCAGGGCCAGCTCCCAAGATCAACTTAAAAGAACCAGCCCGTTTTGAGCTTAAAAATGGCTTGAAGGTCCTTGTAGTGGAAAACCACAAATTGCCAAGGGTACGTATTCAACTTTCCATTGACAATCCTCCGATTATGGAAGGAGAAAAAGCAGGTATTTCCACCCTTACGGCAAGTATGCTGGGCAAAGGGTCCAAAAACATTCCAAAGGATGAATTTTATGAAGAAGTGGATTTTTTGGGTGCCAACATCTACATTGGTGATCAAAGTGCCTTTGCAAGCTCACTATCCAAATATTTTCCTCGCATTTTGGAGTTGATGGCCGATGCTGCACTCAATCCAAACTTTCTTCAAGAAGAATTTGAAAAGGAGAAAGAAAAAGTCCTTACTGGAATCAAATCTCAAGAAAAAGACGTTTCGGCCATTGCGGACAGGGTTCAATTGGCCTTGGCCTATGGCAAAGACCACCCCTTTGGTGAGTTTATGACCGAGGAGACCGTTAACAATGTAACCCTACTCGATGTTGAGCAATTCTACCGATCTTATTTTGTTCCCGCCAATGCTTATTTGGTAGTTATTGGGGATGTAGATTTTGATACTGTAAAAGAGTTGGTCACCAAAAACTTTACTCCATGGTCCAAAGCAGCCCCGCCTTCTTTTACATATTCCGATCCAAAAGATGTGCAGTACACCCAAATCAACTTTGTTGATATGCCCAACGCTGTGCAGTCCGAAGTTGCTGTGGAAAACATCACCCACTTAAAAATGAAGGACGAAGACTATCTGGATGCTCTTTTGGCCAATAGAATATTAGGCGGAGGAGGACAGGCAAGGTTGTTCAAAAACCTGAGAGAGGACAAGGGCTACACCTATGGTTCATACTCTGGTATCAGGGCCAACAAATACAGTCCTATGCGATTCAACGCCTATGCTCAGGTAAGAAACGCTGTAACCGATAGTTCTGTGGTTCAAATATTGAAAGAGATAGCTAAAATCACTTCCGAGCCTGTTTCCGATGAAGAACTAGCGAACGCAAAGGCCAAATATGCAGGAAGTTTTGTGATGGCCCTCGAAAAACCTGAAACCGTTGCCGAGTATGCGCTAAATATTGAAACCGAAAACCTTCCAAAGGATTTTTACGAAACCTATTTAGAGCGAATCGATGCCATAACCAAGGAAGATGTACTACAAGCCGCTAAAAAGCATTTCTCCACTACCAATGCCCGCGTAGTTGTTACCGGAAAGGGAAGCGATGTGTTGGGAAACTTGGAAAAAGTAAACTTTAACGGGAAAGATATTCCTGTACTTTACTACGACAAGTATGCCAACAAAGCGGAAAAGCCTGACTATAACGCAGCAGTTCCAGAAGGAATGGATGCCAATACTGTTTTGGAAAATTATATTGAAGCTATTGGCGGTAAATCCAAACTGGAAGGTGTGGATTCTTATTCCATGATGGCAGAAGCTGAAATGCAGGGCATGAAGCTGGAACTTGAAATGAAGAAAACATCCCAAGACCAATTTATGCAAAATGTAAAAGTACAGGGCAACTCCATGCAAAAACAGGTTTTGGATGGTGATTCCGGTTACATGGTAGTGCAAGGTCAGCGCAAGGATCTTTCGCCAGAGGAAATTGCAAAAATCAAAGAAGAATCTGCCGCTTTCCCTGAATTGAATTACTTGGCTGCAGGCGATGTTACCTTGGAAGGTGTTGAGCCTATGGGTGACAAAAACGCCTACAAGTTGAAAATAAACGACGGCAAAACAGCTTTCTATGATGTGGAGACTGGCCTAAAAGTTCAGGAAATCAACACTCAGGAAGTACAAGGCCAGCAAATGACGAGTACTTTGGGGTATAGTGATTACCAAGAAGTTTCAGGTATCAAATTCCCATTCAAGCTGATGCAGAGCATAGGGCCTCAAAACTTTGAGTTTAACGTAAAAGAAATCAAAGTAAACGAAGGAGTCGAGGCATCAGACTTTAAATAAAAAAGATTTTTAAATTACAAAAAGAGGCCATCTAAAAAGCTTGTTACCTGTTAGTTCGAGCGCAGTCGAGAACCTAAGTCAATTTGATGATCAATGGGTTTCGACTGCGCTCAACCTGACAAAATCAAAGTTTTGCTGCTTTTTGGACGGCCTCTTTTAATTTTCGTGATTCTCTAAAAACCGTATTGTATAAAGGCAGATAGATTCCTTCCGGGGTCATTAATCGGCACCCGGCCATAATCTGCTTGGTTCACAAAAGAGAAGTTCAAGTGATTATTGTAGGTCTCATCAAAAATATTGGATGCTGCCACACCTACGGTCAAATGCTCGAAGGGCTTTGCACCAAAACGCAAATCCACAACCCCATAACCATCCGTACTTTGCTCTCCAAAGGAATTCGCAATATTGGATTGTTCCGAAGTAAACGTATAGGTTGCCCTGGCCCAAATCATTTCTCTCTCAAAACTTAAGTTGAAGCGGCTCACCAAAGGTGGTGTCAGCGGAAGGGATTCATCCAAATCCTGATTTTTGGCATACACATAGGACAACTCCGTTTTAAAGGTAAAGTCTTCCAAAAAAGCCAATTCCCCAAAAACTTCAAAGCCAGTTTTGTACGCTTTGTCCAAATTGGTGAACCGTTTTACTTCGATGGGTTCCGCCATGGGCATGTATTTTTTGTCCAAAGATGGGTCTATCACGGGAACAATATAATTGTCATAGATAGAATAATACACAGAAGCTCCATAATCCAATCGGTTGAAAGCATATCCCTCAAAATTGGTATTTGCTTTCATACCCAGTTCAAATTGATTGTTTACCTCGGCACCCAAATAAGGATTCCCAACATACTCGTAAGGATCCTGACCTATTGTAAAATGGTTGATGAACCTCTCAATCATATTGGCAGAACGCACTCCTCTACCATAGGCCAATTCCAACAAAAGTTTGGACGAAGCCATATATTTAAATGATGCTGTTGTACTAAAATTATGCTCCGTTCTTGTATCCAAATCGGGATATTCGGCAACAAAATCATCTGCTGGTGCATCTGTTTTGGACAGAACCATGTCATACCTCGCCCCTACATTCAACAACAACTTTTTGGATAACGGATATTTACCCTCTACAAACGCCCCGTAGTCATCAATTTGGGAATCTTGCCATACCTCATCAACAAACTCCATGGGATTGGGCAGTAAATCACCGTTCATATTCCTTTTTACCAAACGTGTTCTATTTCCCGTTCTTCCTATTGAAAATGCATCCAACCCCGTATAGAGTTTTAAGTCGACAATAGGTCTCCACTCGAGTTCGACCCTACCACCAACAGTAAGGGCATCAACTTCCGATACGGCCTCCGTCATCATAAAAGACGGTCTTAGTTCGTTGGTCATAATATGGTCTACTTTGGAACGGTACACCTTTGCGCTCAAGGCTTTTAATCCATCGGAAATATTGTCCAATTTATAGTCGACAGAAAGTACATTGCTGTTATCTTCCTCAGTATCCATGGACAGTCCAGCATGCAGTACATCCCTTCCAAAAGATTGCCGGAATCCTACCTGAATCCTCTGGTTTTCCGTTGGATTGTATCCTACCTGAACGCCATAATCGGTACTTTTAAAAGACGATGGCACTTCATTGCCGTCTCCGTCCTCATAGTTGCCAAAATCACGGAATCCGAAATTGAGGTTCGCATCAAACTGCTCCCCAACGTACTTTAGGTTGGCAAAACTGGTGATGGCATTCCCGTTGTTCTCACCACCAAAATTAACCTTTCCATGATATCCTTTTTCTTGTTTTTCAACTTCTTGAGTCACCAAATTTACAATACCTCCAAAGGTGGGCCCGTATCTAAAGGTATATGGCCCTTTAACCACTTCTACCCGCTCTATCTCTTCTGGGGTCACATGAGTAGTAATAGGGTCCATCCGGTTAGGACAGGCGTGCATCACCTTGGTGCCGCCATTGAACTGAACATTTAATTGTTCATATTGTGAGGCCCGAAAAGACGGATCTATGGCATAGTTACCGCGTTTAATCAGATTAAAGCCATTGATATCCTTAAATAGATCGGCCACATTCTTGGATTGGACAATTTTCTTTTCCGGTTCACTCTTAAATGAGGACAAAACCGGATCTGTCTTTCGTTTTCCCTCTACCAGTACCTCATCCAATTGTACCGGTGCTTTTGATAAGGTATCTTGCGCATTTGACACTTGCGCATAGGACATACTGGTCCCAAAAAGCAAAACATAAAGTTTTGCCATCGCACTTTTATTCATTTTTGATGTTATGTTTAAGATTATACATATTCGGCAGTGGGTGTTTGCCGTTTTTAGGGTATATCTTAAACCATTGGTGGTTTGATCAGGGTATCGCTAAATCGATACGAATAGGATTCTGTGTAATAGAATGGGTTCATCTTATTCTCGTTGCTACTTGGTAAATTGTAACTAGGTATCTCCATAAAAAATACCAAGACTTCTTCCCAGCCTATTACAGGTAAGGGCTCCTCGTCCTCCGCTTGGGCACGTAGCATTTGTGCCAACATACATTTACCGTCACAATTAAGTTCCGGTTTGTCCTTGTTTTCACAAAGTTGTTCTATAAACCCCTCCCTATCCAAACTGTAATACACGTACATTGATGAAAAACGGAGATTGCTCATCATTATAAAAACAATGAAAAGACAAGCAAAAAGGTTTTTGGGACTAAATATGGACTGTATCCGTTGCAACGAGTTTTATTTAAGTTGCAAAGATAAATCTTACTCAATGTTAAAAATATGAGAATAATCATTAATTAACACATATTATTCCTTTATCATATAATGATGTTTGACAGATGTTTATTTTTGTAGACAAATAAAAATCCATGAAAAAAGCCTTTTTTATCCTAAGCTGTGCCATTTTATTTTTGAGTTTCTCCTGCAAGGAAGAAAAGAAAACTACCGAAGGGCCCTCCCAAATGGAAAAAGTGATGGCCATCCATGACGAAGTAATGCCCAAAATGGGAACCATAGGTAAATTGGTCGGGGAGCTAAAACCTAAAGTGGATTCCACCGAAACGGGGCAGCAATACGAAATCGCCATGAAAGGCCTTCAAGATGCACATAAAACCATGATGGATTGGATGAAGGATTTTGGAGACCGATTCAATCACGAAGAGATTTTAAACGGCAAGGAACTTTCCGAAGAAAAACAGCGATGGTTGGATGAGGAAGAAGAAAAAGTAAAAGTGGTCAAGGAAAAAATCAATGGTAGTATTGCAAAGGCCGAAGCACTACTTGCTAAGGATTCAGTGCAATAAATTAAATCACTTTTTCCACCTCAAGCTTTCCATAATTCTTCGGATATCGTTCTGTAGATACATGGCCGCAGGAAGAATGGAATCGTAATTGGGTTTTGCGTAAAAATACAAAGAGCCTGTTACAAAGTGGTTGATACTGTCGGTTACATAAAATTGGGATTGCGATGCTGCATTGCCACTTACTTCGTAGAACATTCCGTACACATCATCTTCTTGATTAATAAATGGTTGTTCCGCAATGTTATCGGCTTTTACCACGTGCTCGTAAGATAGTTTCTGTGCATCTACAAGCAAGGTGTCCAAATTGCCTTGAATAGGTTTGTAAGTAAGGTAAATTGACCCGTTCATCGTTGGATAGTCCAGTACTAATGAGCAATCTTGATTCTCTTTAATATTGGACAGCGTGTTTTGGTCAAAAGTATACATACAGTCGGAACCTACAGTAGTATACGCTGCCGCAGGATACTCCAATCGCAACATGGCCTTTGGTTTGGGCAACACTTCATTTTTACAACCTACAAAAAATGCTGCTACAACTATGAAAAACAAAATCCTATGCTTCATGGGGCAATGTTACTTTTATACGTTTCAATCTTTTTTTGTCCATACTTTCCACAATAAACTTGTAGTCCTTGAACAAAACCTTCTCTCCTATTTTTGGAAAACTACCTGATATTTCAAGCACAAACCCTGCTATAGTTTCCGATTCGCCCTTTTTGCTTTCAAACTCATCCTCCTCTTCAATTTTAACTACACGGTAAAAGTCCTTGAGCGCCGTTTTGCCATCAAACACATAATTAAAATCATCCAATTTGGAAAAAACAAGGTCTTCATCATCAAATTCGTCGCTGATGTCACCCACAATTTCTTCAATGATATCCTCCAGTGTTACAATTCCAGATGTTCCGCCATATTCATCCACCACAATGGCCAAATGGTTCTTCTTATCCTGAAATTCCAACAACAAATCGTCGAGTTTCTTGTTCTCTGGCACAAAATATGGTTCACGGATAAGTGACATCCAGTTAAAACTTTTTCTTTCAATATAAGGCAATAGATCCTTCACATAAAGAACACCCATAACGTTGTCCATATTTTCCGCAAATACGGGAATTCTGGAATATCCATTCTTTTTGATCTCTTCGAGTATTTCCGGAAACTTCATTTTCTCATTGACCGCGAATATGTCTATCCTTGGCCGCATTACCTGCTTGGTATCCGTATTTCCAAAGGTTACTATCCCCTCCAATATCTTTTGCTCTTCCTTGGTCGTATCTCCTTCGGATGCGAGTTCCAAGGCTTGCGAAAGGTGGTTAATGCTCAAATTGGATTTTTTCTTCCCCAATTTATCTTCTATGAACAAAGTAACAGAGCGCATTGGAGAACTCAAGGGTGTAAGCAGATAACTTAACCCCTTTAAAGGAACTGCCATAAAATGGGAAAATTGTACTCGATTCCGATTGGCATATATTTTGGGAAGGATTTCACCAAACATCAATATTAAAAAGGTAGCCACCACCACCTCCAGTAAAAAGCGAAGGGTTCCATCAATATCTGCAAAAATGGTGTTACCAATGGAACTAAACAAGAGTACTATACCAATATTGATGGTGTTATTGGCAATGAGAATCGTGGCCAATAACTTTTTAGGCTTTGTCAACAACTCCACAATCAACTTGCTTCGGGAAGAATTGCTCTCCTGCATTTCGTTGACATCGGTCTGTGACAAGCCAAAAAGTGCAACCTCTGCGGCTGAAATCAGAGCTGAACCAGCCAATAAAAGTACTAGCACAACAATTTTTAAAGTGAAAATTCCACTAAACGCTGTAAAAATAAATGCCAAACAATGGGGCTCGGGATCCAATTTAATATTGCTTTTTAAACTTTTATCTTAAAATGGTAAGTCATCTTCCTCTTCGGTATCATCGGCAGGTGCGGAAGGGCTTTCGGTCTTGGAAGGTTCTTGATAATTGGCAGGCGACGAACCTGACGATTGCGCATTGGCCATACTCTCCTTTTTGGTGGTCAAAAAAGTAAAGTCCTGTACGTGCACTTCGGTGGTGTATCGGGTATTACCGTCCTCACCTTGCCATTGCCTGTTTTTTAAACGGCCCTCCACATAAACCTTGTCACCCTTACTAAGGTACTTTTCACAAATTTCAGCGGCCTTGTTGCGCACGACAACATTGTGCCAATCCGTATTGGTCACTCTTTCACCCGTTTGCCTATTGGTATAGGTCTCGTTGGTGGCCAAAGGGAATCTGCCGATACAGTTTCCTCCTTCAAAATAGTGCATTTTCACTTCGTCTCCCAAATGCCCGATCAGCATTACTTTATTCAATGTTCCGCTCATATCTCTCTTAATTAACGAACTCGTCTTAAGTTATCCGAATCCGCTGCAAATTTATCTTTTGCACCCATTTTTACCTTTTTATCTTTCCGTAGCTCTGCTATGCAACTCAAAAAAGCCTTCAAATGGGCACAAAACTTTACATTTTCGCTTGAATCCAACAACTCAAGACCAGTTCATCAAAAGTACTAAATTTTCAATGTCTTAATAAAATCTGCTATCAAAACTGGAACCGGAAAATTACCTATTTCATTCCATTGTGTTCCTTGCTCTAATATATGAGAAGTTTTTAGGATCCAAAATTGTGTATGTAAATGTTGATGTGATAGTTTGTGTACGATCGGCTCATTATTATATAATGATAGGGATTCCAATTCTGGAACATCCTCTTTTTCCTTGATCAATGGCTTCAATGCTTCGGCCTGAAGCTTTTTCTCCGACTCGATCAATGGAAACTGATACAGGTTCTGCCAAATGCCCTTGCCCCTGCGTTGCTCTAAGATGGTGTTTTCGTTTTGATCCAACAATACCAAATAGTTAAAGTAGCGATTTCTAACCTTGGTTTTGTTTTGCTTTACAGGTAGACTGTCCACTTTATTCTCTTTTAAAGCAACACAGCTGTCTTGAAGCGGGCACAATAAACAGTACGGTTTTTTAGGAGCACACTGTATAGCGCCAAACTCCATTATCCCTTGATTATAATCTCGTATATTCCTTTCATCCATCACCTCACGGGCGAGTTCTTTAAAATATTTGATACCCTGCGTACTATTAATAGGTATATCCACCCCAAAATATCGCGACAAAACACGATACACATTACCATCAACTACAGGTTCTGGCTCATCAAAACAGAAAGATGCGATGGCACTAGCCGTATAATCGCCAACCCCTTTTAAGGATTTTAACGCCTTATAAGTCTTCGGGAACTCTCCATTAAAATCATTAACGACCATTTTGGCAGCAGCATGCAGATTGCGTGCACGAGAGTAGTATCCTAGTCCTTGCCAAAGCTTTAACACCTGTTCTTCTGGTGCATTCGCAAGGTCAAAAACCGTTGGAAAAGCCTCCACAAAGCTATAATAATAAGGCATTCCCTGCGCTACGCGGGTTTGTTGCAGTATAATTTCCGATAACCAAACTTTATAGGGTTCCCGTGTTTCTCTCCAGGGAAGCTCACGTTGATGTTCACGGTACCAATTCAGAATTTTTGGGGCAAAAATCATTCGATAAAGTAATAAAGTTCAAATGTATTAGTTTATATACTTAAAATTAAAGGGTTAAAGGGAAAGATTAATTTTAATGTTTATATTTGCAAGCCGAAAAAAATTAGAAAATTAATTAGAAGTAATGACGAAAGCAGATATTGTAACTAGGATCTCAGAAAAACTAGGTATTGAAAAAGGAGATGTGCAAGCGACAGTAGAATCCTTTATGGAAGAGGTAAAATCATCCTTGGAGAATGGTGATAATGTTTATTTAAGAGGTTTTGGTAGTTTTATCATCAAGACCAGAGCGGAAAAAACAGGTAGAAATATCTCTAAGAACACTACCATTAAAATTCCTGCACACAATATTCCTGCATTTAAGCCGGCCAAAGTTTTTGTGGAAGGCGTAAAGACTAACGTACAAGTAAAATAATATAATAACACACTAAAGCAAGAGCCATATGCCGAGTGGAAAGAAAAGAAAAAGACATAAGGTAGCTACGCACAAGCGCAAGAAGCGCAGAAGAGCTAACCGACACAAGAAAAAGTAGTTGTTTCAACTACTTTTTCGTTTTACCCTATCACGTTCTTTGACATAGAGATTCAAGAAACGAATTTCAATCGGTTCGAAAAATAACCGATACTATATATTGTTTAATCATTTATCCCAAAATTCATGTGGGATAAATAAAAATCGATTCAGGTGAATAGAGAATTAATAGTAAGATCTACGCCAGATGCAGTCGATTTTGCCTTACTAAAGGATGGAAAATTAGTAGAATTACACAAAGAAGAAGACAACAATAACTTTTCCGTAGGGGATATCTTCCTAGCCAAGATCAGAAAACCCGTTACAGGCCTAAATGCAGCATTTGTAAATGTAGGTTATGAAAAAGATGCGTTCCTGCACTACCACGACCTAGGCCCGCAACTGTCTTCCATGTTAAAATTCATTAAACAAGCTAGAACAGGGAAACTAAAAGATTTTTCCCTGAAAAATTTTCCGTTTGAAAAAGACATTGACAAGAATGGCAGCATCAACGATGTACTAAAAGCCAATCAGTCACTACTGGTACAAATAGTAAAAGAACCCATATCAACAAAGGGGCCAAGAATAAGCTCCGAGCTTTCCATAGCCGGGCGATTTTTGGTCATGGTGCCTTTTTCCGATAGAGTCTCGGTATCCCAAAAAATAGCGAGCAAGGAAGAAAAAGACAGACTTATTAGACTTGTAAAAAGTATTAAGCCCAAGGGATTTGGAGTAATCATCCGTACCGTAGCAGAAGGCAAAAAGGTTGCAGAACTGGATAAAGATCTACAGAACTTGTTTTCCAAATGGACAAACATGTGCAAGAAATTGCAGCGGGCGTCGCATCCATCCAAAGTTTTGGTGGAACTGAACAGGGCGTCATCCATCCTTCGGGATGTCTTCAACGATTCCTTTACCGGAATTCACGTTGATGAAGAAACACTCTACAACCAAATCAAGGATTATTTGCATGAAATTGCACCTCAAAAAGAATCCATTGTAAAGTTGTATACCGGTTCGGCCCCTATTTTCGAAAAATTTGGGATAGAACGTCAAATCAAGACCTCTTTTGGCCGAACAGCATCCATGAGCCGTGGGGCTTACCTTATTATTGAACATACCGAAGCTTTGCACGTAATAGATGTAAACAGTGGCAACCGTTCCAATAAGGCAAAAAACCAAGAAGATACCGCTTTAGAAGTAAACCTTTTGGCCGCAACCGAAATTGCTAGACAATTACGTTTGCGCGACATGGGCGGAATTATTGTTATTGACTTTATTGATATGACCAAAGGTGACCACAGACGAAAATTGTTTGACCACCTTAGGGATGAAATGAAGGACGACAGAGCAAAACACAAGATTTTGCCGCCCAGTAAATTCGGTCTTGTACAAATTACAAGGCAAAGGGTTCGTCCGGAAATGAATATCAAAACCAGTGAGGAAAACCCGAACGGGACAGGGGCCGAAGTTGAAGCTCCAATTGTATTGATTGACAAAATTCAGTCAGATTTAGAGCGAATCCTTAAGCCAGACCGCAAAAACAACGGAATTGTATTGAACATACACCCGTTTATTGCAGCTTACCTTACCAAGGGGTTCCCTTCTATCCGTTCCAAATGGTTTAAAACTTATAAAAAGTGGATTAAAATCCAACCAAGGGATGCTTACAGGTACCTAGAATATCGTTTTAAGGACAAGGACGGTAAAACAATACGTCCATAATACAAAGCGACTCCAGAAATGGGGTCGCTTTTTTTGTTTTTACCAGTTTAGTGCAAAACAGTATTTTTGGTATACAACATCCTCACCATGAAAAAAATATCATCAGCGTTATTCAGTTTATTCATTTTGGCATGTTCATCAAAAGCCGAACGGTCTTTGACCAACCTTTTAAATGATTCCACTAAAATAGAAGGTAAAAAGAGCTACTTGGGTTCCCCTTATGTTACCGCAGGTAACAGACTATACATGGTTGGCCATCAAGATGGAACCTTTCCTGCTCTAGGCTGGCATATAAAAGGAGAAATGGGGGGTATCTGGAACCACCCCATAAAACTTATGGACGGTTTTGAGGTAGAAATGGCAATCAACGACCGTGTATTGCAATTGAACAAGGCCTCTGAGTTTGTGAACTACCCGTACGCAAATAAACATGTATTCGAATTTGAAGAAGAAGGCCTCGTAATTGAAAGGATTCAATTTGTCCCCGATAATATTCAAGGTATTTTAATCCAGTTTGTTATCAAAAATAACAATACAAAAAAAATTGACGGCAAGGTAAAGTTTACTGGTCATACCAACTTGCGGCCAACGTGGCTGGGAGAGCGTTCCAATATGATGGACTCCAAAGATTCCAGTATTCTAGAAGAAAACTATTGGGTTGTTAAGGATAGTTTAAATACTTGGTATACTATTTTTGGATCGGACCAAAAAGCCATTTCTTCTGAAGAACTTAAAAATTCCGACAAACCCAATGGTGTCTCCAATTCACTTGAATATGTTGTTGCGATTCCAGCACAATCTGAGAAAACCCTCAATATTGCCTTGGCCGGCTCCTATGATTCCCGCGAAGATGCAACTAACACCTACAACAATATTCTAAAGAACTTTGTTCCTATGGCCAAAGCAAAAAAAGCTCGTTACAAGGAACTCGCGAACCAGTCCAAGCTTACCATACCGGACAAACACCTACAAGAAACATTTGAATGGTTAAAATACAATTGCGATTGGCTGGTACGCACGATTCCCGAGATTGGCTCGGGCATTGGCGCAGGTATACCTGATTATCCTTGGTATTTTGGGGTGGACAGTGAGTATGCACTCAAAGGGTATATGGCCATTGGTCAAGATGAAATTGTGGAGCAAACAATCCGGCTTTTGGACAGTGTTTCCATGGCAGTCAACGGCAATGGAAGAATTCTTCATGAAATGTCCACAAACGGTATTGTTTTCAATAAAGGAAATATTAATGAAACTCCCCAATTTGCATCATTGATATGGGAAATCTATAAATGGAACGGAGACAAAGAATTTCTTAAAAAGTATTTTCCAACCGTAAAGAAAGGACTAAAGTGGTTATTGGAAGAAAATGATGATAACAAAAATCTTTTTCCAGATGGTTTTGGCATGATGGAAATACACGGTCTGGACAGTGAAATGATTGATGTTGCTGCTTACACGCAAAAAGCTTTTGCTGATGCCCACCTTATGGCACTTGAGCTGGACGAAACTGAATTGGCACTTGAATACCAGCAATTGGCTGATGAATTGAAGAAAAAAATAAATACCGGTTTTTGGTCAGAAACTTTTAAATCCTATGCAGATTTTATCGGAACCGACAAGCAGGCCCTGAAATTAATCGAAGATGCCTTGGTCAGGGCCGATACGCTCAACAAACCATGGGCAATTGAAGAACTTGAAACTACCAAAAAACAAATTTTGAGCAATCCGTCCAACGAGCCCAGACCTTTTGTTCTTTACCACAATTGGGTAGTAAACACTCCTATGGAAATGGGTATAGCCGATTCTACCAAAGCAATAGTGGCTTTGGACAACGCAAAACAATTTACAAATCCTTTTGGGGTATTCGTCACCGGTATTGATCGCGATGAGACAGCTGGTGAAGACGATGGCTCGTTTAAAGGAAGCAAGGTTTTTTCCTACACAGGTGCTGTGATGACATTGCCCACTGGGGTGCAAGCTGTTGCAGAAAATAATTATGGCCGCCCAGACCAAGCATTGGATTATTTAAAAAAAATGTCCCGTTCCTTTAGCTACGCGCTTCCTGGAAGTATTTATGAGGTTTCCCCAGATTACGGGATGATGACACAGGCTTGGAACATTTATGCCTTTGCCGTGCCCATCGTAAACCAGTTCTTTGGAATTAAGCCCTTAGCACACCAAAAAACCATCATTATTGAGCCTCAAATGCCAAAAGAATGGGACAATGCTTCGCTGGAAAATGTAAAAGTTGGAGACAACGAAATTTCCGTATGGCATACCACATCAAAAACTGGTCATCAAATCAAAGTACAACAAACAAAAACTGACTGGAAAATTAAACTTATTTTACCAGAAGCAAACTATAATATAAACGAAGGTAATCCAGAAACAATAAACGAAAACGGTAAAACCATATTCACTTTTTCGGACAACATTATTTTGGTAACCAAAAGCTAAGCCAAAATGAATTCACGGTTTTATTCTCAAAAATATTACTCCTTTCAAGAGGCTATAAAAAAAATGGAGCATTACTGTGCCTACCAAGAGCGCTGCCATAAAGAAGTTACGGAAAAGTTGAAGCATATGAACATGATTCCTGAAGCCATAGATCAAATTTTGGGACACCTCATCCAAGAGAACTACCTCAACGAAGAGCGCTTCGCCAAGGCCTTTGCCAGAGGTAAGTTCGGTATTAAAAAGTGGGGGGCAAATCGTATCGTTAGAGAACTAAAGTTCAGGGATATTTCTGCTTACAATATTAAAAGTGCCCTTGCGGAAATACAGCACGAAGATTACCTTGAGACTTTTGACGAACTCGCCAGAAAACGTTTGGATCAAATCAAAGAAAAGAACCCATTGAAAAGAAAGAAAAAATTAGCTGATTATTTGCTATATCGCGGTTGGGAAAGCCATTTGGTATATGAAAAAGCCAATGAGCTTATCAAATAAAGGCACTTCTAATCCTGAACCAATAATTTCTGTGTTCGCTCCACAGCCTTTTCATTCTTCCAATCAATCCACTCTTGACCCTTGACCTTTCGCATCAAATTATCAAAATGCCGCATTATCAAAATATTATAGACTGCCTTTCCAAAATTTTTCGGCTTTCGTGCAATCGCTCGCAGACTCATTGAAAATCCAGGGGTAATGTATTTCATATGATGCCAATACCCTTCGGGTATGTAGAGAACGTTACCATGCTCCAAATGTGCAACATGTCCTTTGGCATATTGTAAAGCGGGCCATTTATCAAGGTCAGGGTCAGCAAAATCGATATCTTCCCGCGTAATCAAGGAGTGTGGAATCTTGTACAAGAATTTAGTTTCCGATTGCGAGAAAAGGATGCATTGCTTCTTCCCCTCAAAATGAAAATGAAAAATATTGGCCAAATCAATGTCGTAATGCATAAACGTATGCGAGTTCTCTCCACCAAAAAAAAGCATGGGCAATCCCTTCATGAGGCGCAATCCAAAATCTGGATAGGAAAAATCCTTTTGTAATTCGGGAACTTCTTTAAGCAAATTCCAAAGAAATATACGGTATTTGGTAGGGCTTTTTTTTAGTAGATCCACATAATTGGCCAGCTTCATTTTAGCGTGTGGTTCGTTAAATCCTTCGTCATGTTTTACTGGGCGATCATCATACAAAGGAACCTCCTTATCCCCTGCCACCTCTTTTACATAGTCCAAGCTCCATTTGGAATACGCTGGCCAATCCTCAATAAACCGCTCAATGACGACAGGTTTTTGGGGCTTGAAATATTTTTGGAGGAACTCTTTCTTGGAAAGGGTTTTCTCCCGAGGTATCTGTTCAAGATTCAGCTTCAAAATTTCAAGGAATTTGAAACCACTAAATTAGTAAAAGCATTTGAAATGGATGGCGAACTTAATCTTTGGAGACCAATTTACCTTTCTCCTTGGCCGCTTCGTTCCGTTCAATTTTATGTCCTGGTCTGGTCCATTTTGGTTTTTGGTCTCCCATGGATTATTGCGCCTATTTAAAATTATAACGCAGACCGAAAAGCACATTACTTGGCGGCATTGGAACAAATCCAGACTCTATATAATCCGCATCGAAAATATTGCTTGCAGTAATGGTAAACTCTGCCTGCTTCACTTTGATCGCCAATGAAGCGTCCCAAACATTATACGTTTGCCCCGTTGTACGCTCTGCATACTTATATATGATATTCTGACGTACATTTTTAAACAATTGGGTGCTTAAGCGTGTGGTATATTGATGCTTTAGCGTATTTAAAGAGTAACGGGATAGTTCCTCGTTTTGGTCTAAAATGTTGTCATCCAAAAACGCATAGCCCACACTTAAGGTTTGCGTAAAATCCTTGAACAAAAAATTATAGGCAGCATCCAATTCCAAACCTTTGGTATTTACTTCCGTGATATTGGTTGCCACAAATACATCCTCAGAAACATCGTTTCTGATATAATCTATAAGATTATCTGCGTCTCTATTAAATACGGCAATGCTAGCATTAACTTTAGGCGTGGTATACTTTAAGCCCAATTCTTGTGCAAAAGCTTCTTCTGGTTCCAAATTTGCATTACCACTGGTAACAGGATCATTGTAAAACAAATCCGTGTAAGTTGGTATACGGTAGGTATAACCAATGTTGCCGTATACTTTAAAATTATTGGTAAGGTTATAACCTATATCCAATCCAGGAAAAGCACGAAACTTAAAGTCTGAAAAATAGGTTAATGCTACGCCAGGAGTAATATCCAGCCTGTTGTCTGCAATGCTAAAACGATGTTCTAAAAACACATTGGACATGAAACGGTTTCGGTTACCCAAGTTGTTGCTTCTAAGATATATTTTAGAAAGTTCCACCCCAAAACCAGTAATTCCTAATTTAGATGCATAAGAGGCATTGGTTTCGATGCCTATCTTGTTGGAAATATGCATGTTTCTGAAAAAACTGGGGTCATTTCGTCTCAAGAGAAACAAGTCTTGATTACGTTTCCAATAGATTCTTGGCTGTATTTTTAGGTTGTTTTTCTTAAAGGTGGTAGAAAACGCCAAAAGACTGTTTTGGGTTTCTTCGTACTCGTTAAATGTAGGATTGGTGGTGTAAAAGTTCTCGGCCCCATAATTGCGCTCCAAAAAAGTAGCCGTCATTACAATAGGCTGTGCATTTTTATTAAAAGTGCTTTTTAAAAAGTAATTGCCATTATCGTAATCTGAGTTATTTCTATAACCTTCAGATGTTACCCTTCCCACATGTATGATATGAGACGAGTTTTCCTTATCCACACCAGCGGTAACGCTACCATTTAATTGTCCAAAAGAACCCGCTTCTACGTTTAAGGAAACGGAATTATTCAAACTTTTTTTTGTGATGATATTAATGGCTCCGGTAAAAGCGTTTTGTCCAAAAACCCGTGCAGCAGGGCCCTTTATAATTTCTATTCTTTCTATAACCTCTAATGGTAAGGCGGCATTCATGGTATGGTGACCCGTTTGCGCATCGTCCATTTTAACGCCATCTATTAATAGTAAGGTTTGGTCAAAACCACCTCCTCTTATGTACAAATCTGCTTGGCTACCACCTGTGCCGCGTCTTCTAATATCTACGCCCGCAACTTGTTGCAATAAATCCGCCACATTAACCGCTGCACTATTTTTAATATGACTAGAGGTTATTATGTTTGTAGTTCTAGAATTTTCTTTAAATGGAAGGTTGATTCGGTTTGCGGTTACTACAACTTCGCTTAACGAATCTACCTTAACAGCATCGTCTTGTTGTGCTTGTGCTTGTAAAGCACCCACTAGTAAAATTGCAGAAAATAAAATTGATTTCTTCATTATTTAAGCTTGTAACGTAAGTTCTTAAAATTAATGCTGCAAAAGTCCTAACTTTCCGGACGATTAAACTAGTCCACTTTTAAAACAATGAATAGTCCGGTTTCTGATTTGTTAGTCCAGCTGGTATCTATAGACAAGTCTATTGTACAACCTGTATATGTGCATGTGGCACAGCAAATAATGAACGCCATACAACGAGGCTATTTAAATAAAGGCTGTAAGTTACCTGGAACACGGGTTTTAAGTGAGTTATTGAACGTTCACCGTAATACTGCCGTGGCCATCTATGATGAATTGGCCTCGCAAGGATGGGTAAACATTATTCCCAATAAAGGAACTTTTGTGGTGGTTCCAGAAGATTCCAATGTAAAAATCAAGGCAAGTACGCAGCACATCAATCAAGCATACGAGTATCCAAAAGTTCCAGGATTCCCGTTCCAACAATCCTTTAATCTAGCATCTACCAAAGAGGAGAGCACTGCCAAATATTCCATAAATGATGGTAAGCCTGATTTAAGACTACATCCGGTGCACCAATTTTCTAGGTGGTATAGTGCTGCAATGAAACGAAAGCCACTAATCCATAAATGGAATAGAACAAGTGCATTACCCCCTTCCGTTTTTAGCACACAACTTTGCAACTACTTAAATGTAACTCGGGGTTTCCATATTAAACCATCCAATGTATTGAATACACGTAGTACAGAAATGAGTCTGTATATTGTTTCGCAAGTTTTGATTCATCCGGGAGATTTGGTGCTGGTTGGACAACTGAGCAATTACGTGGCCAATATGATATTTCAGGAAGCCGGGGCAAAAATAAAAACAGTGCCCGTAGATAAAGAGGGATTGGATGTTGGGTTTATAAAAGAACATTTTATACCTGAGAACATTCGTTGCATCTATGTATGCTCCAATAGGGACTATCCTACTACCAGAACTTTAAGCACCAAAAGGAGGCTGCAATTACTACAATTGGCCAAAACCTGTGGTTTTGCAATAATTGAGGACGATTTTGACTATGATTTTCAGTTCGATGGATCTTCCATGTTACCCATGGCCAGTGCAGATGCCGGTGGAAACGTTATTTACTTGGGCAAACTGGGTCAGTCTTTATTTCCGAGTTTTCATACGGGTTTTGTCGTTGCTCCAGAACAGGTAATTACCGAAGCCAATAATTACTTACAATTATTGGATACCCAAGGAGATTTAATACAGGAACAAATGCTTTCTGAATTGATATCCGAAGGCGAAATATACCGGCTCAAGAAAAAAAATATCGTTACTTACAAACAACGCAGAGAAGTTTTATGCAGTTTATTAAATCAATATTTTAACACCATCCTTGATTGGCAAATACCTTCTGGAGGACTTGCCATGTGGTTACAATTTAGAACACCCATATCATTGGTAAAATTAGCCGAGGAAGCAGAGCAGTTGGATTTATTCTTACCCAAAACCATTCTCTATCAAAATAAAAACACTTGCGCCATTCGTTTTGGATTTGGGCATCTAAACGAAGAAGAACTAGAAATTGTAATGAAAAAATTAAAACAAGCTTATCTGCAGGTAGTATCTGCCTAAAACAAAAAGTGGCTGTCTAAAAAATATTGAAATGCGTCATTCTGAATTCATTTCAGAATCTCATCATACTGATAAACCAATTGTTATGAGAACCTGAAACAAGTTCAGGTTGACTAAAACCTACCTTTTAGACAGCCTTTTTAAAACGTGTCTTGTTGGGTCAAAGATATTTTTTTATCCCTTTCCGATAGTTTTTCAGCTGCTTCGGAATCACTCAAAACATTCAAATTTATCTATATTGCAAAGATGATAATTAATGGCCAAAAAGCTTAATACGACCGTGCTTAAAAAATTCCACTCCTTTAGCTTTAAAAATCTTGATTGGAAAAGGGTCCTGTTTATTTTGGTAGCAGTATCTGTTTTTATTCGTTTTCCGTTCTTTTTTAGGGATTATGTGGATCGTGACGAGAGCACTTTTATTCTTATGGGACAGTCTTGGGTCAATGGGCATTTACCATACACGCAACTTTGGGACCTAAAGCCTCCGATTACCTTTCTGTATTTTGCTGTTATCATCAAACTATTTGGAAAAAGCTTCTTTGCCATTCGGCTTTTTGGCTCATTCATGGTCGCCCTAACTGCTTTGTTTACCTATGGAATCGCTACAAAGATTACTTCCAAAAAAATAGCATTCTGGGCAGCCATCTTCTGTGTGTTTTTCCAAAGCCTGTTCGGGAGTCTGCAAGGGGTAATGTCCGAGCATATCTGTACGCTCTTTTTTGTGGCCGCCCTGTTTATTCTTTTTTTAAAAGAAGACGGAAAATGGTTTTTTACTACCGGACTTTTGTTGGGGCTTTCGGTAATGACCAAACTGAACATGGCCTATCCTGTTTTAAGCTTAGGCATTTATTTTTTGTGGGAGGGTTTTCATAAAAAGCAGATTTGGATGAACATTAAATACTTGATTTTTATGGGAATCGGGTTTTTGACCTCTGTCCTTTTTACGCTTCTTCCTTACTATCTTCAAGGTGAATCTGAAATTTGGTGGAAATCCATTTTTGAAGCTCCCTTGGCTTATTCGGAAGGTAAGTTTCATTCCCCTTTAAAAGCTCTGCCATTTGTACTGATTTCTGTCGGATTTTTTTATATCACCTATAAAAAAAAGCTATTGAGTTTTAAGAGCAAGCCAATTCAAATGTTGCTTTTGTGCATTGCTGGTGCATTTCTTTCATTCGCCCAAGCTGGTAAGGTCAATGGACACTACCTTATTCAAGTTTACCCCTTCTTCTTGATTTTAATCGGTGTAATGTTCGATAAACTTACCACTATAAAAAAGAGATATCAATATTTAGTAATAGCACTAATTCCATTAATTCCCATTGAATCTTATCTGGAATATGCCAACATCATTTCAAATAAGGTAGAAAAAGCGTCTTTTTATAATGGAGAGGGCATTGATGTTCCGAGATATATTTTGGAACATGAGCTTGAAACAAAGAACATTTTTTTTACCGAATACCATATTGGGTATTGGGTGCTGGGAGTAAAACCTCCTACCAAAGCTGCTACGCATCCCAGTAATATTACCCGTGAAGAGTTATTCCCGTACATGGATAATCCGAGAAAAACTGGTATTGAAGAATTAAAATACATCATGGAGATTATCCGGCCCAAAATCTTGGTAGCTAGGGAGGGCAAGAAGATTTTTGATAAAAAATTGGTGGAATACAACACCTATATTGATGCTTACCTAGAAAAGCATTATGAATTAACGGCAACTGTTGGACGTGGACTTATCTATCAACGGTTATAAAAGCCTACTTCCCTTTAATAAATACTTCCAAATAATATATCTGAAGTTTTTCCGTTGAAGATGTGGGTTACCTTGGTTGCCCGCAGCATATTTATTACCCCATTACTTTTTACCAGACAGGTTTCCCATCCAATTTTGGAGTTGTCTAATAATACCAAATCTTATATGCTGCGATGGTCAAGAACCTGTTTTCCCTTCTCAATAAGGGAACCTTTTTCACAATTATATCCTTATCTTTTCTCATACTTTATGTTATCTCCCTTTTTCTCAATTTAGAGGTTGCTCCTTTTTACAATGAAGAGCCTAGGCGATCTATAATTGCCATGGAGATGCTGTTCAACAAAAATTTTGTGGTAACCACGCTTTTCAATGATGTGTTTTACGACCACCCTCCCTTGTGGAATATTATTTTGGCCGGGAGTTCCTGGTTATTTGGAACCGACACCGAATTTGCATTCAGGTTCCCTTCCGCATTATCATTACTCTTGACTGGCATTCTAATCTATTTTATGGGTAAAAAACATGTAGGACATGTGTTCGGTATTGTTTCGTCCTTTTTATACATGGTTTCTGTAGACCTCTATTTTTTCTTTTCCAATACTGCTGAAATCGACATCTTTTTTTCCTTGCTCATCTTGGCAAGCATTATTGGAATTTATCACTTTTATGAACAAAAGAAATTTACCTCCCTATTTCTATACGCTTATTTTTTCTGCTTTTTGGGTTTTCTGACGAAAGGTGTCGTCTCTTT
This sequence comes from Allomuricauda ruestringensis DSM 13258, assembly GCF_000224085.1. Taxonomy (NCBI): domain Bacteria; kingdom Pseudomonadati; phylum Bacteroidota; class Flavobacteriia; order Flavobacteriales; family Flavobacteriaceae; genus Flagellimonas; species Flagellimonas ruestringensis. Next base: position 1,168,439 of record NC_015945.1, read on the forward strand.
GGTTTTTTTGGGTATATCTCTGTTGGTGTTCTTTATTTATAAGAAAGATTATAAAAAACTGTTTCTCCCTATACATTTTATTTCCGCATTTCTTTGTTTGGGAGGCATTGCAGTATTCTTCTATGTTTATGGGCAGTATGATGATGTCTACACATACATAGAGGGAATGTGGAGAATTACACGAAACAAATCATTCTTGGACGAACAAAACAATGCCTTTTTCTCCCACTTTTTATGGTTTCCATTAAATATGCTTGGGAACCTTTTTCCTGCCACCTTACTGATTCCTTTTTTATTCAAAAAATCAGTGATTTTGAAAGTCAAGGAAAATCCTTATATAATCTTCTTGATCTCGATTTTCTTTTCAAACTTTATTATTTACTGGTTATCGCCAGGGGCTAAAGCACGATACACTTATATGTTTTATCCCATGCTTATCAGCATCTTAACCTTTGCTTTTTTGATAGAGAAAAATAAGGAAGGATGGAAAACGAAATTATTTTTTGGTGTCTTGTCCGCCATATCATTGTTGCTCGGGATAAGTTGTTTAATTCTCCCTTTTATTGATTATTTCGATACGGTAAAAGGAGTAACTTTCTTTGGTATTCTCTTTGGATTAAGTGGGCTAACCTTATTCCTATTACAACTAAAAACATATAACATCTGGAACAAGTTAGTCTTTGGATTAATGGGAATTGTTATGTTTAAATTAGTGTTCTCACTTACTGTTTACCCATTAAAGCAACAGAAAAGCTCTTCATCCACCTTCAAAAAACATGCTAAAAATATTTTGGAGATCACCAAAAACTCCCCCATTTATCTGTTTTCAGAGCTTGATTTTTTTGGTCATCACGAAATTGGAAAATTTTATACAACAGGAGCCTATTTGGAACTTTTGGGAAATCAAATCCCTAAAAAAACCTCATCCTATAAAGAAAAAGGGTATTATATTCTTCATAAGGAAGAATTAAAAGGGCAAAAGGTTTTATATACCATTGATAATCGGACAAGCTGTCTTGTTTTGATTAAAAATGAAGAAGAGCATGCTGAAACTTGGTCGCATATTCCAGAATTACCGCCTTATCAAAACGAGGTTCCTCGTTGATCCTGCCCAAAAAGGTAGCCTTTGTTTTTTTTAAGATGATTTCCTCGGTTGTAGGGTGTTCATCACCACTGAAAATGATTCCGATTTCAACTTTTTTCTGCTGTAGCCTTTCAATGGTCAACAAAGTGTGATTGATGCTTCCCAAATAATGCCTTGACACCACAATTACTTTGTAATCGGGTTGGATAAGGTCAAAAATGGTGTCGGTATCGTTCAAGGGTACGAGCAAACCTCCTGCACCTTCAATCACCAAATGATTATTGGTCTTGGGTTCCATTATTTTACCCAGGTCAATAGTAATTCCATCAATATCCGCAGCCGCATGGGGACTCAAGACTCATGGGTGTATTCAAGGTGTAGTTAATGGAATTAACGACCGGTTTTCCTGTAACAAATACTTTTATTTTTGGGGCCTTGTAATAAAATTGCATTTCATGCATTGGTACTTTCTGGGCTCAAAGAAAGGAAACAGTTTATAGAAGACGGTGCTTCGGGAGTAATAAATTTCAGATTTTGTGGCCTTACAATTTGGACACACTACTGGATTGCCAAATTCATCCGTGGCATAGTTTCGGACTTCATCAAAAATTTCTTTGGCCCGTTCTTTATCACTGGAATACACCTGAAGTTTTACTCCTCCAAGAGCAGCACTGATCAAAGGGTCGGAATTAATGGTGTTTTCATCTTTTAAAAACACAGCGATTCCCTCGGCCTCCAGCTTGCCTTTTATCACCACGGCATCGGCAGGAAACTCAAACGAGCCTAAAGTGTAAAATTCATTTTTCATGCTTTCATATATTTTTTGAGCAAATCCAACGTATTTTGCTCTAGCTCTCCATTTCCAACCATTCCCAAATAGTCGTTGGAAGAAAAATCAATCAGTCTACCAGGCTTGGAAAGACTTCGCAATGCATTCTCCAAGCTTTTTGATAATTTGGCCGCCAGCTTCTTAGGGAATTTCTCCATAGCACAAATGTAGTACTTACGGTGATTAAACAGTATCTTAGTCGTTCTTAAACCTTTACCAAAAATGAAATTTATCCTTTCTTTTTTAGCATTATTTACCGGGCTATGGATGACTGCCCAAACGAATACTTACGAAATTTCTTTTGACAATGCCGTACATCACGAAGCGGTTATCCAAGCTACTTTTCCCAATTTAACTTCGGACACTGTGGAGTTTCGGATGAGCAGAACATCTCCCGGACGCTATGCACTTCATGAATTTGCGAAAAATGTTTATGGTTTTGAAGCTACCGACAGCAAAGGAAACGCATTGACCGTTATCCGTCCCAATCCCTATGCATGGGAAGTAAGCGGGCACGATGGCACCATCAACATTAAATATATTTTGTTTGCCAACCGCGGTGGCGGCACCTACTCCCAAGTGGATGAAACACATGCCCACTTGAACATTCCTGCGACTTTTATGTTTTCTCCCGAGCTGAGCGCGCGTAGAATAGAAGTGACTTTTGATGTTCGTGAAGATTTGGATTGGAAAGTGGCCACACAGCTTCCTTTGGTATCTGGCACTACATATTCGGCTCCCGATCTATATTATTTTATGGACAGCCCTACGGAAATCAGCAATTACATGCTTCGCTCTTTCGATGTAGATGGACAAACCATCAACCTTGCACTACATCATAAAGGAACCGAAGAAGAAGCTGATACATATTTTGAGAAAGTAAAGAAAATAGTATTGGCAGAAAAAGAAGTCTACGGTGAATTACCCGATTTTGATTATGGAAACTACACCTTTTTGGCCTGCTATATCCCAAATGCCTCTGGAGATGGGATGGAGCACCGCAATTCCACTATTTTAACGAGCACCCGAAGCTTGGCCGATGGCGGAATGGAACGGAATATTGGTACGGTATCGCACGAATTTTTCCATGCTTGGAACGTGGAGCGCATTCGCCCCAAAAGTTTGGAACCTTTTGACTTTAAGGCAGCCAATATGAGCGGTGCCCTTTGGTTTGCCGAAGGGTTTACCAGCTATTACACAGGTTTAATTTTATGCCGAGCAGGCCTTTCTTCGCCCAAGGAGTATGTAGAAGGTTTGGCCGGCACGTTCAATTATGTTTGGAACTCACCTGCAAGGCAGTTCTTTAATCCGATTGAAATGAGTTTTCAAGCCCCTTTTGTGGATGCCGCCACCTCTGTGGACCCGGTTAACAGGGACAATATGTTTATTTCTTACTATTCTTACGGAAGTGTTTTGGGACTGGCTTTAGATTTATCCCTTCGTGAAAATGATTTGAATCTGGATGATTTTATGAAACTGGTGTGGAAAAAATATGGTGCCACTGAAATTCCATATACCATCCAAAATCTTCATGATACCTTGAACGAATACGCAGGCAAATCGTTTGGAGACCATTTTTTCAATAACTACATCTACCAAAGTGAAATGCCCAATTATAAAACGCTTATGGAGTCGGTAGGAGTGGTTTTGGTGCAACCAGAGTCGGACCCCTATTTTGGAGGGTATGTTTCCATGAGTGCCGATAAATCGGGTTATATGATTCTTAGAAATACAAAGATAGGAAGTCCTGCTTATGAAGCTGGTTTGGATAATGGTGATGTTATCCTAAATATTAACGATACTCCATTTACCAAAGACCAAACGTTTGAAGATTATCTAAAACAGTTTGCGATTGGTGAAACTTTAACCATCAACTTTACCCGATATGGCGAGCAAAAATCTACGGAACTGATATTAACACCCAATCCTGATTATTCTTTTAGTTTGATGGAAGACAAAAATGAAGCACCGTCCCAAGAGATGCTTGAACAACGAAAAGAATGGCTTAAAATAGAATAAATGATTAGCTACAAACAAGCTAGCACCTTGGAAGAACTACAACAGATTCTGGTTCTTCAACAGCAAAATTTACCTCAAAATTTGAGCTCCGAAGAAAGAAGTAGTGAAGGTTTCGTAACGGTGGAACACACGTTGGAGGTTCTCAAAACAATGAGCGATGTGTGCGGGCATATCATTGCCGTGGAGGATAATCAAGTTGTAGGGTATGCCCTATGTATGCACCCTAAATTTGCTGATGAGATTGAAGTGCTACGCCCTATGTTCAAAGAAATTGATAGTGCTATCGATGATAATGTCAACTATATGGTGATGGGGCAAATCTGTGTAGCCAAAAGTCATCGGGGCAAAGGTGTTTTCCGAAATCTGTATCAAACCATGAAAGAGAAATTGCCCGAAGGCTTTGATACCATCATTACGGAAGTGGACGGAAAAAACAAAAGGTCTTTGGCGGCGCATGCGGCCATAGGGTTTAAAACCCTGACCATATACCATTCGGGTGAAAAAGAATGGCACATCATTAGTTTGCAATAAGAAATCTTTCCAAATAAATTTTGGTTATCACAGGGGACTGTAAATTAAACTCTGTCCGTTGACCCAATTCCTTTCGGGCTAGCCTTTGGCTGATGCAAGTATCATGCTTGTGCCTCCACTAAAGCTTCTATTTTGAATGCTTTTTCCGGCACGTGCCTAGAGGCACTTGCGCTGGCTCCGACCATCAATCCAACTTTCTGGAATTCTAATACCCGAAGTCCGCTTTGAGGGCATCAATTTTTTTGAGGGCCAAATCCTTGGTCAAAAAGTCGATTTCTTCCAATTGGAAGGCTTTTTCAAACGTTTTAAACGCTTTTTTTGGCTCTCCTATAAACTCATAGTACTCTGCTTCAAAATAAAAGCCCATCATGGTATCGGGATATTCCTTTTTGCAAAGATCGGCCAAAGGTTCCAGTGACTCGTAGTCTTCTTTTTTCAGACAGGCGGCATAAATGGCCATAATATCGTTGAGTTCCACTGGCTTTTCAAACCCGAATAGGTCTTCTATGGTTTGGTATCTATTCTCTAAATAATTGAAAACAGGTTCTTCAGAAGTAAGAATGTCTGATTTGTATTCTGCAGGCGTTATGGGTCTGTAGATGCTGAACACATTATCAAAAGCTTTGCTAATCCCGTAAGCTGCAATGGAAGTGTGGTCGGCGCTTTCGTACTCATCAAAAAAGTAGCGCAATGATTCTTTGGTGATGGAGTTGATGCTGTTGTGCATTTGAAGGATACGCTGTCTATCGTCGGAAGGTTGTTTTTCCACAATCAAATTGTAAAAAATCACTTGATTCAGTTCAGATAAACGAGCGGGAACCCTGCTTTCCATTTCGGTGGCCATTACTGGGGATATGCTGATATAAGAATTGAAAAGAGAGCGTTCTTTGAATAGGTAATAATTGCCAAAATTAGCAGTGATGTCGTAACCTACGAACATTTTGAAGGGAGCTATATTGTAGCTGGTCTCTAAATAGGGAATCAGTTCCGTACCCAAAAATTCGTAGAACATTTTACCTTTCTCGGTGGGCAGGCCAGATACATCTTCGTAAGCACAATCTTCCCATCTCAGGTCGTTCTGTAATTGATGAACGCCAACTACGATTGCTTCGGGCATACGGTCGAACCTACTTTGGAATTTTACGTTGGCCACAACAAGGTCGAACAGGTGTTCGGCATCCAACACCACAATCAACGGGTATGTTTTTTCTTTGGTGTAATCTTCTGGAAAATAATAGGACACATCTCTGCGCTCTTGTAGTTTGAACGATTCAAAGATTTCCTTTTTTACTTGAGCGCCTAGGTTCAGGCAGATGAAGCCTATCAGTAGAAATAGACATTTTTTCATTGGTTAAGTTTTACGCGGTTGGGGCTTACCGATTTCTATTCAATAACGGTAATACAATGAATGATATTGTACCAAAAACTACGACCATTAAGGTTTGTGCGATCCACATGATCCATCCAAATGCATCTCCAGAAACCGAGCTTATTCCGTAAATGCCCAAGGCCGCACTTACAGCTATGGGATACAGGCCAATTCCGCCGTTGGTTGTGGACATGGCGAAGGCTCCGGCCACAAAGGCAACCAACAATTCACCCAAGGATAGTGTTATAGTTTCTTCAACGGTATATTTTATAACCCAAAACATGCCAAAATAGGCAACCCAAATAAAGAGTGTGTGGAAGATGAACGGCCATTTGTTCTTCATTTTGAAAACACTGAGCACGCCATCTTTTAGACCGTTTAAAAATCCTTTTAGCCTTATCGCCAAAGGTGATTTGGATTTACGGATGATGAACGATCCCAAAAACAAGCCTACAATGCCTACGAATAAAATTCCAATGGCACCGATGAAGTTTACTCCTTTTTCTTCCAAAAAACCAAGGATAAAGTCGGTTTGAAGCACCAAGGTGATCATGATGATGGCCAGAAGCATCAAAAGATCGATGACCCTTTCGGTGACAATGGTCCCAAACCCTTTTTCAAAAGGAACATTTTCGTAAGTGGTGAGCGCGGTTGCCCTAAGGATTTCGCCAGAACGGGGAATCCCCAAGTTGGCGAAATAGGATATAAGTACAATAAATATGGTGTTGACGGTTTTGGGCCTGTATCCCATGGGTTTCAAGAGGTATTTCCAGCGAACCGCCCTCGAAATATGGCTCAAAATCCCAATAATCACGGAAACCCCTACCCAGAATGGGCTTGCATTGGAAATATAATGGATAATCTGTTTTCGTTCTTCTGGCGTGGTGGAGTTGTAGGAGTACCAAATCAAAAACAGCCCAAAAGTAATGGGTACGAATATCTTAAGGAATTTTTTTAGGGATTTGCCCAAAATTTACTTGAGTAGATTGGTTTCCTCGTTGGGGAACACCAATGCTGGATTAAATGTTTTTGCCTCTTCGATATCCATCCAAGCGTAGGTGATCAGGATCAATACGTCTCCCACGGCCACTTTTCTGGCAGCGGCTCCGTTAAGGGTCAGCTCTCCGGAATGTCTGGGGCCTGGAATTGCGTAGGTTTCCAATCGCTCACCGTTGTTGTTGTTCACGATCTGCACTTTTTCACCCCTAATTATATTGGCGGCATCCATAAGATCTTCGTCTATGGTAATGCTCCCTATATAATTAAGGTCAGCCCCGGTAACTTTTACTCGGTGAATTTTAGATTTTACGACTTCTACTTGCATGGTGCAAAATTATCAATTCAATCTTAGATTATCAATTAAGCGTACGCCGTCTGCGTAAACGGCTATAAATGCTCTATATTTTTGGTTGTCCTGTATTTTAAAAGCTGGGGTGAGAGTATTCTCGTCGGCAATTTCAAAATATTCCAGATCAAACAAAGGGTGTTGCTCAAATTCGGATTTTACCCAATCCGTTATATATGCAGCACTTTTCGTGCCAAATTTAGCTTTGGCAGCTTGTAGTGTATCATGAATAAAACCAGCTTGTTCACGGGGTTTTTTTGACAGTCTCTCATTACGGGAACTCATGGCCAATCCGTTTGGTTCTCTTTCAATGGGGCAACCTATAATGGTGTAGGGCAAATTCTTGATTTCGGCCATTTTTCGGATAATCTGCAATTGTTGAAAGTCTTTTTCTCCAAAATAGGCACTGTCCGGGGCTACCGTTCTTAGTAAAAGTTCCACGATGGTGCCAACACCATCAAAATGACCTGCTCTGAACTCACCTTCCATTACTTTGTCCAAACCATTGAACTCATAGGATTCAGGGGTAACTTTCCCTTCATAGATTTCATCGACCGTAGGTGCAAATACCACAATATTGTCCGAAACCTGTTTTAATAGGTCGATATCCTTTTCAAAAGTTCTTGGATATTTATCCAGATCATCCTTTTTGTCGAATTGTGTAGGGTTCACAAAAATGCTTACCACGACCAAATCATTTTCCGAAAGGGCTTTTTTTATCAAGGAGATATGACCGGTATGGAGTGCCCCCATAGTGGGTACAAGACCAATGGTGCGGTCTTTGTTGCGCTGCTCCAAGGTAAAGGCGTTGAGTTCTTTTTTACGGTCGAATATCTTCATATACAGGTACAAAAGGGTGCAAAAATACTATAAATACAGCTAATCAGCATAATTTTTGTACTTTTGCAGCTATGTTTTTCGGATAAACAAAAGAAAGTGTTTATGAATGGTAAAAAGGTATTGTTTGTATCTTCTGAATTAGTTCCCTACCTCCCAGAGAATCCTGTTTCCTTAATGTCGTACGAAGCGCCTAGAATGGTGAACAGCAACGGTGGGCAAATCCGCATATTTATGCCAAGGTATGGAAACATTAACGAAAGGAGGCATCAATTACATGAGGTAATACGTTTATCGGGGATGAACCTGGTGATCAACGACATGGATATGCCCCTGATCATAAAGGTGGCATCCATACCAAAAGAGCGAATCCAAGTCTATTTTATAGACAATGACGAATATTTTAAAAGAAAAGCAACGTTTGCCGATGCTGATGGGAATTTGTTTCCGGATAACGACGAGCGCGCGATATTCTTTGCAAAAGGAGTTGTGGAAACGGTAAAAAAATTGAACTGGTCCCCGGATATCATCCATGTTCACGGTTGGATGGCTTCCCTGGTGCCGCTTTACCTAAGAAAATACTATGCAGATGAGCCTTTGTTCTCTGAAAGTAGAATTGTAACATCAGTATATGGTAAAGATTTTGAGGGAGAGCTCGATACTACCATGATAGATAAAATAGCTTTTGATGGCATAGACAAAGAAGAAATTTCTGCACTGTCCCATCCCGAGTATAATAATTTGTTAAAGGTTGCCGTAGATCATTCCGATGCCGTTATTTTAGCCGCGGAGGAATTGTCCGATGACCTAAAAAGCCATATAGACAATCTTTCCGTACCTGTTTTGCCCTACGTTTCACTTCAAGAAGCAGAAGAGGCATACACAAATTTCTATAATACAGAGGTTTTAAAATAGATTTAATGAGATTTTCCAAGATTATCAAAGTTTCGGCACTGTTTGGAACTTTGTTTTTACTAATTGCTTCTTGTGAAGACGAATTGGACACCATAGGTGAAGGTGTTATTGCAGGAGAGCCTTTTACAACCGGTAAAGTGGAGTACGATGTGTTTGCCTATAACAAAGGCATTACTGCGGTACAGACCAATAAATTGCCGCTATACCAATTGGGCACCTTTAATGATCCCATTTATGGCCAAAGGAAGGCCAGCATCATTTCCCAGCTTCAGTTGTCCACAACATCACCCACGTTTGGTGATATTTCCCAAACAGACGAGGACGATCCAGATAACGATCAAGAGAACGAAACCGTAAAAGAGGTCTATTTATACATACCTTTTCAAACATCACCTTCGCCCGATTCGGATGGAGATGGAGTGCCCGACGAGTTGGAAAAAAGCGATGATGACGTTGACGACCCTAATTCCGATTGGGACGGTGACGGGGTAACCGATAACCAAGAGCGGGTCCAAGGTTCAAACCCCTATGACCCCGATGAGGATGGAACTGAGGATAATTTTGTGTCAAACAATTATCCAAATAAGTTCGATTTGGACAGTATTTATGGCTATAGCGATGAAGAACAGACTTTTAATTTGGTGGTCTCTAGATCCAATTACTTTCTTCGGGACTTGGATCCAAATTCCAATTTTGAACAGGCACAGGAATATTATTCCAATCAGGATTTTTCCAGTTTTATTGGTGAAACACTTTTTAATGGAGAGGTAACCATAGACGATGAGGAAATGTTGTTCCGTGATAACGAAGATGATCCCGATACAGAGGACGTTGACGAGTCCAAGGAAATAACCAGTAGATTAAACCCAGGTATCCGTGTAGAGCTAAACAAGGATTTCTTCCAACAAAACATTTTGGACAAAGAAGGTCAAGCTGAGCTATTGAGCAGTTCCAATTTTAAAAATTTCCTTCGGGGAGTACATTTATCGGGAACCGATATGGAGCAGTTAATGTTCTTGCTGGATTTGTCCGAAGCAAATATTACCATTACCTATACGTACGATGATTATGACGCCGAAACCGAGGAAGAAGTAACATCCGAAAAGGATTTTGTATTAAACTTTCTTGTGAGTTCCCAAACAGGGGTTACTGGAAATGCCGTAAATATTTTTGAGAATGAAATGTTACCGCCAGAAGTAGAGAATGCCTTGAACAGTGGAGAGAATGCTTCTAGAATATATGTAAAAGGCGGTGCCACACTTGCCGAGGTACGCTTGTTTGAAGAAGTGGAAAACGGAGGAGCAAACATTATTAACCAGATCAAGCAGAACAATTGGGTGATCAACGAAGCCAATTTGGTATTCTATGTGGATCGTGGAACGCTGGATGAGTCGGTCGTAGAACCACCGAGGCTTTATTTGTACAATGCAGAAACCAATCGACCCCTATTTGATGCATCTAATGAAGACCCAACAGTTAATTCCGGTTCAAATCCATTAAAATATTTTCTAAATCACGGTGGACTTTTGGAGAAAGAAAATAACCGAGGTGTAAAATATAAAATCCGTATTACGGAACATATCAACAATATTATCGTCAGGGATTCTGCAAACGCCAAATTAGGGCTGACTTTGACCCCTAATATTAACTTTATAGGTGTTCAAGAAGTGGTTGGTAGCGATATGCAGGGAATCGATTATCCTGTTGCAGCATCCATAAGTCCTTTGGGTACGGTTTTATATGGGAGTAATGTGTCCAATGGAGAAGAAGGCAAGAAACTCAAATTGGAAATTCACTACACCGAGGCCAATTAAAAGTACGAATTTATCGTAGTTTTTTGAACGTTTATCGTTTTAAAGAACCAGAACTACATATTTTAACGTATACCTTTTAAATTTGATGACCAACCCCCAAATGGTTATTAACTAAAAAAATCTTATGTGTGGAATAGTTGGTTACATTGGTCATAGAGATGCCTATCCAGTAATAATAAAAGGACTTCAAAGGCTAGAATATAGAGGATACGACAGTGCAGGAATTACCTTGTACGATGGAGAGAACATCCATCTTGCCAAAACAAAGGGTAAAGTTGAAGATTTAAAAAACAAGGCCGAAGCTTCTATTCCCATCAAAGGAAAATTAGGTCTAGGTCATACGAGATGGGCTACCCATGGCGTTCCCAACGATGTAAATTCACACCCCCATTACTCCAATTCAGGTGATTTGGTGATTATTCACAATGGAATCATAGAAAACTATGAGTCCATTAAACAAGCACTTATCAAAAGAGGTTACACCTTTGAATCGGATACCGATACCGAAGTGCTCATCAACCTAATTGAAGAAGTCAAGAAAAAAGAAGGGGTAAAACTGGGTAAAGCCGTTCAGATTGCATTGAACCAAGTTGTAGGAGCGTATGCCATTGCGGTGTTTGATAAAAACAAGCCCGATGAAATCGTGGTCGCCAAATTAGGTAGTCCCCTCGCTATCGGAATCGGGGAAAACGAATATTTTATTGCCTCTGATGCCTCTCCATTTATAGAATTCACTAACAATGCCGTATATCTTGAAGACGAGGAAATGGCCATTGTAAGGATTGGCAAGGAAATCAAGCTACGTAAAATCAAGGACGATGCCATTGCCTACCCTAATATTCTAGAGTTACAGCTCAACCTGGAAGAAATAGAAAAAGGCGGCTATGATCATTTTATGCTCAAAGAAATCTATGAGCAGCCCAAGGCTATTTTGGATACCTATAGGGGACGTTTGCTGGCAGATAAGGGTATTATTAAAATGTCCGGTATTGATCAGAACCTCGAAAAATTCCTCAACGCCAACAGAATCATAATCGTAGCCTGCGGTACTTCGTGGCACGCTGGTTTGGTAGCGGAATATATTTTTGAGGACATGGCAAGGATACCTGTTGAGGTGGAATATGCCTCGGAATTCAGGTACCGTAACCCGGTAATTACAGAGAATGATGTGCTGATAGCTATCTCACAGTCTGGAGAAACTGCAGATACTTTAGCTGCAATAAAACTGGCAAAAGAAAAAGGAGCGTTTGTATTTGGGGTTTGTAACGTAGTGGGTTCATCCATAGCCAGAGAAACCTACGCAGGAGCCTATACACATGCTGGACCGGAAATAGGAGTGGCTTCGACCAAGGCATTTACCACGCAGATTACGGTATTGACCTTGATTGCTTTAAAATTGGCGCAAGAAAAAGGGACACTCTCTCAATCCAAGTACCATGAATACTTAGCAGAATTGGAGGCTGTACCGGCTAAAGTGGAAAAGGCATTGTTGTCCAATACTTTGGTAGAAGAAATATCAGAAACTTATAAAGATTCACCTAACTGCCTATATTTGGGAAGAGGATATAATTTCCCCGTGGCGCTGGAGGGAGCTTTAAAACTGAAAGAAATTAGTTACATCCATGCAGAAGGCTATCCTGCCGCAGAGATGAAGCACGGACCCATCGCTTTGATCGATGAGCAAATGCCAGTCGTAGTAATTGCCACCAAAAAAGGCCACTACGAAAAAGTAGTAAGCAATATCCAGGAAATAAAATCCAGAAAAGGACGAATCATAGCCATAGTAACAGAAGGTGACGAAACCGTAAAAGAGTTGGCGGACCATGTAATCGAGGTGCCGGAAACTTCAGAAAGCCTATCACCGCTACTCACAACAATTCCGTTACAATTACTTTCATACCATATCGCCGTAATGAGAGGTTGTAATGTAGATCAGCCGAGAAATTTGGCTAAATCCGTTACGGTAGAATAGAAAGTAAAAACATAAGATCAAACAAAAAAGGTGCTGGAAACGGCACCTTTTTTTGTTGAAAACGTATATTTAAATAGGATTTTTTGCCAAAAAAGTATTATGCATGCATAATTTTTTTCAAATTTGTATAATCAAAATAAAAAAAAATGTATCTTCCCGATTGATACTTAACATGCACAATAACTAAATTAACTCTAATCCATAGCAAATGAAAAAACTTATGTTTCTTTCCCTAATGCTGTTGGGTTTGGCAACTTATGGTCAGACCACCGTACAGGGAAAGGTAGTTGATGAAAATAACGAGCCCATACCGGGAGCCAATGTGGTCTTGGTTGGGAAAGCAGAAGGAACCACTACGGACTTTGATGGAAATTTTACCTTTAATACTGATGAAGAGCCCCCTTTTCAGCTTCAATTTTCCAGTATAGGTTTCTCGGATTTTACAGCGAATGTCACTTCAAACAACCAGACACTTACTATTACACTTTCGGAAGCTAACACCCTGTTGGACGAAATTGTGATTTCAGCTTCAAGAACTCCCGAACGTATTTTTGAGTCTCCCGTATCCGTTGAAAGATTTGGTCTTAGGGAAATTAAAAACACTACGGCAGAATCCTTTTATGGTGGTCTTCAAAACTTGAAGGGAGTGGATATTAATACAAACAGTTTAACGTTTCAATCCGTGAACACCAGAGGTTTTGCAACCTTTGCCAACAACCGATTTTTACAGTTGGTAGATGGAATGGACAACACCGCCCCCGGACTTAACTTTGTTTTGGGTAACCTTGTGGGGATGTCGGAGCTGGATGTGCAGAGCGTGGAAATCCTTCCAGGAGCTTCCTCCGCTTTGTATGGAGCAGGTGCTTTTAACGGTATACTGTTCATGAGAAGTAAAAACCCGTTCGATTTTCAAGGGATAAGTGCCTACGCCAAAGGCGGGGTAACCACCCAAGACGCTGCGGGAAGCAATTTTTATAAAGATTTTGGAGTGCGTGCGGCCCACGCATTCAGCGATAAAGTAGCCGTTAAGGCAAACCTATCGGTTCTGACCGGTGAGGATTGGCATGCCAACAGCAGAGCGGATTTGAACAATCCGGGAGCCGACCGTTCCAATCCAGCCTACGACGGATTAAATGTGTACGGTGATGAGGTTTCGGATTTAATAAATTTCGACTCATTTGCAGGGTTGCCTAGTGGTACCATAGGTTCAGCGGTGGTTTCCAGAACAGGGTATGATGAAGCCGATTTGGCCGACTATGGTGCGGAAAGTGTAAAAGCGGATTTTGCATTGCATTACAGGCCCTTTGCAGATGATTTGGAAGTGATTCTTAACAGTAGAATTGGTCGCGGCACCACCATTTATCAAGGAGCTAACCGGTATGCGGTAAGTGGGTTTACCATGCAGCAGCACAAGTTGGAAATCAAGAACGATAATTTCTTTTTAAGGGGATACATTGTTTCCGAAAACTCGGGCGATGCTTACGATACTCGTTTTGCAGCAATCAATGTGAACAGACTTTGGAAGAGAGATATACCAAATCCAAGTAACCCGAATGAAAGATCATGGTTTGGCGATTACATAGGGACATATATACCTACATTTTTAGGACTTTTTCAGCAAGGAACTTCCCGTGAGGATGCATCTGTACAAGCACATGCCGCGGCAAGAGCTTATGCAGATGAAGGAAGATTGATTCCCGGGACACCAGCGTTTGAAAGTGCATTCAATAAGGTTATCAATGATGGGGACTTAACCACAGGGGCAAAGTTCATTGATAAAACCAAATTCCGTCACGTAAACGGTAATTACAATATTGCCCACCTGATAGATGATTGGGCCGATATTCAAATCGGAGGTTCGTTCAGGGAATATGAGTTGAATTCCAATGGAACCATTTTTACAGATATTGATGGTCCCATCAAATACAACGAGTACGGAGCCTACCTTCAAGTACAGAAGAAATTTTTGGATGACCGTTTAAAATTTACAGGTTCTGCCCGTTATGATAAAAATGAATTTTTTGATGGATTTCTTTCGCCAAGAGTTTCTTTTGCCTACACCTTGGGAGAAGAAAGAAACCATAACCTTAGGGTTTCAGTACAGCAAGGGTTTAGAAATCCAACAACACAGGACTTGTTCATTGGTTTAAATGCAGGACGTGCTATTTTGGTAGGTTCCGCACCATCAAACTTGGACAGGGATGTGAGAACATTTGATATAAGTGAGAAAGCTCAGGAGGATCTTGGTCAACCCGCTACAGTGGAAATTGTAGGTCGTGAAGCCTATGAAAATGCCTATTCCGTAAGTTCCTTACAAGCTGGAGCTCCTGAAGTAGTCAATACACCACTTGTTAAACCCGAGGAAATCATAGCTTATGAAGCAGGTTATCGTGGGCAAGTGGGTAAGTTCACCATTGACTTGAGCGGATACTACAATAGCTATTCCGACTTTTTGGCCAATACCACCACAGCTGTTCCTTTTTATGGTGAAGCAGGAGATGGAGGTCTTTCCTTGTTGGCACTTCAGAACGGAGATTACCAAGTGTATCAAACCTATACCAATTCCGAGGCAGATATCAATTCCTACGGAGGTACCGTTGGTGTAGATACCAAACTTGGAAACTTTGACCTTGGGGTCAACTACACATTCGCCGAATTGGACATTGATGAAGGTAAATATCCAGATTTGAGAACTAACTTTAATACTCCAAAGCACAAGGTAAAAGCTTCTTTCGGGAATGCAGCGCTTTTCAAAAACTTTGGTTTTAACGTAAACTACCGTTGGAGTGACAGTTATTACTGGGAAGCTTCGTTTGCCGATGGCAATATTCCAGCATACACTGTGTTGGATGCCCAAATCAACTATTCGGTTCCATCCATCAAATCTGTTTTTAAACTTGGTGGATCCAATCTTTTGGGTGATGAATACTACACGGCAATCGGTACAGGATTTATCGGTTCCATATACTATTTATCTTGGAGCATAAATCCCTAAACAACAGTAGGCAAGCAAAAGAAAAGGCGTTGGATTTTCCAGCGCCTTTTTTCTTTAAAAAAAAGCTGAAATGGGTTTCTGAATAAAAATGTAAAAGCATATCTTTGCAGCCGAAAAAATAGCGGTCATTTTCCGCGTATTCAATTATAAATAAACATACTAATGTCTAAAGTAACAGGTAAGGTTGCCCAAATTATAGGCCCGGTCATTGATGTTGAGTTTGAATCAGGGGTAGTAATCCCAAGAATTTATGACTCCCTTGAAATAGCAAAAGCTGATGGCTCAAAATTGGTTTTGGAAGTACAATCACACATTGGTGAGAATACCGTAAGAACCATCTCTATGGACTCTACCGATGGTTTGAGCAGGGGTGTAGAGGTAGTAGCTACCGGAAATCCAATTCAAATGCCAATTGGCGAAGATGTTTACGGACGTCTTTTCAATGTGATCGGTGACGCCATCGATGGTATGGAAAACTTACCTAAAACTGGAGACAATGGTCTTCCAATTCACCGTGAAGCACCAAAATTTGAAGACCTTTCCACTTCAACAGAAGTACTTTTTACGGGTATTAAAGTAATCGACCTTATCGAGCCTTATGCAAAAGGTGGTAAAATTGGATTGTTCGGTGGTGCCGGGGTTGGTAAAACGGTATTGATTCAGGAGTTGATCAACAACATTGCAAAAGGTCACGGTGGTTTGTCCGTGTTCGCAGGTGTTGGTGAACGTACCCGTGAAGGAAACGATTTGCTTCGTGAGATGTTGGAATCCGGAATTATAAAATACGGGGACGATTTCTTGCACTCCATGGAAGAAGGAGGATGGGATTTATCCAAAGTAGACAAAAGCGCCATGAAGGAATCCAAGGCAACCTTTGTGTTCGGTCAGATGAACGAACCACCGGGAGCACGTGCTCGTGTTGCATTGTCTGGATTGACCATTGCAGAATATTTCCGTGATGGATCGGGAGAAGGACAAGGAAAAGACGTTCTTTTCTTTGTTGATAACATTTTCCGTTTTACTCAAGCAGGTTCCGAGGTATCTGCACTTTTAGGTCGTATGCCATCTGCGGTGGGTTATCAACCAACATTGGCAACAGAAATGGGTGCCATGCAAGAAAGGATTACATCAACAAAAAGAGGTTCCATTACATCGGTGCAGGCGGTTTACGTACCTGCGGATGACTTGACGGATCCAGCACCAGCCACAACATTTGCTCACTTGGATGCCACAACCGTACTTTCCCGTAAAATTGCCGAGCTGGGTATTTATCCTGCTGTGGATCCTTTGGATTCCACTTCTAGGATTTTGACCCCTGAAATTTTGGGTAAAGAACACTACGACTGTGCACAACGTGTAAAAGAGTTGTTGCAACGTTATAAAGAGCTTCAGGATATTATCGCCATCTTGGGTATGGAGGAACTTTCTGAAGAAGATAAATTGGCCGTAGGTAGGGCAAGACGTGTACAACGCTTCTTGTCACAGCCATTCCACGTAGCAGAACAGTTTACCGGTATTCCTGGGGTGTTGGTTGACATTAAAGAGACTATTAAAGGATTTAACATGATCATGGACGGTGAACTAGATCACTTGCCAGAATCTGCCTTCAACCTTAAAGGTACCATCGAAGAAGCTATCGAGGCTGGAGAGAAAATGTTGGCGGAAGCCTAAACAAGTCATGACTCATAACTAGAAAACATGTATTTAGAAATAGTATCACCCGAAGCTACCTTATTCTCAGGCGATGTAACTGCGGTTACCGTTCCTGGTATAAATGGCGAGTTCCAAATGCTGGAGAACCACGCACCTGTTGTTTCTTTGTTGCAAAAGGGAAACGTAAAAGTAAAGGGCAACATCTCTATAGATGAAGCCTTTGCCGATAAGTTTTCCAAAGGAAAAAATGGAGAAACTGTTTTGGCAATCACAAGCGGTACTGTTGAGATGAAGGACAATAAAGTAATTGTTCTGGCCGATTAAAAAATAAATTCTTGGTTAACCTGAAATAGGTTGACAGATTTAATGAACTTTAGATTAATCCTGTGAAGCTAGCTTCACAGGATTTTTTGTTGCTATAAAGTTAAATGTTATCATATTCAGTGCTGACAAAATAAAATTGCTTTTAAAACCAGTGTTAATAAATTATTTTTTAGGTTAACAGGACTTTATACGGTTTGGGATAACTTACACAAATCGGATAACATCCAAAAATCCATATCTTAGACCCTTCATTTATTTTTAATGGCCAAAACCAAAACAGCATTTTTTTGTCAAAACTGTGGAACCCAATTCCCAAAATGGATTGGGCAATGTTCCTCTTGCAAGGAGTGGAACACCATTGTGGAAGAAGTGGTCCAAAAAGAAGACAAAAAAAGTTGGAAGACCAACAAAACTGCCAAACAAGCCAACAAACCCCTACGTGTTTCCGAAATTACACAAGAAAAAGAACTCCGACTGGATACCTTGGACCAAGAGTTCAATCGTGTTTTGGGAGGTGGATTGGTACCGGGTTCGCTTACTTTACTGGGAGGAGAACCAGGTATTGGAAAAAGTACCTTGTTGCTTCAAATTGCGTTAAAACTACCCTACAAAATTCTATATGTTTCGGGGGAAGAAAGTCAACGGCAGATAAAAATGCGAGCCGATCGTATTCAACCCAACAGCGAAAATTGCTACATCCTTACCGAAACCAAAACCCAAAACATTTTTCAGCAAATATCGACCATTGAGCCCGATTTGGTCGTAATAGATTCCATACAAACGCTGCACACCGATTATATCGAATCTGCGGCAGGAAGCATTTCACAAATCCGTGAAAGCACCGCAGAGCTCATCAAATTTGCAAAAGAGAGCCATACACCTGTTATTTTAGTGGGGCACATCACTAAAGATGGCACCATTGCAGGACCTAAGATTCTGGAGCACATGGTGGATACCGTTCTTCAGTTTGAAGGTGACCGTAATTACGTGTATCGTATCCTTCGTTCCCTCAAAAACCGATTTGGTTCCACAGCCGAACTGGGTATTTACGAAATGCAAGGAAGTGGTTTACGTGAAGTGAACAATCCGTCCGAAGTGTTGATCTCCAAAAATGAGGAAGACCTGAGCGGTACTGCCATTGCGGCAACTGTTGAAGGTATGAGACCTTTGCTTATTGAAATCCAAGCTTTGGTAAGTACAGCCGTTTACGGAACACCACAGCGTTCTGCTACAGGTTTCAATGCCAAAAGATTGAACATGCTTTTGGCCGTTTTGGAAAAGCGGGCAGGTTTTAAATTGGGTGCCAAGGATGTTTTCTTGAACATTACAGGCGGAATTTCCGTAGATGATCCCGCAATTGATTTGGCAGTTATGGGCGCCATCCTATCCAGCAATTCGGACATCGCCATTGAAAAAGGCGTTTGTTTTGCCGCGGAAGTTGGACTTGCTGGCGAAATTAGACCCGTGCAGCGAGTAGATCAGCGTATTCTTGAAGCTGAAAAATTGGGTTTTTCGACCATATTTATCTCCAAAAACAACAAAATCGGTTTAAAAAAGACAGGTATTCAGGTCCGGAAAGTCTCAAAAATTGAAGATGTTGTCGCCCATCTATTCGGATAATCTTTCTTTTTGATGGTTTATTTATATATTTAAAAAATCCAATTGTCCGCAATCAATCATATAAACAAAAAGTTGTCAGGTCGAGACTTCATTTCTATAGCGTTGGGTCTAATAACTTCTCGACTTAAGTTTATCTTGAACGGAGTCGAAAGGCTCGAAGAGACAGGGTATCATGATTGATTACGAATATTCAATTAAAAAAACCTTAAAACTGCACATGAAAAGATATTTCCTTCTTCTTTGCTTAGCCCTATTGACTTCCTGTTCCGAACCAAAACCCAACTCAGCCAACAAACCCTATTTCACCACTTGGGAACATTATTTGGGAGACCCCGAACGAACACATTTTTCCAATCTTGATCAAATCGACACTTCAAACGTTACACAATTAAAATTGGCATGGAGCTATAAAAGCGGAGGTCAGCAAGAAGGAAGAACAACCCAAATACAGACCAGTCCTTTAATGGTAGGCAATACCCTCTATGGCGTTAATGCAGCCATTGAATTATTCGCTATAAATGCGAAAACAGGGAAAGAAATCTGGAAATTTTCACCCAAAACCAAGGATGAATCGGGCTTGGGTCTCAATCGCGGATTAAATTATTGGAAATCGGATGGTAAAGCACCTGGTCGTATCTTTTTTTCCTCTGGGCCAAAACTGTACGCCATCAATATCGAAACGGGCGAGCCCATTACCGATTTTGGCAACAACGGCAGCATTGACCTTCGGGATGGCTTGGGCAGAGACCCCAATAAGCTGTCCGTAGTATCCAATACCCCTGGAGCCATTTTTCATAACATATTGATTCAAGGTACACGAGTAGGCGAAGGCCCCGGCTCTTCACCAGGGCACATACGGGCTTATGATGTGTTCACGGGCGAAATCCTTTGGACATTCCACACCATTCCCCAACCAGGAGAGTTTGGTTACGATACCTGGCCTGTCGAAGCCTATAAAAAAGTTGGTGGTGCCAACAGCTGGCCTGGCATGGCTTTGGACAACGAACAGGGTATTGTTTATATTCCTACGGGTTCGGCCGCTTTTGACTGGTACGGTGGCGACCGCGAAGGATCCAACCTGTTTGCCAATTCCCTGTTGGCACTAAATGCCAATACCGGGGAGCGGATTTGGCATTTTCAAATGGTACACCACGATATTTGGGACCGGGACTTGCCCGCACCACCCAACCTGGTGGATATTGTTAGGGACGGACAAACCATTCCAGCAGTAGCACAAGTAACCAAAAGTGGCCACGTATTTGTGTTCAACCGAATAACTGGAGAACCTCTGTTTCCCATAGAGGAAAAAGCCTATCCAAGTTCCACACTGCTTGGTGAAAAAGCATTCGAAACTCAACCCTTACCCTTAAAACCAGCTCCTTTTGCCCGTCAAATTTTGACAGAAGACGATTTATACGCACCGGACAGAACTGCTTTTGTTGATGATTTGGTTCAAGGGAATGAAACCAAGGACAATCCAACTGTGCTGGAAAAATTCAACTCCATTACATCACAAGGACAATTTATACCGATGGATACCACTGGAGTGATTTTATTCCCAGGGGCCGACGGTGGGGCCGAATGGGGCGGAGCGGCACTCGACCCTAGGGATGGGGTGATGTACGTTAACGCCAATGAAATGGCTTGGATCATTAAAATGAAAGAAGTTGGTAGTGATGGAAAAGGTTCCAGTGTGGGGCAAAGCTTGGCTCAAATCCATTGTGCCCGATGCCACGGTGGCGATTTACAAGGCTTGAACGGAATCCCAGAGCTTCAAAATGTGAAGTTGCGATTGGAATCCGATTCCATAAAAACCATTATCCAAAAAGGGCGTGGTGCCATGCCGGGCATGCCCAACCTTTCCGAGGAGGAAACCAATGCCATTACCGAGTTTGTTATGGGTATGGAGGAAGCCAAAGACCATAGGGTAGAAAAATTAAAAGTTGATGTGCCCTATTCCGTGGCCAGTTTTGCCAGATTTAAAGATGATAGGGGTTATCCTGTGGTAAAACCGCCATGGGGCACCTTGAATGCCATCGACCTCAACTCAGGGGAATATCTGTGGTCGGTGCCTTTGGGGCATGAAGAAAGTTTGGACGACCCCAATGTTTCCGTTTCAGGCTTGGAAAATTATGGCGGTCCTGTCGTCACCAAAGGTGGGGTGCTCTTTATTGCGGCCACAAAAGATGAAAAAATCCGTGCATTCAGCATGAAGTCGGGCAAACAACTCTGGGAAGACCAGCTTCCTGCCGGTGGTTATGCCACACCCATTACCTATCAAGTCGATGGGAAACAATACGTCGTGATTTCCTGCGGAGGAGGCAAAATGGGTACCCCTTCGGGTGATGAATACCGTGCTTATGCCTTAGAATAATTTACGGTGCGGGATTTGGAATCTCTCTATGGATTTCTTCAATCCTGTCCAACACCGCATCGGAAAGGTCTACATCGATACTGCCAATATTTTCCTTGAGCTGCTCCATACTGGTTGCCCCAATAATGTTACTGGTTAAAAAGGGTCGGGTATTAACAAAGGCCAAGGCCATTTGCACCATGCTCAAACCGTGTTCTTTGGCCAATTGGGCATATTTTTCGGTAGCTTGTACCGCCGTTTCTCCACTATACCTATTATAATTGGGAAACAATGTTACTCTTGCTTTTCTTGGCGGTATTTCGGTCAAATATTTACCGCTCAACACTCCAAATCCAAGTGGAGAATAAGCCAACAAACCTATTTGCTCACGCATGGCAACCTCGGATAGTCCAACTTCAAACAATCGGTTCAAGAGATTATATGGGTTTTGAACTGTCAGCATTCTAGGTAAAGACTGGTGCACCTTGCTCTCTTCTAAAAAACGCATGGCGCCCCACGGTGTCTCGTTGGATAGTCCTACGTGACGAATCTTGCCTTCGGCAATCAAATCGCGCAATGTTTCCAATACTTGATGGATATTATCATCCCAAACATCAACCGCATGGGCATTGTAGCCACGTTGTCCAAAATAATTGGTGTTCCGCTCCGGCCAATGGAGTTGGTACAAGTCGATATAATCGGTTTGTAAACGTTTTAAGCTGTCCTCCACAGCACTGATAATGGATTCCTTACTGAACCCCGTGTTACGAATGTGCTTCGCAGCGTGTCCAGGCCCAGCTATTTTAGATGCAAGCACCACTTTGTCCCGATTACCTGTTTTTTTGAGCCAGTTCCCTATAAACTCTTCGGTTACTGCGTACAGTTCTTTCTTGGCGGGCACTGGGTACAGCTCGGCCGTATCAAAAAAGTTTATACCTTGATCCAAGGCATAGTCCATCTGTTCATGCGCCTCATCTTCATTGTTTTGGCGGCCCCAGGTCATAGTTCCCAAACAAATTTTGGATATTCGGATATCGGTATGTGGAATTCTGGTGTATTTCATCTTTTTTGGTTTAGGACAGTTAAAGGTACTGAAACAAAAACTTCGGTCTTTACCCCAATTTTATTTTTCAAGTTCCAATAAAATGGGGCAATGGTCGCTATGTTTGGCTTCGGACAAAATCACAGAACGCTTGAGCCGATCTTCCAAGGGTTCGGCAACCATTCCATAATCCAGACGCCAGCCTTTATTGTTTGCCCTGGCATTGGCCCGATAACTCCACCACGTGTAATTATCGGGTTCTTTGTTGAAATGTCTGAAACTATCAATAAAACCACTTTCCATAAAATTGCCTATCCATTCCCGCTCCACGGGTAAAAATCCTGATACATTTTTGTTGCGAACGGGATCGTGGATGTCTATTGCCTCATGACAGATATTGTAATCCCCACAAACAATTAGGTTGGGGTGTTCTTTTCGGAGCTCCTCTGAATATATTTGAAAATCGGCCATGTAGGTCAACTTAAAATCCAAACGATCCATATTGGTGCCAGATGGCAAATACATGCTCATTACAGAGAGGTCTCCAAAATCGGCACGGATGTTTCTCCCCTCATGATCCATATAATCTATTCCCGTTCCGAATTCTACGTTATCAGGTTCATTTTTACATAGTAAAGCCACACCGCTGTATCCTTTTTTCTGGGCACTGAACCAATAGTGGTAAGGGTAACCCGCTTCCTCAAAAAGATGGGTATCCACTTGCTCTTTCATGGCCTTGGTCTCTTGCAAACAAACTACGTCTGGACCAACGGATGTCAACCAATCCACAAACCCTTTGTTCATTGCCGCCCGGATTCCGTTAACATTGTATGATATGATCTTCATATAATCAAATTTGTTCAAAAATAGCTATTGTGAACGGCTCCCTAAAATTGAATTTACCAATGGATGCATTGATGAAAAGAATCAACACCTGCTTTCTTGATGTTTTCCCGTATTTTTAGATCAAAATTCATCCTCATGACCGCACTTATTCTAATCGACACCCAACTTGGGCTACAAGAAATGAAGTATTACGGCACAGAACGAAACAATCCCGAAGCGGAAGAAAATTGTGGCAGACTACTCAAACACTTCAGAAAAAAACATTTGCCCATTTTTCATATAAAGCACAATTCGACCAACCTTAGTTCTCCCTTGCACCCCAGTAAGATGGGCAACGATTTTCATCCAGCCGTGCAACCAACGATCAACGAACCTGTATTTGAAAAAGATGTGAACAGCGCTTTTATCGGAACCCATCTGGAGGCAAGTTTAAAAGCTCAAAATATTTCCAACTTGGTGATTGCGGGACTAACCATTGAACATTGTATTTCTACCTCGGTGCGAATGGCCTCAAACCTTGGTTTTAATGTTATTTTGGTTTCTGATGCCACTGCGGCCTTTGATAAAATTGGGTTTGATGGAAAAAAATATGGTGCAGACATTATTTTTCAAACAGAAATGGCCAACTTAAAAGATGAGTTTGCAACAATTATGGACACTCGAACACTATTGAACAATCTTACCGATTAGTTCCTATCTTTATTTACTCATTAAAAATCCCATCATGTTGCGAAATATATTCATCCTCCTTTTTTGCTGTTTAAATTTTTTCTCAGGAAATGCCCAAACCAACCCCCTAAAAATAGGTATTGCAGGGCTTACCCACTCCCATGTACATTGGATTTTGGGTAGAGAAGATATTGGTGATGTTGAAATTGTTGGTATTGCGGAACCTAATCGGGAATTAGCACAACGTTATGCAAAACAACATGGTTTTTCGATGGATTTGGTCTATAATAGTTTGGAGGAAATGATTTCAGCCACCAAACCAGAGGCTGTTACTGCATTTGGAACCATTTACGGCCATTTGGAAGTTGTACAAACCTGTGCCCCCAAAGGAATTCATGTCATGGTTGAAAAACCTCTTGCCGTCAATATGCAGCACGCAAAAAAAATGAAAATATTGGCCGAAAAACATGGCATCCATTTGCTAACCAATTATGAAACAACTTGGTACCCCACAAACCACAAGGCCAAAGAGCTTCTTGAAAATGGAAAAATTGGCGATTTGCGCAAGGTAATTGTCCGCGATGGCCATCGCGGACCTGTAAAAATTGGTGTGAATCAAGAATTTTTGGATTGGCTGCAAGATCCGGTGCTCAACGGTGGTGGAGCCATAACAGATTTTGGATGTTACGGGGCCAATTTGATAACTTGGCTTAAAAAAGGGACAAAACCGAATACGGTAACCGCTGTTACCCAACAACTTCAAACCGAGAACAACCCCAAAGTGGATGATGATGCCACAATAATACTTACCTATAACGATTGTCAGGCTATACTCGAACCTTCATGGAACTGGCCCATCGGAAGAAAAGATATGGAGCTTTATGGTCTCACAGGGGCCATTTATGCCGATAACCGAAACAACCTGCGTATTCGAATTGCAGAAGGCTATGACGGATTCCATGAAGAACAAATAACCCTTGAAGAACGCACCAGTCCCTATAACGATCCATTTTCTTTATTCGCAGCAGTGATAAGGGAGGATATTCACTTAGGCCCTAATGACCTTTCTTCCTTGGAAAACAATATGACAGTTGTTGAAATACTGGATGCAGCCCGAAAAAGTGCAAAAGAAGGAAAAACAGTCACCCTAAAAAATTAATCTCACTTACTTTGAAACTATCCCATCAAAATATAAATAGATTTTTGTTTGGTCTATTTTTGTGTTGCTTTAATACAATTTCAGCTCAAAACACGCAAAAAGACTCCATTACACAATTGGATGAAATTGTCTTAACCCAAGATGCAATTCCTAAAAAAGCTACTGGCATCACTTCTTCATCAAAATTATCTACCCAAGCTTTTGAGCGGTTCAATCCTACGGACATCCCCTCTGCCATCAACCAGATTTCGGGTGTGTACATCCTATCTGGGGCCATCAATACCAACCGTATTACCATTCGCGGCATCGGTGCAAGAACTCCCTACGGAACCAACAAGCTACGCATGTACTTTAACGGTATTCCCGTGACCAATGGCACTGGCTCCTCCACTATAGAGGCCTACGATTTTGAGAATTTGGGTGCCGTAGAGGTCATAAAAGGCCCAAAAGCCACCGCCTATGGTTCCAATCTGGGCGGTGCCATTTTGCTTGACACCAAAGCATCTGTCCAAGACAAGACCCAACTCATTAATTCGTTCACGGTAGGGTCTTATAACATGCTCAAGGATAACTTGACATTCTCCCATTCGGAGGAAGGTTTTAACTTCAGTTTGAGTTACAATCATTTGGAAACTGATGGATACCGACAGAACAGTCAGTTCCAACGTGATGGTTTACTGCTGAACGCCCAGTTCCAAACAGGACAAAAAAGCAGCATGGCTCTTCTGGTGAACTATATCGACTACACAGCACATATTCCAAGTTCCATCAACCAAACAGATTTTGAAGAAGACCCCACGAGGGCACCATCAAATTGGTTGGAATCACAGGGTTTTGAGGCCAATAAATATATTTTAACAGGCCTGTCGCACACCTATCGGTTTTCCGAACACCTCCAAAATACCACAAGTGTTTTCTACACCTATTTGGATCATTATGAGCCAAGGCCTTTCAATATTTTGGATGAGTTTACCAACGGATTTGGCCTAC
Organism: Allomuricauda ruestringensis DSM 13258; assembly: GCF_000224085.1. Taxonomy (NCBI): domain Bacteria; kingdom Pseudomonadati; phylum Bacteroidota; class Flavobacteriia; order Flavobacteriales; family Flavobacteriaceae; genus Flagellimonas; species Flagellimonas ruestringensis. Next base: position 1,194,805 of record NC_015945.1, read on the forward strand.
GGAGCCGTTTTGCAGGCAACTTGGGCAAAGCACAGTTCACCTTTGGTGGCGAATTCTATAAGGATGAATACCATTGGGGCACTTTTGAAAATCTGTATGAAGAAAATAATGGCAACGGTAGTTTACAAGGAACTCAATTGAGCAATAATACAGAGTTTAGGCGACAGTTCAACCTTTTTGGGACGCTTACCTACCCTTTCGCAAAAAATCTCTCCGCCCAATTGGGGTTGAACTTGAACAAGACCCATTACGATTTTAGGGACTTGTTCAACCAGGGAGAGGCCAACGCCTCGGCAGAACGTGATTTTGATGTGATTTTGCTCCCAAATCTTGGGCTCAACTATCAATTAAAAAACGGGAAAATCTATGCGAACATAAGTAGGGGCTTTTCCAATCCCAGTTTGGAAGAAACACTCACTCCAGAAGGAGTCATCAACCCGGACATTGCCCAAGAAACGGGAACAAATTATGAGTTGGGCAGCGAGTGGACACTGTTCCAAAAAAGGCTTTCCGCCAACATTGCCCTATACCGAATGAACGTGAAAAACCTGTTGGTGGCCCAACGTGTGGGAGAGGACCAATATATTGGCAGAAATGCCGGGAAAACCCGTCACCAAGGGCTTGAGCTGGACTTGCAATACCGAGGAAAGCTATCACGGTCGGTTAGCTTTTCCCCATATTTAAGCTATACGCTGAACGATCATAGTTTTGTGGATTTTGTGGACGGGGACAATGATTATTCGGGCAATCCACTCACCGGGGTACCAAAACATCGGTTAAGCTCGGGGGTCGACCTTCAACATGCCAATGGGTTACAGCTGAACCTGACCCATCAGTTTGTGGACGAAATCCCCCTAACGGATGCCAATTCGGCGAGTAGCAGCTCCTTTAATGTGTTCCATGCCAAGTTGGGATTCCGTACCTCACTTTCGTCGCATATCAGTTTAGGACTGAATGCGGGAATCAACAATATTTTTGACAGTAATTATGCCCAATCCGTATTGATTAATGCCGTTGGTTTTGGAGACGCACAACCCAGATATTATTACCCAGGAAATGCACGTAATTATTTTGGGGGGGTGCAATTAAACTATGTTTTTTAAATTTTGATGAATGGTACCAAGAATAGAAACCCTACTTCCTACTAAATTAATTGGCAAAAAACTGAGCACATCTTTCGCCAATGATAAAACTTTTGAGCTTTGGCGTAGTTTTTCACCAAGGAAAAAGGAAATCAAAAATCCCATAAATGATGACCTTTATTCGGTCGAGATTTATCCCGACACTTCTTTTTTTCAAAATTTTGACCCCGCCCAAGTATTTGAAAAATGGGCCACCATTGCTGTATCAGATTTTGACCAAATTCCCGACGGCATGGAGACCTTGACGATTCCTTCAGGAAAATACGCCGTGTTTCCATACAAAGGAAAACCAAGCGAGGCCATGGAAACCTTCAGGTATATTTATGCCGATTGGCTCCCAAATTCGGAATATGAAATGGATAGCAGGCCCTACCTTGCACTAATGGGAGCCAAATACAAAGGAGAGCACCCCGAATCCGAAGAAGAGTTTTGGGTGCCCATCAAGAAAAAATAAACCACCATGGATTTGAAATCCATGGTTTTAAAGAAAAGAATGAAATTCTTCGTCATCTGGTATCAGGTCCTCCCTTGATCCCTCCAAAGGAGGGAAACCTCTCCCCTTGGGGAGACTGGAGAGGGGATCATCCATAAAGTTTTTAGAAACTAAAGTAACTACAATTTTTAACCCAAAAATTTCTTCATCCCTCTCAACATCAACACCACATCCCTTAGTTCCCTTTGCTCAAAATTTCCTTCTTCCACATAAAATAACATTTCCACGGCCAAATCTAAGTAATAGACCAATTCCTCGGGAGTACCATAGGTATCGGTAAGCCATTCTTGGAGCTGTGCGATTTGGGTTTGGTTCAACATAAAGGCAAAATACCACTCAATTTTCATTTTTGTTACTACGAATTAGTAGCTTTCCCGTCACCCTGAAACTTGCCTGCCGATGGTAGGTTGGGCATGAGGAAAACTCGGTTCCTCTATACTTTTCCTTCGGAAAAACTCGAACGGTTGGATTTTGAATATCTACCATTTCGTATCTTAGTCAGTACATAGACACATCATGAAGAATATTGTCCTATTTGTTTTTTTACTTCTGATTTTTTCCTGTACCGAAAAAAACAAGAAAGAAGTTAGTTCCATCGATCCTGTAAACTGGAGCAATCGCACGGCCCATATCTCCGAACAAGATTCCTTGGTGAATGGCATTTCGTATCTCTCCGTGTATTCCGAGATTTATAGTGAAACCGAACACCGTACCCACAACCTTACCAGTACCATAAGTATGCGCAATACCAACCTGAGAGATACCATCTACATCCATAAAGCCGAGTATTTTGATACCAAGGGCAATCCCATCAGAACTTATTTTGATGAGCCCATCTACATAAAGCCCATGGAAACCGTTGAAATTGTGATTGATGAAAAGGATAAATCAGGCGGAACAGGTGCCAACTTTCTTTTTCAATGGTCCATAAAACCCACTTCCCACGAACCTTATTTTGAAGGGGTCATGATTTCCACCTCGGGACAGCAAGGTTTATCTTTTACCACCGAAGGTAGAAGAGTGGAATAATCCTCACGGACCTACAAATATCATAGTTTTACTCCCTCGATTATGTATCTTGTATAGCAATTACGGGAAGGATACATGCTTTCCTTGCGCATAAAAACTAAACTATGAACGATTTACAAATCGCCAAAGGTGTTTCTTTGAAACACATATCCACCATTGCAGAAAAATTTGGAATCGACCCGGAACACATTGAAATGTTCGGGAAATACAAGGCCAAACTTCCTCTTAAGGCCATTAACCGAGACAAAGCCAAAAACAGTAATTTAATTTTGGTATCGGCCATTTCCCCAACCCCAGCTGGCGAGGGAAAAACTACCATGTCCATAGGCCTTTCCGAAGGATTGAACCGTTTGGGCAAAAAATCAACCGTGGTATTGCGGGAACCATCGCTAGGCCCAGTTTTTGGAATCAAGGGAGGTGCTACAGGAGGCGGCTATTCCCAAGTATTGCCCATGGAGGACATCAACCTGCACTTTACGGGCGATTTTGCCGCCATTGAAAAGGCGCACAACCTCTTATCGGCCATTATTGACAACAATATTCAGAGTAAGACCAATTCTTTACGATTGGACCCGAGAACCATTGGTTGGAAACGGGTAATGGATATGAACGACCGTTCCCTGCGTCACGTGATTGTTGGGCTCGGCGGTACAACCTCGGGCGTACCAAGGGAAACAGGTTTTGATATTACTGCCGCTTCTGAGATTATGGCCATTCTCTGTTTAGCAGAAAGTCTTAGCAACCTAAAAGAGCGATTGGGAAATATTTTTGTGGGGTATACTTTTGATAAAAAGCCTATCTACGCCAAAGATTTAAAAGCGGAAGGTGCCATGGCCGCCTTGTTGAAGGATGCCATTAAACCTAATTTGGTACAAACCATTGAAGGCAACCCAGCCATTATTCACGGAGGGCCTTTTGCCAATATAGCCCAGGGAACCAACTCTGTACTCGCTACTTTGATGGGAATGTCTCATTCTGATTACACCGTTACGGAAGCAGGATTTGGATTTGACTTAGGGGCTGAAAAATTCTTCGACATCAAATGCCAAAGCGCTGGTTTAAAGCCCAAGGCCGTTGTGCTTACCACAACTATTCGTGCCTTAAAATACCATGGTGGCGCAGATTTAAAATCGTTGACCGAACCCAATGTTGAAGCTTTGAAAAGAGGCTTGCCGAATTTGGAAAAGCATTTGGAAAACATCGCTAAATTCAAAGTGATTCCCGTGATTGCCATCAATAAATTTATCTCAGATACCGATGAAGAGATTGGGGCAATCAAAGCATTTGCGGCATCTAAAGGTGTTCGAGTAGCCGTTGCCAATGTTTGGGAGAAGGGCGGTGAAGGTGCAGAAGATTTGGCTAAATCCGTAATTGAGATTGTAGCATCCGATGCATCCAAGTTCCAACCTCTTTACGATTGGAAATCCAGCGTAAAAGACAAAATAGCCACTATTGCCACCGAAATTTATGGTGCGGAATACGTGGATTACACCGTGAAGGCCAAAGCTGACCTGAGAAAAATCGCAGACCTTGGTTTAGATCAATTGCCCGTTTGCATTGCCAAGACCCAAAAGTCACTATCGGACAATCCTAAATTATTGGGCAGGCCTAAAGATTTTATCATCACCGTGCGAGAGATTGAAATTGCTGTTGGGGCAGGTTTCCTTATTCCGATAACGGGCAACATTATGCGTATGCCCGGATTACCAGCACATCCATCATCCGAAGGTATCGACATTAACGATGACGGAGAAATTACAGGCCTCTTCTAAACCTTAGATTTTTTGTAACCAGTAGCGCATGTCCACTTCTTTGGAGATGATATCTTTCACCTCTGAAAGCTTTACGCGTTTTTGATCCATGGTATCCCTGTGTCTAATGGTAACTGTATCGTCTTCCAATGTTTGATGGTCCACCGTAACGCAGAAAGGCGTTCCTGCCGCATCTTGACGACGGTAACGACGCCCTACGGCATCTTTTTCATCATAATCCACATTGAAATCCCATTTTAGCTCATCCACCAATTTTTGGGCAACTTCTGGCAGTCCGTCCCTCTTCAACAATGGCAAAACGGCCACTTTGTTGGGTGCGAGCACAGCCGGAATCTTAAGTACGGTACGTGTAGAACCATTTTCGAGCTCCTCCTCTTGTAATGAATTGGAGAACACGGCCAGGAACATACGATCAAGTCCTATGGAAGTTTCCAACACATAAGGGGTGTAGCTTTTGTTCTCCTCATGGTCAAAATATTGAAGTTTCTTGCCCGAGTATTCCTCATGCTTGCCCAAGTCAAAATCGGTACGGGAATGGATTCCTTCCAATTCTTTGAACCCAAACGGGAACCTAAACTCGATATCCGAAGCTGCATCGGCATAGTGCGCCAATTTTTCATGATCATGGAAACGATAGTTGTCCTCTCCCATTCCCAAAGAAAGGTGCCACTTCATACGTTTTTCCTTCCACGCTTCGTACCATTCCATTTGAGTGCCCGGTTTTATAAAGAATTGCATTTCCATCTGTTCAAACTCCCGCATTCGGAAGATAAACTGACGGGCCACGATTTCGTTACGGAAGGCTTTACCTGTCTGGGCAATCCCAAAAGGAATTTTCATCCTTCCTGTTTTTTGGACGTTCAAAAAGTTGACAAATATCCCTTGTGCAGTTTCTGGACGAAGGTACAGGTCCATGGCGCTATCGGCAGATGCTCCCAATTTGGTTCCGAACATTAGGTTGAACTGCTTCACATCGGTCCAATTTTTAGATCCTGAAAGCGGACATGCAATCTCCAATTCCTCGATCAAGGCTTTTATATCGGCCAAATCCTCATTTTCGAGGGATTTGCCCATACGTTTTAAAATGGAATCAGCCTTTGCCTGATAATCCACCACACGCTGGTTGGTAGCAAGGAATTGTTCCTTGTCAAAGCTATCGCCAAATCTTTTGGCTGCTTTTTTCACCTCTTTCTCGATCTTGGCCTCGATCTTGGCCACATGATCCTCGATCAAAACATCGGCGCGGTATCTTTTTTTGGAATCCTTGTTATCTATTAGAGGGTCGTTAAAGGCATCCACGTGGCCAGAGGCCTTCCATGTGGTGGGGTGCATAAATATCGCCGCATCGATGCCCACAATGTTCTCATTGAGCTGCACCATGGCTTTCCACCAATATTCGCGAATGTTTTTCTTTAGCTCGGCGCCATTTTGACCATAGTCGTAAACTGCACTAAGTCCATCATAAATCTCACTGGATTGAAATACATACCCGTATTCCTTTGCGTGGGAGATAACCTTCTTAAAAATGTCTTCCTGATTTGCCATTGGGCAAAAATAGAATTTTACCCAAAAAGAAGTATGTTATTTCAGCTGAAATTCAGTGGAAGCCAGTAATCTTTCGTCTTCAAAGACATTTAGGGTATAAATTCCCTCGGGCAAAGAGCCTTCGGGTACTGTAATGGCATCACAAATACTGATTTCCTTTCCGGTATACACAATCTCTACCTTTTTGCTATATGTATTTCCGCTAACCGAAATTATATTGGCGTTGTCCTCGATAACGGCCATGTTGGGATCCAAAAACTGGAGATATAGCACTTTTATGTCCCCATCCGAGCTGGGATCGCTTAGAATGGTGACACATCCCCTCAATTTTTCGATTACAGAGGCCTTATTGGTTTTTATGGGTCTGCCTGCCCTTAACCTAAACCCACTGCCCTCAGCATCTTGTAGTTTTAAGTAGCTTTTAATTTTGAGTTCCTTGGTAAGTTCCTTATTGGTCTCGCGAAGCAAAGATTCTGTCTGTTGCATACTATTGGCCCTGCCTCGGAGTTCTTCCAACCGCTTCAAGGTTTCGTCGTACTTACTTGCCAGTAAACTGTTGTTGTATCGGAGAAAGTTGTTTTTGAGCTTGAGGCTGTCAAAACGCAACTCCAATTTACGAAGTTCCTTTCTGGTTTCCTTCAATTTGGTAATACTGAAGTTTAACCTTCCAACTGAATCAAGCAATTGTTGTACCCTGAAACGCGAAGTTTGCAATTCAATTTCGTTCACCTCGTTCAAGCCTGATAAACGGTCGACCTCTGCTCTCATCAATGTTAAATCCTTTACCAAAAGTGATTTTTCCTCCTCCAAATAGATCATTTGGTTTTTGGATTGGGCGTAGCTGTAATAAAAGGCAATAAGAATCCCCACAATTACCGCGGCCATAGCGGCAAAAATAATCTTGTAGTTGAAATTGTTATCTTGGGAACTCATGAGGTTGACAGACTACGCTAAAAATGTATAAGATTTGACACCAAAAAGGTTGGCTAAGATAATAAACGAGATTAACAACATCCTATTGCCAAGGGTATGTTTTGGATGTAATGCGCAATTATTCAGGGATGAACATGTTTTGTGTGCCGTTTGTCGACACGATGTGCCACTCACCGATTATAACTATCTGGAAGAAAATGCCGTGGACCGTATATTTTATGGTAGAATTCCGATAAAAAAAGCTGCCTCGTTCGTTTTCTTCTCAAAAAATGGATTGGTAAAAAATTTATTACACTGGCTCAAATACAAAAACCAAGAACAGATTGGAGGCTTTTTTGGGGATTGGTGCGGTGCCCAATTAAAAGAAAGTGGTCAACTCGACCATATTGATGCAGTAGTACCAGTTCCTTTACATCCCAAAAAATTAAAAAAACGCGGCTACAATCAAGTAGCCTTATTTGCGCATACAATTGCGGAAAATTTAGGTGCTGAGTATTGTGATGATTGGTTGATAAAAGTGAAAAACATAAAAACCCAGACCAAAAAAGGCCGACAAAGTCGCTGGGAAAGCTCTAAAGATGCCTTTGATCTCAATGCATCATACAGCGGAAAATTTAAGCATGTGCTTTTGGTGGACGATGTTATTACTACCGGGGCAACCATTGAGTCGTGTACACAAACACTTCTCCAACAAAAAAACATAGAGGTTTCCGTATTGAGTATGGCCATGGTGCCAGAGGGTTAAATTTTATTAATGCGTTGTCCCGTTTTTCAAATTAGTTGTTTCTTTGTTCCTCATTGGTTTTAGGCATGGTGTACTTAAAAAAATTGTTGGGACTTCTTTTTTTTGCCTTTATGGCCCTTGCTATGTGGCAATGTGCCAAACGAGGTTCCCCAAGCGGTGGTCCAAAGGATATTACACCCCCAAAACTGATACGTAGCGAACCTGAAAACTTCACCACTAATTTTAAGGCAACAAAAATACGGCTCTATTTTGATGAGCTGATCAAGCTTGAGGATGTGCAGGACCAGTTAGTGGTTTCCCCGCCGTTTAAGAACCCGGCCACCATAACTCCAATGGGGGCTCCAAGCAAGTATATTGAGGTTGTTATAAAAGATACGCTTAGAGAAAACACTACCTACACCATAAATTTTGGACAAAGTATTGTAGACAACAATGAGGGGAATCCCAATAGCTTTTTAAGCTACGTGTTCTCTACTGGAGATTATTTGGACTCCCTATCGTTATCCGGTGCCGTAAAAGATGCCGTTAACAGAAAAGCGGACGAGTTTATTAGTGTGATGCTTTACGAAATGGACAGTGCCTATACTGATTCCACCATTTACAAAGAGCCTCCGTTGTACATTACAAACACTGGCGATAGCGTTCCCTTTTTTGAATTGAGGAACCTAAAAGGTGGAAAATATGCCTTGTTTGGCTTAAAGGATGTGAACAAGAACAACATGTTCGATCAAGGGCAAGATAAAATTGGTTTTTTAGCCGACACGATTACAATTCCAACGGATTCCATTTACTTATTGAATCTATTTAGGGAACAGCCAAATTATAAGCCTTCGGTACCCAGTTTGATGGCCAACAACAAAGTTATATTCGGGTATCAAGGGGATTACAGGGATATGGTCATTGAAACTTTGACCCCGATACCCGATTCCGTAAAGAGCACTATTTTGAAGGAACGGAACAGGGATACCTTGAATTATTGGTTTACCCCGACCGATTTGGATTCCATTATATTCACGGTTAGGAATGACAAAGTCCAGATTATTGACACTTTTACAGTAAAAATGCGGGACCTTCCCATGGACTCCATGAAGCTGTCTACCTCCGTTAGCGGAAAATTTAATTTTGAGGATACCTTCAGTATTTTGGCCAATACGCCTATTGCAACATTGGACACCAACCGTGTTTCGTTAAAAGTAAGCGATTCCATTCCCGCATCGTACTCTTATGTGTTGGACAGTTTGAACAACAAAATTGATTTTGATTTTGAGGTGGAGCCGAATCAGAAATATACTTTTTCGTTTTTGCCTGGGGCTATTACCGATTTCTTTGGAGTTCAGAACGATACGTTGGCCTACAATTTATCTACAGGCAGTTTTGCAGATTATGGCAATCTAAGAATGATTTTAGGAGGCGATGTTACCTATCCTGTGATTGTGCAACTGACCAACGAAAAAGGAGAAGTGCAGCGAGAGATTGTTGCTGCCGAGTCACAATTCTTCGAATTCAACTATTTGAATCCGGGCAACTATGTAGCCCGCGTTATATTGGATAAAAATGGAAATGGCAAGTTGGATACTGGTAGCTTTCTCAAAAAAAGACAGCCCGAAGAAATAAGCTACTATCCCGGCGTTATCGAGATCAGGGCCAACTGGGAGAAGGAAGAAACCTTTATCCTATCAAATTAAAACTATCCCGATCTTCTAAAAACCTTAATTTTTTTCTTGTTTTTTCTATGTTTTCATTATCCAATGTGGCATATAGTATCTCTTCTGCTTCAGAATAGGCCAAAGGCTCCCCGAGCACGTCATACACAGCGGAATGTCCAGTGTATTCAAAGTCCACTCCATCCGTTCCTATACGGTTAACACCAATACAATAGGCCATGTTTTCAATAGCTCTTGCTTTTAGCAATGTGTCCCAAGCATTAACTCTTTTCTTGGGCCAATTGGCCACATAAATCAACACATCGTAATCCTCAGTATTTCTGGACCAAACAGGAAACCGTAAATCGTAACAAATCATGGGACAGATTCTAAATCCTTTGTATTCGAAAATCAGTTTTTCTTTTCCTGCCTCATATACTTTATCCTCACCAGCTAGTGTAAAGGTGTGTTTTTTATTGTAGATCTCTGGAGCACCCTCAGGCGAAACAAAATACAAGCGGTTAAAAAATTTGCCGTTTTCTTGAAAAATAATGCTCCCAACCATGGCCACATTATATTGTTGGGCCATTCGTCTCATCCATTCTACTGTGGCATCGGCTTCTGATTGGGCAATATTTTGCGGTTTCATGGTAAAACCTGTCGTGAACATCTCGGGCAGTACAATCAAATCCACATGACCGGGAATGGTATCAATCTTTTCCTCGAACATTTTCCTGTTTTTTACCGGATCTTCCCAGTATAAATTGGACTGAATTAAGGCAATGTTCAAAGTTGTGGGCATCTAATATTTTTTTAAAATTTCTTCCATTGCGCTATTTCCTTGTTCCAAAACAAAATCCATAACTGTTTTCCCCTTGGCGTCTTTTACGGAGGCATTTGCACCATGCTTTAGAAGAAGTTCTGCTATACTTTTACGGTTAAATGTTACGGCATAAATAAGGCAAGTTGCCCCCATGGCATTTATTTGGCTAATATTGGCTCCGGCTTTTATTAATTTTTCGGCAATGTCTGTAAACCCTTTGAAACATACCCCCATAAGAGCAGTATTTCCAGAACCGTCCAAAGCATCCACTTGGGCACCTTTGTCCAACAAAAAATCCACTATATCCTCGTATCCATAATAAGCTGCCAATATAAGTGGCGTTGAGCCTCTTTGGTCCTTAGTTTCCAAAAAATTAGGCTTCTTCCGTATCAGGTTTTGTACGGCTTCTAAATTACCGTTTCGAATTTGGTTAAAGAGTTCTTCCTTGTTGTTCATTGCTATGCAGAAAGTTATAAAAAACTGCCATAACCTTTTTCGCTACGGCAGTTTTTATTGGTATAAATTTTCTTTTTTATTTTTTGGTTCTGATTAGGGTCTACTAATCCAAATCGAAACGATCTAGGTTCATTACTTTGGCCCAAGCGGCTACAAAATCTTTCACAAATTTCTCTTTGCCGTCTTTAGAAGCATAAACTTCGGCCAAGGCACGCAAAATGGAATTGGAACCAAATACCAAGTCCACACGAGTACCGGTCCATTTTAGATCACCAGTCTCACGGTCACGGCCTTCATACAACGATTTTTCATCGTTGGCAGCTTTCCATTCAGTGGCCATATCGAGCAAGTTTACGAAGAAATCGTTGCTCAAAACCCCTACTTTATCGGTAAGCACACCGTGCTTTGAGCCATCAAAGTTGGCACCCAGCACACGCAAACCACCTACAAGAGCGGTCATCTCGGGTGCGGAAAGGGTCAACAATTGGGCCTTATCCACCAACAAATGCTCCGCTGGCACTTTTACGCCTTGTTTCACATAGTTACGGAAACCGTCGTATTTAGGTTCCAAATAATTAGTGGCCTCAACATCGGTTTGATCTTGGCGGGCATCGTTACGCCCTGGTGCAAAAGACACTTCGGTTGGAACACCGGCATCGCTAGCAGCTTTTTCAACTGCGGCAGTACCGGCCAAGACAATCATATCAGCCAAAGAAATTTTCTTGCCACCACTGGCACTGCTGTTGAATTCGTTCGTAATGGCTTGAAGTGATTTTATAACTTTTCCGGTGTCTTTGTTCACCTCCCAACCGTTCATGGGTTCCAAGTTGATACGTGCACCATTGGCACCACCACGCTTATCGCCACCACGGAAGGTGGACGCAGACGACCAAGCGGTGTAAACCAAATCGGAAATTGAAAGACCGGAATCCAATACTTTTGCTTTCAAGGCTTTTACATCGGGGGCATCAACCAAGGTGTAATCAACCGCTGGAATGGGGTCTTGCCAATCCAATTCTTCTTTTGGCACTTCGGGCCCAAGGTAGCGGGAACGTGGCCCCATATCACGGTGTGTCAACTTAAACCAAGCACGGGCGTAAGCTTCGGCAAAAGCTTGTGGGTCATCCAAGAACTTGCGTGAAATCTTTTCGTAGGCCGGGTCAAAACGCAACGACAAGTCGGTGGTCAACATGGTTGGTTTTCTGTTGGGACCGCCAAAAGCATCGGGGATGATGGCTTCGGCATCTTTGGCCACCCATTGGTGTGCCCCTGCGGGGCTTTTGGTCAATTCCCACTCGTATTTAAACAAGAATTGGAAAAAATCGTTGCTCCAACGTACCGGTGTGGAGGTCCAAGTCACCTCAAGTCCAGAAGTAAAGGCGTCACCAGCCTTTCCTGAACCATTTTTATTGACCCATCCCAATCCTTGCAATGCCAAATCTTCTGATTCGGGGTCGGCTCCCACCAATTCGGCATCGCCATTACCGTGGGTTTTACCGATAGTATGTCCCCCAGCAATAAGGGCTACGGTTTCTTCGTCGTCCATAGCCATGCGCTTAAAAGTCTCTCGAATGTCGTGAGCAGCAGCTACGGGATCAGGATTTCCGTCAGGTCCTTCAGGGTTTACGTAGATGAGCCCCATTTGTACAGCTCCCAAAGGGTCTTCCAAATCGCGTTCTTCTTTGTTGTGCGAATAGCGGCTGTTGGGCGTATCACTTAAGGCCAACCATTCGCTTTCGCTTCCCCAATATACATCTTGGTCTGGCTCCCAAACGTCCTCACGACCACCGGCAAAACCAAAAGTGCGGAACCCGGTTGATTCCAAGGCTACGTTTCCGGCCAATATCATAAGGTCTGCCCAAGATATTTTCTGGCCGTATTTTTGTTTGATGGGCCACAACAGGCGACGGGCTTTGTCCAAGCTCACGTTGTCCGGCCATGAGTTAAGTGGAGCAAAACGTTGTTGACCACGACCACCCCCGCCACGACCGTCTCCAGAACGATACGTACCGGCACTGTGCCATGCCATACGAATGAACAAACCGGCATAACTGCCAAAATCGGCAGGCCACCAGTCTTGCGAATCGGTCATAACCTTCAAAAGGTCTTTTTTAAGTGCTGCGTAGTCAAGTTTTTTGAACGCTTCGGCGTAGTTGAATTTCTCTCCCAGCGGGTTAGATTTTTCTGAATGCTGGCTTAAAAGTTCCAACTTAAGACGGTTGGGCCACCAATCTTCATTTTGTGTACCGCTCCCGGCCACTTGTTTTATTTCTCCGTTCAAAAAAGGACAAGCGCCCTCATCTGCACCATTTGCCAATTCTTTACTCATGATAGTATATTGTTTTAAATTAGATTTTTAGTGATATATAAAAATACAAAAACAGCAGTCAAAAGAATAGATGATTAATATTAATATACTATTATAACATAAAGTTAATCTATTTAACTGTTTTGTGATTTGCTTTCAATTGCTGTGCCTTATTTTTCAAAAAATATAAAGCATTCAAATAATACTTTTGAAATTATTTTTCGTTCTGTTTAATTCCTTTTAATTTTAATACATTATGAACCAATAATTTACAACAAAATCAATAAATACCACAACTCATGAAAAAATTAATCCTCCCTTTAGTTGCCCTAGTGCTTTTCAGTTTTTCCAAGGATTCCAGCGCAAGGCTTAGTACAGAAGACCGAAAAATGATGATCAAACATTTAACGGAAACAAGAGAACATATGAACGAGGTATTGGATGGTCTTACGTATGTACAGTTCCACTATAAACCAGACCCAACATCGTGGTCCATTGCCGAATGTGTGGAACACCTTGCCTTGACCGAAAAGATGTTTGTCCAAACAGTACATAAAAGTGTTGAAGAGGGCCCAAAACCTGCACTTAAGGACTCTTTAGTTTTTAAAGACGAACAAATTATGCCCATGGTGGCGGACAGGAGCCAAAAGGTGAAGACCTCCAAACCGTTCGAGCCAAGTGGAAAATTTGGTTCCACCGAGGAGACTTTGGAAGCTTTACTTTCCACCCGAAGCGAACTTATGGAATACGTTGAAACAACGGACGATGATTTGAGAAACCGTTACAATAGCGATCTGCCTTTTGGAACTATAGATGGGGTACAGCTTATTGTTTTTATTGCCGGGCATATGGAAAGACACGTACTACAAATGGAAGAGGTGATGAAAGACGAAGATTTTCCAAAAATACAGTGACAAATTATATACTTTCCTTAACATTAATTGGCAAACCCTTTCCAAAATGGAAGGGGTTCTTCATTTAATTTTGAATGAACTTAAAAACAGAAACATTATGAAACTGATAAAATCATTGGGATTGGCAACCCTTCTTTTGTTCACTACCGTTGCCATGGCACAAAATAAAAAGGACAAGAAAATAATGAAGGACGCCCAAAAGGCCAAAACCACCCTTTTGGAAACAAGTCCAAGTTTGGAGCACTTTTTTGACAATTCTGCTGGATATGTCATTTTTCCCAATGTTGGGAAAGGTGGTTTTATTATAGGTGGTGCATCGGGCAATGGGGTAGTTTATGAAAATGGAGATGCCGTAGGTATGGCCGACCTTAAAAAACTGAACATTGGTCTACAAGCTGGCGGACAGGCCATTATTGAGGTTATTTTCTTTGAAACAGATGTAGACCTGCAACGATTTAAAACCGAAAAGTTCCAGTTTGCTGCTGAAACTTCTGCTGTTGCCCTAAAGTCCGGTATTGCCTTTAATGCAAAATATAAAGATGGTGTGGCCGTTTTTGCCCTTCCTAAAGCTGGGCTTATGGCCGATGCGTCGGTAGGTGGACAAAAATTTAGCTACAAGGCTTTTTAAACCAGACCTTAAATTAAGGTTTAGAGGCTATCTAAAAAGACAGCCTCCAAACTATTAGTCACCAATATCCTCATTTGAAACAGTAAATACGATTTCTCCATATATGAAATTATCACCATCCCTTATGGGTTTGTCATATTTTATAATACTCCAAGAGTCATAATTATAAGGGTTGTTTATCCCACCTCCCAAATATTCAGGAGGTCCTATCCACTCTTTTTTCAATTCATTCCCCACAAACAGTTCAAACTTGCCATAATCATTGATATGGTCATAATAGATGCCCACATTTCTTTCAATAATCAACTTGGAATTGCCATCTTTTACACCATCAGAAGAAACCGAAGATGTAAAGTTGGCAGCCATTTTGGAGTTTGCCTTTAATCTAAGTGTATCTAATTTTTCACCTGTCGAATCCAAGCTATGGTAAACGATACTTACATCAACATTGGTGGTGTTTTCAAATACTCTTTGATAGAAATCTATATAAAAAGATTCTTCAGGGTCACAGCTCAGCAAACTAAGGCCAATCAGGATAGCTGTAAAATGCATTGTCAATTTTTTCATCCCCGTTTTGCTTTGGGAAATACCAGCCCCTAAAGGAGCTGGCAGCCATAAATTACAAGTTGAATCAATTGCCAATGTCCTCATTCGTGATGGTAAAAATGATCTTGCCAACTATATTGTTGCCCGTTGGTTCAATCTTTTGAAATTGCCATGAATCATAATTAAAAGGACTATTGACATCAGGGCCGAAATTTTCTGCAAGACCTGTCCACTCCTTTACAAGATCATTTCCTATATGGACTTCAATTCTCGCAGTGTTGTTCTCACCTATGATAGAAAAAAAGGCATCTATGGCATTTTCCCCATAAACGTATTTATTGCTGCCCTCTTCTTTCATCGCATCTATATGTATAACTATATCGCTACCATCTGCAGAAAGAGGGTGACCTATCATTTTGACTACGATATCTTGATTACTGGAGTTTAAAAATTTAACAACGGCCCACTTTTCAGGCGGATCCATTTCTGTTAATATACATCCTGAAAAAAGAAATATACTAAGGCCAATCAGGATAGTTGGTAAATGCAATGTTAACTTTTTCATCGTATGTCGTTTTAGTTTTTAATTCGGCAATTAAATCGGTAAAAGTATCCGTGGTGGATTTTAAACATTCAAATATTTCTTTGGTTGTAACATCAGAAATATTATCAACCTCCTTTAAAAATCCTGGATTATACCAATCCTCTTCTTCATGAAACCAAAGCCAGTCATTATTAAATGATGTTGTGTATTTGAATTCATTTCTTGTTAGCAATGCACTGAAATAACTCCCCCACATTTCGCCAACACCACAATTCCCTGAATTTATTCCATGTCCATTCCCATAGGCACCATAGGTTATAATGTAGTTGATATACTTGATCCAATAGCCGCTGCCCACTTTTTTAAAATGTGAGGCGTGTGCCAATTCATGAAAGGTAGTGGAGAAGACCCCATCGGTGCCCTTGCTTGCCCCAGCCCTAATGATAATGTCCGGGAGTATGTACTTGCACATTATCCATAACATATTTCCCGCCACCGTTATGCTATTTGCCTTGGCTAAAAAAGTAGACATCTTGGAACGGCTTGTAAGCCCAGCATACCCCCATACCCGCCTTAGCATGGGCGCCGATGAATAACCTGTTCCTCCCAAGGCTACAATCCTAAGATTGTTATGTGGCTTTCCAATGCCCATTTGTGAACAGTAATTAAAATACTTTACTGTTGCATTGTTCACCGTGGCCCAACGCCAGCCCACAGAGTTGGTGTAAAAGTTAATGCTATGGCCATATTTACTGTGCCTTCCAGCCCTATATCTTGCAGAAGAAATACTAACTATGGATGGCCAAATCTTAAACCCCTTGGTGTTTTTGAAAACAACGGTGTAGTGAACTTTGCGTCTGTAGCCTCTATTAACCCTATAATATCCTTGGCCATTTGTCCATCCTTTTGCCCATTTAAACCAACGTCTTGTCTTAATTTTTACCCCAACAACTGGATCAAGGCGTTTTGTTTCTGTATTGTATACTCTGATATAGCCTTTGGGCCTTTTTTTGCTCCTTCTTTGGGTGAGGCTTTCGGGTTCTTCTGGTTCCTCATAATTTCCTGTCAATCTTAGTGCTTCATCTTCCAAATCATACAAAAATTGTTTTGACATTCCACTTTTACCTGCTACGGTAATCGTTGTGGATTCATCCTCATCTTCATCACCTTCCTCCTCTTCGGTTCCTGATTCCTCAATAAGGAAAAGGTCTTCCAGTTTTTCATAACTGATTCCTTGGGGGAATTGATAATCCTTGACTACAGAGGTGTAGAGCCATTGCGCCTCATGAATTTCTGTAGCTTCATCAACATAATAATCTCCCTCTTGTTCAATTTCTACATCCAATGGGATTTCAGAAAGATTTAAGGAATCCGCCAATAACAGGTTTTTCTGTTCATCATTTTTCAACCAAAAATTTCACATAATAGTCAGTCGTAGAAATTTCGGAAGAATCTTTAAGAATTAATCCACCGTATTTCATTTGGTTCTTTTCCTGCTTCTTAATTAAACTGGAATATGCCTTTCTCATATTCGAAACGGAGTAAGGGTTCTCCAGTTTTTTTCCAAGTTTGATTATTTGTAAAGTATCTCTTTGCTCCAAATCAACTTGTTGTGTCTCTTCAGATTTTACCACCTCTTTTTCGCACGAGGCCGACCAACAAATCACCATTGTCATAGATGCAATGGCCCAATACATTTTTGCTTTTCTCATAAATTAAAGTTTTAAATGTTATTGGGGTATGCTGTACCTTGAATAAGGTAATGAAATGAAATGCGCAGATCTGAGCCCGATTAACGGATGGCCCTTTTGGGTCGACGGATATCCGTTTTCAATTGATGATAGGAAAATTCTGTGCACAATTGTATATCAATCCCTAACCCCTGGGGTAAAATCCTCGGGGGCATTTTGGGGTAATTTTGTGGTGCCGGCATCTCCTGTATCGTTAAAGATGATCCATTCAGAAAATGTATAAACAGAATTCCCTACGGTAATATCGCTGTTCCGTATGGCGCGGCCATCCTCAAACTCGTGATCCGTGCCCGAACCATCTTCACCAATTATTCCAAAAACATCGATAACAGTGCCAAAGGGATCTACCAATTCCAAATTGTCATCCCCGTTGGAATCGGCAGGGCTGTTGGTCGACACTCCTAAATCGGGGGCAAATCCGTATACCAGTTCAAACTCCTCTGCCTTTGGTGAAATGACCAAAGTGCTCTCAGCACCAATAATCAAACCAGATAAATCGATGATGGAACTTACTTCTGTATTATCGTTGGTATATCTGTGGAGGGTCCATAAGTTTAAATCCAACTGTTCTGGAGCTGAATTATAGAGTTCCACAAACCTAGCGCTGGAATTGTTGTCCGGGTCGGCCAATTCGGAAATAAAAATTTGATTGGAAGTGAACTCGGTGATGATTTCTGGGCAGCGTTCTTGGGTAAAATCCACATCTTCCAACGTTCTAATCACAAGTTGCGGAGATTTTCCATCCCTTGTTAACACCGCCGTTAGCGTACCATTTGTTTCAGGCAAAGGCTCTTCCTGAAAATCGGCATAGCCACTGTTTAAAAGAACGATTTCGTTTTCTGCGCAGTCCAGAAGCAATCGTTGGGTTTCTTCTTGGGCAAGTGCATAGGTTTCGCCTAGGATTTCCTCTGCAAATTCAACATTCTCCAATTGCACCAATATGCTTGATGGCAGACTATCGATTTCAGAAATTGTTGTCACTAAAGGCTCCGGGGATCCTTCACCATCACAGGAGACAAAAAGATGGTCAAACACTTTTCCTCGGGGCAATCTTCCTATGGAAAGATTACCAAAAGAGGAAAAAACGCTACCGATTCTAAAGGTGCTGCCTCTTTTACCTAAATACAGATCCTTTAGTTTTATCATGACTTTACTCCCTACCGGAAATAATAAATGTGATTCCCTTACATCAACTTCCAGTTGTAGTCCTTTAGATGGATTGCTTAATGCATCTTGCAGATAAAGCACCCCGAAAAAATTCCCCGCCCGGTCGGATGAGATTACGTAGCCTTCCAAGACCAGATCTTCTTGAATCTGTATCACATCATCTTGAACCAATGAATCCAACTCTGTAAAAGTTATATTGGCCAAAATATCGGTTGTGCAGTTATTTTTTGGCGCATCAAACTCTCTACCATCAACACAACATAAAAGAGTCATCAAAGTGATGGTTCCAAAGATTTTAAAAAATAAATTTTTCATAAGTAACATGATTAAAAGCTTATGGCCAGATTCAAAAAATAGGTTCTTCCGTAGCTGTACCAATATTTTGGGGCAAAGGAGGGCGAGCCACTCTGATTATCTTGTTTGAGCTGTCCATAGTTTCCGTTCCTGCTCTGTTCATATCCGCCTGTGCGGAAAACCGTATCGAAAACATTATTGATGCTGGCAAAAAAACTGATGTACTTTCCATTGATCAGCCAAGATTTACCTCCAACCAAATTGAGCAAATAGATGTCGTCCAGCTTATTTTGCTTTAGCAATTTGGAAACGTTCACATCAGACGCGTCTGGAAAGGGTTCGCCTGTTTCGGGGTCCATCAAAAAACTGGACGTTCTGGTAATGATGGAAAGGTTGCTATAATTATTCGTGAGAAAATTGGTTGTACCGCTTATCCACCAATATTTTGGAGCCCTGTAGGACACGCCCAAAGCCAGCGCAGTTTGTGGTCCTTGAGCCAATTTTAAATCTTTTAGGGCGGCAATGCCCAAATCTATATTTCCTTCGGGAGCAATGAGGTCTTCCTCGGCACTTGCCGTATCAAAATTGATTTGAACGGATGGGTCGCTGGCATACACATAATGTCCTACATTTCCGGCAGCGGTCAATTTTATACTGGACGAGGCTTCATACTCAAACCCAAACTCGATGCCCCTATGAAGTCTATCCAATCCTGTGATTACTTCCTGTACAAAATCGGAGCCCAGTCCTGAATCCACAAAAAAGAAGTTGATGTCCGTGGTATGCTGAAACCTGGTATAAAAAGCACTTATACGGCCTGTTAGGCTGGGCAAACGGACAAAATAGCTCAAATCCACACTACTCACGACTTCTTTCTGGAGTTCAGGAACTGTTTCATTGTTTTCCCTTGGATTGATGAATATGTTTTGGATGATGGGCGGCCGTTCCACTATCGCAGCATTGGCCGTGAACCAATGCCTTCCTGTCAGGAAATAGGTGGATCCGCCTTTGTAAGCCAAGTTGGAGAATGATACTTTTTCGCCTGTTCCGAAGGAATTTTCCAAATAGCGCTCATTTTTAAAGAATCCATCACGCAGTACATTGAAATTGGAATAAGAAGCCGATACAAACCCGTTCCACTTTTTGGAGGTGAATTTTACCTGTGCAAAACCTTCCATTTGGAAAGCATCTAAATTGTAATGGTAATTAAACTTTTCTCCTTCGGATTTTTGCAGGTCGCCATCAACATCGTTCAAAGTATTGGAGAAGGTATCCATATCTTCATGGAAACCGGCTCCCAACAAATCTTGAATCTCCGCGTAGTTTTCGGATGATGTGGCTTTATAGTTCCCGCCAAACCCTAGCTTGATGAAATCGCTCAAGGAATAATTAAAATTAGTGGCGCCCGAAATGGTCGTGCTCTTGGCAACATCATCGTAGAGCAAATAGGCCGCTTTTTCACCATTATTGGCATTGGCCGTGTAAAGTTGCTCCCAATTGAGCTGTGGGTTTTCTAAAAAGGCTTCTTTCGCCAAATTTGCGTTGATGAAATCGGCCCCGATGGAACTATTGATGTGATAACTGGGTAAATATCTGTAGTAGGTTGGGTCTGGGTTCGGTGCATTGTAATACCCAAGCCTACTCCTTGAATTAATCCCTGTTTGATAGGCAATCCCAATGTTCCAATTCAATTTTTTCTTCTCTAAAGTATAGTTGAGTAGAAATAGCGGTTCAAAAATTTCACGTTCTCTTGAATTACGGATTTTACCGTCTTGTTCACCCCAATAGGGATTGTACTGACCTCCCATCAAGTGAAAAACTTCTTCCGTGAGTGCAGAAGAGCGACCTCGCCTATTTCGAGCCAACATTGAGGTAAAAGTGAGGCTGTTTTGCGGATTGAATTGATACTCTACCGCTCCAAAAAAGGAGTAAGCATCGTACAAAGTGCCCTCCACAAAACCTTCTTTGGCCCACCTGCGTGAAGCGGATACCGAATAGGCCAATCCGCTTTGCTTTTCTCCTGAATTGTAGGTGGCCATCAACCTGCCGCGATAGGTGCGATTGGACAGTGATGACGAAAGGCGTAAGCCCGGCCTCATTCCAGAAGGTCGGGTATTGATGTTGGTGTTGCCCAATATTCCACCAAAGGTGTATGGGTTCAACGTTAAACTATTAGTGAATTCCTGATTGCGAACAACGTCGTTTAGTCCGCCCCAATTGTTCCATTGTGGCCTGCCATCAAAAAATTTGTTCATGGGAACGCCGTTGATTAAAACCTGACCATTGCGAGAATCATAGCCTCGCACCTTAAAAAAAGCCTGTCCAAAATCAAAAGCGGCACGATTCAGGAAAACATCGCGTGTAGATTGCAGCAATCCCATAGAACTGGAAACGGATTCAAAATCATCGGACAAGTCTCCATCCGTCAGTGAAATCAAATTATCTGTTTGTTCTCTAGCAATATCCCTTTCCAGATAAATTATCCCTAAATCAATCGGGGTTCCATTCAAATAGACCGAAAACCGCTTCGAAATAAAATCCAAGGCGGAAATACGGAGAATTTGCTCTCCCGTTTCGGATACATTGATTTCAAACTCGCCATTGCTATCTGTTGCAAATTCTTGGGAAGTGTTTTCCAGGGTAATTATGGCATTGGAAATGGGCGCATCGGAACCCTTCTCCATCAATTGCCCTGTAATTCGAGTACTTTGTTGTCCACACAGCGATTTACAACAACAAAGCGTGGCCAATACTATGGCTAGCCTCATAGCTTATTGTAGGTTAATTTATAAAAAAGGGGTTGTAATTGCTGTACAAACTGCGAAAAAGCGAACAATTGTACTTATTTTAGCTACAAAATCAAAATAAAATGCGATTATTAATATGCCTACTTGTATTAATATCGACCTCACTTTATGGACAAAAGTCCAAGACATATACCTTAAGAACGATTGCTTTTTACAATTGTGAAAACCTGTTCGATACGGTAAACGATTCACTCACTTTTGATGATGACCGCACTCCCGAGGGACGTTATCATTGGACCGAGGAGCGTTACCTTCAAAAAGTTGAAAACCTATCCAACGTCATCTCTAAAATCGGTGCTGAAACTTCCAAAACATCCCCAGACATTGTGGGTTTGTGCGAAGTTGAAAACCGAGATGTGCTGGAAGATTTGGTACAACACCCGAATTTAAGGGAAAAGAATTATGGTATCATCCATTTTGATTCTCCTGATGCTCGGGGTATTGATGTTGCGTTGCTCTACAAAAAGGCATCGTTTATCCCTTCATCCTTTAAAAGTCATCGGCTATTATTGTTTGATGAAATGAGCGAAAGGAAATACACCCGTGACCAATTGGTGGTCGGAGGCACTATGGACCGTGAAAACATCTATTTTATTGTGAACCATTGGCCGTCCAGAAGGGGTGGAGCCGCGAAGAGTTCGCCATTACGAGTAAGAGCTGCTTTGCTGAACAAACGCATTATAGATTCCATTCAGGAACTGGATTTAGATGCGAAAATCATTGCCATGGGCGACCTGAACGACGACCCTATTGATGATAGTTTGAAAAAAATTCTGAAAACGAAGGGTAAAATACGACAGTTGGATAGCATAAGTCTTTACAATCCCATGGAGGCCATGTTTAAAAAAGGGGTGGGTTCGTTGGCATATCGGGATAAATGGAACTTGTTCGACCAAATGTTCTTCACAGCCAACTTGGTGACTGAAGACCGAACAGCCCTTTCATTTTGGAAAGCGGGAATTTTTGCTCCATCTTTTATCCGAACGGAAAAGGGAAGATTTAAAGGCTATCCGCTTCGTACCTATTCTGGCGGTAGCTATACGGCTGGGTATAGCGACCACTTTCCTTCGTATTTGTTTTTGTTGAAGGAGGCGAAATGAGATTCCCGCCTTCGCAGGAATGACAGATTACGCAAACCATTGTCCCCAAGGGATACGGCTCAAGATCAATAAAAGCCCCAAACCGTAAAAAATGGAAATGGTCTTGAACTTTTTATTGCTTTCCATGAATTTTTTGTGTCGGGACCAACCGATGGTAATCAGCACCAAGGCTATAATGTTTATGAAAGGATGTTCTACCGCCAACAAACGTGCTGGAGCATTCAACCCGCCCATGCCCAAGGTTTGAATCGCCTTAAGGCCATTGGTTGATGTAAAGAACAATAATAAGCCTACCAAAAGCTGAATATGACTTAAAATAAGTGCAAAGAGACTAACCCGAAGGTCTTTTTGCATGGTAAAGTCCTTTTTGCCCAACCAACCTGCTATGGCATTGATTACGGCAATTACTAAAACGGCCAAAACCACATAGGCCAAATAAGAGTGTAGGTTCTTGATAATTTCCATTAGGTATAGTTTGTGAGCTTAAAAGTACGGAATTTTGAGGATAAAAAAAGCCCCTCGCCAAAGTGAGGGGCTTTTGAAATTATGTATCGGTATAACGATTAGAACCTGTAAGTCACACTTGCATTAAAAGTACGACCGTTTCCATAAAAAACACCAAAGGCATCCGTTTGGTTCAAATAAGCATGGTTGAACAAGTTGTAAACGTTTGTCCTTAATTCCATTTTGTTTGTTCCAAAGTCAAATGTGTATGCTGCTGTCATATCAAATAACGTGTAAGCATCCAACTTTGAGGTTTCATAAGAATTTCCTTCGGCAACTACATCAGCTACATCATTGAACTCATATAAGTTACTAAAATGGTTTACATCCAAACCAACTTCAAATCCATTTGCGAAATCATAGTCAGCGTTAAGACCCATTGCAAACTGAGGTGCATTGCTTATCTCAACTCCATCAAGATTTACATTTCCATCAAAGAAGTTTGCTGGAAGTGGGTTGCCGTTTTGATCGGTATAATCATCAATTTGAGCATTGGTAAAGTATGTATTATCCCTAAAATCTCTTGTTCTGTAAGGAGTGCTTCCAGAATATACCCAGTCTCCAATAGAAGTATAGGCTCCAATTATCAATCCTTGAGCCGCTCTCCATCGGGCAGTAAGCTCAACACCCTGGTGCAACTGTGTTACATCAGTTTGTTCACGGTTAATATCTACTTCCGCATCCGTAGCTATATCAATAATAGTGTTACCATTGGCTATAAATCTGTTAGCCCATTCTGTTCTATACAAATCAATAGTGAATTGGAAATCATATGTGTTGAATTTATATCCAATTTCCAAACCTGTAATCTCTTCATTTTCAACTTCTGGATCAGCCAGCTCAGCTGTACCTGAGAAAATATTATCCAAGAAAGGTTGACGGGAATAGAAACCCGCATTGGCATATACAGTGTTTTTTTCATCAAAGTTATATGCTCCACCACTTTTCACGTTGTATCCAAACTTGTTAGCCTTGTCAGATGTTTGGGTAGTCTGATTACCATTGATGTCCGTAGCGAATCTATCTTCCCTTTGATACGATTGGTTAGATATTGCTCCTTGAAAAAATACGGAGAATGCTTCTTCAGCATACTCAACCTGCCCGAACATTCCCTGATAGTTAATATCTTCGGAGTAATCGTAGTTGATTCTCTCGTCTTCATCAGCAAATGTTGTCAAGGTTTTCCATGGATTTATACTAAAAGATTCAGTAACGACTCTATCATCTGGTCTGTCGTTAGACCATCCGGAAAGTCCATAAAAATCAGCTACTTGTCTAAAGTGATCACCTGTATAAAATCTAAAATCGGCACCAACATTAAAACTAAGATTATCGTTAAGGTCGTGACTAAAGTTAGATACCATTCCATACCATTGGTGATTGTTCATAGAAGCACGACGGATATAACCAGCTCCATTTGGTGCACCGTAATCACCACCGATACCTACTTGAGCATTTCTAGCACGTGTTGCCGCATAGTCAATTTGACCATCTATTCCTCCAGCAACAGGATAATCTGGCAATCTTAAAGCACTATTACCTCTTGGTCCAGTTCCACCACCACGACCCCAAGATGCGTAAAGCACTGTTGAAAGGTCTAATTTATCTGAAATATTCCAATCCCAGTTTAAGTTCATGACCGGCTTGTGGTAGAAGTTTGTTCTTTCAGACTCCAATTCACCTTCATCAAATCCCCAGTGTTGATTGTATTTTCTTTTGGCTTCAACAACTTCCAAAGGCTGTGACCAACGCTGCATGTGCCATTGTGGTGCGCCAAAAACCAAAAAGTTGAAGTTGTGGTCTCCGATAAGTTTACCCACAGAGAAGAAATAATTCTGACCTTGTCCTTTAGTTCCTTCAGCAAACTTTCTTTGACCTTGCCAATGATCTAACATCACTGAGAATCCCCAGCCATTCTCATTGATTCCTGAATCGTAAGAAGCAGTTGTCTTAAAGAAACTGTCGTTACCAACCATGAAACGACCGAAACCGCCTTCTCTTTTTTCAGTAGCTTTAGAAACGATGTTAACCGTACCACCTACTGATGAAATGGCCAATTTGGAAGAACCTAGACCTCTTTGTACCTGAACGGCATTGGCAATGTCTGCCATACCTGCCCAATTGGACCAGTACATTCTTCCATCTTCCATACCATTAATAGGCTGTCCATTCAATAGGAAAGCCGTGTTGGTTTGGTCAAAACCTCTCAAGAACATTTGTGAATCACCAAAACCTGTTTGATTCGACACATACACTGACGGTACATTTTTCATTACCTCAGGAAATTCCACGTTACCTGCAGAAACAGCTTGTATTTCGTCTCTTTTAATTGTGGTTACAGCAATTGGTGTACTTCTGTCTTCTTCAAGGTCGATAATACCCGAACCAATTACAACAACTTCTCCCAATTCTTGTGCATCTGGCAACAATTCAATCGTTCCAAGATTTCCTGTTGAAGTAAATTCAACCTGTTTTTTAATAAATCCAATGTAAGAAACAATCAATGTTCCCGAGTTTTGGTTTACCTCCAAAGTAAAGTTTCCATCAAAATCTGTAGATGTACCATTAGAGGTACCTTTAACAACAACGCTGGCTCCTGGAAGCGGACCGCCAAGCTCGCCGTCAACTACAGTACCAGTAAGAGTTCCTTGTGCAAATGCCATCGCGGAAATAAAAATAGCCGCAAAAGCCAAGTAGATTCTTTTCATTTAATTCAGTGTTTAAGTGTTTAATTAGCCCTGCAAATGTGATTCATTTTTGACACTCTGCGATTAAGTCAAAGTTAAAATCGGGCAAATATAGTTAACACTAAATTAACAAATAAAGTTAACTGACAAACAATTGTTTACGGTTTTGTTCCTAATTTGAGAAGATGGCAACCTACTCCTTAAAAAAATGTAAAAGGTTCAATGTGGAACTGTCGTGCTTACCAATTTTTGAATTTTCGATGTCGACCAAAATATTTTTGGCCAATTGCTTACCTAATTCCACGCCCCATTGATCATAGCTGAAGATATTCCACACTACGCCCTGAACAAATATCTTATGCTCGTAAAGTGCAATAAGTGCGCCAAGGCTTTTCGGCGTAAGCTTTTTAATTAAGATGGTATTGGTAGGCTTGTTTCCCTCAAAGATTTTGAAAGGAAGCAGTTTTTGAAGCTCTTCACCTGACAAGCCTTGGGATTCGAGTTCTTGTTTCACCTCATCAGCGGTTTTCCCGTTCATCAAGGCCTCGGTCTGTGCAAAGAAATTCGCCATCAATTTATTATGATGGTCCACATCGCCGTGCAACGATTCCTTATACCCGATAAAGTCTGTTGGAATCAGTTTTGTTCCCTGGTGCATCAATTGAAAAAAGGCATGCTGTGAATTGGTTCCCGGCTCGCCCCAAATTATGGTACCGGTCTCATGTCCAACTCTGTTCCCCGCCCTATCCATGCTTTTTCCGTTACTCTCCATAATACCTTGCTGCAAGTATGCAGAAAAGCGGTGCAAGTATTGTGTGTACGGAATAATGGCCTCGGTCTCTGCCTTGTAAAAGTTATTGTACCAAACACTGATTAAGCCCAACATTACCGGAATGTTCTCTTCAAACGGGGTTTCCTTAAAATGGTTGTCCATTTCATTGGCTCCAATCAAAAGGTCTTCAAAGTTTTCATAACCTATGGAAAGGGCTATGGATAATCCAACAGCGCTCCAAAGTGAGAATCGACCACCGACCCAATCCCACATGGGGAATACATTGTCATCGGCTATACCAAATTCCTTGATTTTTTCAAGGTTGGTGGACACTGCCACAAAATGATCGGCCACATCTTTTTCGGATGCACTTTGCAAGAACCATTTTTTAATGGTCAATGCATTGGATAATGTTTCCTGCGTGGTAAACGACTTTGATACGATAACGAACAATGTGGTCTTTGGGTTGAGTTCCTTCAATACTTCGTGAACCAAATCACCGTCAACATTACTTACAAAATGAGTCTTTAAATCATTTTGATAGAACTTTAATGCTTCGGTCACCATAACTGGTCCCAAATCCGACCCGCCGATTCCAATATTAACGACATCGGTAAAGGCTTTACCCGTATATCCTTTTCTTTCTCCAGAAATAACGGCTTCTGAAAAAGATTTGATTTTTTCTTTGACCTCAAAAACCTCATCAACAATATTGACTCCGTCAACTAAAACCTCATCATCCTTTTTGGCCCGCAGGGCGGTGTGCAGCACGGCTCTTCCTTCGGTCTGGTTAATGAGTTCTCCTCCAAAGTAGCTTTTTATAGCGTCCTTCAATCCCACTTCGTCGGCCAACTCCAACAACAATTTCAAAGTTTTGTCGGTAAGCCTATTCTTTGAATAGTCCACCAAAAAATCGTTCCAAAGTATGGCGTATTTTTTGCCACGACCTTCTTCGGTCGCAAACAATTCCCTTAAATGTACTTCTTTGGTTTCTTTGTAATGCTCCTGAAGTTTTTTCCAAGCATCAGTAGTAGTAGGGTCGATTGTGGGTAGTGCCATTATTGGGTGTATGATATTAAGGTTTCTTCAGGTTCTTCTGGGGTTGGATCCACAAATTCGATACAGTCCAATTGTACTTTTAGGGGGGCAATATGTGCCATATAATCTGCGCGTAACGAATCTGCAATGGGTTCTGCTGCGGGAAGTTCTTCCTTAAATGGGTCTACCTGTCTTCCATTCTTCCAAAAACGATAACAAACGTGAGGGCCTCCAGTGTTTCCCGTCATTCCAATCCAACCAATTACATCACCCTGACGTACAAAGTCACCTCTCTTTACATTTTGTGCCTTCATGTGGAGGTATTGGGTGCTGTAGGTACTATTGTGCTTGATCTTTACATATTTTCCGTTGCCGCCCCTTCGGGTCGACTCCGTTACGGTTCCATCTGCAGTAGCAACAATAGGCGTTCCTATTGGTGCAGCAAAATCTGTTCCTTTATGGGGTCGTACTTTATAACCATAGTAAGCAATCCTTCTTTTAAGATTATAGCGAGATGACAAACGATACCTAAATTTAACCGGTGCACGTAAAAAGGTACTGCGTAAGTTATTGGCATCTTGATCAAAATATTCCAAAATATGGTTAGTGGCATCTGATATATAGGGAAAAGCATAAATGGTTTTTCCTTTATGCTCAAAATAAGCTGCCTTTATGGAACCAATGCCTGCATAAATACTGTCATTGATATAGCGCTCATCAAAAACCACCTTGAACTTGTCACCTTTGTCCAATCGTCCAAAATCGATGGTCCATGCATATATATCGGAAAGCGCAAAGGTTAGATTGTAATCCACTCCCAAATTATCAATGGACATGGACAAACTATGATCGATAACTCCTCCTATCTCACGCTCTACCAATGTTACTTTTTTCTTGCTCTTATAGGCTTTGGTCGAATCGCGCAGGTCGACCACTGTATAATTTATCTTATCATTTTGATAGATAAAGACTTCCGCAACCTCGGAAGTGTCCTTGGATTTAAGGATTAGATATGGTTTGCCGACCATGATTTTGCGGACATCGAAAGTATCTCTATAATTTTCTGAAATAGCCGCAATTTTAGGGTAGTCCACTTTGTTCTTGAGCATTAGCTCCCCAAAACTATCGCCATTGCGAACCGTATCGTGAACTACATTGAACTCATCAAAATTAAAACCATAGCGCAGCACTGGTAGTTTTTCGATCGGTTCTGCCTTTGCTACTTCATTAATAACCGGTTCTTTTGCCTGTTTACACGATATGAGCACTGTCAGCGTCAATATCGCCCCAATAATTTTCCGCATTTCTCTTCTTATTCCTTGTATTCTTCTTTTTCGGGATTAAAAACATGGTCCACCCATTGCTTGCCCCATGTATCCAACTCTTCTTTGGTATGCAAAGTTGGGAAAAAAATTATTTTCTGGAAACTTGGCGGCAAATAGTCCTTCCAATTAGTGCCTCCAGTTGCCTCCACATCTTGGCCTTCCCTTGCCAAATACCTGTGTGCCGATCCCATGTGCATCAACGGCCAATTTACATTGGCATTCAAATCCAATGTCTTTAACGCAGAAATCAGCTCTTCATTGTTTTTGGATGCATCGGGCAGTTGAAGATATTTTTGGTATATGGTACTGTTTTTTACTTGGTTGGCTATACGCAGGAGCCGTGGTGTATATCTTACCTCAAACTGTTTTAGTGTGAGTGTTTTTTCGCCCGTTTCCAAATCGGTTGCCCCTTTTTTCCAATAAACATGTTCAAAAAGCTCTTCTATACTGTTTTCCGAAGAAAATGAATCCCGTTCGGATGGGTGCACCATATTCTCCAATGGGGTGGCGTAGAACTCTATCATCCTATATTGTGCCGATTGGAATCCACTTGCCGGAAGCAAGGCCATTCGGTAACGTAGAAATTGTTCCCTTTCCATTCCCTTTATCATGATGCTAAAGGAGGATATAAGAGCCTTGAAGTAACTGTTGATTCTTCGAACTTTTTCTATAAAAAAGGCTACATCCTGGGATTTATCTTCAACAATCTGTTTTTCTTCATGTAGAATAAGTTTGAAGTACAGCTCTGTAATCTGGTGGTACATGATGAAGATTTCCTCATCAGGAAAATGTGTTCGCGGTACTTGAAGACTGAGCAAGGTATCCAAGCGGATATAATCCCAGTAAGTAAGATATCTCTCGTAAAGAAGCCCATCCAAGTAAGAACTTAAGTCCTGACCCGAGTTTTTGAACTTTTCCTCTAGCTTGTTGATTTGGGAAGCGATTTTTGCATCCTTATCCATTAATCTCGACACTAATCCATTATTATTTTAAATTGGTTCTTTAACCCATTATAACCATCTAAATCTGCTTTTAAAGATCCTACGGCCAAATCTGCCTTGATTCGGATAGGTATTTTGTTCCAATCGTTGGAAACCCAAAGTGTAAGACTCTCTTTTTCCTTAAAAACACGACCGGACTGAACCAAAGGTCTAAATTTAAGACATTCTACCTTTCCATACTTGGTCCTGAGGATTTCTTTTCCCAAATATTTTAATTGAAACCTAAAAACCCCATCGTCGTCAAAAAGCATATCCAAATCGATGGATTCCCCAACCTCAAATTCTTCCAGGTTATAGTTGCTCCTTAAAAAGTAGGAAGCGGAAATCAAATCCTGAATCCCATCATGTATGGCAATGTTCTTTTTTGTATCATTTTTGTTATCAATCAGAATCGCTTTGTCCTTATCGTAATCAAATTCAATTTCTATGTCCTTGGTATAACCGCCCTCATCTATTTTTCTGATAAATTTATACGGTTTGCCATGTTTTTGGCCAAAATAGCTTTCATAAGTATCGTCAACCTTAAAAAAAATACTTGCAAATCCGGTAGTTTTCCCCTTACCTACAACATGATATACAGGAATATTGTCCAAATTTTCGGAAGTCAAGTGCAATGTGGCATAGCTGGCATTTAGGATGCCATAGTGTATCCTAAATTTTAGCCATTCCCCTGGTTTAAAGGCAGGGCGTGAACTTTGACCCATAACCGACATTGACAAAAGAAGCAATAGTGTTGGTATTATAATCTTTTTCATTTGCAATTTTATTGGTATAAAATTAGTAAAATCACTTTAGGGGCCATGCTGTTCACATATACTTAAACAAAACTTATTCCAAAATAGTATAAACAAAAAAAGCCCAGTCTCGAGACTGGGCTTTTCCTAAATAACCAACCAAACTTTAAATTATGAAAAACCAATACTTAAAGTTATAAGGGAACCACCCCTTATGTGGGTCAAAGATACGGCAAGGTTTTGTAGGAAAAAGTGTTTTTAACGGACTTTAACTAAACACTTATATTATTGGTTGATTTTACCTGTTTTTTTGACAAATTATTAAGAGAATTGGGCTTATTGATCGAGTGATTTTTATTAGAACCAATACCCAACACTGAAGAAAATATTGCTTTCACTAATCTCTGGAGACCAAGAATAGTAAACTTGAATTGGTCCTAGAAAAGATTCGAAACCATAGCCTACCCCATATCCTGAAAAACTCGGCTCTTTGAACCAATCCCCTGTTCTAAAAAGATCGTCGTTGATGTTGGCATAATTTGCGGAAAACAAAAAGTGGTGCTTGTAGGTAAATTCGTAATCCAAACGGCCATATCCTTTAATGTAACTATTGCCTGGCAAGCTAAGAAAATCGTAACCAAAGAAGGGCACAAAATTGTTTACAAAGTCGTTGCCAAAACCTCCCAGGATAAAATCAAAAGAAGTTACTTGCGAAGTTCCAAGCTTTACACCTCCATCCGCTTCCAGCTGTATGCTTAAGTTATTTAGCATTGAAAATGTGCCGCCAAACTTAGTCTTTGCTACGGCAAACTGGCTAAAATTATTGTTATAATCGGAAGAGAACGCGTAAAAGTGAAAATCGCCATCGAACAAAAGCCCTTTGGTGGGAAAGTATTTATCATCGTATGTATCCAGTTTTATTTGAGAGAACGCGCTAAAATAATTGGAGTTTTCAAAAGTAGTCCTATTGTTGGATGCTGACATCGCGACTTCCCCATCTGTATCTACTTGATTTAGTGTCCGGGTACTATAATTCAAGAATTTGTGCTCTGCCCCTATGGTAAAGGCAAACTCTTCTTGGAGAACGGTTTGCAGATATACTTGGTTCGTAAGGTCGGTCACATCTATATTAATTCTTTGGATATTGGGGTTGATCGGAACATTAAAGTTGCCTTGGATCAAAGAAAAATCGGTTTCCGCATCAAAATCGGTCAATTTTGAATTTATCCCAAGACTCCAGTAATAGCCCTTATCCAAATAATATTGCATGTTGTACCTAATGTGGTCGCCCAATATAAAATCAAAGGAAGCCACATCGTCCTTCATTAAAAAATTCTTTTTAGTGAGGTTGATCAATGCCGCACTTTTATAGAGGTCATCATAATGGGCAGACATTTTAATGTACATTTTGATTGGGTTTTCCTTGAGTTTTAGAATCAAGTCCGTACCCAGACCGTTCGATACAAGATCGTACCGGATTGCCTTAAAGTTTCCCGTTGCCGAAAGATTGCTCATTCCTTGCTTTAAATCATCAAACGAAATCTTCTCTGCCAGGTTAAACCTCAACTTACCTTTAATGTACCCTCTGGTGTATTGATCGTTACCTTTAATGATCATCCTATTGATGGTTAAGCTATCTACCATCTTGATTCTTTTACGGGGTTTTGGGGCCTCATCTTGACTTTGTGCTATTTGTTTTAGCTCATCCATTTTATTTTGGGCTGCAGCTTCCCCGCTCTTAACAATTTGTTTGCCCTTATCAAAAGCAATAACGGAGAATTGGTCAATGTCCGGCCGGATATACAAATCGGTTTCCTTGGATTTTTTCTTCATATCGTTCACCGTACGATAATTGTTGATCTGGAGCAATATTTCCGTAGCCGAAGAAAGTGATTCCCTTGTGGCCAGATCGTGTTGCACGTCCACCCCAATAATAATGTCTGCTCCCATTGCCTTTACTTGATTTATAGGGTAATTGTTCACCACGCCGCCATCGATCAAGATCTGTCCATCAATTTCTGCAGGTTCAAAAAGTGAAGGGAATGTCCCACTTGCCACAATGGCCTCGGGCAGATATCCTTTGTCCAACAGGACCTCTTCCCCAGTTTCCACATTGGTGGCCACACACAGGAAAGGTGTAGGCAATTTTCTAAAATCTTGCACATCTTTTACATGGTACAAGAGTTGAACCAACAAGTTGTATATGTTCTGTCCGCCAGAAATGGCTTGTGGGAAGGTTACCTTAAAATTCTCGAAGGGCAAGGAAAGGGCATAGCGTTCGGAATCCTCTTTCTCATAAAATGTTTTTGCACTCCGGGGAACGTTGTCCTGTATCAAATCGGTAAAATCGGTATTCCTAAAAATGGAATCCAATTGCTGGGCAGAGTAGCCCGATGCGTACAAAGCTCCAACAATGGCTCCCATACTGGTTCCACCAATATAATCCACTTTAACACCAGCTTCCTCAATAATCTTTAATGCGCCAATATGGGCCAAACCCTTGGCGCCGCCACCACTTAGTACCAGCCCTACTTTTGGCGACTTTTTATCCGTAGTGTTTTGGGCCATCCCTGCCACACCTATTAAAGCAATTAGAAGTGTTATGATTGTTAGTTTTTTTCGCATTGCTTACTTATGAAAAGTTTTATAAATTTTCTTTGCCTTGGACGCCCCAACGGAGGCCGTTAAAGTTTCCAGGGACGCTTCTTTGATTCGTTTTACCGATTTAAAGCTTTTTAATAGTTGCTGGGCGGTTTTTTCTCCTATCCCATCAATATTAACCAATTCTGAACTAATTGCACCCTTGCTCCTTTTGTTCCGGTGATGGGTAATCCCAAAGCGGTGGGCTTCGTTTCGGAGCTGTTGGATTATTTTTAAACTTTCCGACCTTTTGTCCAAATACAACGGTACCGGGTCATCCGGAAAATAGATTTCTTCCAAACGCTTGGCAATGCCAATAATGGCAATTTTTCCACGTAGCCCCAAAACTTCCAAACTCTTTAACGCTGACGATAATTGCCCTTTTCCTCCATCAATCACAATAAGTTGGGGCAGGGGTTCTTCTTCATCGAGCAATCTTTTGTATCGCCTAAACACCACCTCCTCCATACTGGCAAAATCATCCGGTCCCTCCACCGTTTTTATATTGAAGTGCCGGTACTCTTTTTTGGAAGGCTTACCATCTTTGAAAACAACACAAGCTGCCACCGGATTACTGCCTTGTATGTTGGAATTATCAAAACACTCAATATGTCGTGGCTCCTCCGAAAGCCGTAAATCCGACTTCATTTGTGTCATGATCCGTTTAGTATGGCGGTCTGGATCGGTAATCTTGATTTGCTTTAGCCTATCCTGCCTATAAAACCTCGCATTACGTTCGGACAGGTCTAAAATTCTACGCTTATCGCCCAATTTGGGCAAGATCATCTTTAAATCATCATCCACCGTAACCGGAAAAGGTAGATATATTTCCTTTGATTTTGAATTGAACCGCTGTCTGATCTCGGTGATGCCCAGTTGAAGCAATTCTTCATCGGTTTCATCAAGCTTTTTCTTTATTTCCAAAGTATGCGACCTAATTATGGCCCCGTGGGAAATCTGTAAAAAATTTACATAGGCGTGGGTTTCATCAGAAATAATCGAAAACACATCCACATTGTTGATTTTTGGGTTCACTACGGTAGATTTGGCCTGATAATTTTCCAGAACTTCAATCTTGTCCTTCACACGCTGCGCCTTTTCAAACTCCATTTTTTCAGCAAAATCCTTCATTTGTTGTTTAAAGGTCTGTATGGAGTTTTTTAAGTTTCCTTTTATGATTTGCCTAATATCTTCTATCTGGTCATGATACTCTTTTTCGCTTTGAAGTCCCTCGCAAGGCCCCAAACAATTGCCCAAATGATAGTCCAAGCACACCTTGTATTTTCCTGCTTCAATCTTCTCTTCGGAAAGGTCGTAGTTGCAGGTACGCAATGGGTACAGGCTTTTTACCAGATCCAGGAGCGTCCTCACCGTTTTCATACTGGTATAGGGGCCAAAGTATTCGGAACCGTCCTTAATCAGTTTTCGTGTGGAAAATACTCTGGGGAACCTTTCATTTTTAATACAGATCCAAGGATACGATTTATCGTCCTTGAGCAAAACGTTGTACCTGGGCAGTAGTTTTTTAATGAGATTGTTTTCCAATAAAAGAGCATCCGACTCCGTAGGCACCACAATATGTTTAATGGAATGAATCTTCCTTACCAGTACCCTAGTTTTGCCATACTCTTGTTTTTTATTGAAATAAGAGGAAACCCGTTTTTTAAGGTTTTTGGCCTTGCCCACATATAAAATTTTTCCATCGACATCATAAAATTGATAAACTCCAGGATTATTGGGTAGCGAACTTAACTGTACTTCTAAAGATGTTGATTTGGACATAAGTAGTTCTAAAAATGAACTGTTTTTGACTTTATAACAAAGTTATATTTTAATTGCGGTGATAATTGTTAAACTTGATGAATTCACGTTTTGCGTTGATATTTGATCGTTCTCACTTTAAATTCCATCAAAAAGTACACAAAATCAGAATTTTGGCTACTCAATCCCAAACAAGGGTTTGTCCCTAAAAAAACTATGGGAATTGGACAATTTAACGATTGAGGTTTGGTTTAATTTGTTAAACAGTTGCTAAAAACTGTGCATTTCATCGATAAAAAGTGCATTTCATGGTAAAATTTTCAATTGTTTTACTTACATTTAACCGTATAAACATAATCCTATGGAAAACTATATTATCGTTTTGGGAATGTACTTGATTTTGATGCTTTTCTTCAAAATATTTTTCTCCGTTGCAACCAACAAAGGAGAATAATGCTCCATTGCCCAAAAACAACTCCAAAATTTTCAACAGTTAAATGTTGAAACGTGAACTTAGAAAAAAATACAAAAATCTGAGAGCAGCTATTACTTCTGCAAAAGCCTCAGATTTAAGTTTGGTGTTAGCCAACAATATACTCCAAATCCCTATCTGGGATTTTTTTTATTACCATATATTCCTAAGCATTGAGGAAAAAAGCGAAGTGGACACTTTGCCCTTGATAACACTTCTCCAAGGAAAGGATAAAAACGTGGTGGTTCCCAAAGTGGTAAGCAGCAATTCCATGGAAAATTATTTGCTCACCGATAATACTGCCTTTAAGAAAAGTGCTTGGGGCGTACCCGAACCTATGGATGGCATTGAAGTCCCTGAAAACAAAATTGATGTAGTTTTTGTACCATTACTGGCTTTTGATGCCTTGGGCAACCGGGTTGGATACGGAAAGGGCTTTTACGATACCTTTTTGAACAAATGCCGCAAGGAAACCATAAAAATTGGCTTATCGTTTTTTGAAGCTGAAAGCGAACAAATTACCGATGTCCATGAAAACGACGTAAAATTGGACTACTGCGTTACCCCAAAAAAGGTTTATACATTCTGATCGGCAGCGGCCTCTTTCTTATCTTCCTCCTTTGGAAATGCTTTTTTGTTGAATACGATCAAAATTCCCACCCCTGTACTTATTGCGGTATCGGCAATGTTGAACACAGGCTCAAAAAAACGAAAACGTTGACCTCCCCAAGAGGGAACCCAATCTGGCCAAGTGGTATCCACCAAAGGAAAGTACAACATGTCCACCACCTTGCCATGAAACAAACTTCCGTAAGGCTCTTCCGCAAAAAGTGTAGCAACTTGTCCGTTACTGTGGTCAAAAATAAGCCCGTAGAAAACCGAGTCGATAATATTCCCCACAGCTCCTGCAAAAATCAAGGAAACCGCCAAAATCAAAGTTTTGGGTGATTGTTTTCTAATAATGTCCCACAGCCAGTATCCGATTCCAAAAACGGCAAAAATTCGAAATATGGTCAATATCAATTTTCCTGCTGGTTCGGATATGGGCAGCAAATCACTCAATTTTGTACCCCAAGCAGCGCCTTCATTCTCAATAAAAAGTATTTTGAACCAACTGAAAACCTCATTCGCCTCACCCAATATAAAATTGGTTTTGATATAGATTTTACTGATCTGGTCCACCAATAGGATCAGAATGATGATAATAAGGGACTTCTTTAAATTCATTCTTCTATTAAAAGGATTGCAAAAATATGGATATTATTTTGTTTTGGTCAGGAAGATGTCGCCTTCTATCGTCTTCAGAACAAATAGATTGTGACCAAAGGGTATTGTTTCCTTCTCTACTTTCCCGTAAGTGCTCTCCGCAACAATATCTCCACTCGGTGCAGTTACTGTAATATCCCCTTTTTGGGTGGTCACTTTAACAGATTCGGAAACATTCTCCAAGGTACAGCGCCCATCGGACAAAGTAACATTCAAATCTTCATATTTTCCCGAGACATACAAATTGGTATTGGTTCCAAATACATCTACACTTTTGTATTCCGGTACACTAATTTCCAAAGCTATGGAAACAACTTTGTGAGCACTGAGTTTGTCGTTGGGGTTTACAAAAAGGGGTTGAAAGCCTGCACTTATCATAGCGGTGGTCCCGCTTTGCTCAATAGAAATCAATAAATCTTTGGCATATTCCCCCTCCATACTTGCTGAGACTTGGACCTCATCGGACGATGCGGTCTTTAAATCAATTCGGTAGCAATATTGGGCATCAATTTGAATGGTTGCTGTTCGGGGACCAATAAAGGCTTTCCTTACCAATTTTTGCCCGTGAACATGCACGAGCGTAAAAAAAACGAACAAAAACAATAGTGCCCTCATAAATAAAAAACGCCCGAAGGCGTTTCAATTACTTCTGCATGTTCTTCGCCTCAATGCTCAAAGTAGCATGGGGCACAAGCTTTAATCGCTCCTTGTTGATGAGCTTTCCGGTAACCCTGCAAACACCATAAGTCTTGTTCTCAATTCTCAATAGCGCATTCTTTAAGTCGCGGATAAATTTCTCCTGACGGATGGCCAATTGGGTGTTCGCTTCCTTGCTCATGGTCTCAGAGCCTTCCTCAAATGCTTTAAACGTTGGTGAAGTATCATCTGTACCGTTGTTACCATCGTTCATGTAGGAGCTCTTTAAAAGTTCCAAGTGTTTCTTGGCCTTCTCTATTTTTTCCTCTATCAAAGCCCTGAATTCTGCAAGGTCCTTGTCGGAATATCTTACTGTTGAATCTTCTGCCATTTTCTAATGTTTTTGAATAAACAATTTTGTATTCACTTCATCAAAGGCAATTGCTATACCTTCTTCAAGTTTTTCTTCAAAGTTGAGCTCGGCGGTCAAAGTTTCCGTTTTGATGTAATCCTCGTTACTGGAAACCGCATTTTCCACAAAGCCGTCCTTCAATATCTTAATATCAATTTTATCAGTCACCTCAAACCCGGATTCCTTTCGAAGATTCTGGATTCGGTTCACTAGCTCTCTCGCAATACCTTCTTTTCTTAAGGTTTCATCTATGGTAACATCCAGAGCTACGGTCAACGGCCCTGAACTGGCCACCAACCAACCTTCAATATCTTGAGAACTTATATCTACATCGGTTAACTGTAAATTAACGGTTTTATTTTCCAACTGTAGCAATAATTCTCCCTCGCGTTCCATTTTTTGTATGTCCTCTTGACCCAATTTTGATACTCCGGCAGCAATTGCTTTCATATCCTTACCAAATTTTGGGCCCAAAACCTTAAAATTGGGTTTTATTTGTTTTACAAGAACTCCTGAAGCATCGTCCAACATCTCAATCTCTTTCACGTTTACTTCGGATTTCACCAAATCGGAAACGGCTTCAATATCGCTTCTTTGCTCATTATCCAAAACTGGGATCATGATTTTTTGAAGCGGTTGGCGCACCTTTATTTTCTCCTTCTGACGGATGGAAAGCACCAAAGAAGAAATTTTCTGGGCCAACTGCATCTTACGCTCCAAGTCTTTGTTCACCATATTGGCATCAAAAACAGGGAACTCTGCCAAGTGTACACTTTCAAAACCATCCTTTTTGGTCGTGGCATCCAGATCCTTGTACAACTGGTCCATAAAAAATGGCGCGATCGGCGCGGATAATTTGGCCACGGTCGCCAAACAGGTGTAAAGCGTTTGGTAAGCCGAAATCTTGTCCTGTTGATAATCCCCTTTCCAGAAGCGTCTTCTGCTCAAGCGAACATACCAATTGCTCAAATTCTCCTGAACGTAATCGGAAATCATCCTTGCTGCCCGGGTAGCTTCATAATCTCCGTAGGCTTCATCCACATTTTTGATCAAGGTGTGGAGCTCGGACAAGATCCACTGATCAATCTCTGGCCTGTCCTGTAACGGAATATCGGCTTCGGAATAATCAAATTCATCAATATTGGCATAAAGCGCCATAAAGGAGTAGGTATTGTACAGTGTTCCAAAGAACTTTCGTTTTACCTCAACAACGCCTTCAATATCAAATTTCAGGTTGTCCCAAGGGTTGGCGTTGGAAATCATGTACCAACGTGTGGCATCGGGACCATGTTCTGGCAACACCTCGAACGGGTCTACGGCATTGCCCAATCGTTTGGACATTTTTTTGCCTTCCTTGTCCAAAACAAGCCCATTGGAGACTACATTTTTATAGGCGATGCTATCAAAAACCATAGTAGCAATCGCATGTAGGGTATAGAACCAACCACGGGTCTGATCCACACCTTCAGCGATAAAGTTGGCCGGAAACGCTACGCCATCATCAATAAATTCCTTGTTCTCAAAAGGATAGTGCCATTGTGCGTAGGGCATGGAACCACTATCGAACCAAACGTCGATAAGGTCTGCTTCGCGCTTCATGGGCTGTCCGGATGGGGAAACCAAAGTGATGCCATCCACTATATTTTTATGCAGGTCGATTTTGTCGTAGTTGGACTCGCTCATATCACCCACTACAAAATCCTCAAAAACATCCTTCTCCAACACACCCGCCTCAACAGCTTTGGCCATTTCTGACTTTAGTTCTTCCACGGAACCTATCATCAGTTCCTCCTTACCATCTTCGGTTCGCCAAATGGGCAATGGAATGCCCCAGTATCTTGATCGGGATAGGTTCCAGTCGTTCGCATTGGCCAACCAGTTCCCAAAACGCCCTTCGCCAGTGGATTTTGGTTTCCAGTTGATGGTCTGGTTCAGCTCGAACATACGATCCTTGACATCGGTTACTTTGATAAACCAAGAATTCAATGGATAATACAAGATGGGTTTATCCGTACGCCAGCAATTTGGGTAACTGTGCACATATTTCTCGACCTTAAAGGCCTTGTTCTCTATTTTTAGTTTGATGGCAATCTCAACATCAACAGACTTTTCGGGCACTTCGCCCTCATCATAGTATTCGTTCTTTACATATTTGCCGCCAAACTCCTTCATTTCGGGTCTAAACTTGCCTTGAAGGTCCACCAATGGAACTGGATTGTCATTTTCGTCCAAAACCAGCATCGGAGGCACTTCTGGTGTGGCCTGTTTTGCCACCAAGGCATCGTCCGCACCAAAGGTGGGCGCGGTATGTACAATTCCCGTACCGTCTTCGGTGGTTACAAAATCCCCGGAAATTATTCTGAAAGCATTTTCTGGGTTTTGGTAGGGTTGCACATAATCAATCAACTGTTCGTACTGGATGCCGACCAAATCCTTGCCTACAAAAGTTTCTCCTACCAAATATGGAATCTTTTTATCACCTTCTTGAAATGATTTCAGTTCTTCCTCTGTTTCAACTTTGGAGAATTTTCCAGAAAAGTTATAATTCACCAGGTTTTTAGCCACCACCACATTGATGGGCTCAAAGGTGTATTGGTTGTATGATCTTACAAGTACATACTCAATTTTTGGCCCTACGGTCAAAGCTGTGTTCGATGGAAGCGTCCAAGGAGTGGTTGTCCATGCCAAGAAAAAGATATCCCCCTCAACTTTCTTTAAAACCGCTGGAAGTGAATCGGTTTTAGCCTTGAATTGAGCCGTAACCGTGGTATCCGTCACATCCTGATAAGTACCTGGTTGATTCAACTCATGTGAGCTCAACCCTGTACCCGCCTTTGGCGAATAGGGTTGAATAGTGTAGCCTTTATAGATAAGCCCTTTGTCGTAAATCTGTTTTAACAACCACCAAACGGACTCCATGTACTTGGACTTGTATGTGATATATGGATTGTCCATATCCACCCAATACCCCACTTTTTCGGTCATCTCGTTCCAAACGTCCGTGTAACGCATTACCGCTTTTTTACAGGCCGCATTGTAATCTTCAACCGATATTTTCTTTCCAATATCCTCTTTGGTAATGCCAAGCTCCTTTTCTACGCCTATCTCTACAGGTAGGCCGTGGGTATCCCATCCCGCTTTTCTTTTTACCTGAAAACCCTTCATTGTTTTGTACCGCGGAAATATATCCTTGATGGTACGCGCCATTACGTGATGGATCCCGGGCATTCCGTTTGCAGATGGTGGGCCTTCATAAAATACATAGCTCTCCTTGCCCTCCCGTGTGGAAACGCTCTTTTCAAAAATCTGTTTGTCCTTCCAAAAGTCAAGAATTTCTTCAGATACTTTTGGCAAATCCAATCCCTTATATTCCGCAAACTTCATATACTGCTTCTTCTACTAGAATTCAAGTTTGCAAAATTATAAATTTAGATGGAATTATACCCTGCATTTTTGCATTAGAATTCACTTAATTCCCTTAACCTAAATATGATAAGCGCCAAATCACTTCTTAACATAAATTTCCTTATATTGATTCCTCATTAACACTTAACCATATAAATCATGAAAAAAGTACTAATTGCCGCAATGGCATTGACCTTGTCCGTGTCTGTTATGACTTCCTGTAGGGACACTAAGGACAAAACCGAGGAGGCTTCTGAGGAAGCTGCAAAAACCTTGGAAGAGGCTGGTGAAGATTTAGAGAAGGCCGCAGAAGATGCTGCAGATGCCATGAAAGAAGCTGGCGAAGATGCCAAAGAAATGGGCGAAAAGGCTCTGGACAGCATTAAAAAAGCTGGTGAAGAAACCATAGATGCCACAAAAGAGGCTGCGAAAAAAGCTATTGATAGCATGTAGCTCTAAACGGACTCACGGCAAAAAGTCTCAAAAAAAGAAGAGGGTTTCTAAAAGGAGGTTTCCGTCAACCTGAACTTGTTTCAGGTTCTCATAACAATTGGTTTATCAGCATAATGAGATTCTGAAATGAATTCAGAATGACGCATTTCAATACTTTTTAGAAACCCTCTTTGCTTTTTAAAATGCATATCCCAATCCCAAAACCAAGTTAGTCCCTGGGGCAGTAATACCCGAAGAATACATTCGATACCGTTGGTTCGTCATGTTTTCCAGACTCACAGATGCCTTTAAAGCATTGGTTATTTGATATTGTGACCTAAAATTTAAGGTGTACCAAGATGGCGAATAGGGGTTTCCATTGGCATCGCTCGCATACATATAGGTTTTGCCCTGTTCGGAAATCGCCAAATCATTGTTACTTACCTCTCCGTTATAGTTGACGAATACATCTGCTTTTAATTTTTGATTCTCCCAAATCAAATGTACATCGCCAAAAATGGGTGCGGCGTGGCGGGAAGGACTATCGGTTCCATCGTCATCCTCTTCCACTCCCTCCGTTAGAGTTAAATTGGAATTTAACGACAGGTGTTCGTTAAAATAGGCTTCCAATCCAAACTCAAAACCGTACACATAAGCCTTGGCCGCATTTTGTATTGCCTGCACATTGCTGGGTTCCCCATTGTACTCAATTTCTGTTTGACCGCCGAAAGAAAAATCTCTTCTTACCAACGCATCCACCAAATAAGTATAGTAGGTCGTTCCCTTGAGTACCAACACATCATTAAAGTTTTTTCTGAGTCCCAGCTCGCCATTATAGGCATATTCGGGTTCCAAATCGGGGTTGGGCACTACTACCGAGCCAGGTTCGGAGTCAAATATTTTACCGATATCATCAATATTGGGTGCTCTAAATCCAGTAGAACCGTTCAAGGTTACCTGTAAATCGGATCTTGGGAACCAGCTAAGCCCCAAACTTCCGGTAAGGGCTCCGGTTACAATATCTGCCTCATCAAAAGGAAAGGGGTAATAGGTGGTATCGAAAATAGCATTTACCCAAACTTGGCTATACCGGATTCCCGATAATAAAGTAAGGTTTGGCTTTAATTGATACTCTCCATTTATATATCCGGCCAAGGTTTGCCATGTGGAACCATCGGGATATCTTGAAGCTGTTTCCGCTACTTCATCCGTTTCAATATTTTGCATGCTTCCTTTGGAATCGACCTTATTAAAGACATACTCGGCACCATAATATAGGTGCAGGTCTCCCATTTTCTTGTTTTCAAAATCCAAGTTTAAGGATAGGGCATCTACTTTTTCCCTGGTTGAATAAAGTTCAGGATCTTGAAAACCTCTGTCGTGTCGGCTTTCTTCAAAAAACTGATAAGCTGTGGTCAGTTTTACTCCATCATAGAATTTGTTTTTTCCTTTTTGGGTGATTTGAAAATTTCCCATGAACCATTTTTGTGGACCATAGTACCATTCTGCCGAACGAAGCCCTTTACCATCGCTGGTTGGACGAATTAATCTATCATATCTTGGGAAATCCGATGTTTCGGAATAATACAGTCCCAAATCGTAGTTCCAAGTGCTATTGGGTTTATAGGTAAACTTCTGAAGAAAACTTACTTGGTCGTATCCTGAACTCACCTGTTTTTTAGGATCATCATTCGCTACCAAAACATCGGTTCCGTTCTCACGAATCACATAATTGTTGCGCAAATAGGATTCAGGCCCGTGTTCGCCCATCTTCAAATCATCAAAATTGTTGTAGGTAAAGCTGGTATAGGACGCCCATTTTAGCTTTCCTAAATTAAAATCCACATGGGCGGTGTTCTCATTGTTAGCGGTTGAATATCGGTAGTTCACATTTCCAGAGAAAGCAAGGCTATCTGTAAAGGAAAAGCGTGGATCTTGTGTATAAAAATTCATCACACCACCAATGGCATCACTCCCATAGATGACAGAGCCGGGACCAAAGGTCACCTCCGTTTTTTTAATAGTGAACGGGTCAACTGAAATTACATTTTGGAGGTTTCCTCCACGGAATATGGCGTTGTTCATTCGAACTCCATCTACGGACAATAGTATTCTGTTGGTAGCAAACCCCCTGATCATGGGGCTACCGCCACCCAATTGACTTTTTTGCACAAATACTTTTCCGCTATTCTGCAAAAGGTCTGCGGAGGTCTGTGGTGCGGTAAATGCAATATTTCGGGCATCAAAAGTTTCAATTTTTTGGGGGATGTGCTTTTTTTGTTGCTCCCATTTGGAGACGGACATCACTACTTCTTGAAGTTCTTCTGTTTTTAGGTGGAGATAGACCCGATTGCCGCGCCTTTCTATTTGATTTTTGGTAGTGGTATAGGTTGCATAACTGATATGTTTAAAAGTGATTCTTTCATCTGGGGAAAAAATATCAAGTTCACTCTTTCCTCTGGCATCCGTAACTGTGGTCTTAGATTGGTCTTTGTTAAAAATGGCAATATTATCTACAGGTATTCCTGTGTCGGCATCTAAAACGGTTACTTCTTGGGCATAAAATGTTAAGGTAAAAAATAGAAGAATTAGAGTTAAGGTTGCTTTCAGGTTTTGCATTTTTAGGTAAATACTGCATTTAATACGGCGAGAGACTTTGGTTCCCGAAATCCATGCACATGTAAGTGGAAATACTGGATTATCGTTTTTAAGAGCTCTCGTCTGTTAGGCTTAGTTAGTTGTATCGCTTGTAACGCCTCAAAATTCGTGCCTAAAAATCTCTTGAAACTCTCCAAGTTTTCACTCTGGATCAAGGGATTAAGTGA
Organism: Allomuricauda ruestringensis DSM 13258; assembly: GCF_000224085.1. Taxonomy (NCBI): domain Bacteria; kingdom Pseudomonadati; phylum Bacteroidota; class Flavobacteriia; order Flavobacteriales; family Flavobacteriaceae; genus Flagellimonas; species Flagellimonas ruestringensis. Next base: position 1,239,355 of record NC_015945.1, read on the forward strand.
TGGCGTTTTACAGAAACGACCCTCCAAAAGATCAAAAAACGGCGAATTTTGGTAAGAAGTGTCCGGATAGAAGCCCAAATACTTGGTAAGATTGAGCAAAAACAGGATGTGAAAATTAGGCGAGAGCTTATGCCCATCCATCCAATGGAGGGCATACTCCAAATAATTGAAAAGACCCTCATCCTGCTCTTGTTCCTGAATACTATTTCCCAACATTTCAGCCAAAAATAGCACCACACTGTTCTTTACCACATCGGTGTGCATGGTTTGGTAAGGAATGGCCACCCTAACATCGCGGATACTTTCCAAAGTGCCCTTGTTTTTATGATGGGCCACAATCTCCAACTGCATTAGAGGGAGAAAATAAGCAGGTCTAATTTTAGCCTTTTTGGAAGCGAGAACTCCTTTTAGCAAATACGATTTTACTCCATCGGATTGTGTAAAGGCCCTAACAATAAGGCTGGTGTCCCCATATTTTAGGGAAGAGAGAACAATGGCCTTTGTTGTGATTTGCATGGGCTAAAAAAAAGCAGTTACCAAAAGTGTAAATTTAGCCACTACTTCTGGTAACTGCCAATCTAAAATTATTTTGGTAATCGGATTAGATCACCCCTTGGGCCAACATAGCATCTGCAACCTTAACAAAGCCAGCAATGTTGGCCCCTTTTACATAGTTGCAATACCCGCCCTCTTCACCATACTCTACACAAGAGTCATGAATATCGGCCATAATCCCTTTCAATCGTTTATCCACTTCTTCCCTTGTCCAGCTAATACGAAGTGAATTCTGACTCATCTCCAATCCTGAAGTGGCTACACCACCTGCATTTGAAGCTTTACCTGGTGCGAACAGAATTTTCGCATCGTGGAATGCATGGATGGCTTCTGGGGTAGAAGGCATATTTGCACCTTCTGCCACGGCAATACATCCGTTTTTGATCAATGTTGCAGCTGCGTCACCATCCAATTCGTTTTGGGTGGCACATGGTAATGCTATATCGCAAGCAATTTTCCATGGTGTTTCTCCCTTATGGAACTCTGCCGATGGATATTTATCTACATACTCGGAAATTCTTCCTCGTCTGTTATTCTTCAAGTCCATCACAAAGGCTAGTTTTTCGGCATCAATACCGTCCTTATCGTAGATGAACCCTCCTGAATCAGAAAGTGTTAATACGGTACCTCCAAGTTGCAATACCTTTTCAGCAGCATATTGTGCCACGTTGCCAGAACCAGAAATCACCACTTTTTTACCTTCAAAAGTCTCGTTTCTGGTTTTGAGCATGCTATCGGCAAAGTAAACCGTACCATAACCAGTTGCTTCAGGACGAATCAAGGAGCCTCCCCAAGAAAGTCCTTTACCTGTCAACACACCGGTAAACTCGTTACGTATTTTCTTGTACATCCCGAACAGGAACCCGATTTCACGGGCACCTACGCCTATATCACCTGCTGGAATATCTGTATTTGGACCAATGTGCCTGCACAGCTCGGTCATAAAAGCATGGCAAAAACGCATGATCTCATCGTCCGACTTGCCTTTAGGGTCAAAATCGGAACCACCTTTACCTCCACCCATGGGCAGGGTTGTCAAACTATTTTTGAAAACTTGTTCAAAGGCCAAGAACTTAAGCACACTGGCGTTTACGGTCGGGTGAAAACGAAGTCCCCCTTTGTATGGTCCAATGGCCGAGTTCATTTGAACACGGTAGCCGCGGTTTACATGGATTTCTCCATCATCATCTATCCATGCCACACGGAATGAAATCAATCGCTCAGGCTCTACCATCCGCAATAAAATGTTTTTACCGTGGTATATGTCGTTCTGTGCTATGTAAGGTATCACGGTTTCCGCAACTTCTTGCACGGCTTGTATGAATTCGGGCTCATGACCATTTCTGGCAATCACCTCATCCATAAACGCTTTTATTTTTGTTTCCATATATGGGTTAAAATTAATTTTCTTTCCGCTCGCGAAAAGTATTTTTTTGTTGAATTATGAATTTGAGGGCAAAATTATATTATTTCAATAATTTGAATGCATGTATTTTATAAATTTTTCAAAAAATGTTATTTCAAGGCCTGATCTAAATCTGCAATCAAATCTTCTACATCCTCAATGCCCACGCTAAGTCTGATCAGGGCATCAACTACACCATTTTTTTCTCGTTCTTCCTTTGGAATACTACCGTGCGACATACTCGCCGGATGTCCCACTAAACTTTCGACACCTCCTAACGATTCAGCTAGTGTGAATAGTTGAAATTTCTCTACAATTTTTATGGCGCTTTCGTAGCTTCCGCCTTTGGGCACAAAGGAAATCATCCCGCCAAAGCCCCTCATTTGATTTTTGGCTACCTCGTGGTTGGGATGCCATTCAAACCCTGGCCAATATATGGTATCGATTTTGGGGTGATTCTCCAAATATTTAGCAATGGATTCCCCATTTTCGCAATGTCGTTGCATGCGCACGTGAAGTGTTTTAATGCCGCGAAGGGTCAAAAAACTATCCATAGGGCCGCAAATACCTCCGCTGGATTTCTGGATAAAATAGAGTTGCTCGGCCAATTTCTCATCCCTTACCACCAAGGCGCCGACCACCACATCGCTATGTCCGGCCAAGTATTTAGTAGCAGAATGCATCACGATATCTGCACCGAGCTCCAACGGTCGCTGTAGGTATGGTGTGGCAAACGTATTGTCCACCGCCAACAGCAACTCATGCTCTTTTGCAATTTTTGAAACGGCTTTAATGTCAATAATATTCATCATGGGGTTGGTAGGGGTTTCCACCCACACCAGCTTGGTATTCCTATTGATTTGTGAAGCCAGTTCCTGCATATCCGTCATATCTGAAAACCTGAACCTGACCCCAAATTTTTCAAAAACACCCTTAAAAAGCCGATAGCTGCCTCCGTACAGGTCACTTGTACAGATTACCTCGTCACCAGGGCCCAACAGTTTCATCACGGCATCTATGGCGGCCATGCCACTGCCAAAAGCCATCCCAAAGTTGCCGTTCTCTAAACTGGCCACCGCATTTTCCAAAGCGGTTCTGGTAGGGTTTGCCCCCCTGGAATATTCGTAACCCTTATGCCCTCCCGGAGTGGATTGCGCATAAGTAGAGGTTTGGTAAATGGGAGGCATTACCGCACCATAGGCTTTATCGGGGTGCTGCCCACCATGAATGGCCTTACTGTTAAACTTTAACTCTTTTTTGCTCATGCTAAAACTATCTTCATACAAATGTATCGTTATCTTTTGGCCTAATCAATGAAGTTGTATTTTTGATGACCCAAAAACCTCGACCCATGAAAAAACACCTTGCAACAATCTTTTTTTTGTGCCTATTGATGAGTTGCCAAACAGAGAGCAAACTTACTTTTGAGCCCAAACAATTACTAGGGGAAAATTGTGATGGCTGCCCAAAAATAGAAGTCAACATTCCAAGTGCATTGGACGACTCCCCGGTTGCCGAAGCCATAAATATTGCGCTTCAAGAAGAGATTATCAGTATTTTGTCCTTTAATGAAGATGAAACCATTGACAGCGTGGATAAAGCCCTGCAATCGTTTACCGCGAGCTACAAGGAACTTAAGGCCAAATTCCCCGATGAGGTGCAATGGGAGGCCGAGATAGATGGTACAGTGGTTTATGAGGATGAAAACATTCTTACTTTGATACTCAATTCCTACTCCTTTACGGGCGGCGCCCATGGCTATGCATCCACTTCCTATCTAAATTTTGATAAAAGAAAGGGTACAGAACTCGAAAACTCGGAACTTTTTGATGATTTGGAAGGTTTTGAAGATTTTGCAGAGACCAAGTTCCGTGTTCAAGAAAACATCCCACAGCACAAAAACATCAATGCTACGGGCTTTATGTTCGATGGAGATTCGTTCCATTTGCCCAACAGCATCGGGTACACTAAAGAAGGGTTAAAATTGATTTACAACCAATACGAGGTAGCCTCATACGCCGATGGCCCCATTGTTTTAACATTACCCTACAATGAAATCAATACCTATTTAAAAAGAAAAGTGAAGCACTAACGATCCCGTTCCAACGCCTTTTTCAAAGCCAAAATGGCCCCAAGGTGAAGCCCTTCATGAAACACATTGAAAGCCAAAGCGTCTTCCACCTTGTTTAAACCAATTTTTGGGGTTGTCATATATTCCTTAAAAGTCTTGAACTTGCCGTGTTCGTAGTCCAACTGAATAAGCTTCACCGTACTGAACAGATAGGCCGATATTTTCTCCATCTCCTCCTTTGTCGGCTCTCCTTCAGGAAATGTTCCTTTTCGGTATTTATCTATCAGCTCTTTCTCGATGGTAAACTCCATATCGCTCAACCCGTAGATCAATAATTGTGGAGTTACCACCACATGGGCTATGTTCCACCAAATATTATTGTTGAAACCTTCAGGAATTTTGAACAAATCCTCTCTTGGGGTATGCTCCAAGTGGCCGTGAAGAATCTTTCTGTTCTTGAGAAGAATATCAAATAACTTTTCCATAGGATAGCAATTGGTTGATGTAAAACTAGCCCTAAAATCTGAAAAAGTATCCCCAAAGCGTGATTAATCCATCATCAAAAAAACAAACACTGCCTTTAAAAGCTGTTGAATTTACATGTTCGTAATGTGATTTGATGGATTTTTGATTTCCTTTGCCTATCCAGCAAAATAGTCATGAAAAAAATATATCATTTGGGCAGCTGCTCAACCTGCAAACGTATTCTTAAAGAATTGGAACCTTTGGACGGTGTTGAACTCCAAGAAATAAAATCTGAGACCATTACACCGAAACAATTGGAACAAATGGCGGAGCTCAGCGAAAGTTATGAATCCCTTTTTAGCAGAAGGGCCGTGCTTTTTAGACAACGGGGTTTACATGAAAAAGAACTTTCTCAAAACGATTACAAAGATTTGATCTTAGAACATTATACCTTTTTAAAAAGACCCGTAGTTATGGTTGACGGTCAAATTTTTATTGGAAACTCCAAAAAAACGGTCCAAGCCGCCAAGGAAGCCCTTCATTCATGAGCAAAAGAACGTTGGCCATTTTGGCCGCCATCGGTGCCACATTTATTTATGGCATAAACCATACTGTGGCCAAAGGGGTCATGCCCACGCATGTTAAACCCTTTGGGTTTATTTTTCTCCGTGTTGGGGGAGCTGCGCTTCTTTTTTGGTTGATTTCTTTTTTTGGCCCCAAGGAAAAAATCGAGAAAAGAGACTGGGGCCGCATGTTGGTTTGTACCCTATTGGGTATGTCCATAAACATGCTTTCGTTTTTTAAAGGCCTACAACTTTCCACCCCCATCAACAGTGCTGTTCTGGTGACCATTACTCCTATAATCGTTGTGGTTATCTCTGCCCTTTTTCTGAAAGAGAGAATTACCTTGAACAAAGGTTTAGGGATTTTTTTGGGATTTGTGGGTGCGGTCGGGCTTATTCTTTTTGGAGCAGAAGCTCGTCAAAATGCACCTAACATACCTTTAGGTAACTTTTTGTTCATTATAAATGCCACTTCCTATGGTGCTTATCTTGTTGTTGTCAAAAAACTGATTGAAAAGTACCATCCTTTTACTCTAATGAAATGGCTGTTCACCATTGGAGTGGTCATTAATCTACCATTGACACTTCCCGAAGCAATGGAAATACAATGGTCCACCATGCCTCTCTGGGCCTATGGTTCTGTTGCCTTTGTGGTGATCGGAACCACATTCTTGACTTATCTGTTCAATATTTTTGCATTGACACAGCTCAAAGCTTCATCTGTGGGGGCCTTTGTATACATGCAACCTTTGGTTGGGATACTGTTCGCCCTGTTTGCAGGCAAAGATGAATTGACGCTTGTTAAGGTTGCTGCAATGGCCTTTGTACTGGTGGGCGTGTATTTGGCGAGTAAAAAACCGAAGGTCTCCTCATAGAATCTTTCAGTCCTTTCATTGTAAACTCCGGCTTATCAATTGAAACGGAGCATCTGTCAATCGAAATGGGGCATCTGTCAATTGAAAGGATATTCTTTTTATAATAAGCTGTATTATCATCGATGAATGTCATCAATTTTTTACAATAAAGTAAAACGGAATACCCGGTTTTTTAGTCCCTAAAGGACTCTTGTTAAAAATATTGATTCTCACTTGGGACTTTGTAGTAACATTAAAACCATGATGCGCTCATTTGGGCCATGTATCCTTAACCTATATCAAAATACTGAAAGTCAAATTATTAACACTTAATACCAACTATACAAGTTTTAATACCAGATATACATTATACAGCTACACTTTTTTAATATTTTTCCTACATTTTAAATGTGTGTTAATTAGTTCATATAAAAATTTAAATATTTTGATTGACCAGCCTGAATCCTCTTTACCCATCAATCTTAAAGACCAAACCGATAAACCCATATTTTTTGACGTTAAGGGATTCGTATCCAAAATATTGATTTTGACTTTTTTTATTGTTCCATTTACATTGTCATCTCAACAAACCATCGATATTGGATTGATTGAAGATAACAAAATGGAGGCCTTTTACAACCTGATATGGTTTTCCAAGAAGTATAATGGATTTACCCCGACCGTTTCATTGAATGGCAATCTTGCCGAAAATTTGAGACAGAGTGAGTTTTTTGTTTTCATGGGTACTTGGTGCCACGACACCAAAATGTTTCTTCCCAAATTTTTCAAGTTATTGGATAGTATGAACATATCAAAAGACCAAATAACCTTATACAATGTCGATAAAAAGAAACGACGTCCAAGGGCTCCCATAAAAAATTACGGGATCAAATATCTGCCCACTATCATCTTTATCAAGGATGGTATGGAAATAGGAAGGATAGTCGAATTTCCTTTTTTTTCAATGGAAGAGGATATTTCAAAAATGTATGCAAACTTAAAGGAAGACACTAAAGATTAATTTATTTATTAACCATTAATTTTTTTACTATGAAAAATGCTTTTTTATTATTGGCCGTAACTTTTATGGCTTATCCTGTGGGTGCTACTACCACAAATGAAAAACCAATGGTAGCTACAGACTGTCATGCCCAAGCATGTCAAGTTGCCGAACAAGGAGCTGCTTCTGGCGGCAATGTTAATGAAATATATGAGCTGGCTTACGAAATGTGCGAGAGTGGTGAATTTTGATATGTGAGTTAAACATATTTAACAAAATCAAGGCTGTTCAATTTAAATTGAACAGCCTTGTTCACTAAAAATAAAAAATTACAATGAAACACGTACTTATACTTTTTGCCATAACAATTTTTATTTTTAAAACCAATGCCCAGGAAGCAATTATCGAATATCATTCGGTTTATTATGATATGCCAAATGTTGAGAAAGACGAGGATTTTAAAAGAAAACTAGCTTTGGAGATAAATGACATGAAATATGCTTTACGTTATAATGTTGAAAAATCATTCTTTGAAGAAATGCCTCGTGTACCCCATGTTGAGTTTATGGGAAAAGTAGCCTCCATAGTAGCCTATTCAGATCGACCATGGCACCAAGATGCAAAACAAAAGAACTCTTTTAGAAACAAAAAAATAAAGGACTCCATGTATATTGTCACCCACAAAGATAGAATGGAGGGATGGAAATTGCACAACGAGACCAAGGACATCGATGGCTATACCTGCTACAAGGCCACCAAACACCATGTCCAATATTATACTGAAATCGAATTCACCATTGAGGCATGGTATACTCCAGAAATACCTGTTCCATATGGACCCGTTGGTTTTGGAGGATTGCCCGGACTTATTCTACAACTGGAACGCAGTCATGTCATATTTGTTGCCGATCAGGTAACACTGAACCCTAAAGGCGGTATCAAACCGATAAAGGCAGTCAAACCGGGCAGGGTAATAACCAGCAAGGAAAAAAATGTTTTAATGAGAAGGGCAAGAAAAGTAACTGAAGATTGAAACTGTATTCCAAAAACCTAACCCATTTTGTTATACAATTTTCAGTACTGTTGGTTGCTGTTGGTTGTTTTGCCCAAGAAAAACCCTCTTTTTCAGGAAGTATTAAGGATATAGCAGGCAATGGACTGGAAGGGGCCAATATCGTGCTCTATCCAACCAATAAGAACATTCCTCCCCCTTTTGCCGTCTCAGGCAAGGATGGTGCATTCAATGTAACTGTTGTTAGGGACGAACCCTATACCCTAAACATAACCTTTATAGGGTTTGAACCAATAAAGGAAGACATTGTTTTTTCGGAGATGGCCACCACAAAAGAATATGTACTCAAGGAAGCCCTGAACGAACTGGAAGAGGTAGTAATCAATTATACCCCGCCGATAAAAATCAAAAAAGATACGACCACCTATCAAGTAGACGCCTTTGTCAATGGCAAGGAAAGGAAACTCGGAGCCGTTCTGAAAAAACTTCCGGGAATCTCCGTGAACCGGGATGGCGAAGTCTTTTTCAAGGACAAGAAAGTAGAGGCTGTTTTGGTAGAGAACAAGACATTTTTTACCGGGCAGCCCAAAATGGCCACAAAAAACATTCCGGCGGATGTGGTCAGTGAAGTCCAAATGATAGAGGATTACAATGAAACCCCTTTTTTAAAGGAATTTGAAAACTCGGACAACCTTGTCATGAACATAAAGCTAAAAGAGGGGAAGAAAAACTTTCTTTTTGGTGACATAGAATCTAGTTTGGGATATAAGGACAGGTACCGGTTTCATCCCAGTGTCTTCAAATATTCCCCTACTACGGTACACAATTTTATTGGTGATATAAACAATACACCGACCAGGTCGTTTACCTTGTCCGATTATATTTCCATGGAGGGGGAGAAAGATATAAAAGGTATTATCAATGCCTATAATTCACCAATAGGTAAATTTTTACAGAACACGGATTACTATAAAAACAACCATTATTTTGGGGGATACAATTTTCAGTATAACCCGAACAAAGCCCATGAATTTAGGGTCTTTGCCCTAGGTATGTTGGATAGATCATCAAATCAGGATGTGTATAGCTATACGTACCAACCCTCTCAGGCTACAGAGCATAGAACGAACAATCTGACGAACAACAATAACGTTTTTTACGGAAAAGTGAAGTACAAATACACCCCGGACCTGTATACTGTTGTGAAACTGGACTTTGCCCTTGACAGGACCAACCTGGAGCGTGACGGCTTGAACATTTCAGACAACAATGAGGACCAACGGGACTATACCTCATTTAAAAACCATCTTGGAGAGCGATTTTCAATGAATGCCATGATGGACAAATGGTTTTCGGGAAGCAACGTATCTACAGCTAAGTTAAGTTTTTTCGGAAATAAAGAATCCTATACCAACTCCTGGAACAGTCCCTTTAATATTTTTTCACCATCCATACCGTTGTCCGAATCGGACACTTATCAAGTAAACGATCAAGGAGAAAGAAAATACTCGAATCTTGATCTGGACTTGAAGCATCATTACCGACCGTTCAGGACAAATATGATCAGTTTTGGGTTTAATGCCAAAATACAAAGGAGCAGTTTAGAGAATTACGCCATTCAAGATATTGACCAAATGCAATCGTTGTTCCTTGATGGATTTGTAAATGATTTCAGCAGTCTTTTGAATGAATTGAACACCTCAGTGACCCATAAATGGTATATAAGCAGACCGTTTATCGTTGATTTTGGAGTGGTGTTCCAGAATGTGTTTTGGAAAGACCGACAAACTCTTATGGAGAATACATATTCTGATAACAATATACTTCCAGCAGCCAAAATTGAATGGAACTTTGATGAGAAAAAAAGTCTGGAACTCAACTACAATATGTCCGTAACCAATCCTCAACCCGATTCCAGGCTTGCTGGACGTACCATTTCAGATTTCAATCGGATATCGGAAGGAAACCCTCTTTTGACACAGCCCACCACAGAAAGAGCTTTGTTATCATTTTCCATATCAAAAACTTATGGCCTTAGTCTTTACACAAAGCTGGGATATAGAAAACATAGCAAATCTATAGTTCAGAACATTATATCCGATGGTATCGACGGGGAGGTATCACCCTATCAACTGGACAATGATCTGGACTCTTATAATGTATCCATACGGGGTAAGTACAATCGAAAATATTGGCGGGTTTCTTTGGAAAACACATATTTTTATAGGAACAGTATTTCCATTTTCAACGGGCAGCAACGGTTCAACAATTCAGTAAATGTGAATAATGATCTTAGGTTCAGCACAACTTTTGAGGAAGTGCCAAATGTGGAGCTCGATATCAACAATTCCTTCTACAAATATTCCAATCCTTTTTTTGTGAACAGGACCATTACCACGGATATTAATCTTTCGGGAATGTATGATTATAAGGATTGGAAATTCGAGGTATCCTTTTTCCAAAATTTTTATAGCAACAGGAGCCAGTCAAACAGTTCATATTTTAATCTAATCGGGGCCAAAGTATTTTACCACAAGGAAGATTCCCCGTTTGAAATTGGGCTTGAAGTCTATAATCTGGGCAACAATGTCAACCAAACCTCAAACCAATATAATTCGATGTATTTTATGGAGCACCACAGACGTGTTTTCCCAAGAATTCTTATGGTCAATTTAAATTATAAATTATAAAAATCAATTTTCCCGTAGTCTTTCTATGAAAATTTTTGACCGAAGGGATTATGCAACCTGGCCAGCAAGTGTATTCACTCGTGCAGCACATAAAAATAAACATAGCCACAAACGGACATGATGCCTGCGCCCACATTGAGGCTAAACCACCTCCAAATCCTTCGGTACCTGCACAAACCTTCGTGTATCCGCCTTGGTCAATGTTTTAAAATCCTCTGTTTTTTCCATGGATTCAAAGGCTTTGAGAAATTTGTCGGGCAATCCTGTTAGCTTCCTTGTTTTCAAATCTATCCAAGCGCCCATCATCTCGCAACGTGCAAAGTTTTTGCCGTTATGGTCGTAAAAATTATGCCTGAACTCAAAAAACATTCCGTTCTCGCTCATCCCTACAAACTCCAACGAAACTTTTACGGGCATGCCAGGAAATGCTTCTTTAAAATAGTATACGTGCTCGTAAAAGACCACAGGACCAATATTATGGGCGGCCATACTTTTTTGGTTGAATCCCAATTGGTTCAAATAAGCCATTCGGGTATGGCTCATAAAATTAATATAAGCGGAATTCGCCAAGTGCCGATTAGCGTCCGTATCGCTCCATCTGATCTCAAATTCTTTAAAAAACATAGTGGGTTATTTTGTTATGCATGCATAATAATTGTAAAAATACCATAGTTTTGGTAACTGATTCCAATGCGGAAGAAGAATTGTTCCTATTTTTAAACATAGTTTAACACATAATCAATGAGCCAAAAAGCTGAATTCATCAAAAATCTATCACTTCCTGTAATTGCCGCACCCATGTTCTTGATTTCGGGACCCGAATTAGTGGTGGAATGTTGCAAAAACGGTATTGTCGGCACATTTCCTGCCCTTAACCAACGCACTAGTGAAGGTTTTGAGGAATGGCTCATCCAGATAAAATCCGAGTTAAAAACATTTGAAGAGAAAACAGGTAAAAAAGCGGCACCCTTTGGTGTTAATCTAGTGGTACACCCTACAAACCCGAGATTGGAGGCCGATGTAAAGCTTTGTGTTAAACATCAAGTTCCCTTGGTAATCACTTCACTGGGTGCCGTGAGTCAGGTTGTGGATGCCATTCACAGTTATGGTGGTCTGGTTTTTCATGACATCATTAAAAAACGTCACGCGGAAAAAGCGGCCGAAGCAGGCGTGGACGGACTCATTCTCGTGTCTGCAGGAGCAGGTGGCCATGCTGGCACCATCAATCCTATGAGCTTGATTGCCGAGGTAAAAAAATTCTTTGATAAGACCATTATTTTATCCGGATGCATCAGTAACGGACGTGATGTTGCCGCTGCTCTTCAAATGGGAGCCGACCTTGCCTACATGGGTACTCGTTTTATCAATACAGAAGAAAGCAAGGCTACCGAAGAGTACCGAAAAATGATCATTGATGCAGGAGCTAGCGATGTAGTCTATACCGCGGCCATTTCGGGGGTGCACGCCAATTTCTTGGCGGCTAGTTTGCAAGCAGCAGGCATCACCGAAGAAGACTTGAAAAAAGACACAAAAATTGATTTTGGCAAAGAACTGGATACCGAAGCCAAAGCATGGAAAACGATTTGGTCAGCCGGACAAGGGGTAACAACCATAGATAATGTATTGTCCGTATCAAAACTCGTTGAAAGTTTGAAAGGCGAATTTAAAACAGCGGTTGAAGAACAAGCAAATCTTTTAAAAAACTTCCCGAAAGAGTAATTTTTAAACCAAAATTGTACCGATGCCCCAAGTCACTTCCGATTACACTCCACCCTTTCTGTTTAAAAATGGTCATTTTGCCACCATTTACTCAGGTATTATCCGTTCGGTAAACGGTGTGGTCCAAAAAAGGGAAAGACTCACCCTTTCCGATGGGGATTTTTTGGATATGGACTGGAGCGATTCGCAAACACCGACCCAAAAATTGGTAGTGCTTCTCCATGGGTTGGAAGGAGATGCGCAACGACCCTATATTACCGGAAGTGCCAAAATTCTCAATCAAAATGGGTATGACGCCTGTGCAGTAAATTACCGCGGTTGCAGTGGCGAGCCCAACAAAATGTACCGCTCCTATCATTCTGGGGCGACTGAAGATTTGATCGAGGTGCTCGACCATATCCTAAATACAAGGAATTACTCCGAAATTTACTTGAAGGGTTTTAGTTTGGGAGGAAACCTCCTGCTTAAATATTTGGGAGAAGAAAACAATATTCCAAAGGAATTGAAAGGCGCCGTTGCGGTATCCGTGCCTTGCAATCTTTATGATTCTTGTCAACAATTGCTGAGTCCAAAAAATATGCTGTATGCGATAAGATTCAAAGGAAATTTATTGGGCAAGCTCCGGCAAAAACAACAAATGTTTCCCGAAAAAATAAGCGAAGCCGACATCAAAAAAATTAAGACTTTAAAAGATTTTGATGACATCTACACCAGTAAGGCGCATCATTTTAAAGATGCTTTGGATTATTACCACAAATGCAGTTCCCTTCAATTCTTGTCAAACATCAAAGTCCCGAGCCTGATCATCAATGCAAAAAACGACTCTTTCTTGGGTCCGGAATGCTATCCGATCAAAGAAACCACAAACAACCATTCACTTTATTTGGAAACCCCAACTTATGGTGGACATGTTGGTTTTTGGGGCAAAAAAAACATCACTTACACCGAAAAAAGAGCTTTGGATTTCTTTAATTCTCTTTAACTACAACGTTTTCTGATCTAATATTGTGATGATCAACACAGAAATGCCCATAATTTTATTGGCTAATTACCTATCTTAGTGCCTACGTTTACACAAACAAAATTCAATAGAATCAGAATGAAAAAAATTGTAATGTTCTTGGCCTTGGGTGCCTTGATAGCTAGTTGCGGTGGAAAAAAAGAAGAAAAAAAAGATGGTTTTGAGGTGAGTCGCACCAAAACTGAAGAAAAAAAAGCTGAAGAAAAAGAAGGTGTTCCCGTTGATTTGGACAACAAAGGAGTTGGACCCATAACCAATTTGGAGTTCCCTGATGAAATCAATGATGAAATGGCTGCGCGTGGAAAAGCTAAATTTGATGCCATTTGTGTGGCATGCCACATGATCGATAAACGCATGATCGGGCCTGCCCTAAAAGGAGTTTACGACAGAAGAAGCCCGGAATGGGTAATGAACATGATCCTAAACCCTGATGGGATGCTGAAAGAAGACCCCATCGCAAAAGCTTTGTTGAAAGAATACAACAATGCGATAATGCTTAATCAAAACTTAACGGAGGACGAGGCTAGAGATGTTGCCGAGTACTTAAGAACGCTCTAACAAACCAACCTAATTATATTGAAAAGCTGCTGTTTTGTGATAAAACAGCAGCTTTTTTTATCTTAATGAAAACTTTTAGGCCATGAAAAAACCAATATTGCTTGCTGTTTCTTTATTAGTTGCCCCTCTCTTACATGCACAGGACTTGCATGGTGCATGGACCGCAACCGAATCCGATGCTGAAGTTCGTCAAACAGAACATACGCTTATTTTTACGGATGCTTTTTTTTCGGAAGCCATTTATGGAAAACCCCATGGAAAATTTATAGGCACCAAAGGGGGCAGTTACACCTTGAATGACGGAATCCTTGACCTTACCTACGAGTTTGCCAACCAAGACCCCAACTTGGTCGGGGAAACCAGATCCATTTCATACACCTTAAAAAACAACATCCTTGAATTGGGCGGGTTGACATGGACCCGAATTGACGATGGAGCCCCGGGCGACCTATTCGGGGCATGGCTGATATCCGGCAGAAAACACGATGGTGAAATTGTAAAGCGCGATACGTCGGGGCCACGAAAAACCATGAAGATATTGTCCGGCACCCATTTTCAATGGATTGCATTTAACACGGAAACCAAACAATTTATGGGAACAGGTGGCGGCACTTATACCACTATTGATGGCAAATACACCGAAAATATCGGTTTTTTTTCCAGGGATGATTCCAGGGTAGGTGCAAGCTTAGAGTTCAACTACGAACTGAAGGATGGCGATTGGCACCATTCCGGACTCAGCAGTAAAGGGCAACCCATTTATGAGGTTTGGAGCCATAGAAAGCTATAAGTTATACGGTTGATAATCATCTGAGAAAATACTTAAATAATCAAAAATTGATTGGATAAAATAATATGAGAAAGATTATTGCAGCATTGAATATGACAATTGACGGGATATGCGACCATACTGCTGGAATACCCGATGAGGAAATACATCAACATTATACGGAATTATTAGGTCAGGGAGACGCAATTTTATATGGCAGGACTACGTATCAACTTATGGAATTTTGGCGGACGTTTTTAGAAAATCCCTCCGAAGAAAAATCAATGAACGACTTTGCTACGGCTATAGACAAAATTCCTAAAATAGTTTTCTCCCGGACAATTAAAAATGTAGAATGGGAAAGTGCAACAATAGCAAAACGTGACTTGAAAGATGAAGTTTTAGAACTCAAGCATCAACCGGGTAAAGATATTTTTGTTGGTAGTCGCAGTTTAATCATACAACTGATTCAACTCGAATTGATTGATGAGTTCCAACTTTGCATTCATCCAATGGTTGAAGGAAAAGGTTTGCCATTATTTGAAAATTTAAACGACAGGACTATTTTTAAGCTTGTTAAGAATAAAACCTTTAAGAGTGGAGCTATAATTCTATATTATCGACCAAAAAACGAATGACAAAGAAAAACAAAGACGGTTGTAAGTAATTGCTTCTACTCGTTTACTCTGAAAATTCCTGCGACCGCTCGGCCAATACTGCAAATAGCACAACCCTCGGAACTATTTTCCCTAACAGAATTGATGCTTACAAACAATATTTTTAGTATTTTACTGACACATTAACCATTAATTTCTGTAAAATGAAATTATCAGTCATCCTCTTTTTTACCGCCGTTCTACTGGCGGAATCCTGCGGTGGACCAAATTCCATTGAAGAAGCATTGTACGGCCCCACTTGGGAGCTCGAATATATTTCTGGGCCACGAATTGCCTTTGATGGCCTTTTCCCGGAAAAAAAACCACAAATAACCTTTAACAAAGAATCTGGTAAAGTATCCGGCACGGATAGTTGCAACGGGTACTCTGCAGATTATATGCTGGAGGGCAGCTCCATTTCTTTCGGAGAGCCAGGACCAACAACCATGATGTTCTGTGGGGGCAGCGAACGCCAATTCTTGGAAATGATGAAAAAAATAGACGGGTATTCCTTCGAGGGCAACAAACTCAACCTATTGGTGGGCGAAATCCCCATGATGCGCTTCAAAAAAGTCAACCCATGATAAAAATACTCATTCCAATTTGCGCATTGTTTTTGTTTTTCAACTGTATTGAAAAGAAAAAACAAGAAACTTCCGAACCCGGGTCATCAGAAATGGAAACAAAGGACACGGTTCAAGTGAAGGAACAAATCCGGCAAATGGAACCCATCACCATAAAAATTGACGGAAGCTATTTTAAGGCCACTGGAACCGAACCTTTTTGGGGACTCAAAATTTATGATGACAAAATTGAGCTTCAGACCATGGAGGACACCATTGTAACGCATTCATCAGAAGCAATTAAGGCACAAGATGCCAATATCAAAATGTTCCGTATTAATACTGAGGCGACCCAGATGGACATTATTATTTCGAACAAGGAATGCACCAATGCCATGTCGGGAGAGGTTTTTCCCTATACCGTAACTGCTTCCTATAAAAGTACAGGCGGAGACGAAACCCGTGTTCTGGAAGGCTGTGGGTCATACATTACGGATTATAGGCTACACGATATTTGGGTATTGGAAGAAATGCAAGGAGCACCGGTATCCAAAGAGGATTTTAACGGGAACGATGTTCCCAATATAGAAATCAACATCAACAACAATAGATTTTCAGGTTTTTCTGGCTGTAACCGGATGACCGGCAGTATTTTTTATGAAAAAGATGTATTGCGTTTTACCCAGATAGCCTCTACCCGAATGGCCTGCCCCAATATGGAAAAGGAATCCGAGTTTTTAAAGGCATTACAGCGCAGCACCAAACACAAAGTGGAAAACAACAGATTATACCTATCCAATGGTTCCAAAGAAAACCTTCTTGTGTTTAAAAAAATAGACTGATTATGAAAAAATTATCCTATTTTTTTGTCATTTTTATTTTGATGATGAATCCCAATCTCCAAGCACAAGAAATGAAATTACCTTACAAAGAAATTCCTGCTTATCCCTCAGACTATGCTTCGGGCAATGTGGTATCCCGAATGATTGATGGATTGGGATACCGGTATTATTGGGCCACAGAAGGCTTAACACAAAAAAATATTGATTATAAACCTTCGGAAGATGGGCGTACCATTATGGAAACCTTGGAGCATATCTATACAATGTCCAACAATATTTTATTGGCACCAGATGCAAAACCGTATGAGCGCCCCAAGAACCCTCCCAAATACTCCTACGAAGAGCTTCGTGCGCTCACCCTGCAAAACTTAAATGCTGCGAGCAACAAGGTTTTGGGCAAAAGCTCGGAAGAAATGGAGCTTTTTAAAGTAATCTTTAAGCAAGAGGAGAGAACATCAGAATTTCCGTATTGGAACATGATCAATGGAATGATTGCAGATTGCATTCAACACACCGGGCAAATTGTTTTGATGCGCCGGGCAAGTGGAAACCCGCAAAACCCAAACGTTAATGTGTTTTTGGGAAAAACCAGGGAATAAACAACTGCACGCATAAAAAAGAACCGCCCCAAGTTTAAATGCTGGGGGCGGTTCTTAACTAAATAACCAACCAAAAAACTTATTTGTATAGTCGAACAATACTGTTCTTCCTTACATATTTCGCTGACGGGTAACGTTCATAGTCGGATTTTTTGTTTTTGAACGTTTTTTGCCCGTTACATCACTCGATTTCAAATATTGAATGTATCCTCTTCCTGTGAATTCATACACCGTTCCGCTGGACACATGGTACAACTCTATGGTACTATCATTAATAACGTACAACTCAAAATAATCATTGCCCAAGAAGTCATAATCGAGTGTTAAAGTTTTCAAAGTGGCATCGTTTGCCTCATCATACACTTCATAATCGCCTTCATAATCCCATTGTATATTGGTGAGCGGGATACCCTGTGCATCCACGGAAGATCTGAAGAGCCCACCACCATCGGCAAAAAACTGAAGGTAGTTTTCTTCATCAAACTCGTTTAAGGCACCAACTTCGCTGGTATACGTTTTTTCCCAAACTTGGTATTCCTGTAAAAGGTAGTGGATGTTGTCGTAGAACACCATATCGTAATCAAAGTTGTTTCTTTGATAACCTTCCAAAATGTAGGACGTATCCGAACGTGGGTCGTACAACTCCAATGTGTTGTTGTCCAAGGCGAACAACTCCATCAACCAAAGACCATCCACATCGTGGTCTATTTCCACTTGTCCGCTGTAGGTAGCATAAGCCCCTACATCAATACCCAATCCGTTGCCCGTTTTGCCCAAACCAGAAAGGTTGTTGTTGGTATAAACGATGCCTCTATCAAAAGAAATCGTGAAAGCACGCTGTAAAAAGGGAACTTCTCCATTTCCACGCGTTTCATTGATATCCACATACCAAAGGTCGTGCGATTCCAAAACCAAGGCGGTATTGACTGGTGATTCTTCTATAAAATCATCTTCCACAATAACCTCGGTATAGCAAGAACCGGCCAAAAGACCTATGAATAAAATTCCAAAGTGTAGTTTTCTATTTTTCATTGTCGAGGTTTTATAGTTCCCTTTACGTAAACCAAGCACTGTGCCAAATTCTTTAACTGTTTGATAATCAAACAAAGGCTAGCTGATGATTTTATTTTTTAGCTTTACACTCTAATTTGGATGCATGAAAGACAAACTTACGTTTGGAGTATTTGGAGGTGGAAGCTGGGGAACTGCTATCGTAAAAATGTTGACCGAAAATTTGGATCAGGTAAACTGGTACATGCGAAGCGATTCTGCAATACGGCATATTAAAAAGGAATGGCACAATCCCAATTATTTGAGTTCGGTAGAGTTTGATGTGGACCAACTTGTTATGAGCCATGATATTAACGAGATTGTTGAAACATCTGATGTGCTCATTTTTGCTATCCCTTCGGCTTTTTTGGAAGGGGAGCTTCAAAACTTGACGGTTTCCTTAAAGGATAAAATTATTTTTTCGGCCATTAAGGGCATTGTCCCTGAAAGTGGACGAATCGTGGGCGAACATTTTAACGAGAAATACGAGATTCCTTTTGAGAATATCGGAGTAATCACAGGACCGTGCCATGCCGAGGAGGTCGCCTTGGAGCGCCTATCGTACCTAACCATTGCCTGTGCCGATGCCGACAAGGCTAAAATGGTGGCCAAACACTTGAAAAGTGATTATATCCGTACCAAAATATCCGACGACATTATCGGTACGGAATATGCCGCCATGCTAAAAAACATTTATGCCATTGCTGCGGGTATTGCGCACGGACTCGGCTACGGGGACAACTTCCAGAGTGTGTTGATGAGCAACGCCATCCGAGAGATGAAACGGTTTATTGACCGCGTGTACAAAATGAAACGTAACATCAATGCCTCTGCCTACTTGGGCGACTTGTTGGTAACGGGCTACTCTGTTTTTAGTAGAAACCGTATGTTTGGGAACATGATCGGTAAGGGCTATACCGTAAAAAGTGCCATGATGGAAATGAATATGGTGGCCGAAGGCTATTACGCCACAAAAAGTGCCCATGATCTTATGGACAAACTGCAAAAAAAATCCAAAACGCCGATTATCAATGCAGTCTATCAAATACTTTATAAAAACAAGAGCCCGAAAAAGGTTTTTGAGAAGTTAACGGAGAAGTTGGATTGATTGGAAGTCTAAAACTTGACAATATCAAAGCTGTAGCTGATAAATGGAACAATAAAAGTCTTTTTTTTATCAAAATACTTTGTGTTTCGAGATATGTAAATACCCATCATTATTTTGGATTTACCTTTTCCATAACCAACGGAAACTTTATTGGCGCTAAAATTATAGTTTTCCATAGAGGTAGTTGAATCGACGACCTCCCCTTCTTCATTAAAAATGGCGTCTGTACGCATATATTCACTATTTCGATTGAGCAAGCTTAGCCCAGCATTGACCAACAAATCTCCTTTTTTAAAAATTTGAAAGTGATAGCTTAAATTAAAATGGTAACCAAACATTAATCCACGTTCCGTTTCCGAAGCTGTTTCATCAATGTAAGTTGTTATCAAATCATACCGAACGGAACTTTTAAAGCCTATGCTAAAGTTTTGCGTGAAATAATAATCAACTCCAATATTTAATACAGGACCAGAATTCTGTAAATCAGGATTAATAAAATTTGTGGCAATTGCTTGGTCCCCCGATTTATGAATAGGTGTGATTCTGAATTCAGCTCCTAAATTGAGAAAGAAACTTTTCTCTCTGGTATTATTTTGTGCTGTAAGATATAATGGTATTAAAAATAGGAGTATCAGTGCTTTTTTCATTGGAAATGATATTTTATCAAATGGTCTTTCTAAAGCTTATAAGACACCTTAAACATCACAATCCTTGGCATTATGGCTGTGGATTGGTCACTGATCAAAAAATCGGAAAAGGAATTTTGCCTTTTAAACCTTACATCAAAAAGGTTGTTTACCGAGATTTCAAATCCCCAGGGGCTATCTTCCTTTTGGTAAAACAGTGATGCGTTGGCCACATCAAATACATTGGTCAGGTTTTGTCCTTCATTGGAATATTCCGTTCGCTCATAATCTCCCTTCAAATAAAAATCATTTAAAAACACATAATCCAGATTTGCGAAGATACTTGAGTTGGTAAAGGTATTTTTATTTGTCGATGTGGTATAGACCGATGGTTTGTGTGTATAACCCAGCTCAACGTTGGGCCATTTATCGAAAAGGGTCTCTACCTTACCTGTGGCAGAAATGGACCGAGAAAGGTTTTTGGAAACATTGTCGTTCACCAACTGGAAAAACTCGTTATAGCTCCCCCTACTTTCCAAACTGAGCTTAATCTTGTTGATTCGCTTCCCAAATCTAAAATTGGTGCTTAAAGAATTTTCAGGCTGGTTGAACATCGTATAGGTCACAAATTGATTTATCCCATCCAAGACCGTGGTGTTTTTTACACTTTGTGTTCTTTTGTTATAGGTCAATCCTACATTCAGATTCAAACCTCGGAACAGACTGAACTTATAATAGCTAAGGGAATAGGAATGGTTTCTTCCATTTTGTAAATCGGGTGCACCCAACCCTACGGAATTAAAGGATCTCAACATAAAATTGGCTCCCAATTGGTCAATGGTCGGGAATTGCATCCGCTGCCTGTATCGAAATCGTATTTTTTCACTACTGTTGAATTCTGCCTCTGCATCAAAAGCAGGTAGCAGAACTTGGGTGCTGTTGTTTACCGAAAGTCCTTCTTGCTCATTGTCCCAGATGTAATTGTGATAAAACAGTCCTGATTTCACGGTGAAAATACCTGCCAAGAATTTATATTCCAGCCCCAGAAATGTATCATTGAACCGATAATCAATAGCATTTCCAAAGCCATTATCTGAAAAATCATTTACGTTTCCATTGGTGAGTTGTTGTATTTCCCCACTTGTGAAATCATCGAACCGTAAATTGGTGCCAAAGGTGGTATAGATATGATTAAAGTTGTTGAGCACCCAATAGTCTTTCAATACCAAATCAAAAGATACAGTTTGGGTTTCTTTTTGCTGAAAAACTTGATAGGAATCGTCTTCTTCCAAAGGAATTAAACCTTGCAAAAATACTTGGTCGGTTTCCCAAGCGTTATCTGGATTATTTTTTTGAAACACCACGGAAGTCTCCAGACTTAAGGTCTGGGCTCTTGAAAATCGTTTGCTGTATTCAACATTCTGCTTTAGCTCTAGTGCCGAAACATCTTGAAGGGTATTGAAAAAACTGTTTTGATCTTCACTCTGAGTCAAAATGATGCCGTCGCCCTTGTTTTTGGTGAGTTTTGCAAACGAATTTAACGTTACATTCTCATCGCGGTTGGGTTCGTGTTCCACGGTCGCTTTCCCGATCAAAAAGAAATTGTTGTAATTGTTGCGTTCCGTTCTGTCCTCGTTCAAGAGTCCATCGGAGTTGTTGTAGATGTTCAAGGTGTTGGATTCCGTTTGTGTATCGCTGCTGTTTGCTATCACGTAACTGTTGATGTCCGTTTTGGATGAAACCGTCTGTCTTAGATTGAATGCCCCAAAGCGATTGGTGTTCGCCCTAAAATCCGTATTGTTCAAAAATTGGGAAAAATCGTCCCTGCTCAACGAAAAGTAGCCGCCAATATCGTCCATAAGCTTGCCAAACCCTCCGTTGAACTCCAAGTAATCTGTAAAGGAGAAACTTTTGACCCCAATGTTGTTCAGGTCCGCAATAAAATTGACATTGGTCTTGGGGCTGTAATAAAATAGATTGGGATGTACCAAGTAACGATCTTTGACTCCGCCTCCTGCTTCCATATCGCCAAAGGCGAATTTCTTTTTGTCTTCTTTAAGTTTGATATTAAGGGCCAACTCATCGGAATCTTGAAGCCCTTTTAAAAACCCAATTTTGTTGTAGTTGTCCAACACTTGAACCTGATCTACAGCATCGGCCGGGATGTTGTTTACTGCGAGTTTGCTATTGCCCGTAAAAAAGGTCTTGTCCTCAACAAGCACCGTGGTCACTTTTTTGCCCTGTGCGGTCACATTGCCTTCGCGGTCCACCTCTATGCCCGGTAGTTTTTTGAGCACTTCGCGCAGTTTGCGTTCCTCACCCGTAACAAAGGCATCGGTTTGGTAGGTTATGGTATCCTCTTTTACTTCTATGGGAATTTTGTATTCCAATACCACCTCATCGAGCTCATCAGGTTTGGGCAGCAATAATAAGTCCTTGGTTTCATCTTGGGTTGCTGTATAATCAAAAGAAAGTTTTTGGTAGCCGAGATAACTAACCTCAATGGAATAGGCCACCTCTTTTTTCAAGCGCAGGGTATACCCGCCCTTATCGTTGGTGATGGCAAATTGGGTACGCTCATCGGCATTTTTGGGGAAGGCCAAAATATTGGCATTGACCATTGGTGTTGTGGTGGAACTATCCAATACAGTGCCACTTAGGGCTACTTTTTGTCCAAATAAATTGGTGATGCTAAAGAAAAGGATACCGATAAACAGGAATAGTCTTTTCAAAAAATTTGTAGCTGTTAAGGAATTATTAAAATTAATGATAACTAAAACTTCGAAATATTGAAGAACTCTTTTGCCTTTTTCTCCACTATACTGTCATATTCCTTTTCAGTAACCAGTTTTCCATTTTCTTTTTCTATATAAAAAGGAGGCTCTTTTCTGGCATCAATTTCTTTGGCCTCTAAACTAATTTTGCCGTTGTGTAATTCCAAAATAATCCCCGGAAGCCCAAAATAACCTGCTGGACCATAAAAACCTGGTAAATCAGGTGAAAACCAAGCAACCACATCAGATGTAAAAACTCCTTTTGGATTTATTATGGTATCGACCGTAGTGGCCTTTATACATTTGTATTTATCCACGTATTTGAAATCCTGTGAATGTATTTGCCATTTTTTTGGTTTTATTTTTACCTTAAAATATGCTCCTGAAAATTCTCTCATATTTAGATATATTGAGTCTTTTTGGTTTATATAAAAAGTACCTCTAGTCCCTCCATATGACGAAGCAAAGTTTCGCGTTGCATTTGTACCAGAACCTATTGTCAATGATTTTTTTTCTTGAAAAAGAGAGTAATCTCCCCATATTTTTAAAACATAGGTCAAATTTTTCACATCTTCCGATATAATTTCATTGAACTTCCATATCATGCTCTTAGCTTTACTAGATTTAGTTGTATCAATCAATTTATCCGTCTTTTTCACATAATATACATGAATT
This sequence comes from Allomuricauda ruestringensis DSM 13258, assembly GCF_000224085.1. NCBI lineage: Bacteria > Pseudomonadati > Bacteroidota > Flavobacteriia > Flavobacteriales > Flavobacteriaceae > Flagellimonas > Flagellimonas ruestringensis. The sequence continues at coordinate 1,262,930 of NC_015945.1, forward strand.
GGAGCTTGAGATTGTGACCACATTCTTTGATATATTGTAAAACTCGCAATCAAAAAGAAAATATTAACTAAAGGTCTTAATTTCATTTTATAAGTATTGAAAATTTTATTTTAAATCAATTCCAATAGAGGCATAAGATAATTTAGTTAGAATGCCTTATTCCCTTAAGAGAACAAGGCATTCCATATAGATGATTAATTATTGACAACGTCTTACATCATCTGAATGGCTTCACATGTTTCGTAAACGGCATAGGCTGCATCATATGCTTCGTTGATTAACATATCAGATTCCAATGCGGCTTCCAAGACCGCAGACGCAACCTCGTAACAATCCGCTTTTACTTCATAGGTTCTGTCGCTTATCTCTTTATCGTCCATCTCATTTCCAAAGGACAGACCAAAAGTCAACATGGCTAATAACTATAGTGTTTTCTTCATTTTTAATAAAATTTAGGTTAAGAATCATTTTTACTTACTACTCGATTTGCGCAAAATATAAGATTGGCATGAAGCTATGTGAAAATTATCTTTCAAAACTATCAGAATCCACGGACGCTTCTTTTGGATTGACGGATGGTGGTTTTGAATTGATAGATGACAACCTGCATACTTAAAAAAAATCTCAAAAAAAAGAATGCCTATTTTAAGAAGGCATTTCACTGAAACCGAATCTTTAACTTTGAGCAATCCGTATAGTTCTTATTTACATTAATTAAAAGTCGCCTTTCTCTACTATTGTTTAAATTTTTCCCGTAATTTTTCAAACTCTTCTTGAGTTATTATGACTCCTTTTTTAGGTTTAACTATTTTATAATCGGATTGGTTCAATGAAATTTCTGTAGCACTGTATGTGCGCTTATCATCAGTCAATTCCAAAATTAATCCTGGTAGACCAAAAAAACCAGATGGCCCATACGAATATGGAATTTCTGGACAGTACCATGCGATTACATTTTTTTTAAAACTTCCTGCATCGTTTTCAATTGTGTAGTATGTAGTCGCCATATAACATTTATATTTCCCAATCATTTTTGAGCTATTGGATAGTTCCCAATTAGGCCTGTTAATTGGAATAAGAAAAGTTTCTCCGTAAGCCACTTCTTGCTTTAGAAATTCTTCAGTTTCTAAGTTGAGATAGAACTTTTTCATACCCCCCAACATTACTTTGGCAATCTTGGTTTGAAAATCATTAGTTCCCATCCCATCCTTCATTTCGAAAAAAGCCTTTCCCTCATTAAAGAATAATTCAAAATCCATTGGATTATTTTTAATAGCTTTATTTATAGCGTCAAATTGTTTATCCTCTTTGCTTGCACTATTTTCTAATCGAAATTTTGAGGTTGCTTTATAAATGATTTTACCAGTTTGTGCTTTTGTAGAAAGCACCATTGCAAAAAAGAAGAATATGTTTAAGTGTAAAATGGTTTTCTTTTTCATGGCTTTCTCAGTTTTTACCACCCTCTATCCAACTGCGCTTTAATCTTATCACCTTCTTTTTTGTATTCCTCCTCCGTCATGGTTTCGATATTGGTTGGCCAATCTATTTTTACCTCTTTTTTGGGGTTAAGCTCAATTTTGCCAGCGGTGTAGGTGGCTATGGGCAATTGTAGTTCCAAGATTAGGCCAGGAAGGTTTCCCACATAATCCACTGGGCCAAAAGAAACAGGGATTTCAGGGGTGTACCAGGCTATAGTATCTTCATTTAACCCAGTGTTGGATTTATCAAGAATTGCTTTATAGCACAAGAACTTACCAATTTGTTTCTGCTCTTTGGTCAATGTCCATTCAAGTCTTTTTATATTGGATTTCACATTATATTGCTTGCCTCCATAAGAAGTTTGTAGGAGTTGCATTCTCTTGGTTAAATCTGTGTAATATACACCCTTGGAAGTTAGGGATTTTACATGATCGTCCAATATGTCTATATCAGAAATACTGAGTCCTCTTTGATGTTGAAAAATGCTACGTCCTTTGTTAAAGATAAGTTGTAATTGTACATTTTTGGCCGCATCAGCGGTCATTCTAAACATCCTCTTCAATTCTGGCGACGCTTTTCCGTCTTTTACACCATCTTTATAAAAACCCTCCATATTTACATTATACCAAACTTTTCCATGAGCTATCTGGGCTGACAGAAGATTAGTTGCTAATAAAGCAAAACTCAAATAAACTAAAATACATTTCTTCATATCCTTTTCTGTTGAAAAGTATGCCCGAAAGAAAATCAGGCATACTTATAATTGATTAAAAAAATGTTAATTCATTGCTGCTTCACAAAGTGCATAAGCAACCTCAAAAGCCCTTCCTGCTTCGAAGCCATCTCCTCCTGTCTTTTCATAGACATGATCAGCATAATCAAATGCCAAATCTTCACAGTCCACAGGTATTTCCGGTGTTGCTGCATTTAAACTACTAGAGGCAAAGCCAATAGCAAAAACAGTGCTCAATAAAAAAATCCTTTTTTTCATTTTCAAAAAATTTAATAGTTAAAGAATTTGTTTCTCCTAACTATTTCAGCGCCGAAAATATAAGATTGGCATGAAGCTATGTGAAAATTATCTTTCAATGCCCTCAAAATCAATGGATGCCCCTTTTGAGCTGATGGATGATGGTTTTGAATTGCTAGATGACAATGAGCCCACTAAAAGTAGATGTCAAAAAGCATCCCTTAATTAGGTGAAATTATCCAATGATTATTTATCCACCCTGCTTTTTGATTTTTGCCATATTGGCGTCCAGCATCTCGAAATACTTTTCAAAAGTCATTTCTTTTGAGCCTTTTGGGAGCTTGATATCAACATCTTTTTCTTGTATTTCTTTGAGCTTAAAAACGACCTTACCTCGATACATTTCAAGTATAAGACCGGGAAGGCCATTATAACCCAAAGGGCCGAAGGAATAGGGCAGTGTTGGTGCGAACCACGCTTCAATTTCTTCGAGATAACTCCCCAACTTTCTTGTTGTGGTGGCTTTTAGCACTTTGACCTCCCCAATTTGTTTTGACTCGTTGGTAATCTCCCACTTTATATGTTCATCCAATGTCAACACCATGGAAGGGTCTGTGTTCAACAATGCTATACGTTTGATGGGGTCGCCCGTTTTTGTGTGCCAAACTTCGTTTCCAGAGCAGAATCCCGATGCCAATTTATACATCATCGGGTTGATATCATCCCTCACCAATTGTTCGGATTGTTTAAAGATGGATTCATTACCATCGATCAATAATTGAAATTCAAAATCAGACATGACCTCGGCTGCCATACTTGCCATGGTTCTCGTCTGTTCATGTTGCATTTCACTCAAATCAAAGTTTGATTCGACAGCATAGGTGATTTCAAAGGATTCTTGACCAAAAACAGCCCCAACAACTAAGAAGAAAAAGAAAATTATAACCCGTTTATATTCAAATAATCTCATAAAAATAAAGGGGAGACCACATAATCTCCCCGATTTTAGTTGTTAACATTCATTTTCAATTACCAATCGCAACCACACTTCTGATAGATACACCAATTATACGCAAGTGCAAATAAATCAGGCCGGTCTGCTGTCAGTTCAGATGCAATACTGACACATGATTCAAATGCAGTTTCTTCGTCTATTACCGTTTTTGCCTCCGCATTCATATTTGTTGAGAAAGCAAGAAAAAATATGAGTATTCCAATAACTTTTTTCATGATTTATAAGATTTATGAATTAATAGTTTTGTTTCTCCTACCTAATTCAGCGCCGAAAATATAAGATTGGTGTCAAGCTATGTACAAATTATCTTTCAAAACTCTTTAAATCAATGGATGTCCCTTATAAGTTGACAGATGATGGTTTTGAATTGACGGATGGGTAATTCTGAGATTTTTTTTAACGAAAAATCGTGTCGAGAACTGGAAATCGACAAAATCCCATAGATTTTCTTCGAATTGATAGATTTTGGCAAAGAAAAATATAGATGACAGGTTGGATTAACCCCGCTCCAACGAAAAATCAGAATGCTCCTTTAATTGCGCTTCCAATGCTTTGGAAAAGGCTTCCATTTCTTCTGCTGAATAGTTGTACGCTTTTTGGAATTCTTCAAAAACAGGTTCTTTGTATTTTCGAACGCTGTCAATATCAAAATAAAGCCTGCCTGTTCTTCGAATAAAAAAGTCCAATGGATTCATCGCCATTTCATGGGCTATGGCGAATTGCGCCTCGGCCCTAATCATCCTTTCCTTGGGTTTATCTCCTTTAATATTGGCATATAGTGCTAAAATGGATTCGGTTTGCTTACCATAAGTGGTCACCAAATACCAAGCATCATATTTGGTAAATCCATCGGCTTGTAATCGCTCTTGTACCTGGCCAATATATTTTTTTACGTGTTTGAACTTTTTAAAATCGTTTCCACAAAGTGGAATCTTATCTGTAGTACAATGCTTTAGTTCTATATCGTGGTCTTCCTCCATTTTTTTGGCGATGCGGTTCACCGTGCGCTCGGCCATTTTTCGGTAACCGGTGAGTTTACCCCCAGCAATGCTCACCAAACCTGTATCGGAAGTAAAAATTTCATCTTTTCGTGATAGCTCGGACGCCGATTTTCCTTCTTCGTGAATCAAAGGGCGCAATCCTGCCCATGAGGAAATGATATCGTCCAACTCCAATTCAATATCGGGGAACATATTGTTCACCGCGGAAACCAAGTATATGGCATCGGCAATATCGGTGGTCACATGGTCCTTGTCCAAATTATAGTTGGTATCGGTGGTACCAATGTAGGTGACCTTACCGCGTGGAATTGCAAACATCATCCTGCCATCAGGGATATCAAAATATATGGATTGCTTCACGGGGAGTTTTTCTTTTGGAAACACCAAGTGAACACCCTTGGTCAAATGCAATCGCTTGCCCTTTTTGGACTGGTTCACGCTCCGGAGTTCATCCACCCAAGGTCCGGCCGCATTGATCACATATTTTGATGAAACACTATACTCATCCCCAAAGGCTTCATCGGTGAATTTTACGCCAGCCACTTGCTCATCCTCATAAATAAAATCGGTGACCTTGGTATAGTTGAACAACTGCGCACCAAATTGAATACTGGTTTTTAGGTTTTCCAAGGTAAGTCTAGCGTCATCGGTACGGTACTCGGCATAATATCCTGCTCCGTTCAAAATCTTCTTGGGCAAAAGGGGCTCTAACTTCATGGCTTCCTTTTTCTCCAGCATTTGCCGTTTATCATCACCGGAAACCTGGGCCAGAATATCGTATACTTTCAAGCCGATGGAAGTCAACCATTTTCCGTAGGAACCACCCTCGATAAGTGGGAGCAACATCTTTTCGGGAATTACCAGATGCGGGGCCAATTTATGTACGATGGCCCTTTCGGAACCTACTTCTTTCACCAACCAAAAATCGAACTGTTTTAAATAACGTAGCCCACCGTGAATAAGTTTGGTGGATTTGCTACTGGTGCCCGAGGCAAAATCCCCTTTTTCGAGCAAAAGCACCTTCATGCCGCGAGAAGATGCATCCAGAGCTATTCCTGCTCCTGTGATTCCACCACCAATCACTACAAGGTCGTAAGTATCCTTGGTAATCTTTTGCAGGTTGTTCTTTCTATCTACGTTTGAAAAAGCAATGTTCTCGCTCATGTTTTATTTGTTGAATTCGTATTCGCGTTCTACCCTGCAAATCCTGACCTTATACCAAGAATACCAAGTTTTTATTCCATTTTTCTGTGCCTGTTTATGGTCCATGTTGGCTTTCCAGTCGGCAATGGCCTCCAAACTTTCCCAATAGCTCACCGTAATGCCCAATCCATCTCTGGCACTTTCAATATCCAAAAACCCCGGTTGTTTTCGAGCCAGGGTTTCCATTTCTTCCGCCATTTTCGCGTAACCTTGGTCGCCTTCAGTCCTGAGACTGGTGAAGATTACGGCATAGTATGGTTTTTTAAGCTCCATTTATGTGATGTATTCTTTTTCCAAGAAATAATTGACCACGGCTTCTTTCATTAAAACAGCCTGTTCCCCGGCCTTAAGCGATGGCAATTGCTCTTTTATTTTATAGTGCGGCCATCCGTCGTCATCGAAAAAATCAAAATCGTAATAGCCATAGGGTTCCAATAATCTACAAATGGCTATGTGCATTAGGTTGACTTTTTCATCCTTTTTAAATTTGCGATGAAAATTCCCCAGTTCCTGTACGCCCACCAAATAAACAATTCCATCCAATTCCAACGGGTCGCCATCAGAAAATTGTGCGGATAATTTTTCCACCAAATATTCCCATCGTTCCTTTAATTGTTCGTCTCTTGACATGTGATTTGATATGAATACCAAAGGTACAAATCAATATTCTATATTTGTTAAAACCCGCGTATGAGCTTTTTGGATATAATCATCGGAATTCTTTTGGTCTGGGGCCTTTACAAAGGCTTAAAAAATGGCCTTTTTGTTGAGCTGGCCTCCTTGATTGCCCTGATTGCGGGAATATACGGCGCCATCCATTTTTCGTACATAACAGGCGATTACCTCGCCGAACGGTTTGACTGGAGTGACCAGTACCTGAAAATTGCTGCATTTCTGATTACTTTTTTCGCCATCATTATTGTAGTGAACTTGGCGGGAAAATTCCTGACCAAGATTGCCGATTTTGCCATGCTGGGCCTATTGAATAAAATTGCTGGGGGTATTTTTGGCGCCCTTAAAGTCGCTGTAATTCTTGGGGCATTTCTTATCTTCTTCGAAAAGCTTTCCTCCCCCCTCGGATTCATTAATGAGGAAACCAAAGAAGAGTCCGTTTTCTACGAGCCCATCAAGGAAATAGGTGCCTTGGTTTTTTCCTATGTTTTTGATGATGAAGAAAACAATCCTTCAAACCAAATCGAGGCGAAGGAAGAAGTTATATAAACGGTACACTTTTACCGATAAAAGGATTTGGGCTTCATCAAAAAAACACTATTGAATGCAGCTTCCTGTATTTCAACGTAATAATCTGTCCTAACATGGAAATTTCATGGAAAAGGGAAGTGTCTCCTTTAGTTTAGCAACGAGAACACTTGGGAATTTAGAACACTCCCTGAAAAATACCCCGAAAAATGAAAAAATTCTCTAGCTTAACGCTGGTATTGGTCTTTTTATTGCTGCTTGGCAGTTGCAGCGACTCTTCAACAGAAGAGTTTGAACAAATGTACTCTGAAACCAATCTTGAAAACCAAAAGGTCACTGTTGATCCCAACAAGATGGAAAAACAACTATTGGGCCTAATCAACGAACATCGAACATCGATAGGATTGAGTTCTTTGGCAGATAGTGCCCCAGCTTACAAATATGCAGAGGAACACAACGATTATATGATTTCCAAAAACAGCTTAAGTCACGATAATTTTGAGGCACGGGCCACTAAGATTGCCGATGAAACCAACGCCCTAAAAGTATCTGAAAACGTAGCTAGATATTATACTACTGCCGAAAAAACATTAAAGGCTTGGGTAGAAAGCGACTCGCACAGAAAAGCATTGGAAGGAGACTTTAGCCACTCAACCCTGAGTGTTCAATTGGATAAAGATGGGAGACCATACTACACACAAATTTTTATCAAAGTGGAGTAGTCACCCAAAAACATATAAGAAAGAGACCCGCCGATCAGCGGGTCTTTTTTGTTAATTGCTATGTTGCCAGCAAGGTTTTTTTTACCTTTCGTAAAATCTTTGAACATGGCAATACAGGAACCTTTCAACCTTAATAAATGGATTGAGGAAAACCGAGAAACCCTAAAACCCCCGGTCGGGAATAAAAACCTTTACAAAGAGTCTGGCGATTATATTGTGATGATCGTTGCGGGACCAAACGCCAGAAAAGATTATCACTACAACGAAACCGAAGAGCTTTTTTATCAGCTTGAGGGTAATATAGAAGTGCACATTCAAGAAGATGGTCAGAAAAAGACTATGAAACTAGGGCCTGGTGACATGTACCTTCACCCCGCTAAAGCGCCCCATTCACCTGCCCGCCAAGAAGGTTCCATTGGCTTGGTCGTGGAACGCAAACGTGCAGATCTTGATGCTGAAGATGGCTTACTTTGGTTCTGCGACAACTGCAATAACAAATTGTATGAGGTTTACTTTAAACTGAATGATATTGAAAAAGATTTTTTAGGGCATTTTAAGCACTTTTACGGTTCGGAAGAATTGCTCACCTGTGATAAATGCGGAACCGTTATGCCCGTTGATGAACGTTTTATAGCCAAAGAAGAATGATACTCCTTTTAGCAAAAATCATTATCGGAATTGTGGCTTTGCTCCACATCTATTTTCTGCGGTTGGAAATGTATGCTTGGACGACAAAAGCAAAAAAGGTATTCCGTACTTTTCCCGAAGAACTGTTTGAGCCCACAAAAACATTGGCAGCCAACCAAGGCCTCTACAATGGCTTTTTGGCAGCAGGTCTTATTTGGTCCTTGATCATTCAAGATTCGCAATGGCAAGTTTATGTTGGACTCTTCTTTTTGAGTTGTGTAGCCGTGGCAGGTATCTATGGAGCCATAACGGCATCAAAAAAAATATTTGCGGTTCAGGCACTTCCGGCCCTTATAGGAATTATTCTTTTGTTCACCGATCTATTCCTGTAAACCGTTTATCCTCTGCAAGATTATTCGTAATATTGTAAAAATATAACAATTCACTACTAAAAAGTTATAAATGTCAAAAACAGCAGCTGCTTTTGGAATTGAAGAAGCCTTAAAAGAACTTGGCTTAAACGAAATAAATAATGGTACTTCCACAGGAAAAGATTGGTTTTCCAATGGAGATATCATCGAATCCTATTCACCCGTAGATGGTGCGCTTATTGGAAAAGTGAAGGCCACTACTAAAGAGGATTACGAAAAAGTAATCACTACAGCCCAAAAAGGATTTAAAACTTGGAGGACAATGCCTGCCCCTCAACGTGGTGAGGTAGTTCGCCAATTTAACGACGAGCTTCGTCGTTTAAAAGAACCTTTGGGCAAATTGGTGTCCTACGAAATGGGGAAAAGCTACCAAGAAGGTTTGGGAGAGGTACAGGAAATGATAGATATCTGTGACTTTGCCGTAGGCTTGTCCCGTCAATTGCATGGGCTTACCATGCACAGCGAACGTCCCGGACACCGCATGTACGAGCAATACCATCCACTTGGTGTTGTGGGGATTATTTCTGCCTTCAATTTCCCTGTGGCCGTTTGGTCCTGGAACACGGCTTTGGCTTGGGTTTGTGGTGATGCCTGTATTTGGAAAGGCTCAGAAAAAACCCCGATGACCTCCGTAGCTTGCCAAAACATTGCGGCTCGTGTGTTTACCGAAAACGGAGTGCCAGAAGGTATTTCTTGTTTGATTACCGGCGATTATACGGTAGGTGAATTTATGACCAATGACGAACGTGTTCCATTGATTTCGGCCACTGGCTCTACCCGAATGGGGAAAATAGTCGCCAAAACTGTTGCGGGGCGCCTTGGGAAATCCCTGTTGGAATTAGGTGGCAACAACGCTATTATTGTAACCCCCGACGCCAACATAAAAAACACCGTAATAGGTGCTGTATTCGGTGCAGTGGGTACATGTGGACAACGTTGCACCTCTACACGTAGATTGATTGTCCATGAAAATGTGTACGATAAGGTAAAAAATGCCATTGTAGATGCCTACAAACAAATACGCATCGGAAATCCCTTGGACGAGAACAACCATGTTGGACCCCTAATAGATAAGGATGCTGTAAAAAATTATTTAAGCGCCTTGGAAAAAGTTGAAGCCGAAGGCGGAAAAGTTTTAGTTGAAGGTGGTGTATTGGAAGGTGAGGGCTACGAAAGCGGTTGCTACGTAAAACCCGCTATTGCAGAAGCCGAAAACCACTTCGATATTGTACAGCACGAAACCTTTGGTCCCGTTTTATATATTTTGAAATATAAAGGTGACCTTCAAAATGCTTTGGACATGCAAAATGGTGTTAGGCAGGGACTATCCTCTGCAATTATGACCAACAATCTGCGGGAAGCGGAACGTTTCCTTTCCGTAGAAGGATCGGATTGTGGCATTGCCAATGTTAATATCGGTACTTCCGGAGCTGAAATCGGTGGAGCCTTTGGTGGCGAAAAAGAAACCGGTGGCGGCAGGGAAAGTGGTTCGGATGCTTGGAAGATTTATATGAGAAGACAGACCAACACCATTAATTACACCACCGAATTACCGTTGGCACAAGGCATTAAGTTTGACCTATAAAAATAAAAAGCCGCCCATTTAGTGTTTAACCTAAATGGGCAGTCTTTAAAACCAACTTAACTAACTCAAACTTAACTTTAAAACCCTATTTCAATGCCGGATCTTCGTCGGGAGAAACAGGGTTCTTCACTTAATATTGATTCTCAAATTTCTAAATATTTTATCAAGAAATTAAAAGGTATCTTACAAGTGGTCATAAAAAATGTATAATCGGTAATTTTTGTTTTGTTTTTGGCCTTTGATTTTTCCTACAAAAACCACTTTTTTTCAGAAATCCCTCAATTTTCTGTGGTTTAATTTAGAATTTTAAGATTTTTTTAATATTTTAAATGAGCAGTCTCTACTGTTTATTTTGTGTAAAATATGGATTGGATAAGTTCTACAATGTGGTATTGGATTGTTTTGGCCATAACGGGAATCATTTCTGGGATTCTTGGTTATTTTTTTGGAAAATCCAGCACACCCTCAGCAGCCGAAAATTCAGTTCAACTCAATATCCTTGAAATTGAAAACGCCAAGTTAAAATCTGACCTGGAAACTTGTAGAAAAAGACTGGATACATCCAAAGCAGAGCAACTAAACTTTAAGGGGGATAAAAGGCCTCCAAAAAAAGACGTTTTCTTCTTTGATGCAAATAGGGCAAAGACAGCTTTTGGGGAAAAAATAAAAGAAAATGATTTAAAGCTTGTTGAAGGTATCGGCCCAAAAATTGAAGCCCTTTTTCATAATTTCGACATCAAAACATGGAAGGATTTGGCCGAAACTTCCGCGGACAAATGCCAAGAGGTGTTGGATTCCGGCGGTAAGCGCTATCGCATCCACGATCCCGCCTCATGGCCCATGCAAGCAAAAATGGCATACGAAGGCCATTGGGAACAGTTGTTCGAGTGGCAGGAAAAACACCGTGCCGGCAAATATTAATGTAATCGGCCAGACTTAACTTGTTTTCTACAACATTCCGTTGGCTTCTACCCATTTAAAAGTATGCTGCTCTTGCGAAAATTTCATGCGTTCGGATATGCGTTGTAACCTTTCGGGGAGTTTCATCAGATAATCCCTGGCCTTTTCTGCTTGGTCAGAAAGTCCGCGAAGGTTTCCTATATCCCAGTAATCGTTCAGTTTTTTCAAAATATCAATATAGTCTTGTGAGGTATACACCCCTAAACGTTGGGCACAATTGGAAAACTGTTCGAATGCCTCTCCTATACTTCCGCCCGATTCCCTAAGAAAATGGGCCGGCATCACAATTTTTTTCTTCATCATATCTGCAAAGGCCAAGACCATTCCATCGGGGTCCTGCCCCATAATGGTCTTTACAAATTCGCGATATGCCAAATGGTGCCTCATTTCATCACCTGCAATTATGGTGCACATTTTTGCGAGCAGTACATTGCCTTTATTTCTGGCCATTTTACCGACTCTCTTGTGCGAAATATTCGTTGCCAACTCTTGGAAAGTGGTATATACAAAGTTCTTGTAGGGATCCCTGTCCGTACCGATATCGAATCCGTCGGATATTAAGTGTTGTGTAGTTATCTCAATCTCGCGCATGTTTACACGGCCAGAGAGGTAAAGATACTTGTTCAAAACATCTCCGTGTCTATTCTCCTCGGCAGTCCAGGCACGTACCCATTTGCTCCATCCATTGTCCTTGCCATTGTGCTGATCAATGCCTTCCACATCCATCAACCAAGATTCGTATGTAGGGAGGGCTTCTTCTGTAATGGTATCAGCTACAAGGGTTACCCAAAAATCGTATCCCAATTCCTTCGCCTCTCCGCGAATCTTTTCTACTTCATCAAAAAAATTATCGCTTTGGGAGTCTGGCAAAAAATCGGTGGGTTGCCATATTTTTTCTGTTGGTATAAGAAATTCATCAATAAACCCTTCAACTTTGGGTTCAATCGCCTGCATTACTTCCAATCTTATATTTTTAATCGACATATAGGGGTTTTTTACAAAGGTCACTATAATTTAATAAAATAAACACTAATTTCTACCTCTTTCACCAGGATAAAATGTGTGTACCGGGTCACTTTGCCAATATTTTTTGGTTTCTACGTCCATTATCGTCAATCCACCCTTGAATGCAGCCCCTGTATCCACGTTCCAAACATTGGCTTTGTTCTGTGGTTGCACAAACTCGTTTTTGGACAAAGGGGTATGTCCTATGTAAATTTCTTTGTAGTGGGTCAACCGTTTTGGAAACTTAGGGTTGGTAGGCTTCAAATCAGGATTAAGTGCAGTTACCAATTCCCATAATGTCCTGTCCCAATAAAAAGTTTGCTCAAAATATTCGTAATCTACTCCCTTAAGGTTTGTGTAGCCCGCGTGCAAATACAACCGGTCGTCATCTGCGAGATGGTAATTTTGCAATTCTTTATAAAACTTCAAATGTAGTTCCCATGTATCCCTATCTGCATTCAAATAAGAATCTCTGGTTGCAATGCCGCCGTGTGCCAACCATTGCGGGTTTTCTTTTTGATCTACCAACCAAGCCCTACAGAGCTCGTCATGATTTCCGCGAATAAAAGTGCAGTTATATTCACTTTTGAGCTGAATCAAAAAATTTACGGTTTCCACTGCCGTGCTCCACCCGTCTACATAATCGCCCAAAAATATGATGTGATCTTTGGAGCTGACATTGGCCTTGCCTATTAATTGCTCCAACGCCCGTACCCCTGAATGGATGTCGCCCACAACCAGTGTTCGCATAGAAAAGTTTTTGACAAAATTACGCACAAATGCTTGGCTGATGAAAAATCATGGTGGCTTTATCTAGCATTTAACCTATATTTCAAATTAACCTAGCTGTTTTTTGGACATGGTATAATTTTCTATGTACCTTAGAATATTCCGAAAGCATTATGAAAAAAGTTTACTGCATTGGTGAAGTGTTGATTGATTTTGTTGCCGAACGGCAAGGAAGCGACCTTTCCAAAGCAAACGAGTTTACCAAAAAAGCAGGGGGTGCTCCTGCCAATGTGGCCTGCGCCATATCCAAATTAGGAGGAAACGGTATTTTTATTGGGTGCGTCGGGGACGACCCATTTGGAAAATTTTTATTGGAAACCCTGAAAGAGGTTGGCGTTGACGTTTCGTTGGCCCAATTATCGGATACTTTCACCACCCTGGCCTTTGTATCGCTTTCGGAAGATGGGGAACGCGATTTTGTTTTTAGCAGGGGTGCCGATAAGGAATTGAAATATAATCCCGACCTAAGAAAGAACCTTCCCGGAAATATTCTTCACTTGGGGGCCGCGACTGCTCTTTTGGGCGGACCTTTGGAAAAAACATATAGCAAATATCTTTTTGATGGCCTTACCAAGGAAATGTTCATCTGTTTTGACCCAAATTTTAGAAGCGACCTTTGGAAAGACGACGAAGATACCTTCATAAAAAAGTGCATGCCCTTTGTGGAAAAATCACATTTGTGCAAGTTCAGCCAAGAAGAAGCACAACTTATTTCAGGTAAAGAAGATTTACATGAAGCCTGTGATGTTTTGCACAAGGCCGGAACGAAAATAATTACCGTTACCTTGGGAAAAGATGGCACCTTACTGAGCATGAACGGCGCCAAAAAAGTAATTCCGAGTGTAAAGGTAGCTCCCAAAGACACCACTGGTGCTGGAGACGCTTTTATAGGGTGTTTATTGTATCAAATTTCCGATTTGGGCAATTTTGGCCCTGTTTTCGAGGATTTTTCTTTAGTTGAAAACATGGTCGCCTTGGCGAACAAAGCAGGGGCCATTACCACTACAAATTATGGCGCTATTGTTGCCTTGCCTACAAAAGAGCAACTCGAAAAATAGATGAACCAAGCGACTAAGCGTACCTTACTTTTCTTAGAATACGCTGGGATTCCTTTAAGGATTGGTAAATATTGCTATCGTAATCTTTTAACAACGCCCTTGAACCGTCCATTTTTTCCTTGGCCTCCTCAAAACCGTTCAAATAACAAATAAGATAGGTTGCTGGGAGGTGGGTCATATCTGTATGCTCCGAATCTGTTAACGGAATACGGTTTTCCAACTTTTTGAGCAACGCATTATTGGAATTGTAAACGTGATAAAGCGTTTTTTTATCAAACTGTGGCGGCTCAAATATTAATTTACTGTTGATGGTGTACTTGCCATTATCCGAAAATGTGATCACCACTTCTTCCAATGGATAATATTTTTGTTGAGAGCCCAACCCCAATTGAACATACTCCAAGGTTTTGAAGTGATTATCATCATAATCAATAGTGATTTCGTCCAAAGCGGAATAAAACAGTTTTACCTGTTCGTTAATGAGTTCTATATCCACTCGGGAATAGTAGATTTTGCCTTTTACTTTTTTCTTGTTCCCTGCCCAACAGACCACGAATTGTTCTTTAAAGACTTTGTAGTCGCTAGTGAGGTCGGGATGCCTAGTGTTGAAGAACTTTATGACCGCATCCAATGTCAATTCTATGTTATTCCGCGCGTGCTGTTCAATCGTCGCCACCTTATCGGAGTTGATGTCCTTTAGCTCAATATCAAAAGCTTTGGGCAAGCTGATACTGCCTTCCCTAAAAAAGACCGCGCCCCCATAATACTTCCAAATATTTTTGCGAAGGGCACAAACTTTTCCGTTGGACCTGATTGTTACGAGACCAACCACCTTGCCTTCGGGCAAATGGGGAAAGGGAATGTTTTCATAAGAAATTAGAGGAGGATTGTCCAAATAGGCATTGACGAGGTTCTGGATTTTGCTGTCATCAAAAAAATCAACGCCAACAATGGTATTGTCTTCATCCTCCACCCCGATCACAATAAAGGAATTGTTCTTTGGATTGCTATTGGCCAAAGCACAGACATGTTTAAGAAACTTCGCTTTGCCTTCTTTTTCGCCAATGGATATAAAACGCTTTTTGTCGTAAAAACTATTCTCATCATTGTGGGCCAAAAGATTTTTTACGAGTAGGCGTTTATTGATCATAGTTCCTTCTTCACAATTGTGCTGCTGGCCTGTGCGGTGGGCATTACTACAAGGTCGGCAATGTTCACATGGTAGGGTCGTGTTACCACAAACAGGATAATATCCGCAATATCCTCTGGTTTTAACGGTTCAAAGCCTTTGTACACGTTTGATGCCTTATCACTATCTCCCTTAAAGCGAACATCACTGAACTCAGTTTCCACCAATCCAGGGTTTACGGCTCCTACGCGAATACCATAAGCATTCAAATCTATCCGCATACCTTGATTAATGGCATCTACGGCATGTTTACTGGCACAGTACACATTTCCGTTGGGATATACTTCCTTCCCCGCCGTGGAGCCAATGTTGATGATATGCCCAGATTTGCGCTCCACCATTTGGGGAATAATGGCTTTGGACATATACAACAACCCCTTTACATTAATGTCCAACATGGCATCCCAATCATCTGGATTGCCTTTATCAATAGGGTCCAATCCATGGGCATTGCCAGCATTGTTGACCAAAATGTCTATTTCTGAAAATTCCTTGGGCAAACTTTCAATGGCCGAGAACACATCCTCTCGATTTCTAACATCAAAATTTAACGTAAAGATTGCTGTATCTCTTCCCAATTCATTTTTGAGTTCTTCCAAACGTTCCTGTCTTCTCCCACAAAGAATTAAATTAAATCCCTGCTTTGCAAAAAGCTCTGCCGCTGCTTTACCTATTCCACTTGTAGCTCCTGTTATTAATGCTGTTTTACCCATTTTCCATTTTTTACGGAACATCGTGTCCTTGGCTCGCCACAAAAAGGGCAAACCAATCTTGAAGTTCCAATTCTATTTTGCTGGCCTTTGCGGCCAATTCCATTCTTTTTTTGTTTGTGGTTCCAATAACCGGATGCACTTTTGCAGGGTGTTTTAAAATCCAGGCCAAGAGCAACTGGCTCTCATCAGCATCATACTTGTCCATCAAAGGTCCCATCACCTCTTTTATTCGTTCTACTTGCTCATCATCTTCCCTAAAAAGTGTTCCCAACGGGCTCCATGCCATGGCCATTCTTTTGTTGGCAATGCAATCATCAAAAGTTCCATCGTACATAGGATTGTGATGCGTCAAAGAAAATTCGACCTGATTTCCTTCAACGGGTATGGCTGTTTCCAACATAGCCACTTGAGAGGCTGTAAAGTTAGATACCCCAAACTGTTTTATTTTTCCACTTTGCAATAACTGCTGGGCAGCTTCGGCCATCTCTTCGGCCTCCATCAAAGGACTTGGTCTGTGCATTAAAAAAAAGTCCAAATAATCCGTTTTCAACTTTTTTAAAGATTCTTCTGCAGACCAAATAATATATTCCTTGTCATACTGGTAATGATTGATTCGGTTATTCCTGCCACGGGTCATTTGAATACCACATTTGGTAATCAGTTGGATATCCTCCCTTTTAATTCCACTTTTCCCAAATGCCTGTCCAAAGTCGGCCTCGGTGGAATAGCTTCCATAAATATCGGCATGGTCAAAAGTGGTTAGGCCACAGGCAATGCTGTGATGCATTAATTCAATCATTCCCTTTTTGGAAAGTTTTTTCCCCCAACTTCCCCATGTCATCGCTCCCGATATAATGCGGGAAAAATTCGTTGTCCTTTCCATAAGTGCTGAAAGTATAAAATTAAAGCCTTAAATCCTTCATAAAACTAGGGGTTTAGCGTTTTTTTTAACCATTAATTAACAGCTAGGTTTTAAATAAATTTTCATTTTGCACACCTTAGCAAAAACCCCGACATTAACACCAAACAATAAAAGTATATAATGGAAGAAAACACTACTATTGATATTAGTGCTGTGAATGAAAAAATCGCCCAGGAAAGCGCTTTTATTGACCTTTTAAGGGTTGAGATGAACAAGGCCATTGTGGGGCAGAACCACATGGTGGAGCGCTTACTGATAGGTCTATTGGGAAAAGGCCACATTCTGCTCGAAGGTGTTCCCGGATTGGCAAAGACGTTGGCCATCAACACTTTGGCCAAAGCGGTGAAAGGAAGCTTTAGCAGAATACAGTTTACGCCCGACCTTTTGCCCGCAGATGTAATCGGCACATTGATATACAACATAAAAGAGAACGATTTCTCCATTAAAAAAGGACCCATCTTTGCCAACTTTGTTTTGGCAGATGAGATCAACAGGGCTCCCGCAAAAGTACAGTCGGCACTTTTGGAGGCCATGCAGGAAAAACAGGTAACCATCGGGGACGAAACATTTATATTGGATGCGCCATTCTTGGTAATGGCTACCCAAAACCCTGTGGAGCAAGAAGGCACCTACCCATTACCTGAAGCACAGGTAGATAGGTTTATGTTGAAAACCGTGATAGACTACCCAAAATTAAACGAGGAACAACTGATTATCCGTCAAAACCTAAAAGGTACAACCGAGGCCGTTAACCCCGTAGTTTCCTTGGAGCAAATTCTAAGGGCCCAAGAAGCTGTTGGCGAGGTTTATATGGACGAAAAAATCGAAAAATATATTCTCGACCTCATCTTTGCTACGCGTTACCCAGAAAAATACAACTTGGAAAGCTTAAAGCCGCTCATCAGTTTTGGTGCTTCCCCAAGAGGTAGCATCAACTTGGCGAAAGCGTCCAAATGCTACGCGTTCATCAAGCGAAGAGGTTATGTGGTTCCCGAAGATGTTAGGGCCGTGGTGCACGATGTACTGCGTCACCGAATCGGAATCACCTACGAGGCCGAGGCAGAAAATATTACTTCCGAAGAAATCATCAACAAGATTGTAAACGAGGTAGAGGTGCCTTAGCGGTTCAATGTTTATCGGAATAAGTAGCAATACTTTTAACCAACCCGAAAACCTATTTTTTTGAACCAAATGGATACAAAGGAACTACTAAAAAAAGTACGTAAAATTGAAATAAAGACCCGCCGTCTTTCCGACCATATTTTTGGTGGGGAATACCACTCTACGTTCAAAGGTCGGGGGATGACGTTCAGCGAAGTACGCCAGTATCAGTTTGGTGATGATGTGCGAAGCATTGACTGGAACGTTACCGCACGCTACAACGAACCTTACGTAAAGGTTTTTGAAGAAGAGCGCGAACTCACCATGATGTTGATGGTGGATGTGAGCGGGTCGGAACTTTTTGGTACCTCAAATCAATTTAAAAAAGAAATCGTCACGGAGGTTTCCGCCACGCTTGCTTTTTCCGCGCTTCAGAACAACGATAAGGTGGGACTTATCCTTTTTTCTGATGAAGTGGAACTTTATATCCCTCCCAAAAAAGGAAAAAGTCATGTACTTCGAATTATTAGGGAATTGCTGGAGTTCCACCCAAAAAGCAGCGAGACAAATCTTGCCGAAGCTTTGAAGTTCCTTACCAATGTGATGAAGAAAAAGGCCATTGTTTTTGTACTATCGGATTTTATTGCCGATGATTACAACAACACACTTCGCATTGTGGGCAACAAACACGATGTAACGGGAATCAGGGTATACGACGAACGTGAGGAGACCATCCCAAACTTGGGAATGGTACAAATGCAAGATGCCGAAACAGGGGAAATACAGTTGGTAAACACCCAATCCAAACAAGTTCGATTGGCCTATGGACAACACTACAAAGACAAAGTGGCCTATTTCACCAATTCCTTTAACAAATCAGGCTGCGGGGTAATCAATTGTAGAGCAGACGAAAGCTATGTAAAAAAGCTATTGGGGTATTTTAAACGAAGAGGATAATGCGAATGAACGGTCTACATAAAATAAGAAGCAAAACAAAGTTCCGATCAGTTTGGGGGATCATGTTGTTTCTATTGCTGATGCCCATGGTCGGTTTTTCGCAAACAGGACCCAAAGTTGATGCCGAAGTGGACACCTTGGCCATTAAAATTGGGGAACAGATTCAATACAAAATTACGGTTGAGACGGATTCTACCGATGTGGTTTTCTTTCCCGAAGGACAAACCTTTTCCCCACTGGAAACCGTAGAGGCCATTATGGCCGACACCCTCAAAAATGATGAGAAGGTCATCCTTCAAAAAATATATTCCCTAACCCAGTTCGATAGTGGGGCGTACACCATTCCCCCACAGCGAATCGCCATCAACGAGCAACCTTTTTTCACGGATTCTTTCCAGGTAAAAGTCGCGGACGTAGTGGTGGACACCACCAAGCAAAAAATGTACGACATTAAACCTCTAATTGAAGTAGAGCGAAGTACCGCTGGTATGTGGCTCACCGCGCTTTGGATTCTTTTGGGGTTGATTGTGGCCGGCGGATTGGTCTATTGGTTCTTTTTAAGAAAAAAACCTTTGACCGAGGAAGAAAAAGTGGCCTTGCTTCCTCCGTACGACCGTGCCCTTATGGAGCTTAAAAAGTTGGAGAACTCCAGATACCTTATTCAGGACGAATACAAGCAATATTATTCGGAACTTACCGATATTGTTCGGTCCTATCTGGAAGAAGATGTACACGTCACTGCCATGGAAAGCACCACTTCCGAACTCATCACCAAACTGGAAATGTTAAGGGATGCCGGTGAGCTTAAATTGGAAGACGACACGCTGCAACAATTTCAAAAAATATTACAAACTGCAGATTTGGTAAAGTTCGCCAAGTCCAAACCTGCCTCATCCATTGCGGAGCAGGATAGAAAATTGGTCGAGGACATTGTGACCAAAACCCACGAAGGACTTCCGGAACCCACAGAAGAAGACCTTTTGCTGGATGAAGAATATCTGGAAGAACTGGCCAGAAAAAAACAACGCAAAAGAATTTACTGGGCCGCAGCCATTTTTGCAGGAATCATTGTTTTGGGAGGTATTGCCTCGGTAACCTATTTCGGGGCCAAAAAAGTTAGGGATACCGTTTTCGGTTATCCCACCAAAGACCTTTTGGAAGGCGAATGGGTGGCAAGTTCCTATGGTTTCCCTCCTATTCAACTGGAAACCCCAGATGTACTGGTACGTCAAGAATTGGAACTTCCCAAAGAGACCAAAGAGCTTATCAAAGAGCTTCAAGCATTCTCCTACGGTAGTTATGTCGGGATTTTTTCGGTAAGCACAAGCTCCATCACATTTAAAGAACAGAAAGAAGAACCCCAATTTGATGCAGTAATCAGTTCCACCCTGACCAATTTTGAACAGTTGGGACTAAAAAATATCATTACCAAACAAGAAGAATTTGTGACCCAATCTGGCGTAAAGGGCATGAAAACCTTTGGCACGGGAACTTTGGAAAGGCCCAATGGTGATTCCAAAAGAGCAAAGTACAATATTCTCTCTTTTGGTGGTAAGGGCTTTATTCAACAAGTAGTAATCACTTGGGAAGAAGGCGATGAATATGCAGAAGAGATCGTAGATCGAATTTTAGGGAGTTTGGACGTAAAAACACAGGCATAAATGTTTGAGAATATAGAATTTGCAAATCCTGAATTTTTCTGGTTGCTACTTTTGCTGCCATTGGCTTTGCTATGGTATTTTTTCAAACGAAAAAATGAAATGGCCTCCCTGCGCATTTCCAGCATCAAAGGATTCACGGTAAAGAGTTGGGTCTCAAAACTAAAACCTGTTCTATTCGGTATTCGACTGTTGGCTTTGGCTGCAATCATAACAGCATTGGCCAGACCTCAGACCGAAGATATTTCAACACGAACCAAAACAACCAAGGGTATAGATATTGTAATGGCCATCGATGTATCGTCCAGTATGTTGGCCCGAGACCTAAAGCCCAACCGATTGACTGCCTTAAAAGAAGTGGCGGCGGACTTTATTGAAGGACGCCCGAATGATCGTATTGGTTTAGTGGGCTACGCGGGCGAAAGCTATACGAAAACCCCTATTACCAGCGATAAGGCCATTGTTTTGAATGCCCTCGAAGAAATTACCTATGGCGTATTGGAAGATGGAACCGCAATCGGAATGGGCTTGGCGACATCGGTAAACCGACTAAAAGAAAGCAAGGCCATAAGTAAAGTTATCATTCTTTTAACGGACGGTGTCAATAATTCTGGCTTTATTGAACCTAGAACCGCAGCCGACCTTGCCGTTGAGTTTGGAATCAAGACATACACCATTGGTCTGGGAACCAACGGAAATGCATTGTCTCCCATCGGCTACAATAGGGATGGCTCCTATAGATACGGAATGCGACAAGTGGAGATTGATGAAGAATTGCTCAAAGAAATTGCAGAGGTAACAGGAGGAAAATATTTCCGTGCTACCGATAATGAATCCTTGGAAGCCATTTATAACGAAATCAATAAGTTGGAAAAAACAGAAATAGAGGAATTCAAATATTACAAGTACGAAGAAAAATTTAGACCGTTGATTTTCTTGGCCGGAATTTTATTGTTGTTGGAATGGGGATTGCGAAATTCCATATTTAAAAGTTTTATTTAGCGAATGATTCAGTTTGACGAAAAAATATATTTCTACCTCTTGGCCATTATTCCGGTAATGGTCCTGACGTTCTTTTTTCTTCAAATCTGGAAGAGAAAGACACAAAAACGTTTTGCAGATTCAAGCCTTTTAAAACGTTTAGCGCCTAACAAATCCAGTTTTAAATCCACTATTAAATTGGTGTTTCTGTTAGCTGGCCTTGCTTTTTTGGTACTGGGACTGGTAAACCCCAAAATAGGGACAAAGCTGGAAACCGTAAAACGCGAAGGTGTGGACATCGTTTTTGCCATTGATGTCTCCAAAAGTATGCTTGCAGAGGACATTGCCCCCAACCGTTTGGAAAAGGCCAAACGCATTGTTTCGGAAATCATCAACCAATTGGCGAGCGATCGTATAGGAATTATCGCCTACGCTGGGCAAGCCTATCCGCAATTGCCCATTACCACGGATTATGGTGCCGCTAAAATGTTCTTGCAGAGCATGAATACTGATATGCTCTCATCACAAGGAACCGCCATCAACGCCGCCATAGATTTGGCCAGTACTTATTATGATGATTCCCAACAAACCAACAGGGTACTTTTTATTGTTTCTGATGGGGAAGACCACTCCGAAAGTTCCACCATCGATGCAGTTGAAAAAGCTACACAGAACGGGATTCGTATTTATACCATTGGTGTGGGACAAGCCAAAGGAGCTCCGATTCCCATCAAAAAGAACGGTATTGTAGAAAGTTTGAAAAAGGACAACCAAGGTGAGGTTGTCATCACAAAATTGAACGAAAACATATTAACAGAGATTGCCGACAGGGGCAATGGCGATTATATTGATGGCTCAAACACAGAAAATGCCGTGGAGTTCATCAAAGAGGAACTGAATAGGATGGACAAAACAGAATTTGAAGCCAAGCAATTTGCAGAGTACAAGGACCAATTCCAATGGTTCCTTGCCGCTGGCTTTTTATTTTTATTTTTGGACATCTTCGTTTTGGATAGAAAAACACAGTGGTTGAAAAAACTGAATCTTTTTAATGAGCATGATGATGACTAAGATTAAGTTGATGTTTGGACTATTGCTATGTTTCGGGATGGTCCAAGCGCAGGACGACATGACCGAAAAAGCGAACAAAGAAGCGGAGAAAGCATTGCAAGCCTCTGCTAATCTTACCTATGAGGCCAACGAAGAACTTACCGCCAACGATTTTGTTACAGCAGAGGCCGATTACAGAAGGGCCATTTCCAAAAGCAATAAAAATGCCGCCGCCCGATTTAATTTAGGAAACGCCTACTACAACAGGGAAAGTTTTGGAGAAGCTTTTGGAAGGTACAAACAGGCAGGAGAAGTTGCCGAGGATAAAGGAGAAAAGCACAAGGCATTCCATAACATGGGCAACGTGTTCATGAAACAGAAAGATTACAAGCAAGCCGTTGAGGCCTACAAACAAGCCTTAAGAAAAAATCCTAACGACGACGAGACCCGTTACAATCTTGCCTTGGCCAAAAAGATGCTCGAGAAACAAGAGGACGAGCAAAAGAACGACCAAAACAAGGACAACGAAGACAAGAAAGATCAGGAAAACGAAGACAAGGATAAAAACCAAGATCAGAACAACGAAGGAGGGGACAACGAGAAGAAAGACGAAGGCGAGCAAAAAGAAGACGAAAACAAGGACAAAGGCGATCAAGGTGAAAATGGAGAGGATAAGCCTAAGGAAAATCAAAAAGGCGATGGGGACAAGAAGAAAGAGCAAGAGAAAAAGCCCAATGAAGGTGACCAGCCTGAAGATAAAAAACAACAACCCAGACCCAATCAACTATCCCAACAGCAGATTCAGAATTTGTTAGAGGCCATGCAGAACGAAGAGAAAAAAGTGCAGGAGAAAATGGAGGCCCGAAAAGTTCGAGGCAAAAAAATTAAAAACGAGAAAGATTGGTAATGAAAGTGTTGAAGGGCAACATATTGTTTATTCTGGGAATGTTACTCTTTACGGGCTTACATTCACATGCCCAAGACGATGCAGAAGCAGAAGAGATTACGTTTACCATGAACTTGAGCAAAGAGGAATTGGGGCTAAACGAACGTCTTCGGGTAGATTTTACCATGAACAAGGACGGCGACAACTTTAAGCCGCCCCAATTCAATGGGTTCAATGTTGTAATGGGACCTTCGCAATCCATTAGCTCTTCTTGGGTAAATGGCAAGCGTAGTTTTTCCAAAACCTACACCTATATTTTGGTGCCCACGGCCAGGGGAAGCTTCACCATAAATCAGGCCACCATCGAGATTGATGGCCAAACATACAAGACAACACCTAAACAAGTAGAGGTAACCGCAGCCGTGGACAAACCCAACTCGCAAAAAACAGTGGATGATGTTGCCGACGAAAGTCTTCATTTGGTTGCAGAAGTATCAAAAGGCAACCCTTATTTAAATGAAGCTGTTACCGTAGTCTATAAGCTGTATGTAAGTCCAAACATAAGTGTTACAAATTACCGTCCATTGGACAATCCTACCTATAATAATTTTTGGAGCCAAGATATTCCGGTTACCAAGCACACCGCGCAAAACGGCACTTACCAAGGTAAACCCTATAGATATGTGGTTTTAAAACGAGTGGTACTGTACCCTCAAAGATCAGGACAGCTGGACATTGAGCCACTTTCTCTCGAGATTTTTGTTGATGTACCCACCAACAGAAGAGACTTTTTTGGTGGCCGAATTTATACCTCAACAAGTAAGACTGTTTCTGCCGGTAGCAGAACCATTAACGTAAAACCATTGCCTGAAGCTGGAAAACCAGCTAATTTCAGTGGAGCAGTCGGAGATTTTGATTTTTCGGTGAGCACTAGCAAAACCCAACTGAATGCCTCGGAGTCGCTTCAGGCCAAAGTTGAAGTTACTGGAAAAGGGAACTTGAAATTGTTCCAACTTCCAGAGCCAGAACTGCCAAGTTCTTTGGAAGTATATGATCCCGAATATGAGGAATCCATCAACACCTATAGTACTGGTATGGAGGGAAAAGTGGCCAATAATTATACCATTGTTCCTTCATTTAGGGGAAAATATCCCATTCCAAGTATTTCTTTCAGCTATTTTAATCCGAGTACAGGTAACTATAAAACCATTAATTCAGAAGAAATCAATATTGAGGTAATCGAAGGACCTACAAGTGGCTCGGCCAATATAACAAGCCCCTCTGCCAACAAGCAATTGGTTGTACCGACCGGGGAGCAGTTTCATTTCATCAACATAAACCCGAACCTGAGCCCTATTGGTATTGATCGCTTTTTTGGCTCAAGACTCTTTTTTATTCTTTTGCTGGCCCCATTATTGTTGATTCCAATAGCCATTTTCACATTTAAAAAGAGAGAGGCCATTGCCAGCGATGTGGTCGGGAACAAAATAAAGAAAGCCAACAAACTGGCCAGAAAATATCTTTCAACAGCTAAAAAGGAACTCGGGAACAAAGAAGCATTCTATGTGGCACTTGAAAAAGGCTTGCACAATTATTTAAAGGCCAAATTGCATATAGAGACATCCGAATTCAGCAAGGATAAAATTACAAGTATTCTTTCGGAAAAAAATGTTGGCCAAAAGGATGTTGATGGCTTTATAGCATTACTGACCAGTTGTGAAATGGCACGTTATAGCCCGTTTTCCAATGTGCAGATGCAACAAGATTATGAAAAAGCAAGTGAAGTAATTTCTAATTTGGACAAACAGTTATGAGCATGAAAAAGATAGTCCTTTTATTTTGTATGCTTTCGCTCTCTTTTGGATTTTCCCAAAACGAGGCTCTGTTTAATGAAGCCACCGAACTTTACAATAATGGGGAATACTCCGTAGCTATTGAAAATTACAAAGAAATTGTAGAAAATGGCGAGCATTCAGCCGCACTGTATTTTAATTTGGGGAATTGCTACTACAAACTCAATTCCATTGGCCCCAGTATCTATTACTACGAAAAAGCATTGCTTCTTGACCCACATAATAGGGAAATCCAAAATAATTTAGCGTTTGCCCAAAATATGAGGCTGGATGCCATTGAGGAGGTTCCTACAACGGGGGTATCCAAAATCTACAAATCAGTTGTGGGCTTGCTCTCCTATAATCAATGGGCTTATTTGGCCGTTGGATTGGTCTTTTTGTTTGTTTTGGCCTATATGGCCTATTATTTTCTTAGACCAGCCAACCAAAAGAGGGCTGCATTTATTTCAAGTATGCTCTCTCTTGCTTTGTGCGCTGTCTCTGTTTTAATGGCCTACCTTGGCTATCAACAATACAAAAACGATGACCCGGCCATAGTTTTTGAGAAAGAAGTCAATGTTAGTTCAGAACCTAATACCAACAGTAGCACTATCTTTACCATTCACGAAGGAACCAAAGTGAATATTTTGGACGAACTGGACGATTGGAAAAGAATACGTATTGCCGATGGGCAGACAGGATGGTTGTTGAGTGACAATATTAAGTCGTTGAAAGACTTTTAGGCATTATTTAACAAATATATCTGCATCGTGCCTTAATTTTGCGACAACTATACTATAATGCGAATACTGGCCATACCTTTTATTTCTATCTTAATGGTGTCAATTTTGTTGACATCATCCTTTATTCCTCTTTTGGGAAAGGAATACTGTACCGCCATTATTCTTGGTTCTTCCGAAGAGGAGAACAATACGCATGATACTTCGAGTAGCAAAACATTTGACATAAAATATTTTATGTCAAAAAGTTTTATTTCAGCGGATCCATCCATAAATCAGGAAAAAAATAATGATGCATTAGGATATGCATTCGCTGTATTGGAGTTTACCCTTGAAACACTAGACCCCCCTCCCCGAAAATTGGTTTAACATTCGTATTCTCGTTTAAATCAAATTTTAATTGTCCTTTACTACCAAATTTTATCTGATGTAGAGGACCAATCTTGTTTATTATTATGTTCAAGTATATAAAAAATGACTTGCCTGCCAGTATTGTGGTCTTTTTTGTGGCACTACCGCTTTGTTTAGGTATTGCCTTGGCCAGTGGTGCCCCTTTATTTTCGGGACTTATTGCAGGTATTATTGGGGGAATCGTTGTAGGTGCACTAAGTGGTTCCCAAATTGGGGTAAGTGGCCCTGCTGCAGGACTTGCAGCCATTGTACTAACCGCTATCGGCACCTTGGGAGGGTATCAAAACTTTCTGGTTGCCGTAGTTTTAGGTGGTATAATCCAGCTTATTTTCGGATTTCTAAAGGCCGGTATTATTGCCTATTATTTTCCATCATCGGTAATTAAAGGTATGCTCACTGGTATTGGAATCATCATTATTCTAAAGCAAATTCCCCATTTTTTTGGTTATGATGCCGACCCGGAAGGTGATTGGGCCTTCTTTCAAGTAGATGGTGAAAACACCTTTAGTGAAATTATAAACTCCATCAATTTTATAAGCCCCGGGGCAACCCTTATCGCTGTTGTTGCCTTGGCCATACTTATTTTGTGGGGTCAGGTTTTAACGAAGAAATCCAAGATCTTTGAGCTTATACAAGGACCTTTGGTCGCTGTGGTTATTGGAATTGTGTATTATTCATTGACCCAGGGCAATGGCACTTGGGGAATCTCGCAAGAGCATTTGGTAAGCGTTCCGGTACCGGATAGCTTTGATTCGTTCTTGGGCTTTTTTAGTTTTCCCAATTTCTCCGCCATATCTAACCCGGAAGTTTGGATAACAGGTTTCACCATTGCATTGGTAGCCAGTTTGGAAACATTGCTCTGTGTAGAGGCAACGGATAAATTAGATCCTGAAAAAAGAACAACGCCCACCAACCGTGAACTTAGGGCCCAAGGAGTTGGAAATATGCTTTCTGGTTTGGTCGGAGGGCTTCCGGTTACACAGGTAATCGTTCGTAGTTCGGCCAATATTCAATCCGGAGGTAAAACAAAGGCTTCTGCTATCATCCACGGATTCTTTCTACTCGGTTCGGTAATATTGATACCGACCTTGCTCAATAAGATTCCGTTGTCCGTTTTGGCCGCCATATTGTTTATTGTGGGTTTTAAACTCGCAAAGCCATCGCTTTTCAAAACCATGTACCAAGCAGGTTGGAAACAATTTGTTCCCTTTGCGGTAACCGTAGTAGGTATTGTTTTTACAGACCTTTTGGTCGGAATCAGTTTAGGCCTTGGAGTTGGTATTGTCGTTGTTCTTATCAAAAGCTACCAAAACTCCCACTTCCTTCATATTGAAGATAAGAGCAATGGAGCGCATAAAATTAAAATGACCCTTGCGGAAGAGGTTACCTTTTTTAACAAAGGTGCCATTTTAAAAGAGTTGGACAGTCTTCCTGAAAACTCTTATCTTGAATTGGATGTTAGAAAAACACGTTTTCTTGATAATGATATCGTGGAAATCCTAGAAGACTTTTCAAACAAAGCGAAGAACAGGAACATCGACATAAAAATTATTTCGGAAAAAGGCGAAATTGAAAATCCAGATAGTTACATCGAATTTTTTAATCTAAGACCGAAAAAATCGGCATAAAATATTTTAGCATGAAAGCACACACAAAAGAAACGCAGTCATCCATGACGCCAGAAAAAGCCATTCAATTTTTGAAGGAGGGCAATCAACGTTTTCAACAAAACTTAAAAGCGAACAGAAACCTGTTGGAACAGGTAAATGATACAAAGGACGGTCAATTTCCGTTTGCGACCATTTTAAGCTGCATTGATTCAAGAGTATCCGCTGAGCTTGTTTTTGACCAAGGGTTGGGGGACATTTTTAGTATAAGAATTGCAGGGAATTTTGTTAACGAAGATATCTTGGGCAGCATGGAGTTTGCTTGCAAATTGGCAGGAACAAAAACCATTGTAGTTTTGGGGCATACTGCCTGTGGAGCGGTAAAAGGAGCATGCGACCATGCTCGTTTGGGCAATCTTACGGCATTGATCAACAAAATTGAACCTGCCGTGGCCGCTGTCCACGAACCTAAGGACGAATCTTTAAGAAACTCTAAAAATTTAGAGTTTGTCGATGCGGTTTCGGTCAAAAACGTTGAAATGACCTTGGAAAACATCAGAAATCAAAGTAACGTTCTAAAAGAAATGGAAGACAATGGAGAAATTGCCATAGTCGGTGCCATGTACGATATCTCTGATGGTAAAGTTACCTTTCTGTAGCACCACAGAATAACTTTATGTAAAAAATGCCGGTATATCTTATTACCGGTATTTTTTATTCATAATATTGTTATATTAAAGCTACGCAAACAACACTATACTATGTTTAAACACCTAAAAGGAGATTTGTTCGGAGGAATTACTGCAGGCATTGTGGCCCTTCCCTTGGCCCTTGCCTTTGGTGTAAGTTCTGGATTAGGGCCTAGCGCAGGTTTGTACGGTGCGATTTTCATCAGTTTTTTTGCTGCTCTTTTTGGAGGAACCAATACACAAATTTCGGGACCCACCGCTCCGATGACAGCCGTGAGCATGGTGGTCATCGCGGGTATCATTGCCGTTAACGATGGAGATATCAACAAGGCGCTTCCCGCTATTTTAACCGTTTTCCTATTGGCAGGAATTATGCAGGTTGGTTTGGGCCTATTGGGCATGGGAAAATATATAAAGTACATTCCATATCCTGTGGTTTCTGGTTTTATGACCGCTATTGGAATCATCATTTTAGTTACCCAAATATTGCCGGCCGTAGGGTATTACCCCAAGGAGGACGAAGGCTATGTCAATCAATTTATGCCCGAAGCCGAAGAGGCGATTTTAGATAATATACTGCAAGAAGAGGCCGGTGAGGGAATTTTAGTTTTGGAAGACTTTACGGAAACCATTAAGCGTGCCGAAAAAATCACACATGCCGATATGCTCAAAGAGGCTGGTACCTTGGCCTCAAAAGACGCATCGGGAGTATTGGGAACATTTAAAGTACTGCCCAGGGCACTCAAGGACATTGACTGGCTGGAATTGG
Organism: Allomuricauda ruestringensis DSM 13258; assembly: GCF_000224085.1. Lineage (NCBI taxonomy): Bacteria > Pseudomonadati > Bacteroidota > Flavobacteriia > Flavobacteriales > Flavobacteriaceae > Flagellimonas > Flagellimonas ruestringensis. Next base: position 1,292,480 of record NC_015945.1, read on the forward strand.
CCTTGGCTTTGGCAACCATTATCATTATTTACGGTTTTAAACGAATAACTACGGCCATCCCCAGTACATTGGTTGCCCTGATCGTAGTTTCTGGTGCGGCTTTCGGATTTGGATTGGATTACAGGCCCATTGAACAGATTCCAAGTGGACTGCCCATTCCCAACTTAGAAATTTTTACATCGTTCAACCTTAGTGTTGTCACGCCCTATATTTTCACCGCACTCACGCTGGCACTGCTTGGCGCCATAGACTCATTGCTTACCTCCGTGGTTGCAGACAATATGACCCAGACCAAACATAAACCCAACAAGGAGTTGGTAGGCCAGGGTATTGGAAACAGTATTGCAGCTATTTTTGGAGGGCTTCCTGGCGCTGGTGCCACCATCAGGACCGTGGTAAACATAAACTCCGGGGGGAAAACAAGGCTGTCCGGTATGATTGCTGGACTACTTTTGCTCATTATTTTACTTGCCTTGGGACCAGTAGCATCGCAAATACCCGCCGCAGTATTGGCAGGTATTTTGGTAACAGTAGGTATTGGTGTGATGGATTACAGAGGCTTAAAAGCCATTCCCCATCTGCCCAAAGACATGAAAATAGGGCCTCTAAAACTCAGTTCCGAAGTAATTATCATGTTGGTGGTAATGGTATTGTCATCCATTTGGAACTTGGTATATGCCGTTGGAATCGGCCTTGTAATTGCCTCTTTGATGTTTATGAAGAAAATTGGAGATTTAACTGCGCAACGCTCTAATGTAAAGGCCCTACGGGAAGAAGCGTGGTCCGACGAAAAAAATATACCTCAAAAAATTAAGGATAAGGTTTTCATAAAACACATAAAAGGGCCTTTGTTTTTTGGATCTACCAACGAATTTCAACAACTCGCTTCACAAATACCCGAAGATGCCTCTACAGTAATAATACGGATGGGCAGAATGCAGTATATGGACCAAACGGGCCTATATGCCATGGAAGATGTTTTGCAAGATTTAAAACGAAAAGATATTCTTGTGCTCTTGGTGAATATTCTGGACCAACCCAGATACATGCTGGAACGTATTGATATTGTTCCAGATCTTATCCCGGAAAAATATATCTTCAAAAGCTTTAAATCCTGTTTGGATTGGGTGGATACAAACTTAAACCACCAAGAATAATATACGTTTTTGATGTTTCTTCGAGAGTTCCCACAAGATTCAGGACCTATATATCTGGAAACCGTTGAGGGTAGGTTTCCCGTTGAACCCTTTAATACCTATAGCAACCTCATTTTTTTGGTGCTGGTTATCTATTGGGGGCTCAAAGTGTACAGAAATCCTAAAGAACACCAATTTTTAGCATGGATACTTCCCATAATTGGCGCCAGTTATATTGGTGGAACTATCTACCATGCCACCCGGAGCCACGAATTCTGGTTGCGTTTGGATTGGATGCCCATTATGCTTTTGTGCGGGGCATTGGTGATTTATTTTATTTTTAAACTGGTAAGTTTATGGTGGCAACGGCTCCTATTGATCATTGTATTGCTCGGGGCTTCTTTTTTATTTCGGATTCTGCCCATCCCACCAAGATTAAGGATTTCTTTAGGATATGTAATAACGGCAATAACCATACTTGTTCCCATAGCTTGGTATTTGGTCAGGACCAAGGGAAAGAACATCATTTTTGTGATTGTTTCCTTTGTAATTTTCGGAATCGCCATCTTCTTTAGGAGCATTGATCTGCATCAAAATTTCTTTCCGATGGGAACCCATTGGCTGTGGCATCTTTTGGGTGGAATTGCAGTACATTTTCTTATTGCCTATATATTCAAGGACAATTTGCTAAATTTGTCCGCCAATAGCATAAGCAATCATGATTGATACCATAAAGGAACACATAGCCGAAGTAGAAAAATTTACTTCAACCTCAATAGAAGAAATTGAAGCATTCCGAATCAAGTATTTAGGAAAAAAAGGGCTTTTGAACAGTTTCTTTGCCGAATTTAAGAATGTACCCAACGAACAAAAGAAAGATTTTGGCAAGGTTGTCAATCAATTGAAAGATGCCGCTACCGATAAAGTCAATGCCCTTAAGGAAACCTTGGAGAGCCAAACAGAAACTGTTGGTAAATATGGGGATTTGACACGCCCTGGGGAGCCTGTTGAAATTGGTTCCCGCCATCCCATCAATATTGTAAAGAATCAGATCATCGATATTTTCTCCCGAATCGGGTTCAATGTTTCCGAAGGCCCCGAAATTGAGGATGACTGGCACAACTTTACGGCACTAAACCTTCCGGAATACCACCCTGCAAGAGACATGCAGGATACTTTTTTCATACAAACGGACCCGGATATCCTTTTACGCACCCATACCTCATCCGTACAGGTAAGGTATATGGAGAGCAATAAACCGCCCATCAGGACCATTTCTCCAGGAAGGGTTTATAGAAACGAGGCCATATCGGCACGTTCCCATTGCTTTTTCCATCAGGTAGAAGGGTTGTATGTGGATAAGAACGTATCCTTTGCCGATCTGAAACAGACCTTGCAATATTTTACCTCGGAAATGTTCGGCAAGTCCAAAATTAGGTTGCGCCCTTCTTATTTCCCATTTACGGAGCCCAGCGCAGAAGTTGATGTTTACTGGGGCCTAGAGACCGAAACGGATTACCGCATGACCAAAGGTACCGGTTGGTTGGAAATAATGGGCTGTGGTATGGTAGACCCCAACGTACTTAAAAATTGCGGTATAGACCCCGATGTATATTCTGGATTTGCCTTTGGAATGGGAATAGACCGTATTGCGTTGTTGCTACATCAAATTTCCGACATTCGTCTCCTCAGCGAGAATGATGTTCGCTTCTTAGAACAATTCAAAAGCGCATTGTAGGTTATTTTATGAAAAAGGATATTGAAATTCCCGTAGCCAAGGATGTTCATGTTGTAATAATTCGAGAGTGGAACGATGAATTTCTATCCAAAGATTGGAATGCCTACCTGATCAATAACAGAACGGATACCATTGAAATGACCATTGTTGTTTCCAAAGGATTTGACGAGGATAAAAAAACCTCTACCATGCGGCATGGTATAGGAGTTCTTGAACCAAAATCCTTTAGAAAAATTGAATTCCTGCAAGAAGAAGTACTGGCACTCAACAACGAATTCTTCGTTACCTTTTTTGCCGAAAACAAACTGTTTGAAAAAAGGTTCCTATTTCCCAAACACACTATTGCTGAAGACCGTCTTACCACAATTCCAATCATAGATAAGGAAGGGATTCTCGCTAAGGATTGATGGGTGTTTTGTAAACCAAAACTTTCTTTTAACAAAAATTTAGTTCCTGTTAGTTCGTTTTGTTCCGAACCAATGTTAATTTTGCCTCTTCAAAATCCCTTTTATGGAGAAGTCGAAGGAAGAAATAATAGAAACTTTAGGACTCCATTTGGAGAAAGAGTATAATCTGCCTCCGCTGGCCGCCCGGTTATATACAATCCTGATTTTAACAGATGAAGACGGAATCACTTTTGAGGATTGTTTGGAAAAACGAGGTGCAAGCAAAAGCTCTACCTCTACCTCTTTGAACCTTTTATTAAACATGGGCTTGGTTACCTATTTTACCAAACCCAGTGATAGAAGAAGGTATTTCACCACCGCTAAGAAAAAGACTTTCTTTCTTTCCAAGCTTCAAGAAAACTTAAGTCGTATGGAAACCGAAAAAAATATAATCACCTTGGTTTTGGGCTATCATAAAAAAAATAGCCCTAAAAAATATGAAGAAGGTCAAGTAAGAACCCAAGTGTATCTGGATTATGTAAACGACAACGAGAAAATCCTAAAAAAATCAATCAAAAAATTAGAATCCATTATAGATGAGTAATCTCTCCAACAGTCATAAACCCAACAATAACCCTAACAACCTTAGTTTGTTCATGAAAACAATCAAACCAATATTAGTAGCAACAGCTGTGCTTTTGTTAATGTCGTGTGGGGGTAAAAACCAACAGCAAGCCGCTGCGCCTCAGGCACCTTCGCTCAAAGTAAGTACGCTTAAAAAACAGGATATTACGATATATAATTCGTATTCCACCAATATTCAAGGTGTACAAAATGTGGAAATCTGGCCAAAGGTTTCCGGATTTGTTCAAAAAATTTATGTGGAAGAAGGACAACAAGTAAAAAAAGGGCAGTCGCTCTTTAAACTGGAAACACAAACGCTTTCACAAGATGCCGAAGCTGCAAAAGCGGCGGTGAATGTGGCACAGGTGGAAGTGGACAAGTTGGTACCCTTGGTAGAAAAAAACATTATCAGCCAAGTACAATTGGAAACCGCCAAGGCACAATTGGAACAGGCAAAAAGCAACTATAACAGTATTGCCGCCAACATCGGCTATTCCAATATAGTGAGCCCGGTAAACGGGTATATTGGTGGGATTCCCTATAAAGTGGGCGCTTTGGTAAGCAGCACCATGGGGGAGCCACTTACCGTGGTATCCGACATTAGTAGCATTCGTGCATACTTTTCCATGACCGAGAAGCAATTGTTACAAATGAAGAGTGAAATGGCAGATAAAGGAGCTCCTGTTTCATCTGAAAATACTCCAGAAGTAGAACTTGTAATGGTAAATGGTGAAACCTATCCGCAAAAAGGAAAAATTGCCATGGTGAACAACATTATCAACCCAACCACGGGAAGTGTAACCCTAAGAGCAGATTTCAACAATCCCAACCGATTGTTGAGCTCTGGCAGTACGGGAACCATAAAGGTTCCGTCTACCTACGAAGATACTTTTGTTATACCTCAATTTGCCACAGTTGACCTCCAAGGCACTAAAATGGTATTTGTGTTGAACGATGACAACACGGTAAATACAAAACCATTGAACATTGTCGCACAAACCGATAAAGAGTTCATCGTAAACGAAGGTTTGAAAGAAGGAAGCACCATCGTAACCGAAGGGGTGTCCAAACTGAAAGATGGTCAAACCATCAAGCCCATAAAACAATAATCGCCATCAATCATTTATAGAGCAAATTATATATGTTCCAAAATTTCATAGATCGTCCTGTACTTTCCACTGTAATATCCGTTATTATTATGATATTGGGTATTCTGGGCCTTAGTACTTTACCCGTAGAACAATATCCCGAGATTGCTCCGCCAACCGTTCAGGTTAACGCCAATTATACCGGAGCCAATGCCGAAACAGTACTAAAAAGTGTAGTGATTCCACTTGAAGAGCAGATCAATGGTGTGGAGGGCATGACCTACATGACCTCATCCGCCAGTAACGATGGTGCGGCCAACATTAGCGTATTTTTTGAACTTGGCGTTGACCCCGATATAGCAGCGGTAAACGTTCAAAACCGAGTTGCAAGGGCCAACAGTTTGTTGCCGCAAGAAGTTATAAACATAGGGGTAACTACCCAAAAGGCCCAAAACAGTGCATTGTTATTTTTCTCCATTTACTCTGAAAATGAGGATTACGATGCCACCTTTGTGGAGAACTATGCCAAAATTAACCTGGTTCCACAATTACAAAGGATCAAAGGAGTTGGTAACGTCAACGTATTCGGGGCCAAAGATTATTCCATGCGGATATGGATTTCTCCTGATAAAATGGCTGCATACAATTTGGTGCCAGCCGATATACAGGCTGCTTTGAGGGAACAGAATACCGAAGCAGCAACCGGTAAAATTGGTGAAAATGCTGATGGTATTTTTGAATATGTGATGAAATACAAAGGACGGCTCTCCGAGGTAAAAGAATATGAAAACATTATTCTAAAAACTACTGAAGACGGAGGGTTTCTTCGCTTAAAAGATGTTGCCGAAATCGAGTTGGGAGCACTAAGCTACGTTAGAAAAAACTCTGGTATGGGAAACCCCGGTGTTGCTGTGGGGGTTTACCAAACATCTGGATCCAATGCAAAGGAAATCATCGACGAAATTGAAACCATCTTGGAAGAATCCAAAGCAGATTTTCCAAAGGGACTGGATTATGTAATCCCCTTTAACTCCAAAGATTTCTTGGATGCCTCCATCGATCACGTTGTAAAAACATTGATCGAGGCATTTATTCTGGTATTTATTGTGGTGTTCCTGTTCCTTCAGGATTTTAGATCCACACTTATCCCCGCCATTGCGGTGCCCGTAGCCATTGTAGGTACTTTTTTCTTCCTACAGTTGTTCGGGTATTCCATCAATATGCTTACCCTTTTCGCTATGATCTTGGCCATTGGTATTGTGGTGGATGATGCCATTGTGGTGGTTGAGGCGGTACACGCAAAGTTGGAAGAGGGAGCCGACTCTGCAAAAACTGCGACAAAAAACGCCATGAGCGAAATTTCTGGGGCCATTATCTCCATTACCTTGGTAATGTCGGCAGTATTTATCCCGGTTTCCTTTATCAAAGGATCTTCGGGTGTTTTCTACCAACAGTTTGGTATTACCCTTGCCGTTGCGATTCTAATATCAGCCGTTAATGCGTTGACCTTGAGTCCTGCCTTGGCGGCATTGTTCCTAAAACCGCATAATCCAGAAAAAGGTAAAAAATCCAATTTCTTGAACCGTTTTTTTAAGGCCTTCAACATTGGTTTTACGGCCATGACAAATAAATACACCAATACCATTGGTACTTTGGTGAAAAGAAAATGGATAACCCTTGTTCTTTTACTCGGTTTTAGTGCACTGGCCATATTTCTGTTCAGGTCAACCCCCTCTGGCTTTGTGCCAAATGAAGACCGTGGGATGATCTTTGTTAATGTGAGCATGCCTCCGGGAACAACCATTGAAAAAACAGAGGAAACCATCATGAAGTTGGATTCCATTTATGAATCCATGGACGTGATCGACGCTAGAATGAGTGTGGCCGGATTTAGTTTATTGAACCGAGTAAGTGCCGGGTCTTATGCATTCTCTATCATGAAGCTGAAAGATTGGAGCGAAAGAGATGCAGATTCTTTGTCCGTTAATGCGACCATGCAAAAGCTTTACGGAATTACGGCAGGTTTCAATGATGCTGAAATCATTTACTTTACGCCTCCGAGTATTCAAGGTTTTGGTACCAGTTCCGGTTTTGAGGTACAACTTCAGAGCAAAACGGGCGAAGATTGGAATTCCATTAACGATGTAAAGAATCAATTTTTGGGAGCGCTCAATGCCAGACCGGAAATTCAGTATGCCATTTCGCAGTTCGACCCTGGTTTTCCACAGTACAATTTGGACATTGACATGGAGAAAGTGAAAATGGCAGGCTTAACCGCAACCGATATTTTCAATTCGCTCCAAGGTTATTTTGGAGGTATTTATGCTACCGATTTTAACAAATTTGGTAAGCAGTACCGTGTCATGATTCAGGCCAAACCCGAAGATCGGGCCAACGAGAACTCCTTGAACCATATTTTTGTTAGGAATGCCAATGGCGAATCCGTCGCTGTAAGCCAGTTTGTGGACCTAAAGAAAATTTATGGTCCCGAGGTTGTGCAACGATTCAACCTGTTGAGTTCCGTAAGCATAACAGGGGTTCCCAACCCAGGCTACAGTACAGGTGATGCCATTACCGCTATTGAAGAAGTGGCTGCTCAAGTGTTGCCAACTTCTTATACCTACGATTACTCTGGACTTACAAGGGAAGAAAGCAATGCCGGTTCACAGACCATCCTCATATTTATATTGAGTTTGGTGTTCGTTTACTTCCTGTTGAGTGCACAATACGAAAGTTACATTTTACCACTATCCATATTGTTGTCGCTGCCATTTGGTATTGCAGGAGCCATTCTTTTCATCAACTTGGCAGGCTTGCAGAACAATATCTATTTCCAGATTGCCCTGATCATGTTGATCGGTCTGTTGGCCAAAAACGCCATTTTGATCGTGGAGTTTGCCCTGCAACGTAGACGCGCTGGACTATCACTTTTTGATGCTGCCGCAGATGGGGCACGTGCCAGACTTCGTCCAATTTTGATGACTTCTTTCGCCTTCATATTTGGTCTATTGCCATTGGCCCTTTCATCAGGAATCGGAGCCGTAGGAAACCAATCCATTGGGATAAGTGCCGTTGGGGGCATGCTGGTCGGAACCATTTTGGGAGTTTTTGCGGTACCTGTGCTCTTTGTAGTGTTCCAAGCGTTGCAAGAACGCATATCAGGAAAACCGGAATCCATCAAAGTAAACAATGCTTAATTACAAAAGCTTAAAAAACATGAAAATAAAATCCATATATAAATTCATCCTGTTACTCTCAGTACCGTTATTGCTCCAATCTTGCTTTGTGGCAAAAAACTACGCTAGACCAGAGGTAGAAACTGAGAATCTATACAGAACGGACAACCTTCCACAGGACAGTGTTTCCATGGCAGATGTATCTTGGAGAGACTTGTTCAATGATGAGCAGTTGAGATCCCACATTCAAGAAGGTCTGGAAAACAATATTGATATCAGGATTGCCCTGCAAAACGTAATGGCCGCCGAAGCTTACCTTAAACAAGGAAAAGCCGGATATTATCCAACCCTTTCAGGGACGGCTAGTTTCACGCGGACAAAAAACTCGCGAAACAGTCAGTTTGGTAGCTTTTTTACAAGTGCCCTGGAGCAATACGAACTCTCCGGTGCCCTTTCTTGGGAGGCCGATGTTTGGGGCAAGATCAGAAGCAACAAAAGAGCTTTTGGTGCAGCCTATTTGCAGAGCGTTACCGCACATCAAGCAGTAAAAACGGAATTGATCGCCAACATAGCCAGCACCTACTATCAATTAATGGCATTGGACAAACAGTTGGAAGTCGCCAAACAAACCTTGGAAGCCAGAAAAAATAGTCTGGAAACCACCATCGCTCTAAAGGACGCAGGACAAGTAACCGAAGTTGCGGTAAAACAGACCGAAGCACAAGTACACACCACAGAAATTATTGTAATCGAGCTGGAGAACAACATCAAACTTTTGGAAAACGCCTTTAGTATGCTATTGGGAGAAGCTCCACAAAAAATACAGCGTGGCAATTTGGACAATCAAACCATTGATACGGAATTGAGCACCGGGGTACCCTACTTGCTGCTTGCCAATCGCCCCGATGTGATGCAGGCAGAATATAGCCTCATTAATGCATTTGAATTGACCAATGTGGCCAAAAGTAGTCTATATCCCTCTTTGAGTTTATCCGCTTCGGGAGGTTTTCAGAGTTTGGAGTTTGATAATTGGTTGGATGCAAGCTCACTCTTTTCAACCCTGGTAGGCTCTTTGACACAGCCCATTTTTAACGGAAGACGGTTACGCACCCAAGTGGAAGTGGCCAAGGCCCAACAAGAACAAGCATTGTTGAGCTATAAACAAGCATTGCTCACGGCAGGTAGAGAAGTGAGCGATGCCCTTTATACTTATGAAGCGGAAACCCAAAAAATGGAGGCTCGTTCCAAAGAACTCGAAGCCTATTCAACAGCCGAAGATTATTCCGAAGAGCTTTTGAACAATGGTTTGGCGAATTATTTGGAAGTATTGACCGCACGTCAAAATGCATTGAATTCCGAGCTCAATTACGTAGATACGCAATACGCACAACTTAGTGCCATTGTGGAACTGTATAGAGCTCTTGGAGGAGGCTGGAAATAAAAACAAAACAGTAGTATTGGGGGATAAAAACGACATATTGGCCTATGCCATTGAGAACTTCACCAAGTTCGGAAGCAAAAGGTTCTCCATGGATGAACTGGCGAAAAACCTTGGCATTTCAAAAAAAACCCTCTACAAGCACTTTAACAGCAAGGAGAAACTGGTAAAGGAAAGTCTACGGTATTATTTGGACAACATTCGGGCCAATGTGGACAATTACATGCTCGAAAACCCTAACGAAGAACAACCCCTTATTACTATAATTTTTATATACAAGCAGGGGTTGATCACCCTTCAGGAAATCAACCCTGCTTTTTTACATGGGCTCCACAAATATTATCCCAAGGCGTATGAAATATATTCCCAGTTAAAAAAGGACATTGTATGGAATGTTGTATGCCCCCTTTTAAAAAAAGCCCAAGAATTGGGGCAAGTCAGAAACAATGTCAATGTTGAATTGGTCTGTACATTGTTTTTGTCCCGAATGGAGGAAACCGTGTATTCAAAGGCCAATTTATTCGATGAATATAGCATCCACGAGCTGCTGGATCATATCATTATCAATAATCTACGGGGCATTCTTACATTGGAATATCTTCAAAAAAGCCCCCTACAATAGTACTCCTCCCAATCAATTTTAAAATAAACCCCTTCAATTTTAAGATGTTCCCCTTTAAATAACTGAACGAAAATTGATGGGCCATGAATTAAAATCTCCCACCACAGAAAACGCTGCCTAAGTTTTTAAGAATAGTTATTCCTAAATTCCTATCTTTCAAAAAACCAGGTAATCATGAAACATCTGCTTACACCCGTATTGACCATTTTTTCCTTTGGAATTTTAATTGCACAACAATCAGACCTCAAAATCAATCAAGACCGTCTTGAAAAAAGAATATTTAATCTTGCCGAATTCGGCCTTCAAGAGAATGGTGAAACCGAGCGGGTTGCCTTTAGCGATGCTGACATAGAGGCCCGAAATTGGGTGATTGAAACCCTAAAGGGTTTTGGAATGGAGGTGAAAGTTGATGCGGCAGGGAACATCATAGGTACTAGGGACGGAACAGATACATCAAAAAAGCCAATTGCTTTTGGCTCCCATATTGATAGGGTACCAAACGGCGGAAATTACGATGGTTGTTTGGGTTCCATGGCAGCTTTGGAAGTGATTGAAACCCTAAACGAGAACAATATAAAAACCAACCACCCGCTTGAAGTCATCATTTTTCCGAATGAAGAAGGTGGTGTGATGGGGAGCAGGGCCATGGCAGGAAACCTTGGGAAATCGGCCCTATCGGTGGTAAATTCTACGGGATATTCCATGGGTGAGGGCATTATGCGAATTGGTGGAGATACCACGAAATTGGAAGAGGCCAAACGCGAAAAAAATAGCTTAGCAGCTTTCTTGGAACTTCATATTGAACAAGGGGGCAAGCTCGAAAAAGAAAAACTGGATATTGGCGTTGTCGAAGGCATTGTTGGCCTTAATTGGTGGGATGTTGTCTTTACAGGCTTTGCGAACCACGCAGGCACTACCCCCATGAACGCTAGACAAGATGCGCTGCTGGCTGCCGCCAAATATATTGTGGCCGTAAACGAGATTACCAATAGCTTCGAAGGAACCCAAGTGGGCACAGTGGGTCGAATTAAGGCCGAGCCTGGTGCTCCAAACGTAATACCTGGTAAGGTCATTGCAAGTTTAGAGATACGTGACCTATCCTCTGAAGTGATTCAAAAGGTGTATGAGGCTATCAAGGAAAAAACGGAGGAGATAGCCAAAGCTTCCGATGTGTCCGTGGAATTTTTGCCCTTGGACACTACAGCGGAGCCTGCCTTGACCGATACAAACATTCAAAAGGAAATCGAGGCATCAGCAAAGGCTCTTGGGTTAACCTATCAATATATGCCCAGTGGCGCAGGCCATGACGCTCAAGACATATCAAGATTTGCACCTGTTGGGATGATCTTTGTGCCGAGCAAAGGGGGTATCAGCCATTCCCCTAAAGAGTTTACTTCGGCAGAAGATATGGCAAATGGCGCCAATGTACTTCTGCATTCCATTTTGTCCTTGGACAAGAAGTTGGATTGATGTATTCCGTCGGCTTTGTTGATCACAGTACTTTTTCGTTACCTTATTTGTATATTCAGATGTTTTCCGAGCCCAATCTCAATCAGCTTGTAATAGGTCGAAATTTGAATGTCGCTTAATCCACGTTCAATTCGAGAGATATAGCTTTTTTTTGTTCCTGTTCTTTCAGCAAGCTCTTTTTGTGTCAAATTTGCCTCTTTTCGAGCTTCTTTTAACATAATACCTAGTCTGAAAGCAAGAGATTCCGCATCATATTTATCTCGTCTTTCAGTTCCTTTCTTGCCATATTTTTCGATGAGGACGTCCTCAAAGTCCGTTACATTTTTCATATCAGCTATTTTTTATTTTTTAAATATTCCTTTTTTAATTTCTCAGCAAGTTTGATTTCTTTTCTTGGTGTCTTTTGGGTTTTCTTTACAAAACAGTTTGCAAGCACAACCAAATTCCCATCGTCGAAAAAACATAGAATCCGTATGCTTTTGTAGGTCGTAATCACACGCACCTCATAAATTCCGTCTGTGTTTTAAAGTGCTTTGAAGAATTTTTTAGGTACTTGCCTTTCAAATCGAACCAAATCCAATACATATTCAATTTTCTCTTGGACTTTATCCTCTTGAGCTTTATAAAAATCAACAAAATATCCTTTGTATACGATTATCTTTCTTACCACAAAACAAAGTTAACCAATTAGTTTACTTTTGGTGATAAAAAGTTTTAAATTTTAGTTCGGTTTTCTCGTATGTGCACCGATTGCTGGTTTTAAAACTATTTTGCGAGTAGCGTTCGCAATCAAACTGATGCTTAACCAATATGTAGCCAAAATCAATGGGCCCGATAGGTAAAATGGGGTCATGAATTTGGCAATCGCCAATAGGGTGTCCGAAAGCATAAAGAACAATACACCCATAGTAATATATGCGTGTGCATTGTTCCTTTCACGTAGGTAGAGGCCCACCCCCTGCCATGCCATAAACGTGATTATCACCACATAAATGGAAACGGGCAGCAGCAAATCTCCTAAACCCGGCCTTAACCAGAAGAACAATACCCCGCCTATGCAAAACAGCACCAAAAAGGAAATCCAGTTTTTGTAAAATCCCTTGTATTGGATAAATGACACTACAAATAGAATATGGGCCACTAAAAACGCTACAAGGCCAAATAAAAAGTAGTTTTCAAAAAGCAACAGTACATCCCCTAGCAAACAGAAAGCCAAGGCGATAGTGACCATTCTACCTAATTGAACACAGCTCTTTTTGGGAGTAAAGAAGGGTAAAGTGATTACCAAAATCGTGGTCAACGGCTTGAATATCATAAAAAGTTGCTTGTGGTCGTAAAGACCAAAGTAAATGGCCAAAACGGCACTAATTACAATCAATATATTGATTGTTCCTGCTGCTTTTAAGGATTTGGCTACCATTCCCTGAACGGTTTTTTACTTAACTGGGAATTGTAGTATTGGATTTGACCGGTTACTTCCTCACCCAACCATTCAGGCTTTTCAAAACGTTCGTCTTCATGGTTCAGTTCTACTTCTGCCAAAATGAGGCCTTTGTTCTCGCTCAAAAACTCATCCACTTCATACAAATGATTTCCAAAGGGCACCTCAAAACGTATTTTTTCTAAAATGCCTGCTTCGCACAAATCAATAAGGTTGGTCGCCTCTGCAGCAGTAATTTCCGTTTCCCATTCAAATCTTGTGGTTCCCGATTCGTTGCTGGCCCCTTTTACGGTTAAAAAACCTTTGTCGCCACTAATTCTCACTCGCACGGTTCTATCAGAGTCTGTATTCAAGAATCCCTGCACTATTCGGGTTTGAGATGTGGCCTTCTGCTTAAACTCATCAGATTTAACTAAAAACTTTCGTTCTATTTCCAAGTGTTCCATCAAACTAAATATACCCTAAATTTGAAAATGGACTTCGATTTTCCGTTAAGAAAAATTATTCATGTGGACATGGATGCGTTTTACGCATCTGTAGAACAGCACGATAACCCGGAACTAAAAGGGAAACCCATTGCCGTTGGTGGAGGTTCCAAACGCGGTGTGGTATCGGCTGCGAGCTATGAAGCCAGAAAATTTGGGGTGCGAAGTGCCATGGCGGGGGCCATTGCCCGAAGAAATTGTCCTGAACTTATTTTTGTAAGACCCCGTTTTGATCGCTACAAAGAGATTTCCAAGCAAATTAGGGGCATCTTTTTTGAATATACGGATTTAGTGGAACCCCTTTCTTTGGATGAGGCCTATTTGGACGTTACCGAGAACAAAAAAGGAAATCCATCGGCCACCCTGATCGCGCAAGAAATACGTAACAAAATCTTTGACAAAACAGGATTAACGGCTTCGGCAGGAATCTCTATAAACAAGTTTATAGCCAAAGTTGCCAGCGATTACAACAAACCGAACGGGCAAAAAACGGTCAACCCCGAGGAAGTCATTGAATTCTTGGAAAACCTGGATATCCGAAAATTTTATGGTGTGGGTAAAGTAACTGCCGAAAAAATGTATCGCTTGGGCATTTTTACAGGATTCGACCTAAAGCAAAAGTCTGTGGATTTTTTAGAAAAGCATTTTGGAAAAAGCGGCAGCTACTATTACAATGTGGTACGGGGAATACATTTGAGCAGTGTAAAACCTCATCGGATTCCAAAATCGGTCGGAGCTGAGCGCACTTTTTTTGAAAATCTGAGCAGTGAAATCTTTATGCTGGAAAAATTGGAGAATATTGCCTCGGAACTGGAAAAAAGACTTCAAAAATCTAAAATAGCGGGCAAAACAATCACCCTAAAAATTAAGTATAGCGATTTTACCTTACAGACCCGTAGCAAAACACTGCCCTATTTTATTGCAAGCAAAGACCTTATTTTGGAAACTGCCAAAGAACTGTTGTACCAATCATCTTTAGAAAACTCGGTTCGCTTGTTGGGTATTTCTTTGGCCAACCTCAACACCGAAAAGAAAAAAGAGAGCGAAAAAAAGGAATCGGTACTCGTTCAGCTCAAATTTGATTTTTAAAAAAGAGGCTGTCCGAAGTATTTTTACTGCAACCTGAACTTTTTTAGGTTCCCATATCGGTTATTCATCAATTTGATGAGATTCCGAAACGAGTTCGGAATGACGCTTTCTCGGACAGCCTCCTCTACAATTTAATTTTTAATATCCGTTTCCACGGGTTCTACCGCAGGTTTTTTGGGATTGCCATCGGCATCAATTTCTATGATGTTATCAAAACCGAGTTCGTCCAATTTGTCTATAATTTCAGCCCTATCGCCCACCATAAACCAATTTATTCTTTCTGGTTGTACCACTTCATTGCTCACTTTTTTGATATCGTCCACAGATAGATTCCTTACGTTTTGATCATACTTCTGATAATAGTCGTCCGGTAAATCATATCGGACCAAATTCCTGACCGAACTGTTGACCGAGCTGTTGGTTTCCCATTGTCCTGGAAGTTTCAACACTTGATTGGTTTTTACCTTTTCAAGCTCTTCTTTGGTTGCGGGCCGTGTAGAGGTAAATTCGGATATTTCCTTTCTTATCTCGGTTACGGATTCCGCAGTTTTATCCGTTTGAACTGGGGCATACACGATAAATGGGCGTTCTTCTTTTGAGCCAATCACAAAACCTCCTGCTCCGTAAGACCAGTGTTTGTCTTCCCTTAAATTCATATTGATCCGGGAAGTAAAATCGCCCCCGAGAATATTCACCATTTGCTCCAAGGCTATCTCGGAAACATCACCGTACTTTTCGGTTAAATGCCCTGCAAGGATTACGGATTGCTGCGACTCTGGTCTGTTCATCAAGTACAGGGTGTTTTTTGTATTGGTCTTTGGCTCGTTAAAAACAATGTTGGGTACATCTCCCTTTTTCCATTTGCCCAAGGTTTTTTCCAATTTGGACTTCAACTCGTTCATCTCCACATCTCCTGTAACAATTAAGGTGGAATTATTGGGTTTGAACCAAGTATTGTAGAACGCTACAACATCTTCCCGGGTCAATTTGGAAACCGTATCCTCATATCCCGTTCCGGTATATGGGCTGCTGTACGGATGATCTTCTCCATAAAGGTATTTGTTCATTACCCGTAAGGCCATGGAAATGGGTTGTGATTTTTCTTGTTTTATATCATTGATCTGCTCTTTTTGAAGCCGTTCAAATTCTTTTTGTGGGAAAATGGGGTTGAGCACAACATCCATAAATAGATCCAAACTGGCATCAAAACTCGGTTTTAATGTGCTCATGTATACATTGGATTCATCTTGGCTGGAAAACGTGTTCAAAGATGCTCCGAGCAACTGAAGTTGTTCGTTGATTTCCAAGGCATCCATGTCCTTGGTTCCCTCATCCATCAAATTCATGGCCAACTTGGCCGTTCCGGGGTTGGATAAGTGATCGGTCTTGTAACCTGCATCGGCCACCAAGTTTATCACTATGGTCGGTACTCCTTCGCGCTGGGCCAAAACTACATTGAGTCCGTTGGATAATTGGGTGCGTTGCAGTTCTGGGAATTTTGAGCTTTTTGGCGCTCCCAGTTCTGGCAATTTACTTCTGTCTACTGAAGTCGCTACGACATCATATTCCGGAAATGGTTTGCACACCAAAATGTGCTTTCCTTTGGTAAGCCATTTAGCCGCAGTTTTCTTTAAATCTTCGATGGTCGCTTCTTCCACATACTTCAACTTGGTTTTATAATAGGATGCATCGCCATGGTAGGTTTGATTGGATGCCAGGATATCCGAAACTCCACCGAAGCCTCCTATACGCTCCAAACCTTTAATGAAATTGGCAAAGTAACTCGCCTTTACCCTTTTAAGTTCTTCTTCTGTTGGGCCCTCTTTGATAAATTTATCGATCTCGGCCTCAAGTTCTTGCTCCAGTTTTTTGGAATCCTCTCCTTCTTTTACATTTAAATACGTGATAAATCGGCTCGCAATCTCACTCGATGCTTGGAAAGAAACAGCGGCACTTGCCGATTGATCTTGGTAAATGAACTTTTGATATAATCTTGAATTTTTTCCACTGGTAAGAATGGCGGAAATTAAATCAAAGTGGAGATCTTCCTTGAATCCGAACGGAGGTGTATTCCAAGCAAAGAGTACCCTGGTCTCGGGAACGCGGTCTTCATATTCCTGACGGGAATCATAGATTTTGTTTGGAATATTGACCTCTTGGCGTTCCACAGTCGGGCCAGATGGGATATCTCCAAAATACTTGATTACTTTTTGATGAACCTCCTCCGCATCAATATCACCAGCTACGGCAACCACTGCATTGGCCGCTCCATAGTAAGATTTGAACCATTCCTGTACATCCTCCAAAGAAGCGGCGTTAAGATCTTCCATTTCCCCGATTACAGTCCATGAATAGGGATGTCCTTTTGGATACATGGCTTTGGTCAAATAATCCCACTGCATGCCGTAGGGTTGATTTTCCCCTTGTCTTTTCTCGTTTTGCACCACACCTCTTTGTTCGTCCAACTTTTCTTGATCAATGGCCCCCAGTAAATGTCCCATCCGGTCAGATTCCAGAAACAACACTTGATCTAAGGCAGAAACAGGTACATTTTGAAAGTAATTGGTCCTATCCGTGTTTGTAGTACCGTTAAGGTCGGTTCCGCCAATACTTTCCAACGCTTGGAAATAATCGGTGTTGTAGTTTTCACTTCCATTGAACATCAAATGCTCAAATAAGTGGGCAAAACCACTTTTCCCGGGTTTTTCATTTTTAGACCCCACATGATACCATACGTTAACGGCAGCGATAGGGGCTTTATGGTCTTCGTAAACCAACAGTGTAAGGCCGTTTTTTAGGGTGTATTTTTTGTAATCGATGTCAATATCATCTGCTTTGAACTGAAAACTCTGTCCATAGTTCATGGAAGCGAAGAGTAGGCCAACAATAAAGGCCAGAAGTAACTTTTTCATTTTAGGTAGTGTTTTAATTATTTGATTGATAAAATTTGATATACAATATAGGAAAATGTTTACAATCAGCACCATATTAAATAGTTAGCCTTTATTTATAGCTTTAATAAAACCAACATTGCTAACTTAAACCCACATAATATGTTATGGTTGAACTTTAGTTTACATAATTTCTTTATTTCTTTGTAGAAGCATCCCCCGTTATAACAAGTATTACAACTTTTCTATGCAGCGAAGTGATTTACACCAACATATTATTACCACGGCGGGTAATCTTTTTTATTCCCAAGGATACAATTCAACAGGCATCAATGAGATTATATCAAAATGTGATATTGCCAAAGCCACACTGTACAGCCATTTTAAATCCAAGGAGGATATTTGTGTTGCTTATCTTAACCAGCGGCATGGTGCCTTCATGAATAGCTTAAAAGACTATGTAAACCAACGAACAGAAAGTAAAAGCCAACTGCTGGCCATTTTTGACCTTTTGAGGGATATGTACCTTGAAGAAAATTTTCAGGGGTGTTGGGGCATCAAAACGCTTGGGGAACTTTCTCCTGATCAAACCAAGATTCTGAACGTGATCCAGCAACAAAAAAAGGAGTTGCTACTGTATTTAGGAGAGGTCGTCGGAGATAATATTGCCAATTTGTCCAAAGCGGAAGCGGAAAAAATATCGAGCGGTCTTTATCTTTTGTACGAAAGTGCCGTTACCGAGAGCCACTTGTTCAAAAACGACTGGCCCATTTTTATGGCCAAGAACATTGCTCCCTTGCTTCTTACAGACATGGATTTAAAGTAACCTAAAACAAAAAAGGTGCGCAATGTTTCCAATGTGCACCTTTAAAGTTTGTTGATCAATGCTGTTTAGAAATTACAGCTTTCTATTTCGGTTACACGCAAGGTGTTTACCATACCTTTTTCCTTAATGGGCATTGCTGCCAAACTTACGAGCATATCCCCAACGTTCAAATATCCTTTATTACAGGCTATTTGGTTCACATCCTCAATGGTTTGGTCAGTGGATACAAATTTATCGTAGTAAAATGCGTTGACTCCCCACAAAAGGTTGAGCTGGGTCAAAATCCTTTTGTTCGATGTAAAAACAAGAATGTGCGCAGCAGGCCTCCAAGCCGAAATCTGAAAAGCAGTATAACCACTATTGGTCAATGTTGAAATTGCCTTTGCCGAAATTTCGTTGGCCATCAATGCTGCATGGTAGCAAACAGATTTTGTGATATATCTTTTGGTACGAATGTGTGGTGGATTCTGAGGTACCTTGATCAAGCTGGAGCCTTCTACACTGGTTACAATGCTAGCCATTTTCTCAATAACCTGAACCGGATAGTTCCCTACCGATGTTTCACCAGAAAGCATTACGGCATCGGCACCGTCCATTACGGAGTTGGCCACATCGTTCACTTCCGCACGAGTTGGTGTTAAACTGGTAATCATGGTTTCCATCATCTGGGTGGCAATGATTACCGGTATTCTGCCTTTTTTGGCACTCAACACCAATTGTTTCTGAATCAATGGCACTTCTTGCGCTGGGATTTCCACGCCCAAATCACCACGGGCAACCATAAGTCCATCGGAAGCCTTCACAATCTCCTCTATGTTTTCAAGGGCTTCAGGTTTTTCTATTTTGGAAATTACCGGGATTTTGTGCTCGGTGTGCTCCTTGATCAAGTTATGAAGGTCGTATATGTCTTGAGCGTGCCGCACAAAGGACAAAGCCATCCAATCCACGTTTTGGCTTATTGCAAAAATGGCATCCTTAATATCCTTCTTTGTAAGGGCTGGCAAAGAAATATCTGTATTGGGTAGGTTTACTCCTTTCTTGGATTTTAATGGCCCCCCTTGTATTACTGTTGCTACGACCTCATCCTCTCCATTGGTGGACTTTACTTCAAAAATAAGTTTGCCATCGTCCAATAGAATACGCTCTCCCGCTTTTACATCCTTTGGAAAGCTTTTGTAGTTCATGTACACTCTTTCGGCAGTCCCTTCAAAAGGCTCACCCGTAGCAAAAGTTACTTCATCACCGGGAGAAACAATGACCTCTCCTCCCATTACCCCAACTCTTAGTTTGGGCCCTTGCAGGTCGGCAAGTATGGCGGTATTTACTTCCATCTCTTCATTAAGCTCCCTTATCATTTTAATCCGCTCCGTAACATCTTCGTAAGCTGCATGTGAAAAGTTTATTCTAAAAACATCTACTCCCGCCAAGATCATTTCCCTTAGGGTTTCCTTCTTACTGGTAGCTGGGCCGAGGGTTGCTACAATTTTAGTCTTCTTTCTAGTTGGCATTGTTAAAAGATTAAATTTCTTTTTGATTTTAAGTTTTGTGTTTCTAATGGATATGCTGTTATTACCTTGGCAATCTGGTTGATGGAATTTATTTTTTGTGAAAACAAAGTTTCATCAGCTGCATCTACTTTCAAAAAATAATCCACTTCTTTTCGTTCTTTCACCAAATAATCGGTCCTTCTGGAAATATTGTTTTCAAACAACCCTACCGAAGGTATTTCTTCTTCAATTTCGCACTTGTTCGAAATCAGTGTCCAATAGACATCGTTCATTTCATCGTCCCAATCGAATACGGAGAAAGACATATTTTCATTGAGATGAAGGTCTTTTTTCATCCGTTTCAAATATAGCCCACAGGTGGAATTTATGGCATAGGTAATAGCATAATCTTCCAAATCACAGTGTATGGCGATGAGCGAAAAACTGTCATCATACAGATCAGCTGATATCTTGTGCGTTGTTAACATGCCCATAACACGAACGGTAAATATAGGCTTAATCCTAATGAATGCCTAGTTAATACAGAACAATACACTTACAAAAACGAGCGAAAACGTTTGAGTTTACCGTTATTTAAAATTACTGGTTCTCTATCTTGCTCTGCAATGCAAAATAGGCACGTTTAGATGCCTTTTCTTCTGCCTTTTTCTTGGATGTGGCCCTAGCTTTTGCCAACATTCTATCCCCAATAGTAAGTTTTACGGCAAAGTGTTTAAGCTCATCATTCCCTGTATCCTCGTACACATTGTAATTGAAGGGCTTCTTTTCTTTTTGGCACCACTCGATCACCAAACTCTTGTAGCTGATTACCTTACCTTCCAATTGTTCAATGTCCACGTAGGGCTCTATCACCCTTTCATCAATAAATTTTTCGCAGTAATTGTACCCTTTGTCCAAATAGATGGCCCCAACCAGTGCTTCAAAAACATTCCCATGGATGTTTTCGCCAAAATGTGCTTTGGGAATCCTACTTTCCACAAATTTTAACAGTCCTAAGTCTTTTCCCAATTCGTTCAGGTGCTTTCGGCTCACTACTTTGGAACGCATTTTTGTGAGATAGCCCTCATCGCCCTCAGGCACTTCGTTGTACAAATATTTTGAAATGATGGTTCCCAGCATGGAATCTCCCAAGAACTCCAAACGTTCATAGTTGACCGGATTTCCCTTATCGTCCCTTTTATTCATGGAACGATGAAGGAACGCAGTCTTGTAGATTTCTATGTTCTTGGGCTTAAATCCAAGGATTCTTTTGATTCCCAAAAAAAAATCCCCATCCGCGTTTGGATGGGAATTGAATATTTTGGAAGTAAGTTTCATGTTACAAAACTACCCTATTTTTTTGAATAACACACATGCATTGTGTCCTCCAAAGCCAAATGTATTGCTCATGGCAACCTTTACCTCTCGTTCTTGGGCCTTGTTCAAGGTCAAGTTGAGCGAAGGGTCTATTTGATCATCCACAACACTATGGTTAATGGTAGGTGGAACCAAATTATTTTCCATTGCCAAAATAGATGCAATGGCCTCAATGGCTCCTGCTGCACCCAACAAATGTCCGGTCATGGACTTGGTGGAGTTGATATTGATCTCTTTGGCATGGTCTCCAAACACTTTGGATATAGCTTTTAATTCGGCTACATCCCCAAGGGGTGTAGAAGTTCCGTGTGTATTGATGGCGTCTACATCCTCTGGTTTCATTCCTGCGTTCATCAAGCAGTTTTCCATCACTTTTACTACTCCTATACCTTCTGGATGTGGTGCGGTCATGTGGTAAGCATCGCTGGAGAGTCCCCCACCCAATACTTCTGCATATATTTTAGCTCCTCTAGCTTTGGCGTGCTCATACTCTTCCAGTATAAGCGCTCCTCCGCCTTCTCCCAATACAAATCCGTCGCGCGTAGCGTCGAATGGTCTGGAAGCGGATTCGGGGCTTTCGTTTCTAGTGGAAAGTGCGTGCATGGCGTTAAACCCGCCCATACCTGCAATGGTCACGGCAGCTTCACTACCGCCAGTAACAATAACATCGCAATGTCCCAACCTAATGTAGTTAAGTGCATCGATCATGGCATTGGCCGAGGATGCACAGGCAGAAACCGTGGTATAGTTAGGCCCCATAAATCCATGTTTAATGGAAATGTTGCCTGGCGCAATATCCGCAATCATTTTTGGGATAAAGAATGGATTGAAACGTGGTGTACCATCGCCATTGGCGTAGTTGATCACCTCATTTTGAAAAGTTTCCAATCCTCCTATTCCCGCACCCCATACAACGCCTACCCTAAACTTGTCCACAACGTTCAAGTCGATTCCAGAATCCGCTATGGCCTCATCTGAGGACACCAAGGCATATTGGGCAAACCTGTCCAGTTTCCTGGCTTCCTTCCTATCAAAATAATCTGAAGGATCATACCCTTTAAGCTCGCAAGCAAACTTTGTTTTAAATTTTTCGGTATCGAAATAAGTAATGGGGGCAGAACCGCTCTTACCGGTCCGTAGTCCTTCCCAATAAGCTTCCAAATTGTTACCTATGGGCGTTAACGCTCCCATTCCGGTAACCACAACTCGCTTTAACTGCATTGAACTATTTTTTTTACCCTTTAGACCTAAATTATAAAAAAAATTATCCATGTGATAACCACCACATGGATAATTTATAATCTTTAGCGATATATCATTTAATTACTTAGCTTCTTCGATGTAGCTAATGGCCTGACCAACAGTGGCAATATTCTCTGCTTGGTCATCTGGTATTTGAATATCAAATTCTTTCTCAAACTCCATGATAAGTTCAACAGTGTCCAAGGAATCCGCTCCTAAGTCGTTGGTAAAGCTAGCTTCTGCAACTACTTCATTTTCATCTACACCTAGTTTATCAACGATGATAGCCTTTACTCTTGATGCAATGTCTGACATAATTATTGTGGTTTTAAAAATTTAAATCGTTGGCAAAAATATAAAACTTTGGATTAAATACACCATTTGTCGATAAAATGTGCTCCAAATTAAACATCTTAAATTGCTGTACCTTACTTTAGCCGACGTAATTTAGTCCAAAATCACATGAATTCCTAACGAATGAAACGAATTGTAATCTTTGCATCGGGCAGCGGGTCGAATGCAGAAAATATTATTTCCTTTTTTCGTGAAAAACCAGAAGTGGCCGTAGTTGCGGTGCTCACCAACAAAAGCTCGGCCAAGGTTCTTGAACGTTGCGACCGTCTTGGGGTGCCCGCTTTTTATTTTAATAAACCCGCTTTTAAAGATTCTGATGCGGTCGTGAATATTTTACAAGGACTTAATGCAGATTTAATTGTGCTTGCCGGTTTTCTTTGGAAGATTCCATCAAACCTTATTAATGCCTTCCCCAATAAAATCATTAACATTCACCCTGCCTTATTGCCCAAATATGGAGGAAAAGGTATGTATGGGGAAAGAGTGCATCAGGCCATAAAAGAAAACAAAGAGACCGAAACTGGCATTACCATACATTATGTAAACGAAAATTATGATGAGGGCGCCATCATCTTTCAAGCTAAAACCACAGTGGAACCTTCGGATGATGCAGAAGTTATTGCCCAAAAAGTACACCAATTGGAATACGAACATTTTCCTAAAGTGATTGAAAAAGTTTTATCCTAAATGGCCAAGAAGAAAAAGTTTTATGTAGTCTGGAAGGGCAAACACCCCGGCATTTTTGAGTCCTGGACAGATTGCAAAGCCCAAATTGATGGGGTAAAAGGGGCACAGTACAAATCCTTCACCACTTTTGAAGAAGCCAAAAAAGCCTTCAACAGCAATTATTTGGAATATAAAGGCAAATCCAAGGGCAAAAAAGAACTTAGCCCGGAAGAATTGCTGAAAATCGGTGACCCCAATTACAACTCCATTGCCGTGGACGCAGCATCGAGCGGTAACCCGGGAAAAATGGAATATCGCGGCGTGGATACCAAAAGCAAGCGGGTTCTTTTTCACCAAGGCCCTTTTGAGCAGGGAACCAGCAACGTAGGAGAATTTTTGGCATTGGTGCATGGTCTTGCCTTTTTAAAACAACAAAAAAGTGACCGCATCCTTTATTCCGATTCCAGAATAGCAATAGGGTGGGTGCGAAAGAAAAAGTGCGGCACCAAGCTGAAAAAAACAGTCAAGAATGCCCAGCTCTTTGAATTAATCGAGCGTGCCGAGGAATGGCTCAAAAAAAATAGACACACTACTCCAATCGTAAAGTGGGAGACCAAGGCCTGGGGCGAAATTCCAGCCGATTTTGGCAGAAAGTAGCTTTAAAAATGAGATGTGAGACTTGAGTTTTGTTGAAGTCGGAAGTCGGTTGGCAGTAACAGTACGCAGTAACCCAATAACTCCAAACTTGAGTCTTGGTTCTTGTCTTTCTGTTCTTTTTTCTCTGTTCTATCTTCCCTTTTGACACTAATTTCACGAATCATCACGAATAGGTTTGCTCTTGAACTTGATGCTTGAACTTGAATTTGTATTTGCTCCACTCTTTTTCTTAAATCCTTTGCCAATGATTCCAAATGGAATATCAAAGCGTATATTTGCAGCAAAAATTAGGGAATGGGCAAATTACTGATCGTGGGAACCATGGCTTTCGATGCCATTGAAACACCGTTCGGGAAAACAGGTAGAATACTCGGGGGCGCCGCCACCTTTATCGGCTTGGCAGCTTCACAATTTAAAATAGACTCCGCAATCGTATCTGTGGTGGGAGATGACTTCCCTCAATCTTACATGGATATTTTAAAAAATAAGGACATCGACCTATCTGGGGTCGAGGTGGTAAAGGGTGGCAAAACCTTTTTTTGGGAAGGAAAGTATCATAACGACCTTAATTCACGAGACACTTTAGCTACCGAACTCAATACCTTGGCCGACTTTAATCCAGTGGTGCCCAATGATTATGCCGATGCTGATATCGTAATGTTGGGTAATCTCCACCCAAATATCCAGTTGAGTGTAATTAATCAGATGGAAAAACGACCAAAACTTATAGTTTTGGATACCATGAATTTTTGGATGGACAATACCTGGGATGAGTTGATGGCGGTAATCTCCAAAATCGATGTTATTACCATTAATGATGAAGAAGCAAGACAAATGACCAACGAATATTCCTTGGTCAAGGCTGCCGCAAAGATTCAGGAAATGGGTCCAAAATATGTGGTGATCAAAAAAGGGGAGCACGGAGCTCTTTTGTTCCATAAGGAAAATATTTTCTTTGCCCCTGCCCTTCCTTTGGAAGAGGTTTTTGACCCCACCGGAGCAGGAGACACCTTTGCCGGTGGTTTTGCAGGATATTTGACCGAGGCAGAAAACATTTCTTTTGAAAGTATGAAGAATGCCATTATCCATGGATCCAATTTAGCCTCGTTCTGCGTGGAAAAATTTGGCACGGAACGTATGGTGGATCTAAAAAAGAGCGAGGTAGACGCCCGCTTGGTACAGTTTAAAGAATTGACACAGTTCAATATTGAATTAACATAAATGTTTGCCCTGAAAATTTTCGGGGCTTTTTTATTTGGTTTGTTATGAGTGATCCCATTAAGCACGAATGCGGAATATCGTTGATCCGTTTGCTTAAACCTCTGGAGTACTACAAAGAAAAGTACGGCACCGCTTTTTATGGTGTAAACAAAATGTACCTGATGATGGAAAAGCAGCACAACCGCGGACAAGATGGTGCCGGTTTTGCCAGCATTAAAATGGATATGGAGCCCGGGGAAAGGTACATGAGCCGCGTACGATCGGCCCAACAGCAGCCCATTCAGGATATTTTTGCCCAAATCAACAACCGTATCAACACGGCTTTGACCGAACATCCGGAGTACGAGGACGATGTGGACTGGCAAAAAAAGAACATTCCCTACATCGGAGAACTTTTAATGGGACACGTTCGTTACGGAACTTTTGGCAAGAACAGCATTGAGAATGTTCACCCATTTTTAAGGCAGAACAACTGGATGCACCGTAACCTTATTGTTGCCGGAAACTTTAACATGACGAATGTTGATGAACTCTTCCAAAACTTGGTGGAGCTGGGACAGCACCCCAAGGAAAAAGCCGATACCGTTACCGTAATGGAAAAAATTGGTCACTTTTTGGATGATGCCGTAGCCAAGCTCTACAAACAGATCAAGAAAGAAGGATACACCAAAAGAGAAGCGTCTGCACTAATTGCAGAACGCTTGAACGTAGGCAAGATTTTAAGGAAAGCATCCAAAAACTGGGATGGTGGATATGCCATGAGCGGGCTTATAGGCCATGGTGATGCCTTTGTAATGAGAGACCCTGCGGGAATACGCCCAGCTTATTACTACCAAGATGATGAAGTTGTGGTCGTGGCATCAGAACGTCCGGTAATACAAACTGTGTTCAACGTTAATTTTGATGATGTAAAAGAGTTGGACCCTGGGCATGCCATTATCATTAAAAAAAATGGTTCCATGGCGCTCAAACAAATTTTGGAGCCCACCGAACGGAAGGCCTGTTCTTTTGAGCGCATCTATTTCTCTCGTGGTAGCGACAAGGAAATCTATCAAGAAAGAAAAAAATTAGGGAAACTTGTCTTTCCAGAAATATTAAAGTCCATTGACAACGATTTGGAGAATACGGTTTTCTCGTATATCCCCAACACGGCAGAAACATCTTTCTTTGGAATGGTAAAAGAGGCCCAGAACTACCTCAACAAGAAAAAGGAGGAACAGATTTTGGCCTTGGGATCAAAAATGACCGGAAAAGAGCTTCATAAAATATTGAATATTAGGCCTCGAATAGAGAAGGTGGCCATTAAAGATGCGAAGCTCAGAACCTTTATCACCCAAGATAGCAGCAGGGATGATTTGGTGACACACGTTTATGATATTTCTTATGGTTCGGTAAAACCTACGGACAATCTGGTTATTATAGATGACAGTATTGTTCGTGGAACTACCTTAAAGCGAAGCATCCTCAAAATCTTGGACAGATTATCCCCAAAGAAAATAATAGTGGTGTCCTCTGCTCCGCAAATACGTTATCCGGATTGTTACGGTATTGATATGGCCCGATTGGAAGATTTTGTTGCCTTTAAAGCCGCATTGGCCCTTCATGAAGAACATGGCACTACCCATAGGATAAAGGAGATTTACGAAAAATGTCTCACACAGACCAATCCCTCAAATAAAAATGCGGTAAACTATGTACAGGAGTTCTACGCTCCGTTCTCCGCCAAACAGATTTCAAAGAAAATTGGTGAGATTTTGAGTCCAGAAGACATCAACGCAGAAGTCGAGATTATTTATCAGACCATAGAAGGCCTGCACAGCGCTTGCCCAAAAAATCTTGGTGACTGGTATTTTACGGGCAATTATCCAACTCCCGGAGGTAACAGGGTGGTCAACAAGGCTTTTGTCAACTTTTTCGAGGGCAAGAACGAAAGGGCTTATTAAGTAATCGATAAAATGCACAAAAGTGCATTTTATCGATGAAACTAGTAGAACAGCGGGTTTTTATACAATCGCAAAT
This sequence comes from Allomuricauda ruestringensis DSM 13258, assembly GCF_000224085.1. Lineage (NCBI taxonomy): Bacteria > Pseudomonadati > Bacteroidota > Flavobacteriia > Flavobacteriales > Flavobacteriaceae > Flagellimonas > Flagellimonas ruestringensis. The sequence continues at coordinate 1,319,913 of NC_015945.1, forward strand.
CCGCAATCCTACTTTAGTGTCTGCCATAGCATAAGTAGGTTAAGTTCATGGTAAGATTTGGGGCAAAAAAGGTGGAAGCTATTCCACCTTTTTTATTTTCTACATTGTCCGAATCAGAAAATACTCATATTAGTTTCTTGACATTTATCAATCCAGAACCCTAGTTGTACACTTTAACCCATTTAAGGGAGTTTCATCTAAAAGCTTGGGCACTAAAACATCGCTTGGCTTACTTTTGGATCACCATAGCATAAGTAGGTTAAGTTCATGGTAAGATTTGGGGAAAGAAGCCGGAGCATGCTCCGGCTTCTTTATGTTTGACTACCAAGGTTTTAACAATTTTATCGATGAACTGCACAATTTCTTTTTCTTCTTAAAAGCAAAATATTTTTTAAAACCCTTTGTTATTTCTCACAATACCAGTATTTTAGTCTCGCCATAGCATAAGTAGGTTAAGTTTATGGTAAGATTTGGGACGAAAAGGGTGAGGACTTCCTCGCCCTTTTCTATTTTATAGAAACAGAAACAAAAAAAGCCGTGCACCAAGTGCACGGCTTTTCATATTATTATTGAACTAGTCCTTATTTACTAGCTGCATAATTCTCAGAAACTTTGTCCCAGTTGATAACACTGAAAAACTCTGAGATATATTCTGGTCTTCTATTTTGATAATGCAGATAGTAGGCATGCTCCCAAACATCCAAGCCCAAGATTGGGTAACCACCACAACCTACTCCTGGCATAATGGGGTTGTCTTGGTTTGGAGTGGAGCAAATTTCAACTTTTCCTCCCTTGTGTACGCACAACCATGCCCAACCTGATCCAAATCGGGTAGCTGCAGCTGAAGCAAATTTTTCCTTAAAGGCATCAAAAGAACCAAAAGCCTCATCAATGGCAGAAGCCAATTCCCCTGAAGGTTTTCCGCCTCCGTTTGGCGACATTACTTCCCAAAAAAGGTTGTGGTTAAAAAATCCCCCTCCGTTGTTTCTTACTGCTGCGTTGGACATGTCCAAACCAGAAAGGATATCTTCGATTCCCTTTCCTTCCAAATCTGTTCCTTCGATGGCACCATTCAATTTAGTGGTGTAGCCATTGTGGTGCTTGGTATGGTGGATTTCCATGGTCCTAGCATCTATATGAGGTTCCAATGCATCGTATGCATACGGTAATTTAGGTAATTCAAAAGCCATAATTATTTTTTTTAGGTTATTACTTTATTCACGTAAAAATACAAGTTTTAACATTTATATTCCGCTAAAAGCGTGTTAACATGAGGTAAGGAATCCTTATTTTGCAGGAAAAACATCCTTGGAGGGGTCTAATTTTAAAATATATAGTGCTTCGGCAGGTTCGGGCAAGACCTATGCCCTTGCCAAAGCATACCTTACTTTATTGCTCTCCAACGATGCTGCCGTAAAATTTCGTCAGATTTTGGCCATTACGTTTACCAACAAAGCGGTGGACGAAATGAAAACTAGAATTTTGGGCAATCTTTATGCTTTTGGACAGAATAGTGTTCCCGAAAAACAAAAGGTTCTTTTCCAATCACTTTGTGATGAACTTAATTTAACCGAGGAACAATTGCGGCAACGATCAAAACTTATCCTAAAGCGGATTCTCCACAATTACTCCTTTTTTGAGATTTCAACCATAGATAAGTTCAACCATAAAATCATAAAAACATTTGCCCGCGATTTGCACCTGTCCCAAAATTTTGAGATAGAGCTCAATACGGATTTATTGTTGGAGGAAGCTGTGGGAAGATTGTTGGAACGTGCTGGCAACGATGAAAAACTTACCGAGGTCCTGATTGCTTTTTCCTTGGAAAAAATTGATGATGACAAAAGTTGGAACATTACTTATGATCTTGTTGAAATCGGGAAACTCCTTTTTCAAGAAAACCACGCCGAGCATATAAATCCGCTACGTGAAAAATCGATCGGGGATTTCCAGGATATCCAAAAACGAATCGCTTCGGAAAGCAATGCAATTGAGGAAAAGGTAAAGCAACTAGCTCAAATTGTGCTTCAGGAAATGGAGCATCAAGGATTTGATTTTGCAGATTTCCCCAGACAAACCTTGCCCAATCATTTTAAAAAAATGATTGACGGAGAACTCGACCCAAAAAAATTATACGCTGCCAAAACTTTGGAGCCCAATCTGGTGGAAGGGAAATTACTCAAGGCCAGTGACAAAAGAGATGTATCCAATTTAGCCGTCACTATTTTGGAAAACTACCTCACTATAAAGCAACTAATTTATCGGCATAGTTACTTGCAAAACATTTATGGCAACATCGTACCGATGACGGTCTTGAACGAAATCGCCAAGGAAATCAAAAATATTGAACTGGACAGGGACATCATTCCCATTTCTTCCCTAAACGCAATCCTATCCAAAGAAATCAAAAATCAGCCTGTACCCTTTATTTATGAACGGATGGGCGAAAAATACCGTCATTATTTTATAGATGAGTTCCAGGACACCTCAAAAATGCAGTGGGAAAATCTGGTACCTCTTATTGGCAACGCTTTGGAAAGTGAGAATGAAAAAAACGAACGCGGTTCTCTTTTTTTAGTTGGCGATGTAAAACAAGCCATTTATCGTTGGCGTGGCGGTAGAGCGGAGCAGTTCCTCAACCTAATCAATGGAAAGTCACACCCATTTGTGGTGGAACCCAGTATTCATTCACTCGACACTAACTGGAGGAGTTATGATGAAATCGTGAGCTTCAACAACAGTTTTTTCACCGAAGTTGCCCCAGTACTCAGCAATGCGGATTACCAAAACCTCTTTTTGAAGGATTCCCATCAAAAGACAAACAACAAACCGGGAGGATACATCCAAATGTCCTTTTTGGATAAAGATCTGGAGGATAAGGACGAGGTGTATTGCTCGGAAACGCTTAAACACATCCAGCATATCATTTCGGAAAACCATGCCTATGCCGATATCTGCGTTTTGGTGCGGGACAATAAAAAAGGAATGTTGCTGGCAGATTTCTTGGCGCAGCACAACATTCCCATTATTTCTTCGGATGCGTTGTTGTTGAGCAAAAACGAAAAGGTCATCTTTTTGATTTCCATCCTTCGGATTTTTGAAAATGCAAAAGACCGAGAGGCGGCATACCATATATTAATGTACCTGTCCCCCTATGAGAATGGCAAGCACGATTTCATCAGCAAAAATCTAGAGAATATTAAGGCCTTCTTGGCCAGCACATATCACTTTAATATTGATGAATTAAAAGGTGAACCTATGCTCACCATTTTGGAAACAGCTATTGTCCAGTTTGAACTTTATGAGGGTTCCGTTGCGCATATTTCATTTTTGATGGACGAAGTGCTCGATTTGGAAAAAAGAGAAAGCCCCAGCGTGTATGCCTTCCTTAATTATTGGGAGGTGAAAAGGGAATCCCTCTCCATTGCAGCTCCCGATGGTGTGGATGCCGTAAAAATTATGACCATCCACAAGGCCAAAGGGCTTGAATTCCCATTTGTGATTTTTCCGTTTGCCAATGCGATTCTGGACGATAAACGTAAGAAAAAGAAAGCTTGGGTGCCAGCCACTAGTGCTGATGAAACTTTAGGGTTGGATGAATTCCTCATAAACAACAATAAAGATATGTTGGAGTACAATGAGGTGGCCCAGCAAAAATACCTGGACGAAGAGCAAAAAACCTTGTTGGATTCCATGAACGTGCTTTATGTAGCGCTCACCCGTCCCGTAAAAGGGCTGTTTGTGATTACAGAAGTAGGCAAAGAAGTTACTTCTGCTGAGTCTGCTTCTTCATACGCAGACCTTTTTCAATTATTTGTTCAACAAAAGAACATTCCTGAAAACCAGAACGGGGTTTATACCATCGGAACTTTTCCATCAAAAGAAATAGCAACTTCATCTTCGGAATCCAACGAAAACTATATCTCTTACATAACCCGCCCCAAAGAAGATGCAGGCTTTATCATTTCAACCAAATCGGGCCGTTTGTGGGACGACGAGCGTATGGAGGCCATTGAAATGGGGAACTTGATTCACTTTGCATTGAGCCAAATTGAAACAGTTGGAGATGTTGAGCCGGTTTTGGAGCGATTGGAAATTGAGGGCCATTTTCCCAAAGAGGCGGCAACTGACATCAAACAAAAAATTATGGCTGTTGTAAACCACCCGAAGCTGAAAGATTTGTTCTTGGAAAACCTTCACATATTGAACGAGCAAGAAATCTTGACCACGGATGGACAGTCCCTCCGACCAGACAGAATTATAATTGATGGGAACCAAGCGACCATCATAGATTATAAGACAGGTAATCCATCTCCCAAGCACAAAGAACAAATCGCAAACTATGCCGATATTTTAAAAGCAATGGGTTTTAAAATCAAACAATCCATCATTGTTTATATAGACCAAAAAATAGACCCTATTTTTGTATAAAGCTAATTAAAGATATGTACGGAAAAATAAAAGAACACTTGACCAAAGAACTGGAAGCAATTGAAGAAGCTGGCCTATTTAAAAAAGAACGAATCATCACCTCTCCGCAAGGAGCTGTGATAAAAATTTCCACAGGGGAAGAAGTCATTAATTTTTGTGCCAACAATTATTTGGGGCTTTCCTCCCATCCGGATGTGATCCAAGCCGCAAAAGACACCATGGACACCCACGGCTTTGGAATGTCTTCGGTTCGATTTATTTGCGGAACGCAGGATATCCATAAAGAGTTGGAACAGAAAATAGCAGATTTCTACGGCACCGAGGATACCATATTATATGCCGCTGCTTTTGATGCCAACGGTGGCGTATTTGAACCACTGCTCACAGCGGAGGATGCCATTATCTCAGATTCATTGAACCACGCATCCATTATTGACGGTGTTCGTTTGTGCAAAGCAAAGCGATATCGCTACACGAACAACGATATGGCGGACTTGGAGGAAAAACTCAAACAAAGCATTGCCGATGGTGCACGCTTTAAGGTTATCGTAACCGACGGAGTGTTTTCCATGGACGGACTTTTGGCTCCGCTGGACAAAATCTGTGATTTAGCAGATAAATATGATGCCATGGTTATGATAGATGAATGCCATGCCACTGGTTTTATTGGCGAAACAGGCCGCGGTACCTTGGAAGAAAAAGGTGTTATGGGCCGTATTGACATTATCACAGGCACACTCGGTAAAGCTCTGGGTGGTGCCATGGGTGGTTATACCACCGGAAAAAAGGAAATTATTGAAATGCTTCGTCAGCGTTCCAGACCTTATTTGTTCTCCAATTCCTTGGCACCCGCTATAGTTGGGGCATCCATTAAGGTATTTGAGATGTTGGACAAGGATACTTCTTTAAGGGATAAGCTGCAAAGCAATACAGAATACTTTAAAAAAGGAATGAAAGAGGCCGGCTTTGATATTATTGATGGTGACTCCGCCATTGTGCCCGTAATGCTCTACGATGCCAAATTATCACAAAATATGGCCGATATGCTCTTGGAAGAAGGAATTTACGTGATTGGTTTCTTTTATCCCGTAGTTCCTAAAGGTAAAGCACGAATTCGTGTGCAGCTCTCCGCAGCCCACGAAAAAGAGCACTTGGACCATGCAATTAATGCATTTATAAAGGTAGGAAAATCGTTAAATGTCATCTAAATTCGTCGAAATGCAACAAATCTTCTGGCAAATGAGTCAAAAAAAAAGAAATTTAGATTTTGTTAATAAGTCTTAACAACTTACATTTGCTGCTGATAAACACTTAAACTTAAAATTTTGAGCATGAAACATCTTAGCAAATTATTGGTTGTTGCTCTTGTATTTGTAGGGATCAACAGTATACAAGCGCAAGACGAAAATAATCCCTGGCAGGTTAGCATAGGGGTAAATGCAATAGACGCTTATCCTACTAACGATAGTGACAATCCTTTTTCCAGTACTACTTTATTTGATGAGTACTTTAATGTATCCGATCACTGGAACATTTTACCATCTGTTTCTTACGTGTCCGTTTCCAAGTATATTGGAGATGGTTTCTCTGTAGGAGCAAGAGGTTCTTTGAATAGAATCGAAAAATTAGGAGACTTCGAAGTTGACGACTTGTCTCACTATGCTATAGATGGTACCATTAAGTACAACTTTCTTAAAAACACTACCATTGATCCTTTCGTAGAAGTGGGTGGTGGTTACACTTGGATTGATGAAATAGGAGCTGGAACCGTTAATGGTGGCGTAGGTGTTAACCTTTGGTTTTCTGATAACCTAGGTTTTACCCTTCAAACTCAGTACAAGCACGCTTTTGAAGATTACTTGGTTAAGCATTTCCAACACATGGCTGGTATCAGCATCAAGTTTGGTGGTACTGACACTGACGGTGATGGAATTTACGACAAAGACGATGCTTGTCCAGAAGTAGCTGGTTTGGAAGCATTCAACGGTTGTCCTGATGCTGACGGTGACGGTATCGAAGATGCTAAAGATGCTTGTCCTAACGAAGCAGGTTCTAAAGAAATGAACGGTTGTCCTGATGCTGACGGTGACGGTGTTGCCGATAAAGACGACGCTTGTCCTAGCACTCCTGGTCTTCCTGCACTAGCTGGTTGTCCTGATGCTGACGGTGACGGTGTTGCCGACAAAGACGACGAATGTCCTAACGAGGCAGGTCCTGCCGAAAATGACGGATGCCCTTGGCCAGATTCTGACGGTGATGGTGTTCTTGACAAAGACGATCAATGTCCAGAAGTTGCCGGTACTGTTGCTAACAACGGTTGCCCAGAAGTAACTGAAGAAGTTCAGAAGCAATTGAACGATTACGCTAGAACTATCTTGTTCGATACTGGTAAGTCTTCTATCAAAGCAGAATCTACTTCTGTAATGGTTGACATCATCCAAATCTTGAACGAGTATCCTACCGCTAAATTTACAGTAGAAGGACACACTGATAGTGTAGGTAGTGAAAGCTTGAACCAAAAACTTTCTGAAGAAAGAGCTAACTCTGTTAGAGATTTCTTGATCGACAAAGGAATCGATTCAAGCAGATTATCTGCTATCGGTTACGGTGAAGCTAAGCCAATTGCTACCAACAACACAAGAGCTGGTAGAACACAAAACAGACGAGTTGAAATCAACTTGGTAAAATAATAAGAAACAAAGTTTTCTTGAAAAAGGCCCCGCAAATGCGGGGCCTTTTTTATTTTTAGTCCATGCATGATACTTTCCTAGAATATGTGCTGGACGACCTCCACAACAAACAACTGGATATGACCCAGTGTACCTATGTACTTCCAAGTAAAAGATCGGGTACATTTTTAAAAAAACACATTTCCAACAGACTGAAAAAAAGCATATTCAGTCCACAAGTAGTATCCATTCAGGAGTTCATCGGTAACCTATCCGATTTAAACCAAACATCAAATATTGATTTACTGTTGCTTCTTTTTGAGGTTTACAAAGAATCCCAAATAGATGAATCTGACGATTTTGCTTCTTTTATTAATTGGGGACAAACCCTTTTACAAGATTTCAACGAAATTGATGGGTATCTAATTCCCGCTGAAGACATTCTGAATTATCTCTCTGCCATCAAGGAAATCAACCATTGGTCCGCGAGTAAGGAAAAAACAGAACTTGTTGAAAATTACCTCCAGCTATGGAAGAACCTGCAAACCATCTACCACAATTTCTATGATGCCCTGCTCAAACAAAAAAGAGGCTATCAAGGATTGATCCAGCGTGAAGCGGTCAAAGCCATTCAAAGCGGGAATCATGAGGAAACCAATACCAACCCAATCATATTTGTCGGTTTCAATGCCCTCAATGCAGCAGAGTCTACCATCATTCAGCATTATTTGGAACAAGGCAACACCTATATATATTGGGATATCGACTCATATTTTTTGAACGACCCCATACACGACGCAGGCTTGTTTGTGCGGGATTATCAATACAATTGGCCTTACTACAAACATCAGCACAAAATAGAACCGCAGCACAACTTTCTCGAAAAAAAGAACATCACCATCACTGGAGTGCCCAAAAGCATATCTCAAACCAAATATGTGGGCCAATTATTACAGACAATGGGCCAGAACGAAGAAATTGACCTCACCAAAACCGCATTGGTTCTCGCTGATGAAACCCTGCTCAACCCTATGCTCAACGCTGTTCCAAAATCCATTTCGGAGGTGAACATCACAATGGGGATGCCATTAAATAAAACGGTGTTGTATTCCTTTTTTGTAAATTATTTGGAATTGCACCTCAACGTTTCTGAACGAGGATGGTTCTTTAAACGTGTGCAGGAATTTATCTCCAATCCCTACACTTTGGCACTATCTTCCGAAGATCTTGGGAATTTTGCACAGCGGATGTCCAAAGACATTAAAGAAGGAAATCTGCTGTATATCAATGCTGACGTACTTTCTAAATATCCCAAAGCAAAAGATTTACTGTCCGTCATCTTTCCGTCGGGGAAAATCTCTCCCATGGAATGGATAAACAACTGTTTGCTTCTCATCAAGCGATTAAAAACTATCTATCAAGACGAGAAAAACGCCTTGGAACTTGAATATCTGTATCGTTTCTATGCGCTTTTCAATCAACTGGGTCAATATTTGAGCAAGGTGGATTTTATGGGCGAACTCAAATCCATAAAAAATCTCTTCAAACAATTGGCCAATATGGAAACCTTGGACTTTATCGGCCAGCCATTGAGCGGGTTTCAAATTATGGGAATGTTGGAGAGCCGGAACCTTGATTTTGAAACAGTGATCATAACTTCAGTGAACGAGGGCATTTTACCATCAGGAAAATCGAACAATTCATTTATTCCTTTTGATGTAAAACGGGATTACGGCCTGCCCACCTACAAAGAAAAGGATGCCATCTATGTGTATCACTTTTATCGTTTGATTCAACGGGCAAAAAACATTTACATTACCTACAACACCGAACCCGATGTTTTGGAGGGCGGTGAAAAAAGTCGATTAATCACACAATTGCTGACCGATGAAAATCTAAGATCAAACATTACCCATACTATTGCTTCGCCCAAAATTTCTATTGAGTCAAAACCGCTCATACAAATTGAAAAGGGTTACCAGTTTATGGAAGACCTAAAGGCATTCGCCCAAAAAGGTTTTTCGCCCACTTCGCTTACCAATTACATTAGAAACCCTATTGATTTTTACACTCGAAATATTCTAAGAATCAATGATTTGGAAGAGGTAGAAGAGAATATTGCGGCCAACACTTTTGGTACCATTATTCACGATAGTTTGGAGCAACTTTATACGCCACTCATCAATGAAGCATTGACGGAAGAAAATTTAAAATCCTTAAAAAAACAGGTTGCCGGTGTGGTTCAGCATCATTTTGAAAAAAATCTTTCTGGCGTTGATGTATCCAAAGGCAAATTCCTGTTGGTGTACAATGTCATCATAAAATACCTTCACAACTTTTTGGATGACGAACTCAAGCAGCTACAACGGCACCAAATCAAAATTTTATCGCTGGAAGAACGCTACGAAGAATTCATTACCGTCCCTGGTGTAGCGTTTCCCATCAAATTAAAAGGAACCTTAGACCGTGTGGATGAGTTCGATGGAACCACTAGGATCATTGATTACAAAACGGGCAGGGTAGCCCCAAAAAACGTAAAAATAACGGATTGGGAAGCCCTTATTACCGATTATGATAAGAGCAAGGCGTTCCAATTGCTCTGTTATGCCTACCTATATTCCAAAAAACACGGTATAAGTGACTTACAGGCGGGAATCATCTCCTTTAAAAATTTGAGCCAAGGATTATTCCCGTTTTCAGAGGACAAGAACAACCTGATAAATGCCGATACGCTGGCCACCTTTGAAAATTACCTGTACCAATTGATTGGGGAAATTTGCGATGCCGCAGTTCCCCTCATGGAAAAAATCGACTGATTATTTTAAATCGGGCCGTGTAGGGCGTACCTCAATTTTACTTGGCAAGGTTCGTGGGTGCATGGTAAGCAAATCGATGACCAATTTACCAATGTCCTCGGGCTGAATTTTCCAAGCATCTTTTTCCGATGGTTCGTTGTCGTTAAAGTGGCTGGCCACGGAACCGGGCATAATGGTGGTAACCTTGATGTTGTATTGTCTTAAATCCAACATAGCTGCTTGTGTAAAACCAACTACACCAAACTTGGTGGCGTTGTAGCCAGCCGCAGTCGGGAAAAAGTTAGTCCCCGCCAAACTGGCCAAGGTCATGTAATAGCCTTCGGATTTTTTCAATGCTTCCACGGATGCTTTTAGTGTATGGTACACCCCGTTCAGGTTGGTGTCAATCATTTGATGCCATTTTTCGTCCTTCATTTCATCGATCGGGGCAAAATGCCCTACACCTGCATTGGCCATCACTACATCCAATTGTCCCCATTTATCGAGAATGGCGGCAACGGCCTTTTTCTCATCTTCCAATTTAGCCACATCGGACACCAGTCCCAACACTTTATCTGGATTGTTCAAGCTTTTTACGGCAGCGTCGGTACTCTCTTGGCTTCTACCGCTAACGGCCACCTTCATACCCTGTTCCAACAAGCATTCGGCAATACCGTATCCGATACCTTTGGTTCCTCCTGTAATGTATGCTACTTTTCCTTCTAATTTCATGTTGATTTTGTTTTGAAGTAAAGTTCAAAAAAGGACAGGCCAATTACAAAAAATCCATCCTAAAAGGATGGTAAAGTTTGACGAGCAAACCACAAAAGACTAATTAGCCAGTCTCGACATAAAAATGGTATTTTTATGATTGTTGGAATGACTTATAAATGTATTATGTTAAAAATAAGGTTGATGGTCGTGTTGATTTTGGTATTAAACCGGATATCGGCACAAAATGAAAATGAGGTAGTACAGTTTAGCGGCGCACTGAACCAATTTCTGAATGTCCGCGATTTTTGCATTTCAAAAGACGGTAGCGAGGCATTTTTTACCATTCAGAGCCCATTACAGGACATCTCCCAAATTGCTTATATTACAAGAAAGGATAACGAATGGACGAAACCTGAATTATTGCCGTTCTCTGATTCATATATGGATTTGGAGCCCTTTTTATCCATTGACGGAAAACGATTGTTTTTTGTTTCAGACAGACCTTTGGATGATTCCAGTAACCAGAAAAAAGACTTCGATATTTGGTATGTGGAACGGTCCGGTCCGAAAGGGGAATGGTCAAATCCTAAAAACATAGGGGAGCCCATTAATTCCGATCTCAACGAGTTTTATCCATCGATCAGTGAAAACAACAATCTATACTTCACCTTGGAATCGCCAAATGGTTTGGGAAAGGATGATATTTATTTCTCCCGTTGGGACCACGGCACCTACTCCGCCCCGATATTGTTGGATGAAAGCATAAACAGTTCCGGCTATGAATTCAATGCCTTTATCTCTAAGAATGAGGATTTTATCCTGTTTTCCAAGTATAACGAAAAAGATGGTCTAGGAAGTGGTGATCTCTATATTTCCAAAAAGGATGACAACGGAAAATGGGAAAAAGCAAAGAACATTGGAGCACCCATCAATACAAAATATATGGAGTATTGCCCGTTCTATGATGAGGCTAACCAAACACTCTATTTCACCAGCCGACGGAACAATTTATCCCCCAAGAAATTTGATTCTGTGTCGGACTTCCAAGAATACATCTATGAAAGCAATAATGGCTTGAGCAAAATATATATGACCACATTGAAAATAAAATGAGAAAACCGACAATACTGTTCTTGCTCCTCACTGGCGTATCTGTTTGGGGGCAAACCAGCGAGGCAACGAGGAATCTCATAATTTTTTGCCATAGGACTCCTTTACGGATATAGCTCTGTTAAGATGTTATATATGACAAAATACCCGCAACTCTTTCTAGAAAGTATATTAACTTCATGGTTTTTAACCGTTTTTACCAGATAATAGAATAGTATGAATACAAAGTTTGAAGCAGGAATTAATATTGCAATAAAGGTTCCCAAAAGTAAATATGAGAAAACCGTTGCTTTTTATAGGGACATTCTAAAGCTGGAAGTCGAAGAAAAACCCATTGCTAATCCAACCGTTTCGAAAACACACAAAGTAAAGTTCGGAAACAATATAATATGGTTGGACTGCGTGGACAACTATACGCATTCAGAAACTTGGTTACAGCTTACGGTTCCTGATGTAGAAGCAGCGACAGATCACTTGAGATTAAACGGAGTGGAAACATGTGACGAACTTGAAGAGCTTCCTAAAAATATGCATTGGATTCAAGACCCGGCAGGAACAGTATTCAATCTGCAAAAAAGAGAAATCAAACAATCTGAATAAAAAACGAACCCCCAACGGCAATATCGGCAAACCGAAGTTGAAGTACATATAATTGACCGTCTCCAAAAGCCTCACAATACATCAATCCCAACGAAACCCATATCGCCCCCAACCTTGACAAACCTCAACGATTACAAGAATATGGCGTAGGTATTTTTGAGGCCGTAGCTACAAAATCAGCGCTTAAAAAAACTCTAAAGAAAAAGTATATTTCTGTAGATGGCACCATCGCCACGACCGCAACCCTAATTACAGGAGGAGAACACATTACCCTATACATTCCAGAGGAAGCAAAGCCTAAAAAGCAGTTTAATTTTCCACTCAACGTATTGTTTGAAGATGACTATTTAGCTGCTATCCACAAACCCGCAGGCATTGAAGTAAGTGGCAACAAATTCAAGACCATTGCCAATGCTTTGTCTCAAAATCTTAAGGCCAGCACGCTTCCCGATGCTACAACACCGCAACCCGTCCACCGATTGGATTATGCCACTACAGGCATTGTTTTGATAGGAAAAACAAGTAACTGTATCCGTGCCTTAAACAAAATGTTCGAGGACAAACTCATATCCAAAACCTATTACGCGGTTGCCATTGGCGATATGGCGCCAAGTGGAACCATCTCTTCGGAAATAGACGGGAAAGCGTCCCGATCAGATTTTGAAGTGATACAATCCGTTCCCTCAGAACGTTTCGCCAAACTGAATTTGGTGAAATTACACCCTAAAACAGGTAGAAGGCACCAATTGCGGAAACATTTGTACAGTTTGGGGAATCCCATCCTCGGAGATAAAGAATATAACCTAGAAGGCTTAATTTTAAAAGGGAGGGGTTTGTACCTCCACGCCCACTCTTTGGAGTTTGAGCATCCGTTTACCCAACAAAACATCTATATTAAAGATGAAATTCCAGAGAAGTTTGGGAAGCTATTCAATTACGAACCCAAATAAAAAAGCACCCCGCTTGTGAAGTGCTTTTCGTTTTTAGTGGAGAATACCGGATTCGAACCGGTGACCTCTTGCCTGCCAGGCAAGCGCTCTAGCCAACTGAGCTAATCCCCCAAAGAGAGCGCAAAGGAAATACTTTTTTCCGAAAGTATCAAAAATTGCGCTGCTTCCTTAATCTTTTTTAACGCTGAGTACCAGTACAGGTATCTTTACAAAGAACTCCGACTTAGGTATAGTGTTCTTTTCCCATAGTTTTTTAAAGAATCCACGCTTTCTTCTGAACACACATAACATGTCGGGGTGCTCCTTCTGGAAATACTCAGTTACCCCCAAATACGTGGTTCCATTTTCGGTAATCGTCAATTGGGTACTAAGATCCATCAAAGCTGTGTTTACTTTAAGATCATCCTCGGTATAGCCCGGCCTTTTCACCAACAATAAACTTACTTCCGACCTAAACTTGTTTTTCATCATAATCAATGGAGTCAGAATACTGCTTCTTTTTAAAATCCCTGATCCAAAAGCCGTTAAAATCTTTTTGGCAGGTTTAAATGTGGTCCCTTTAGGAACAATCAGTGTAGGGATCTCCGTCTGTTTAATAATCCTACCCGATGTATTTCCCAAATAAAGTTCCTCTTGGATATCGTTACTTCTCGGCGCAATAATGATCAAGTCGATGCCCAGTTCTTTGTTGATACTCTTTAAGCCATCTATAATATCACCATTGTAAGTGGCCATTTTTATATCAACCCCCTTGTTGTTGACCCTATCTATAACCTCTTTTAAATGTTCCTTGCTGCTCTTGGCTACCTTTTCTTCTACATTGGCCAAGCTTCCAACGGCGGTTGGTACATTAAATACATCCATCACAAAGATCTTCGCTCCAAAATTCGAGGCAAAGTCTACAGCGTATTGCAATGTTTGAGAAGAATCTGGGGAAGTTCCAATAGGTACAAGTATGTTGTTCATGGTTTGGTGATTACGATTAAACCTTAAATTTACAATTAAATTGAAACGAATCAATGATAAGACGCGCAAAGATATCCGAAACCCCCGATATCTTGACCATAACCCGGGCCTGTGCCCAAAAAATGCAGGAGAACGGTATTTTTCAATGGAACGAGCACTATCCCTCCAAAGAGGCATTCATCAAAGACATTGAGCGTGATGAACTTTTCGTAATAGAAGAAAACAACATCGTACAGGGCACTATCGTCATATCAACCCTTATGGATGATGAGTACAGACCCATCCAATGGTTAACCCCAAACGGAAACAGCACCTATATCCACCGCCTTTCCGTTCATCCAGACCTTCAAGGGAAAGGGCTAGCGCAACAAATGATGGATTTTGCAGAAAATTATTCCAAAGAAAAAAAGTTTGTATCCGTTAGGTTGGACACCTTTTCGCAGAACAAAAGAAACCAAGGTTTTTACGAACAACGGGGCTACCGAAAACTGGGAGACATCTTCTTTCCCAAACAAAGCGAGCATCCTTTTCATTGTTATGAATTAGTGCTGTAACTTGCGGCCGATTTGAGCACACAGGTAAATTTTAAGAGCATCAACCAACTGGCAATTCCCGCGACCATTTCGGGCATTGCGGAACCCATCCTTTCCATTACGGATACGGCCATTGTGGGCAATATTCCCGTGGACGGACTGGAATCTTTGGCGGCAGCAGGCATCGTAGGTTCCTTTTTGTCCATGCTCATTTGGGTGCTCGGACAGACACGAAGCTCTATTTCCGCCATAATTTCACAATATTTGGGTGCTGGAAGATTGCAAGAAGTTAAAAACCTACCAGCACAGGCGATTTTCTTCAATATTTTACTCAGTATCGTAGTGCTTTTGTCCACCGTATTTGTTATTGAAGAAATTTTTGCCCTGTTCAATGCATCGGGAAAGATTTTGGAATACTGTGTTTCCTACTATTCCATTCGGGTTTGGGGATTTCCGCTCACCCTTTTCACATTTGCCGTTTTTGGCATTTTTCGTGGATTGCAAAACACCTTCTACCCTATGGTGATTGCCATGCTAGGGGCCGGGCTCAATATTTTATTGGACTTTGCTTTGGTTTATGGGATTGATGGTTTGATTCCCGCACTTTATTTGGAAGGTGCCGCATGGGCCAGTTTAATCTCCCAGGCCATCATGGCTATCATCGCCCTTGTGCTTCTGCTGAAAAAGACCGAAATCAGTATGAAACTGGTTTTTCCCCTCAACAAAGAAATGAAGCGTGTGGTATTTATGAGCTTAAATCTATTTGTAAGAACCCTTGCCCTTAACGCTGCATTAATGCTTGCGGTTCGCGAGGCCACAACCTTGGGAGATCAGTTTATTGGTGCCCACACCATAGCCATTAACCTATGGCTGTTCTCCGCTTTTTTTATTGATGGCTATGCCGCAGCAGGTAATAGCATGGGCGGGAAATTACTTGGTGCCGAAGATTATAACGGACTTTGGAAACTGGCCAAAAAAATAATGAAATATGGCATGGTGGTAAGCCTTGGACTAATGGCGTCCGGTTTTATTTTCTACAAGCCCATAGGCAGAATTTTTTCCAATGAAGAAATTGTACTGAACACCTTCTACAGCATATTTTACATTGTTATCATAGGTCTTCCCATGAACACTTTGGCCTTTGTTTTTGATGGACTGTTCAAAGGCATGGGCGAAATGAAATATTTGAGAAATGTATTGCTCGCAGCCACCTTCTTTGGATTTATTCCATGCCTGTATTTGGGCATCTATTTGGGATGGGGCATTTATGCCATTTGGATCGCATTTGTAGTTTGGATGATGATTCGCGGGTTCTCCCTAGTGTGGAAATTTAGGAGAAAGTTCCAGCCCTTGGTACAAAACCCTTAATTTAGTATTCCACTAGAACCATGAACTCATAACTCAAATTAAATGTCCACCGATAGAGCCAACGGAAGTTTATACACCAAAATTGAGAACAAGGTAGCGACCGTAGAATTTGGTCACCCTGCCAGTAATTCGTTTGTTTCAGAACTGTTGGCCCGACTTGCCAAGGAATTTGACAAGCTTGGTGAAAACAACGAAGTTTCTATCATCGTTTTAAAATCCGAAGGAGAAAGAGCCTTTTGTGCCGGTGCTTCTTTTGATGAACTGGTAGCCGTTTCCAACTTGGAAGAGGGAAAACAGTTTTTCAGCGGCTTCGCCAATGTAATCAATGCCATGCGCAAGTGTCCCAAGCCGGTTATCGGCCGGGTGCAGGGCAAAACGGTTGGAGGTGGAGTAGGATTGGCCTCAGCCTGCGATTATGTGCATGCAACGGTCGAAGCGGCCATTAAACTATCCGAGATTTCCATAGGAATTGGTCCGTTTGTAATCGCTCCAGCCGTGGAACGCAAAATGGGAAAAGCTGCTTTGGCAGAGCTCACCTTATATCCCACGGAGTGGAAAAATGCGTATTGGGCCAAAGAACAAGGCTTATATGCCAAAGTGTACGATTCCATTTCCGAAATGGACAAGGAACTTGACATTCACCTGCAAAAATTGGCCACCTACAATCCCGATGCACTTGCCGAAATGAAAAAAGTACTTTGGGAAGGAACCGAGCATTGGGACGACCTATTGTTGGAGCGCGCCGAAGCATCTGGAAGATTAGCACTGTCTCCAAATACTAAAAAAGCATTGGAAAAGTTTAAAAAGTAGTTGAATGTTCTCAATCAATCTTAATAATATTCGTCACCTTGTCCCGATAGTTATCGGGATTGTTTCAGGGTCACATCAAAAAAGGTTTGGTTGTGAGATGCTGAATCAAGTTCAGCATGACGATTTTGAACAAGTACAGAATTAAAAAATTACACAATGAAAGATTTGGTTTTCCCCATATTGGCCCTGTTTGTTGTAGTGGTGTATGTGATCAACAGAATACGTAGCAACAGACGTTACAAAAAATAGTTTATATATAAAATATATATTTTATATATTTGTTGGTGAGCTTTGAAAAATGAAGTTTTATGGAAGATCATGTAAAAAAGCTTATCGAAGTGGATAAGTCACTTGTGATAAAATTAAAAGTGCTTTCCGCTTTTGAAAACTTGAGCGTCAAGGCCTTGATGGAAAAGGCCGTGGTTGAATATGTTAAGAACAAAGAGCTGGAGCGTTTCGAAAAGCTTTCAGAAGAGGAAAAAGAAGATCTTGGGCTTTTACTTTTGATGCAACAAGCAGATACCAAAGAATTTGCAAACGAGGATGATATTTTTAAAATCCTTGATGAATGAATATCAAGTATCATAAATCACTTGAAAAAGATTTAAGAAAGATTAATGATAAAAAGGTAAAACAAAAGTTAAAGCTTATCATTCTCGAAATGAAAGAGGCCAAGGTTTTGGATGAACTTAAATCCGTCAAAAAATTAGCAGGGCACCCGAATGCTTTCAGAATGCGAATAGGTTCTTACCGCCTGGGTTTTTATTACGGGAACAATACCGTAATATTGTCTCGTTTTGTAAAACGCAATGATATCTACAAACTTTTTCCTTAGATCAATTTGAAAAATATCTCACTTCCTAAAGGCAAAAAAGTCTATTTCGCCAGCGACAACCACCTTGGGGCACCCACCCGAAAGGACAGTTTGCCCCGTGAGAAAAAATTCGTGGCTTGGCTGGATTCCATAAAGGATGATGCCGCCGCCATTTTTTTAATGGGCGATCTTTTCGATTTTTGGTTCGAGTACAAAACCGTAGTTCCCAAAGGGTTTACACGAACCCTGGGCAAATTGGCCGAACTATCGGATATGGGCATCCACATCAACTACTTTGTGGGCAACCATGATCTTTGGATGAACGGTTATTTTGAAGAAGAACTCAACATCCCAGTTTATCATAAACCGCAACAGTTCCTCATCAACGATACTTCTTTTTTTATCGGCCATGGTGATGGATTGGGTCCGTACGACAAAGGTTTTAAACGCATGAAAAAAGTGTTTACCAACCCCGTTGCCCAATGGTTTTTTAAATGGTTACACCCTGATTTGGGGGTACGCTTGGGACAGCATCTTTCGGTGAACAACAAGATGATTTCCGGTGAAGCCGATGCCAAATTCTTGGGTAAGGATAAGGAATGGCTCATTTTATACGCCAAGCGCAAGCTGGAGGAGGAGCATTATGACCATTTCATTTTTGGTCACCGCCATCTGCCGATGGAAATTGAACTCAACGAAAAATCCACCTATACCAATCTCGGGGACTGGATTTCCTATTTTACCTATGCTGTTTTTGATGGGGAAAAATTGACCTTGGAAAAACTCGAAGGTTAATCTTCCTTTTCGTGCGCATCAATATCTTTCTGTAGGTCCAACTTCCTAAAGGTAGGTGAAACAATAGCTGTTGTTCCCGCCGTTAAGAGTGTCATACATCCTCCAAACACTACCGCAGTGACCGTACCCAATAGTTTAGCAGCCACTCCGCTTTCAAAAGCACCTAATTCGTTGGACGAGCCAACAAACATGGAATTAACCGAAGCTACCCTGCCCCGCATATTGTCAGGAGTTTTTAACTGTAATATCGTCTGACGTATGATCATGGAGACACCATCCACAGCCCCGCTCAAGAACAAGGCTATCACCGACAACCAAAATAGTTCGGACAATCCAAACACGATGATACAGACCCCAAAGGCGAAAACCGCCATTAGCAATTTTTTACCTGCATTCTTGTGCAAGGGAAACCGTGTAGATCCCAACATCGTAATGGAAGCTCCCACAGCGGGGGCGGCCCTCAAAATCCCGAAGCCTTCGGAGCCCACATGCAAAATATCCTGCGCATAAATGGGCAAAAGCGCGACGGCACCTCCAAAAAGCACCGCTATCATATCCAAAGTAAGCGCTCCAAAAATGGCTTTGTTTCCAAAAACAAATTTGAGTCCATCCCGTAAACTTTGAAAAACGGGCTCTCCGATTTTGGGGTTCAAAATAGGTTTTCTAGGAATTTGAAAAAGGAAAATCAAAGCAAATAAAGAAAAACCGAAAATAACGCACATGCTCCAATGCACTCCAATCCAGCTAATGGAAAATCCTGCCAAGGCCGGGCCCAAAACCGAAGCCAATTGCCAAGTAGAGCTGCTCCAAGTAGCTGCATTGGGGTATATTTTCTTGGGGACGATCAAGGCAATCAGGGAAAATATGGTAGGTCCCAAAAAAGACCGTACAAACCCGCCCAAAAACACCAAAGCATAAATGGAATACAGGATTGTTTTGGATTCCCAAGCATCTTCAAGTCCGGGCCAGCTCAATAAAAAGAGTCCCAGACTAATCACTGAAAATCCCGCAATACAGGTAATTAAAAGGTTTCGCTTTTCTTTTTGATCCACAATGTGTCCGGCAAAGAGTGCCATGCTCACCGCTGGGATTACCTCCATCAACCCAATAATTCCCAAGGACAATGGGTCTTTGGTCAAAGAATACACCTGCCATTCTATGACAATAAATTGCATGGACCACGCAAATACCATGGCAAAGCGTACCAATAAAAAAATGTTGAATTCCTTATAGCGGAGGGCAGCGTAGGGATCCATAAATAGCTAGCGAATATCTCTTAGTTTAATTTGAAGGCTCACCGTTCCGTTCCATTCATTTTCATCCAACGAAAATACGGCATCAAAAGATTGTACGCCCTTAACTTTGTCTATTTTATTGCCCAAATTAAATCCAATGCCACCAAATGGATTGGAACCGGACTGATACACACTGCATTTTAAATGTTTTCCCCCTTCACCTACACCGCGGGCATACCCTGTGTCCTTTAATCCTTCTGCCATAAAAATGGGCGTCATGTTTCCGGGGCCAAAAGGAGCAAATTGTTTTAAGATGCGCATCAATTTTGGCGTAATTTGATGCATTCCGATTTTGGCATCCACAGAAATTTCAGGTTGCAGTAGTTGTGGGTCGATGGTTTCCGATACTACCTTTTCAAACTGTGTTTTAAACGCTTCGTACTGTTCTTCCAAGAGTGTCAAACCTGCTGCGTACATGTGTCCTCCAAATTGTTCCAGACAATCGGAACAGCCTTCCAAGGCGTTGTAAATATCAAATCCTTTTACGGAACGGGCCGAAGCCGCCAATTTATCCCCACTTTTGGTAAAGACCAGTGTGGGTCTGTAATAGGTTTCGGTAAGCCTCGAAGCCACAATGCCTATCACCCCTTTATGCCAATTTTCGTTGTAGACCACAGAGGTAAACCTTTCCTCTTCCTGGTTTTCTTGTATTTGCACCAAGGCTTCTTGTGTAATCTCTTGATCTAAACTTCGTCGCTCGGTATTGAACAATTCAATTTCGGAGGCAAACTGCTTTGCTTGGGCAAAGTCTAATTCGGTTAGCAGGTTTACCGCATGCTGACCGTGCTTCATACGCCCAGCGGCATTAATGCGCGGCGCAATGATGAAGACCACATCGGTTATGGTGAGTTCCCTTTTTTTGGTCTGATCGATCAGCGCTTTTATGCCTGTTCTTGGGTTTTCGTTAATCACGAGCAATCCATAATAGGCGAGCACACGATTTTCTCCTGTAATGGGAACAATGTCGGCTGCGATTGCGGTCGCCACCAAATCCAGATAAAGTAAAAGATCATCAATAGTTTTGCCTTGTTTAGATCCCAAAGCCTGAATCAATTTAAAACCGACCCCGCAACCGCAAAGTTCTTTATACGGGTATTCACAATCTTTTTGCTTAGGGTCTAAAATGGCCACTGCGTCCGGTAAAATTTCCCCTGGCCTGTGATGGTCGCACACAATAACATCTATTCCTTTCTCCTTGGCATATTTTATCTGATCAATCGCTTTAATCCCACAATCTAAGGCAATAATAAGACTGATGTCATTATCTCCCGCAAAGTCAATTCCCTGAAAGGATATTCCATACCCTTCCAAATAACGGTCGGGAATGTACGTGGCCACATTCGGGTATGTTTCCATCAGAAAGGAGCTCATCAAGGCTACCGAAGTTGTTCCATCCACATCATAATCTCCATAAACCAATATGTTTTCCTTATTGGCCATGGCTTGCTGAATCCGTTCCACGGCCTTGTCCATACCCTTCATCAAAAAAGGGTCGTGCAAATGGGACAGCTCTGGCCGAAAGAATGCTTTGGCTCCTTCATAATCAGTGATGCCTCTTTGAAGCAATAGCTGTGCAATTAGACCTTCTACTTTCAATGCATTGGAAAGATGGTCTATGGCCTCTTGTGCAGGTTTTGGTTTTATGGTCCAGCGCATAATAATAGATTTTGAAGACCGTCAGTTCGAGTGTTTCGAAAATTTTTCGAAATGTATCGAGAACGGCTTATTGAAACTTCTTTTTGGCAAGATTGGGCAATACATCATATTCACCGTTTATGAGGGCTTCTTTTTTGGCTTTTGACCATTTCTTTATCTGTTTTTCTTTTTGGATTGCCAAAGCAATATTGGTGAACTTTACATAGAAAACCAATTCTACAGGCCTTCTTGAAAAAGTATAACTGTCTTTGTGCTTACCGTTGGTGTGCCCAAGCATTCGCTTTTCAAGATTGGAGGTAATGCCCGTATAATATGTTCCGTCTGAACATTTTAAGACGTAAACATAAGACAATTTCATTTATTGAGTTACTTCTCGATACAATTCTGATTGCATCAGAATCACTCGAAGTGACGAATTACTTATGGTGAAAACAAACTTGAAGTCCAATTTAGAAGATTTTTTGAACATTCCCCCTAAATCAAATTTTTTGTGGGTCATAAATCATGTTGATTTGATTTTGAGGTTGACCTAATTGTTAAATATAATCGATTTACTCGAATTTAAACTTGGTGCCCGTACTTAAAATTGAACTTGTGCTTGAGCTTGTATTGAAATCTTACTTATGATGAAAAATGGTCTTGATGTCCAATTTGGCAAATTTTCGGAACATTTCCATGACCCCACAATATTTTTCCACAGAAAGATCTACGGCTTTTTGGAGTTTGCCCTCATTGAGATTGGAACCCGTAAAGTGATATTCAACAACAACGGAATCGTAATGTTTTGGATGTTCATCGGTAAGATTGGCTATGGTCTCAATCTTAAAATCATCCACATCCAATTTCATTTTTTTGATGAGTGACGCCACATCAAGACCGGAACAACCGGCCAAACTGGATAACATTAGGGCTTTGGGGCGCAATCCTGCAGCAGATCCGCCACTTTCTTCCCCGGCGTCGATTCGTACGGTATGTCCGGATGGGTTATTGCTCTCAAAAGCCATTTCACCCAACCATTTGGTAGTTATGTGATTTGTCATGAAGTTTAATTTTTGTTTCTTGTAGAGTTCAAAAATACAATTTATAAAATCAACCATGCCTTTAGTTCCCCCTCTCGATTCCAACCACGACCCAAAAACCAAAGAACTGGCGGAATTCTTTAACGAAACCCTTGGGTTTTGTCCCAATTCCGTTTTGACCATGCAGCACAGGCCAGCAATTTCCAAAGCGTTTATTAACCTTAACAAAGCGGTGATGGCCAATGAGGGCAGGGTGACTTCCGCGCTAAAACGAATGATCGCTTGGGTTAGCAGTAATGCAACAGGGTGTAGGTATTGCCAGGCCCATGCTATTCGAGCGGCGGAACGATATGGTGCCAAACAAGAACAGCTGGACAATATTTGGGAGTACAGAACACATGAAGCCTTTTCTGAAGCAGAAAGGGTAGCCTTGGACTTTGCTTTGGCTGCCTCGCAGGTACCAAACACCGTTAATGGGAATATAAAAAAACGTTTGCATCAGTTTTGGGATGATGGTGAAATAGTTGAAATGATGGGGGTTATCTCTCTTTTTGGATTCCTTAACCGCTGGAACGACTCCATGGGCACAACCATTGAAGATGGCGCCGTGGAAAGTGCTCAAAAATATTTAGGCGAAGTGGGTTGGGAAAAAGGGAAGCATGATGGGTCTAAATACTAGAGGTTAGATTCAAGATATAAGACATAAAATTTCTCAGTTATAGGTTTTTCTTTTTATTGATTTTAAAAAAATAATGCTATATTTGAGTCAACTTACCGTCAAGAGACTGATGGTTTTTTAATTAGAAAATCTTCAATTAATTAGAAAACATCAGTATGCAAAAATTTTTCATAAATCATTATAAAGATTGTATCGCATTTTCCCTATTGATTATTTGTCTTATTTCTCTTATTGTATTTGACAGGAAAATTTCTGATAGCCTCCGACAAACCTTGGGGTATGTAATTGTTGGTTGTCTAGGTTTTATATTTAGGGGCACTACGTAAGACAGCCCGAAACCTTTTCCTGCAATTCAGGCAAAACCTTTTCCTCAAACCAAGGATTTTTACTCAACCAAAACCAGTTTCTGGGCGATGGGTGGGGCAACACAAAGCAATCGGGTAAATATTCCTGGTAGTTATTCACCGTTTCCGTCAAGTTTCTTTTCATGGTATTGCCCAAATAATATTTTTGGGCGTATTGGCCTATCAGAATGGTGAGTTTTAGGTCAGACATTTGATTCACCAAAGCTTTATGCCACAGCGGAGCACATTCTGGTCTCGGGGGCAAATCCCCAGATTTTCCCTTACCAGGATAGCAAAAACCCATGGGGATTAAAGCAAAAAGTTGTTCGTCATAAAATTGCTCGTCCGTGACATTCAGCCATTTTCTAAGTTGCTTTCCACTGGGGTCGTCCCACGGAACACCTGTTTGGTGCACCTTGGTACCGGGTGCCTGCCCAATAATGGCAATCTTGGATTTGGGATGGGCAGCAACAATGGGTCGGGGACCCAAGGGCAGATGCTCTTGGCAAACGGAACAGTTTCGGATTTGAGAAAGTAGATGGTCCATTTTTATATAAAAGGGAATTTACTATAAATGAGGGAAATACCCCAGCAAAAAATTGCCAAGGTATTTCAACACAATCAATCAAGAAAAAGATTAGTTATAGGTATTCTTTAGCTTACTCCAATTTTCATTGGCTTTTTTCACCAATTTACTATGATTGTTTTCTGCTAGCCACAATTGCTGGGCATCCAATTCAAGATTGTATAGGTACAAAAAGTACTTTCCGTCCTTTACAATAAACTTATTGGGGTCTGGCCTAAACTTTGCGCCAGCATATACTCCAAAAGCACAATATCCTCCATATTGTGGCAAATACTTGGCCGGGTTCTTGTCAAACTTCTTTTTCTGTTCTGCATCTGTAAAATAATAAACGATCTTGTTGTGTTCTGACTTGAACTCCTTTACTCCTCTTTGGGCTATTCCCAAATCCAAATAGGATACAGGGCTGTACCCTTGGAGCGCAATGTTGCTATTGTCTACGTTAAATTCCTTTTTATCTTGGGCAAAAGCGCTGTTTACGGTAATTAACGCAATCATTAAAATTGAAATATTCTTCAATGTTTTCATGGTTTATGTATTAAAATTATTCGATTATTTGCTCGCACTCAGCGAGACTACTAAAAAAACGACCGTTGCATTGAACCAATAGTAGTTGGCATCCAATCCGGAAAAGCCAAAGGCAAACGGTACGATCATAAAGGTTACGGCCACCAAAAGGTCTATGGCCAAATGTCCTTGAAAAGGGATGACCCTACGCAGACTCAGCTTGTAATCCGTAAGCGAACTGGCCAAAAAAACGGCCAGGCCCGTAGCCACAGAAAACCAAACTGCCAAGCTCGATGATTCTCCCAAACCCAATAGAAAGGGAGCTACTATTAAACCCAGCCCTGCGGTATAATCTGCCACCCCATGGAGCGTTGGTGTAATAAACCTAAGTTTCATGGTCTGGGTTTAGGCGTTAAAGTATTCCTCGTGGATCACTTGGCCCTCGTCGTTCCAAATCCTTCGGATAATCTCGTGCCAATACACCTTACTATCGTCCTTCATCAAAAAATCAAATGTGAATTCTGATGCGGAGACATTCCCATCTACTATGGTCCTGTGCAATTCAATTCCATTAACCTTGGCAATTGCATCTGCAAACCCTCTCATTTTTTCCACCATTTGTGCTTTTCCGGCGGTGGTCACCTGGTTGTAGTCCGAAGTATTCGCGTTTTCCGCAAAGTACTTCTCAACAGCTTCAACAATTGCACCTTGTGCAACAATGCTGTCCATTTCTGTAGCTAAGGCTCTAATATCCATTTGCTATGTTTTTATTGATTAAACTTTATTTGTTGTAATTACATGGCAAATGTCCGATGACACAGGATGTTTGTCGCTACAAAAAAGGAGTGTTTTCTTGTACTTTTTTGTGTATGAATTCCGATGGGTTAATTCCTGTATGGTGCTTAAAGAAGGTAGAAAAGTGATTGGGCTCTTCAAAACCAAGGTAAATTGAAACTTCCTTGACGGGTGTATCCTCATTTAAAAGTTTTTTTGAGGTGTTGATCAATTCATTCCTGATCAACCTTCCCAAAGAATCGTTCATTTTGTCCTTGGTTTTTTTGGCAAGGGCCTTTACGGAAAGGTTCATTTTATCGGCATAAAAGCCCAAAGACCGTTCTTTGGCATGGTGTTTCCGCAACAAATGTGTAAGGTCTTCAACAAACGAGTCTTTACGATCATAATCAAAGTTCTCCCTAAACTGCGTGGGGCTATATCCTGTTCCTTTTTTAAACACTCTATTAAAATAGGCAGGGTCCTTAAAGCCCATTTCGTACGATACTTCTTGAATATGTTTATCCGTAAAAACCACTTCTTTCTTGCTTTCCACCAACCGTTTCTCTTCTAACATGGTTTTGAGTGTAATCCCCAACTTATCCCTTACAAGGCTATGGGCCTGATACCCATTTTCACGGAGCAAAGCCTCTAAATCCTTATTGGTTAAATGGTTGTAAAATTCTTGGTCTATCATTTCCTTGGCATCAAAAATAACTTGATACTCATTTTTACTGGCGTTGAACGGATTCTGCCAGAACCATTGTTTCAAAGAAACGTTTATAATCTCTTTGGTGTTTTCTTCAAAAATTGTTTCCGATAAATATTTTTGGCATTCGGTGCATTCGTTAAAATTGATATAGCCCAACGAGATGAGATGTTTGAAAAGTACCCTAACATCTTTGTTGTCAAAAATCTGCTTGTTGGGAAATTCAATGGTGCGGACCAGAAAATCATCGGACAGAAACTTTATATACTGCCCTTTTTCTAGATAGATGGCCTTGTCCATCCAGTCAACATAGTTTTTAAAATCGACCTGAATGCTCCCTGTTCCTGAAAGGATGTGGAACAGTGTATACTTGTTGATAAAATATACCTTGTTGATTTCTGGATTGAATTTCTTGACCATCGTTGACTAATTGGCTATACCAACTTGGTCGAAATTCTTTTGTTTTGCTAACATCTATTTCTTTCCACCGACTACAATTACGAGTTCCTTATTAAACATTAAAAATCTATAATATTTGTAAAAATGTAAAGTTTAATTTACTTTTAGACAAAAATACTAGCAAATGGACTTTCAAATATTACCCAATTGGGGCAAAAGACTAGGTCTCTTCATTTTCTTTATTTCCATGTTTATAGTAGCTGGAGATTCCTTTATGGATGGTTACAAAGGTGTTCCATCTGGCACACATCATTTTGTTAAAGATTTTCTGGGCAGTTCACTTTTTTACTTTTTTGATGTTTTGACTTTAATAGGTCTTTTGATTTATATGTTATCAAAAGAAAAGATTGAAGACGATTACATTAAATTGCTTCGTTTGGAATCCTATCAGATTACTATAATTATTCTTTTGATTATTGCACTGATAATATATCTTTTTGATGTATCATTTCAGGTTAGCTTAGGTATGATTTTACCCATATTCATGTTGCTCTTCTTAATCACATTTTACTTCAAAAAAAGGGTACATTAATGAAAAATTTAGTGAAAGTAGAAAGAGCAAGGCTAAATTTGACCCAAGCTGAACTGGCCAAAAAGTTGGGCGTTTCCCGTCAAACCATTCATGCTATAGAAAAAGACAAGTTCAATCCCTCGGTCACCTTAGCTTTAAAAATGGGAAGGTTGTTCAAACTCCCAGTTGAAGAATTATTTATAATTGAAGAAGGTTAATCCTTACGTCCACCAACCACAATAACAAACTCACCCTTGGGTGGTTTATCGGTAAAATGCTCCAGCACTTCACTTGCGGTTCCCCGAACGGTCTCCTCATACAACTTTGTCAATTCGCGAGATACAGAAATAGGCCTTTCTGCTCCAAAGTATTCCACAAATTGGGTCAAGGTTTTTATAAGTTTGTGGGGGGATTCGTAAAAAACCATGGTACGGGTTTCTTCAGCAAGTTCCAAAAGTCGGGTCTGGCGCCCTTTTTTTAATGGGAGAAACCCTTCAAAAACAAATCGGTCATTGGGCAGTCCGCTATTTACCAAAGCGGGTACAAAAGCGGTGGCTCCAGGTAAACATTCTACCTCAATATTATTTTCAACACACGCACGCGTCAATAAAAACCCGGGGTCGGAAATAGCGGGAGTACCTGCGTCAGAAATTAGGGCGTATGTAGTTCCTTCTTTCATTTTTTGCACCAAAACGCCCACTTGCTTGTGCTCATTGTGCATGTGGTGGCTCTGCAAATGTGTGTTGATATCAAAATGTTTTAGGAGCTTGCCACTGGTTCGGGTATCCTCTGCCAAAACCACATCTACCTCCTTCAACACCTTAATGGCTCGGAGTGTGATATCTTCAAGATTTCCGATTGGTGTTGGAACCAGATATAATTTTCCCATGCACCAAAGTTACGGCCTTCTGGATAATTAAACCATAACATGGATTTGGTAAGGCAATAAAGTTATTTGGTGATTGGTTCTTGGGTTATTTGGTTAACATAAAACATAATAAGCCAATAACCAGAAGCCCTAATGGCCTCTGGAGTATTAAATTGTAGCGTTTGAATCTAATGGTAGCACAGTTACAAACCAAAAAAGTCTAGGCGAACCTTCTCTCGATCAGGGAGATAAAACGGACTTCGTATTCCTCTTTGCCTTCCCAATTATTGTACTCGGGTTTTACCATATTGTTGATAAAAGCAATAGACCTTTCTTCAGAATCAATGGTGTTAAGCTGGGAAAGCACCCTTGCATAATCTTCCATGTTGTTGTTAAAAAGATGCTTTACAAAGGCAAGTTTATCGTTGAGCCCTACTTGAAAGTCTTTGGCCATCCTATCGTTTAAAGATTTGGGTTTGCTCTGCTGAGCAATTTTGTCCCCATTCTCTTTAGGGGATAGGTTGTCCTTGTCGTTCTTCATAAAATCTGGCTTAGCGACAAATTCGGCAAACACTTGTTCCAAATCTGCATTGGACGGCATTTCGGAAACCATATCCTTAATGGTATCCATGCCAGGAGTCATAATATCTTCCTTGTGTGGATTGCTCTCGGGCACCGATGTATTTCCGCTCAATACCGCATTGGCCATTTTCTCGAATCTTGAAGCGATAACGTTTTGGGAAACATCTACCTCAACATCGCTCAATTTTTCATCTATAAATTTCAACACGGCCAACTTTTCATAAATCTCTTTCGACTTCTCATAAAGTGCCGCAAGATCGGTATCTTCTCTCGCCGTAATGATTTCAGTGGACAACTTAATTAACTCTTCCCTCAATTTCCGTATCATAGCTTTACTTCTTTATTATAAAAATATAATGATTTTGCAAAAACCCTATCAACAAAAGGTTAAAATCTTATTGAAAACAGGGGGGCAATTTTTTAGTAGCTTTGTGGTCGTCCCAATATAACGGGAAAACAAACAATTTCTTTCAAAAATACGGTATGTTTCTCGAAAACACAGTAAACCCTAAAGAACAGTTTGGATGGATTGAGGTTATCTGCGGTTCCATGTTTTCGGGAAAGACCGAAGAACTGATTCGACGACTGAAGCGGGCACAATTCGCCAAGCAAAAGGTGGAAATATTTAAACCCATTGTGGATAGACGCTATCATGAGGAAATGGTGGTCTCCCACGATTCCAATGAAATTAGGTCCACTCCCGTACCGGCCGCAGCAAACATTCGCCTTTTGGCGGATGATTGTGAGGTGGTCGGGATTGACGAAGCCCAATTTTTTGACGATGAAATTGTTACGGTTTGTAACGATTTGGCCAACCGAGGCGTACGTGTAGTGGTCGCTGGTCTGGACATGGATTTTAAAGGAAACCCCTTTGGTCCCATGCCTGCATTAATGGCAACGGCAGAATATGTGACCAAGGTACATGCCGTATGTACCCGAACGGGGAATTTGGCGAACTACAGTTTTAGAAAATCCCTTAACGATAATTTGGTGCTTTTGGGTGAAACCGAAGAGTACGAGCCCTTGAGCAGAGCAGCGTTTTATAAGGCCATGCTGCGGGAAAAAATAAAGGAAATGGATGTGGAATCGGAAGAAGTGGGCACCAAAAAAAAGAAATCCAATGAGTAAGGTCGGAGAAACTACCTTGGTTTTGGATCTTTCGGCCTTGGAACACAACTACAATTATTTGCGATCCAAAATAAAACCGAAAACCAAGTTTTTGGGAGTTGTTAAAGCTTTTGCTTACGGAAGCGACACAGTGACCATTGCCCGAGAACTGGAGCAATTGGGTGCCGATTATTTGGCCGTTGCCTATGTAAGCGAGGGTATGCTGCTTCGAAACGCAGGTGTTAAAATTCCTATTTTGGTATTACACCCTCTTGCTTCAAATTTTGAAGATTTAATAGTGCATCGTTTGGAGCCGAGCATCTACTCCAGAAATATCCTGAACCAATTTCTTGAAGTCGCCAAAGAAAAGCAACAAACCGATTATCCTATCCACATTAAATTCAATACGGGATTGAACCGTTTGGGATTTTCTGAAGATGATGTTGATTTTATTGCTAGGGAAACCAAGCACAGCGGATGCATCAAAATAGTGTCCACATTTTCACATTTGGCCGCTTCGGAAGATGCCAATGAACGTGATTTCAGTTTACTTCAAATCAATTCGTTCAAAAATTTAAGTGATGCGCTCAGGAAAAAAATAGGGTATACGCCCATACGCCACATGTTGAATACTTCTGGCATCATCAACTATCCCAATGCCCAGTTTGAAATGGTACGCAGCGGAATCGGTCTTTATGGTTACGGAAACCAAGCGGAAGTCGATTCACAATTAAAGCCTGTGGCCACACTCAAAACCATTATCTCACAAATCCATGAAATTAAGGCCAACCAGTCCGTAGGATACAACCGTGCCTTTAGATCCAGTAACACTATAAAAAGCGCTACCTTACCCATAGGCCATGCCGATGGAATTGGGCGACAATATGGAAAGGGCAAAGGCTTTGTTGTGATCAATGGTGAAAAAGCCCCGATTGTAGGCAATGTTTGTATGGATATGATCATGGTAGATGTTACTGGAATCGATTGCCAAGAAGGGGACGAGGTTGTTGTGTTCGGTTCGGATAATTCTGCAGAAAACTTTGCTTCTTCTGCAAACACCATATCCTATGAAATCCTCACCGCCATATCCCAACGGGTAAAAAGAGTTCTTATCGAGGCTTAATATTATCTTTTTTGCTTAATTTGTTTACGATTAACCAATACTCAACTATAAAATGGGATTTTTAAAAGAGTTTAAAGAATTTGCCATGAAAGGAAACCTCGTCGATATCGCCGTAGGTTTTGTCATGGGTGCCGCTTTTAAAGAAGTGGTTTCTTCGTTCACGGGAGGCATAGTTTCTCCTTTGATCGGGTTGCTGTTCAATGCAGATTTCAATGATCTGAAATATGTAATTACCGAAGGAACTTTGAATGAGGCAGGAGAAATCGTTGGGGAAATAGCCGTGCTTTATGGCGCATTCCTGACCAATGTGATTGACTTCATCATCGTAGCCTTTGTGATGTTCCTTGTTGTAAAGGCAGTAAACAGGATGAAGAAAAAAGAAGAGCCTGCTCCAGAACCTCCAAAGGGACCGACCCAAGAGGAACTTTTGGCAGAAATCCGCGATTTGTTGAAGAAATAAAAATCGTTGGTACTGAATGATTTTTTCAGTACCGCCGCTACATCACAATAACCTTTAAAACCATCAATGTGTTTCGCTAGCATGTTGATGGTTGTTTTATTTGTAACACTTTGTTATTTTTTGATTATTCATAAAGAAAAGGCTTGTTTAAACCGCTGACTAAAGTACCTTTGCGGCAAGAAATATCATTATAATGAAAGTAGCAGTTGTTGGCGCCACCGGAATGGTGGGCGAAGTAATGTTGAAAGTGTTGGAAGAACGTAACTTCCCTATTTCAGAATTGTTGTTGGTTGCCTCGGAGCGTTCCGTGGGCAAAAAACTGGTTTATAAAAATGAAGAGCATACCGTAATCGGCCTGGCAGATGCCGTTGCTGCCCAACCGGATATCGCTATTTTCTCCGCAGGGGGCGACACCTCTTTGGAATGGGCACCAAAATTTGCCGAAGTGGGAACCACGGTAATCGATAATTCCTCCGCTTGGCGCATGGACCCGACCAAAAAATTGGTGGTGCCGGAAATCAATGCAAATGAACTTACCGTAGAGGACAAAATTATAGCAAATCCCAACTGCTCCACCATTCAAATGGTATTGGCCTTAGATCCTTTACACAAAAAATATCAAATGAAACGTGTGGTGGTTTCCACCTACCAATCTGTTTCGGGAACAGGAGTTAAAGCAGTAGAACAAATGGAGAACGAAGCTGCTGGAATCGAGGGCGAAATGGCATATCCTTATCCCATCAACCGCAACGCATTGCCGCATTGCGATGTGTTCTTGGAAAATGGGTACACCAAAGAAGAGATGAAATTGGCTCGTGAGCCACAAAAAATATTGGACGATCATACATTTTCCGTTACCGCCACCGCAGTTCGTATCCCAACCGCTGGCGGACACTCGGAATCCGTAAATGTGGAGTTCCACAACGATTTTGATTTGACAGAAGTTCGAAAACTGCTCAGCGAAACGCCAGGAATCGTAGTGCAGGACAACCCGGACACCAACACCTACCCCATGCCTGTTTTTGCCAATGGTAAGGACGATGTTTTTGTGGGTAGAATCCGAAGAGACGAAACCCAACCCAACACATTGAACATGTGGATTGTAGCAGACAACCTACGAAAAGGGGCCGCTACCAATGCTGTACAGATTGCGGAATACTTGGTGAAAAATGATTTGGTTTCAAATACCTCCAAGGCTTTGTCATAATTTTCAAATAAAATAGAAAGGGTAAAGTATAGGGTCAACGTGGCATCTGTGCTTTAACCCTTTTTTTGTAGATACTATCATACTCTTTCTGGCTAATAACATTTCCTTTTATTGGATTTTCAACTTGAGTTTCCTTTTCGAAGTCCAAGTTTTCCAATACCACACTTCTTCCCTTTAAATCTAACTGAAGTACCATCCCTGGAAGCCCAACTGCTTCA
This sequence comes from Allomuricauda ruestringensis DSM 13258, assembly GCF_000224085.1. NCBI lineage: Bacteria > Pseudomonadati > Bacteroidota > Flavobacteriia > Flavobacteriales > Flavobacteriaceae > Flagellimonas > Flagellimonas ruestringensis. The sequence goes on from NC_015945.1 coordinate 1,352,566, forward strand.
AACGGCCCTGTTCCAATGGGGATTTCAGGGCAATACCAAGCGATTATCTCTGTTTCAAATATTTCAAAATTTTTCGACACCCCATTTCTTTTTCCTATCGCTTTGTAACACAGGTAATCTGAGACTAGCTTTTGCTCATCGAGCAATTCCCATTCTACATCTTCCAAGTTTGTTTTAACCTGAAACTCTTTCCCCAAGAAGGATTTTTGTTCAACCATGTATGCTTCCTTTAGATTGGTATAATACATTTTGTCCCCATCAAAAATTGTAATGGCCATTTTTGCGGTAAAGTCATTTTTATCAATGGGAAGGTTTTTAACCAACGAAAAAGCGGAGGCGCTTTGATTAAAGGCAAGTTCAAACCTCAATTTTTGAGCTTGCTTTTCAATGTTGTCAATATCATTCTTGTATGAACCCTTTAACTGTGTATTAGTATTTTCTTGCAGTATCACCTTATACTGGGCCACTCCTGAACGTATTTGAGCAATTATGGCCAAAGGGAAAAACAGCGCCACAATTAAAAGAACTCTTGTCGTTTTTAAGATATACATAAAAAATTAATAAGCAGCCTCAATACAATCGCCATAAACAGAAAAATACACCCCATAATAATCTGTGCCATAGGCCAACTCATAATAGGTGGCCAGCTTATGAGCATAGTCACTGCACACGGTAAAATAATCCTCATTTTCAGCACCTGATAAATTTATGCTAAAAATCATAATTAATAGTAAAGTAAGTTTTTTCATGTCGTAAGATTTTATTGGTTAACTCAATATTAAAAAAAAGTAACTCCAAAATTTCCGTGAATTGACGAATAGGTGTTTTCAATTGACCAATACCCTTTTTGAATTGACCAAAGTATATTTAAATCCTTTTTCAAGGTTAAAAAACGTTAACTAGAGAATTCCCCTTTCCCAAAACACAATATTCATTGTATTTTTATCGGAATCAATCCAAAAAAACATGAAAAACATAAGTCTGTTGGCTGCTCTGGTTTTATTTGCAGCCTGCCAAGAAACTAAACAAAGAGACCTCATAACAGTGAACTACCCTACCACCAAAAAAGTTGACACCGTAGATAATTATTTTGGAACCGAAGTCCCCGATCCCTACCGTTGGTTGGAAGATGACCGAAGCGAGGAGACCGAAGCTTGGGTAAAAGAGCAAAACTCCGTCACCTTCGGGTACTTGGAAAAAATCCCTTTCCGCGAAGACCTTAAAAACCGATTGGAAAAACTCTGGAACTATGAAAAAGTAGGCTCTCCTTTTAAAGAAGGCGATTATACCTATTATTACAAAAACAATGGGTTACAAAACCAATATGTGGTTTACCGAAAAAAAGATGGTGGCGAAGAAGAAGTCTTTTTGGACCCCAACACGTTTTCCGAAGATGGCACTACATCTTTAATGGGGCTCAGCTTCACCAAGGACGGTTCCAAAGCAGCTTACCTTATTTCCGAAGGAGGAAGCGATTGGAGAAAAGCCATTACCATCGAAACCGAATCAAAGGAAATTGTGGAGGATACCTTGGTAGATATCAAGTTTAGTGGGGTGTCTTGGAAAGGAAACGATGGCTTCTTCTACTCCAGCTACGACAAACCGGAGGGAAGCGAACTTTCTGCAAAAACAGACCAACATAAATTGTATTATCACAAGTTGGGCACGTCCCAATCCGAGGATAAAATCATCTTTGGGGGTACGCCGGAAGAAAAGCACCGTTATGTGGGCGGTTCCGTTTCCGAAGACCAAAAATACCTGTTCATTTCAGCATCCGTTTCCACCTCTGGGAACAAATTGTTTATGATGGACCTTTCCCTTGATAATCCTAAGTTGGTCACTATTTTGGACGATACCGATTCCGACACCTACGTCATCGACAACGAAGGCGCTACATTATATATGGTTACCAACCGGGAGGCTCCCAACAAAAAAGTTGTAGTTGTGGATGCTTCCAATCCTACACCGGATAATTGGGAAGACCTGATTCCAGAAACCGAAAATGTATTGACTGCGGGCACCGGCGGAGGCTATTTCTTTACCGAATATATGGTGGATGCCATTTCCAAAGTGCTTCAGTATGATTATGAAGGAAATTTGGTCCGCGAAGTGGAACTTCCCGGCGTAGGAAGCGCTGGAGGTTTTGGTGGCAAAAAAGAGGATAAAGAATTTTATTTTTCCTTCACCAATTACAACACGCCCGGCTCGTTGTACAAATACAATGTGGAAACCGGTGAGTACAAGCAATATTGGAAGCCACAAATTGATTTTAATCCAGATGATTATAAATCAGAACAAGTTTTCTATACCTCCAAAGACGGCATCAAAGTACCGATGATCATCACCTATAAAAAAGGAACCGAACTGAACGGCCAAAATCCGACTATTCTGTACGGTTATGGCGGTTTCAATGTTAGTTTAACGCCCTCCTTTAGTATTGTAAATGCTGTTTGGATGGAGCAAGGCGGGGTATATGCCGTTCCCAACCTTAGGGGAGGTGGAGAATACGGTAAAAAATGGCACATTGCAGGCACCAAGCTTCAAAAGCAGAACGTTTTTGATGACTTTATCGCCGCTGCTGAATATTTGATTGACAACAAATACACCTCCAAAGAATATCTCGCCATCCGTGGTGGTTCTAATGGCGGATTGTTGGTTGGCGCCACGATGACGCAACGTCCCGACCTAATGCAAGTGGCATTGCCAGCCGTGGGTGTAATGGACATGCTGCGCTACCATACCTTTACCGCAGGAGCCGGATGGGCTTACGATTACGGAACTTCGGAGGACAGCGAGGAAATGTTCAAATACATTAAGGGCTATTCCCCAGTGCACAATGTAAAAGAAGGAACGGCTTACCCGGCCACTTTAGTAACAACAGGAGACCATGACGACCGTGTGGTTCCTGCGCACAGCTTTAAGTTTGCCGCGGAATTACAAGAAAAACAAGCAGGAGAACAACCTACTTTAATACGTATCGAGACCAAAGCTGGTCACGGAGCAGGAACACCAGTAAGTAAAACCATTGAACAATACGCTGACATCTTTGGGTTTACTTTTTATAATATGGGCTACGATGAATTGCCCAACCAAGCGGTGCTTAAAGCGTTTAAAGATTAAAAATTGACTTAAAGCTGTTCAGAAAGTAAATTAAACCGTCATTCTGAACAGCTTTTTACCCGTTTATGCTAAAAATCCAAGTAAATTCTTTCGGTTACCAAGACCAAAATATTTTAAAGGACATTTCTTTTGAAGTGGCCCCAGGAGAACATGTGGCCTTGATGGGCGAAAGTGGCTCGGGAAAGAGCACCTTGCTAAAGATTATCTACGGATTGCTTCATGTGGAGGAGGGCTCAATTTTTTGGGGCGATATTGAAGCATTAGGCCCCAATTTTAATCTAGTTCCCGGTGAACCCTACATGAAATATTTGGCTCAGGATTTTGACTTAATGCCTTTCATATCCGTTGAGGAGAACATTGGTCAGTTCCTCTCTGTTTTTGAGCGGGAAACCCATGAAGGACGCATCAATGAACTGCTGGAATTGATTGAAATGAAATCGTACGCCAAAACAAAGGTAAAACACCTCAGCGGGGGACAGCAACAACGTGTTGCGCTTGCTCGGGTTTTAGCCCAAGAACCGGAAATACTTTTGTTGGATGAGCCTTTTGGCCATATTGATAACTTTAAGCGCAACACGCTACGCCGAAACCTCTTTTTATATCTAAAGAAAAAAGGCATTACCGTACTCACCGCCAGCCACGACCCAAGTGATGTGCTCCCCTTTGCGGAGCGCACCCTAATTTTGGAGAAAGGACAAATCATTGCCAACCAAAATACCCAAGACCTGTACAGTAAACCTCCCAACTACTATACCGCTTCGTTATTTGGGCAAGTGAACGAGGTGCCCATAAAACTTTTAAAGTCCTACGCTGAAATCGACTCCTCCATTCTAGTCTACCCAAACGAATTCAAATTTTCCGATTCCTCAGGACTAAAAGTAGAGGTGATTCATTCTTTTTTTAAAGGAAGTCATCACTTAAACGAGGGGGTTGCCGATGATGGCACTGTTATCTTTTTTAATTCCGATAAAAAACAGGGAAAAGGAGTGACCATTTTTCTTAATGTATCTTTGGAGACCATCAACAGAAGGCTTCAGGTTGGACAAAAAACAAATACATAGGGAGTTACAGTTTAAGGCCATGCGCAGCAGCGGTGCCGGAGGGCAACATGTAAACAAGGTTTCCTCCAAAGTGGAACTTACTTTCAATATACCTGCTTCCGAAGGACTTTCCGACAGAGAAAAACAACGAATTCAACTAAAGCTCCAATCTCGACTCACTAATGACGGCGCTTTAGTTCTTCAATGTGATGAAGCCCGAAGCCAGCACAGAAACAAAGACTTAGTGGTGAAACGTTTTTTTGAACTTTTGAAGAAAGCACTCACCTTACCCAAAAAGCGAAAGCCCACCAAACGCACCAAATCATCCATAGAAAAACGGTTGCGATCCAAAAAGAAAACTGCAGAGAAGAAGGCCAAAAGAAAACCACCTGATTTGGGATAGTTGGTCCATTTTTAGTAGTATGAGTGTAATCGAGATAGCCTATATATCAACCCAAATAGGCCATTCGTCAATTTGTCCATTTTTTTTCTTTCAAAACTCTCGAACTTCACATAATTGAATGACTAAAGAATCATTAAAACGATATTTAGCTTAATTAAGGAACAACCGAAAATGAATTCTATTAAAGGTATAATAGATAAAAGCGACTATGAAATCTATGATGATTTCTTGAACTTTCAAATTGATGGATATTGGCTTGACGAAAAACTCGAAAAACTTTATCCTGGGAATATGTATAAAGGGACAATTCCTACTCTTTTGTTTGGGATGGAAATTAAAAAGGAAAGTGAAATAGTTTGGAATAGAATTCTACCTGATGTTGGACGAAAAACTATTTGCCCAATTTTAATGTGTCCTGATGATTGCAATTTCTCCTGTATGCTAGTTGATGCTGAAATCGAGAACGCAGGAACAACAATCAAATGGAACAGACTTGGAATTGACCGGACAAAAGAGGATGAACCTGATAAAATAGGCTCCACCGTTGTTTGGTTGAACAAAGTTGAACCGTTTGAATTTAAAGTACGTGAATACCTGGATATGCTCAAAGCATTTAAAAAGCATTTCGAAATTGACAAACAGAATTGGGAAACAATGAACCCCCACTAATGCGGACTCCATAGTTCGAGCCAAAGATGAGCAAGGATGCCTGTTTTTAAAATGTTCTTTTGATATAAAGTTTGAGTATTGTGTAGGTATGAACGGGGCGCTCGAACTCGTCTGGAAAAAAAGCCTGATTTAGGACAATAATAATCTGTCAATCTTATTGCAAATCCATCAAAAAAATCTCTTCCACATAAAATCACAATCATCTGAATTTAATATCCTCGTCACAAATGCTTAATTTTCAGTCAAATTATAACTGAACTCGTTTTGAGTTGTTGGATTCAAGCGAAAATTTAAGATTTTGTGCCCAGTTGAAGACTTTTTTGAATTGCATAGCAGCGCTACGGAAAGAGAGAAAGACAAAATTGGATGCAAAAGATAAATTTACAGCGGATTTGGACAACTCAAGACGAGTTCCTAATTCAAAAAAATGATTTCTAAAACTGCAAACCTCAAAACATTGCTGCTTTCCGCAGTAATGACTTTGTCTTGTGCTGCTTTTTCCGTAGCACAAACAGTCCCCTCCCCCGAAGATGTATATGGATTTAGGGTGGGAGCCGATTACAAATTGGCCGATTATTCCCAAATTGAAGATTATCTGTCCCAATTGGACGCTGCTTCCAATAGGGTGAAAAAAATTGAAATTGGAGAAACCGTATTGGGTCGTAAAATGTACCTATTGTTCATCTCCACAGAAGAAAACTTGGCACAACTCGACAAATGGAAAGACATCAGCACCAAACTGGCACGAGTTCAAGTAGGTGACGAAGAGGCCGTAAAGCTTTCCGAAGAAGGTAAGGCCATTGTTTGGGTAGATGGTGGAATGCACTCCACGGAGCTGGCCCACGGACAAATGACCTCCGAACTGGCTTACACCCTCGCGACCTCCGAAACGGCCGAAATGCAAAAAATCAGGGAAAACGTGATTACCCTTTTAATGCCGGTAATGAACCCTGATGGATTGGACATTGTTGTGGACTGGTACCGCAAAAACCAAGGCACTGCTTATGAGACTTCACGCCCTCCGATTTTGTACCATTACTATATGGGCCACGACAACAACAGGGATTGGTTTATGAACATTATGCCAGAAACCTACAATGTTACCAAAATACTTTACAACGAATGGTATCCGCAGATTGTGTACAATCACCACCAATCTTCCCCATCTTGGACCAAAATTTCGCTCCCTCCATACGCCGATCCGGTAAACCCAAGAATTCACCCAGCCATTACTGCAGGTGTTAGCGAGGTAGGCTCTGCCATGACAAAGCGTTTTTCTCTTGAAAATATGCCCGGTGCCATTGCCGATAACTTTTACACCATGTTTTGGAACGGTGGCGGAAGAACCGTGCCTTACTACCACAACATGATCGGTATTTTAACGGAAACGGGGCACACCACCCCAACCCCAAGATTCTACGATCCCGAAAAATTGCCCAAAACCGTTGCTGGGGGCACACCGACCGATGGAACCGATATTATGTACCCAGACCCATGGAAAGGGGGCGAATCCCATTTTAGGGATGCCGTTGATTATATGTTGACAGCAACTTGGGCCACATTGGACCTTGCCGCCGACCGCAAGAGCAACTACCTACACAATATTTATAAAATGGGTAAATCCGCGGTGGAAAAAGGTACGGCCGAAGACTTGTTTGCTTACATTATCAGCAAAGAACAATGGGATTCATTTGAAGCCGTGAATTTGGTGAACGTATTACTCCAAGGTGGAATTGAAATTGAAAAAGCTACAAAAGACTTTACGGTAAATGGAAAAGAATACGAAGAAGGCTCCTACGTAATCTACACGGCACAAGCTTTTAGGCCGTACTTGTTGGACCTTATGGAAAAACAAAACTATCCGACCCGTTTCCAATATCCCGGTGGACCTCCGGACACACCATACGATTTGGCCGGATGGACGTTACCAATGCAAATGGGTATCGACGTTGACAAAATTGCTGAGTCATTTGAGGCTCCAACTGAAAAAGTCACAAATCTTGTAGAATACTACGAAGGCGATGTTAATAGAAATGGTGCATTTGGATATGCCCTTAGCGTTAACACCAACGCCTCGGTGGTGGCCACAAACAAAGTGCTAAAAGCGGGGGGAACTGCATACAAAAGCATGACCGAGTTCAAAGCTGGCAAGGAAACTTTCCCTGCGGGTTCTTACATTGTTTCTGGAGAAAAAGAGATGATGGAATCCTTGGCCGATGAATACGGACTTAAGTTTACCGGATTGTCCGCCAAACCAGAGGTTCAATTGAAAAAAATCCACTTGCCCAAAGTAGGATTGTATAAATCTTGGGTGGCCAATATGGATGAAGGATGGACGCGCTTTGTAATGGATGAATATGAGTTTGACATGGATACCCTGCACGATGCCGATATTAAAACCAAGGACTTGTCCCAGTATGATGCCATTATTATCCCATCACAAAGGCCAAGCTCCATTTTGCACGGGCACAGTAATTTGAGCATGCCCGAAAAATTCACGGGCGGAATTGGCCTTAAAGGTTCAGTGGCTCTTAGTGACTATATGGAAGAAGGCGGAACCTTGATAGCTTTTGATGCCGCTAGTAATTTTGTAATTGAGCAATTCGGATTACCATTGCGCGATGCCGTAGCAAGTGCCGATAGCAAAGATTTCTTTATTCCAGGATCTTTGATCAAGGCCGGAATTGATACTTCCCACCCATTGGCTTTTGGTATGAAAGACACGGTTGCCGTTTCATTTAACAGAAGTAGGGCCTTCACCATAAACAAACAAAGTAAAAAAGGTGAAGGTGGTGAAGAGGACATTAAAGATGCTCCTGCCCCAGAAGTTGAAGTAATAGCCACCTATGCCGCCAAAGACCTATTAATGAGCGGTTGGGCCATGGGTGAAGAAAAATATATTGCCAAAAAGCCTGCGATGGTCAAAGCCAAATACGGAAAAGGATCGGCAATTTTGTTTGCGTTCCGTCCACAGTTTAGGGCGCAACCTCGCGGAACCTACAAGCTGATTTTTAATGCGATTTACGAAGGCGCTTCGGAATAAATTAAAATATATTTAGAGTAAAAGAAGGCCCGCCAAAATTGGCGGGCTTTTTTGTAATTTGATATTCAAAGTGGCATATATGGGTTCTCAAGTAATATTTAATAGGATAATTTTAATAGGCAATGGGTTTGATCGTTCATTGGGAATGCCCACATCCTATTCCCATTTTCTTGACTGGTCTAGATTACGGGCTATTAAAAATGCATTAGAAAATAAACCGTCGTTAAGATTAGAGCATCAAGAATTCCAATTCGAAACCAATTTGTTTCGTATTACTACAAATGAAGCTACAGCTAATTGGTTAAATGAAGCCATAAAAAATGTGGAATCATTTTCAAGTTTAGAAAAGAAACTGTCACAAAGACGAGAATTTTTATTTAAGCTTTCTATAAGCCCTAAACACCCATTCATAACCGAGCTTTTAAAGTTTGATTCTAAATATAAATGGGTTGATATTGAACAAATGTATTTTGATAGGCTTTTAAAAACCGGCAAGCATGAAATAAATGGGTTTCATCTATACTTTGGGTTGGTAAAACAAGAGCTGTTAAATTACCTGAGTACACTAGAAATCAATAAAGACAAAGGGCATGTACTGATGTCAAAATACAGAAAGCATTTTTTTGGTAAGATTCTTCAGTATGATTCATCTCTAAAAATCTATGAAGAAACAGACCAAAACCCTACCCATTTCTACTTCGTAAATTTTAACTACACTAATTTTTTATTGCAATTGATGGAATATTCTCCAAGTCATGCAATGGATGAAAATACAATCAATCATATTCATGGTAATTTGAATGAATACCCCATAGTCTTTGGGTATGGAAATGAAACTGGCGAAAATTATTCTAAATTGGAGAGCCTGGGAAATGATTATTTAGAAAATATAAAATCAACTCATTACTTTAACAGTACTCATTACAGAGATTTGGAGATTCAATTAAATAGTCCTTATGAAGTCTATGTTTATGGCCTTTCATGTGGATTATCAGATCAGATTTTGCTGAATACAATCATGCAAAAGGAGAACTGTAAGCAGATTAGAATCTTCTATAATAAATACGACGATGTTAATGACAACTATCGGGAGACCTTGATGAATATTTCTAGAGTGTTTGATGATAAAGAAGTTATGAGAAGCAAAATAATATCTAAACAGCCAGATGATTTTATTAGGCAAATTAAATAATCAGCCTTAAAGTCTTACCTAAACAAAATCGCCACCGCACCAATCGCCGTTACAATCAAAATAAAGCGTTTGTAATTTTTTTCGTTGATTTTCTTCACCAAGAAAACACCTAAAACCAAACCAACAAAAATAGCTGGGAGCAATCGTAAATTGATCAAAAGACTTTCCACGGTTATAGTCTTCCAGACAAAAACATGAAAAGGCATTTTAAACAAATTGGTGATAAAAAACAACCAGGCTGCCGTGCCCACAAATTCATTCTTGGGCAATCGCATCGCCAAAAAGAAAATATTGGTAAACGCTCCGGCCAAATTTCCGATCATTGTGCAAACACCGGCAAATATTCCCATGGAACCGGAAAACAACCAATGTGTAGGTACTTTTTTGGACTTTCTTCGGTCCCAAAACACCAACATGCCCAGACTTATGAATATCACGACCACCATGACCCACTTAAATTCACGCTCAGGAAGGTCTTTCCCAATCAAAACTCCTAGTAGGATTCCCAAAATCATCCATGGAAGAAATTTTATAATATACCTCCATTGGGTATGTCGATTGTAATAAATCACGGCAAAAGTGTCGCCCACAATCAGCAAGGGAATAAAAAGTCCCGTGGATGCTTTGGAGCCAAAAGCCAAGGCCATTAGCGTTACATTAAAGATGGACATTCCCTTAAGACCTGCCTTGGAAACTCCCATTAAAAAGACAGCAGTTGCTGCCATGGTCCATGCGGCAACGGAAATATCTGAGAAAGAGGAAAGAAACATGAAGACTTTTTACAGGTTCACAAAAGTAACTCAAAAAACCTATCTTTAGCTCCAGCCAAACTAAACAAATGAAACTAGAACTTTTAGATTACATCATCATTTTTGGATTCTTCGCCATAGTCCTTTTTATCGGAATCTATGTATCCAAAAAATCAGGAAAAAACACAGCAGAATACTTTTTATCTGGCCGTAGCATGCCCTGGTGGCTTTTAGGCTTTTCCATGGTAGCGACTACGTTCTCCACGGATACTCCCAATTTGGTAACGGATTTTGTTCGTACCGATGGGGTTTCCGGAAACTGGGGTTGGTGGGCCTTTTTGCTTACTGGTTTGCTTACGGTTTTTGTTTACGCGAAACTTTGGAGGAAATCCAATGTTGCCACCGATATGGAGTTTTACGATTTAAGATATGGTGGAAAACCCGCTCATTTTCTAAGAGGGTTTAGGTCGTTGTACTTGGGTGTGGTATTTAATGTGATGGCCATGTCGGCCGTAACTTTGGCCGCCATCAAAATTGGACAGGTAATGCTGGGTCTGGAACCTGTTGAAACTGTGCTGCTGGGAGGTACAATTACCGTAATATTCAGTGCCGTTGGTGGTTTTAGAGGAGTGGTCTATACCGATTTCCTGCTGTTTTTTGTTGCCATGGGCGGTGCTATTGGAGCAGCGGTCTACTTGGTAAATATGCCCGAAGTTGGTGGTTTGGATAATATTTTGGCCAATGCACAGGTGCAGGAAAAAATGTCCATCCTACCCGATTTTTCAGATACCGAAGCTTTAATAGGTTTGTTGATCATACCCTTGGCGGTACAATGGTGGAGTGCGTGGTATCCCGGTGGTGAACCAGGTGGGGGCGGCTACATTGCACAGCGAATGTTGGCAGCTAAAAATGAAAATCACGCTATTGGAGCAACGTTTTTCTTCAACATATTGCATTATGCACTAAGGCCTTGGCCTTGGATTTTGGTGGCATTGGCGTCCATCGTGGTATTCCCAGATTTGGACAGTATTCGTCAAGCCTTCCCAAATGTGCCCGAAAACATCCTTAAAAATGATTTGGCCTATTCCGCCATGCTCACCAAATTGCCCACAGGCTTATTGGGATTGGTAATGGCTTCTTTGGGAGCGGCCTACATGTCAACCATTTCAACACACCTCAACTGGGGTTCCTCTTATATTGTAAATGATTTTTACAAGCAGCAGGTCAATAAAAACGCTTCAGAAAAGGAATTGGTGAACGTGGGAAGAATTTCCACCGTTGTTCTGATGATCTTGAGCAGTTTGTTTGCTTTGGAACTTAACAATGCAACGCAATTGTTCGATATCATCATCATGTTTGGAGCGGGAACCGGGCTTATCTTTTTATTGCGATGGTTCTGGTGGCGCATCAATGCATGGAGCGAAATTGTTGCCATGTTCTCCTCGGGAATCATTTCCATTTTGTTCTGGAAGTACGAAGACGTGCTCTTTTTGTCAGAAGCGGCACCATTTCCAGGCTGGAGCAAATTTCCACTGGTCGTGCTTATAACCACGATACTTTGGTTGGCAACAACCTTTTTGACCAAACCTGAAGAAAACAAGGTGTTGTACCGATTCTATAAGATTACCAAACCAGGAGGCCCAGGATGGAACAAGATTCATGCGGAAGCCAAAGCGGATGGAGTTTCTTTGGACGATGGGAATGAAAAATGGACAGTTCCATCAGGTGTATTGGCCATGATCGTGGGCTGTATTTTGGTATATGGATGCCTTTTCGCCACAGGAAACTGGATCTATGGCAATTATCCGTTGGCCATGGGACTCACGGGTTTGGTGTTGGTAGCAACATTTTTCTTGATAAAAATTTGGCGCGGAATGCGGAGTGTGCTTTGATTAGCCCCTTAATTCCAATAATCTGGAAACATATTTCCCCACCACATCAAACTCCAAGTTTACAGTAGTCCCTACTTTGTAGGTATGGAAACGGGTATGTTCGTGGGTGTAGGGAATAATCGCTACGCTGAAACTGTTTTTTTGGGAGTCAACCACGGTCAAGCTCACTCCGTCCACAGTGATGGAGCCTTTTTCAATGGTTACATTATTGAGTTTGGGGTCGTATTCAAAACTATAGATCCAACTGCCGTTTTTTTCCTCGATTGATTTACAAACAGCTGTTTGGTCCACGTGCCCCTGAACAATGTGGCCATCCAAACGGGCGCCCAAAACCATGGCCCGTTCCAAGTTCACTACTTCGCCCAACTCTAAGTCGCTCAAGTTGGTTTTGTTCAGGGTTTCTTCAATGGCCGTCACGGTATAGTTGTCGCCGTCAAGAGAAACCACGGTTAAACATACCCCATTGTGCGAAACACTCTGGTCAATTTTCAATTCTGAAGTAATATCCGAAGCAACGGTAATGTGCAGATTTCCACCCTCTTTTTCCAGCTTTTCAACTTTACCCAAAGTCTCTATGATCCCTGTGAACATGTATCTTATTAATTGACTAGTTTTGTAGTGCAAAAGTAGCCATAACGGCATTCATTTTATGAAGGAAAATCAAAAAATAAAGTTAGGGATCTCCATAGGGGACATCAACGGTATTGGGTGCGAAGTCGCTCTAAAAACATTTGAAGATGTAAGAATGTTAGACTTTTGCACCCCAGTCATCTTTGCATCCAATAAAACTGTTTCCCAACAAATGAAAGATTTGGGGATCGATCTCAAGTTCAATGGTGTTAGGGATGCCGACCAAGCTTTGGAAGGCAAGGTCAATATTGTCAATGTTTGGAAAGAAGTTCCCAAAATAGAATACGGTCAAGCCACTAAAGAAGGAGGTGATTTTGCTATACGTTCCTTGAGGGCTGCGGTTTCTGCATTAAAAGAGGGTAAAATTGATGTATTGGTCACGGCACCCATCAACAAAAACAATATACAATCCGAGGATTTTAAATTTCCCGGACATACGGATTTCCTTGCCCAAGAACTGGAGGGTGAAAGCCTTATGTTTATGGTAACGAACTCCTTGCGTGTTGGATTGCTCACCGATCATATCGCCGTAAAAGATGTGGCCAAGGCCATTACCCCCAAATTGATTCGGAACAAGGTGGCCACCATGGAAAAATCCCTGAAAATGGATTTTGGTATTCGCAGACCCAAAATTGCTATGCTTGGAATTAATCCTCATAGTGGGGACAGTGGAACTATTGGTGAAGAAGACGATAAAATTCTAAAACCGACCATAGAAGAACTGTTCAATAAGGGAACTTTGGTTTACGGTCCCTATTCGGCGGACAGCTTTTTCGGCTCCGATAACCATAAAAATTTCGATGCCATCTTGGCGGCCTATCACGATCAAGGCCTTATTCCCTTTAAAACCCTTTCCTTTGGAAAAGGTGTCAATTATACCGCAGGTCTGGATAAGGTAAGAACATCCCCAGACCACGGAACCGCTTATGAAATAGCAGGAAAGGGCAAGGCGGACGAGGGTTCTTTTAAAGAAGCTGTATTTACTGCAATTCAAGTATTTAAGAATAGAATAGAATATCAGGAACTGACCAAAAACCCCTTGCAAAAGCAGAAAATAAAGCGAGAAAGGTAAAAAGTTTACATCATTTTGGATATTTGTTGTAGCTAGAATTGCAGTTTTGTAAATTAGTAGTATCTTTGCACCCGCCTTTAAAGGCTGGTACACAAACCTTAAGTGTAGAAATGATGAAGCTGAAAGAGTTTTTTATCCCTTTTTCAGGTCTGAAGTTGGGGAAACATAAATTTGTGTACGAGATTGATGATGCGTTCTTTGAATCTTTTGACTACCAAGAATTTAACGGAGTTTCCGTTCATATAAGTGCCGTTTTGGAAAAAATGAGCACCATGATGGAACTTCAGATTGAAGCGGAGGGTACCATAAATGTGGATTGTGATTTGACAGGCGAACCTTTTGACCAGCCTATCGATTCCAGTTTAAAACTGGTCGTCAAGTTTGGCGAAGAGTACAACGATGAAGACGATGAAATCTTGATCATACCACATGGAGAGCACCAGTTTAACATAGCACAGTACATATATGAAATGTTAGTGCTTGCCGTTCCCCAAAAAAGGGTCCACCCCGGAGTTGAGGACGGAACGCTGCAATCGGACATCTTGGACAAGCTGGAAGAATTACAGCCAAAAGAGCATACGAAATCATCAGAAAAAACAGATCCCAGATGGGACGATTTAAAAAAGTTACTAACGGATAAATAGGTTTATAATGGCACATCCTAAAAGAAAAACATCAAAAACCAGAAGGGACAAAAGAAGAACCCACTACAAAGCAGTTGCGCCAACGATTGCCAAGGACTCAACTACAGGTGAAATGCACTTGTTCCACAGAGCCCACTGGCATGAGGGCAAATTGTACTACAGAGGTCAGGTTTTGATTGACAAAACAGAAGAGGAAACTGCGGCCTAACCGCAAATCCCTTGTAATAAAGCAACTCCCGTTGAATTTTTGACGGGAGTTTTTTATGGGCCCCAGTTAACACCCAAAATCGGTTCAATTTTGCCTATAAAGTCATATAAAATGACTAATTTTCACCCCTTTTGGGTCAAATTTCAATCTTTTTGACAATTAAGAAAGGCTAAAAATGAAGAAAACAACAGCAGCAATAACAGCTGTAGGAGGATACGTTCCCGACTTTGTTCTTTCCAATAAGGTTTTGGAAACCATGGTGGATACCAACGATGAATGGATTACCACAAGAACAGGAATCAAGGAGCGAAGAATCTTAAAAGAAGAGAACGCGGGAACATCTTTCATGGCAATCAAAGCTGCGGAAGATTTGCTTCAAAAAAGAGGTATTGAGGCTTCCGAAATAGACTTTGTACTCGTTGCCACCGCCACCCCCGATATGCCTGTCGCTTCCACAGCGGCCTATGTAGCTTCGGAAATTGGTGCGGTAAATGCTTTTGCTTACGATTTACAAGCTGCATGTTCCAGTTTTTTGTACGGGATGTCCACAGCGGCCAGTTATATAGAATCCGGCAGATACAAAAAAGTATTGGTCATTGGGGCCGATAAGATGTCGTCCATTATAGATTATACCGATAGAACAACTTGTATTATTTTTGGAGATGGAGCTGGAGCGGTACTTTTTGAACCCAATGAAGAAGGCTTAGGTTTACAAGATGAGTTTTTGCGCTCGGATGGCATTGGCCGTCAGTTTTTAAAGATTGATGCAGGAGGTTCTATTTTGCCGGCATCAGAAGAAACGGTAAAGAACAAACAGCATTACGTCTTTCAAGACGGGAAGTCTGTTTTTAAATTTGCCGTCTCTAACATGGCCGATGTTTCAGCTTTGATCATGGAGCGGAACAATCTAACAAGAGACGATGTACAATGGTTGGCGCCACACCAAGCCAACAAACGCATTATTGATGCTACGGCTAACAGAATGGGTCTTGAGGCAGAGAAGGTTCTTATTAACATTGACCGATACGGAAACACAACATCCGCCACACTGCCCTTGTTGCTCTATGACTTCGAGAAGCAGTTGAAAAAAGGAGATAATATCATATTCGCCGCCTTTGGAGGAGGTTTTACATGGGGTTCCATTTACTTAAAATGGGCCTATAATTCTTAATCACACAACTAACTAAATTATATTCCATGGACATTAAGGAAATTCAAAGTTTAATCAAGTTTGTCGCCAAATCGGGCGCCAGTGAGGTGAAGCTGGAAATGGAGGACATTAAGATTACCATTCGAACGGGAAGCACTAGCTCCAGTACACCAGAGACCACCATTGTTCAGCAAATACCCGTAGCCCAAGCCCCAACTGCCGCTGCTCCGGCTACGCAAGCACCTGCGGCAACCCAAGAAGCTGCGTCGCCAGCACCATCTGATTCCAAAAAGGGAGATGATGACTCAAAATACATAACCATCAAATCCCCCATCATAGGAACATTCTATAGAAAACCATCCCCGGACAAACCGCCATTCGTAGAGGTTGGCAGTTCCATCAATAAAGGAGATGTTCTATGTGTGATTGAAGCAATGAAACTTTTTAACGATATTGAATCAGAGGTTTCAGGTAAAATAGTTAAGATATTGGTTGATGATTCCTCTCCTGTTGAGTTTGACCAACCTTTGTTCTTGGTAGACCCATCGTAGTGAATTTTAAATGATAAATTTTGGGGGCATTTCGTCACCTAAAACCATTTAAGATTTAGAATTCAGAATTTAAGATTGTGTTCTATGTTTAAAAAAATATTGATTGCAAATAGGGGTGAAATTGCCTTGCGGATTATAAGAACCTGTAAGGAAATGGGCATCAAGACTGTTGCCGTTTACTCCAAGGCCGACGAGGAAAGCCTTCATGTCCGCTTTGCCGACGAAGCCGTTTGTATTGGGCCACCACCCAGCAGCGAATCCTATTTAAAGATTCCAAACATTATAGCAGCAGCGGAAATTACCAACGCCGATGCCATTCACCCAGGTTACGGATTCCTTTCCGAAAATGCCAAATTCTCCAAAATATGTGCCGAGCACGATATCAAGTTTATTGGTGCTTCGGGTGAGCAAATTGAGAAAATGGGAGATAAGGCAACCGCCAAGGAAACCATGAAAAAAGCAGGTGTTCCCACGGTTCCCGGTTCCGAAGGTTTGTTGAAAGATGTTGATCATGCCAGAAAAGAAGCCAAAAAAATGGGCTATCCGGTAATGATCAAAGCTACTGCCGGTGGTGGTGGTAAAGGAATGCGCGCCATTTGGTCCGAGGAGCAAATGGAGAAAAACTTCAACAGTGCCGTAAACGAAGCAACCGCTGCCTTTGGCAATGGCGGTATGTACATGGAAAAACTGATCGAAGAACCCCGGCATATCGAAATCCAAATCGTTGGCGACCAGTATGGCAAAGCCTGTCACTTGTCCGAAAGGGATTGTTCCGTACAGCGCAGGCACCAAAAGCTTACCGAAGAAACACCTTCCCCGTTTATGACAGACAAACTCCGTGAAGACATGGGGAAAGCGGCTGTAAAAGCAGCGGAATATATTAAATATGAAGGAGCTGGAACCATCGAGTTTTTGGTGGACAAACACCGAAACTTCTACTTTATGGAAATGAACACCCGTATTCAGGTAGAGCATCCGATTACCGAACAGGTTGTGGACTACGATTTAATCCGTGAGCAGATTTTGGTTGCAGGTGGTGTACCCATCTCGGGAAAAAACTATTATCCAAAATTGCATTCCATTGAGTGCAGGATCAATGCAGAAGATCCCTATAACGACTTTAGGCCATCGCCTGGAAAAATTACCACCTTGCACACCCCTGGTGGACACGGGGTTCGCTTGGACACACATGTGTATAGCGGTTATATGATTCCTCCGAATTATGATTCCATGATCGCCAAGTTGATAACCACAGCACAAACAAGAGAAGAGGCCATCAACAAAATGAGAAGGGCCTTGGACGAATTTGTGATTGAGGGCGTTAAGACTACCATTCCATTCCATCGTCAACTGATGGATCACCCAGATTATTTGGCCGGCAACTACACCACCAAATTCATGGAGGATTTTGAAATGGATCCAAAATATCAAGATCATCATTAATACAGGAGGTCTAAAAAAATAACAAAACTTTGATTTTGTCAGGTTGAGCGCAGTCGAAACCCATTGATTATCAAGTTGACCTAGGTTCTCGACTGCGCTCGAACTGACAGATAACAAGCTTTTTAGACCTCTTTTCTTTTATGGAATTAAGTTATTGGGAACATAAAAGCTGGTTTTCTAAAGTTGATTTTACCATTGTTGGCAGTGGTATAGTAGGAATTAACTGTGCTATCCGGTTGAAGGAAAAATATCCCAATAGCCACATTTTAATTCTGGAAAAAGGCAGTCTGCCCCAAGGAGCAAGTACCAAAAATGCCGGTTTTGCCTGTTTTGGGAGTGTTTCAGAAATTTTATCCGACCTAGAGCATCATACCGAGGAAGAAGTGGCGCAACTCGTTCAAAAACGGAGGGATGGGATTCAACGTTTGCGAAATCTCCTAGGAGACAAGGCCATCGGTTTTGAATTACATGGAAGCCATGAACTTTTTCCCTTGGAAAAACCTCAGTTCTATAAAAAATGTTTGGAAGCCGTGCCTTACCTCAACAATTTGATGGAGCCTATTTTTGCCCAAAAGCCATTTGTTACCAATGGCAATCTCTTCGGTTTTTCCAATATTCAAGAAAAATATATCACACATCGGCTGGAAGGGCAACTGGATACGGGCAAAATGATGCGTTCTTTGATTCAAAAATGTTTGTCCATGGGGATTCCTATTTTAAATGGGATTCTAGTAAATGATGTGGTTGAATCGAATAATGGAGCTACTATCGTAACGGATGACTTTGAGTTTTCGTCCAAAAAAGTATTTGTGGCCACCAATGGTTTTGCCTCCAAACTATTAAAATCGGAAACCGTGAAACCTGCCAGGGCGCAAGTTCTGATTACGGAGCCTATCAAAAACTTAGCTATCAAGGGCACTTTTCATTTTGACGAAGGGTATTATTATTTCCGAAATATTGATGATAGAATTCTATTTGGCGGTGGAAGAAACCTTGATTTTTCCACCGAGGAAACCACCGAGTTCGGAGAAACCCAAATTATTCAGGACAAGCTCGAAGCATTGCTCCGCAATATGATTTTACCTGATCATCCTGTAAAAATTGAACGCAAATGGAGCGGCATTATGGGTGTGGGCAACCAAAAATCACCTATAGTGAAACAAATATCCAATTCCATCTACTGTGGTGTCCGTTTGGGCGGTATGGGTGTGGCACTCGGCAGTCTTGTGGGCAAGGAGTTGGCCGAATTGGCTGACTAATTTCAAGTACAAGCACCAAGTTCAAGAACAAAGAGAAGAGAAACAAGACCCAAAACCAAACAACACAGGGGCTACTGACTTCCGACTCCCGACTTCCAATAACCTTTTGACACGAATTCCATCAATCTCCACAAATACTTTTTGAACCTGATTTTTGGACTCTTCAAGCACTCAGCAAGCTCAAGTTCAAGACCAAGCCCAAAAGTATTCATGAAACGTATACATTACAAAACCATTGATCCTTGAGTTTGAACTTGAACTTGACTTTTGAACTCGGTCAAACCATTCTTCCATCCAATAAATTAATGATTCTTGAGCCGTATTCGGCATTTTTCTCGGAGTGGGTCACTTGAATTATGGTCACTCCCTCTTCATTCAGTTGTTTGAACAATTCCATGATTTCCTCTCCTTGTTTGGAATTCAAGTTACCAGTGGGTTCGTCGGCCAAAATCAATTTTGGATTGGAAATCAATGCCCGGGCAACCCCGACCAATTGTTGTTGGCCGCCGCTCAATTGTGCAGGAAAAAGGTCTTTCTTGCCCACAATGTTAAAGCGGTCCAGCATATCGGCAACCATGGCCTTACGCTCCGACCCTTTGATTTTTTTATAGATAAGCGGCATTTCCAAGTTTTCCTTTACGGTAAGTTCATCCAACAAATGGTAGGATTGAAATACAAAGCCAATGTATTGTTTGTACAGATTGGATCGGTGTTTTTCTTTGAGCGAATGGACGGATTCGTCCATAAAATTGTATTCCCCCTCATCAAAAGTATCGAGCATCCCGATAACATTGAGCAAAGTGGATTTTCCAGAACCTGATGGCCCCATAATAGAGATAAATTCTCCTTCTTCTACTTCCAAATTAATGTCTTTCAGCAAAAAAAAACGTTGGCCACCAGAGTTGACCCATTTGAATATGTTGTTGAGTTGTAAAAGCATGTTCTGATTTTATTCGGTTCTTAAACTTTTAACAGGGTTTACAATGGCCGCCTTTATACTTTGATAACTCACCGTAAGCACCGCAATGGTCACAGCTATCAAAGCCGCCAACGGAAAGGACCACCAAGGAATGTCTATCCGGTATGAGAAATCCTGCAACCATCGGTCCATGGCAAACCATCCTAAGGGGAGTGCCACAACTATAGCAACACCCACAAGTTTCAAAAAATCCATGGAGAGACGATAGGCAATTTGTCCAACACCAGCACCCAGTACTTTGCGAACCCCAATTTCCTTTACACGTTTTTGCGCATTGAATGCTGCGAGCCCGAGTAGGCCCAAACAGGCAATAAAGATGGATAAAATGGTAAATACCATGAAGATTTTGCCCAAACGTTGCTCTGCTTCATAACTGGTGTTGAAGGAATCGTCCATAAAATAGTGCTCAAAAGGTTGAGAAGGGGCCAATTTCGACCAAATCCCCTCAATTTCGGAAATGGTACGGGACACGTCGCCTTCACTGAGCTTTATGGCCAATCTGCTCGCCCCACCAGCTCCATAGAAAAACCCAAGGGCCTCGACTTCGTTGCGGAGCGATTCAAAATGAAAGTTTTTGACCACCCCCACCACGGTCAGCAGGGTACCATCATCAAAATTGTCGATAAGTTGGGTGCCCAACACATTTTGAGGTGTCTTGCCCATAACGGCCACAGCCTTTTCATTTAGGATGATGCTTGTTGAATCAGTGGCAAAACGGCCAATGTCAAAATTTCTTCCAGAAACCAATGAAATGTCAATAGTTGAGAGATAGTCCTCATCCACATTCCATTGTTGCATATTGATGGTCTTCTCTTGGCTTCGGTCCTCGGCCCTCATGAACGAGCTGTTGGTCCGTGCGGAAGGAGTGGGCAAAAAACTGCTCAAGGAGGCACTTTGCACTTGGTTGATCTGCATCACCTCTTCCTTGAAAGCCTTCTTTTTCCCTTCAAGAGCATTCACACCGTTGATCACCAAAACTTGGTTTTTGGCATACCCCAAGTTTTTGCCCTGGATATACTGCAATTGCTGGAAGACCACCAATGTGCCCAATATCAAGAACACGGAAATGGAAAACTGGAGTACGACCAGTACATTTCTGACCCGTTCCCCGCCAATGGCACTCCCTCCCTGCCCTTTGAGCACCTTGGCGGCCACAAATCGGGACATGAAAAAAGCGGGATAAGTCCCTGAAACAAGCCCTAGAAGCATTGCGGCCAATACAAGTACGGCCCAAAAACCAATATGGTGCAAGGGAAGGGCCAGTTCTTTTCCGGACAATTCGTTGAACAAAGGAAGAATTGCCATGGCCATCAGTAAAGCCAAGCACATGGAACCTAGTGAAATAAGCCCCGACTCGGTCAAAAACTGTCCTATCAGCCCGCTTCTTTGGGAACCCAGGGTCTTCCGAATGCCCACTTCCTTAGCTCTTTTGAGGGAATGTGCAGTAGAAAGGTTCATGAAGTTGACACTGGCCAAAACAAGGAGAATCAGCGCGATGGCCGAAAGAATATAAACGTTCTTGATGTCGCTCACAGCACTGAACTCCGGGTTTCTTCCCGAATACAAATGGATATCTGTCAAGGGTATGGTGGTGTAGTACATGTAGTTGCCAGAATCAATGAACTGTTGTTCCGTAATTCCGGGGAAGAATGTCTGGACATAGGGAATCAAGTATTTCCCGACCATATTTTGCAGTCTATCTTGAATGTCCCCAGCTTTTGTTCCAGGCAACAACTTGATGAATGTGTAGTAATTGTGGCTTCCCCATTCAGCCAATTGTGCATCTTCATAACCTGACATAGCCAGAAAAAGGCCACGATCTTTTAGGAACGAGTTCTTGGGCATATCGTCTATCACCCCGGTTACCCGATATACTTCATTGTCGTTCAACAACACTGTTTGCCCAATGGCCTTATTTGTGGAAAAATGTTTTTCGGCAGCTGTCTTGGTCATGACCAAGGCATTTGGTTCTTTCAAGGCAGAACGTTCATCGCCGTATAAAAGCTTTAACCCGAACATTTTAAAGAAAGTGGAGTCTACATAGGCAACCGAAAGTTCCTTTACATTGCTTTCAGTTCCCTGAGGTCTAATAAAGACACTCCCAACGTTCCTGAACCTTGTGGTAAGTTCCACTTCGGGAATGTCATTGAGCATGGCTTGGGCCATAGGAGCGGACACCTCGGCAAACTGGTTTTCGACTCCGCCAAATTTAAGGTCTGCGTTGACCCTATGGATACGATCTGCATCGGCAAACATAGTGTCATGGTTCAGTTCGTCATAGATATAGAGCCCGAGCAAAAGCCCACCAGCCATTCCTATAGCTAATCCAAAGGTGTTGATAAAAGTGAAGAATGGCTGTTTTTTAAGGCTTCTCCAGGCTATTTTGATGTTGTTCTTGAGCATAGTCGTTCATTTTTTGTGTTTATTCTGTACGCAAACTCCGGGCAGGATCGGTCCGTGCTGCTTTGATTGCCTGAAAGCTCACGGTGAGAATGGTTACGGCCAGGGCTCCCAGCATGGCAAGGGCAAAAATCCACCATTTAAGTATCACACGATAGGGATACTCCTGTAACCATCCGTTCATTACATAATAGGCAATGGGTACGGCAATAAAACAGGAGATAATGACGAGTTTTAAAAAGTCCTTGGACAACATGTTCCATACATTGAACACCGAAGCTCCAAGTACTTTGCGCACCCCTATTTCCTTGGTGCGCTGTTCCGCCACAAAGGAAGTCAACCCAAATAATCCCAAACAACTGATCAGAATGGCAAGAGCCGTAAAAATTCCCGATAATTGACCAATGCGTTCTTCGGTGGCAAATTTTTCACCATATTCATCGTCCACAAAGTCGTATTGAAAAGGAATGCTTGGAAAATGCTCTTTGAAAACTCTTTCGATGACAGCGATATTCTGGCTCGCACTTTGTTCTGGGTTCAATCTCATATTGTAATAGGAGCCGTTACCATATCTGTCGAATACGTACATGCCTTGTTTAACGGGCTCGTAGGGGGATTGGGCAATCATATCCTGAACCACTCCAATGATTTTCAAAGGATCACTTGGATTTTCAGCATCCTCATCTATAAGGAGTTTCCCAATGGGGTCTTTGAGTCCCATATATTTTACGGCTGTTTCATTAAGAAGTACAGCTGTTGAATCGGAAGCAAACTCTCTGGAAAAATTTCTTCCTGCCACAATCTTTAAATTGAGACTTTTGGCATATTCCGGGGATACTTCGGTCCAAGCCAGGTCTTCTTGAAAACCTTCGGGTTTGCCTTCCCATGTCCAACCGCTACGGTTGGACCATATATTTGTTGTTGGGCTGCTGGAGGTCGACATTTCGATGACCGCTCCCGAATTGATAAATTCTTCCCGCATCAATTCAAACTTTCCGGTAAAATCTTGACTCATGGTCGGCACTTGTACCAAGCCTTCTTTATCGTAACCCACAGGTCTGTTTTTGGCATGGTTGATCTGTTGCATCACGATCACCGTTCCGATGATGAAGGCCACTGAAACCGTAAATTGTACCACCACCAATATCTTACGAGGCAATCCTGAGTGTTTTCCTGCTTTAAAGGTGCCCTTTAAAACATCTACCGGCCTAAATGAAGATAAATAAAGTGCCGGATAACTGCCCGCCAAAAGTGCTGTGAACAATATAAAGGCTAATGAGGCAAGCCAAAAACCTATAGATGACCAAGGGAAGTCGATTTCTTTTCTAGCTAGATCATTGAACCCGCTCAAGGATAGGACTACAATAAAGATGGCCAATGCATAGGCAAATAAAACCACTAAAAAGGATTCTCCCAAAAATTGATTGATCAGTTGGCCGCGTTGCGACCCAATGGATTTTCTAATGCCAACTTCTTTAGCTCTCTTTTCGGAACGGGCCGTACTCAAATTCATAAAATTGATGCACGCCAGCAAAAGAACAAAAGCTCCGATAATCCCAAATAGCCATACGTATTTGATTCTACCGCCCACTTGTTTTCCGTTTTCAAAGCGCGATCGTAAATACCAATCCTTCATCGGGAACAAAAACAATTGCGTGTTGAATTCCCTTGAGTTTTCGTTAAGTTCTTGTTTTACCTCGCCGATTTTGGAGGTAACGGATTCCATGGTCGTGTTGTCCGCTATTTGTACAAACATTTGGAAGGAGTTGTTCCCCCACTGATCTTCAGCATTTTTAATCCATTCATTGATGGAAACATATTTGTCCCAAGGCATAATGAATTCAGTATCATTGAAGGTATTGTTAAAAGGAATATCCTCGTATACTGCGGTTACCATCATGTCGTATTGACTATTGACCTCTATGGTCTTTCCAATAGGATCTTCGTCTCCAAAAAGGGCATTGGCTGTCGATTCGTTCAACATAATGGAATTGATTTCTCGAACCCCGTCCTTTTCACCTTTCAATATTTTCAGGTCCAACATTTCGGGGGCTTCGCGCTGCATAAAGTTTCCGTCTCTGGAAATATTCGTTTCCTTGTATTTCAGGTATTGGGAAGTATTCCAGGAGCACATCACCAAATGCTTAAAATTGTCCATATAGCCGTCCCTGAAGGCTTTTTCCAACGGACGTGGGATAGCGGGTCCAGTCCCTGTTTCCCCATTTACGGTCTGCGATTGGTAAATTTGAGCAATTTGGTTTTTATGGGCAAAATAGTTGTTGTGGCTCAGTTCGTCCGTGATCCACAAACCAATAATAAGGGCCACGGCCATACCCAAAGCAAGACCACCAACATTGATAATTGTATAGGCCTTGTTCTTGGTAAGGTTCCTCCAGGCAATCTTTAGATAATTTTTAAACATGATCGTTCGTTTTTTTGATGGTTTGACAGTTGTTCATTTAGTGTCTTTGGTCAATAAAGGATAAAAACCTATTCATCCCTCAGGATGTTCACCGGGTTTGTGGTGGCAGCGTGCCAACTTTGCCAACTTACCGTAAACAAAGCCACTAAAAGCACTAACCCTCCTGTTAGGGCAAAAAGCCACCAGCTCAAGGATGTTTTGAGTGCAAAATTCTGCAGCCACTTGTGCATAAGGTACCAGGCCAAGGGTACTGAAAGCACAAAGGCCAACCCTACCCATTTTAAAATATCTTGATTCAACAAGTATAAAACCTGACCAATTGTGGCCCCGTTTACTTTGCGTATTCCAATTTCTTTGGTGCGCTGGAAAGAGACATAAGTGGTTAGGCCAAAAAGCCCCAGTCCGGCAATGATCATGGCAAGGACGCTGAAAACCCCAAAGGAGTCCGCAAATTTTCGATCCCTATCATACTGGGCTGCGAATTCTTGATCTACGAACCTATAATCAAAGGTGCTGTCAGGGAAGAGATTTTTCCACACGGTTTGTAATTGTGCCAAGGAGGCTTTTGTGCCGTTTGAAGAAAGATCGGTGCCATCCAGTTTTACCAATAATTGGTCGTTTGTGCCCACATATCTTATCAAAAGAGGCTCCACCGCGCTTTTTAATCCAAAATGATGGTAGTCCACCACCCCTTTTATTGTCCAATCCCTGTCCCAGAAGTTCACGGTCTTGCCCACCGCATCTGCCACATTTGAAAGCCCTATAAATCGGGCAAATTGAGTGTTGATCACAATTTGGTCTCCCCTGTCCTGGGCATTGGGCACAAAAGGCCCCCCAGCCACAAACTGTATCCCCATCAGGTCGAAATAATTGGTGTCCGCTCCATAGTTGTACCAGATACGTTTTCCGTCCTCAGTTCCATCTGGAAAGGTAATCCCCACGGAAGAACTTAGGTTATTGTAGCCACCTCCGGGATAGGTATCTGCCATGGCCACTCCTTTTACGTTGGAAAGGTGTCCTATTTCCTTTTCAAGTGTCTGGAATCGCTGAAACCTTAAAGAATCAGCCATTTCTTCCAACACCGTGCCATTTAAGGCCACCACTTGATCAAGATCGGCCCCGATGGACTGATTCTGCATAAATTGAATCTGTTTGGTTATGGCAAAGGTGCCAAACAATAATACCATAGTGGCCAAGAATTGTCCAACGACGAGCACCTTTCTAATGGGAAACCCGTTTGACTTGGGACGGAACTTTCCCTTTAGGGAAAATATTATACCAAATTTACTGATTGCTATGGCAGGATAGAGTGCAAAGACAATGCTTCCCAAAACCACAAAACCCAATACGGGAAAGAGCTGTTTAAAGGTTTCCATATCCCAGTTCAAAGAGATTCCGGACAACGTATTGAAATAGGGAAAGAAAATACCAAGAAGGACAGCTGCCAAGAACACCCCAAAAAAAGTGAGTATGAGGGACTCCATGAGTGATTGTACCACTAGTTGAGGTGCTTTGGCCCCCACCACCTTTTTGATGCCAGTTTCCCGAGCTCTTTCCATGGATTTTGTGGTAGTTAAGTTCACATAGTTGAGCCACGAGAGCAAAATGACCACTAAGGCTATGGCGAAGAGCAACCTTATATTGTCGGCACTGCCATTTATATCGGCCTCATACGGTTTATCGGAATATAAATGGATGCTCTCTATCGGCTCTATATTGTGGCGCTCTCCCTCGAAATCCCCGACCGGAAGTGCCATGATCTTTTCCCGTAAATTGGCAATATCGGTTCCCGGGGCCACTTTGATATAGGTGAAATAACTGTTTTGGTTCCAGGTACTGTTCCATTGGTTCTTAAAAGCATCCCAAGATGCAAAAGAAGAAAAGGAGATAAGAAAATCGTTGTTTATGTGCGATTTCCTGTTGGTTTCTTCCAACACCCCGGTTACCGTAAAAAGTGCTTTTGTTCGCCAAAAAACCGAGAGGGTCTTTCCCAAGGGATCGTCGTTTCCATATAGCTTTTTGGCCAATTTCTGTGAGATCACAATGGAATAGGGCTCCTCCAATGCTTTCTTTTCATCCCCTTTGGCCAAGTGGGTGTCCATCATTTCAAGATAATTGGGGTCTGTCAGCGAGCCGTTAATGTCGGCATAAGCCTGATCTTCTTGTACCACCGTAGATTTTGCTATCTGTAAAAGGCGCAGTTGTTCTTTAACCTCTGGGAAATTATCCCGTATGGTCTGTCCGCTCAAAATATAGGCCTGAGCATCTCCCGGAACATAGGCTCCTTCGGCGGTATAGTCCATATATACCCGGTAAACGTTTTCGGAACCCTTGAACACATCATAGCTTTGTTCATAGCGAACATACAGCATAATAAGAACAAAAGAGGCCACTCCAATCGCCAGTCCAGCAATGTTGATGAAGGAATAAAGCTTGTTTTTCAACAAGTGCCTGAATGCCATTTTAAAGAAGAGAATGTTCATAATGCTGTTTTTGATGATGATGTTATTCCGTACGTAAACCTTTGGTAGGTTTTAACAAGGCAGCTCCAATAGATTGATAACTGATGGTAACTATCGCAATGCCGAGCGCTATGAGCCCTGCGGTTAAAAATATTTCCCAGCCAATGCTGATGCGGTAGGCAAAACCTTCCAACCATCTACTCATCAAATACCACCCAATAGGAATCGCAATACAGATCGAGATGATAATCAGCTTTAAAAAATCGAGGGTCAACAACTGGTAAATGTTTTTGAAGGGAGCTCCCAGAACACGACGTATACTTATTTCCTTTCTACGTTGTTCCACCATAAAGGCTGAGAGGGCAAACAGACCCAGACAGGCCACAAGGATGGCGAAAAGGGCAAAACTGTTGAATATTTTGCCCATGCGTTGAACATCTTCGTGCATTTGGGCAAACTCCTGTTCCAGAAAAGAATAATTGAGTGCTTGATTTGGAACATTTCTGTTCCAAACTTTTTCGATGGAGGCCAAGGCTTCTGTTGGGTCTCCTTTTTCCAATTTTACGGAAACGGCACCAACGTCGCTACCGATAACCAACGACAGGGCAGAGATATCCTCTTTTAAGGATTTAAAGTGAAAATCCTCTATGACACCTATAACCTCAAAAACTTGACTGTTATTATCCAATTTTTTGCCAACGGGGTCTTGCAAGCCCAGTTCCGAGGCCATTTTGGTATTGATAATAATGGAATTGATGGAGTCGTAGGCAAAGTCCTTGGAAAAATCCCTTCCTTTTTCGAGTTGAATACCCAAAGTTTTAATATAATCGTAATCCACCCTCCAAATTTGGGCGGGAATACCCCTTCCACCATCATCCTGCCCTTCCACCATAAAGGTATTTCCATTTCTACTACCGCCATCAATGGGCAAATAGTTGGTGGATGTTACATTTTTTACTTGTGACAATGATGATAGTTGCTCTTTAAAAGATTCTATTTTATTCCCAAGAATATTGGTGCCTTCGAGAACCACTACACGTTCTTTGTTATACCCCAATTCCTTGTTGATTATGAAGTCCATTTGTCGGTAAATAATCAGGGTTCCAATAATCAAGACTACCGAAGTGGTAAATTGAAAAACCACCAGACCACTTCTTAATCTTCCACTTTTACTTCCTACGCTCAAAGTGCCTTTTAAGACATTCGCAGGCCTAAAAGCTGATAAATAGAAAGCCGGATATAAACCCGCCAAAATGCCGACCACTAAAGCTGCCATCAACATTAAGGGAGCAAACCACCATGTGGTCCATGGAAATTCAATGTTTTTGGAAGCGATTTCATTAAAGGTGGGCAACAGCACCCAAGCCAAAACAATGCCCAGAACAAAGGAAATAACGCTAAAAATCACCGATTCTGTGAGGAACTGGTTTACCAGATTGTTCCTGAACGCTCCAATGGTTTTTCTCAGCCCAACCTCTTTTGCCCTATTGGCCGATTTGGCCGTGGAAAGGTTGATAAAATTGATAATGGCCAAAAGCAGTACAAAAATTGCTATGGCAGCAAAAAGCCAAACAAACTTTACATCGCCATGTTTTAGTCCGTCCTGCATTTTTAGGTCCGATTTTAAATAGATGTCCGTTATCGGTTGGAGTTTATATTCGGCCGTTCTCAAAACATCTATAAAATTGGCCGAACGCCCTCGTTTCATTTGAGCTGGAATGATGTATTTTTCAACAATCAAAGTCATTTTTTGTTCCAACTCTTGAATATTGGTGTTGGGGTTTACCAATACATAAGTGAAGTAATTCTGATTGGTCCAGCTTTGGTTGGTGTCTTCAATGGGAAGAAGAAAATCGAAATCAAGATGGGAACTCTCGGGCACATCCTCCATTACCCCTGTAACGGTGTAGGGAGTTGAGGTGTCGTTGTCCAAAAATATGGTTTGCTCCAAAGCATTGCCATTAGGAAAGTACTTCTCGGCCTTGGATTTGGAAAGAACAATGCTTTTGGGTTCCGTCAGAGCTGTTGCAGGGTCGCCCTGCTCCAGTTGTATTTCCAAAATATCGAATGCTTCTTGATCGGCAAGAATAAAGTTCTCCTCAAAGGTGTTCTCTTTTTTTCCGGTTAACCTAAACCCGCGTTTGCCGGCACCAAATATCTCTATGGTGTTTACTTTTCCTGCTTTGATTATTTCGGGAAAATCGGATTGAAGCGCATCGGCAAAGGGCAATTGGAAGTGCGTACTTTTCATTACCTCGCCTTGGATCTCTCCCTGAAAAACTACTCTGTAAATTTGATTTTTCTTGGCATAATGCTGGTCGTAGCTGACCTCGTTACGAATAAATAGGGCGATTAAAAGACAGGCAGCGATACCCACGGCAAAACCACCTGTTTTAATAAAAGTGAAGAGTTTATCCTTTTTGATGGTTCTCCAGGCAATATTTAAGTGATTTTTGAACATGTGATTGATTTTGATTGATGATTTATTCCGTCCGTAAACTTTTTACCGGGTTCGTCATTGCTGCTTTGATACTTTGATAGCTTACTGTTAGCAATGCAACCGCGACTCCCAGAAAAGCAGCAATTGCAAAGACCCACCATGGTAGGTCTACACGATATGAGAAATCTTGTAACCACCTATCCATGGTAAACCAACCTAACGGGACGGCAATTGCAATAGCTATTACAACCAATTTTAAAAAATCATATGCAAGTCGGTAGGTTATCTGTGCTATAGTAGCTCCAAGCACTTTGCGAACACCTATTTCCTTTACCCTCTTTTGAGCATTGAAGGTAGCCAGACCAAAGAGCCCTAAACATGCTATTAGTATGGAAAGAATAGTAAAAACCATAAAGGTTTTCCCCAGACGCTGTTCCGCTTGATAACTTTCATTGAAAGAATCATCCATAAAGTAATACGAAAAAGGTTTGCCTGGTGCCATTTGATTCCAAACCGCTTCAATAGAGGCTATAGTTTGATTTACATTGCCTTCACCCAATTTTAGAGCAAGCCTTCCCGCATTATCAGTAGGGAAAATGCCCAAAGCACTTATCTCATTATGGAGTGTTTCAAAATTAAAATTCTTGACAACCCCAATAATCGTATATACCTGCTCACCAGCTTCCTCGTCAAAGTTATTTACAAGTTGCTTGCCTAATACCTCGGTTGGATTGCTGTTCATTTTCTGTACGGCGGTCTCATTAATAATAACAGCCATAGAATCAGTAGCAAACCGGGAATCAAAATTTCTTCCCGAAACAAGTTCCAACCCCATGGTTTCCAAATAATTATAATCTGCCTGCCATTCCTGCATCTGCACTGCTTTCTCCTGACTACGGTCTTCACCCATTAAAAAGGAACTATCACTACGGCTAGATGGGGTTGGCAAAAAACTACTGAGGGTTGCATGTTGTATTTGGTTTAGGGCCAATAGATTTTCTTTGAAGGAGTTTCTTTGAGTTCCCAACAAATAAATGTCCTCAACAACTAAAACTTGGTTTTTAGCATAACCCAGATCTTTGTCCTTTATATAGTTAAGCTGTTCGTAAACCACCAGAGTAGCAATTATCAAAAGAACCGAAACGGAAAACTGAAAAACGACCAACACATTCCGAGTCTTACCGCCGCCCAACATTTGCCCACTACTTCCTTTTAATACTTTTGACGGGATAAAACGCGACATGAACAGGGCGGGGTAGCTTCCAGAAAAAAATCCCAGAATTAGGGTCGCAACTATAATAATCAATATAAAGTAAGGATTGCCAAAAGGTATGGTAAGCGATTTACCAGAAAGTTGATTGAACAATGGAAGCAAGACACGTGACAAAACCAGTGCCACTACCAATGCACCAAAAGCGATAAGCCCAGATTCGGTCAAAAATTGACGGACAAGAACCAATTTTCCAGCACCTAAAGTTTTTCGAACGCCTACTTCTTTAGCCCTTTTTAAAGACTGGGCCGTGGAAAGGTTCATAAAATTGATACTTGCCAAAACAAGCAAAAACAGGCCTATGGCTCCCAAAATGTAGAGGTTTTGTATGTCTCCGTTCACACTGAATTCAGGACTGCGCTTGGAGTGCAGGTGAATATCCGTGAGGGGTATGGTTCCATATTTTATAAAATTACCGCTTGCCTCAAACTGCTCCAGAGTAATGCCGGGGAAATATTTTTGCACAAATGGGATAACGTAAGTTCCAACCATATCATTAAGAGCGCCTTGTATATCTGTAACCTCTGCACCCTCCCTCAATTTAATAAGGGTGTAATAATTATGGCTGCCCCATTCTCCGGCACGGGCGTCCGCATATCCGGGCATTGCCAAATAAAGGTTTCTGTCCCTTAAAAATGAATTTTTTGGTGTATCCGGTAAAACTCCTGTGACGGTATAAGTACCGTACACATCAATTTCCATGGTTTCACCAATAGAGTTTTCCTTAGAAAAAAGTTTTTCGGAAAGGCTTTTGGTAATCACTACCGTATTTGGACTATTTAATGCTTTGGTAGCATCCCCGTACAATAGTTGCAACCCCAGTAAATTGAACATACTGGTTTCTGCATAGGTAGCCCTTGGCTCTTTAAAACTATTGGCTTCGCCAGTTTTTTTTATCAAAACACCACCTGTATTTCTAAAACGAGTTACGGTCTCCACTTGTGGGATATCGTTGAGAATGGCTTCGGCCATCGGAGCAGAAACCTCAGGCTGGTACTCCACTTGGCCACCAAATTTGATATCGGCATTCACCCTATGGATTCGTTCCGCATCGGCAAACATTTTATCATGACCCAGTTCGTCAAATATGTAAAGGCCAATTAGCAAAGCGCCGGCCAAACCAACGGCAAGACCAAAAATATTGAGAAATGTAAAAAAGGGTTGTTTTTTAAGACTTCTCCAGGCAATATTTAAGTGATTTTTGAACATCTAATTGATTTGACTGTTTTTTTGATTGATGAAAAACTCCTATACCATACTTTTCATTGGCTTGTTCTGGCTTTCGGTCACAATTTGGCCATCGAAAAGGTTAATGACCCTGTGCGCGTAATGTGAATCACGGTCGGAGTGCGTTACCATAACAATGGTGGTGCCTTCTTGGTTAAGTTCCGTTAACAGGTTCATCACTTCGATACCATTTTTGGAATCCAGATTACCCGTAGGCTCATCCGCCAAGATCAGTTTTGGATTGGTGACCACGGCACGGGCAATGGCCACCCTTTGTTGCTGACCCCCGGAAAGTTGCTGTGGAAAGTGTTTTTCCCTATGGGCAATTTTCATACGCTCCAATACTTTCATAACTTTTTCCTTTCGTTCTGCCTTGTTCATTTTTAAGTAGATCAAGGGGAGTTCCACGTTTTCGAAAACCGTAAGCTCATCAATCAAGTTGAAGCTCTGGAACACAAATCCAAGATTGCCTTTTCTAAGCTGGGTGCGTTGGCTTTCCTTTAGTCCGCCCACTTCGTGTCCTGCAAAATTGTAGCTGCCTTCCGTTGGGTTGTCCAGCATACCGATTATGTTCAGCAAAGTGGATTTTCCGCATCCGGATGGGCCCATGATCGCCACAAACTCACCTTCTTCCACTTTTAGGTTTACTCCGTTCAAAGCCAAGGTCTCTACCTCCTCCGTCCGGAAACTTTTTTTAAGGTCTGTTATCTTTATCATTTTTTGATGGTTGTTTTTTGATTTATTAAAAGACTATGTGCTATTGATTGATGTTACATTTTCACGAATTATTTTAATACAATCCGTTCTGCATCACCAAAACTATCGTAGTTACTGGTAATGACCTGTTCTCCTGGTTGAAGCCCTTCTAAGACCTCGTAGTATCTAGAATTTTGTTTTCCGAGTCGGACATTTCGTCTGATGGCTTCGTTTCCATCGGGGTTTATCACAAAAACCCATTGTCCGCCGGTACTCTGGAAAAATCCTCCTTTAGGCAACAACAAAGCATCGTTGGATTCGCCCAACTGTAACCGTATGTTATAGCTCTGTCCTGCACGAATGGTTTCCGGTCTTTCATCCACAAAAACCAAGTCCACACGGAACCTGCCGTTCCTTACCTCAGGATATACCTTGCGCAAACGCAGTTTGAACTCGTTGCCATTGCGCTCCAAGGTAGCGGAAAGATCTCTTTTTACCCGATCAATATAATGCTCGTCGATATCGGCTTCAATTTTAAAATCTGTAAGCACGTTTATCTGCCCTATTCGTTGTCCCTGTGAAATATTCTGGCCGATTTCTGCGTCCAAAAATCCCAATTGTCCGTCCGCAGGGGCTCGCACATTAAGGTGATCCAAACGCTCGTAAACCATGGAAAGTGTTTTTTGCATACGTTCAAGGTCGGCATCCAAACCTTTTAGGGATGTTTCACGCAATTCATCATCCTGTTCTGTTTGTAGTTTTACAATTTCATATTGCTTTTGCGCTAGTTCGTAATCTTCCTTTGCTTTTAGATAAACTTCTTTGGAAACCAGTTCTTCCTCGTACAATTCCTTGTTTTGTTCGTGCGCACGCTTCAATCGCTGTACATCGTATTGTGCGGTGGCCAAAGATTTTCTTCCTTCGACCTGTCTGGAATCGAAGGTGAGTTTGGTGGAGCGCAGGTCGTTTTGCTTTAATGCCAAGTTGCTTTCGCTGGCCAAAATCTGTTCGTAAAGGGCCATGTTTTCTAGTTTTAGGATAATGTCCCCTTTTTTTACCATGGATCCTTCCTCTATCAACTTTTCGGAAACACGTCCTCCTTCGTAAGCATCCATATAAATAGTAGCGATGGGGGCAACGTTGCCATTTATGGTAATATAGTCATCAAATTTACCGTTGGTTACGGTGGAAATGGACAAACGTTCCTTTTCTGTTCTAAAGGTGGACATGGAACTGGCAAAAATCAATTTATAGCCAACAAACAAGAGCAATATCCCTAATGCGATATAGCCGTAGTGTTTTAGTTTAAGTCCTTTCTTTTTTTCTAATTGTATATCCATGTTGTTTTTAGTTGATATTAAAAATGGGCAGCCCGTTATAAAAATCTATGGTGCTTTGGTTAACTTTTAATCTTAGGCCTACCTGCAAATTCTCGTTTTGGGCAACACCGTACAAGTTCTTTGCTTGAAAAAGTTCCAGGGCATTGATCAGTCCCTTCTCGTATCTTTTTTGGGCTATGGTAAAGGCCAGTTGTTGAGCTTCTACCTTTTTAGTGCTTTGTTCATATTCTGCAATAAGTGCTCGATTATCCTGAACCAATTGCTGCAATAGTTTAAAGAGTTCTTGCTCCTGGATCTCCAAGTTGTTCTTGGCTTGCATATGGGCAATTTTTTGCTGTTTTACCTGAGAGTGGTTCGCCCACCCGTTGCTAATGGGGATGTTCAATTGTGCTCCAACAAATTTTGAAGAGTTGTCATTGAATTGTGTTTTAAACGGGATAACATTGCCGTTTTCATCCACATTGGTCTCAAAATAGCTGGTTCCATACCCTGCAACAAGCGATAAAGAGGGAAACAGGGTTCCCCTTGTGGCCTGTAACTGCTTTTTGGCCGCTGTTACCCTATACTCTTGTGATTTTACCAAAGGCACAAACCCTCTTGCAGATTGGTACAGGGAATCCAAAGCAACGTTTTCATTCACCGAAGCTTGTTCCAAATTTTCCTGTAGTTTTATATCCGAAACTTCGGTTAAATTCATTTCCTGAATCAATATCAGTTTGGCGTTGGTAAGTAGGTTCCTGTTCTGGGTCAATAAAAGTTTGTCGCCCAAAAGATTGGATTCCGCTTCATAAAGATCGGCACCCGCCATTAGCCCAAGCTCCACCTGTTTTTCAACCAAATCATAGTTTCCTTGGGAAATTTCAAGTTGCTCCAAGGAGTTGGCCACCAAACCTTCGTAAAACTTGATGTCGTAGAAAGCGCTCATCACCCTAAAGGCCAATAAGAACTTTTCTTGCAAAATGTCTTCTTGTGTGGCCTTGTAAATAAATTTGGAGGCTCTTATGGTATTCAGTTTTTGAAAACCACGGAACAGATCCAAGTTGGCATTGAGCGAGTAATTGTTACTGAAGAAATCCGAGTTCACATAATCGTTGGTCTGTGGGTCGGCAGATCTACCATATCTAATGGTATAATTGGTGGAACCATTTACGGACGGCAATAGATCCCTGATGGACTGTCTATAAGATTCCCTGCTAGATTCGTTGCTAAAAGACGTATTCTTAACCTGAAGATTATGTTCAATGGCATAATCCACACACTCCTCCAGCGTCCAAACCTCCTGCGAAAACCCAATCAAGGATGCAAATAATAATAAAGTTGTAATGTATGTTTTTAGGCTCATAGTTTTATCCTGTGCCAAACTACTGTCTATTCTTATGCCAAAATAAATTTAATCTGATTATCAAATACTTACAATCAAAAATGAACAATTATTAATGAGTGAGTGTAAAAATTTTGTACAAAAAATGTCCAAATATTTTACAGTTGTATAAAACATATCGGAGCAATTATTAGTTTTAGCTTTCAATATGAACCTAAAAGCCCTATGGTTGATGCCAAAATTTTAGTTGTTGACGACAATAAGAGCGTGTTGAGTGCTTTGGAAATTCTATTGCAGTTTGAGTACAAAAGCGTCCAAACCATTTTTAATCCCAACCAGATTTCCTCTTTTCCTAACTTAAATGATATTGACATTGTGCTCTTGGACATGAACTTTTCCGCTGGGGTGAACACGGGCAACGAAGGATTATATTGGCTCAAAGAGATTAAAAAGAAATCGCCCAACACCTCGGTAATCATGATGACGGCATACGGTGCTGTGGATTTAGCGGTTAGGGCGCTTAAACAAGGGGCTTCCGACTTTGTGCTGAAGCCTTGGAACAACGAACGCTTGATGACTACGGTGAAATCGGCATACGAGCTGAGAAAATCGAAACAAGAAATACACAACCTCAAGAAAAAAGAGAACAACCTAAAGCAAGTCATCAACGAAGGACGGAACTATATCATTGGTCAATCCAAGGCGTTGACTTCCGTTCTGAACCTCGTGGCCAAAGTGGCCAAAACCGATGTCAACGTTCTCATCACCGGCGAAAATGGTACCGGAAAAGAATTGATTGCCCGGGAACTACATCGATTATCAACTCGAAAAAATGAGGTTTTTATAGGGGTAGACATGGGTTCCATCGCCGAAAACTTGTTCGAAAGCGAGCTTTTTGGACACGCCAAAGGGGCCTTTACCGATGCCAAAGAAGATAGGGCCGGTAAGTTTGAGGCCGCACATCAAGGAAGCCTGTTTTTGGATGAAATCGGGAACCTTTCGCTTCAAATGCAGGCCAAATTATTGTCTTCCATTCAAAACAAATCCGTGGTTCGGGTGGGCTCCAACAAACCCATCGATGTAGATATTCGGTTAGTATGTGCCACCAATTGCAATTTGGAGCAAATGGTTGCGGATGGATTGTTTCGGGAAGACCTGTTGTACCGCATCAACACTATCCATATTGAAGTGCCTCCGCTAAGGGAGCGCAATGAGGATATTTTGGTGCTGGCCGATTTTTTCCTTAAAAAATTTGCCCATAAATATGATAAGTCCGGATTGCGAATCAATCAATTGGCGCAGGAAAAACTGATGGAATACCCGTGGCCGGGTAATATTAGGGAGTTGCAACATACCATGGAACGAGCTGTCATCCTTTCTGATGGCAATGTTTTAAAACCCTCCGATTTTCTGTTGCATGCCAAGCCCATGCAGTCTTTTGACAGCGAGCCCATGACCCTTAACGAAATGGAGGAACAAATGATCCTTAGGGCTTTGGAACAAAATGAGGGCAACTACAGTGCCGCGGCCGAACAATTGGGCATTTCCCGACAAACGCTTTATAACAAGTTGAAGAAAAAGAGCGACTGATGGCAAGCAGAAACTTTTATATTCAGCTTATTGTTCGGGTAATTTTCCTGTCCCTAACTGCCGTTGCCTTGGCCTTTTCATTCGCCTATAAATGGTATTTTACCTCGGGGCTCTGTGCCATTCTTTTAATGGTACAAGTGTTTTCCTTGATAACCTTCATAAATCGCACCAACAGAAAGATTGCCTATTTTTTTGATGCTATTAGGAACGAGGATTTTACCCTCCGTTTTCCA
This sequence comes from Allomuricauda ruestringensis DSM 13258, assembly GCF_000224085.1. Taxonomy (NCBI): domain Bacteria; kingdom Pseudomonadati; phylum Bacteroidota; class Flavobacteriia; order Flavobacteriales; family Flavobacteriaceae; genus Flagellimonas; species Flagellimonas ruestringensis. The sequence goes on from NC_015945.1 coordinate 1,390,011, forward strand.
GAGGGGGTTACCATTGATTCGTTCCAAGAGCTCAACCGAAGCCTTAATCGAGTCAATGGACTTATCCAAGAAGTCCACATGCAACTCCAGATACGGGAGCAGTACTATCAAGAAATTTTGAAACAGGCCAGTATCGGCATCATGACCTACAACGAAAAGGGGCATGTTCTTTTTGCCAATCCCACTCTAGAGCAGTTGTTGGACTATACTCCCTTGAACCACATCAAACAGTTAAAGCAAGTGGATGAAAATCTGTACGAAATCTTTAAAGACTTTCAGCCTTTTCAGCGCAAGTTGTTCCAATTGTCCAATGAGCGCGAACAAACACAATTGGCCCTAAAGTCCACTCCTTTAACGTTGGACGGCCAATCTTTACTGCTGGTGGTGGTCCAAGATATCCATAAGGAACTGGACGAAAAAGAAACCGAGTCTTGGGTGCGCCTCATCCGTGTGCTTACGCATGAGATTATGAATACCATTACCCCGATTGCTTCCATATCGGATTCCATCATCAAATACTACCGAAAAGGAGGCAAAATCACCCCGATGGAAGAGTTGGAGGAAAGTCAGATAAAAAATACGTTGAAAGGATTGGAAGTCATCAAAGAACAAGGTGGAGACCTAATGGATTTTGTGCAATCCTACCGAAGCCTGTTACACGTGCCGGACCCTAGCAAAACCCTTGTGAAAGGAAAAGACTTGCTGGAAAAGATAGATGTTCTCATGTCCGCCCGGCTGCTTGAGGGTGAAAGCGAGTTCAATATACTTTGCCACCCCGAGGATCTGGAGTTTTATATTGATGAAAAACAAATTTCCCAAGTGTTGATCAACTTGGCGAAAAATGGCCTGCAATCTGTTGAGTCCACCAGCGGCGGAAAAGTGCAAATGGTTGCCGGAATCGATGAAAATGGCTCTAAATATATTGATATCAAGGACAACGGACCAGGAATATCCCCCGAGGTAATGGACGAAATATTTGTTCCCTTTTTTACCACCAAAAGCGAAGGCACGGGTATTGGCCTAAGTCTTTCCAAAAGGGTGATGCAACTTCACGGAGGTGGTATTCAAGTACGTTCTATTCCTAATGTTGAAACCGTTTTCCGACTTACCTTTGCTTAACCAAACTATGAAAAAAGCACTTTTAGACTTCTGCTGGAGCCATTTGGACGAGCGAACCACGCGATTAAAAAAGCAGAGCGGTGAACTGCAAGAATCCTTGAGCTCCGAAACCAAAAGTTCGGCAGGTGACAAGCACGAAACAGGAAGGGCCATGGTACAGCTGGAACAGGAAAAACTGGGTCAACAATTACTGGAACTCGATACAACCCGAAGCGTCCTGAATAAAATAAATATTGATACACCCTCAGATAAAATACGTTTGGGTTCTCTGGTAAAAACGAGTGTGGCCGATTATTTTATAGCCATCTCTGCAGGCGCTTTTAAGCATAATGATGGTGTTGTCTACTGTATTTCGGCCAATGCTCCCATAGCCAGATTGTTGCTAGGAAAGGAAAAAGGTGAACGTTTTGTGTTCAATGGGAGTCAATCCATTTTGGAGGTTATTTGAAGCTTGGAAACTCCAAGCTGGTGCGAGCCTGCCTTTGTTGGCAGACAGGCGTCTCGCTAGTCCTCCACTACTTTCAAAATGGATTTTTACGAGCCAAGAGGTTTGCACTAGTGGGATATCTACAGTAGAACATTGTGAAATTTCAATAAAAATCAACCCTATGAAGTCATTATACATTTTTATAATGTGCTGTTTTTTAAATAAAATATGTACAGCACAAGAAAATAACTTCCCAATTACCATTGGCGCCCATCATACTATTCAGTCTTCCGTATTAAATCAAGAAAGAACAATTCAAATTTATACACCTGATGGTTATTCAGATTCAAAGCAAGAATATCCAGTGCTTTATATTTTGGATGGACAATGGTATTTTTTAAGCGGTGTAGCAATTCAAAAAGCCTTGCGCACTCCAGGTGCTATTCCAGAAATGATTGTTGTAGGCATCAATAATAGCAACCCATTAAGAAGAACATTATTTGGGGATGAAAATAAAAAATTCACTGATTTTTTAATTAATGAAGTCATACACTACATAGATTCAAATTACAGAACAAATAAAGAACGTGTCATTTTTGGTTGGGAAGACGCTGCTTACTACATAAGTGAATTAATTTTAGAAAAGAGCGAGGTCTTTAATGGAGCAATAATAACTAATGGGGGTTATGCTTCCGAAGAGATGGTTAAAAAGTTTTCTTCAGAAAAAGATGTTTACCTATTTATGGCCAACTCCAAAAAGGATATTTATTATATCGGTTCAACCGAAGCGTTCCATGAAATACTGAAAAAGAACAGCCCCAAGAATCTTATTTGGAAATATGATCTGTTTAATGATGAAGTGCATGAAACCTTAGCGCATTTAGCAATATATAAAGGGTTGAAATACTACTATTATAATTATGACTCCCCAGTTTTTGAAAGTATACAACAGTATATTGATTTGGGAGGAATGGATTACCTGACCACTTATTTTAAGGAACGGGCAAAACAATTTGGTGGTGATGGCCGTATCGATGACAACACAAAAAATGGATTAATTTGGTTAGCATGGAACAGAAATAATTTTGAGTATTTTAATATTTTCATGACCGAATTTAAAGATGTTTTAAGTACAAAAAGATATGCTTCGGCCTATTGGAAAAATCGTTTCGGGCAGTTTTATTTAAAGCATAAGGACTACCAGAATGCTATTAAATACTTCGAAACAGGGCTTGTCCAATACCCAAATTCAAGCTTTGAACAAGAAATGAGAGAGGGTTTAATGAAATGCAACAATAAAGAATGATGATTCTATTAAAAAAACGTTCTACAACGTCGTGTCTGGCATATACCTTTCGGAGCACGTGCCATACAAATACCGTTGGCGGTAATTAAAACAAACTGAACAATGAGAATTAAAATTATAGTACTGGTATTTGCAATATTTTTGAGTGCTTGCAAACCAGAGAAGTCGGAAATTAAGAAGAATTCCTCAACAGAAGATAACCTTTACTTTGGATATAAGCCTCCAGGGTTAACCCCCGAAATTTTTGTTCCGAAAAAGAGCACTTCTGAAGACTGGAAATTAGGGAGCGAGGACGCTTTGGACATGCAAGAGTTTTACTTCACTTATTCAGGGAACGACCCCTTTCAGCCAGCTGTTGTCGTTTATCGGCAAGAAGAAAGTTATTATAGGGTCAATAAATATACTTTTAACCCTAGAAGCGCTGAAAATAGCAACATTTTATACTCAAGACATAACTATATTGAACGTACAGATTCGGGTTGGTCAAAGATAAAAAGTCTAGGTCCAATGTTTGACAGGGAAGATTGGGGCATTATGGTGTTGTCGGCATCCGATAAAGGGACTATCGTTTTTGATGATTATAAAAGCAATGACGTAATTCGCATATCAAAGATCATTGATGGTAAACGAGAAGAACCAAAACTACTCGGTAAGGAAATTAACTCAGGAAAATGGACAGCCCACCCTTTTATAGCACCAGATGAATCCTTCTTAATATGGGGTAGCGAGCGAGAAGATGGATATGGCAAGTCTGACAATTATATCAGTTTTCGACAGCAAGATGGTTCATGGGGCCCAGCTATTAATATGGGAAATAAGATAAATTCAGAATTAGTAGAGAATGGTGCGAGGTTAACACCTGATGGAAAATATTTGCTTTTTGGAAGGTCAGAAGAAAAAGTAAGGGAAGATGGAAGTACATATTGGCAAACAAAACAATATTGGGTCGATGCTAAAATCATTGAACAGTTAAGACCTCGGCAATGATTTTATGTAAAATTTCATTGGTGTAAATATAACTGTCACCAACTTTGTGTAAGCGCAATAACGACAGAAACCCTCGCTGGTGCAAGCATCATGCTTATGCCTGCTCTACTTTCAAAATGGATTTTTACGGGCCAAAAGGCTCGCACTAGCGGGGATTTGCCATCAGGTTTCCCAAAAAGGTTCGAGCATCCCGCACCTATATAGAAGTTATTTGAAGCTTGGAAACCTCTAGGAATCCTTTTCCACCAGATGCATCCCTGATTTTTCGCGATGGAATACAATAAGAAGAAAAAGTATTCCGATAATGACCAAGAATACTATCTCCAAACGTGATAATAATTGGTTCATGCCAAGAGACCTTTGGGAACGTTGGGTCAATTGTCTTCCTTCTGAAAGTTGGACCCCAGAAAGTTCATCAAGGTCATTGTTTATTCTGGTCAGCTTTGATGATATCCCACGCTTCATTTCGGCGCTTCCGGATGCATTCTTGGCTGATAGATTTTTTTCCATCTCCTGAAGTTCGGAATAGCTGCTCCTCAAGTCCGATAAATACCTCGATTCCTTGACCGTTAATTCTGTTTTTGCGAAATCTGAAAGTATTTTTTCTATGTCGGAAGATTCCGTAAGCGTGTTTGTGCTTAACTCATTCTTGGCCAAGGCCAATTCTTTCTTGTGAAATAGGTTGTTGAGCCTATAAATGTATTCCTGAACCACCAAACGGTCTTCAAAAACTGAGTTTACACTTTGCTCTACGGTAGAAAAATTACGCTGGTTCAATCGGTTGGAAGCAAGCACCAATAAAAATGCCGCAGCAAGTATGAACCCTGCGTTTATTCGCTGTTTTATGGACATTTTTTTTGGCATTCTTTGTTTTTTTGTTATTTCTATCTAATCGAACCTGGATTTATTTTATTTGAATAAATCCGCCCAGCCATTAGCTAACCATCTAATTGAGCAAACCTAAATGCTTTGAGCTGAGCGGAAATCATCAATCAACTACAGTACACTTAACTCTCCCGACTCAAGTGCATTTTTTAAATCAGCCTTAACCACAGGGTGGCTGTTAAAGAATCTTTTACCGTTGGTCTTTTTTATTTTCACCTCCACGGAGCCGTCCTTTTTCTCCTTTATGGCGGTTACCACCACTTTGTTTCCTTCAACTATTTTATAATTGGCAATGCCTCCTTTTTTTATGATGAAGTTGGCACGGGGGAAATCAATGTGCTTGTACTGGGGTGCATCGGGACGGCCAATCTCCAATATATCGCCAACTTTTACTTCTTGGGGGGTTACATTTTGTGCGTTGATATTTGTGGTTGCCACCACGAACAGAATTGCTAAAATTATTATTCTCATAACTATATATTTAAGGTTTACAAATTATTTTCGCATTGTGTTTTAAAAATCAAAACTGGACGACAATTGATGTGATTGCTCCACGTCCACTATCTTAAAGGATTTGGAATCCGAAGGGGCTCCGATTTGAACAGTATCGTCAACTGCAAGTCCGACCAAACTTGCTCCCATGGTGCTCACAACGGATATCATATTATTTTTAAGGTCACCCCGTGTCGATGGAACCAATTGAAACATTTGACGTGCTCCATTTACAAATTCGACCGTAACTTTTGAGTTTAACCGAACCACATCGTCCGGTATATCCAACTCATCTTCCACCAAAGCCTTATCAATTCTATCGCCCAACTGTTCCAAGGCATCCTTATGGGCATAATCCTCATAATACCTATGAAAGTTCAGTATTCGTTTAAGCGTTACATAATCCTTTTTCTCCATGATCAGGCTTCCGTATTTCATTTCCAGTTCTTAACGGACGGGAGGCCAAAAACGGCATCCCAGCATTTTGTCCATATAAGAGCAAGCCCTGTGCCATTTGCAGGAATAGGGGCACATTAAAAATATAATTATTTGATTTTTAGTTGATTATATCTGTTTTAGTTGTGTGAAAGAAAAATAAAGACGGGTGTTTTTTACCCGGTTGGGGCAAAATGCCCCAGTGGTCATTTCAGTTTTTCGCGGAGTGTTTTCCGGTTGATGCCTAAAATTTCAGCTGCTTTGGTTTTGTTTCCTTGAGTGGAGTGGAGCACTTCCTCAATGTATTCTTTCTCTTTTTCCTGAAGTGTTTTAAATCCTTTTGTGGGAAAGTCGATTTTATATTTTAACTCGTCGGGCAAGTGCTCCAAAGTAATTTTGCCATCGCACATAATTACGGCGCGTTGCACAACATTTTCCAGTTCGCGGATATTGCCTGGCCAAGAATATCGTTCCAAAACGTCAAGGGCGTCATCAGCAATGCGAACAAAACGATCTTTGTACTCAATGCCATACTTCTGCATAAACTTGTCGACCAACAAAGGAATGTCGGAGGAACGTTCCCTGAGGGGGGGCACATCAACTGTAACCACGGAAAGACGGTAATAGAGGTCTTCCCTAAATGTTTTTTTTTGAATAAGTTCTTCCAAATCACTATTGGTGGCAGCTATAACCCTCACATCCAGTTTTTCAGGTTTTTGCGAGCCTATTTTGGTTACTTCTTTCTCCTGAAGCACTCGTAACAATCTATTTTGAACTGGCAAGGTGGCGTTTCCTATTTCATCCAAAAAAATAGTTCCCTTGTGCGCTGCCTGAAAAAAACCGTTGCGATTTTCGTTGGCGCCTGTAAAAGCACCTTTGGTGTAACCGAAAAGTTCTGCTTCCAAAAGATTTTCTGGAATGGCGCCACAGTTTACAGCAATAAAAGGAGCCCGAGCAAACTTGCCCGAATAATGAATGGCCCGCGCCACGAGCTCCTTTCCTGTTCCGCTTTCCCCACGGACCAAAACCGTAGCACGGTTGTCCCTTACCCTATCAATGATTTCTGTAACCTTTTGAAACGCTTCGGAGTTTCCGATCATATCGGCATAGCCGTTCGTGGCCATTGGTTTTACCGGTGAGGTCTTAAAAGTATCCTTCGCCTCTTTACTGGCCAAGGCTTTTTTAACGGCCCCATCCAGCTCCATTTTGGTAAAAGGCTTGGTCAAGTAATCCGTTGCTCCGTGTTTGATTACACTGGACGCATCTTCCACCGACGGAAAACCGGTCACCACCAATTTGGGCATATTCGGGTAATGCTCGGCCACATATTTTACCAGTTCCAGCCCATCTATTTCCGGCATATTGATATCCGTTACCAACAAATCTATCTCGGTATCCTTTAAAATGTATAACGCCTCTTTGACTGATACAGCTTTGTAGGTATGGTAGTCCATCGACTTTAAATGCCGTTGCAACAGCTCAAGAATATCGATGTCGTCATCGACCAGCAATATGTTTTCCTTTTTCAACAAAGCATTTACTTTTTTGGAAATTTCAATGTAAAGATAGTGCCTGTTGGGGTATTTGGTGTAACCGCGATGCTTCCTTGATGGCTCTGAACAATGCCGTGTACCACACTAAGCCCCAATCCTGAGCCCTCACCTACGGGTTTGGTGGTAAAAAAAGGGTCAAAAATGTGCGCTATGGATTCTTCTGGAATGCCGGGGCCTTGATCCGCAATTTTTAGGATGATATTTTCCTTTTCGATACCAAGATTAACGGAAATGGTGCTCTTGGGCGGTGCAAAATAGATGGCGTTCACAATTAGGTTGAAGACCACTTGGGTCAACTGAATCTTATCGATGCGTAGTTCAATGGTGTCTTCGGAGTGCTCAAATTCACAAGAGACTTCATTTTGTCTCAAGGTAGTACGCAGCATATTGATGGCCTCCTCCATCACCTCAACCACATTGATGACTTCCCGAGTTTCGGGCATTTCGCAGGCGAAGAACATCAGTTTTTTGACTACTTCTCTAGAAAATATGGTGTTCGTTATGATCTTATCCAAATCCTTGAGGGCTTGTGGATCATTGCTGATGTGTTCCTGTAAAAGCTCGGTAAAACCCAGAATGTTGGCAAGTGGGGTGTTGAGTTCGTGGGCGATACCTGCGGTGATTTCCCCCAATATCCGAAGTCTATCGGATTGTTCCACCTGTCGGCGGATATGCGCTTCCTTTTCCTTGATTTCCTTGCGCTCCAACAGGTTGCCCACCTTTAGACACACATTGTCCAATAATTGTTGTTCTTCTTCCAAAAAATCCTTTAGCTGGTATTTGGGGGACGGATACCCAACTTTAATCTCACCCTTGGGCTTATTGAACACGGTAATGACGGATTCCAAAAACACGTAGTCTTCCCCTTTCTCCTCGGTCTTTATAAAGAAATCTGGGGTAGATAGCAAAACGTAAGTTTCCTCGTCGAATTGCCAGGCGCGCTCCAAACATTGCACAATGCCTAGCAATGCAGTTTCCATATCATCGTAATCGCAGTTTACGATGAGGGAGGTGACCTCGTACAAACAAGTAAGTTCCTTGATGCGTTCCTTGAGCTTTTGTTCGGCGGTGAGCATTTTTTCTTCTTTGTAGCAAATTAGTGAATTCTCGGAACAAGTTTATCATACGAAGCCATCTGTCAATTTTAGTTCATCAATAAAAAAACCCTTCCAAATCCAAGACTTGAAAGGGTTTAAAAAGTAAAAAGATCTATATTTTGATTTAGTGGGAATACAAGATACCTTTTACCTTATTATTTAAACAACATCGGTGCAAACTCTGACAAGTAGATTCTCCAGTTGGACCAAGTATGTCCCCCGGTACTTTCGCGATAGATGTAGTCAAAATCGTGCTTATCCAGTTCATTTCGCATATCAACCACACTTTGGTATAAGAAATCGTCGGTACCGCAAGCAATCCAATAAAGCTCGGGGTCGGCAGCTTTTAATGCTTCTATTTGCTCACCTCTTTTAGAATGGTCCACCTCAATTCCAAAACGACTGAGGTCGGCAAAGCCCATGCTCATAACTCCGATGTAATCGAACAGCTCAGGGTTTTCAAAAGAGGTGTTCATTGTCTGTAAACCGCCCATACTCAAACCGGTCAAAGCACGATTTTCTTTGTTGGATTTCACTCGAAAGTGTGATTCAATATAAGGAATCACGTCATTGACCAAGCTTTTTTCGAACAACATATTTGCCATACCTCCTGCAGGTTGTGTTGAAGGTTCCAGTTTGGGACTTACCGTCAAAGCGGCGGCTTGGCCTGGATTACCATTGGTCATCACCACGATCATGGGTTTGGCTTTTCCTGAATTAATAAGATTGTCCAAGATATGGTTTGCAACCCCAAGGGTTGGCCAAGCTTCTTCGTCTCCACCTCCACCATGCAATAGGTATAGAACAGGATAGTTTTCATTACTATCGGTATACCCTGGTGGGGTGTATACGTACATTCTACGGATTAGATCCAAGGTCGGGGACTCATACCAAATTTTGTGAACGGTCCCTTTTGGTCCTGTTTTGGCCCAATAGAGTTCTGAGGCTTTCCCTGGAATATATAGCACATTTTCTGTTCTAAAAGTTCCGTCACGAGCGACCAATAAATTGGCAGTATCCAAGGTGTTGATATCGTCTACGATAAAAGTGTACCCATAAAGTTCCGGTTCCAATGGGCCAACCGTGGTGGACCAAACACCGTTTTCGTCTTTGGTCAGCGCCACGGTCTTTCGGGTCATACCCATTCCCTCACCGGGTACCATAGGCATCCAATTGCCCGATAAGACCACCTTTTCTGCCTTTGGCGCCTTGATTCTAAAAGTTACTGTGTTATCATCAGCAATTTCAGGAGAGACCAGCCGCTCCATAGAACCTACTTCTTGACCTAGTACCCCCAAGGGCAAGGTTAAGACCACAAGCATCAATTGAATGCGGAACCTACTTAGTTTGTTTACTGTTTTTTTCATTCTGATTCTGTTTAGTTGTTGTTTATGTGTTACTGTCAGTGGGTTGACTTTTAAAAGAGTTGAAACCTTACATACGTTATGGTTGTCCTTTGAAAAATCAGATTATCACTATGTATGAAAGAACCAAGATATGGTATTTTTCTTTATTGTTACAAAATGTTACAATAATGATTTAGAATTAAAGAAAGAAACAGATTGAATGTTTTTGAAATGTTGTACCTATGTTGTACCCGTATAAAAAAGAAAAACCTCCCAATTGCTTGAAAGGCTTATCTTTATTGAGGTGGTCCCACCTGGGCTCGAACCAGGGACCCCCTGATTATGAGTCAGGTGCTCTAACCAGCTGAGCTATAGGACCCGCATTTTGCGGATGCAATATTAGTGTTTATTTTTCTTCAGCGCAAGGTTTTAACGCCCCTACCCTTCTTTTATTTCTTGGCAAAGCTCCACCAGCACGCCATTGGTGCCCTTTGGGTGTAAAAATGCTACCCATTTGTTGTCCGCTCCTTTTTTGGGCCTTTCGTTCAAAACAACAAAGCCTTCGCCCTTTAATCGTTCCATTTCCGATACAATATCCTCCACCGCAAAAGCAATATGGTGAATGCCCTCTCCTTTCTTTTCCAAATATTTGGCAATGGGACTATCCGGATTTGTCGCTTCCAACAGTTCAATTTTATTGGGGCCCGATTTAAAGAACGATGTCTTTACCCCTTCCGAGGCTACTTCCTCAATTTTATAATGGGGCACACCCAAAAGCTTCTCAAACAATACATTGGACGCTTCCAGGTTTTTTACCGCGATACCGATATGTTCTATTTTATCCATAGGATTCACAATAAACGTTAAAATGTTCTCCTTTTTCCAAAATTACGTACTGTAAATGGTTCATAAAGTAAGGTTAGTCATTAATTCGCTTATTTTTGCAGTATGGAGGAAACACAAAGACAGAAAAAAATAGCGGGAATCATTCAAAAAGACCTGGCCGACATTTTACAACGTGCCGCTACCGATGGTGGCCTTAAGGGAACTTTGATCTCTGTGTCCAAAGTTTCTGTAACCGTTGATCTATCCTTGGCCAAGGTGTATGTGAGCATTTTTCCGAACAAAGGTGCCAAAGAACTGTTGGAAGGCATCAAAGAAAGCCAAGTGGCCATTCGATACGAATTGGCACAGCGTACCAAGCACCAATTAAGGCGTGTGCCCGAGCTCAATTTTTATCTGGATGATTCGTTGGAATACATCGAAAAGATTGAAAAATCATTGAAACGAGAAGAAAACCCTATCGAGAACAGGGACTTGCTCGACAAACGTAAGAAATCCTGATTTTGAACTTTCCTCTTTATATCGCAAAACGTTACTTACGGTCCAAAAGCAGCCAAAATGCGGTAAATATTATCAATTTCATTACTTTTTTGGTGATTGTGATAGGTTCCGCGGCGCTTTTTATCGTGCTTTCCGCTTTTGCCGGTCTAAAAACGTTCAGCCTATCTTTTTCCAATACGTTTGACCCCGATTTAAAGGCTTCGCCCACCATTGGGAAGCATTTTACCATTTCTCCCGATGAAGAATCGGCGCTTGGCAATATCGAGGGGTTGGCCAATTTTTCCAAAGAATTGGAAGAGCGGGCCTACCTTACCTATAAAGAAAAAAGTACCATTGCCTACATAAAAGGGGTGGATGAAAACTACCGAGCCGTCACTGGAGTGGACAGTACCCTAATTTTCGGAAATTGGGGCTCGGATGTTTACAATGGAGTAATTGGTATCGGGATTTACAATTTATTGGGTGTACCTATGAACAACCGTACTGCTATGGAAGTTTTGGTCCCAAAACCCGGTGAAGGTTCTTTTTCGCAACCGGGATTCAACCCAAAACCATACGACGACCTTGCTTTGGTGGTAAGCGGCGTTTATGCGGTCGAAGAAAGTTTAGATAAAAAATACGTGTTTGCTCGGCTTCCTTTGGTTCAAGAGCTATTGCAGAAAGATAGTACCGAAGTCTCTGGCATCAATTTTAAATTGATGGAGAATGCCTCTCCCGATCGCGTTAAAAGCTCCATTGCAGATGTTTTGGGGGATAAAGTATCGGTTTTGACGCGTCGTGAGCAAAACACCTCGCTCTACCGAATGCTGAACACGGAAAATTTGGCAACCTATTTGATTTTTACCCTCGTTTTGATCATTGCCCTGTTTAATGTGGTTGGAGCTATCATCATGATGATTTTGGACAAACAGCAGAACTCCAAAACATTGTTTAGTCTTGGCTCGACCATCAAAGAATTGCGTCGTATTTATTTTATACAAGGTATATTGGTCACCTCTTTTGGTGGTTTGATAGGTGTACTGATCGGGTCTTTGTTGATCGGTTCCCAACTGGCGTTCGGATGGTTGAAAATAACACCATCCCTGGCCTATCCCGTAGAATTCAATGTCATCAATTTGCTGATTGTAATCGGAACAATCGTGGTTTTGGGCTTTATTTCTTCAAAAATTGCAAGCAGTCGAATTACCGAAAAGTTAGTTTCCGCCTAAGCGAACTGGTAATCCCCAAATTTTTCTTCTACCTCATCAAAAGCAGCAAACACATCCGCGGCATCATCGCTGGTCACCATTTTCATTCGGTATTCCTTAAAATGGGGTATGCCCTTAAAGTAATTGGTATAATGTCTTCGGGTTTCAAAAACGCCTAATTTTTCACCTTTCCAATCAATGGCCATTTGCAAATGCCTACGAGCGGCCTCCACACGTTCTTGCATTGTGGGTGGCGCTGAATGTTCGCCTGTTTTAAAGTAGTGTTTCACCTCTTTAAAAAACCAAGGATATCCAATGCTCGCCCTTCCGATCATGGCTCCATCCAATCCGTATTCATCACGCATTTTTACCGCCGCTTCGGGCGTGTCCACATCGCCGTTACCAAATACGGGAATATGCATCCGTTGGTTGTTCTTTACCTCGGCAATGGGTTTCCAGTCGGCCTCACCTTTGTACATCTGAACACGTGTACGACCGTGGATGGAAATTGCTTCAATTCCCACATCTTGCAGTCGTTCGGCAACCTCAACAATTTTAATGGAACTGGTGTCCCACCCCAATCGGGTTTTCACCGTTACAGGCAATTTGGTGCGTTTTACGATTTCTTCGGTAAGCTTTACCATCAATGGAATATCCCGCAAAATACCTGCTCCGGCGTTTTTACAGACCACCTTTTTTACAGGACAGCCAAAATTGATATCGATGATATCCGGGTTGGATTTCTCCACAATATCCACTGCCTGTAACATGGAGTCGAGTTCTGCGCCAAAAATCTGGATGCCCACGGGACGCTCTTTTTCATAAATATCCAGTTTAACAACACTTTTGGCGGCATCCCTGATCAATCCTTCGGAAGAAATAAACTCGGTATACACCACATCGGCGCCCTGCTCCTTGCACAATTTACGGAAAGGAGGGTCGCTCACATCTTCCATCGGAGCTAGAAGAAGCGGAAAATCAGGGAGTTCTATGTTTCCAATTTTTGGCAAATCCTTCGTTTTTTTGGATTGCAAAAGTACAAAATAGGTGATAACCAAAAAGCTAGTTTTGCGATTCTAGTCTGTCGCGCTCATTTTTGTCGATGCCCCTCTGATTATCCTCTAATCTAAAATTCCCAAAATTATAGGTGAAACCAAAGCGGATAAACTGCGTTTCGGGACGTCTGCGATAAAAGTTGTCTTGGTTAAGGTACTGCGAACGATAGGTGGGCACATATTGCTCCAAAATATCCTCTGCCGCAAGCGAAAGGGTTATCTTATTGTCGAACAAAGTTTTTCGCAACCCAATCGTCAAATTAAACTGCTCGTCCGATACGTAAGAACCAAAAAGAAACCGGGAAATGTACGTTGCGGCCACCTCTCCCGTGAACGTTCCATCACTGGACAACGTTAAATAATTGCCCACATAGGCATACACCCCATTTACCTCGTTGGTAAAGGGTACATTTCCGCTTTGCTCCGCCAAAAAGGTTTCTTCCTCATGAAAAATTGATGTGTAGGCGTACATATACCATGGGGGCAAAATGGATTTGCTCAAAGTAAAGTCCAAACCGTAGGATTTGCTTTCCAACACATTCTGCTTAAGCTCCACCAAGGTTTGATTGTCATTGTCCTGAAAGACCAGGTACGAAATGTTACTGCCATTGTCCCGATAGTAAATGTCGAAGAAATATTCGCTTTTGAGCGTATAGTTTAAGTTAAAGTTGTTGCTAAAGCTGGGTCTCAAACCGGGGTTTCCCTCTTCGTAATCATTTTCGTTGTAGAAAAAGCGAAAGGGATTAAGGTCGTTGTACTTGGGACGGTTAATATTCCTTCCATAATCAAAAGAAAAACTGTGCTTGCCCGATGGTGAATAGAGCAAATAAAACGATGGGAACGGTTCAAAAAAGTCCTGCGTATTGGTCTCGTTCAAGGTCAACGACCTCCCCTCGGCCTCCGTAAGCTCTCCACGAACTCCTAACTTCATCGACCATTTCTCCCAATTCTTCACAAAGCTCATGTAGGCTGCATACACATTTTCATCATAGGTGTACAAATCCGATAAGGAAGAATCAACCGTATTGCTAGAGCCATTAAAGTTGAAAAAGTTCACCTTGTTTTCGGAAGTAATCGACGAGATCTTTGCTCCCGTTTCAAAAGATGCATTGCCAATTGGTGTGGAATAATCCAACTGCCCGGTAAAAATTCTAATCTCTTGATCAGTATCGGAATCAAACCCAAAGTCCCGTAAAAAAGTGCCGTCCGCATCAAAATAATCGGATGCAAGGCGTTGGAACGTCTCCCCGTTAAAATAGGTGTAATGCCCATTGGCTCGTATCTGTGCCCCTTCCTTTCTTAGTTTGTGAACATAGGTGAGGTCAAACGCCAAGTTGGTGTTGTCCATATTGGCGTTGTTCTGGGTGGTAAATGTGGAGTCCAATTGGGCTTGGGCATTCCTCATTTCGTTGCTGAGCAATGTTTGCTGCTCTTGATCTAAATTAAAAAGCAGGTTGGAGGTCACATTCAAACTGTTTCTGTCATCAAAATCATAATCCAGAATAAAACTTGCATTTTGCGACTGCGACCTATCCGTTTGATTATAATCCGTATCCCAAACGGAAAAAACATCATTGGCATCATCCATAAAATTGATGCCCTTTTTCGTTTTGTTCACGTCCTTCTTTGGATTGATGGTATAGTTGGCAAACAGGTTGAGTTTGTCAGTTTTGTAATAATGGCTGGTACCCATACTGAATTTTGGAAAAACAGCTTGGCTAAATGTCCCGTTGATGCTTCCCTTGTATCCCGGAACAATGTTTTTGCTGGTAACGATGTTCAAAATAGGGCCTCCTTCGGCATCATACCTTGCAGGAGGATTTGCAATTACTTCAACAGATTTAATATTGGTGCCCGAAAGTCCCTGCAACAAATCCCGAACTTCTTGTCCGGACAATTGGACCTTTCGATCATTAAGGTAAACTGTGGCGTTTTGGCCACGAATCAATAAATCATCTTGGTTTACGATTACACCAGGGGTGCTTTTTAGAATATCCCATGAAGTTCCTTGTGAAACCACTGTATTTTCTACCGAAAAGACCAGTCTGTCTGGTAATCTTTTTAATTTAGGGCGCTGAGCCGATACCACAACCTCATCCAGTTCGTTGTTTTCTAAAGGAATAATCAAAGCGCCCAAGGAAACATCCTTGGCAATATCCAAAGGTCTGGGTTCGGAGCCCCTGCCCACATAACTTGCCTGTAACAAATAGAGGTCCGGTTCCACTTCGGACAGTACAAAAAAGCCTTTCTCGTCGGCAGATGTCCCTTGAACAAATGTGGAATCGGTAGCCTGAAGCAGCAAAATGTTGGCGTAGGGAATAATCTGATTCTGTTCGTCCACGACCTTACCAGAAATTGTAAAGGTTTGGCCGTATGCGCCGCATATTGCAAAAAACACCAATAAAAAAGTAGCGGTGTGGTTCTTCATTATAGGTTTGGGTTGATTGTCAAATCTATGAAATAATTTTTGAGCGGGATGGGCGGTAATTTTCTTATTGAGAAAAAACCATTTGCGGGTATTTAAAACAATTATATTTGCAGTTGATTATGTCCCTTTTTTAGGGTATGTTATTGTTGATATGGAGAAGATCAGGAATTTTTGCATCATTGCACACATTGACCACGGCAAAAGCACCTTGGCAGACCGCTTGTTGGACTTTACCGGTTCGGTGACCGAACGCGAAAAACAAGACCAGTTGCTGGACAATATGGATCTTGAGCGTGAACGGGGCATTACCATTAAGAGCCACGCTATTCAAATGGACTACGTTCACAACGGCGAAAAGTATGTGCTCAACCTGATTGATACTCCCGGACACGTTGATTTTTCATACGAAGTATCGCGTTCCATTGCCGCCTGCGAAGGTGCCCTACTGGTAGTTGATGCGGCACAAAGCATTCAGGCTCAGACCATTTCCAACCTATACTTGGCATTGGAAAACGATTTGGAAATTATTCCCGTGCTCAACAAAGTGGATCTTCCCAGTGCAAACCCAGAAGAGGTTACCGATGATATTGTAGACCTATTGGGCTGTAAACCGGAAGAGGTAATCCCGGCAAGTGCTAAAACAGGACTTGGTATCGAGGAGATTCTTACAGCAATTATTGAGCGCATACCTCCTCCCAAAGGGAATCCCGATGAGTCTCTCCAAGCTCTTGTTTTTGATTCGGTATACAATCCGTTTAGAGGTGTTGAAACCTATTTTAGGGTGGTAAACGGAGAAATCACAAAAGGGCAAAAAATAAAATTTGTGGCCACCGGAAAGTCTTACTATGCCGATGAAATTGGCACCTTAAAATTGACCCAGTTCCCTAAAAACAAGATTTCTACGGGCGATGTGGGCTATTTGATCACCGGAATAAAAGATGCTCGCGAGGTAAAAGTAGGGGATACCATCACAGATTCCGCAAACCCGACCAAAAACCCCATTGGCGGTTTCGAGGATGTAAAACCTATGGTTTTTGCAGGTATTTACCCTGTTGACACGGAAGATTTTGAGGATCTGCGTTCTTCGATGGAAAAATTGCAACTCAACGACGCCTCCTTGGTATTTACGCCTGAAAGCAGTGCTGCATTGGGCTTTGGGTTTCGATGTGGTTTCTTGGGAATGTTGCACATGGAAATCATCCAAGAACGTTTGGAACGTGAGTTTGACATGACCGTGATTACCACAGTGCCCAACGTGAGTTACCACGCATATACTACCAAAGGTGACCCAGACCCTATAATTGTCAATAACCCCACGGATTTACCGGACCCATCAACTATAGACCGCGTTGAGGAACCTTATATTAAGGCAACCATCATCACAAAAGCTGATTTTGTGGGCAACGTAATGTCGCTCTGTATTGAAAAGCGTGGACAAATTGTTAACCAGACATATCTGACCACAGAACGTGTAGAGCTGGTTTTTGATATGCCTTTGGCGGAAATCGTTTTTGATTTTTATGATCGTTTAAAAACCGTTTCCAAAGGATATGCCTCTTTTGATTATTCCCCAACAGGAATGCGTGCCTCAAAACTGGTTCGTGTGGACATCCTTTTAAATGCCCAACCTGTTGATGCACTTTCTGCCCTGGTACACTTTGACAATGCTTACCACATCGGTAAAAAAATGTGTGAAAAGCTAAAAGAGCTTATCCCAAGACAGCAGTTCGATATTCCGATCCAGGCTGCCATTGGCTCCAAAATTATTTCTAGGGAAACCATAAAAGCGCTACGGAAAGACGTTACCGCCAAATGTTATGGTGGGGATATTTCACGTAAGCGTAAATTGTTGGAAAAGCAGAAAAAGGGTAAAAAGCGGATGCGCCAAGTAGGTAATGTGGAAATTCCACAACAAGCCTTTATGGCCGTGCTGAAGCTTAATGATTAATCTTCCAGGTTTTTTTAATGATGCACTTTATGGAAAAGGGTGTAGTGCATACTTTGAGTAAATGTTGTTTTAATCCAAAATCGGGGTCTATCATGACTGTTGAACCATTTGTTTTGAAGTTTGATTACAATTTTCTTGAAGCTTGAATTTTATATTGCTACAAAATCAAATCAAAATTGTACATCGCATCTCTTGCATTTGGTGATTTTGATCTCCACAACAGTTACCGCATTTCTGCACTACACTTTAATTATATTGTTGTTTTGTAATTATGGGCATCCAACTCTTGTTGGATTTTACTGATTTCATTTCCCAATTCCACAACACTCTTATCTCTTTCTTGTGTTTTAATAGATGATTCCCAAACATAGGTTTCGGATTTAGAGTAAAGGCTTTTTCCCAGAGGAGCTTTTCCCTCGGTAGTGGGAATGTTTTTTAAAAAACGAATCTGTGTCTTGAGTTCGGATAACCGATAAATCTTTTCCTGAACAGGCTGATTTGCCCGGGTAATTCTCGTTTTTATGGAAATTAATTCTTCGATTGTATTGTTGAGTTCGGCCATTACCTCTTTTGGATCATATGCCCTTGGGTTTCCCTCAATTACGCAATTATATGATGATATTCTGTTTTGTAGTTCTAAAATATTTCTAACAAGTTGGTTTTTTTCTTTTAACGCTTCAACTATCGTCATATGTTTCATGTTTTAAACTTAAAGATGTAAAATAACCAAACAGCAAGCCTTTATGGTCGTGCTAAAGTTGAATGATTAGCACACCCAACTTTTAAAGATTAATATGGTTAATAATGCACCAAAGTACTTGTACTCCATCATTTATTTGCTCTTCAATTGACGGATGCGAAAAAAAGCGTGTCCTTCTTAATTATTTAAAAGGAAAAAAGTAAGGGATTACAAAAGTGGCGGCAATCCAGATAATGATATTAAGCGGTGTCCCTACCTTTAAAAAATCATTGAACTTGTAGTTTCCCGGCGCATAGACCATGGTATTGGTGGGATAGCTTACGGGCGTCATAAAAGTAAGGGAGCAAGCAAACATCACCGCGACCAAAAAAGGCCGCTCACTCACCTCCATTGCCGCGGCAAGACTAATTACTATCGGGGTCATAAGGGCCGCTGTGGCTTTGCTGGAGAGCACATTGGTGCTCAAAAAAGTGACCAAGTACAAAATGCTCAGGGTAACTTGGGCATCGTAACTTCCCAAGGTCTGCTCTATAAAAAGGGCAATTTTTTCGGCCCCTCCGGTTTTTTCAAGGGCCGTTCCCATGGAAAGCACACCTGCCATCATAAAAATGACCTTCCATTCCACTGCTTCGTAAGCTTCCTTTGGTTTTAAGGTGGAGGTGGCCACCAACAACAGAGCGCCAACCATACTGCTGATCAAAATGGAGGTAAGATTAAGCGAAGCCGCAAGCACCACCCCCACTGCAATAACAAGGGCAGGAATGGCTTTTTTTAAATTGACTTTTCCGTGCTTGTGCTCGGAAAGGGCCACCACTAGGTTCTGGGCAACCAATGCGTCCACATCGGCCCCGGTGCCCAAAATCAGTAACATGTCCCCTTCTGTCAACTTTACATCGGCGAGCTTTTCATACAAAATTTCCCCACGCTGCCTTATGGCCAGGACAGAGCCATTGTATTGTCTCCTAAAATTAAGGGAGCGAAGAGATCCCTCTGTCAGTTTGGAACCAAAGGGAACAATAACCTCATAAATGTGTTTCTCAAGTTCTGCTTCGTCCAACTGTTTGTCCCCAGTGATCTTATATCCTTTTAAGCTTCGGATGCCGTTGAGTGCTTTCGGGGGAATCATAACTTTCATTACGTCTCCTTCCAATATAAATGTTTCGGGGCCAATGTCGTGCTTGAGCGAACCCGCCCTCAGTATGGCCAGAACCTGTACATTGTGATCATTGACCAATCTGGATTTATGCAACGGTTTTTTGATGTCGAGACAATCCTTTTCCACCAGTAATTCGGTAATGTACTTTTCAGCTTCTTTGGCAAGTGCGTTCTGTTCCTTTTCTGCCTTGGGCAACAGAAGGGGCGCCACAAAAAAGATGTAGGCAAAGCCAATTATGGCCAAACAAAGTGCCGCCAAACTGAATTCGAACATCCCAAAGCCCTCCAGCCCATATTCTTCGGTGTAACTGCTCACCAAAATATTGGTGGAGGTGCCTATCAAGGTACAGGTGCCCCCAAAAAGTGCTGAAAATGATATGGGGATCAACAGCATCCCCGGGGAAATTTTGGTTTCCCTACAAACGGTAAGGGCAATGGGCAAAAGTAGTGCCACTACGGCTGTATCGTTCACAAAAGCGGAAAACATGCCCGCAATGAGGCAAAATGTGATCAGGGCAATGCTGTAATGTATTTTGGCCAGCTTTATGATCCTATGGCCAAGACCATCCAAGATTCCTGAGTTGAACACCCCGGCACTTACCACGAACATACACCCAAGTGTTAAGGTGGCCGGATGGTTAAAACCCGAAAAACCTTCTTTTGGACTAAGGACGCCCGCCACTATGAACAGGGCCATAATAATGATGGATGTGGTATCTATAGAAAAATAGTCCTTTATAAAAAGGACAATCCCTATGCAGATGATGACAATGGTAATGATCAAATCGCTGTCCATGGTGTCCCTAATTTACAATTCTGTTCGTTGTTTGGCCACCTTTTTTCTGTCCCGATCCTGTCAATAGTGAGTGAGTCGAGCCACAATCTAAACCATTTTCGACTCTTCTACAGAAAACTACCTTAATCTGTTTTGGGATTCTCTCCCTCTTTTGCCACTTCTATCTCTTTACCCAAATAAACCAGTTTGTAGCCTTCACCTTTAGGGGTAAAGTCCTTACTGTTTGCTGGAATGATTTCAATGCTTCCATCGGGAGATTTTGTGAACAACGGAACAATATCCCGCTCTTCGTAGGTAATGTCAATCAACTTGTCGTAGTGTTCCTTATCCTCCAATTCAATTTCGTGGATAACCGGATGCTTTCGTACAGTATCCATCAGTTGGATAAAATCATCCGTATGGGAAAAGAGTCCTTCTTTTGGGTTGTTCTCCGGGTCATTCACCTCTTCGGTGTTTACCAAACGAAACGCTCCGTTTTCACCAAATTGTTTTTGGAATTTATCTATGGCAAACTTGTTAATATCGGAGTTCCCTGTAAGTGCCATTAAATAACCCATGTCGTTCAACTCAATATTGTCTACAAGCGTATCGGAGAAAATATTGGCCGAAAGGGCTTCCAAACCTAATTTCTTTGCTTTATCAACATTGCTTTGGTTATTGTCTATCAGTACTACATGCCTATTGTTCTTTCTCAAATAATTGCCAATAAGTCGGGATAGCTTGGATGCGCCAATAATTAAAATGCCTTCGGACTTTTTTAAGAACACACCAACTAGCTTGGCAAACAAACGTGCCGTAGTGGCATTTAATAGTACCGTACCCAAAACAATCATAAAAACCAAAGGGGTGATGTATTCGGCCCCAGGTTCTCCCCTTAACATTAATTTAGAACCGAAAAGCGAAGCAATACCCGCAGCAACGATCCCTCGTGGACCGACCCAGCCAATAAAAAGTTTCTCATTGAGTTTTAAATTGGATCCCTGCGAACTTAAAAACACCCCCAAGGGCCGTATTATAAATACGATTACTGCAAAAAGAGCGACCGTGTTCCAGTTGTAGATCAGCTCCATGTCGCTAACATTGATGTTGGCCGCCAACAGGATAAAGAGAATCGAAATCAACAACACACTAAGGGATTCCTTAAAATAAAGCAGTTCTTTAAGATTGGGTAGGTTCATATTTCCCATGACCATACCCATGACCACCACGGCCAACAGACCGGATTCGTGGGCAAACAGGTCCGACTCCACATAAACAAGGAGTACGGTGGACAGGGAAACCACGTTCAACAGATAATGTGGAATAAAGTTCTTTTTTATGGCGAAAGCCAGTGCGTGGGCGAACGTAAACCCAAAAGTGGTCCCGAACAGAATAATTTTGCCAAACTCGATGAGCGCTGTTTGTGTAAACGCCTGCCCTTCCCCTACACTGATGAATTCAAAAACCAATACGGCAACCAGTGCTCCGATGGGATCGATCAGGATTCCTTCCCATTTTAACACGGCCGACACGTCTTTTTTGAGAGGAATGTTTCTCAAAATAGGTGTAATAACCGTAGGTCCGGTAACGATAATCAGCCCAGAGAACAAAAATGAAATTTGCCACGACAGCCCAAAAATATAGTGAGCTGCAACACCCGCCCCAAAAAATGTGACTATGGTTCCAATGGTGATCAATTTGGTAATTACGGGTCCTACGTTGGATATTTCTGCCCGTTTAAGGGTAAGACCGCCTTCAAAAAGAATAACACTAATGGCCAAGGACACAAAATAATAAAGTCCCTCTCCCGGGAACAGCCCTTTTTCGCCGTTCCAGATGGGCTCTATTAATTTTGACCCATCTTCTGTGTATAAGGTTGCGATGGGGCCCACCAATAAACCAATCAAAATTAAAGGTAAAATGGCCGGCAATTTAAATCGCCAAGCCACCCACTGTGCAATAATGCCAAGAATTATAATTCCCGCAAGTTCTAGCATGGTCTAAGTTTTGTGGAAATTTAATGTTTTTCTTTTAGATAATCATTCTTGTACATGGTCACCAACTAGATTGAAGAAACCTAATGGTGGAAATCTTGCCAGATTTAACAGCACTCATCCCATTTTTGTTAAAATACGGCCAATATGTCCTTAATTTTTCGGCATTTGGACTGTGCTTTTGTTATTTTGCAAGCCATTTTATTTTCTAAATGACAATTTATCCCATAGAGACCGGTAATTTTAAATTAGATGGAGGTGCCATGTTCGGCGTGGTTCCCAAGTCTATTTGGAACAGAACCAACCCTGCAGACGGCAATAATATGATCGATCTTGCAGCCCGTTGCCTTTTGATCGAAGATGGCGACAGGCTTATTTTGATTGATAATGGCTTGGGCAACAAACAATCCGAAAAGTTTTTTAGCTATTACTATCTCTGGGGCGACCATTCCTTGGACAGGTCCTTGAAAAATGCCGGTTTTCATCGTGATGATGTTACCGATGTTTTTTTGACCCATCTGCATTTTGATCATTGTGGAGGCAGTATCCAATGGAACAAGGACCGTTCCGGGTATGAACCAGCCTTTAAAAATGCCCGTTTTTGGACCAACAAAGATCACTGGGAATGGGCCACCAAACCCAATGCCAGGGAAAAGGCTTCATTTTTAAAAGAGAACCTATTGCCCATGCAACAGAGCGGACAGCTCCATTTTGTGGACAGAAAAGAGGGTTCCTTTGTGGAAAAGTCCGAACTCGGTTTCGGCATCCACTTTGTGGATGGCCATACCGATAAGCAAATGCTCCCTCATTTAAACTATAAGGGCAAGA
Organism: Allomuricauda ruestringensis DSM 13258; assembly: GCF_000224085.1. NCBI lineage: Bacteria > Pseudomonadati > Bacteroidota > Flavobacteriia > Flavobacteriales > Flavobacteriaceae > Flagellimonas > Flagellimonas ruestringensis. The sequence goes on from NC_015945.1 coordinate 1,413,072, forward strand.
CCTTGGTTTTTGTGGCCGACCTAATTCCGACCGCGGGCCATATTCCCCTACCCTATGTAATGGGGTACGATACCCGCCCTTTACTGACCTTAAAAGAAAAATTAGATTTTTTAAATGCTGCTGTGGAAAACGATTGGCTCTTGCTGTTTGAACACGATGCCCACAACCAAATATGTACTCTTAAACAAACTGAAAAAGGAGCTCGTTTGGATCAGCTGTTTTCCTATGACGAACTATTCAAAATGCAATAACCTTACACTTTTTACAAATACATTCTATGAATCGCACATATAACAAACTATCATTCTTATCCCTATCTGCCGCCCTATTTTTAATGGGTTGTGGATCCACGGCCTTGGTCTCTACCCCTGTTGAGAACATTGATGCCGTTCCCTTAAAAATTTCTGAGCTTTCCGAAGCGGAGAAAAAGCATTGGGGACACCTCGACCTTATTGCGGACACCATTCCCGGCATGAGCGTAGACAAAGCTTACGATGAAATCATAAAGAACAAAAAGGGCAAAACCGTTGTGGTGGCTGTTTTGGATTCGGGCATGGATTTGGAGCACGAAGATTTAAAGAATGTTCTTTGGACGAACACCGATGAAATCCCCAATAATGGTAAAGATGATGATGGCAATGGTTATGTGGACGATATACACGGCTATAACTTTTTGGGAGACTCCTATAATGAACAACTGGAATATGTTCGCATGCTTCGTTTGAATATTGGAGATGCATCCGAAAGAGCTGAAGCAAGACTTTTATTGGACAAGGAATATCCCGAAGCAGTTCAGAACAAACAACAATACGAACAAATATTTCAGGTGGTGAAAGGTGCGGACGAACTTGTAAGGAACGAACTTGGGAAAGAAACATACACGAAAGAAGACTTGCTTTCCATTGAGCTAAAAACCGCCCAAATGGAACAGAGTGTTGCTGTGTTGACACAGATGTTCACCTATGGTGAAAGCATCCCAAAAGTATTGGAGGAACTAAAAGAAGGAATTACATATTTTACCGAACAAGCCAATTACAACCTCAACAAAGATTTTAATGGTAGAACACCTGTGGGCGATGATCCTTATGATATTACCGACGTTCCCTACGGTAATGGCAACCCAAAAAACATGGTGGATACCGAAAGCCACGGAACCCATGTTGCTGGGATTATAGCTGCAACACGAAACAACGGTATTGGGGTGGACGGTGTGGCCAATAATGTGGAAATTATGAGTGTTAGGGCAGTTCCCAATGGCGATGAATACGATAAAGACATCGCTCTTGGCATTCGCTACGCTGTCGACAACGGTGCGTCCATCATCAACTGTAGCTTTGGAAAGTCCTTTTCCCCTAAAGCGGAATGGGTTTACGATGCCATAAAATATGCTGCTTCCAAAGATGTGCTTATTGTTCATGCCGCAGGTAACGACGGAGAAGACTTGGAAATCCCTGAAAACAGAAATTATCCAAACGATGATATGGGTCAAAGTCAGGAGTTTGTGGATAATATGATTACTGTTGGGGCACTTTCCAGCAGCTATGGGTCTGAGATGGTGGCCTCTTTTTCCAATTATGGAAACCATCGTGTTGATGTATTTGCTCCAGGTGCCGAGATTTACTCTACCATGCCCAATGGTGAATACGAGTTTCAAGGTGGGACCTCCATGGCCGCTCCCGCGGTTGCAGGTGTTGCGGCACTTGTTCGTTCCTATCATCCGGAACTGTCCGCATCACAGGTAAAAAACATCATCATGCAGTCCGGTCTTAGAACAAAAAGGTCGGTTATTGTAGCGGGTGACGAGACCAAAACCGCCACTTTCGATAAAATTTCTAAATCCGGCAAAATGGTCAATGCCTATAATGCCTTAATTTTGGCAAACAACATCTCAAAAGGTACAATGACCTTAGAAAGTAATTCAAAATAATATATGAAGCGTTTACAATCCCTCTTTTTTACAGCCTTTTTCGGGGCCACTCTTTTTTTAAGTGCACAAAATTCGGGCAGCTGGCAACAGCATGTGGACTATACCATGGATGTACAAATGGATGTGAAAACATACCAATACACCGGTACTCAAAAATTGGTTTACACCAATAACTCTCCGGATGAATTGAGCCGTGTTTTTTATCATTTGTACTACAATGCCTTCCAGCCCGGTAGTGAAATGGATATCAGGCTCCTAAACATCAAAGACCCGGATAAAAGGATGATGGAAGACGGGAAAAGCAGGATTGCATCGCTTTCGGAAAGTGAAATGGGGTATTTGCATGCCAAATCCTTAACGCAGGACGGCCAACCCGTTTCTTTTACCGAGGAAGGAACCATTCTTGTGGTGGATTTGGCGAAACCTATTCCAGCAGGAGGAAAAACGACTTTGGAAATGTCTTTTGAAGGTCAGGTTCCCCTTCAAATAAGACGTTCTGGAAGAAACAGTAAAGAAGGTGTTGCGCTTTCCATGAGCCAATGGTACCCCAAACTTTCGGAATACGATTTTGAAGGCTGGCATCCAAACCCTTACATAGCCCGTGAATTCCATGGCGTGTGGGGCGATTTTGATGTGAAAATCACTTTGGACAAAGATTACACGGTCGGAGGTTCCGGATATCTTCAAAACCCGCAAGAAATTGGACATGGTTATGAAACACTCGGCACCAAAGTAAAAACCAAGGGCAAAACATTGACATGGCACTTTAAAGCACCCCAAGTACACGATTTTATGTGGGCCGCTGATCCAGAGTACATCCACGATGTTTATAAAATGGAAGATGGTCCAGCCCTTCATTTCTTGTACAAAGACAACCCGGAATTCAATGAAAACTGGGAAAAACTTCAGCCTAAAACGGCGGAAGCCATGGCATTTTTTAGTAAAAATATTGGCAAATACCCTTACGAACAATATTCAGTAATTCAAGGCGGTGATGGTGGAATGGAGTATGCCATGAGCACCTTGATCACCGGCGAACGTGAATTTGGTAGTTTGGTCGGGGTAATGGTGCACGAAATGGCGCACTCTTGGTTCCAACATGTACTGGCAACCAACGAGTCCGAACACGAATGGATGGACGAGGGGTTTACTTCTTTCATCAGTAGCCTGTGCATGAACCAAATTATGGAGCAGAACAAGCAAAACCCTTTCGAGGGGTCGTACAGGGGCTATTATGCCTTGGTCAACTCCGGTTTGGAAATGCCACAGTCCACCCATGCCGATAGATACACCACGAATTTTGCTTATGGTGTTTCAGCTTACAGCAAAGGATCCATATTCCTTTCTCAACTGGGGTACGTAATCGGTCAAGATAAACTAATGGAAACCATTCAAAAATATTTCGAAGACTTTAAGTTTAAGCACCCCGTGCCCAACGACATTAAAAGAACAGCAGAAAAAGTATCGGGAATGGAGCTTAATTGGTACTTGACCGATTGGACACAGACAACCAACACCATAGATTACGGTATTAAAAGTGTTGAGGCTGATGGGGACAAGACCACGGTAACCATGGAACGCATCGGTGAAATGCCCATGCCTTTGGATATTTTGGTTGTAGGTGCCGATGGAACACAAGAAACGTACTATGTGCCATTGCGCATGATGTATGGGGAAAAAGACAACCCTTACCCCAATCTAAATCGCACTGTTTTAGAGGATTGGCCCTGGGCTTACCCAACTTACGAGTTTACGTTGGATATGCCTTTGGACAATGTTCAAGCCATTATGATAGACCCATCGCAATTGATGGCCGACGTGGATGGGGAAAACAACGTATATCAAGCAGGGGAATAAGACCCTCTTTCCTATAAATTATTTTGAAGGGCGGCCCGATTGTGCCGCCCTTTTTATTATGAAAAGGCTCATTTTGTCCCCTTGAGGGGACCTTAGGGGTGTCCATTGACCAATTATTCTTGATATATTTAGGTTTTTAATTGCTTTTGAAAAACAAGATTATTCCATATAACCCAAAGTTGAAAGAGTTTGCAAGGCAACTGCGTAAAAACAGTACCCTTTCTGAAGTCCTTCTGTGGGAAAAATAAAGCAGCGTGCTTTGGGAGTACAATTTCATCGGCAGGTTCCACTGCTTGAGTACATTGTTGATTTTTATTGTCATGAATTGCGGCTTGCCATTGAAATTGATGGAGTATCCCATGAGTTTAAATATGACAAGGATGCCCAAAGAGAACATCAACTAGAAAAAGTAGGTGTACATTTGATTCGGTTACAGGATAGTGAGGTTAAAAACAATATGTTTAACCTGTTATATATTTTGATAAAATTCGTCATTTCGATTTCTATGACGCAACCAAACGATTTTGATAAAAAGCTTGGTTTTTTATTAGTGCAAAAATAAGGTGGATGATTTTGTTCCTTACGGCGTTTAAGACACTCATTTTGTTTTTGCCCTCATTTACCTTTCTCTTGTAATAAAGGGCCAGGTCATTTTCTAACCTGATAGCGCTCATTGCACCAAGGTGCAATAATTTTTTCAACGATTTATCAGCTAAGTTCGACACCCTGTTCCGCCCAAATATAGATGTTCCGGAGGTGTTTTGAAAAGGTGCCACACCACAGTAACAAGCTAATTTCCTTGGTTGGGTTATGCTCTTAAATTCATTTGTCTTCACAAGAATGTTCCAGCACAGGACATCGCCAACACCGGGAATGGATTTTAATTGCCTGCTCAATGTATTTAGCTTGGTGTCCGATTTCAGAAGGGCCCTGACCTGCTGTTCAATGGCCTTTACTTGAACAGTCAATTCTTTGATCAATCTGTTGTTCTGTTCAATTATGTGCTTGGCCAATTTTTGATTCCCAAGAACCATTAATTCTTTGTTCTTGGTCTTTAGTTGTTTTCTTTGGTTGATTCTAAAACCTCTCTCGGACAAAAGGATCTGAAGGTCTTCGATAACGTTTCTCTTTTGGACATAGGTTTTGGTCTCAGTGTAGTTCTTCTTTATAAAATGTGCAATTCTAACAGCATCTACTTTATCGTTTTTGCCCCTGACAAGTCCAAGGCTCCGCTTTAAGTGCAACGGATTTACCACATAAAAATCACAATCCATATCAGCAAGGACACTCATTAACGACCAAGTATATTTCCCTGTGTTCTCAGCACAGATATGATAGCTTATGTTCTCTTCCAACAGGGCATTAAAGAACCGGGCTATATCCTTTTCCCTGTTTTTGACAATAAAAGATCTTGACCGCTCACTGAGCAGGCAAATGTCCAAAGTATCTTTACTCACATCGATACCTATAAAATTCAGTTCTGTTTCCATATCTTTGGTTTAAGTGAAAAAATGATAAGCTCAACTCCTTAATAATGGGATCTGGGTCCCGAATTTCTAATTTGAGTTTATTATCAAAGCGGAAGAAATCTAAATCGAATTATAAGCTCTAAAACTTGGAGTGAATTGATAGTGTATTTCTTCCGTTTTTAAATATAATATTTCAAAGCACCAATCTAAAGGAGTGGATTTCACGACAGCATGAGTGAAATTTGTATCGAGAAAAAGAATTTTTATCCAAAAAAGGTTCTCGATACGATTTTTCGTTTCTCAAAATCACTCGAACTGACGTCTAGAACTAAATTTTATGTTCAAAATGCATAATAATGGGTATGTTTAGTGTTTTGATGACCTTACAAGAAGTCGTATCTAATATGCAAAGTGAAAAACCTGATTCAAAAAAAGAAAAAACACCCCTAAGGTCCCCTCAAGGGGACAATTTTGATTTTTCCTTTCCCAAAAAAGAAAAGCTCACCAACAAAAAAATGTTCGAAGCACTTTTTACGGAAGGTAAAAATCTGCGTGAATTCCCTTTAAAGTTGATTTACCTCAACACCAATTTTAAGGATGAGGTGCCTGTAAAAGTTGCTGTGGTCGCCCCAAAAAGACAATTCAAATCCGCAGTAGACCGTAACCGCATCAAGCGGCTTTTAAGGGAGGCTTACAGACGCAACAAACCCCTCATTTTTAACAACATTGAGGGAAATTTTGCGTTCATATTTTTATACCTTGGCAAGAAGACCCCACGTTTTAATGAAGTTGATGCGGCCATGAAAAAACTGTTAGAGGCCTTTATAAATAAAGAATTCCATGAAAAGATTGATTAAAAAGCAGGTTTTGATTCCCGTTTTGGCACTTGCAGTTTTGGTAGGTGCCAGTAGTTTTAAAAGTGACTTTTTTGAGATTGCCAAGCAAATAGAAATCTTTACTACGCTCTTTAAAGAACTCAACATGAACTATGTGGACGAGACCAATCCGGCGGAGCTGATGGATTCCGCCATAAAAAACATGTTGGGTGAACTGGATCCCTATACCCAGTTTTTGAACGAGCAGGATGTTGAATCGTACAAAATCAATAATTCGGGCGAATACTCGGGCATTGGTGCCCTTGTTCGCTCTTACGAAAACAAATTGGTGGTGGTTGAGCCCTATCAAGGGTATGCCGCCGATAAAGCTGGCGTAAAGGCCGGAGATGAAATTATTAAAATTGGGGAGACCTTGGTTGCCGATTTCGACGATAATGCCGGAGAACTCCTAAAAGGGGCCAACAACTCTTCGGTCGACGTCACCTTTTTAAGACAAGGAGAAACCAAGACTGCAACCATTACCCGCGAGGGTGTAGAGGTAGATGCCGTTCCCTTTTATGATATAATCGATGACAAAACGGGGTATATCGTATTGTCGCGCTTCAACAGAAAAGCTTCCAAACAAACCCAATCGGCCATGCAGGACCTTAAAGGCCGGGGTGCAGAAAGATTGGTCTTGGACCTTAGGGGAAACCCCGGAGGGTTGCTATCCGAAGCCATCAATGTAACCAACCTTTTTGTGCCCAAGGGAGAGTTGATCGTGACCACGAAATCCAAGGTAAAAAAGTTCAATCAGGAATACAGAACCAAAAACAAGCCAGAGGATGAAGAGATTCCCCTTGTTGTTCTGATAGATGGAAAAAGTGCTTCGGCCAGTGAAATTGTTTCGGGCGGACTTCAGGATTTGGACCGTGCCGTAATTGTTGGGGCCCGAAGCTTTGGTAAAGGTTTGGTGCAACGCCCCTTAAAACTTACTTACGGAACACAGTTAAAAGTAACAATATCAAGATATTATACCCCTTCCGGTAGATGCATCCAATCTTTGGATTATTGGAACCGCGATGCACAGGGCAATGCCGTTCGAAACACTGATTTTAAAGAATTCACTACCAGAAACGGGCGAAAAGTATGGGATGGTGGAGGAGTAATGCCAGACATTACCATTGAATCTTTAAAAACCAATTCCCTTATTGATGCTCTGGAGGAAACCAATATCGTTTTTGATTTTGCCACGGATTATTTCTACGACCACAATTTTGATTCGGTGGAAAATTTTAATTTTTCCGATGGTGATTATAGCGCATTTAAAACCTATGCCCAAGAACAGAACTTCTCCTATCAGACCAAAACAGAAAAACTTTTGGAAGAATCCATTAATGGTGATGACACCTTATTGGGGGGCAATGTCCAAGAAAAGTACAAAGACCTTCTTTTGGCCGTAAATAAAGGTAAAATAACCGCTTTGGACACCTTTAAAAAGGAAATCCAAAAGAAGTTGGAAGATGAGATCATAACCCGATACTTTTACCGGGATGGGCTTTACAAATACTATTTGGACCATGACGATGCCATATTGACCGCAAAAGAATTGTTGGACGATACTTCCAAATACGCTGCAATTTTAAAGTAGGGTGTTGTTTCTTCGGTTCGTTTTTCAATCCATATACCGCTTTCATCAAACCAAATACGGCAATTATCAAATGTCCTCACATTAATCGTCCGATATTTACTAATTTTCCTTTGGATAGCCGTTACAGCTCTTTTTTAACAAATAATGCCTATGGCAAAAATTGAACGGGAAGATATACAGACCATAAGCCAGCACAGTAATTGGTCAAAAAGTGGGGTCTCTAAGACCTTGCTCCGCCATATTTATCCCGATAAGACCGCTTGGCAGCGTTTTTTAGCGCTGCTGTTCCTGGGCCTGGGCCTTTCCTTTTGTATTGCCGGTATTATTTTCTTCTTCGCCTTTAACTGGTCGCAGATGCACAAGTTCTTTAAACTTGGCCTCGTTGAGGCGCTTATTGTTTTGGTTTTTTTGTCCATCTATTTTTTTAGGGCAAAGCCTTTTGTCAAAAAAGCATTGCTTACCGTGGCCTCTGTTCTTGTTGGTGTTCTTTACGCTGTTTTTGGGCAAGTATACCAAACCGGGGCCAACGCATACGATCTTTTTCTTGTTTGGACCTTGTTCATTACTGTTTGGGCAGTTATTTCCAATTTTTCCCTGTTGTGGTTGGTTTATATTGCGCTCATCAACATAACCCTTGTGCTTTATGCCGCACAGGTGTCCCTTACTTGGGATGCCATGTTTCTCTCCATCTTGCTTTTTGGCGTGAACACCCTATTTTCTGTACTTTTTATTGCACTGCCCAAACTAACAAGGCTAAAGGCATATCCAACCTGGTTTACCAATGTTTTGATTTTGGCGGCAACAACCATTGGCACAATAGGAGTGTCCGGCGGTATCATGGAAAAGAAAGACATTTCCTTTTATGTGCTGTTGGTCTTTGTTTTTTTATTTTTTTGCTCAGGCCTATGGTATGGGAAAATAACGCGAAACCTATTCTATCTGTCCGTCATTCCCTTTGGCGTCATCATCGTTTTTTGTGCTTTTCTCCTCAATATTTCTGAAGATGCGGGCATGCTATTTGTCATTGGCCTATTCATTATCGCCAGCATATCCTTATTGATAAAAACCTTATTGAACCTTCAAAAAAAATGGACAGGATAGAAAATATAAAAAAACTGTTGAATACCGTACGCTCCTCGGAAGGAAGCGGATTTACTTACGATGAAGGTAAAATCCTTGCCAATTATCACAATAAAAAAGGGGAGAAATCCAGTTTGGCCATAAAAATCCTTTCGGCTCTTGGAGGTATTTTGGCCTCCTCTGCTTTTATCGTGGTTTTGTTCCTTCTCGATGTTTTAGATTCTGAATGGAGCTCCATAATCTTGGGTATCGTGCTTATTGGAACAGCCATTGGCATCAACAAAAAATATGAAACATTGATTATTGATACGTTTAGTGTGTCCATTTATGTGCTCGGGCTTATTCTTTTTATTTTGGGCATGGCAATGCATCATAACGTGCAGGAAGGACATATTGCGTTTTTAATCGTTCTAATTGCCCTGAGCAGCCTGTTCTTTACCCAAAACTATGTTATCTCTTTTATTTCCGTCCTCGCCATTGGTGCTTCTTTTTTGTTCTTGATCATTTCATACCACATCCCCGATGCCATACACGGCTATGTACTGTTTTACGCGACTGCCCTTTCGTATTGTTTTTTAAACGAGGCTTCCTTTTTGACCGCTCATCCCAAATTGGCAAAATTATATGGCCCCTTACGCATTGGGCTTATTTTTTCCTTGCTTTTTGGACTCGTTGTCATTGGCAAGAACGGGCTTGTTCCCATATCCAAAAATTTGATTTGGATGTCTTCCGTTGCTTCCTTTTTCTTTATCTTATACTTGGCCTCCCACGTTTTAAGAACACTACAGGTACGGTCAACAAAGAACAAATGGGCTGCCTATGTGCTGTGCTTTCTTACACTTTTGCCCACACTTTTTGCTCCCGCTATTTCCGGAGCCCTGCTTATAGTTCTTTTAAGCTTTTTGGTAAACCATAAAACTGGTTTGGGGGTGGGAATCGTAGCCTTGGTTTACTTTGTGTCGCAGTATTATTATGACCTTAACCTAAGTTTATTGACAAAATCCATTGTTCTGTTTTCATCAGGAGTGGTGTTCCTTGTTTTTTATCTGTTCTTCACTAAAAAAACCAAAACCCATGAAAAAGTATAGCTGGATCATCATACTCCTAAACCTTTTTCTTTTTTTGGGGTTTTTTAATTATTCCGTCTTCCAAAAGGAAAAACTATTAGATCATGGAAATTTGGTGTTCATGGAACTGGCCCCGGTCGACCCCAGGTCTTTGATTCAAGGTGATTACATGCACCTGCAATATAAATTGGCAAGCGAAATGGTCCTCGACAGTATTCCACCACGCGGTTTATGTGCCATTGAGCCAAATGCTGATGGGGTAGCACAAAAAATCAGGGTTTTACGTGATAACAATGCTATTGGCAAAAATGAACGTATCATTAAATATTCCGCAAAAAAATGGTGGGGCATACGCATTGGTGCAGAATCTTATTTTTTTCAAGAAGGGGAAGCGGAAAAGTATGAAAACGCCAAATACGGCGGCCTGAAGGTAGATGCTCAAGGAAACAGCATCTTGATAGGTTTATATGATGATACACTAAAAAAAATAGAATAAACCCTATTTTTGGGCATGCAAAAACTCAAAGTGTGTGAACTTTTTGCCGGAGTTGGCGGTTTTCGGTTGGGGTTGGAAAATACAGGGCACTACAAAGTAGTGTGGAGCAACCAATGGGAGCCCGCTACCAAAATGCAGCATGCTTCTTTGGTTTATGAAGCGCGGTTTGGAACAGGGAATCACTCCAACACCAATATTGAAAATGTAGAAACTTCCGAAATTCCCGACCACGATATGCTCGTTGGTGGGTTTCCCTGTCAAGATTATTCTGTGGCCACATCTTTGAAAAACTCAAAGGGGCTTATTGGTAAAAAGGGCGTGCTGTGGTGGTCCATCCATCGAATTCTTTCCGAGAAAACGAACAAACCAAAATATCTTTTTTTGGAAAATGTGGATCGCCTGTTAAAATCCCCTTCTTCCCAAAGGGGTCGCGATTTTGCCGTGATGCTCCGTAGTTTATCGAATTTGGGTTATGCTGTGGAATGGCACGTAATAAATGCGGCGGAATATGGAATGCCACAGCGCCGAAGGCGCGTTTTTTTTATGGCGTATTTAAAGGGTACTCCTTTTTTTAAAAAGCTCCTAAAATCCCACCCAAAAGATTGGATTTTGAAAGAAGGAACTATTTCTGCTGCCTTTCCGGTCGACCAAACAGCTCAAAATTTGGTTTCTTTTGATTTGGAAGAAGATTTAGTGGCCTTGTCCCATAATTTCAATACAGAAAAAGGCCTTTCCCCATTTTTAAACTCCGGTGTTTGTGTTAATGGTAAAGTATCTACCCTAAAAACAGTTCCTTCTTACGATGGAAAAAGAACGATACTCTCCGATATTTTGGAAAATGGTTCCATTCCTTCGGAATATTATATTGATGATGCCGATTTGCCCAAATGGGAATATTTAAAGGGCGGCAAAAAAGAAATACGAAAGACCAAAGCTGGTTTTGAATACAATTACAGCGAGGGAAGCATGGTTTTTCCCGATGCACTTGATCAACCTTCCAGAACCATAATAACCGGCGAGGGCGGTAAATCCCCTTCCCGGTTTAAGCACGTGGTCCAAACCTCCAAGGGACTGCGAAGACTTTTACCTGTTGAATTGGAACGGTTGAACATGTTTCCGGATAATCACACTCAGTTAAATGGCATTTCGGATGCCAAACGTGCCTTTTTTATGGGCAACGCTCTTGTGGTGGGAATTGTGGAACAAGTAGGTGCTTCCCTGTTCCGAAAAATATCCGAATTTGAAAAGCAAGTTCAAAGCTGATCTATCCAAAGAAAAACAATTAATCCCTTTACTGGATTCTTATTACCAAAAACACTTGATGCATTACTGTTTTGAGCGGGTTTTCCATCTTAAAAAACAAATGCAGGGCATAGACCTTATCCTAAAGGATAAACATTTAGAAAAGCAATTTTTAGTGGATGAAAAAGCGCAACTGGATTATGTAAATGAAAGCTTGCCCACATTTGCCTTTGAGCTGTTTTACCAAAAGAATGGCATTCAAAAACAGGGATGGTTGTTCGATGCTTCCAAAAAAACAGAGTTTTATGCTTTGGTCACCGGTATTTACTCGGATGAAGATGGTGTTTTTACCTCTTGCAACATCACTTTTGTGAATCGGGAGAAATTGATTCAACACATAGAGGAAGTAGGATTATCGCAAAAGCACCTGGAGGGAATCATTTCTAAAAACCAGAACATACACGGTAAACTGAATTTAGAACAACTAAACCCGAAAAGCGAAGGATATCTCTTCTTTTCCACAAAAAACAAGGCGGAAAAGCCTGTAAACCTCATCTTAAAACTAGACTATTTAATAATGATTGGTGTAGCGAAAAGGTTGGTTTGATATTTTAAATAAGAATCATCTTTTATTATTATCTTTCAAAATATGAGAGGTTTACATTCATTCATCATTTGTACGCTATTTATTGTCCTTGTTTTATTCTCTTGTAAATCTATGATTCAAAATGATTATTCTTTGGTACTCGATGATGATGAAATATGGGTTGAGCAATTTGATAGTACTAATTTAGATACTAGTAGATATAACCATAACAACATTGTTTTTAAGGAGAACATATCATTTATCTATTCCTTTAAACACTTCACTAAAGACAATCAAAGACTTTCTTTTAAATATATTGATAGTATTTCTGATTGGAAATTTGTCCCTTATTCCAATAAAAAAGATGGTCTCTTTGAAAAAGTAAGCATTACGGTGATGAAAGGTTTGGAACCCATGTTAAGAGGTCTACCAGATTATAACCAGACAGTTTTATCTTATTCATATCTAACCCATAATGATTTTGCTCCCTACGGCAGCACATCTGGTGTAATTGAAAATGAAAAAAATATTTGGATGCACCCACCCCGGGACAAATACTTTAAAATATTGGAGTTAAATCCTTTTCCATACATAAAAGCACCGTACAAGGTCGGAAACACATGGGCCTGGTCATTATCAATAGGTGATATTTGGTCCGATTCAAGATGGTTGGCTTGGAATGGCATAGTTGAAAACAGCTATGAATATGAAATCATTAAAAAGTCTAGATTAGACACTTTTTTTGGTAATTTGAAGTGTTTTGTAATACGATCAAAGGCAACCAGTAGATTGGGCGAAACAAAATTGACGTCTTACTTTCATAAAAAATATGGTTTTGTTCGTTTGGATTATCAGAATATCGATGGCAGTAGAACAGTTTTGGAATTAATAGATATTGTTAATCTTAACAAAAGTTTGAATTAACTATTAATATTGTCATTCCTGTAGGCAGAAATCCATTACTAAGAATATAGAGGAAGGTTTATAAAAAGCAACAAAAAGTTTGAATTTGTCAGTTCGAGCGCAGTCGAGAACCTGAATTTATGTTGATAATCAATGGGTTTCGACTGCGCTCAACCTGACAGATAACGAGCTTTTTATAAACCCTCCACATAAATGTTTTTCATTCTTTCAACATTCTTCTATGCGGAATACCATCTTCCAAATATTCTTCGCCAAAGGCATTAAAACCTAGTTCTGTATAAAACTTTAATAGATAGGATTGCGCGGAAATTTCTATCGCTTTGTGCGGAAATCTTTGATAAATAGCAGCTAACGAAGCCTGCATAATCTGTTTGCCCAGTCCATATTTGCGTTGATTTTTGCTCACAACTACCCGGCCTATACTTACATTATCAAAATAATCCCCAGGTTTAAAAATTCGTGTGTAAGCTACTACTTCATCATTTTTAATACCGATAACATGTAGTGCTTTTTGATCTTTGTTGTCCACATCTTGATACACACAGTCCTGTTCCACCACAAAAACCTCGCTGCGAAGACGTAAAATTTGGTAGAGTTCTTTGGTGGAGAGCTCTTCAAAGGTTTTTACCAATACTTCCATTAATCCTGAACTATTACATTTTTGGAATCGCACTTATCAAATTCCGGTTGAATATTTACATGGTTGATACCGTGTTTGTGATAGACGTGTTCTTCTATTTTTTCTAAAATTGCATCGAATTCAGAAAGTCGAATATCGTTCTTAAAGTCGATGTGGGCCTCCATGTGGACTTCGTCTTCATTGAGTTGCCAAATGTGCACATGGTGTACATTTTTTACCGGCTCTATGGTACATATAGATTCCACAATATCCTGTATGACCACAGACTTTGGGGTAAAAAGCATCAATACTTTGGTCGATTCCTTCAAAAGGTCATACCCCATATAGATCAAATAAATACCAATGATCATGGTCAATATGGCATCTACCCAATAAATCTGAAAATATTTCATCAAAATACCACCAATCAAAACGGCTACGGAGGCCATCATATCCGTAAGTAAGTGCAGGTAGGCGGATTTCATATTCATGTTGTGTTCGGAATCCTTTTTCAATAACAACACGCTAAAGCCGTTGCCTAAAATGGCAATCAACGCAAGCCAAATTACGAGATTTGATTCGATTACTTGGGGATCAAGCAACCTTTCAACAGCTTCTTTCATTAAAATTATGGCCACAACCACAAGGGTTGCTGCATTTATAAATGCGGCCAATATCTCTGCTCGTTTATACCCAAATGTTTTGTGGCTGGATGCTTTCCTTTGACCCAATCTCCTGGCACCATAACTGATCATTAAAGAGAGTACATCGCTAAAATTGTGAAGTGCATCGGACAAGAGTGCCAAACTACCCGAGAGCAATCCCCCAATAATTTGGGCCAATGTAATACCTATGTTAAGAACAATGGATATGAGCAAGTTTCTCCCTTTTAGGTCGGGATGTGCATGCGAATGTCCATGATGGTGGTGATGGTTGTGACCCATAGGGTTTATCTACAAGGAATTTTTTCGATTCTACGTTCGTGCCTTCCGCCCTGAAACTCGGTATTTAAAAAAGTTTCCACCATATCCAAAGCTTGGGGGAGTGATATAAATCGCGCTGGCAAGCTCAAAATATTGGCATCGTTGTGTTCCCTGGCCAATTGTGTTATTTCTTTGTTCCAGCAAAGTGCGCCACGAATATTTTTGTGTTTGTTAATGGTCATGGTGGCACCATTACCACTACCGCAAAGCACTATACCAAAATCTACTTTCCCTTCGGCCACGTCGGTGGCTACGGGATGTGTAAAATCTGGATAATCTACACTATCCGTGCCGTCGGTGCCGTAATTTATAATTTCAATTCCTTTGGATTTTAAAAGACCAATGATAGCTAATTTATAATCGGTTCCTGCGTGATCGTTTCCTATGGCAATTTTCATGGTTTTGTATTAAAATGGGTACGTAACAAAGGTACAATATCTTTTAATGTTGTGCTGTTCATAAAAATGAGGAGATATTTTTATTGGGTTCAAATACAATCAATTAACAATATGCCCGTTTTGTTAACTATTTGCATAAAACTATTGGTAACGAAATTTTGTTTTTCAATAAAATCGATCAGTAGAAATAATTATTTAATGTTGAGGAAATATTCCATTAAAAATTAATCAACTGATATAAACCTTTTTTTGTGGGTAATTAACATTAAAAACACATTAACTTTTCAATAAATTGATGTTGATAAGGGTTATTAAAAACCGTGGATAAAAAATATAAATGGTTGATTCTTAATTTTATTGTTGTCTGACAAATTGTGAACAACATATTTTGATCGTTCAAAGCAACTTTTTCCCTAAAATTTTATTCCACATTTCAACGATCAATCATAATCATCATTTTAATTAAATTTTAAAAAGAAGAAAAAATATAATATTGATAATTGTTGATAAAGTTGACTTTGTTTTGGATTACTCTTCCTTTCCTTGTTGGTCAAGGATTATAATTCGTATTTTTCAAAAAAATAAGGACGTTAATGTCAAAGAAAAAGAAGAGAGCTGGGAGTCAGCGAAAGAATGAAATTACGAAGGGCATTTTTACAGTACTTGAAAAAGAGCCGTCCAAAACCTTCAATTACAAGCAAATAGCTTCAAAGTTAGGTATTACCGATACTCAAGATAGAAACCTTTTAATCAAACGTTTGGGGCAGCTAAAGGCCAGCGGACGAATTGTTGAGCCCGAAAAGGGCAAGTATCAAAAGAAACCATCACTCCATACGTATTTTACAGGTAGAGTAGATCTTACTACAAGTGGCAACGCCTATATTGTGGTGGATGAGTTGGAGGATGACATCTTTGTTCAGAACAATAATTTGAACAGGGCTTTCCATGGTGATACGGTCGAAGTATTTATCAAACCAAAGCGTAAGAGCAAGAAAATGGAGGGCGAGGTTTCCAAAGTACTTGAACGAAAAAAAACATCTTATGTGGGCATTGTGGACAAGCAAGCACGGTTTGCATTTGTTCGGCCTACGGATTCCAGAATGTACACCGATATTTTTGTGCCCTTGGAAAAGCTTAAAAAAGCGAATGATGGGGATAAAGTATTGGTAAGCCTTGGAGATTGGCCAGACGATGCCGACTCCCCGTATGGTGAAGTGATTGAGGTACTGGGAAAACCAGGCGAACACAATACCGAAATCCATGCCATTTTAGCGGAATATGGTCTTCCCAATGAGTTTCCGTATGAGGTTGAAGAGTTCGCCAAAACCTTGGATACATCTATCAAAGAGTCAGAAATTGCGAAGCGCAGGGATATGCGCGATGTACTTACCTTTACCATAGATCCCAAGGATGCCAAGGATTTTGATGATGCACTTTCCTTTCAAAAATTGGAGAATGGCAACTACGAAATAGGTATTCATATAGCGGATGTTTCGCATTATGTACAACCCGATAGCATTCTGGAAGAAGAAGCTTATGATCGGGCCACATCGGTATATTTGGTGGACCGTGTGGTTCCCATGTTGCCCGAAGTACTTTCCAATAAAGCGTGTTCCCTGCGCCCAAATGAAGAAAAATATACATTTTCTGCCGTTTTTGAAATGGATGACAACGCCAAGTTGGTAAAACAGTGGTTCGGCAGAACTGCCATTAATTCCAACGAGCGATTTGCCTACGAAGAGGCACAGCATATTATTGAGACCGAACAAAACAAAATTCCGAAGGAAATATCCATCCGGGAGAAAGCGTATTCCGTTTCGGATGATGTGGTCGAAGCCGTACTCACTTTTGATAGATTGGCCAAAATTATGCGACAGGCCCGTATGGATGCCGGGGCGATCTCTTTTGACAAAATTGAGGTGAAGTTCCACCTGTCCGAAAACAACGAACCTGTTGGCGTTTATTTTAAAGAAGCCAAGGACGCCAATAAGTTGATTGAGGAGTTTATGCTCTTGGCCAACAGAAAAGTGGCAGAGTTTATAGGCAAACAAAAGAAAACGTTTGTGTACCGTGTGCACGATAAGCCCGATGAGGATAAATTAATGGCCTTGAACGGCGTTATTTCCAGATTTGGACATAGTATTAATCTTAAGGACCCAAAGTCCATCAATCAGTCCCTAAACAAGTTGTTGGAAGATGTAAAGGGCAAGAAAGAACAGAACCTGGTAGATACTTTGGCTATCCGAAGTATGAGCAAAGCAATTTATACCACGGAGAATATTGGCCACTACGGTCTTGGATTTGAATATTACACGCATTTTACCTCACCGATCAGGAGATATCCCGATGTAATGGTGCACCGTTTGCTGCAGCATTATCTGGATAAGGAAAAAATACCGAAAGCCGTTTCTTTCGAGGAAAAGTGCAAACATTCATCGGATATGGAGTTGTTGGCAGCCAATGCAGAACGGGATTCCATTAAGTACATGCAAATCAAGTTTATGGAAGACCACAAGGACCAAGAGTTCTTGGGCGTGATATCTGGAGTTACCGAATGGGGCATTTATGTAGAGATTATTGAGAATAAATGCGAGGGAATGATCCGAATTCGCGATATTAAAGATGATTACTATGTGTTTGATGAACGGCAATATGCCATAATAGGAGAACGAACCAAACGAATGTATCAGTTGGGGGATGAGGTTTATGTGATGGTAAAGAGCACCGATTTGATCAAACGCCATTTGGACTTTTCGTTGATCGGTAAAAAGAAATAATACTATTTTGGAATAAAATTTGTTATCCTATTGAGAACCAAATTTTTATAACATGAAAGTAATTACGATTGTTCTTATGTTCCTATCGCTTCAATTACTTGAGGCCCAGAATGCAACCGTAACCCAAAGCCTACAAAAATTCACCGAAGTAAAGGGATTTGATGGTATCGCTATCAATCTTATCAGATCCAACGAAAACAAAGCAGTGATTACCGGGGCAAATACTACTAATGTTGCCATTGTTAATAATGATGGGGTATTGAAAATCCGGATGGAAATCGTTAAAATATTCAGTGGCTACAGAACGTATGTAGATTTATATCACTCTGAAAAATTAGTGGTTATAGATGTTAATGAGGATGCCAGAATATCATCCGATGATACCTATGTACAAGATGTTTTGGAACTTAAGGCACAAGAAGGTGGCGAACTGGAGATAAATTGCGAAGTAGGGCAGCTGTTGATAAAGGCGGTTTCCGGAGGAAAAATCTTTGCAGGCGGATTTTCCAATACCCAAGATGTAATTATCAACACGGGAGGGGCATATAACGGAAGAACATTTAAAACAAAATTTACGACCATAAGTGTAAACGCAGGGGGAAATGCCGAAATCCATGCAACAGACTACGTTAAGGCCAATGTAAAAGCCGGTGGTGAGGTTCTGGTATATGGAGACCCAAAAAAAATGGACGAACACACCCTTTTCGGTGGAAAAATAAAAAGAGTAAACTAAAAAATGATCGACGATATCCAAGCTGCGATCCCTTTGGGATTTTTATTGAGCTTTATGATTGGTCCTGTTTTCTTTGTTTTGTTGGAAACAAGTGCCACCAAAGGCTTTAGGGCTGGAGTAAGTTTGGATATTGGAGTAATTTTAGCCGACATAGTTTTTTTGTTGATTGCCTATTTCAGTAGTTTTCAGTTGTTGGAGAACTTGAGCAACGAACCAGGTCTTTTTGTATTTGGGGGAATGATTTTGTTGGTTTACGGGATATTTCTATTTGTGAAGAAGGCAAAGAAAAAATCCAATGTAAAGGCATCAAAAGGAACATATCTGGGATTATTGGTAAAAGGTTTTCTTTTAAACTTCATCAACATAGGCGTACTCGCCTTTTGGTTGGGGCTGATTATTGTTGTTGGACCCAGTTTAGAAAACAATCCCAATAGGATGATGGTTTTTTTCAGTACCGTGCTGCTTGTTTACTTTGCAACGGATTTGATCAAAATACTTTTGGCCAAACAATTAAAAAGGTATTTAACCCAAGAACGTATTGTGCTCATAAAAAAAGGGTTGGGCATTGTATTGATAATCTGTGGCATTGTATTGATAATTAAAGGATTTTTACCAAAAGAGCGGTTCGATATTCAAGAGAAAATTGAAAATATAGAGTACCTGTAAACTACCACGGAGCAATAAAAAAATTTTTGAAACCGACTATCCCCAGGACAAATCCCGAGCAATTCTTTAGATTATAATCTCGATTATCGAGTAAACAAAAAACCCAGCACAAAGTACTGGGTTTTGAGGCATCGAGCGGATTCGAACCGCTGTACAAGCTTTTGCAGAGCTCTGCCTAGCCACTCGGCCACGATGCCAATTGGATCGCAAAGCTAAAAATATTTTGCGAATTTTTATGCTGTAATCTTTTAAATAACTTATCGCTTGGACGTAAGTATCACTGAAACACTCTCTACATCGCCACCAATGGGCGGGTTTATTTTGGAAACTTCCACTTCCACTTCGGTTACTTCTTTAATTTCTCCGAAAATACGATCAATAATTCTTTTGGCCACATGTTCCAATAAATTGGAACGTACCGTCATTTCTTCTTTTATGATGTTATTGAGATGGACATAGTCCACCGTTTCGTTAAGTTGATCGGAGGTGGCAGGTTGGGAAAGGTCGGCAGTGATTTCAAGGTCTACCCTATAATCGCTGCCAATGAGCATTTCTTCCTTTAAACATCCGTGATTGGAATGTATTCTAATGTTCTTTAACCTGATTTTGCCCAAAGCGTTGTATTAAGAAAGGGCAAAAATAGGGTAAAACGCATTAAATCAATACATACATCTACAATTACTTATCCCTTGGAAGAGGTCCATGCCTACAGTAATTACATGGGTTCCCGTACTATAGCCCAAAATTTCGTTGGTTATGACCTGGTAGGAATATCCAAAATAAAAGTTGCTCTTTTTAAAACCTGCAATAGGAGCTATGTATAAAGGTTCTCCCAATTGGTCGTTCAAAAAACGATAGGTAAGGCCTACGTAATAGTAGTCTTCAAAGTCGCGAAAACGGAACTTGGTGTTCAGATCGGTAACGGAACGGCCATCACTCTCGAACCATTGAAAGAAAACGGAAGGTTCTATTTCCAATTTGCTGTTTTTGCTCTTGGAAAAACTGTAGCCCGTATAAGCATAATAATTTCTTAGTTTGTTGGGTTCAATACGAATGATATCGGTATTAAAATTGGATAGATCCTTGTTAAGGACATTACCTGCATTCAAACTAAAAAAGAACTTGTCGTACCTGTAAAGTACGCCCAAATCAAAGTTATGGTTGGTGGTGGCTTTATCATCAGCTGGCAATTCATTGTTGTTTTCTTCAAACTGTTCTACATCTACCCTAAACTGGTTAAAGTTATAGGAGATACCAAAGGAAAGGAAAATATCGTCGTACCTGTCCAACGTTAAGTGGTGGGCAAAGGCTACTTTGGCACCTCTTTGTCTGGTATATCCATTACTATCGTTATAGAGCATCATTCCTATTCCAGACCTGTTCCCGATCCTGGCATCTGCTGCCAAGGTCTGGGTATCCGGGGCGTCTTCGATGCCTACCCATTGCGTTAAGCCGTTTAAACGCACTTTTATATGATCTCCTATACCTGCGTAGGTAGGGGACATTAAAAATGGATTGTCCGCAATGTATTGGGATAATTGGGGTACGGTCAACTCTTGTCCCTTGGCACAAAGTGCCAAGGAAACAAATAAAATAGTTGAATATACTTTTTTTAGCATGGGGTCTAAGTAGTAGGTTATGTTATTCTCTATATAATGTAAAGTGGCCCACAAACTCTCTAAAGTCTTGTTCTCCTTCAAGTTTAACAACATACCAGTAATCTCCGGTAGGCAATGGTTTTCCGTCGTAATTACCGTCCCAACCTTTAACGTTTCGGGTCATCTCTTCCACTACTCTACCATAACGATCGTAAATCTTAATTAGTACATCTGGGAAACCTTCAATATTGTCAGGAATCCATATATCATTACGGCCATCACCATCTGGGGTGAAGAAGTTGGGGAACTCGATATCTATGAATTCCATAAAAATTTCCGCAGTGGCTTCACAACCGTTCTGATCTACCACAGTAACGGTATAGGTATCGGTTCTGTTGATAAAGAACGTATTATCGGTTCCGTTATCAATTCCATTGAAGTAGAAGGTATAATCCTCCACACCACCTTCTGCTATTGCTGTAATTTGGTTGATGGTGGTGTTCTCCAAGCTTAAAACAAGAGGTTCGAATGTTTCAATGGTAAAGTCATAAGTGGTCATACATCCATTGGCATGTGCAATGGTGATGTAATGGTCACCCGGTGTCATATTGGTAAAGTCAGCGGATAATTGCATATCTGCTGGATCTGTCGAATCCAGGGCATACATTAGGTCCCCTGCAATGGATTCATCTTCCAGTACGATGTCCAAGTAATTATCAGGAATATTTTCGGTACACTCGTAAACAGGCGTTACGGTAGCTGCCAAGTTTACTCCTGGATCAATTTCTACAATTACGTTGGTTTCGCAACCTTGGGCATCCCTTACAAATACTACATGCGTTCCTGCGGGCAAATCTTGGAACAAGACCTGATCTTGAACAAAGTTTGCATCAGCACTGGAATTCAGGCTTGTTTGGTAAGGAGCGGTGCCTCCGGAAATTTGAATTTCGAATGAACCATCTCCACTTTCAAAACATACCTCATCCATAATGTTGATGGCTTCGGCCACGACAGGTTCTGGTTGTGTAAGCTCAAACTGGAAAGTAATGAAACATCCGTTCGCATCTTGAGCGATTACATCATAGATGCCGGGTTCTAGATCAGTAAATGTGTTCGTCGTATCAAACTGATCTAGATTAGGTGAAATAGCGTATTGGATTTCACCCGTTCCCCCCGACACTTCAACAGTAATTGTACCGTCGTTCATTCCTGAACAGGTAATATTGGTAAATTCTTCTCTATCGACTACCAATGGTTCTGGATCAACTATAGTAATTACAGGAGATACCTCAACACAGTCCTCGCTGGTTACTCTTACATAGTAATCACCTGCCATTAGGCTATTGAATGTTCCATTGGTTTGCGGTCCATCAACCAAGTTGGTCAAGGCTGCATCGCTGAACAATTCATAACTGTAATTGCCCAAACCACCTGTTGCTTGTGCAATAATGGTAGCAGATGCTTCTCCCATACAGTTGATAATGGCCGCGGACTCGTCGATTTCCAGCATCAATTCCGGAACTTCGTCCACAGTAACTTGGTTTGATATCATTGCATCACAACCATTGGCATCACGCATATAATATTGATATGTACCTGCACCAACATTGAATGTATGGGTGTCCCCACCGCTCATTGGGTTAAACGTAACACCATCGGCACTATAGAAATAAGGTGCGGTACCTCCTGATGCTGTTAATTCCAGTTGAGCATCATCGTTACAGGTCATTCCGCTCAATTGTACCAAAGACGCCATTACTTCGGATGGTTCAGTTATGGTTACTGGATCTGTTGTAAAACTACAGTTCCAACCATCGGTAACAGTGATGCTGTAGGTTCCGGCACCCAGATTATTGAATCTTGGGCTTCCTTGTTCCCCAGAAGTGAACACAATGTTGGTTCCGGTTTCATCATAATAGTTCAACTGGTAGTTGTAAGAACCTTCACCTCCAGCAACATTGTGCGCCCATACGGATGCACTTTCATCTCCAAAGCACAATAGGTCAATTGGAGCAGCATCAATATCTGCAGTAATTGGGTCTACAGGATCTAAGATCAAAGAAGTATTATCAATAATTTCACAACCCTCACTATCAGTTACGCTTACTTCGTATGATCCAGCGGACAATCCAGTGAACACATAACTATGTACATCGTTCATGGTGTAGGATTGTGTTGTGGTGATATTGGTCAATACGATATCGTAAGGAGCATAACCACCTGTTGGGGCAATAAGTACTTCACCCATATCATCAGTACAGGTAACGCTGGCCACTTGTTCTGGGGTAACTTCCAGTTCACTGCTTGGTGATTTAATGGTTACTGAACCAGATGTATCTGTACAAAAAGGCGCTTCGGTTGCTTCTACCTCAACATAATAGTTGCCGCCTACCAAAGCAGGGTGGGTAATGGGCACAGAACCCGTAGAAGTGTTATCATTTCCTGATACAATTAGGGTACCATCATTTCTGAACACTTCATAATAGTAAGCTCCTGTATAGCCAGTTACATCAATTGTCAATTCTCCGGCATCATCAAAACAAACTGCCGGTGATGTGGCGGTGGCCGTTACATCGATAAGGTCGTAAGGTTCGACGGTATGGGTGATAAACTCGTAGCATCCAGTACCATTATCCGTTACCTGAATGGTATAGTTTCCATGGTTAGGAAGCGTAAATGTATATCTATCAGTTGAAACTGTTTGTATATCCCCAGTTTCCAAAACCTCAAATGTTAAATCATTAGGGGATGATTGACCACTGGCTATTACAGTGATTTCTTCTCCACTATTGGCACAACTTATATCAACCACATTGGCTATGGTCAAATCCATTTGAGGTAATGGATCAATAGTTTGTGTAGGCAATGCAAAAGTACATCCATTGCTGTCTCTTATAACTATATTATAATCATCGGCCACGGAGGTGTAATAAGTGAAGACATTTCCACCAGTTGGCATAAAGGTCCCACCATTTACACTGTAGAAGTAGTTTGGTGTACCACTAGTTGGGTCGATGGTTACTTCTATTTCGGCCTGTTGCGTTCCATTATTGGTATCACAAGCTAATTGTGTAGTTGTAGCCGTAGCGCCCAATGGATCAGGCTCCCCAACGGTTTCGGTTTTGACAGCCTCACACTCCCTTTCAGATACTACGCGCACTTGGTAATCTCCTTCTGGTAGATTTTCGAACAGTGGACTATCTTGTAGCGATCTGTCAGGAGCTCCAGCACTCAAACCAACCAATGCATACTGGTAAGGTGGATTAAGTGCAGTGGCTGGATCTAAATTGACCAAGATGCTACCATCACTGCCTCCAGCACAACTTACATCTACAATAGTTGCATCCTCTAGAACGGGATCAACCTTATCATCCAATGTTTGGCGTACTTCATAGGTACAAGGTTCGGAAGTATCCAAATCGGTAACTGTGAAGATGTATTCCCCAGGTTCTGTAAGACCTGTGAAAATACCATCCGCGTCCGCATCTATGGTTATATTGCCCAATGGATCTTCAACACGGTATTCCAAGTTAGAGGAGCCACCTGTTACATTAATGGTGATTTGTCCTCCTGGATTCATTGTACAATCAATAGTTTTATCTACGGTGGCATTGGCTGTCATGGCATTGGTCAATTCCACGGTACCTGGAAGTATTACGGAACAACCCCATTGATCGGTAATTTCAACCGTGTAAGAGCCTGCGCCCAATCCAGAGAAAATGGTACTTGATTGTGGAGAGCCAAAGTTGCTTCCATCCTTGATCAATAGGTAGCTATAGTTGCTTCCTTGTCCACCAGAAGTACCCACTACTTGGATTTCACCTTGCAAGTCCACACAGTTGGACTGGTTGACTTGCAGTGTTGCGGTAATTGGGTCTGGGACGCTCAATTCAACATCGGGTAATTGTAAAGCACATCCTTCTTGATCTATGATCCAAACCTCATAAGTACCTGCCGTAAGATTCTCAAACTTAGGAGTGGGTAAATAGCTGGATGTATTGTTGGGATCAGGATTTGGTGTGGTACTTACATAGTAAGCATATCCACCCCATCCACCAGAAGCTGTTACTTCAATAATGCCATCTTCCACACAAGTAATGTCGGTAACAGTTCTAGAACCGCTGATTGCTGCATTTGGTCCTGCAATATTGAAGGCTTCCTCATTGGTACATTCTGGAAAGACATCTTGTGAAATGACCAAGCGGTAACTGCCTGTGGCCAAGCCACTATATGTTTCAGGACCAGTGGTCGTTGAATTGTCTGAATGGACGGGTAAATCATCCGAAGTATCCACAGGCGTTCCATTGGTGTTGTAAATGGTCCAATTAAATCCGCCGGCATAAGTGGCATCCACAAGTTCAAAGGTTACTTCGCCCGTGGCTGTGCCATAACAGATGATATTACTGACCACATTTAGATCTATATCGAATGTATTGGGGTCGGTAATGGTTTCGGAAGTTGAAACAACACAACCTGTGTCGATATGGCGCACCAAGAAATTGTGGGTGCCCGCATCCAGTCCACCAAAGACATTGGAAATTTCCCAAGTTGCACCGTTATCAATACTATACTCAAAGCGAGATGGGTCTCCTAAAGTTGATGTAACATTAATAGTAATCTCCCCATCCATACCTGGAGTACAGCTTAATGGGTTTGTAATGGCAGCTACGGCATCGGTGATTTGATCATAAGGTGCGATAACCGCTGTTGTTGTCCCCAGACAACCATTGTCATCGTATACATTGATGGTATAGTTACCTCCATTTGTATCGGTTTCAATATATGTTGGATTACTACCAGATTGAACCACCACGGAACCGGCATCGTTGATAAACTCATAAGTCACATAGTTGCCACTACCTCCTGTTATGGAAGCTGTATCCACTGTAATGCTGGCATTGTTTGAATTGTTGCCAACGGCACAGACAAACTCCACCACATCTACATCAATGTTATCAATGGGTTCGGGTTCGGTAATGGTTACCGTTTCAATATCGGCACAATTATTTGCCGCGGTAACCTGAATGTCATAGGTAATACCTGTAGTGGAACCTTCAAGATTTGTAAAGGTGGCAGTTGTTGCCGTACTGTTTGTTGGGGCAATCGGTGTACTGATTGAGGCGTCTGATGCTGCAATGATTTGGAATGTGTATGGGCCAATTCCATTATCAATAGCTTGTACGGAAATGGTTCCATCGTCTGCATCATTACAGGTAACATCTGTATAAGTGTAAGTAAATGATGGATAGGGAGCTTCGGGCACATCTATGGTAACTGTTTTTGGACAGTTTGGCGGTGCTGTGCCCATATCAAAGACGATAACGTCATAACTTCCGGCAGCTCCTGCACCGTCCCAAACAAACTTGTTGGAAGCGTCAAGGGTCAAGGTGCTTTGGGGCATATCGTATGCCGTTCCCGGTCCATCTATGATAAATTCATAATTTCCTGATCCAGAAATCACTTCGATTTCCAATTCTGCATAAGCATTGGTGCCAGACTCGCAATCTAAAGCCACGGTTTGAATTACGTTGAATTCAAGTGGTGGATGGATGTCGAATGTTTCGGAATCAATACAACCGTTTAAGTCTCTTACCTCGATAGTCTGGTTATCGCCTGAACTCAATCCGGAAATCAGATATTGGTTGCTTCCATCAAAAGTAAAGTTCTGGAAGGCAGCACCATTTACACTGATTTGGAAAGGAGCCATGGCATCAGCTGGATTGTCCAAAGTAACCATTACTTCAAATAAACCTTCATCCACACATTCATCCACTACTGCAATGGATATTTCCGGGCTTGGGTCGAGAAGAACAGTTACAGGATCGCTCTGTATACAATCGTTGGCATCTTTTACGTAAACAATGTAATCTCCCGCCTCAACATTTGCTGTTGTGCTGCTTGTCCAACCAGTTGTAGAGGCGGTTGGAGCAGGGTCTAAAGCAGGTAGGTATAGGTACTCATAAGGAGCTGTACCAAATTGAGCATTTGCTGTTATTACCCCAGCATTTGGGGTACAATTGTCATTGGTTGGAGATTCAGCGATTACCTCAAGCAATGTTGGTGATTGTTGTATTACAAAGGAGTCAGATGCTGAAACACAACCATTCTCATCTTCATAAAGAATATAATATTCACCAGGACTTAATCCTGTTGCAGTATCAGTTTCTGGACCACCAACAGTACCAGATATTGTTCCGGTAATTCCTGTGGCGGTGTTAGTAGTGTAATAGAAAATTTCATAGTTCACATTGGTTCCAACATAATCCCATACGGTAAAGTCAACACTACCATCAGCAGCACCCGTACAGGTAATATCAGTAACAGTGTCAATTGATGAATCTAAGCTAGAAGTTGTTGAAACAGGAACAGTGGCTTCTTGAAGATATTCACATTCTGTATCCTCATCATAAACGATAAATGTATAGGTAACTCCAGGTGTTAAACCAGTGAACAAATGGGAGTTATCAGGTGCAGGGGATGCATCCTCAGGAAACCATGCAGGATCCGATGCGTTAAATGTAGGAGCTGGATATAGGGCAAAATAAAAAGTCCCTGTTCCAAGTGTTCCATTTAAAGCATCTGCCTCCACTAACATTTCACCACTGCCAGGGGTACAGCCAGCAGTTGCTTGAGTTGTTATCAACACATCGGGACCCGTGGTTATGGTTACTGTTGATATATCTTGGCACCCATTTGAATCAGTTACCACAAGGGTATAATCGCCAAAATCCAATCCAGTGAATGTGTGGTCATTGGTACCTGCAGATGTATCATAGGTTAAGTTTACACTATGATCATTGTTAAATACCTCGTATATATAAGTTGGTGTTCCTCCAGAAGCATCAACTGTAATTGTTCCTAGTTCAGTGCCGGTAGCCGCACAAGTTAGATTTGTATGGGTAACATTAGAAGAAATAGGAGTTGGTTCAGAAATCACTACTGGATACGGGTCTGATACACAACCTTTGGAATCGGTTACGGTCACTTCATAATTGCCTGCAGGCAATCCTGTAGTTTGTGTTCCATAGTCTGTACCACTGATAGTTTCAAAAACATTAATTGTGTATGGAGGTACTCCTACAGAAGTATCTATAACAACATCCAGCACACCGGTACTTTCCCCATTACACAATATGTCGGTTGGCGTAACACTGCTTATCACAGGTTGAGAGGCAGGTGTTACTACAATACTATTGGTTGTTGTGGTACAACCAGCGGTATCGGTTACAAGGAACGTATAGGTTCCATCTGTACTGGTGTTGAACACATTGCCAGTAAATCCAGTGGAGTTGTAGGTTGTTCCCCCATCATTGGACCATTCGTAAGAATAGGTTCCAGTACCTCCGTTTGCAGTTATGGTAATGGTTGCATCGTCCAAACAAGTCAAATCGCTGTCGAGGAAAGCCGAAGCGGACAAGGCAGGATTGATTATAGCAGTATCCGTAGCAGTACAACCATACCCATCACGTACATCAATGGTATAGGTTCCCGCGGTCAGGTTCTCAAACGTATAAGTTGTATCGGTTGAAGGCGATGGTGTAATCCATGCACCGCCATTTATACTGAACTGATAGTTTCCGTTTCCACTGGTTACATCCACTTGAATACTACCATCGTTGTTGCCACTATAGCATAAGGTTGGTGTTACATCAAACGCAATGATTTCGGCAGGATCAACGGTAACAGGTGTTGTATCCTCACACATATTGGCATCCTGAACCCTTACCACATAATCGCCCGCTGCAAGTCCAGAGAAGCTATTTGAAGATTGGTAGGTTACGATAGGCGTACCACTTGTATCTTCCAATTGATATTGATAGGCCGGTGTACCTCCCGTAGCAGTGGCGGTAATGGTTGCCCCACCATTGGTACAGGTTAGCTCTGTAGTAACCGAAGCAGAAACATCAACCACGTCGGGTTGTGTTAAGGTTTGACTCAACACAACGGAGCATGCAGCATCCCTTAAATCTCTTATGTTGATGGTATGTGTTCCTGCTGCTAATCCAGTAATGGTTACTGGACTAGTGGTTGAAGTGGTAAACACACCACTATTGTCAATTTCATATTCAAAACCAAGACCAGAATCGAAGTTTTCGGCTTCAAAAGTAATGGTACCATCGGCATCGCCGTTACAAGTAATGTCCGTGTGGGCGGTAATGGCTCCATTAAAGGCATATCCTGGTTCTACA
Source organism: Allomuricauda ruestringensis DSM 13258 (assembly GCF_000224085.1). Classification (NCBI taxonomy): domain Bacteria; kingdom Pseudomonadati; phylum Bacteroidota; class Flavobacteriia; order Flavobacteriales; family Flavobacteriaceae; genus Flagellimonas; species Flagellimonas ruestringensis. Next base: position 1,442,149 of record NC_015945.1, read on the forward strand.
TTTACAGAAGTTGTAACAGTACATTCACTTCCGTAATCTACCTCAATAGTATGTGTTCCTGAAGCAACTCCACTGAAAACATTGTTCCCTATTTGTGGTGTTCCGCCATTTAAACTATAGGTATACGATGCATCCAAAGGTAGCACGGTTACCTCAGCAGTACCATCACAATTATAGGTAACAGTTGTGCTCAGTGTTGGTTCAACAGGAAGAGGTGGAATTATGATTTCTGGTAAAGTGATGAAACAATCTATTACATTGGCATCACGCACACGAATACTATAGGAACCATCTTCCAATCCTGCAAAAACGGTAGAAGTGGTCCAAGTTCCGCCATTCAAACTGTATTCAAAGTTTCCTGAGCCTCCAGAGGTAGGTGTAATACTGCCCACGGTGATTTCGCCCAGTTGCGTACAGGTGTAATCTTGTGTGATTTCAGCTTCAGCAACAATTGGGTCGGGTTCTGTAATAGTTACCTGAGTTGTAACAGGACAGTTGTTGGCGTCTGTTACACTTATATCGTATGTTCCGGCCGGTAGGTTTATAAAGGTGTTCGATGTTTGATAGGTTGTCCCATTGTCTATACTGTACATATAGGGAGCTTCACCACCAGTTACATTTAAAACAATGCTTCCATCGGAACCTCCATTACAACTAACATTAGTAATATTGGGTGTAAGAGCCAATGAATCATCTTGTGTAATAGTGATATCATAAGTGGCTTCACAATATCCTGAAGCTCCGCCATTATCTCTAACATATACATCGTAATCTCCTGCGCTTGTTACTGTAATTGGGTTTGTTGGAGCAAAGTCCGTATCGGCTGGAGTTGCTCCATCGGCAACCACGGCATACACATAATTTCCATCTCCACCAGCTGCGGTAATGGTTATATCTGTATCCGTTCCACAAGCAGTAATGTTTGGAGCTGAAGCTACAACACTGAGCTCCGGGTCAATGGTGATGGATGCCGTGTCGGTACAATCGTTACCGTCCCTAACTTCAATCGTGTAATCTCCTGGTGCTAGCCCAGTAAACACATTGTTTGTCCCAAATGGACCTCCATTTAAACTGTATTCAAAGTTTCCGTCGCCACCATCAGTAACATTGGCAGTCAGAGTCAAACCTGTGGCATCATCGTAGCAAATATCGTTAGGGACAATTTCTAGAACGGGTTCAACGGCCTCATTAATGGTGAAGATATCCGTGAATTCACAACCGTTCGCATCCGTAACTTTGAAGGTATAGTCGCCCCCAATGGCCAAATTGCCGAACAACCCGTTGGATTGTGGTGCTGGAGGAGTATAACCGGTAGGGCCGGAAATAATTTCGTAAGTATAGCCTTCCCATCCGCCTGTGGCCGTAATATTCACAGATCCATCGACTATACATGTGGGCTGTTCAATTGCTGGTGTTGCATCAATGGGTGATGGTGGAGCATCAATGGTCACGGTTGCCGTATCGGTACAATTGGTTTCATTGTCCGTTACGGTTATGGTGTAGGTGCCATCCTCCAAATTACTTATAGAAATGGAGGAATTTGTTTCGGCCGTTCCAGTATTGGAGTATGCCGAAGGCCCGGATATAGTGTAATCGTAAGAGGTATTAAATCCGGAAACCGTGAAAAGGGCTTCCCCATCTTCAGCATCAATACAGCTTATATTGGCCATTGCTTGACCCACAACGCCAATAGGTGTTGTTGGGGCAATGGTATAGCTTTCGGTGTATTCGCATCCAGTAGCATCGGTAACCCTAAAAGTATAAGTGTCTGGGTCCAGTCCGCTAAAGGTGGCTGTATCTCCGGAAGTGGTATTTGGTGCTATAGGAGAAGGGGCAATGATTTCGTAAACAAAGGCAGCTGTTCCTCCTGCAACGGTTACTGTTACATCCGAAGTTTGATCGGGACATCCTGGAACCGTGGAATTGAAAACCAAGTCCGTTGGAGGGTCCAATGGGGCTATTGTAATAGCATCGGAAAAGGTACAACCATTGGCATCCCTTACAGTAACGGTATAGGTTCCATCTGTTAGATTGGAGAAAGTCGGAGAACTGTCAAAAGTCACCCCGTCTATGCTGTATTCGTAGGGTGCGGCACCACCGGTTACATTTTGGGCTTCGATAATACCGTCTTGCAAACAACTGTACTCTTGTACTATAACGGCATCTAAATCCAAGGCAGCTGCTGGTGCGTCGATGCTATGATATTCATAATAATCACAAGCGGCACTACCTTTTCGTTGGTTGATAACCACCACGTAATCCCCACTGGTCAAACCAGGAAAGTTTCCTGATGAGTTGGTGGCCAAGGCATTGGCAAAGTCGTAGTTTTCTTCGTCAAAACCAGTTGCATCAAACAAATAGTAAGTAAGTTGGTACCCGTTATCGTCTACCAGATTAAAAGTAATCGTACCCGTAGACTCTCCGTAACAGGATACATCCATTACTGATGTTGCATTATACTCTGCTGCTGGTCTAAACTCAATGGTTACGGGATTGGAGATGTCATAACAGTTGTTCCTGTCCACGACCACGTAGGTATATGTACCGGCTCCCGCAGCGCCAACAACGTCAAAAATCTGTTCTGTCTGGAATTCCGAGGCAGGTATATCCGCTACCGAGGGGTATGAAATTTGTGTGACCCCGTTTCTGTCTACAAACGACCAAATAGCATAAACATGGGGGGTCTTTCCTCCTTTGGAATCCATTATGATGTTTCCCTCCTTACAAGTAATGTGTTGAGAAATCCTTGCGGTCAATTCCAAGTTTGATTCATCAAGAATGGTAACTTGTTCCGTATAGGCACATCCATCGTCAGTAGAAACATTAACATCATAGATGCCGGCATTTAAATTCTCAAAGGTGTAATTATTGTCTGTTGACGGACCATGGGTATCCACCTCTACGCCGCCTTGGGAAATGGTGTAATAGTATTGTGGCTCCACATCCAAAACAGAAATGGAAATTGCACCCAGATCGTTACAACTTGTATTTTGGGCGGTAATGTCCACTTGAAAATCTCTTTCGAGAATACCAATGTTGTCCAATACGAATACACAGCCATCGGTTACACCCTCTTGTCTCATTTCTACCATGTAAGCTCCATTTGTGGTAATATCGAAGCTTGGGCTTGGTCCGTAGGGAACCAATACATTGCCTGTAGTTTGGTCTACAAGTTGGTACTCATAACTCAAAGGCATATTGGTTACCGTAATGTTTCCGGGAGTATTACAGATAATATCTCTGGAAGTGTATTGTGGGTCTAGTGGGTTTTTGTAAATATTGAAATAGAATCGACTAAAACATCCGTTCTGATAGTTGATAACCAATCGGTACTGACCGGAATCCGAGGCTAAAAAGTCATTACCCGTGTCAACCGTGTTCCAAGTACAACTGGCATTGGTGTTGGCGCATCCATCGGTAGCTTCCGTACAGCTGGCTTCATCCAACTTTTCCCAAACTATGCTCTGGGCATCTGGAATGTTGATTTGAATGAGCTCGGTGTCATTTAATCCGCACAAGAAAATTTCCGGCAGTTCGCTACCATCATTGGGACATACAAGAATATCTCCGTCTATGGTGTTAGAGGTATCGTTGATCAAGGCGGTAATGGGGTTGCTCTGTGTTTCACCAAAAAGTTCAACCACGATTATTTCAGCAAAATCCTTACAGGGGTCGGCAACTTGCTTATCCACAATGTAAGTTCCTGTTTCATCTACCAATATGGTACTTGGGTCGTTGTCGGAGTCACTGTCCGTAATTACCGTATCGGTACCTATATCAATAGTGTTGTTCCCGTTTTCGTCGCGATACCAGATATAATTGTCGAAGTTGTCACCGGCGTCTAAAAGCACATTTTCGCCGCAGAGCTGAACGGTTCGTGTAAAGTTACAGGCTTCAAGGTCATCCAAAAGGAAATTGGTGGCCCCGGGATAAGCAAAACCACAGCCATCAAAATCGTACACACTGGGGTCGTCGGTTATGGAGGCGCTATTTATTGCACCGCTATAAGTTGAATAAGCAAGGTTTTCAATGATATCGGTACAGGCATCGATAAAGTCAAAACAGTTTTCGGCCACTTGTACCCGCATGCGTATGGTTGCTGCTGGATCATCCTCTTCAACAATACTATCGGGGATAGTAAAAATAATGGTTCGGGTAGCCGGATCAAAAGTATAAGTTGTACCCGTTGGCATGGTTATACTGGATTCGTCGAGGGTTACATTGATAGGTAGCACGTCCCTAATGGTATATCCCACCGCATCATCGTTGCCCACATTTTCGAAAGTGAGGACGTAGTCCAAATATTGTCCAAGATTAACACCTAGTCCGGTAATATCATTGCCCGCAATGTCCTCGACCGTTTTGGCCAAGTTTATCTTGGGCTCTATAATCTCTACATCCATTGAGGTGAAGAAAATGTCGTATTTATCTTGTGTGGACGACGCCCTAAATGTGGCTCCCGTTTCATCATTGGGAATCACGGAATTGCTCGGGTTGGGAATGGTAAACATGTCCACATCCCACCCTAAAGTGTTTTCACTATTGGGATTTCGGGTGGTTACAATACTACCTTCGTTGGTAATATTACTGTTGAAAAAGTTATTGGAGGGGTTTGCGCTGTTGGACAATGTTGTAAAAGAACTATTGCTATCCGCCTTAAAAGCGAGTTGATCCCCGGTAATTCTATTGTCGCCCTCCAAGGTTGCCACACCCAATTTGGCCCGTACAGGAAAAGGAGGAGGCAGTGTGGTAAACCCACTAAAGGGTATGTCCACAGTTTCTCCGGACTTAACACCCGCATAACCATCAAAAGTAGTGATGAATTTACCTGGATAGGTCGGGTTTTCATAAACCACGACCATGGTCCACCCTCCGGAAACACCTCCTTGGATGGAGCTGCCGGAACTGGCCCTTACATTGCCCACAAAATAATCACCTTCCGGATTGGTGAGTCCGGTAACAATGGAAGTCACGTCCTTATAACAGGCGTAAGGGGCGTAGTAACCAAAATCACCATCATTATAACCATCAAATAGGATTTCATCCGCGGTCAAATCCATATAGGAACCACCGGGAACCCTAAATTTTACTTGGTCGAAATCACTACGGTCACTATCTGTATAAACGGCCGACCAATACAGTCCAGCATACCTGATTTGGGAACAGCTGGGGTCTGGAACGGCCAATGTTGCACTACTGGAGCTGAATGTTGAAGGATCACCATCAATATCAATGTACTGCATGTTCAACCTATCGTTGTACTCGGAACTAGACCCTGTAAGGTTATAGGGGTCTTCAGGGTCTTCTGATGAGGTATCCCTGTTGACTATATTGTTCGCAATAAACGTTATGTCACCTTTGAGTCTGTTTTCATAACGGACATCAAAGGTGTTTTTTATTTGTGAAATACCCGTATACGAAAACAAGAGTATACAGATTAATGTGCCCCACCTGAGTAGTGATTTTTTCATAGTATGGTGGTTTTTAAATGGTTGTGTTTGATTTTATTCGCATAATCCACATATCGTCGTTATACGAAGCGTTTAGTTTGGTATAGTAAGATGTTAAGGCGTTGTTCCAGGTTTCGTGCTTTTTCAAATACACGTACCTGTGCTTGTCCTCTGGGCTTATAAAATAGCTTGCATGCAACCCTCTGGAATTCAGTTCTTTTACAAACTCTTTGGCGCTTGATGAACTTTCAAAAACATTGGCAATGATGTAAAAGCCTTCTGGCAGTCCGTCAACGGATTGGGATCTGATTACGACATTGTGCTTTCCTTTGGAACTGTTGGCCACATTTTTGGACAATAGATTATTTTCGTATTTGGAGTTACGTTTGTTGACCTCTCCTGAATACCCCGCTATTCGAGAATTACCATTGTTCACGTTCATTACCCAAGCATCACCTTGGTATGTGCCGTTCATTTTGCTGTGGTAAGCTTCTAAAACATCGTTTTTGTTGCCAAAGTCCCCAATGTAAACGTAGTTAAGACCGTTTTTTGGGTTTTGGAAATAGTCAGCATCAATTCCTTGAGCTCTTAGTTTTTCAATGAATGCATTTACGTTGTTGGGGTCTCTAAAAACATTGGCAATCAAATAATGACCGCTTTCCACATTGGGTACGGCATGAGATTTGAAACCAGTTTTTTTACTTTTTGAAGGTCTATAGGTATTATCCTTTTTTACACCTGAATTTGATGCGTAAGTTGCACGGGTACTACCTTTTGTTTCATTGATCTTGATGACCTTTTTGGTTGAGGTATTGTTAGATAGTCCGTGGTTGGCCAAAGGTTGTTTTCTTTGGGTCACGATATCGGCGCTGTCCATATTGGCAAAGTATACTTCCTTGGCTTTTTCCTCCAAGGCTGGGTTTTGACCTCGGGTTTCGCGTTGAACCATTTTCATTACGGTTTCAAAGCGTCTTTCCAAGTCTTGTTTACGCGTTGATTCTATAGAATCTTGACGCATCAACAATTCATCCAGTATGGCGTCGTTCTCGGCCAGTTTGTCTTTTAGCTGGGCAATTTCAAGGTCTTTATCGGTAATATTAAGACTGTCTTGTGGTACGTCTTCATCATTGGAAACTAATTCTTCCCCTTCTGTTTCGAGCATTACACGATCCTCGGTAAGGTTGGGCGTAAAGGAGTATGCCAATGAGATTTCGTGGGTGACACCAAAGTTTTCAAACTCGTTGGAGAGGCCTTTCTCCACGGTATACCCCAGAGAGATGTTTTTGGTAAGGTTGAAACCAAGTCCTGCGGAAGCCCCATAAAAGTCGTCATATCCTGCTTGTACCCAACCTAATTTAGGCAGGTCAAGAATTAAATTTCCGCCCAATGTGATGTTTTCTTCACCTACTTTCCGCACTCTGGCCAAGGGCATTAAACGGGCACGTTCCATAATACCGCTTCCGTTTTCAAACTGATGGGTATATTGTAGGTGTCCAGAGTAAGTTTTTTCGTTGAAATCAGTTACGGATTCACTGGTTTTTAGGTTGTAATCAAATAGATTTTCTGCAAAACCACCGATATCAAACTTCCCTATGGAAAAGTTGAAACCTGGTTGAAAGCTTACCAAGGAGCTGCTTTCCAAAGTTCCCAACAATGGGTCAAAATCAACGGAATTGGCCCTGTCTTGATTAAATGCACTTTGATAGTAACTAACATTGGCTCCAAAGGTAAATGTGCTGTTCTGGCTCAAACGTACACCATAGGCATAGTTGGCGTGTACACCAAAGTTGTTGAAGAGGCCTTCGCGGTTGGTAAACAAGCTAAGACCAACACCGCTTCTATCGCTCACCCTACCACTATAGCTCAAGAAGTAAACCTGGTTATTGTCATCAAAAGATACCGATTGGTTTCTGTGAAAAAGGTTGATGTAAGACTTGTCTTCCCTAACCGTTGAAAAAGTGGGGTTTAGCAAGAACCTATTGAACTTTAAAAGGTTTTGGGAGGGGACGTTATATGGTACATAGGCTTCTTCTTCCTGTCCTCTCATACCAGAGAAGGCAAGTAGCAAGACGGCAAGTAATAGTAGAGGTTTCTTGGTTTGCATTGCTGCTTATTTAATAACAGTGATAGTTCCTTGTTTCAGGCTTTTTCCACCGCGCGTGATCTTGTAATAGAAAATCATGCTTTGTTTGTTGAACGATGTGGTGGATTGTGGCCAGTTGTTTTCGTAACCGGATTGGCTAAATACCTGTTCTCCCCGCTCATTAAAAATGGTGACAAGAACATTGGGGTCTCTGGAATATGAGTTGGGCAATACCCATAAATCGTTAATACCATCGCCATTGGTGGTAATAACATTGGGTATGGCAAACATATCCCTGTAGGTCACAGTAATCACTTTGCTTATGGTACATGTCCCGAAGCTGGCAATCAACAGGTAGTCCCCTTCTTCGGTAAAGTCATAATAACTACTTGAAGAAATTAGGTTGTTACCAGCATCATACCATTCATAGGAATCTGCACCGCTAGCGGTAAGAGTTTGGGTCTCTCCCTCAACAATGATGAGGTCTTTGGATTTATCGAGCACCAATAGCGATTCATCGAATTTACTAATGGTTATCTCGTTGGATATCAATGTACAGTCGTTGGAAGTGATGACGAGTTGATACACGCCTGTTTCGCTAACGGTAAAGCTTTCAGATGATGAATCAACTACGGTACCATCTTTCTTCCATTTGAAGGATTCATTGGCCAAGTCTGTTGTACTTTCAAGGACAATAGCTTCGCCTCCTTCACACAGCACGGTGCCATTGGCCGTAATCTGTAGTGTTTCGTCGGATGCAAGCTTTACCTGTAGGCTATTGGATGATGCCTCAAAAGCATCAATAGCACCAAACAAAGTATATTCGCCATTGTCCTCTTGCTCGGATATTGTGATGGTTTTGGACGTTTCTCCTAAAACTTCGGCACCATTCAATTTCCACTGATAATCAAAAGCGTTTTGTAAATCAGCAGTCACATTGGTGGTGGCACCATTGTCGTTTACAGCATTTATGGCAGTAAGACTCAAAGTGGCATCTACGCTCTCGCATGAAGCGTAAGTTCCTACGTAGTCTACTACAAACTCAAAAGAATCTGGGGTTACAACGCTAGTGATGGCAGAAGAGACTGGAGCAGGGGTACATGTGCCCCCATTGTCGGTTACTTCAACAAAATAATCCCCTACTTCGTTTATAACCAAAGAGTTGCTGATTGCATCCGTAATTTCGGTCCCGTTTTTATACCATTGGTATGTTGCACTTGATGCAGTAGTGCTAATGGATAATGTTTTGGTCTGCGAAGGAAGCAACACAATGTTTTCTTCATTATTGAGCGTAATATCAAAAGAACCTGCACCCGAAACAGTTACAGGGTCGGATAGTTCGGTACAAATCGCGTAACCGGAAACTTCTACCTCATAAGAACCTTCAAAACCGCTAGCTCCTGCATCAACAGTAAACGTGCTTGCCTCCACGGTTGGTCCGCTTACAATGCTTCCGTCTTTGTACCAAGTATAGGTAAGCCCTTGTCCACTGATGCTGGACTCCAGCACATGTGTTTCCCCAGGACATATTTCCACATTGCTTTCGCCATTTATGGCCAACCCAGAACTTGTCCCTGTAGAAATTTCAATGGTGTTGGACAGGGTATTGGCCGTACCTGAGCAATCACCATAATCCAATTCTACATAATATATGCCCGGTTCAGAAACGGTGATGCTTTCTGATTTTTCCGCAAGCAATGTACCACTACGGTACCAATTGTAAAAGTAGTTGGCAGCATTAGGGATATTATGTGGCTTTAAGGTTACGGAACCTCCGCCGCATAATTGAATAAGACCTCCTGAAGGAATGTTTCCACTTCCATTTTGGCTGATCAATAACGGTGAATTGTAGTCGATATAGTACATGGAAAATGCCTCAGAAGCAGGGCTTGTCTTTGCGGGAGAGGTACTTCGCACCCTCATTTTAAAGTTATCCCCCCTCATATCAGTAGGAAGGGCAAATTTGAATTCAAAATCGAAAATTGTATTCTTGTCGCTAACTCGGGCCAGTTCAATGGGAGAAGAAAAGTATCCGTCGGCATCCGATAGCTCTAGCACAAACTCGTTGTTGCTATCTACCATAGGAGGATCCCAATTAAAACTTACATAGTATTCATTGAAACCATTGGAAGCGCAAACAGCTGTCCATGCTGTATTTCCTCCAAGGTTAGGGTTGGCTGCTGGCTCGGGTTTGTAGAGTATTTGAGCTTGGGCATCAAAAGCACCAAGCAGCATAAAAGCTAAGGCCAAAACTAGAATGCTATACGTTGAACTACTATTTTTCATCACCGTTAGTATTTAAGAGGTTATGGGCCATAAGCCCTGTTAGTTTGTGCCCCTTAATTGTAATTTGTTCAAAAAGACGTTGTTCAGGCGTCTCTTTTTCATATAGTATTCAATAACAAATATGTCTCTAATTTCGACGAAAGGAAAGATATTGTTGTAGGCTATACCCAAAGTGTTGTGAAATCGCCTATTTTGTATACACAGATGCACGAATTATAGCTATCAACACGGGATTTTACTACATTTGCGCATCAAATTATTGGTATGGCAGAAGAAGCTCGATCGCTCAATTTTATAGAACACATTGTTGAGGAGGACCTTACAAAGGGTTACGCACAGGAAGACTTGAGGTTCCGTTTTCCCCCAGAACCCAATGGTTATTTACACATTGGGCACGCAAGTTCCATTTGCCTCAATTTTGGTCTGGGATTGCGCTATAATGCCCCTGTAAACCTACGTTTTGATGATACCAACCCGGCAAAGGAGGAGAAAGAGTATGTGGAGGCCATTAAAGAGGACGTAAGTTGGCTAGGTTTTGAATGGGCCACGGAGTGCTATGCCTCCGATTATTTTCAGCAGTTGTATGATTGGGCCGTAAAGTTGATTGAGGATGGCAAAGCCTACGTTGATAGCCAATCTTCGGAGGAAATTGCCAGCCAAAAAGGGACGCCAACCGAACCAGGAAAGGAAAGCCCCTATAGAAATCGGTCCGTTGAAGAGAACTTGAAGCTTTTCAAAGGAATGAAAGAAGGGGAGTTCAAGGACGGAGCGCATGTACTACGCGCCAAAATCAATATGGCTTCTTCCAATATGTTGATGCGTGATCCCGTAATGTACCGAATCTTGCATAAGGCGCACCACCGCACAAATACCGATTGGTGTATTTACCCCATGTACGATTGGACGCATGGTGAAAGCGATTATATTGAACAGGTCTCACACTCCCTGTGTACATTGGAGTTTTTACCACACAGAGAGTTGTACGATTGGTTTTTAGACCAAGTGGTATCGCATGATAAATTGCGTCCCAAACAGCGAGAGTTTGCCCGTAGGAACCTGAGCCATACCGTTGTAAGCAAGCGAAAACTGTTGCAATTGGTGGAAAAGGGCGTTGTAACAGGATGGGATGATCCCAGAATGCCCACAATTTCCGGTTTGCGAAGAAGGGGCTTTACTCCGGAGTCCATTAGAAATTTTGCGGATACGATTGGCATTGCCAAGCGGGACAATGTTGTTGATGTTGCCCTACTTGATTTTCATGTAAGGGAGCATCTCAATAAAATAGCTCCCCGTGTAATGGGGGTACTCAACCCATTAAAGGTGGTACTTACCAATTATAAGGAGGGTGAAGAGGAATGGTTGGACGCGGAAAACAATCCAGAGGATCCATCGGCAGGTAGCAGAAAAGTACCATTTTCGAGGGAATTGTATATAGAAAAAGAAGATTTTAGGGAAGAAGCTAACCGTAAGTTTTTTAGACTAAAGCTTGGTGGTGAGGTCCGTTTAAAAAATGGATACATCATCAAAGCGGAAAGCTGTACCAAGGATGACGATGGCAACATTATAGAGGTGCAGTGTACTTACGACCCCAAAAGTAAAAGTGGTTCCGGAACCGAGGAGAGCTTACGAAAAGTTAAGGGGACCCTGCATTGGGTTTCCATACCACATGCCATAACCGCTGAAGTTAGGTTGTACGATCGTTTATTCTCCGACCCAACACCCGATAGCCATAAGGATAAAGATTTTATGGACTTTGTTAATCCGGATTCTTTAGAGAAAGTAACCGGTTATTTGGAGCCAAGCCTGAATAATTTAAAAATCGGTGATCGTGTACAATTTCAACGACTGGGTTATTTTAATGTGGACAAAGATTCCACTCCAGAGAATGTGGTCTTTAACAGAACAGTAACCTTAAGGGATACTTGGGCCAAATTGGAGCAAAAAAACTAACATAATTTTTCCTTATTTTAATTAGTTTCCCCATTGATTATTCTTATTAAAAACAGATTCTTCAGGAGAGGTATGCGTGCATTTTTTTATTGTCATGATTAATTACTTGGATGGGCAATAATCTGAGCAGAAAAAGCCTTATTCTCATTTTTTCTTCAAAATTTAGCTAACGCGTCAAGGTTTGCAGCGATTGAATCAATTTCTGTTTAGGATGTAACTTACATTTAGAGTAAATCGATTGGGTCAAGCAATATTTCACCTTTTTGAAGAGGCCTGATGGTTTTTCACTGAAGTTTAATTTAAAAGTTACAATATTATGTCAAATAACACTGGAAACGTATTAACCGCATTATTAACTGGAGCTGTCGTTGGAGCAGGAATAGGAATTTTGTATGCACCGGACAAAGGAAAAAGGACCAGAAAAAAAATCAAGAAAAGTGCAGTAAAGGCAAAAGATGATATTACGCAAAGTATAACACATGCCAAAGAAGAATTCAGCAAGACTGCTGATGCAAAAAAGGAAGAGTTTGAGGAAAAGCTCGAGGACACACTTTCCAACATGAGCTATAAAGCCGACGATATCCTCGTAGCGTTGGAGAAAAAATTGGAAGACCTAAAAAAGAAGAACGCCCAACTACAGAAATAATATATGGCATTCGAAGAAATTAAAGAACAGATAGATCATGTGGAAGAGGGCGTTAGGTCTTACGTAAAGAACAGCCTGGATTTTTACCGACTTCAAAGTTTTCGGTCCATGATGAAAGGCATTACAATGGCCACCAAAGTGCTGTTAATTGGTGGAATAGCTTCTATTGCCCTACTGTTTCTTTCATTGAGTGCGGCATTTTGGTTCGGTAACATGCTGGGCAATACTGCACAGGGCTTTTTAATAGTGGGTGGATTTTATGTGCTAATAGGTATAATCATCTTCCTGTTGAGAATCAAGATCGAGAAGCCACTTTTAAAAGAGTTTTCTAAGTTTTATTTTGATGAATTATGATTCAGACACAATACACATCGTTCGAAGAAATTGATAGAGACCTTAAAGTCTTACGGTTACAAAGACAGATTGAAGAAGAAAAAGTGAAGCTTGCGGTTCAAAACACCAAGAAGGAACTTTACCCAACCAATATTCTTGGTGGAATGGCACCTTTGCTACAAAAAATTGCGATATCCTTTATTGCGAAAAAGCTGCTTAAAAAATTAGATTAACCCTTTGTGCTTTTTGCCTAAAAAAGTTCTCGATACGATTTTTCGTTCCTCAAAATCACTCGAACTGACGCCCAGAACTAAATTTTATGTTCAAAATGCACAACGGACTAGATCAGTATTTGGTACCCAAACTTTATATAGAAGAAAGAGGTCTAAAAAGCATTGAAATACGTCATTCTGAATTTATTTCAGAATCCCATCATATTGATAAACAAATCATTATGAGAACCTGAAACAAGTTCAGGTTGACGAAAACTGACTTTTTAGACCTCTTCCTTTTTATTAAAATAACATTTAAGAGTCAGACGAATCTTTTTCGATTTGTTTGCGCTTCATGGCCTCGCCAATTTGGTTACTTGCCGTAAAAGAAGCCACCATGTTGTTCAGCATATCGCTACCTGCCTGTGGAGAATTCGGTAACAATATTAAATTGGTGTCCGTTTCTTCACCAATGGCCTGTAGTGTATCATAATGTTGGGTAACTACAATAAGGGCCGATGCCTCCTGCGAATTGATGCCCACTTTGTTCAAAACCTCCACGGATTCTTCGAGACCACGGGCAATTTCCCTACGTTGATCGGCAATACCTTGTCCCTGTAATCTTTTGCTCTCTGCTTCGGCTTTCGCTTTCTCAACAATAAGAATACGTTGGGCATCACCCTCAAATTGGGCCGCAATTTTTTCACGTTCCGATGCATTGATCCGGTTCATTGCCGCTTTTACCTGGGCATCCGGGTCAATATCGGTAACCAAAGTCTTTATGATATCAAAACCATAATCGAACATGGCATCTTGCAATTCGGATTTAACGGCGTTGGCGATATCATCTTTTTTTACAAAGACATCATCCAGTTTCATTTTTGGAACCTCGGCACGTACTACATCAAAAACATAAGAGGTAATTTGATCATGTGGGTATTCCAATTGGTAAAATGCTTCATAAACTTTATCGCGGAGAACCACGTATTGAACGGAAACTTTCAACTTTACAAAAACATCGTCCAAAGTTTTGGTCTCTACGATCACATCAAGCTGTTGAATCTTTAAACTCAAGCGACCGGCAATACGGTCTATAATCGGAATTTTCAATTGTAGCCCGGAATTCCGTATGCTATGGAATCTTCCAAAGCGTTCCACGGCCACGGCCGTTTGTTGTTTTACAATAAAGAAGAACTTGAACAGGATAACAAGCGCTACAAAAGCAATAGGTATAAAAAGATAGTTGCCCATAGTGTTTATGATTTTATGTTAGAAATGGAAATTACGAAACTTGGCCATAGTATTGGTAGCCATTCGTCAAATAATGTTACACATCCGTCAATTCTAGAGTTGGGCAATCGCTGTTTTAATACGGTTTATACTTTCCTCTTTGCCAATAAGCTCCATTATATCGAACAAATGCGGGCCTTTCATGTCGCCAACGATGATCAAGCGGAGGGGAGGCATCACTTTTCCAAAGGAAAGCTCATTGTCGGATATCCACCCTTTCACTTTTTCTTCTATTGTGGGCGATTCAAAATCTTGAACGCTATTCAGTACCGATGCCACCTGTTCCATGATTTCCGGAGAACCTTCTTTCCATTGTTTTTTGACAGCTTTCTCGTTGTAAGAAGATGGTGCTTCAAAAAAATAGTCTCCCAATTCCCAAAAGTCCTTTACAAAACTTGCGCGCTCCTTAATCAAGGATACTACTTTTTGAACGTAACCCTGTTCTGATGAAATTTGTTTTTTGGCCAGCTCAGCGGCGAACTGTTCGGCAAGTTCTTCATCAGACTTCCTCTGTAACCACTGTTGATTATACCAATTGTTTTTTTCTGGATCGAACCGTGCCCCCGATTTGTTCACACGCTCCAAGGTAAAGGAATCGACCAATTCCTCCAAGCTAAAAATTTCTTGTTCAGTCCCGGGGTTCCAGCCCAACAAGGCCAAGAAGTTGATTACCGCTTCTGGGAAAAAACCTGCCTCGCGGTATCCTTCCGATTGGTTCCACGTGAGCGGAAATACGGGGAAGCCGCCTTTTTCGCCATCACGCTTGCTCAATTTTCCTTTTCCAACTGGTTTCATGATCAAGGGCAGGTGCGCAAATTTTGGAGCCTCCCATCCAAGGGCATCGTACAAAAGCGTATGAAGGGCCAAGGACGGCAACCATTCTTCTCCACGAATTACATGGGTAATTTGCATTAAGTGGTCATCCACAATGTTGGCCAAATGGTAGGTTGGCATGCCATCGCTTTTAAACAAAACCTTATCATCTAAAATGCTGGTGTCAATTTTAATTTCACCTCGGATGATGTCGTTCAAAAACAACGCTTCATTCTCTGGAGATTTAAATCGGATTACATAATCCTCACCAGCCTCCAATTTAGCTTTCACTTCTTCTTCCGAAAGAGAAAGTGAGTTTGTCAATTTTAAACGGTTGTGCCAATTGTATATAAATGTTTTTCCTTTCGCCTCATGATCTTTTCTATGGTGGTCCAAAGTTTCAGCAGTATCAAAAGCGTAATAGGCCTTGCCTTTTTCAATAAGTTCCAAAGCGTAGGCTTTGTACAGGTCCTTGCGCTCACTTTGTCGATATGGGCCAAAATCACCCTCTTTGCCCGGACCTTCATCAAAGGGAATTCCACACCAGTTCAAGGCCTCGATAATATATTCCTCTGCGCCTTCAACAAATCGGTTTTGGTCCGTATCTTCAATACGAAGTACAAAATCGCCGCCATGTTTTTTGGCGAATAAATAATTGAACAGGGCGGTGCGCAGACCACCAATATGTAATGGCCCGGTTGGGCTTGGCGCAAATCGAACACGTACGTTTTGACTCATAATTAGGTATGATTGTGTCGCAAAGATACATTCCCGCCAATGAATGGGAAAGTGAATTTATTCCATCTTTATCGGACTCTGACGGTCTTGTAATATAAAGGTTTAACAAATTTTTTCTTTTGATTTACCAAGGATCGGGTAATTTGGTTGTAATTAGTATCGATTTTGAGCGCATATCAAGACATTCTCGTTAAGCTGGAAGACTTTATCAAGCGGTTTTATACCAAACAATTGATAAAGGGTATCTTCTTGTTTTTAACTTTAGGGACCCTGTTCTGGATGGCCATTACGTACTTCGAATACGTTTTGTGGCTGAACGAGTCATGGAGACTTACTTTGTTCCTAATCTTTGTTGTAGTAGAACTTTACCTGTTGTATAGATACATCGCGATGCCTTTGTTGTATCTTTTCAGGATTAAGAACGGTATTGGCAATAGGGAAGCTTCTTTATTGATTGGAAAACATTTTCCCCATGTGGATGACAAGCTGCTCAATCTGCTCGAATTGTCAGAGAACCTGCATAAGTCAGATCTTTTAATGGCGAGCATTGAACAAAGGTCAAAAAACTTGGGCCCGGTTCCTTTCGCTGATGCGGTTAGTTTTAAGGACAGTTATAAGTACGCAAAGTACATTTTTATTCCTTTGGTCCTGTTCTGTTTTATTTGGATCACGGGTGATATCGTTTCTTTCTTTAACTCGCACCAAAGGGTAATGCATTACGACATGGCCTACGAAAGGCCGGCACCATTTTCGTTCCAGCTGATGAACGATCAGTTGGAAGTATTGGACAATCAACCTTTGACCATACGAGTTAAAACAGTTGGGGAAATTCGACCGGACAATGTTCAAATGGTTGTAAATGGCGAACAGTTGCTCATGCAAAAAAACGGAGAGTTTTTTGAATATACGTTTCAAGCACCTGTTCCCGAAACCAACTTTTACCTGACAGCCAACGGATGGGATTCCAGAAGTTATTCCATTAAAAGTTATCGTACTCCGGCCTTGGTCGATTTTGCCATGGAATTGGACTATCCCAAATATCTCAACCTGCCTTCCGAGCTAATTACGGGTACAGGAAATGCGGAAGTTCCCGAGGGAACCAAAGTCACTTGGAAAATACAGGGGAACTATGTGGATGATATACAAATGATCATAAAGGACTCCACACTTTCATTTGAAAAGAATAACAACCTGTTTTCCAAAACCGAGCGCTTGTTCAATGACTTTGATTATGAGCTGAGCACATCAAATGAACGAGTCCAGGATTTTGAAAAGTTGGCTTATCGTTTAAATGTGATCAAGGATGAAAAGGCAACCGTTCAGGTAAATCAAGTGCTGGATTCTTTGAATCCAAATCAATCCTATTATACGGGGCAAGCTGCCGATGATCATGGTTTAAGGGAAATTCGTTTGGTTTGTTATCCTTCAGATGATATAAATAATGTTCAACGGATTTCGCTCGAATCTCCCAACACCAATGTGTATCAGTTTTACTATACATTTCCTTCGGGATTGTCCCTTCAACCAGGTAAAAAGTATAAGTTATATTTTGAAGTAGTTGATAATGATGGGGTTAGGGGTGGTAAAGTTACTAAAAGCACTGTTTTTAATGCATCTCTTTACGATGATAATGAATTGAATAACAGAGAGTTGGAGTTTCAAAACTCTACTTTGAACAAAATGGGAGAATCTTTAAAGCATTTAAAGCAACAGGAAGAAAAACTCTCACAGATAAACAATCTACAAAAGGAAGAAAAGTCGCTAAACTTTGAAGATAAGAGCCAGATAAAGAACTTTTTGCAGCAGCAGCAAATGCAAGAAGAATTGATGCAGAAGTTTAGCCAGGATTTAAATAAAAGCATTGATAAGAATTCCGAAAACTCTGAGATGAAAAAGATGCTTCAAGAGCGTTTGGAGCGTCAAGAAGCTGAAGCTAGAAAGAATGCTGAATTACTTGAGGAGCTTAACAAGATTGCAGAAAAAATTGATAAGGAAGACCTTCAAAAGCGATTGGAAGAATTAGGAAAGAATCAGGGGAAGAACACCAGGAACCTTGAACAGATTTTGGAATTGACAAAACGGTATTATGTTACTGAGAAGGCTTCTCAAATTTCCAAGGAGCTTGATGAACTTGCAAAAAGACAAGAAATATTATCCGAATTAAGACTTGGGCAGGATTTTAGTGACAAGGAGCAGAAGAAATTGAATGAAGAGTTCAACGAGTTGGAAAAGGATATTCGCGAATTGGAAAAAGAGAATGAGAAGCTCCAGAAGCCATTGGAACTTGACACTGATAAAAAGAAGACTGATGGCGTTAAGCAGGATCAGAAAGAAGCTCTTGAAGAAATTAATAAACATCAGGGTCTCGAAGAATCTTCCCAAGCCAAGCAAAAGCAAGAAGCAGGTAATAATGCTTCCAAGAAGCAAAAGTCCGCTGCACAAAAGATGCGTGAAATGAGCCAATCCATGAAATCTAGTTCCATGGATGGTGGTTCTTCCGATGCGGAGGATGCCGAAATGTTACGCCAGATTTTAGATAATTTGGTCACTTTTTCTTTCAAGCAGGAAAATTTGTTTGACAACATACAGCGAGCGGATGTTGATATGTCCCAGTTTTCCAAAACCGTCAAGGACCAACAAAACCTAAAAAGGTTGTTCGAGCACGTAGACGATAGCCTCTTTGCACTTTCTTTGCGAAGAGCAGAACTTTCCGAATTTGTGAACGAGCAGATAACCGAAGTATACTATAACATTGATAAATCTTTGGAAAGCATCGCCGAGAATCAAATTTACCAGGGAGCATCGTATCAACAATACGTAATAAATGCCACCAATGCCTTGGCCGATTTCTTGGCAAATATTTTGGACAATATGCAGCAGAACATGATGCCCGGTCAAGGCAGTGGAGAGGGGCAAGATTTTCAATTGCCCGACATTATTAAAGGACAACAGGGCATCCAAAGGAAAATGAATGGTTCGGGAAAAGAGGGCAAAAAATCCCAAGGTCAAGGTGAACAACAAGGCGATAACGAGGGAGGACAGCAAGAAGGCGACAAGGGAAGTCAAAAACAAGGAAAGGAAGGACAAGATGGTGAGCAAGGAGAAGGGGGCAACAAAGGTTCAAAACAAGGAAACGGCTCGCAATCCAACGGAAATGGTTTAGGAGAAATGAATCTTGATGAGGTATACGAGATCTATAAGGAACAGCAGTTTTTACGGGAAAACCTAGAAAAACAATTGGAGGATATGATGCGAGAGTCGGACAAGAATCTGGCCAAAAAATTGATACGACAAATGGAAGACTTTGAGAATGATTTGTTGGAGAACGGGATAACCGAGCGCACCCTAAATAAGGCCAACAACATTCAACACCAATTGATGAAACTGGAAAACGCATCCATGGAACAAGGGGAAAAGAAGGAGCGTGAAAGCAAGACAAATGTGAACCAATTTATTAATCCTGTCACTACCAAACCTGAGTTACTTCAAGAATACCAGAACGACATTGAAATATTAAATAGACAAGCTTTACCTTTGCGGCAAAATTTCGAGAAGAAGGTAAAGGTTTATTTCGATAATGATTGAGTTTCATTTTAAAAGTGAATTCGTAATCCATAACAAATCCGAGTATGCCGATTGGATAAATAGGGTTATAGTTTCCGAGGGTTTTGTTGTTGGTCAAATAGATTATATATTCTGTACCGATGATTACCTTTTGGAACTCAACCAAGAGTATTTAAACCATGATACGTTTACGGATATTATCACATTCGATTATAAGGATGGGAAAACACTTTCAGGAGATATTTTTATATCCACGGACAGGGTGCAAGAGAACGCTGTAAAGTTTGATGTTGAGTTTTTAAACGAGCTTCGCAGGGTAATGAGTCATGGCATTCTTCACTTGGTGGGTTTTGGAGACAAGACCAAAGAGGAGAAGTTGATCATGCGTGAAAAGGAAGAAGAAAAAATAAAAATGTTCCACGTGGAACCATAGGTATGTTTGAAAAGGAATATGATGTTATTGTTGTAGGAGGGGGACACGCTGGTGCAGAGGCCACGGCTGCTGCTGCCAACATGGGCTCAAGTACTTTGTTGGTGACCATGAATCTTCAAACCATTGGTCAGATGTCTTGCAATCCCGCAATGGGAGGGATAGCCAAAGGACAAATTGTGCGCGAAATAGACGCCCTAGGAGGGTATAGTGGAATAGTTACCGACAAGTCTGCCATACAGTTTAAGATGCTCAATAAATCCAAAGGGCCAGCTATGTGGAGCCCGCGAGCTCAGAACGACCGTATGCGATTTGCAGAAGAGTGGAGGATGGCTTTGGAGAATACCCCAAATGCAGATTTTTATCAAGAAATGGTCAATGGTTTGTTGATTGAAGGGGATAAGGTTGTTGGTGTAAGAACAAGTCTTGGTTTGGAGATTAGGGCCAAATCCGTAGTGCTTACAAATGGCACTTTTTTAAATGGTTTGATCCACATAGGAGAGAAACAATTAGGTGGAGGCAGAGCAGGGGAAAAAGCTGCTACAGGAATCACAGAACAGTTAGTTGGTCTCGGTTTTGATAGCGGAAGAATGAAAACCGGAACACCTCCCCGAGTAGATGGAAGATCCTTGGATTATTCCCAAATGATTGTGCAACCAGGAGACGAAGTACCTGAAAAATTCTCTTATCTAAACACCCCAATCCTTAAAACGCAGCGTGATTGCCACATGACCCATACGAGTAAATTGGTACATGACTTGCTTCGTGAAGGTTTTGAAAGGTCTCCTATGTTTAATGGTAGAATAAAAAGTATCGGGCCAAGGTATTGTCCTTCCATTGAGGATAAGATCAATCGTTTTGCAGACAAGGATTCCCACCAAATATTTGTGGAGCCAGAAGGGTGGAATACCGTAGAGGTTTATGTAAACGGATTCTCAACTTCATTGCCAGAGGATGTTCAGTACAAAGCTCTCAAATCCGTTAGAGGTTTTGAAAAAGTCAAATTTTTTAGACCGGGTTATGCCATTGAATACGACTATTTTCCTCCAACACAATTAAAGCATACCCTCGAAACCAAGTTGGTGAAGAATTTATATTTTGCTGGTCAGATCAACGGAACCACAGGGTATGAAGAAGCAGCTTCTCAAGGTTTAATGGCCGGCATAAATGCACACCTTAAAATAAATGAGAAGGAGCCGTTTATTCTTAAAAGAGACGAAGCTTATATCGGAGTTTTGGTAGATGATTTGATTACCAAAGGAACCGAAGAACCATATCGAATGTTTACTTCAAGAGCAGAATATCGAACCTTGTTGCGTCAAGACAATGCCGATTTAAGGCTTACACCAAAGGGGTATGAAATTGGTTTGGCCAAAGAAGAACGCCTCAAAAGAATGGAGGAGAAGATGAGCAAGTCCGAAAACTTTGTCAATTTCTTCAAAAAGACAAGCTTCACTACGGAGGAAATAAACCCGATTTTAGAGTCTTTGGATTCTGCTTTGGTGAAGCAGTCGGATAAACTTTTCAAGGTGTTTTCTCGGCCAAAGGTAACTATGGACCACATGCTTCAATTGGATACTGTTTCCGAATTTGTAAAAGAAAATGAATTGGATTCTGAGGTGTTGGAGCAGGCCGAAATACAAGTCAAATATTCGGGCTATATAGCAAAGGAAAAAACCAATGCAGATAAATTACAGCGATTGGAAAACGTTCGAATTCCCGACAATTTTGATTACTCCAAACTAAAATCCTTGTCCTACGAAGCACGTGAAAAGTTAGAATCGATCCAGCCCGTTACCATATCTCAGGCTTCACGGATCAGCGGAGTATCACCAGCAGACATTAGTGTGCTGTTAGTGTATTTGGGCAGATAATCTACAACACTGTTCCACGTGGAACAGTGTTTTTTTGTTCCCAGGAATTCTTAAAGGGTTTAATCTTTGTTTTTAGATTGGTATAATACAGAGCAAACAATACAAATCTTACCATCCATTTTCCATTATTGATGAAACTTTTTATTTTTCATTTTATGAAGGAGAGACTTCAAACAAGACAACCAACAGATTACGTTTGGGTTTTTTATTTTAGGTTTGGGTAAAATTGTCATTCCTGTGAAAACAGGAATCCAAACAAAAGGATTTTGGTTTTAGATGGTTGATTGTAAAGCTCGGTTTAAAGAGATGAAGTTTTATGCTATCTTCGGGATTTGAAAAGCGAAGATTTGGATACAGATAATTACAATGAAGTTGTTTTTAAAAACTAAGGACTTTTCCGTTTCGGGCGAATCATTTGAATTGTATTGGGATAAGGATTTGGATATGCTGGTGACCCGACCCCAACCCAAAAACCTAGCTCCGTATTACGAAAGTGAGGACTATATTTCGCATACAGACTCCAAATCGTCGTTTACAGATAGGCTATACCAGTTGGTTAAGGGCAAAAACCTTAAAAACAAGATTCAAGTTGTTGAAAATCAAATAGATAAACCTGAATCACTGCTGGATTTGGGCGCTGGTACAGGCGATTTTTTGATTTCAGCCCAAAAATCAGGATTTAAGGCAGTTGGGGTAGAGCCAAACGAGAAGGCTAGGCAGTTGGCCAAAGAAAAAGGAATTGAACTTCATCAAAGTTTAGAAAATCTGTCGGGACAAAAATTTCAAGCCATTACGTTGTGGCATGTTTTGGAGCACCTGCCCAATTTGGAAGAACAGATTAAATCGTTGACTTCCCTTTTGGAAGATGACGGAGTTTTGGTTATTGCAGTTCCCAATTTTAAATCATTTGATGCCAAACATTACAAAACTCATTGGGCGGCTTATGATGTGCCAAGACACCTTTGGCATTTTTCAAAAAAATCCATCTCCAAGCTTTTCGCTCGTCATAAATTGGAAGTCATCAAAATAAGACCCATGTGGTTTGATGCTTTTTATGTTTCTATGCTTTCTGAAAAATATCGAGACAATAAATTGTATTTGATCAGCGCATTTTTTGTTGGGTTGTGGTCCAATCTTTCCGCCATCTTCACCAAAGAGCATTCTTCGTTGATTTACATCCTTAAAAAGGAGAAATAAGCCATTTTAAAGACCTCTGTTGTCCAAAATAGGCGCTGGAAGTGGAATTGTATTCAACAAAAATGATGTGCTTAAATCGACTTGTTTCTAAAAGCCATCAAAATAAGGGTTAACAATTAAACACGTTGACTTCCATAAGAATTTCTTATATAAAGTTTTGGACCAAACAATCGATTAAAAAAACTTAATGACCAGCATTCCAAAAGCTTTTCTATTTTTGCGCATCGATAAAAAGTAAATGATGAAAAAATTAGTAGTGCTTGCTATTGCCATCTCCGCTATGGCATGTCAGCAAAACAAAATTGCATTTGTGGACAGTGTAAGAATCATGGATGAGTATCAAGAGAAAATTGATGTAGAGGCCAGATTCAAAACCAAAGCCGATGCGATGACCAAAAAGAGGGATAGTATTTCCCAAGCATTTCAAATGGAATTGCAGCAATTCCAGGCCAAGGCACAAAAAATGTCCCAAAAGAATGCACAAGAAGAATATTCCCAATTACAACAACGCGGACAATTTGTGGGTCAGCAATTACAGCAAGAAGAGCAACAGTTGCAACAGAACAGCCAAGCCGAAATGGATACCTTGGTAAAAAAGGTGAAGAAGGAAATCAGGGAATACGGTAAGGCCAACGGATACACCTACATTCTTGGAGGTGGTGATGGAGGCTCTGTACTTTACGGAGAGGAAGCAAAGGATCTAACCGATGTTATCCTTACCATTTTGAACGACAAGTACGAGAACTAAACTCGATGAAAAAATAGGCTAAGAAGGCCCACTCATTTGGAGTGGGTTTTTTGTTTTATCGGATGGATGTGAAATAAACCCAGAGGATAAAAAACAACTGTAACGGAATTCGAAACCAAAGGTAAGCAGTTCCCGGGCCGTTCAATTGCCCTGTTTGATAATTGATTTGATGTATTGAGGCTTTTACGTTCGCGGGTAAAATCAATATAAAAAAGACAATAAGGAGCCAACCCACTTGAACCTTATACTGGGGAAACAGAAGGGCAAAGGCAAAGATGATCTCAATAACACCCGTTACCACCACCAACTCTTTTTTAAACGGCATAAACGAGGGAACAATCTCGGCCATGCCCGTTATAAAAACAAAATGTCCAATGGCAGTGAACACTAACATAGCGGCCATGGCAATTCTACCAGCAAGCTGATAATCCCATTGTCCGCGGGTAAATTTTAAGATGAATGCAGAAATAATAAAGGCCGTAACAAGTACAATGAGTGGTTTCATATTTTTTGTCAAAATTCCATCATTGCCGCCTCAATAGCAATGAACCCAGGTTAAGAAATACGCTTTCGGATACGGCTCAACGCTTGCGGGGTAATACCGATGTACGAAGCAATATACTTTAGAGGTATTTGACGTATCAACTCAGGCCGCTCTTCAAAAAGATTAAGATAGCGTTGTTCTGCGCTGTCCCGTAGTAGGGAAAGTTCTCTTTTGGACTTTTTTAAAAAGAGCTCCTCACTGGCCTTACGTCCAATTAAGTTTCCGATTGCAGAAGAAGCATAAACCTCTTGCAAGTCTTTGTAGTTAAGTTGCCACAACACGGTATCCGTAATTGTTTCCACAACATATTCGGCAGGTGTTTGTGTGATAAATGAATCATAAGCACTTACAAAGGCTCCACCAAAAACAAAGCCAAATGTTAGGTCACCGTCCTCTTGTGGAATATAGAGGCGAACAATCCCTTTTTCCACAAAAGAAAGATGATTTTCAACCTCACCTTTGTTGAGCAACACACTTTTTTTGGAATAGTGGTGTAGGGTTAATTTGGAAGAAAAAATATCCCAATCAGGTGGGGAAATCCCAAATTCCGATACAAAGTATAACCTGATTTCTTCCAAAAGGGATTGTTTTTTATTATTCAGTTTTTTTCCTTTCTCCAACGATCACCAAGGCCATGGCCAATATCAAAAGCAAATTGGATAAAATCCCGTATAATGTATCCTCACCGTTATTTAGCCCAATTAAATTCATCACAAACAAAACAAAACTGATAATTATTAGGGCCAAGGCCACTATTGATTTTTTACCAAACATGATTATATCTTTAAGCTGTAGTGACTTTCGTCTTTGCCGGAAAGGTCAGATCTTTGGAAGGACTCGATAATCATTGTTGGAACAATTTTTATTGCATCAAATACACCAAAAAAACAGTTGGAATCAAATACACCACAATGGTTTGTGCCCCAACATAGTCTTTGGCAACCCGCTGGCCCAACAAAAGCATCAATAAAGTTACGGCAGAAATAATAGCTCCGTAGAACCCAAAAACACTTTCTCCATCAATGGCAAATTGAAAAACACTTACGCCACAAAGTATACCAGAAAGCAACTCAAGCATTAAGATGACACTTAGAAGCACAGGAACCGTACCTTTAAAAATGGATTTTGAAAAATGTCCCGTCAACCATCCAAGATTGCCCTTCCAATCCATAAGCTTATCGATTCCGCTCTGTAAAAAAGTAATAGTCAAAAATACCAGCAGTAGAATTTCTGTGGCATTGGAGAGTAAATTATCCATAATTAGTTTTATTATTTAGTTAAACTTTAAACCTTTGCCTTTGCCGGTAGTCAGGTTTAATTGCAGTTACTTTAGTCTCTATAAATTTTATGGATGATCCCCTCTCCAGTCTCCCCAAGGGGAGAAGTTTCCCTCCTTTGGAGGGATCAAGGGAGGACCTGATACCAGCTGACAAAGAATTTCATTCATTCTTTAAAATCACGGATTTCAAATCCATGATTAGTTTTATTTATGCAGCCTTCGCATGCAAAAGCCTCGTAAGCTTAATGGAGAGATCTGTGAAAATCAGCTTGGAATTTCCGTTGCGTTCCACGTGAAAAATCGCCTGCTCCAACTCCTTTACAATATCTAAAATATTGTTCTCATGTACAAAGGGAGCAAATTTTTTCAGATCAAAACCCTCCATGTGCACTTTGGCATGTACAAGTTCATTGGCTTTGTAATTGAGCAAAAGCGCTTGGCGCATCATGGTAAGGCAATAGTTCAGGAATTTTTTTTGGACTTCGCGACCGGTTTTGGCGACCTCCTCGCCCCACAAAATCAGTTCCTGTACGGCACCTTTGTTGCCTTTGGCCTTAAAAGCGCTCCGTACCCACTGCACAAACCAACGTTCGAATACCAAATCTTCAGAATCTTTGTTCAAAAGATCAAGTGCCTTGTTAAAATCACCGTTCGCTTCCAATGCAATGGTAAGTGCTTCGGTCTGTGCCACTCCCCGCCGTATTAGCTCATCGGTAATCACTTGTTCAGCCAAAGGCGGAAAGTTTAAAATTTGGCAACGGGAACGAATCGTGTTGATGATTTGCTCTTCATCTTCGGCCAAAAGGAGCAATATGGTTTTGTTCGGAGGTTCTTCAATCAGTTTTAAGAGCTTGTTGGCCGCAGAAATATTCATTTTTTCGGCCATCCAAACAATCAGGACCTTGTAGCCACCCTCATAAGATTTCAACGAAAGTTTTTTCACCATGTCCTGTGCTTCGTCAACCCCGATTTGGCCCTGCTTTTTTTCAATACCGATGTGCCGATACCAATCGAACAAGTTGCCATAAGGCTGGTCTTTTACAAACTGACGCCATTCTTCCAAATAATGATCGCTGACTGCATGCGACTTCACTTTGTCCGAATTGGAAACAGGAAATGCAAAGTGCAGGTCTGGGTGTGTCAAGGAGTTGCATTTGGTATTGCATACCGTGTTTTCCCCGTCATTTTCTCCACCCGTATTGCCACAGAGCAAATATTGGGCGTATGCCAATGCCATGGGCAGCACTCCGGAACCCTCGGGACCCACAAACAATTGTGCGTGGGCCACGCGGCCCGTTTCTGCCGTGGTCACCAAATGGTTTTTGATATGCTCGAGCCCTAAAACATTTTTAAAAAGCATGTCCCAAAGATACATTTTTAAGTGTTGAACCCGTTATGTATTTAATCTAAAAGAAGGGGTGTGATTGTTGCCGATCAGCAAATTGTAATAAACAAAAGACAATGATCGATTACGTATTTACTAAACCCGCTAAGGAACATGAAAAGCTGTGGCAGAACAAGTTCCAAAAGCTGTTAACCTGACTTTTGATTGCTTTTTTAAATTTGTTGACAATTTTGGTTGAAGCAGGGAAATGGATTCGGTTTTATCCTTATTAGGAGTGTGGTTCGGTTTTTATATGATACAATTAATACTTCAATTAGCGTTATATTAATATGGGATTATTTAAAAAGACTTTTTTAGTAAAGCAATTGGGTATATTGCTTCTAACATCATGTTTGATGGGGTGCTCATCTGATAGTGACTCCAATGTAAATGATGATGGAAAAGAACAATCCAACAACATAACGGAAAACCGGAAATCTGTTGGGGAGTCCGCAGGGGATTTATTGGATGATGTCAACTATGAAGAGCTGTATATTGAGATTCAATATGTACAAGGATTGAAACCCAGCACATCCACTTTGGACCATTTCGAAAACTTTTTGACCGAACGGCTCCGCAAATCTGGCGGCATTACTATTGAGCTGGTTGAAATCCCATCTCCGGGACAGGACACATATTCCATTACCGATGTCCGTAACCTTGAGGATGACATACGCACCGCCTACAACCAGGGTTCTACGCTCAAGGTGTTCGGATTGTTTCTGGATGGGGCGTATTCGGAAAATTCGGAGAATGGCTCTGTTTTAGGGGTAGCCTATCGAAACACTTCCTTTGTAATATTTGCGGAGACCATTAGGGAATTCAGTGGGCAGCCTTTGGCCCCGAGCACCACGGTGTTGGAAAGTACCGTACTTGACCATGAGTTTGGCCATTTGTTGGGGTTGGTCAATGCAGGTACCCCATTACAAAGTGCGCATCAGGATACGGAACATGGCAGACATTGTACTGCCGAGGACTGTTTGATGTTTTGGACCGCGGAGACCGGTGAAGGTCTGATCAATATGATCAGTGGCGGCAATATCCCTGAACTGGACGCCGCTTGCTTGGCAGACTTACAGGCCAATGGAGGAAAGTAAAGGTTGAATACATAAAAAAGCCCCGGTTCGGGGCTTTTTCCCAACAGATCAATATACTATTTAGGATGATGTGGTTCCGATCACAGTTACATTGGCGCTCAACTGTAAAGCGGAGGTAATCTGTAAAGCGGATAGGTCGAGCCCAGTGGTCGATTCCACCTCTAATGTAGAGTTAAAGTAAAATTGATTGCCATCTTGGGTGTAGGATACAAAAATCAATTCGTACTCACCGGCCGATAGAAAATTAAGACTGAAGGAATTGTTAAGTCCACTGGCCTCGGCACTTGTAATGGCATTGGCAAAGCGCACATTGCTTTCTCCTTGCCCCTGAGTTTCAACTTCTGCATTATAGGTGCCTTTTTCATAGGCATATACCACAATTTTGTCCGATGTGTTTTCTGCATCGTTTACGGTCCCTTCGATTTCTCCCGTAGTTTCCTTGTTTACGGCCCGTATTCCTGCGGACAGTTCGGACATCGTCACAAAATCAAAATCTGTTTCCAATGTACCTTGATCTTCTTTTATGGTCTTTCGCAAATCAAAATCGATAACGACCTCATTGGTATTCGAGGCAAATACCTCAAAAGTATCCATAATATCGATGTTGCTCGCAGAGGATATTATTTTGTCCTTTGAACCATCTGCCATTTCTACGTAACAGCCCGGAGAATTTCCATCCATATCGGTTTCATAGTCCAGTACCAGTTCAAGATCGGAATAAGCGCCAGCCTCCAATTGCAGGTTGCCCAAAGTTTTGGTCTGGCCATTGACAAGGGCTGCCAGATTAAAAGTAGTTTTGTTAAAGCCTTCCAGTGATGTGCCATTGACCTTTACATCGGAGACCGTAACAAAAACGGATTCAATTTCTGCGTTGTCCACCGGGGCATCTGTGATTTTAAAGGTCGTGTTATACGACTCTTTCTCTACATTGCCATTACTATTATCATCGCTACAAGAAAAAGACAATACAGCTATTCCAATAGCAAATCCTACATTTTTAAAAAAAGGTTGCATAAAATTTGAGGTTTTTTGGGTTAATATAATCACTTTACCTTATAACAATCGAAAATGGTTTGACCCTACTTTTGATTGTATAGCTCCCTAGAGGTATAAGATAAATCAAACTTCACTTTAACAAATCGGAACAGGGTTACATTATAGTCCTGTCCATGGATTCCTTTGTCCATATCTTTGGTATTGTAAATGGGCCTTTTGTTTTTTGAGCAAGGTAAAATTTGGACCGACACCTCTTTTATCATGATCATTCAAAATGAACAACAAGAGGTCCCGTTAGGAACCCTTACGCAAGCAGATGCCAGTGTAACATATCAAATTAAAATGGTTAAAAATTGAGAAACTTTAAAATTATGGGACAAGTCTGTCCATTGAAAAAGCAGGAAATCTTTACATTTGAGGCTCTCAAAAAAGACCACACTACATGAAGACGATAGACGATTTTAATTTCGAAGGAAAAAAAGCATTGATCAGGGTAGATTTCAACGTGCCGTTGGATGGCGATTTTAATGTAACAGACACCAGCCGTATTGATGCGGCCAAACCTAGCATACTCAAAGTTTTGGAAGATGGCGGATCTGCCATTTTAATGAGCCACATGGGTAGACCAAAAGGAAAGGTAAACCCGGACATGTCGCTTTCCCACATCACCGAAACCGTTTCCGATATTATCGGGGTGCAGGTAAAATTTGCAGAAGACTGTGTTGGATCAAAAGCAGATGAAGCCGTCGCTGGATTGCAGAGCGGAGAGGTGCTTTTATTGGAAAACCTTCGTTTTCATGCCGAGGAAGAAGCGGGAGATGAGTCTTTTGCAAAGGAATTGTCCAAACACGGGGATGTTTATGTGAACGATGCTTTTGGAACAGCCCACCGCGCACATGCATCAACAACCATTGTAGCGAAATTTTTCCCCGAGAACAAATGCTTCGGATATCTGTTGGCGAAAGAAATAAAAGCGATCGACAAAGTGATGGAAACAGGCGAAAAACCGGTTACCGCTATTTTAGGTGGAGCCAAAGTGTCTTCCAAGATCACCATTATAGAAAACATATTGGACAAAGTCGACAACCTGATCATTGGCGGTGGTATGACCTACACTTTTGTGAAGGCAAAGGGCGGTAAAGTAGGGGATTCCATCTGCGAGGACGATAAAATGACGTTGGCGTTGGAGATTCTTAAACAAGCCGAAGCTAAAAACGTAAAGGTGTACCTGCCCGTAGATGTTTTGGCTGCCGATGACTTTGACAATGGCGCCAACACCCAATTTGTTGATGTAGATAAAATTCCTGATGGATGGCAAGGATTGGACGCTGGTCCAAAAACCTTGGAAATCTTTAAACAAGTGATTTTGGCCTCCAAAACTATTTTGTGGAACGGTCCTGTTGGTGTTTTTGAAATGGAAAACTTTGCCAAGGGAACCATTGCCGTGGGCAACTATATTGATGAAGCCACGCAAAGCGGAGCCTTCTCTCTTGTTGGTGGCGGTGATTCGGTTGCTGCAGTCAAGCAATTCGGTTTTGAAGACAAAGTTAGCTACGTATCCACAGGGGGCGGGGCCATGTTGGAAAGTTTGGAAGGGAAAACTCTACCTGGCATTGCTGCAATATTGGGCTAAGTATCACGTTGTGAGTTATTGGGGGAAACGTTAAAAGTTAGAGAATTTTGTCTCAGGGCTTTACTGTTTCAGAAAAAAAAGCCATTTTCGTTTGCCCCAAAATCAAACCTTGTCCAAATGAGCCAGAAATTGAAAATAGCTGTTTTTGCGGTCATCTTGTCCGCAGCTCCGTATGTTGGTGCGCAACAAAAGATAGACACTACTAAAGTGGAGCCGGACTCCACCGCTCCGCATCAGGAGGAAGAAGCCGCCATAAAAGTATCCAACATTAAAATCGATGGTCAGCTTATGGCTCTGGAAACGCATGAAGATGGGAAGTTCAGGCTGCGTGATCTGGAAGAGGCTTGGAAGTATGACAGCCTTTGGCTGAACGAGCTTCACAGCAACGCGGATCTCTTCAGCGACATGCTTTTGGAAATTCAGAAAAGTCCTGAGCACGATTCCATTTTTGTGGTGGATTTGCCAACGGATACCTTGAAGGCACGTTTGGCTCGAATGGACGAGAAGACCCCTTTCAACATTACCTATAATTCATCTTTGGAGAGTGTGATCAAATCTTTTTTGACACGTAGAAGAGACTTGATGCAACGCATGATTACGGCAAGCCAGTTTTACTTTCCCTTGTTTGAACAAGAGCTCGACAACCAAAACATTCCTTTGGAAATTAAATATTTGGCGATCGTGGAATCCGCCCTTAATCCAAAGGCAAGATCCCGAGTGGGGGCCAAGGGGCTTTGGCAGTTTATGTACAGCACAGGTAAAATGTACGGACTGGACGTAAGCAGCTATGTGGATGAAAGGCACGACCCCATAATGGCGACCAAAGCTGCGAGCAAATACCTTTCCAGATTGTACGATATTTTTGGGGATTGGGATTTGGCATTGGCAGCATACAACTCGGGCCCGGGAAATGTAAACAAGGCCATTCGCCGTTCTGGCGGATACGAAAACTATTGGAACATCAGGCCATTTCTTCCACGTGAAACAGCAGGGTATCTTCCAGCGTTCTTGGCAACCATGTACATTTTTGAATATGCCGAGGAGCATGGGTTGCAATACAAAAAAGCGGAGCGGCCTTATTTTGAAACGGATACCGTTCATGTAAAAAACTTGATCACCTTTGATCAAATCTCCAAGTTGGTGGACATTAGCACGAAGGAACTGGAAATGTTGAATCCTGCTTATAAACTCAACATCATACCAAAAGTTGAGGGAAAAGATTATGCATTGCGCTTGCCAAAATCCAAAATCGGGAAATTTGTATCCAATGAAGAAGAAATCTATGCCTATGTAAAGAAGGAACTGGACTCTTTGGAAAAACCATTGCCAAATATGGTTACGGCCAAAGACCAGATTAGATATAGGGTAAAGAGCGGGGATTATTTGGGCAAGATAGCAGAGCGTTATGGCGTCGGGGTCAGTCAAATTAAAAGATGGAACGGATTGCGAAGTAACAATCTTCGTGTTGGCCAACGGTTGACTATTTATCCAAGAAAGCCGTATATCGCCAAAAATGATTCAAAGAGCAATAACCCAAAGTCTTCGGGAACTGTTGTAAGCGGGTCTAAAATTCATACAGTACGCTCGGGAGATTCCCTTTGGACGATTTCCAAAAAATATCCTGGAGTTTCCATAGAAAATTTACGAGAATGGAACGGTATTAGTGGTAACAACTTAAAACCGGGCACAAAACTTAAATTGTGTGATTGTTCTTCGTAAATTTAGCACAAGATGAAAAAATTAGGAATACTATTGATTGCCACAGCTTTGTTGGCATTGGGGGCCTGTAAAGGCTCAGGTTCAAAGAAAAAATTTCTACCACCTTCAACTGGGGGCATCAACACCTTAATGGTTATTATGGACACCGAACTTTGGAGAGGGCCCGTAGGAGAAAAAATAAGGGATGAATTTGCCGCACAAATTGTTGGTTTGCCACAGATAGAGCCCAAATTTACCCTTACCCAGGTACCCCCGAAAGTTTTTAAGGGCACAACTACCCATTCCAGGTCCATCCTATATGTAGAGCAAGATTCTACATCTTTGGCGCACATAAAGGACGATGCATACGCAAAACCGCAAAAAGTTGCCGTGGTAACGGGGCCTACAGAGGAAGTGATGATCAAAAATTTGGATTCCTTGGCCGATAGGGCCATAAAAGAATTCAAGGCAAACGAGATTGCCGAAGCACAAAGACGTTTTGAACGCTCCTTGAGCAAGGACAAGGCATTGGAAGAAGAATTTGGAATTCACCTCGACGTTCCGTCACTCTATAAAGTAGGGAGAAGAGAAGATAATTTTGTTTGGATGGATATTCAGATTCCGAAAGGCACCATGAACATCATAGCTTACGAAATGCCATGGGATTATTTCAGCAACGATTCCACTTTTGTTGAGGACATTGTGCGAATGAGAGATTCCATAGGAGAAAAGTACATCCCAGGACCTTATGAGAATACCTACATGATTACGGAGAAAGCTTTTGCTCCCTATGTATTCCCCGCCGAAATCGGAGGAAAAAAAGCTGCTGAGGTAAAAGGAGTCTGGGAAATCCACGGATATCCAATGGCTGGCCCATTTTTAACCTACATCATCAACGATGAAGAAAACAATCGAAAAATGATTATCGAAGGGTTCACCTTTGCCCCTTCAGAAGCCAAAAGAGATTACATGTTTGAGCTGGAGGCGATATTGAAGACGGTCGAATTTGAACCTTCCGCTGCATCGGATTAAAACAATACAATTTAGATAAAATGGAAGAGGTTGTCTAAAAAGTACTGAAATACGTCATTCTGAATTTATTTCAGAATCCCATCATATTGATAAACAAATCATTATGAGAACCTGAAACAAGTTCAGGTTGACGAAAACCGACTTTTTAGACAGCCTCTTTTTTGTTCTTTAAAGCTTAGGGGGTCAATCAAATGCAAAGCCAGTGGACATCCTGTAAATAAAGGCATAAAGCACTATAAAGAACAAGATAAAGCTAAACCAGGCGAATATTTTGAAATATTTTTCAACTATAAAATGTCCCAAGTTGCGGAACCCTTCAATATATATCTCTTTAACAAGTAATAGTTTTTTCATAAAGTATGATTTAAGGTTTAAAGACAGGTCAAAGGTTTGATTTAGCGGAAAAGAATCGAAAACAAACGGACAAAAGGCAGTAAAATAAGTTTAAAGTCTTGGGCCAAGGCCCAGAATCCGCAAGGATAGCATTTTGATCGATAAACGGCATGTTGCCATAAACAGTCAGGCGGACAGAAAGATCGACAAACTGCGCTGGAAAGCGGAAAAGAAAAAATTATGGACTGATCAGAATGGTTTGGGACTGTTTATTCAGAAACCAGAATAAATTCAGACCTTCGGTTTAAACGGTGCTGGTCTGCAGCACACCGTGTTCCATTGGAGCAATTGTTCAACAAACGTTCTTCACCATAACCAATGGCGCTAATAATTCTTGAAGGGTCGATTCCTTGAGAAACAAGGTAATCACGAGTAGATTTGGCCCGCTTGTCGGATAGATATTTGTTGTAAGCTTCTGGGCCAATGGCATCGGTATGGGATTCGATTTTTAAGGCCAAGCTTTCGTTTTCTTTTAATACGGTAACCAGCTTGTCCAATTCTTGAGCGGAACGGGGGGTGATTTTAAAACTATCAAAATTAAAGTACACATCGCTGGGCTCAAACAGGTCAACAATTGGTTTTTCCTCAACCAGTTTCTTTAGGTATTGGGTCACCGATATGTTTTCGTTTTCCTTGGTTTCCACGGGCAGGCTATCCTTAACGAACCCTTTTTTCTTGGCCACCACGGTATAGTTCGTTGTTGAACCAAGGTTTTTGAACAAATAGTTGCCAGCTGTATCCGAGACGGCTTCATTTATCAACTTACCTTCGTTATTGTACAAGGATATAGAGGCTTTGTTCACGGCCCCTCCTGTTGACTCGTTTTCAACGGAACCGACAATGGCATTTAGGTTGAGTGTGTATTTAAAAGAGTAAATATCGTCATCCCCCTTGCCCCCTTTGCGATTGGATGCAAAATAACCTTGCTCTCCCGTAGCATCAATAATATAGGAGAAATCATCTTTGTTACTGTTGATGGGTTTTCCCAGGTTGATTCCTATGCCGAACTCCCCATTTGCCCCATCAGATTTGTACACATCCAAACCGCCAAAGCCCATGGGCCTGTTGGAAGAATAATAAAGGGCGTTTTCGGCGACATAAGGAAACATTTCCTTGTATTCGGTGTTGATGGTCCTTCCAAGGTTTTTTGGCTCGGAAAAGCCCCCTTTTTCGGCAATATCAACAACATAAATATCCGTTTCCCCAAAACCACCGGGCCTATCGGAAACAAAATACATTTTTGTGCCATCTGGACTAATGGTCGGGTGGCCCGTAGAATAATCTTCACTGTTAAAGGGGAGCTCTTCGGCCTTGCCCCATTCACCATTGGTATATTGAGAACGATATATTTTTAGGTGATTTATACCATTTTTGCCCCTTTTTAAACGTTTGCCATAGTTGTTCCTTGTAAAATAAATGGTTTTTTGGTCAAGAGAAAATGCCATAGAGGCTTCATGGTACTTGGTATTGATTTTTTTTGAAAATTTTCGCGGAGAGGAAAGGTCACCCTCCTTGTTCTTGCTTTTTGCAACGTAAAGGTCTAGGAAAGGTTGATTGGTACGACGGTAACGGCGACTTGTCAAAAATAAGGTGTCCTTTGCAGAGGCATAAACAATATCAGAACCGTTGTGGAACATGGGAGAAAAATCAGAATACCGGGAGTTAATGCCCAAATTCTTGATTTTAACGGTGTAGACCCCTTCCCATGTGCGCGGGTCTATTTTATTGAGCTCATTTAAGGGCTCGTCCCTTTTTTGTCGCAGGATCTTTGTTAGGGTTGCGGCCTTGCGATACTTTCCTGTTCCCTTTAAGGTTTGGGTATATTTTAAATAAGTATCCTCATGCATTTCCTCTTGATACTGCTGGTAAAGCTCGTGGTACCACTCGTAAGCTTTTTCAAGATTTCCCGTGTAGTAATGTGAATCCCCTGCCTTTGACAGCAAGGATGATGTGTGTTCGGCTTCGGTTTTTTCCAGTACAACATCAAAAATGTGTGCCGATTCGGCGTACCACATTTTATCAAAGTAATCGTTGTCTTTTGCAATAAGCTTTTTTGGAATTCCTTCTTTTTTGAGGTAGCGAGTCAGTTTTTTATTGCTTAAACCATCAAGATGTTTTACAAAACTGGAAGAGTTCTTTTCTGTAGAAGGAGCAAACCTATTGGAAGAGGAGGACGTCCCATCGACTTCGTATAGGGCAAGCTCTTGGGAAAACATCCCAAAAGAGCATAGGAAGAATAAAAGCAAGATCAGTCTTTTCATTACCACTCCATCTGCACAAATGAACGATTGGATTCATTTGGAGGTTAAGCATAGGGGCTTACCAGTTTAGTTTGAACCGCTAAAATAGGATATGGTAAGTGGGGTGATAATTTTTTGTTGTGAAAGGGGGAATATGTGGCGTTGAATGCCAAAAAGATGTTGTCGATGGTCGAAAACCCTCATTACAGACAGCAGGCTTTACCCGCTATCGGCCAATTTAGGATTTTGGCTCGTTCGTTTCCCCTTCCAGTTTTTCGTCTTCCTTCGTGGCGTTTTTGAATTCTTTGATTCCGTTTCCAAGACCTTTCATAAGTTCTGGAATCTTTCTGCCTCCAAAAAGCAAAACTACCACGGCAACGATCAAAACAATCTGCCAAGGACCTAACATACCAAGAAATATAGTTTGAGCAATCATATCATCAAATGCTTTAATTAGAAATGTAAAAATACTAAAAAGATGTTGAAGAGCACATTCGATTAACGAAAATTAGCATTTGAAAATGATTTTTAGGAACTTATCCCCTACAGCTTTTTTAAAAAGCTTAACATGCAAATTAAAATCTAAGCCTATCTTTGTTCACCATGGCAAAGGACAAAAAGAAAAGAAAAGAGATAAAGCGCAAGCTGCTGCACAAGTATCGCTTGGTAATTCTTAACGAAAGCACCTTTGAGGAAAAGATATCCTTTAAGCTCAACAGACTTAATGTTTTTGTTACCGGAACTTTGTTTATTATAGTTTTAATAGGGGTTACCACCTTGATCATTGCCTTTACCCCGCTACGGGAATATATTCCAGGCTATTCTTCCACAAGGTTGAAACGGCAGGCCACCGAGCTTACTTATAAAACGGACTCATTGGTTACCGTACTTAATTATACCAACAGGTATTTGGACAATGTGAGAAAGGTGCTGCGGGGAGATATCGAGAACAATCAAGTAAATCGCGACTCACTTTTTGACCAATATAAATTGGACCCAGCTTCCGTGGATCTTACTCCAATTAGACAAGATTTATTGTTGAGGGAAGAAGTGGAACTGGAAGACAAGTACAATCTTTTTGAAAGAGATGTCGAGAACTTGGCAACCTTGTTCTTTTCGCCTGTCAACGGGACTGTTTCGCAAGGGTTTGACCAAAAGACTAAACACTAT
Organism: Allomuricauda ruestringensis DSM 13258; assembly: GCF_000224085.1. Lineage (NCBI taxonomy): Bacteria > Pseudomonadati > Bacteroidota > Flavobacteriia > Flavobacteriales > Flavobacteriaceae > Flagellimonas > Flagellimonas ruestringensis. The sequence goes on from NC_015945.1 coordinate 1,479,229, forward strand.
GCCGTTGATTTGGTCGCTCCAAGGGAAACACCTGTAAAATCCATTGCAGGTGGCACGGTTTTATTTGCCGAATGGACTACGGAAACAGGGTATGTTATCATTATCGAGCATCAAGAAGGAATAACCTCCGTGTACAAGCACAACGGTTCTTTGAGCAAATCCCAAGGAGATATGGTAAAAGCTGGAGAAGTGATCGCATCGATTGGAAATACGGGAGAGCTCACAACAGGACCGCACCTGCATTTTGAACTTTGGAGAAAAGGAAAGCCCGTTGATCCACAGAACTATATTGATTTCAACTAAATGTCCTTAAAAGCGTTTGCGGCAAAAATATTTGCGAATCGGATAGCAAAAAAAACCAATAAATGGATGCGCCGGCCCGTAAAAACCCAACAAAAGGTGTTTAATCAACTAGTGGCCCAAGCTAAGGGAACTGTTTTTGGCAAGGACCATGATTTTGAAGAGATTCGTTCCCATCAAGATTTTGTGGAACGGGTTCCAATTCGGGATTATGAAGAACTAAAAGGATACGTCCAACAAATTATTGATGGCAAGAGTGATGTGCTTTGGCCGGGAAAACCCATTTATTTTGCCAAAACTTCGGGCACTACTTCGGGAGCAAAGTATATCCCTATTACCAAACCATCCATAAAAAATCAGGTAGAAGCTTCACGGAATGCCATACTCAATTACATTCACGAAACAGGAAACGCCGATTTTGTGGATGGAAAAATGATTTTTTTACAGGGCAGCCCCATTTTGGAGGAGAAAAATGGAATCAAATTGGGTAGACTCTCTGGCATATCCGCTCATTACGTGCCCAATTATCTCCAAAAAAACCGATTGCCGAGTTGGGAGACCAATTGCATTGAGGATTGGGAGACCAAAGTGGACAAAATTGTTGAAGAGACCGAAAGGGAGAACATGACCGTTATTGCGGGGATTCCTTCTTGGGTGCAGATGTATTTTGAAAAACTCAACACCAAGGCGGGAAAAAAAGTGGGTGATCTTTTCAAGGAGTTCCAATTGTTCATCTATGGAGGCGTTAATTACGAACCTTACCGGGCCAAATTTGAAAACCTGATAGGAAGAAAAGTGGACAGTATTGAGCTTTTTCCCGCGAGCGAAGGTTTTTTTGCTTATCAAAACTCCCAAAAGGAAAAGGGAATGTTGTTGCTTTTGGACGCAGGAATCTTTTATGAATTTGTAAAGGCAGATGAGTTTTTTGATGAAAACCCGAAGCGATTGACCATTGCGGATGTGGAATTGGATGTAGATTATGCCATGGTAATTTCCACCAATGCCGGATTGTGGGGCTACAACCTTGGGGATACCATTCGGTTTATTTCCAAAACTCCCTACAAAATTATGGTGTCTGGGAGAATCAAGCATTTTATTTCGGCATTCGGGGAACATGTAATAGCCAAAGAGGTGGAAGAAGCTCTGCGATTGGCCGTAGAGCAGACGGATGCTGTAGTAAACGAATTTACCGTAGCTCCCCAGACCAACCCGAAAGAAGGAGAGCTTCCCTATCACGAATGGTTTATCGAATTTCAGAAAGAGCCATCAGATTGGACAAAATTTTCTGGAATCATCGAAGAAAGCATGAAAAAACAAAACAGTTACTATTTTGATCTGATCGATGGGCACATTCTTCAACCCTTAAAAATCAGTAACATTAAGCCAAATGGGTTTCAAGAATATATGAAATCCATAGGTAAATTGGGCGGACAGAACAAGGTGCAGCGCCTTGCCAACGACCGTAAAGTGGCCGATGGATTGCATCCCTTTAAAATTAGTTGACCCATAACTGTTTAATTTTTATAGGAAATCGCTTATTTTGCCAGAAGTTATGATGGCAACAGAAGTAAAACAGACAACCAGGGCGCAAGAGTCCACGAATGCAATCGAGCGTTTGTACATAACTATGCGCCATTTGCTCAACCGTGGGTTTTACAAACCATCGGGCGTTTCGGGCAACGCACTTCGAAATGCACTTTTATTGCTCAGGCCCGAAATTTACGGCACCATAGCAGAGGACAAGGCGGAACTCAACGGACTGATTTATGTCCTGGAACGCTTGCCCGAAGGCATTGAGGAGTGCCGTTTCATCAATCTGACTTCCGATGAAGGCTTTGCCAAATCACACTTAAAACCCATTGTGCCGCCCAAAAGGCGAAGAAACTGCTACCGAATAGACGATGAGCAAATGAACATCGAAATCACACGCGGCAGAAGCGATATCTATGATATTTTGACCCACCTTACCTTTTTGTTCGTTGAATCTGATAAGATTTCCAAAAGAGTTTTGGTGGATGATGGCAATGCCACCATTCGAGATTGGGACAAGCTTACCGAATTTGTGCTGAGCGAGGAAAAGAATAATGATGAACGAGAGGTGGCCCTGATCCACTGTGCCAATATTTTGGGGAGAACTTTTGATGAGGTCGTTGATATCCAAAACAAATTGAAGACCGCGAAGGATCCCGACCGTTTTTTAAATGTGATGTATTGGTTGGGAAAACTCGCTATTGAAGAAGAGACTACGGGCAATAAAAGAACGATTACCTTCAGCCCTTTGTTGCGGGAGCGTTTGGGGCATCATATTCACGGAGAAAAGTGGGCCGATAAAATAAAGAAAACGCTAAAAGCGCATAATTTGATGCACAGGCCGCTTCATATTATCAGTGCGAACATGCACAGTGTTATGAACTCGCTTTTTGCCAAAAAGGCATTAGCCCAAGAGTTTCCCGATAATGAATCCTTGGATATTTATGAGGCATTAGGCTCCGAGAAGCATAAAAGCCTCAATAAAAAAGTAAAAAATCTTGCCGAAAAGAACGGCATGATTTTTTTGGACGACGAATCGGGAGCCAATATTGACATTCAAATCTTTGATACGGCCAAGTTCGGAAAACAGAGTTGTTGCTATAAGTTGCCAGCGGATATTTCGGAGGAAGAAAAACCCGTTATATTTGTGATGGACTATGCCTTTGGGGAACAAGCTTATGAAACCATAGATGAACTTTTAAAGCCTATGGAAGAAGATGATGAAAAGATTTTCCTGAACGTTGATTCGGTCTCCATAATGGGAAAAGCTGGAATTTTGGAAGGCGGTAAAGGCGATTTAATGATTCCCTCGGCACATATTTTTGAAGGAACAGCGGACAATTACCCCTTTAAAAACGAACTGAACGGTTCGGATTTTGAAGGACATGGCCTAAAAGTAATGGAAGGCACAATGGTTACCGTTTTGGGAACATCGCTTCAAAACCGCGATATTCTCCATTTTTTTCACGAATCCACATGGAATGTGATAGGTTTGGAAATGGAGGGAGTGCACTATCAAAAAGCGATACAATCGGCATCCCAAATACGAAAAAGCATAAAAAAGGATGTTAAGGTGCGTTATGCCTATTATGCATCGGACAATCCTTTGGAAACAGGAAGCACATTGGCTTCGGGTGGATTGGGAACAACGGGGGTTAAGCCCACATATTTAATTACGGACAGGATTTTAAAACAAATATTCAATTTATAGGAAATGGCAGACCAACCAGTAAATCAGAATAATTCAGATGAAATAGATTTGGGACAATTGTTCCAGATGATCGGGAGGGGTTTTCAGAAGTTCTTCAATTTTATCGGCAGCATTTTTAAGGGAATTTTCCACTTGGCAATGCTGTTCCTCATTTTTGTGCAGAAGAACATCATTGTCATTGGGGCAGCCGTTATCATTGGCGGAGTGGGAGGATTTATTTTGGACAAAACCCTACCGGAAAAGTATATTTCCAGAATGGTTGTGGAACCCAATTTCAACAGCGTTCAGCAGCTGTACAATAATGTAGCCTTTTATAATGATTTAGCAGATGCAAAAGACTCTGTAGCCTTGGCCACAGCATTGAACATTACCGAGCACGAAGCGGCCAGTGTTAAGGAAATCTTCACCGACTCGTATTCCGATGAGAACCAGAAAATAAAACTCTTTGATGAGTTTATCAGGGAGTTGGACACCACCACGGTTAAAGCAATAGATTACGAGAATTATTTGGAGAACTTCAATTCATTGGATGCTCGGTTCCATCAAATCTCTGTAATAAGTACGGACAATAAGGTGGCCAAAAAGGCGCAACCGGCCATTATCAATTCGATTGCGGTCAATCAATATTTTAAGCTTCAGAAAAGAATCAACGATGAGAACTTGGACCTCCAAGAAGAAATCTACAAAAACCAGCTTGCCGAGATTGACTCTCTGCAGAGCCTGTACAAGACAGTAATGGTCAAGGAGGCGGACAAACCCATGCAAGGGACCAACATTAATCTTGCGGAAAGTTCAGAATCACAAGGCAGGGAGTTGGAGTTGGTGCAAGAAAAAGATGTTCTCAAAGAGAAATTGGTTGCCTTGAACAAAGAACGGGCCAATAAATCGACGATTGTGAATGTAATAAGCGATTTTCCTACAAGAGGTGTGGAACTAAAGGGGTTTTGGAATAGCTATAAATTTTTACTTCCAATATTGTTGTTGGCCTTGGCGCTTGGTGTTTTGGCCTTGCTTGAGTTGAACAGATACCTCAAAACATATAACCAAAAATAGATTGTCCCTAAAAAGGTTATCTCCAAAACAGTTTTTTGGTTCCAGCTGGTGAAAGAAAACGAATGTAATGGTTAGAATCTTGGTAACCGGGTCTAGAGGCCAACTTGGGCTTACGCTCCAGGAACAGTCACATGATTTTCCAGAGGTTTTTTTTGATTTCAAAGCATCCGCAGCACTTGATATTACCCAACCCGCTCAGTTAGTAGATGCTTTTCAGAAAAGGCAATATGACTTCTGTATCAATTGTGCCGCCTATACCCATGTAGAGGATGCAGAGAAGCACCCCGAAAAGGCTTTCTCGGTGAATGCGGAAGGTGTAAAAAATTTAGCCGAGGTATGTAGAGACCATACAACTACTCTAATCCATATTTCCACGGATTATGTTTTTGATGGAGAAAAAGAGGATCCATACACTGTTAATGACAAAACCAACCCAATCAACGAATATGGTAGGTCCAAACTAAGGGGAGAGCGGTTTATTCAAGAGATTTTACCCAACCACTATATAATTCGGTCATCTTGGCTGTACAGCAAAAAATTCGGTCATAATTTTTATCGTACAATTTTGAAAAAGGCTCTGGCAGGAGAAGATTTGTACATAACAAATGCCCAAAAAGGATGTCCGACTGACACGGAGACATTGGCAGAATTTATTTTAAATGAAATCGTGTTGAAAAAAAAGCCCTTCGGCATATATCATTTTACCGACGGCAAACCGATGACGTGGTATGAATTTGCCAAGCAAATACTGGAAGAGAATGGGCTTACAGGCAAGGTCAACCTTGTTTTGGACACGAATTATCGTACTTTCGCAAAGAGGCCAAAGAACAGTGTTCTTTCATGATTAATAGAAGGCTATATTCCTTTTAGAAACAGGACGCATAGGATTATAAAGGAGTTTACATGGAAAAGGATATTCCAAAAAACATTTTAATTACAGGAGGAGCCGGGTTTATCGGTTCTCATGTAGTTCGGCGGTTCGTAACCAAGTACGGTCACTACAAAATCTTTAATCTGGACGCCTTGACCTATGCGGGAAATTTGGAAAATTTAAAGGATGTTGAAGAAGCTTTCAACTACTCATTTGTAAAAGGGGACATCGCCCATTCCGATTTTATCAATGAGCTTTTTTCTAAACATAAATTTGATGGTGTGATTCATCTGGCCGCAGAATCCCATGTCGACCGTTCCATTTCGGATCCCTTATCCTTTGTGCGAACCAATATTTTGGGCACGGTCAATTTATTAAATGCTTCGTTGGAGTTGGCCAAGAACAACTCAAACTTCTTGTTTTATCACATAAGCACCGATGAGGTGTATGGCAGCTTGGGCAAAGAGGGGTTTTTTACCGAAAGCACAGCGTATGATCCAAACTCGCCTTATTCCGCCTCAAAGGCGAGCTCCGACCATTTTGTGCGAGCTTATGGAGCGACCTATAAATTACCATATGTTATTTCCAATTGCTCCAACAATTATGGTCCTAATCAATTCCCGGAGAAATTGATTCCTTTGTTCATTAACAATATCATACAAAACAAGCCGTTGCCTGTTTATGGTGATGGAAATTATACCCGTGATTGGTTGTACGTAAAAGACCATGCTAGGGCAATTGATTTGGTATTTAACAAAGGAAAAAAGGGAGAGACCTACAATATTGGGGGATTTAACGAGTGGAAGAACATTGATTTGACCAAATTGTTATGCCGATTGATGGATAAGAAACTCAAAAGACAAGAAGGCTCCTCAGAAAAACTGATAACCTTTGTAAAGGATCGCCCGGGACATGATTTAAGGTACGCCATTGATGCCACCAAAATAAACCAAGAATTGGGTTGGGAGCCATCCGTAACATTTGAGGAAGGTCTTGAAAAGACCATAGATTGGTATTTTGACAATCAGGAGTGGCTGGATCATGTTACCTCGGGAGACTATTTGGAATATTATAAAAAGCAATATCAAGCATAAAATACAATGAAGGGAATCATCTTGGCAGGAGGAACCGGCAGTAGGCTGCACCCACTTACCCTTTCAGTGAGCAAGCAGTTGATGCCCATTTACGACAAGCCAATGATTTACTACCCATTGTCCACCTTAATGTATGCAGGAATCAAAGATATATTGATTATATCCACACCAAAGGACCTCCCGTTGTTCCAAGAACTGTTGGGTGACGGACAAAAGTATGGTTGTTCCTTTTCTTACGCAGTGCAAGAATCACCCAACGGATTGGCAGAAGCCTTCATTATAGGTGAAGATTTTATTGGGAAAGATAAGGTAGCTCTCATTTTGGGAGACAATATCTTTTACGGCGCAGGCTTGTCCAAACTGTTGCAAGCAAATAATGACCCTGATGGGGGAATTATTTATGCGTACCGGGTCAACGACCCACAGCGATATGGTGTGGTCGAGTTTGATGAAGAGGGAAAAGCCATTAGTATTGAAGAAAAGCCAAAGGAACCCAAGTCCAGTTATGTAGTGCCAGGGATTTACTTTTATGACAACGAAGTAATTTCCATAGCCAAAGGCATTGAACCAAGTAAGAGGGGCGAATTGGAGATTACCGATGTAAACAAAGCATACTTAAAAAGAGGCAAGCTCAATGTAAGTATTCTAGATAGAGGAACAGCCTGGTTGGATACCGGTACGTTCCAGGCCCTGATGCAAGCCTCAAAATTTGTAGAGGTGATTGAGGAGCGACAAGGCTTGATAACGGGGTCGATAGAAGCAGCTGCGTATGAAATGGGCTATATCGACCAAGAAGCATTAAAAGAGTTGGCAAAACCATTGATGAAGAGTGGTTACGGCAATAGATTGTTGGGCATATTGAGTAAAGAAGCATGATTAAGGCAACGGAGACCAAGTTAAAAGGGTGCTTTATAATTGAGCCCACAGTTTTTGAAGATGAGCGGGGCTATTTTTTTGAAAGTTACAACCACAAGGATTTTTGTGAAGCAATCGGACGAGAAGTAAACTTTGTGCAGGATAACCAATCCTTTTCCACAAAAGGAGTACTCCGGGGGTTGCATTTTCAGAGGGGGGAACACGCCCAAGCTAAGCTAATACAGGTTCTTGAAGGGGCAATCCAAGATGTTGTAGTTGACTTTCGTAAAGATTCTCCTACCTTTGCGCGGCATTTCTCCATGGAGCTGAGCGACAAGAACAAAAAACAGTTATTTGTGCCTAGAGGTTTCGCCCATGGGTTTTTAACGTTGAGCGATACGGCAAAAGTAATGTACAAGTGCGATAATTACTATAACCACAAAGCGGAGGGAGGACTTCGTTTTGATTGTCCTGAACTGAAAATAAAGTGGTTAATCGGCGCTGATGATTTGCTACTCTCTGAAAAAGATAGGAAATTGCCAAACTATTTGAGCGCACTAACATAAAAAACAACAAATTGAATCCCATTGATTTAGACCAACAACTCTCCCTAGCAGTTAAAGCATCCATTGAAGCTGGAAAAGCCATTATGGAGATATATGACTCAGCAGATTTTGAAACAGAATTTAAAAAGGACGACTCACCACTTACCCGAGCAGATTTAGAGTCTAACAGGGTAATAATGTCCTATTTAACCAGCACAAACATTCCTATTATTAGTGAGGAGAAAAAAAACCTTGATTATAGTGAAAGGAAAGACTGGGATTTTTGTTGGATGGTAGACCCTTTGGATGGCACCAAAGAGTTTATAAAACGTAATGGGGAGTTTACGGTCAATATAGCACTGATTAAAAATGGAACTCCAATTCTAGGGGTTATCTATGTGCCCGTCACCAAGGAACTATACTATGCCAATGTTGAGGAAGGTAAATCATACAAGATATTTGGAGGTGATACGGAGGAATTACCTCAAAATCTTTTTGATAAAGAGAACCGATTACTTCCAAAAGAAAAGAGCCGCGCTTCGAAAACCAAAGTGGTCGGAAGTCGCTCACACATGAACGAACATACAGAGCAGTTTATTGAACAACTAAAAAATGATGGAAAGTCTGTTGAGATAGTATCAAAAGGAAGTTCTTTAAAATTTTGTATTGTAGCAGAAGGAGAAGCAGATATTTATCCCAGAGTAGCCCCTACCATGGAATGGGATACAGCGGCCGGACATGCCATTTGTGCCGCCATAGGATTAAAGGTAACAAATTGGGAAACTGGAGAAGACTTGATTTACAACAAGGAAAATCTTTTGAACCCATTTTTTTTGGTTAAATAAATGACGCAAAAGGTTTCTTATAAAAGGCATTTGGCCAAGACCATAACATGGAGAGTAGTGGGGACGCTGGATACTATTTTACTCTCTTGGGCCATCACAGGGAATCCTTTTACAGGCTTAAAAATAGGTTTGGCAGAAGTTGTCACCAAAATGGCCCTATACTATTTTCATGAAAGAATATGGGTAAAAGCTGGAATTGATGATAGTAGAAAAAGACATATAATTAAAACGATAACATGGAGGGCCTTGGGCACCTTGGATACTATTATACTATCATGGATTATATCCGGAGACCCTTTCACGGGACTTAAAATCGGATTTGCCGAGGTCATCACAAAAATGATATTGTATTATTTTCATGAAAGATCGTGGTACAAGATCAACTATGGTCTAGATAAAAGGAAACGAGCAAAAAAATGGGGGAGAACATCATAAAGCATAATTATAAAATTGGAATGGATGAAAGAAGAAAGGCCAATGGCCATAATTCATTCCTAGTTTTCTTCACCGGTCTTTCCGGTTCGGGAAAATCCACAGTCGCTTGTGCTTTGGAGCAAAAGTTGTTTGAAGCAAACATAAAAACCTATGTCTTGGATGGCGATAATGTTCGAAGAGGAATAAATAGGGATTTAAAGTTCTCCGAGGAGGACCGATCAGAAAACAACCGCAGAATAGGGGAAATAGCCCATTTGTTCGTGGATGCAGGTATGGTGGTTTTGGCAGCTTTTGTGGCCCCTTTTGAAAAGGACCGAAATTTCATCAAAAAAACGGTAGGAGAAGAGAATTATATAGAGGTTTTTGTGGACACCAGCTTGGAAGAATGTGAAAAAAGAGATGTGAAAGGTCTTTATAAAAAGGCAAGAAAAGGAGAAATAAAGGATATGACGGGCATTTCCAGCCCCTATGAAGTACCTTTGCGCCCAAATATTGTTTTAACGGAAAAAGAGTCCGTAGAAGAAGCGGTAAACAGAATATATGAATTGATTCGACCCAAATTACAATTGTAATGAGTAAATACTATTTAAACTATTTAGATGAGCTAGAGTCCGAAGCTATTTTTATAATGAGAGAAGTTTGGGCCCAGTTTCAAAATCCGGTAATCTTGTTTTCCGGAGGTAAGGATTCCATAGTGGTGACCCATTTGGCAAGAAAGGCGTTTTACCCGAGCAAAATTCCTTTTGCCTTAATGCACGTGGACACAGGTCACAACTTTCCAGAAACGATTAAATTTAGGGACGACCTTATTGATGGTTTGGGTGTAAGACTCATTGTGGGTTCGGTACAAGAGTCGATTGATCAAGGAAGGGTAGCCGAGGAAAAAGGAAAGAACGCCACAAGGAACGCCCTCCAAATAACCACATTGTTGGACGCCATTGAAACCAATAAAGTAGATTGTGCCATTGGGGGAGGAAGAAGGGACGAAGAGAAGGCCCGCGCTAAGGAGCGTTTCTTCTCGCACAGAGACGATTTTGGTCAGTGGGACCCCAAGAACCAGCGTCCAGAACTGTGGAACTTGTTCAATGGAAAACAATTTGAAGGAGAGCATTTTCGGGTTTTCCCCATTAGCAATTGGACCGAGATGGATGTTTGGAACTACATCAAAAGAGAAAACATAAAGATACCATCGCTTTACTTTGCCCATGAGCGGGAAGTAGTTTGGAGGAGCAACTCTTGGATTCCAAACTCGGAATTTTTAAAGCTGGATGAGGGCGAAGAGGTAGTGACCAAAAAAATACGTTTCAGGACCCTGGGCGATATCACCATCACCGGTGGAATAGAATCAAATGCGGATACTGTTGAGAAAATAGCGCAGGAAGTAGCTGCCATGAGACAAACCGAAAGAGGAAACCGAAGCGACGATAAGCGTTCGGAAACAGCAATGGAGGACAGAAAAAAACAAGGATATTTTTAGAAAAGATATGTTGGACAACAATCAATTATTAAGATTTACCACAGCGGGAAGCGTAGATGATGGAAAAAGTACGCTCATTGGAAGACTGCTGTTTGATTCCAAGTCAATTTTTGAGGATCAACTCGAGGCCATTGAAAGCACAAGTAAAAAGAAAGGACACGACGGTGTTGATTTGGCCCTTTTCACAGATGGACTTCGTGACGAAAGAGAACAAGGTATTACCATCGATGTAGCCTACCGCTACTTTACAACACCAAAAAGAAAGTTCATTATTGCCGATACTCCGGGACACATTCAATATACTAGAAACATGGTCACGGGTGCATCAACGGCAAATGCAGCCATTATTTTGGTAGATGCAAGGCACGGTGTTATCGAACAGACAAAAAGGCATGCATTTATTGCTTCCTTGTTGCAAATACCTCACGTAATTGTTTGTATCAACAAAATGGATTTGGTGGATTACTCCGAAGAGGCGTATAACACCGTTATTGCCCAGTTCGAGGAGTTTTCATCCAAACTGCTTGTAAAAGATGTTCGGTTTATACCGATCAGTGCATTGTTGGGAGACAATGTGGTGAACCGATCCAAAAATATGGATTGGTACCAGGGAGCACCCTTATTGCACACTTTAGAAACCATGCATATAAGTAGCGACATCAATAAGGTTGATGCCAGATTCCCTGTGCAGACAGTTTTAAGACCCCAAAGCGAAGAATTTAGGGATTATCGCGGCTATGCTGGACGAATGGCAAGTGGCGTGTTGAGAAAAGGGGATGAAATTACGGTAATGCCCTCGGGCTTTACATCAAAAATTAAATCCATAGACACCTTTTCTGGTGAGGTGGATGAAGCTTTTGCTCCGATGTCTGTATCCATTACCCTTGAGGATGATATTGATATCAGCAGAGGGGATATGATTGTTCGTTCCAACAACAAGCCAGAAGCTCAACAAGATTTGGAGGTAATGCTTTGCTGGTTGAACAATAATCCCGCTAAACCTAGGGCTAAATATACCATCAAACATACCTCTAATGAGCAGAAAGCGATGATTAAAGAGGTATTGTATAAAATAGACATTAACACATTGAGCCGTAGTTCTGATGATACAGATATGTCTATGAACGATATTTGTAAAGTAAAAATAAGGACCACGAAACCATTGATGGTGGATTCTTATCGAGAAAATAGGACTACCGGCAGCATTATTTTAATTGATGATGCGACCAATGAGACTGTGGCAGCTGGGATGGTTGTTTAACCTATACTTCTTTATGTTATTCAATTCTATTGACTTTGCTATTTTTTTCCCAATAGCTTTTGTTCTTTATTGGGTATTGGCGACAAAAAAAAATTCACGGAACGTTTTTTTGATTATTGCAAGCTACGTGTTCTATGGATGGTGGGATTGGCGCTTTTTATTTTTGATAGCTTTTAGTTCTCTGGTCGATTTTTTAGTTGGAAAGGCCATTTACAAGACCGAATCCCAAAAAAGAAAAAGCATTTGCTTTGGATTAGCCTATTGGTCAACCTTGGTTTTTTGGCCTATTTCAAATATTTTAATTTTTTCATTGAAAGCTTTGTTGATGCTTTTCGGCTTTTCGGAAATGAATTGACTTCTCCAGCATTGAATATTATCCTTCCTGTTGGAATTAGTTTCTACACTTTTCAAACACTGAGTTATACGATTGACATTTATAGAAAGCAAATTGAGCCGACCAATGATTGGCCTGCCTTTTTTGCATTCGTTTCATTCTACCCTCAATTGGTTGCCGGGCCTATTGAAAGAGCATATCACTTACTGCCACAATTTTCAAAAACCTATAAGTTTGATTACAATCTAGTAAAGTCAGGTATTTTATTAATGGCATTCGGGTTGTTCAAGAAGATGGTAATAGCTGACAGGGCCGCACTATATGTGAATGAAGTATATAACAATCCAGATTATTACGACGGCACGGCATATACATATGCTACCTTATTATTTGCGTTTCAGATATATTGCGATTTTTCCGGTTATTCAGATATAGCTATTGGTGCAGCTAGAACAATGGGGTTTGACCTGATGAAAAACTTTGATTCCCCTTATTTTTCAAAATCTTTGACGGAGTTTTGGCGTAGGTGGCATATTTCATTATCCACATGGTTTAGAGACTATGTCTATATACCCTTGGGCGGAAGCAAAAAAGGGAAGTACCGTACATATGCCAACCTTTTCATTGTTTTCTTGGTTAGTGGACTTTGGCATGGTGCAGCAATGACATTTGTAATTTGGGGAGCCATACATGGCATTATACTGGTATTGGAAAAAGCTTTCTATAACCTAAAGCAACCTATTTATAATAAAGTTGGATTAGCATCATCAAATTATTCGAATAGTTTAGCTTTTGGTTTGGCCACTTTTGTGGTAGTTTGCTTCGCATGGGTTTTTTTTAGGGCCAATAGTCTATCGGACTCCCTTATGATCAGCACAGGGATGATCAACGACTTTGATTTGGCCAGTATTTTTAAAAATGAAACTTATCGCATCGGTTTAAGGGCTTATGAGTTTAAGGTGTTAATTTTTTCCATATTGAGTCTTTGTGTTTTCGAAGTATTGCATAAAAAGCACAATATAATTTCACTTTTAAACAAACAAGGGTCTTTGTTTCGGTGGGGCGTTTATTTGCTTATAGTTTTTTCAATAGTGATTTTTGGGGTATACGGGGACCGTAACATTTCAGAATTTATATATTTTCAATTCTAAACAAATGGTAAAACTCATTTTCAAAGGTGTAATTTTTTTAATCCTTTTTGGGGTCGTTACCTATATTTTAGACCCTCTTTTTTTGGATAGGGATCAATGGATCTATAGTTCATACAATTCACTCTATGAAGCTGAAAAACCCAAGAATCTCGTATTTATTGGTAATTCCCATCTTAACAAAGGGCTAGACAATTTTATAGTGGATGCTAAAACAGGTTCTGAATCCATAAAACTGGTGGGAGCGGGCCTAAATATTGCACAAATTTATTATAACTTTTTGGAGGTCTTGGAATATCAATTACCAGAATTGATCGTAATAGAAACTTGGTGTTTGTATTCTCCAGGAAATAACCACAACAACCCTATTGATGACAATGGAAAATTAGTGGGATACAACAAATATGCTTTTGAAAACAAAAGAATTGGACCAATAAAGTTCGAAGAAACACAACTTTCCGTTGATAAGAAGGACATAGCTTTCCATTTGTTCAACACTTTTAGATATCATGATAGGTGGACTGATTTAAAAGGATTTTCATTTTTCTTGAATGATGGTTTTAGGGCTCCTGCAGAGGAAGTGTTGCAAGAATGGGTTAAAACGGGCGGGGTATTAACTCCTTCAAAAGCTGAGCAATATGCACATACACAGTTTGATTCCTCGGGGATTTTTTTATCGGCCCAAGAAAAGGACTATCTAAATAAAATTCTTGAATTATCAGAAAAGAAAGGAATAAAACTACTCTTTTTGAACATACCTATTTTTGAGACATACTATCAAAAAAGCAAAAAAGCCTTGGATGGTGTTTCGGATGAATTAACAGAGTTTTTCAAGCCTTATAAAAATGTAGATTTTTTTGATTTAAACAGGAGCATTGGAGGGTTACCCAGGACTTACATGTCCAATGAAAGAAACATATCGGCAAATCAGCATGTAAATTATAAGGGGTGTATAAAAACCAGTAATCTTGTTTCTGATTATTTAATAAAGAACTATAAACTTAATGTAAATGATGAATATCTTTCAAGTGGGGAAGATTTGTTGTACAATTTTAAGAAAATAGAAAAAGATTCATTCTTTTTAGGTGGGATCAATAAGGTCAATAACGTCCTTGTCAGTAAAATGAAATCAAAAAACAGGATTACAATAGGTCCCCAAGAGGATAAAATCAAAATAGAAGGGTGGATGCATAGAGAAGGAATAAACAACCTTCGTTCCGAAAAAGCAATAGCCCTGCGTAAAGGAAATGATTTTATTTACATTTCAGGAGATGAAATGAGAGAAAGAAAAGCTTACGCACTTATTGACAAGTTTGGCGAACAATATACCAAGAGTGGGTATACATTTGAAATCCCAAAGGAAATATTGGAAAGAGGGCAATATAAAATATACCATCTTATTAAAACCAATTCAGGAAAGCATTACATTCAGGATACATGGAAATGGCTAATAGTTCTTTAAAACAAAACAAGTTTACAACCTAAGGCAATCTGTAGATATAATTGAAAAACCGATATTTGCAAGGTCCCTATACAAGCAACTATAATGGATTTGTTATTAGATCATCTCCTTATTTTTTGAATGTTTGGTTCCATTATGATTGGAGAGAGGATTCTAAACGAGTCCTTTTGTATAACCCTACACACCCTATTCTGTGAAGAAGAGTTTTTCCTTTTTGGCCAATAACAAGAAAATAATAGAGAACTTTTCTTATTTGTCGCTTCTCCAAATTTTGAATATGGCTCTGCCCCTATTGGTGTTCCCATACCTTATTCGAGTTCTAGGAAAGGATGTTTATGGTCTGGTTATATATGCACAGGCCATAGTGGGTTATTTTGTAGTGCTCGTCAATTTTGGGTTCAACATTATTGGAACTAAAGAGGTAAGTATTAACAGGGACAGAAAAAACAAACTGAACAAAATACTCAGCAGTATTTTCATCATTAAAGGAGGTTTGTTTTTGTTTTCCTGCTTAACCCTATTGGGATTAACATTTTTTCTCCAAGAATTTAAACAATATTCTCTTTTGTTGATTTTGACACTTTGGATGTGTTTCAACGAATTCATTTTTCCCGTATACTATTTTCAGGGGATAGAAAAAATGAAATACATTACACTTTTGACTCTGATAAGCCGGGTTACTTTGGTATTGTTTGTGTTCGTTTTAGTTAACAACAAGGACGATTATTTGATGGTGCCCATCATAAATGGGATTGGGGTTTTGATATCAGGAATAATTTCACAGAGCATCCTGTATAAAGACGGAATTAGGTATTCATGGCAACCTTTTTATATATTGAAACACTATGTGTTAAAATCCTTTGTAATGGCATTGGCGTATGCCTCAAACACCCTAAAAGCCAACTTTAGTATTGTGGCTGTTAAACTATTGTTCTCACTCAAAGATGTAGCGTACTTCGATTTAGCTTTGAAAATTTCAAGATTGGGCAGTACGTTTCTCGAGTTGATAGGCGTTGCAATTTTTCCAAAAATGAGTCGTGAAAAAAACAAGCGCTTCTTAAGAAAAGTGATGCTGTTGTGTGGAGTTCTGTCCTTAATCTTTGTTTTGGTCATCCAATTGTTCTCAACTACAATCGTTGAAATTGTAGGAGGAGAGGAAATGTCCAACGCAACAGATGTTTTAAGAATAATTGTTTTGTTTGTTCCTTTCCAAATTCTGGGAGCACTGCTTGGTAGAAATGGATTGATAGTACATGGTTACGACAAACATGTTTTGTATAGTATGGGGTTGTCCAGTTTGTTGTTTCTAGCTTTATTGATGGGATCATACATGCTGTTGGGCAGTCTATCCTTGCTTTTTGTAGGGGGAATATTTGTTGTTTCGTTTGTTTTCGATACTGCTTATAGGTACTTTATGTGTAAAAAATTTGAAATTGTGTGATGAAGCGAATTAGTATTTTACGTGCAATATGGAGTTTTTGTTATGGAATGGTGCTGAGTATTATGTGCTATAGAACAGTTAAAGTATACCTTTGCAACCATCTTAATATTGGTATTTGGAAACTTTATAAGTCACGAACGATTTTTCCTCATCCAGTTGGTGTTGTGATTGGAATGAAGGTTGAATTGGGCATGGATTGTAAGATTTATCAAAACGTTACTATTGGAACGAAAGATATAAAGGATTTTAAAAATGGAAAGTATCCCAAAATTGGAAATAATGTTGTTATATTCCCAAACAGTATTATCATTGGAGACATTAAAATAGGTGATGGCTCTCAAATTGGAGCCGGTTCAATAGTTTTAGAGGATGTTCCTCCATATACCATTGTGGCAGGTTCTCCCGCTAAGTTTATAAGGACAATTAAATCATGAAAAACAACATTAAACCAAATTTTTTAATTGTAGGGTTTCCCAAATGTGGTTCAACAGCCTTACATTATTATCTAAATAGCCACCCAGAAATATATATGCCCAACCAGAAGGAACTTCATTTTTTTACCAGTGATATTCTTGGGGCACTTAAAGAAGGAAAGGGCGACAAATATGTAAAGGGAACACAAATAAAAGACATCAATAATTATTTGTCCCACTATGAAGGTGTCCAAAATGAAAAGGCCATTGGTGATGCATCACCATCCTATGTTAACTATCCTGAAAAAGCCATTCCTAGGATAAAAAATACATTGGGCAATCCTAAAATAATAATCTTGCTTCGAGATCCCATAAAGAGAGCCTATTCAAACTATTTGCACTTGGTAAGGGAAAACAGGGAGAGTTTAGGCTTTTTTGATGCGCTCCAACAAGAAAACAAAAGAAAGGAACAGAATTTTTCAGATTTTTGGTATTATCAATTCAACTCAACATACTTTGACAAGGTGAAATCGTATCAAAACCATTTTGATGAGGTTTTGGTGCTAACCCAAGAAGAACTGAACAATAATGTGCTGAACACAGTACAAAAGGTGTTTGCCTTTTTGGGTGTCGACCCAAATTTTGAACCAGGAAACATTGAAAAAAGATACAATCCGGGTGGAGTCTACAAAAAAAATATAATCACAAATTTAATCTTTAACCAAAGTGGGTTAAGGGAGCTTATAAAGAAGCTTGTGCCCATAACCCCCAGAATGAAGCATCTGAAGCATTGGTTGATTAAAAAATACAAGACTCAAACACCCAAAATGCCAATTGAATCAGAGGAATACCTTGTAGAATCCTTAAAAGAAGATGTTAGAAAATTGACAGAAATCGGGGTGGATACTAGTACTTGGAACCCAAGATTCTTTAACTAAAGACAATATCAATATATGAGAATTGTAAGGTTCTTGTTCTTTTTAGGACTTTTTTTTCTTCCTTTCAATTCTTTTGAGGGGTACAAATATATTGGCGAATTTACAAGAGATGGTTCCATTCTGTTTTTTTTGCCCATACCAATTTTGGCTATTTTGCTCAAGGGAAAATTTATTTTTCCGGCCAACGATATAATATATCAGGCATTTTTACTGTTTTTTATTTGGATTGTGTTTTCCATGACCTTGAACCTTTTTGATGCTCATGAATACTATTTCAAAGGCATGAACGGTTATACTCGGTTCACAAGGCAAATCTTTTCGTTGTTAATTTCATCAGTTTATCTTTTTTTGGGATACTATTTGGTGTTTCGGGGCATGGAACCACAGAAACTTTTTTTTACGTTGCGAAAAGTTATTTTTTTTTCGTTCGTATTGGTGTCGGCGTATGCATTTCTAGAGTTTTTAATTCTAAGACTACATTTAACTTCTTTGGAAAAGCTTATTAAGGTCTTTGATTTTTTTCCTTTTACAGAGGTAAAACTTGATTACAGGAATCGAAGGCTTTCTTCAGTTACTTTTGAGCCACCAGCCTTGGCAACTTATCTTTTTAGCGTCTCTGGTTGGATGTTTAGCTATATTGTGACAGGAAAAGGAGTGAAAAAGTATATTCCAGGGCTAATAGTGGTTTTCCTTTGTCTTTTTTCTGGTTCCAGGTCCTCCCTTTTTTTTATAGGGGTTCAGCTTGCAGCATTTGTATGGGTGCTGCTGCGAAAAAAAGATTACAGAAAATATTTTAAAAGGGTTTTGATTTACTCACTCATAGCAGGTCTTTTTGCAGGTGCGCTTTTTGGTAGAACCATATCCGCTTATATTATTGATAAAGCTACTTCTTTTAGTATAAAGGACGATCAATTGTCCAACTCCAACAAATCGCGACTAGGTATATATACCGCATCTTGGCTGGTTTTTCTGGAGAATCCGATTGTGGGAGCGGGATATGGTCAACAAGCATTCTTGGCCAAAGACAAGTATCCTGATTGGGCCGTAAAAAACAATTGGGAATTTAGAGACAAATATTTGAATGAAAACGATCCAAGCTTTCCGCCTGGCTACAACCTTTATTTACGATTACTTGCGGAAACAGGATTGATAGGCTTGTTGATTTTTGCTTTGTTTTCTTTTATGATTGTAACAAGATGCCTAAAGCTTATTAAGTCAGATGACGATACTATTGAAATATTCGGATTGGTTCTATTTGTTTCAATGATAGGCTTTTTTTTGAATTGGTTCAAAATGGATACGTTCAGGGTTTACGGTTTTTGGATAGGCCTAGCGTTACTGATAGTTGTCAATACATATAGAAATGAAGTCAAATCATAGTATAGCATTACTTATTCCGCACTACAATTCCCCTAAAGAGTTGTATGCGTCCATAGATTCCATTAAAGAATCAATTGAGGTAGATTTACTGATTGTTGATGATGGCAGTAAAGTTAAATTTGAAGAGGATCGTATACTTAAGAACTATACTTGTGGTCAAACCCATTTCCATTATCTTGAAGAAAACCAAGGAATTGGGGTAGCACTTAATGAAGGCCTTTCCTTTTTAGTCTCTAAGGGATATGAATATATTGCCAGATTGGATTGTGGGGACTATTGTCATGAGGACAGGCTTTCCAAACAAATTGACTATTTAAAAAAAAATAGAGAAGTGGCCATGGTAGGGAGTTGGGCTAACATTGTTAATGAACAGGGGGATTTGCTGTATGTTTTGAAGCACCCAACTTCGCATGAGGAGATTTCAAAAAAAATGTACTTGAACAATACTTTTGTACATCCATCTGTAGTCTTTAGGTCAAGCGTTTTGAAAAAGGCAGGAAATTATCCTTTTAAATACAGGTTTGCTTCTCAAGACTATGCTTTTTTCTTCAATATAATGAAACATTACAGAGTAGAGAACATGCCCGAAGTGTTGGTTGATTATGTGATTTCGGCAAATTCTATCTCTACAAAGAAAAGAAGATTACAAGTAAAGAACAGGCTTCATATCATTTGGGACAATTATTATTTAGGCTTTTATCCTACGTACGGCCTGCTTAGAAATATGTTGTTGTTGTTATTGCCTCGTTGGGCTACAACGGGCTTAAAAAAAGCGGTTTTCAAGAAACAGGATAAAACAGTCAACAATGAATAGTTTGCTGAAACCCGAACATAAAAAAATTGACTTTTGGTACGGTTTACTCATAAGTGCTTTTTGTTTTTCCCTGCCTTTTGAAGGAGTGGCTCGTGCTGTTCCGAATATTATCTTGATACCATTGTTGGTCCTGTTTCCTTTTACCATCAAAAGGGAAAGCTTTAAAAATTGGTATTGGCGGCCAATAGTTTTATATGCTATTCTTTGGGTATCGTTACTGGTAAAGACATTTGTTTTTGGCCAGTTTGAATCGGAAATGGGCTTTTTGACCAAACTGCTCTTGGTTTCAGCGATATTTTTTCTTATGACTCCTGTCAACTCGATGTCATGGGTAAAAAAAGGATTGGTTTATGGGACTACAGCAGCAATTTTGTTATCATTCGGTGCTGTTATCGGTTATATAATAGAATCTGGACATTTTAAATTCTCAAGTGGCCCACAAGTAAATAGCGTATTGGTGACAGAAAGGGTCTACTTGGCTTTTTTGGCAGTGATTTCCAGTGTTTTTTGTTTTAATGAAACTACAGAAGAGGAAAAGAAGGCCAAAAAAAGTTTGTATTTAGCTATTCTTTTGATCAATGTACTTTTTATCCTTATGGTGGCAGCTAGAATGGCCACGATTAGTTTAATAGTGATAGGTGTTTTCTACTTCATCTTCAAGAAAAGATACAAACAGCTTTTATATTTTGGAGCTGCTGCTTTGGCACTGTTATTCGTTGCAATAATTTCAAACCCCAATTTAAAGAACAGGATTTTTTATGCAGATAAAAAGAAAAACTTTGTTGAAAAGGTACAGGCTTGGGAACCAAGGGTGGTTATTTGGGGGTGCACCTTTTCTTCGCTGTCAGATACGGACTTCAACTATTTATTCGGGTTTGCCTCAAGTAATGAAGTCCAGGGAAAATTATTGGAGTGTTATGATGAAAGCATCGAAAGAGAAGGAAAGAGAGATTATTTTCTTAGGGAGAAATTTAACCCCCACAATCAATATTTTGATATACTGCTTTTGACTGGTTTTCTAGGGTTATTTCTTTTTGGAGGTATTTTTTTTGACCTTTTAAGATGTAACAGACACAATTTTACCAATCTTGCCTTAATACTTTCATTTTTATTACTGGGATTGGTTGAGTGCTATTTACATAGACAGTTAGGAGTATATATATTTGGGGTTTTATGTATAGTCGCACTCAAAAAAACAAAAAAGAACTATTTGACCGAAGAATAAACCATTTCAAGCTCTTTAAAGTTTTTGTTTTGATCAAAAAGCTCAACCACCCTTTCTCTTGAGTTTGTTTCCATCTTGTTTCTCAAACTCTTGTTTTGTATCAGTTGGAGAACAGCATTTTTAAAATCATCTAAACTAGAGCACAAAAAACCATTGTAACCATGCTCAACAGCATCTTTGTTTCCTATTACATCAGTGGCAATAATGGGCTTGCGTAAAGCCATTGCCTCCAAAATTGTAAAAGGCAAGCCCTCCCAAAGGGAGGTTTGAATAAAAACATCAAAGTCTTTGACCATTTGTATTACTTCTTGATTGGGTTTCCACCCAGTAATTATGATGTTTTTAGAGGTTAATTCATGCCTGAGCTCCCCATCTCCAACCCAAACAAACTGAATGCTCGGAAAGCACTTTGCAACCTTGTTGAACAATTGAGGATTTTTTTGGTTACTAAGCCTTCCTACAGAACCAATGGTTTGTACCTTTTGCGAAACTTTTGGTAAATCTCCAAAAGAATCTGGAACAATACCATTTCTTATCAATTGGGAAGGTCCAATCTTTTTCGCCAAGTCGTATTCTGTATCGCCACAGGCAAGGGTTGTACCTCCTAACAAAACATTGGCATACTTTTCAATAAAGAAAAAGGACTTTTGTTTTAAAGGACTTATGTCTTGCCTTACAAAGGCATACCCATTAGGGGTATAGAATATTTCTGCTTTGTTGTACATTCTCCCCGCAATTCTCCCTATTATTCCAGCTTTGGAGGAATGTAAGTGTATTACGTCAGGTCTTATTGATTTAATTGTTTTATGAATTTGTACCAAAGCACTAAAGTCTTTCAAGGGAGAAATGCTCCGCTGCATTGCTATGGGATAAAGGAAGGCCGTATTTTTAAAATCACCTTCTATTTTTTCAAGACTTGTTCCTTCTCTACTCGGACTATATATAACGTGTTGTTCAAATTTGGCGTTTCCTTCAAAAAAATGACAAATGTCTTTGATATATTTATAAACACCAGCAACAAAAGGCTCAGAAATATGTAAAACTTTAATTTTGCTCATAGGAATATAAAAAATGTTAAAGGGTTGAGAAGGACAAATAGGGTTTGAATTTAATTATTGCAATGATAAGAATTAAAAAAACTACTTTTGTTCCCTGTTTTCAAAAAGAGGAATGTAAAACATGGCCAAAAACATAAGCAGAAAAACGGTGTTCGGGTATTTAGCATCTTATCTCTTGGATTTGATAATAATAAATATTCTTGCATATTATCTGCCAATTCAATTCAAGTACCCCATCCTATTCCATAGTTATATTTCTTTGTCATGGGTAATAATCGCCTATAAAATAGATTTTTATGAGATTCACAGATATAACAAAGCCATATACATCTTAGGACTCTTAGTTAAACAGTTCCCGTTTTTTTTCATTACTCTTTATGCCTTTATTGGGTTTTTTAAGCAATACATCATAAGCCGTATAAATCTGGGTCTCTTTTTTATTGCGGTCTTTTTGGTCATAGGTGCAATTAAATTTATTAAATATCTTTATTTAAGGAATTATTGGAGAAGGGCGAAAACAGGGCTTGTAAAAGCAATAATAATTGGTAATAATGCTAAAACAGTACAGTTGAGCGAAGCCTTGGACAAGGAGAAGGGATATGGGTATAAACTTGTCAACCAATTTTCGCCAAAACAAAAAAATTTTAAAATTGAAGACTGTTTCTCTTTTGTTGTTGAAAACAACATTGACGAGATATTTTGTTCCATCAAGGAATTAAGTGATAGTCAGGTTTCATCTCTCATCGATTTTTCGGATAAGAATTTTGTGGTCGTAAAGTTTGTTCCAGACAATAAGAGAATCTTCTCCAAAAAATTGAATTTTGAATATTTCGGATATCTTCCAATCCTATCATTGAAAGAAAACCCATTAACAAATAAAATCAATTACTTAACCAAAAGAGGGTTTGATATTGTTTTCTCTTTATTTGTAATTGTTTTTTTACTGTCATGGTTTACCCCATTAATGGCAATTATTATAAGGCTGGAATCAAAAGGGCCTATATTTTTTAGACAATATAGAAAGGGAAGTGATTTTAATCTGTTTGCCTGTTATAAGTTTCGATCTATGGCAATGAATAAGCAAAGCGATCAGCAGCAAGCTACCAAAAATGATATGAGGATCACAAGGGTCGGAAAGTTCATCCGTAAAACAAGTATTGACGAATTACCCCAATTTTATAATGTTTTGATGGGCAACATGTCTGTTGTAGGGCCCAGGCCACTATTGATACAACATACGAACGACTATATGGACAAAGTAAGCAGGTTTATGGTTAGACATCATGTTAAACCAGGGATAACAGGTTTGGCACAAGTAAAAGGATATAGGGGTGAAATTGAACAAGACCTGGATATGGTAAATAGGGTGCGGTTTGATGTTTTTTATGTTGAAAACTGGTCTTTGCTATTAGATTTTAAAATTATAGTCCAGACAGTCATAAATGTTATAAAAGGAGAGGAAAAAGCGTATTGAACCGAAAAATTCCTGCAACTCGCCTAGAAAAGTTTTTATTCCGTGTTCGGATAGGCTATGTTTGTAAAGTTGAAGATTCCAATTGACATAAAAAATAAATGAAAAGAACTCTTATTACCGGAGCAGCAGGTTTTCTTGGTTCCCACCTATGTGACAGATTTATTGCAGAAGGGCACGAGGTTATTGCAATGGACAACCTTATTACCGGAGACCTTAAAAACATAGAACACTTATTCCCTTTGGAACGCTTTAAGTTCTATAATCACGATGTAACCAACTTTGTGCACGTGCCGGGAAATTTGGATTATATCCTTCATTTTGCTTCACCAGCAAGCCCTATCGATTATTTAAAGATTCCCATTCAAACGCTAAAAGTAGGGGCGTTGGGAACCCACAACTTGTTGGGTCTTGCCAAGGAAAAGAACGCTCGTTTCATGATAGCCTCTACATCGGAAATATATGGTGATCCCTTGGTACACCCACAAACCGAGGAGTACTACGGTAACGTAAACACCATAGGCCCAAGAGGTGTATACGATGAGGCCAAACGCTTTCAAGAATCCATCACCATGGCCTATCACCGTTTCCATGGGTTGGACACAAGAATTGTACGGATATTCAACACCTACGGCCCTCGAATGCGACTGAACGATGGTCGTGTAATCCCAGCTTTTATGGGACAAGCACTTCGTGGTGAGGACTTGACCGTTTTTGGAGATGGTTCCCAAACCCGTTCTTTCTGTTTTGTTGATGATGAAATCGAAGGAATCTATCGCTTATTGATGAGCGACTACACGCTTCCAGTGAACATTGGTAACCCCAATGAAATTACCATTAAAGATTTTGCAGAGGAAATCATTAAGCTAACAGGCACCGACCAAAAAATTATTTATAAGCCATTACCTAAGGATGACCCAATGCAGCGTCAACCCGATATCACCAAAGCAAAAGAAATTTTGGGATGGGAACCTAAAGTGGGACGCGAAGAGGGCATGCGCAAAACGTTTGAATTTTTCAAAGGGTTATCTAAAGAAGAACTCAAAAAAACGGAACACAGGGACTTTTCAAACCATAACAAAAAGTAATTTTTCTGTCATTTCGAAACGAGGAGCGAAGCGACGATTGAGAAATCTGACTTATTGTAGATTTTCCGCATACGCTGTAAATGACAACTGCTCTCTATAATGGCTTAGTGGTATTCGTGAAATTTGTGTCAACCAGAGAGTCTCAGATCATTTTCAAATAAGCCCCAAATTATATTTGAATTGAGTTATTTTTGCCAAAACTTAAATCATGAACATCCTGGTCCTGGGTTCTGGTGGTCGCGAACATGCCATTTCCCTTAAAATTTCACAAAGCCCCAAAACATCCAAACTATTTGTAGCGCCCGGCAATGCGGGAACTTCCCAAATCGCCACAAATGTTGAGGTAGGTGTCAACGATTTTGAAGCCATTAAAGCATTGGTGTTGAAAGAAAGCATCAATTTGGTGGTAGTGGGACCAGAAGACCCTTTGGTTAATGGTGTGCACGATTTTTTCTTGAATGATGAAGCACTAAAATCCGTTCCTGTAATCGGACCAGAGAAAGCAGCAGCAGAACTCGAAGGAAGCAAGGAATTTGCCAAAGAGTTTATGATGCGGCACAACATTCCAACAGCAGCCTACCAAAGTTTTACCAGCGAGACCCTGGAAGAAGGGTATAGCTTTTTGGAAACCCTAAAACCACCCTACGTGCTCAAAGCCGATGGTCTGGCGGCAGGGAAAGGCGTATTGATTCTTCGGGATTTGCAAGAGGCCAAGGACGAGTTAAAGTCCATGCTGGTGGATTCCAAATTCGGTAACGCAAGTGCCACGGTGGTCATCGAGGAATTCTTGGACGGCATTGAACTGAGCTGTTTTGTACTTACTGATGGCACCAACTATAAAATTCTTCCAACAGCCAAGGACTACAAAAGAATAGGTGAGGGCGATACAGGTCTCAATACAGGAGGCATGGGGGCCATTTCCCCGGTTCCATTTGCTGATTCCATCTTCATGGACAAGATAGAGCGTCAAATTGTAAAACCTACCGTAGACGGCCTTAAAACCGATAATCTGCCCTATGTCGGTTTTATTTTTATTGGTTTGATAAAAGTTGGTGAAGAACCCAAGGTAATTGAGTATAACGTTAGAATGGGCGATCCGGAGACCGAAGTAGTCATCCCAAGACTGAAAACGGATTTGGTCGAGGTGCTTATGGCCATGGCCAATGGAACTTTGGACCAAGTAGACCTTCAAATTGACGAAAGGGCGGCAACAACCGTTATGGCAGTATCCGGCGGTTATCCTGAGGCTTATGAGAAAGGCAAGGAAATATCGGGAACCGAAACCATTGAAGATTCCATTGTGTTCCACGCAGGCACAAAACTGTCCAACGGAAAAGTTGTAACCAATGGGGGACGCGTAATAGCGGTTACTTCCTTCGGAAAAGACTTTAAGGAAGCACTACAGAAATCCTATCAAAATATGGAAAAGCTCCATTTTGATGGAATGTATTACCGAAAGGATTTAGGGTTTGATTTATAGGTAGGAGTGGGAGCTGATGCTCTTGTCTTCCTCACCATTATCGTTGAATATTTTCAACTGGCCCATCCAATAAACGGCGGCTATCAAACCAATAACAAAGAAAATCCAGTTAATGGTATTGGAACCCCACCAGCTGTCCATAAAGCGGAAAAAATCCAATGGTGCGAAAAGGTAGTTTACAAATAAGTCTTCTATACCGTAAAAAAACTTGCTCATGTTGGCTATATTTACTTTACAAAAGTAGCAAAAGATAAGATGATTTCAAGCTTTTTCGGAAAAACTAAACCCATAAATTACATTGTTCTTGCCATCATTTTGTTTCTTTTTTACTTCACCAACGTTTTTTTTCAGCACGGGGAACAAAGAATAAATGAGGTTATTACTTTGGAAATCTTGTTGTTCGCGGCCTTGTTGTTGTCTATTTTTATTATCAACCAGATTGTAAGGACCGAAAAGGCAACGGAATCCAATTCCTATGCCATGGTCTTTTTTGTGCTTTTGATTGTTACATTTTCCGATGAACTTGTGCTTCAAAATGTGATTTTCGCCAACTTTTTTTTGCTTTTGGCATTTTGGAGGATACTGTCCATCAAATCCATAAGAAATGTAAAGCACAAGATTTTTGATGCCTCCCTATTGATTGCCCTTGCAAGTTTATTTTACGATTGGTCCCTTGCATTTATGCTTCTTGTCTTTTTTGTAATTGGTGCGTATGACCGTAAAACTTTCAAGAATTGGCTGGTTCCCTTTATAGGTATGGGCACCATATTTATATTGACGTTCACCGTTTTAAAATTGAAAGGGTCTTTGGATTTTTTTGAAGAGCACTATCAGTTCTCATTGGGTCTTTTTACCACCAAATCATTCTTTCAGGTGCTGAACATAAAAACCTTGGTTTACCTTATTTTAACGATTATCGTCTCCGTTTTGGTGTTTGTACGACTGCGAAATGTAAGTGGGGGCAAATTGCTTTTGCTCAGGATAGTATTCATGATCTTTGTTTTGGGAACGGGCATTATTCTTTTTACCCCGGCCGATGCTTCTCCCGTATTGATTACTTTTTTCCCCGCAGCCGTTTTTTTTACCAACTATTTCGAGGGTATAAAAAAGCGTCGGCTTCAAGAGGTGGTTTTAATCCTCACCATGGTCGTGGCTTGCTCGCTTTTTGCCATTCATCTTAACTAATTATGCCATAAAGCAATATCTTTGAACAAATTTATTTGAATTATGTTCAGCGATTTTGCCTTCAAGATATTTCAGGAAAGTATAGATGCCTATCACATTAAGGACGATGTGTACCAAGAGTTTTCCAACCCTTATCCAAAGGATAAAGTAGAGCACTTGCTTTATAGAAAAAACTGGATCGATACGGTACAATGGCATTATGAAGATATTATCCGCGACCCAGAGATTGACCCGGTGGCTGCGCTGGACCTCAAACGGAAAATCGATGCCAGCAACCAAAACCGTACGGATTTGGTGGAATATATCGATAGCTATTTTTTAAATAAATACCAGTCGGTACAAGTAAAGGATGGCGCCACTATCAACACCGAGAGTCCTGCATGGGCAATTGACCGACTTTCCATTTTGGCATTGAAAATCTATCATATGCAGGAAGAGGTGAACCGAGCGGATGCCTCACCGGAACACATCCAAAAATGTAGCGATAAACTTGCCGTGCTTTTGGAGCAGAAAAAAGATCTTTCCACAGCCATTGACCAATTATTGGCCGACATCGAAGCTGGAAACAAGTACATGAAAGTCTACAAACAGATGAAAATGTACAACGACGATGAACTAAATCCTGTACTTCGTGGGCAAAAAGGGTAAAAACACCCATGTTTTATTGATTCGTTTATCGGCGATGGGAGATGTGGCGATGACCGTTCCCGTAATCCGGGTACTTACGGAGAAATACCCGGAAATACAACTTACCGTACTTACCAAAAAACCGTTCATATCAATTTTTAATGGGTTGGAGAACGTTCAGGTAAAAGAAGCCGATGTTAAAAAACGGCACAAAGGCCTTATTGGGCTTTGGCGATTGTACCAAGAACTAAAACCTTTAAAATTTAATGCCGTTGCCGACTTGCATAACGTGTTGCGAAGTCGTGTGCTCAAAAAGTATTTTGCCTTGGAAAGTATTCCATTTGCTCAGATTGACAAGGGTCGAAAGGACAAAAAAGCACTCACCCGCTCCAAGAATAAAGTTTTTCAGCAATTAAAGAGCACCCACCAACGATATGCCGATGTTTTTGCCGAACTCGGTTTTCCTATTGATTTATCCTATGCCAAACCATTGGAACGTGTTCAACTCTCAGAGAAAGTATTGGAACTTGTGCAGCAGGGCACCAAAAAATGGGTAGGGATAGCACCTTTTGCCGCCCACGAAGGCAAAATGTATCCGTTGAAACACATGGAAGAGATAATAAAAACCCTTAACAATACCGATAAGTATAAAATATTGTTGTTTGGAGGCGGTACCAAAGAAGTGGAGGTGCTGGAACAGCTTGCAGCTACCTACAAAAATACCTTGTGCATGGCGGGCAAGTTGAACCTATCCGAAGAATTGCAACTCATTTCCAATTTGGATGTCATGTTGTCCATGGATAGCGGTAATGCACACATGGCCGCCAACTATGGCATTCCAGTAGTGACCCTTTGGGGTGTTACCCACCCTTATGCCGGTTTTTATCCGTTTGGGCAGCCTTTGGAAAACGCACTTATGGCCGACCGCGAAACCTATCCTTTGATTCCAACCTCGGTATATGGCAACAAAGTACCCGAAGGCTACGAGAATATCATGAAAACCATTCAGCCCCAAAAGGTTTTGGAAAAGTTGGTGGGGGTTTTAGAACCATCCGTCAATTCATAAGAGGTATTCATGGATCATTGAGTACCAATGATCAAGTCTATGTTGTTCATTGCCTCTAAATCTACCATCTTTAAGTATTGAAAGCTAAAGAGCATATCAAGCTCCATTTGGAAATATAAGTGAATCCATTCAAAAAAATAGATCCGAAAATAGGATTGTTAAAAGATACAACGAGCCCTTTTTTTGGTCGATATCGCTTGGAGTTTAATCAGGTGTCTCCTTTTAGGGAACCTTCATTTAACAGGGTTTTTATAAAAATCAATACGGATGCAATAGAGGATGTGAAAAGGATATACCATTTATTTCCGCAACATCTGAAGTATCAAATTCAATTATACAACCAAGGAAATATTAGACAGAATCAGAACTATTTAATTGACTGCTTTGAAGATGATGATTGGTTTTTATGTTTGGACATGATGGGAGATGTTGCGTTTATGCCCATGTATAACTTCTATTTTGCACTATTGAGCGTAAGTAGATATGTGGAGAATTGTCATTTTTTCATTTTTTCGTCCGGTGATAAGGATACTCGATGGATAGACGAATATAAAATCAGTGGTGGTGAACTAGATTTTTCAAGAAATGAAATGGAAACAGAGTCTTTTTGGGGATCAATTATTTATTACCTAAAGGAAGCTAGTAAGCTAAACACCTTTGAATTCAAAAGATTTGCTGCATTTCAGCTTTATGATTTACTTTTTGATAACACATATTCTTGCTTAGAAAAGGTAGATGGGTGTCAGAACGGCCATTATACCAGTGAGGAAACTACTGATGGTGTACAAGAATATATTGAAACAATGAGTGTTCAGGAACAAAAAGAAATAAACAGATTAATCAAGGTGCTTTTCAATCTCAAGTTGGACAATAGTTTAAAGGGAGAGCTCAATAAGTTGTTCGCATTTGACACGCTTGATCACAAACGTGGGGATAACGTAGAATAAGAGTTAAAACAATAAAAATGGCAGGCCCTTGCTTCACACTATATTATGAAAACTCAAATTTTGCCCCTATTGAAGCTGTTCGGAACATATTGAACAATTTATTCCCAGCAAGGCAAAAACTTCATAAGCATAATCGGGTAAGTGAACTGGACAATGGCTGGGAATTATTTCTCGACATGTCGCTAATTTCAATGCATCCTTCATCCAAAAGGAGAAAGGCCAAGGGTTTAACAGGAATGATACTGTTAAGTCATTCATCGCAAAATGAATTTAAATATATAAGCAATGCTGAAAAGAGAAGTTTGACCGACAATTTAGGTTTTGTGCCTCAATGGAGTTGGACAGGCTGCGCGATGTGCAAAGAAGACAAAGATATTGATGGGTTGTATTTTCTATTGGACTTTTTAATTCATGAATTTGGAGGGTTTCAGAAATTGGACAAAATAAATGACGGTTTATTATCGAAGGAAGATTCAAACAGTATTAGCTATATTGAATTCAGGGATTATGAAGCATATTTTGGGAAAAGAAACGCATCAGATGAGGAGAAGTGTCAATATGAGCAATACATACCGCTTACATATTACTACATGATAGATTCAAGGAAAACAAGTTTTAGAAACCTTGATTATTAAATGTTATACTATCAATCAAAAAAAATTACGCCACATTACCCTGGCAACTACTCCCCGCTCCCGCAGTACAGCCATAGCAATGCTGTGAGATAACAATGTCCCGATTGTTCAGCACATCATCATTATAATCCTTAATGTGTTTTACTTGGCTTGCTACCTTTAGGTCCAGCATTTGGTTAAAGTCGCAATCGTAGAGCCAACCGTCCCAACTCACGGAAATGGTATTGGTACACATTACATTTTCTACTGCAACCGGGTTGAAAGCTTCCACCAAGGAATACATATAATCTTCATAATTGTCCGAAGCAAGGAGATAATCCAAGAACCTCGAAATTGGCAAATTGGTAATGGCAAAAAGGTTGTGGAAGTCAATATCAAAATCTTCTTTCAACGCTTTTTTAAAATCGTGTTCCATGGCAGCCTGATCGGCAGGCAAAAATGCTCCCGAAGGATTATACACCAAATCCAAACGCAAACCGCTATCTGGCATCCCATAGCCCACTTCGTTGAGCATTTGTAGGGCTTTTATGGATTTATCAAAAACACCGTCTCCACGCTGTTTGTCGGTTTTCCCTCGGGTATAGTGCGGCATGGACGATACAACGTGCACATTGTGCTTTTTAAAAAATTCAGGCAGGTCGTGGTACTTTTTATTGGCCAAAATAATGGTGAGATTGGAACGCACGATAAAATCTTGGATGCCCGCTTTGGAGGCTTCCTCTACAAACCAACGAAAATCGGGGTTCATTTCAGGTGCACCGCCGGTAAGGTCCAAGGTATGGGCCCCAGTGTTTCGGATTACATCCAGACATTGCTCCATGGTCTCCCGAGTCATGATTTCCTTCCGGTCCGGTCCGGCATCCACATGGCAGTGCCCACAAACCTGATTGCACATATAACCCACATTGATCTGGAGCACCTCTAATTTTTTAGGCCGTAACGGGAACTGACCTGTCTCTCCAATTTTGTCCTTGAAATAAGGTAGCTCACCATCTTCAAAAAGCTCCCCGTTAAGGATTTCCATTTGCTTTTCTGAATTGGCAAGCTGGTCCTTTTGTGCTTTTAAGGATTTCTTCGCTGCTTTTTTTATGTCTGTCAGTATGCTTTGCGTCATTGATTTAAATAGGTTTACATGGAAAGTTTGTTGTACTTGTTCATCATCTGAACCCCATGTACCAAGGTAGCGCCACTTTCTATAGCAGCCCCTGCATGTACGGCCTCCATCATTTCTTCTTTGGTGATTCCACGTTGCAAACCATCCTTGGTGTAGGCATCAATACAGTACGGGCATTTAACCACGTGCGATACGGCCAGGGCAATCAAGGATTTTTCTCTGGCACTCAGAGCTCCCTCCTCAAAAACCTTTCCGTAGTAATCAAAAAACTTGTTGCCCAGTTCTTCGCTCCATTCGGTAATCTTACCAAATTTTCTCAAGTCAGCTGGGTCGTAATATGATTTGGCCATGTTTCTTTATTTAATGTTTCACCTAAACATACAACAAATATCACTATTCATTTTGGTCGCAACGATATGGGATGGATTACATGTTTTGATCGATAAATTGTTGGTTTTGTCATAAAAAACAAGCTTACATCTGATTATGAGACTTTTAAAATGAAAAAAGGTGTCTAAAAAACAACAAAATTTTGAATTTGTCAGTTCGAGCACAGTCGAAACCCATTGATTATCAACCTGACTTAAGTTTTCGACTGCGCTCGAACTGACAACGAGCTTTTTAGACACCTCTTGTACTCATTCAAATATAAACCGACCAAAACTATTTGGCCGAAGGAAGTACTACGGTATCCACAACATGGATCACCCCATTGGATTGGTTCACATCAGCTATGGTTACTGTAGACACGTTTCCAGCACCGTCCTTGATCATGATCATACCTTTGTTCATCATGACGGTCAACTTATCTCCGTTCACTGTGGTAAGCTCGGCCATGCCGTCACCTTTCTTAATCCATTTTTTCAGGTCTTTGGCATTGTACTTTCCAGCCACTACGTGATAGGCAAGTACACTTTGTAATTTTGACTTATTTTCTGCCTTGAGCAAGCTTGCTACGGTTCCTTCCGGTAATTTTTCGAATGCACTGTTGGTGGGTGCAAATACCGTAAAAGGTCCCTCGCCTTGCAATGTCTCTACCAGACCGGCGGCTTTTACCGCAGCTACCAAAGTAGTATGGTCCTTGGAGTTTACGGCATTGGAAACAATGTCCTTGCTCGGGTACATGGCGGCACCTCCCACCATTTTAGTTTGAGAGAACCCGGTTGTAATTGTCATAAATCCAACGCAGGATAATATCAGCGTCAATGTTCTTAAAGATTTCATGTGATTTAAATTTTAGTTTATATAATCACTTACGGAGTTTTTGCGGGGAGGGTTTGGTTTCTGTTAAGATTTGATGGCTTTTAATCGAAAGACAACATTTAGACAGTCAAGGCAAGCACTCAAAATGCTAACTTTACGCTCTAAATTCAATTATCCGAATGTTTGAAGATAAATCCATAGGCCTTGTACTTTCTGGAGGAGGTGTTCGCGGAATGGCGCATATAGGTCTGATCAAAGCCATGCGCGAACACCACATTGAGGCCAAGGTAGTTGCAGGGACCAGTATCGGTGCATTGGTGGGAGCTCTTTACGCCAACGGCCACGCCGTGGAGGATATGCTCAAGTTTTTTAAGGAGACCCCTTTGTTCCAGTACAGTTTTTTTACCATTATTAAACCTGGTTTTATTGATACGGAACGATACGTTGATATTTTTAAGAAATTTTTTCCTAACAATTCTTTTGAGAGTTTGGACAAACCATTGTATGTGGTGGCCACCGATCTATTGAGCGGAAAGGAGAAAGTTTTTGATAAAGGAGAGCTTATAAAACCTTTGTTGGCATCCGCCGCCTTGCCGCCAGTGTTTAGTCCAGTGGAAATAAACGATGTACTTTATGCCGATGGGGGCATCATGAACAATTTTCCAATTGAATATGTGAAGGATAAATCCGAATTTATTATTGGAAGTAATGTGTCCGTAACTGTACCATTGAAAAAGAAGGAATTGAGAAACTCCTTCCAACTTACCGCTAGGGTCACTAGTTTAATGATTCATGCCTCAAATGATGAAAAATTGCACCAATGCGACCTTTTTATTGAACCAAAGGAATTGGATTCGATCGGGGTATTGGATAAAAAGGGTATCGAAAATGCCTTCAATATTGGGTATGAGTATGGTAGTAAGGCCTTGGAGAAAATGCTGTCCAAGATGTAGAACCATCATGAATTACACATCGTCGTAATCCACTTTTATTTTTGGTGTGATGGGATGCGACTGACAGGTCAAAACAAAACCCTCTTCGATTTCACTATCGGTAAGAATCTGGTTTTTTACCATTTCCACCTTTCCTTCGGTCAAGCGTGCAATACAACTACTGCAAACACCGCCTTGGCAAGAATACGGAGCGTCTATATCCTGTTTTAAAACGGCATCGAGAACCAATTCTTTTTTATCCATGACAAAGGTAAAGGTCTCATCATCCAAGATTACCTCTACTTGGGTCTTGCCTTCCAATGCTCCGGCAAGTTCGTCTTCGTAATCTTCGCTGGTAAACAGTTCAAAATGAATCTTTTCTTCGGAAACACCGTTCTCTTTTAAGGTATCGGATACTTGATGGATCATATCTTCGGGCCCGCAGAGGTAGAAAGCATCAAATTCAGTTCCCTTGAACTTGTTTTTGAGCACAAAGTTTACGGTAGATCGTTCTATCCTACCAAAAAGGGCATCCTCCTCGTTGGACCTACTGTATACATATTGCACAAAAAAGCGGTCGCCATATTGTTCTTTTAGCGATTGTATTGTTTTAAAATACATGGTTTCTTCGGGCGATTGGTTGCCAAACACCAATACAAAGGTATTTTCTGGGTTGTTCCCCAAAACGGTTTGGGCAATGCT
Source organism: Allomuricauda ruestringensis DSM 13258 (assembly GCF_000224085.1). NCBI lineage: Bacteria > Pseudomonadati > Bacteroidota > Flavobacteriia > Flavobacteriales > Flavobacteriaceae > Flagellimonas > Flagellimonas ruestringensis. The sequence continues at coordinate 1,513,869 of NC_015945.1, forward strand.
CATGATCGGGGTAATACCACTACCGGCAGCAAATGCGGCAATTTTTTTTGGAGAGGTTTCATCAAAAACAAAACGGCCTTCAGGTAGCATTACCTCTATGGTATCACCGGCCTTTACATTCTCGTTGGCATACACGGAAAAAGTACCGCCTTCCATCTTTTTAATGCCTACCGTTAATTTACCCGAGGATGGCGGTGTAGAAATGGAATAGGCCCGGCGTAGTTCCTGTCCGTTCAGGGTATGTTTTAAGGTAATATATTGCCCAGCTTTGAAACTATAAGCTTCTTTAAGATTTTCTGGAACATCAAAAGTAAGGGCCACGGCATTTGGAGTCAATTGGTCCACCGCGGCTATGGTTAAGGCATGAAAATGGCTCATGTAAAGAATTTTGCTGCAAAATTAAGCATTACACTCCTTTTGAGCAGCTATTTTTATAAAAAGCGTACCTCTTCTGTAACAAATCCAATAAATTGGATACCAACTAAAAAAACGCCAACCATGCTCAAACATTTTATTGGACTCCAGTGGAAGTCATTTTTCAGGTCTGCAAGTTTTAAAACAGAGATTTGGTTTAAGATTTTGATGGCCTTGGGGGCGCTATACTTTATTGTTGTGTTCCTGGGAATGGGGGTTGGGGCCTATTTTATTATCGAGGATATGGAAATTGGCGATCCGCTGCGGGTGGTCAATCGGTTTATGATTTACTATTTTGCCTTTGACCTTGTATTTAGGTACATGCTGCAAAAAATGCCAGTAACCAATATTAAACCTTTGTTGTATTTGCCCATTAGTAAAACCAAGGTGGTCAATTTTTCGCTGGGTAAAACCGTAATCTCGTTTTTTAACATAGCCCACGCGTTCTTTTTTATTCCCTTTAGTATTGTGTTGCTGGCAGAGGGGTACCCACCAGCACAGGTTATTGGCTGGCATTTGGCTTTGATGGCCCTTTTTTACTGTAACAACTTCCTCAATGTTATGGTAAACAACAAAAATGCTGTTTTTTATGTATTTGCCGCATTGTTGATTCTTGCGGGAGCATCACAGTATTATCAATGGTTTGATTTAACCCAATACACCCAGCCCATTTTCGATTCTTTCTATAATCTACCGTGGACGGCCATAATTCCTTGGTCGATTTTGTTGGGAATGTACTACGGCGCTTTCTCCTATTTTAAAAAGCATATGTACCTGGATGGTGGTTTGGCCAAAAAACAGACCGAGGCCAAAACAGAGAACTTGGAATGGCTAGATCGCTTTGGCAACCTGGGAACGTTTTTAAAGAACGACATAAAACTCATTAAACGCAACAAAAGATCGCGAACAGCGGTGCTCATGGGCTTCTTCTTTATATTTTATGGATTACTCTTTTTTACGGGCGCCCTCGAAGTATATGACGGACCTTTTTGGAAAATTTTTGCGGGGATTTTTGTAACCGGAGGGTTCCTCTTTAGTTTTGGGCAGTACGTGCCCAGTTGGGACAGTAGCTATTACCCTTTGATGATGAGCCAGAACATAAAATACCGCGAGTACTTGTCATCCAAATGGTATTTGGTGATCATTGCGACCATCATCTCCACCATTTTGGCCACCTTTTATATCTATTTTGGATGGGAGGCCTATGCTGCTGTCTTGGTAGGTGCAATCTATAATATTGGAATCAACAGTTACTTGGTACTTTGGGGCGGGGCCTATGTAAAAACCCCGATTGACCTCACCTCCAACAAAAAGGCATTTGGCGATAAACAGGCATTTAATGCCAAGACACTCCTGCTCACTTTGCCCAAATTGGTATTGCCGATCGGGATTTATGCCATTGGTCATTTTTTGATTAACCCGATTGCAGGGTACATTTTTGTGGCCGTTTTCGGCTTACTTGGATTTGTTTTTAAGGAAAAGGTGTTTACCATGATCGAGGGCATTTACAAAAAAGAGAAGTACAAAACATTGCAAGCATACAAACAGAAATAACACACCATTAATAAAAATACATGATCACAGTTCATAATTTAACCAAGATTTACGGAGAGCAAACCGTTTTGAACATTGAGGAGCTCGAAATTCCAAAAGGCCAAAGTTTTGGTCTGGTCGGGAACAACGGGGCAGGAAAAACTACCTTGTTCAGTCTGTTGTTGGATTTGATTCAGCCCTCATCCGGGCACATTGTCAACAAGGATGTGCAAGTAGACCAAAGCGAAGCTTGGAAACCGTTTACCTCTGCCTTTATTGATGAAACCTTTTTGATAGGCTACCTCACCCCTGAAGAATACTTCTACTTTATCGGGGAACTGCGCGGCAGAAACAAAGCTGATGTGGATGCCCTGCTATCCAATTTTGATGATTTTTTCCACGGGGAAATTTTGGGCCAGAAAAAATATTTACGGGACCTTTCCAAAGGAAACCAAAAGAAAGTGGGCATTGTGGCCAGTTTTATCGGCAACCCCGAAGTGGTGATCTTGGACGAACCTTTTGCCAATCTGGACCCTACCACACAAATTCGTTTAAAGGGAATCATAAAAGATCTTGCCGCCAAAGAGGGAGTAACGGTACTTGTTTCCAGTCACGATTTGATTCACGTTACCGAGGTATGCGAACGTATTGTGGTATTGAACAAGGGCGAAATTGTGAAGGACATCCATACCTCTGCCGAAACCATGAAGGAGCTTGAAGCTTTCTTTGCGGGTTGATGTTTGAAAAACAGTTCTAAAGAAATCTTGCATTTTATCGATAAGCCTTATAATAATCCGCTTTTTTTTGAGTTTAAGGTTACACAAGATTGTCGATAATTTTGAAGCTTCATCACACATTTATAGGCGCCATGGTTTTGGGAGGACTTGTATTCAATGCATGTTCCACCCAAAAGGATAAATTCATCAACCGAAATTGGCACGCCCTCAACACCGAGTACAACACTTTGTACAATGGTAATCTAGCCTTCCAAAAAGGATTGGAGGAAATCAATGCCAATTATCGTGACGATTATTGGGAAATACTTCCCGTGGAGCGCCTCAAGGTTACCGATGAGATCAAACTCGACTCCGAGGACAACAATCCCAACTTCATCATTGCAGAGGAAAAGGCCACCAAGGCCATCCAAAAGCACAGCATGGACATTAAGGACGAGGAGCGCAACCCTCAAATCGACGAAGGCTTTCTGCTTTTGGGCAAATCAAGGTATTTCGACCAACGCTACATTCCTGCTTTGGAGTCTTTCAACTATATTCTACGAAAATATGTGGAGAGCGATAAGCTGAACGAGGCAACCATTTGGAGGGAAAAAACCAACATGCGGTTGGACAATCCCGAAGTGGCCATCAAAAACCTGAAGCGCTTGTTCAAGTATGAAAAATTAAAAGATCAGGAATACGCTGATGCCAATGCTGTATTGGCACAATGCTACATCAATCTGAATGCACCCGATACGGCCATCCAAAAACTGAAAATATCACAGGCCTACACCAAAAAGAACCCTGAAAAAGGGAGATACCTTTTTATAATTGGTCAATTGTACGATCAATTGGGGCATAAGGATAGTGCCAACTACGCTTACAACAAGGTGATTGAGCTCAACCGTAAATCACCAAGGGTGTACATGATCAACGCACATCTAAAGAAAATCCAGAACACCGAACTTACGGAGGCCAATAGGGAGGGAATGCTGGAATACCTCACCGATTTGGAGGAGAATAGGGAGAACCGACCATTTCTGGACAAAATATACCGTCAAGTGGCCCAGTACCACATGGCCTACGAATCGGATAGTTTGGCCTTGGCCTACTACAACAAATCGATCCAAGCAACACAGGGGGAGCGCAAACTGAATACCTTGAATTATCAAAGTTTGGCCGATTACCATTTTGATGAAGACGAGTACCGAAGAGCAGGCTCCTACTACGACAGTACCTTGACGAACCTGAATGAAAACACACGAAAGTATCGAGACATCAAAAAGAGACTGGACAACCTTGAGGATGTCATCAAATACGAGGATATTGTACAGCACGCCGATAGTGTGATTACCTTATACCAAATGCCAGAGGCAGAACGCAAGGCCTATTTTGAGGATTTTATTGCCGAGATGAAGCGCAAAGAAGCTGCTGCTGCCGAAAAGGAAATGGAACGAACCAATGCCGGTTTTGCCACTTTTGCAGATAGTAAGGGAGGAAAAGAAAATCAAGGCAAGTTTTATTTCTACAACATTACCAGCTTGGGCCACGGTAGAAACGATTTTAGAACCCGATGGGGCAGTAGGAATTTGGAAGATGATTGGCGATGGAGCAATAGATCAAAAACCTTGGTTTCCGAAGCAACGGGCGAAGAGGTTGCCAGCAATGATGAGGTCTTGACGGAAGACCAAAAATATTCCGTGGATTATTATTTGGAACAAGTACCGACTGATGTGACCGTTATTGACAGTTTAAAGGGAGAACGCAACTTTGCCAATTATCAATTAGGGTTAATCTATAAGGAAAAGTTTAAGGACAACATGCTGGCAGCTGCCAAGTTGGAGCGCGTACTTTCTTCAAATCCGGAGGAACGCTTGATTCTCCCATCAAAATACAACCTTTACAAGATTTATGAAGAATCGGGCAGCCCTTTGGCCATGGATATGAAGCAAAACATCATCACCAACCACCCCGATACACGCTATGCCGAGATTTTATTAAACCCGCAAGCTGTGCTCGACGGAGATTCGGACAGTCCGGATGCCAGGTATATGGTTTTGTTCAAACAATACCAAAAGCAAGAATTTTTGAAGGTAATCACGCAATCCGAGGAATACATCAACAAATTTACGGGCGACCCCATTGTACCCAAGTTTGAAATGTTGAAGGCCAATGCCATTGGTCGTTTACAAGGATTTGAGCCCTTTAAGGAAGCCTTGAACTATGTAGCGCTCACCTATCCCAACAATCCCGAAGGGAAAAAGGCACAACAGATGATAGACGAGCAACTGCCCAAACTGGAGAACAAAGAATTCTCACCAGAAACGGGTACCACTGGCGCAGGAAACTGGAAAGTAGTTTTTCCCTTTAAAATTAGAAATGATGCAGAGGCCATCAAACTTAAAGATCGTTTGGCAGAGGTGATCAAAGAATTGAACTACAAGAACATTGTTTCCAAGGACATATATAATCTGGAAGATGAATTTGTGGTGGTACACGGTTTTCCGTCCAAAGATTTTGCCTTAGGCTTTGCAGAGCTTATAAAAAACAACAGGGACTACCTTATTAAAGATGAGAATTTTGTAGTTTTATCGGACAATTACAAAATAATACAGGTCCACAAGAACTTAGAATCATACAAAGCACAATTTTAATCCCCAAAACCCTAGAACACAATGTTTTCTGACAACAAAAAACCTCGACCTATGAATGAATTTGGCGGACAGCCAAATAGAATAGAAAAGAACACTAAAATAAAAGGGGAAATTACCTCCGAAGCCGACTTTAGGATAGATGGCAAATTGGAAGGCAATGTTACCACATCCGGCAAAGTGGTCATAGGAAAAGATGGCTACATCAACGGAAAGGTAGAATGTGTGAATGCAGATATTGAAGGGCGATTTAATGGAGAACTTATTGTGAAGGATTTGCTTTCCCTAAAATCCTCTGCAACTATTGAGGGCACCGTAAGCGTGGCCAAATTGGCCGTGGAGCCCGGAGCTACATTTAATGCTGCCTGTACCATGGGCAAAGCAGGTGCTACTGCTTCCAAAACGGAGTCCATAAAGAAAAATGAGCCAGCAAAAGCCTCCTAACAAACATAAAAAAACAATAAACACAGCAGCCCGTTTGTCTGGTTCGGCCATTCAAATGGGCGTTGTTATTTATTTGGGAAATCTATTGGGGTCATGGGTAGAAAACAAGTATGAGTTTTCATTTGCAGAAGAACTGATTACTTTTATCGCAATAATCATGGCTATGTACATATTAATAAAACAGGCTATTCAATTGAGCAAATGAGGGGAAAAGGTCTGCTACAGGCAACAGTTTTTATTCTGTCTTTTATTTTAACTTACCTATTACATGCATATTTAATCGGTTGCAATTCCTTTTTTAAAGACTGCGCTTTATTTAAGCCTTACGTTTTTCTATTGTCTTTTACGTTATTGGTGGTAATTGTGTTCCTTATATTGGCTCAAATTAAAAAACTAAAGGACCAATTAGGGTTTATTTATATGTCTACATTGGCGTTAAAATTGATACTTTTCGTTGTGCTGTTTCAAAATTATTTTTTTGGTGATTCAGTTGAAATACAGATTAATAAAGGTCATTTTTTAATACCAGTGTTTTTAGGTTTGGGGTGTGAAGTGGTTTTTTTGAGCCAACTTTTAAAAAGAATAGAATGAAATCTCGAAAAAAAATTATTTTTTGACATTTTAATACTACCTTTGCGCGGAATTTGACGAACGGATAAATTCTATAGTTACAATGCGGGTATTTAAAAGATCTATTGATTTAGCAGCCACACTGTTTATATTGTTGTTTTCCATTGGGGTTAGCGCAAACTCCTCCTCCGACGAAGAAAAAGAGGGAGCAGTAAATACCCAAAAAGAGGTAGAGAGTTACATACTACACCACATTAAGGATTCTCACGATTTTCATCTTTTTTCTTATACAAATTCAGAGGGAGAGCGCAAGCACGTCGGATTTCCGCTGCCTGTAATCGTTTGGTCTAGCGAAGGTCTTGTTGCTTTTATGTCCTCAAGATTTCATCATGATGATTCAGGCAATCACATTGTTGAAGCTGGAGGAACACGTTTTGTAAAACTTCATAGCAAAATCTACGAATTGGAATCTGGTGCAGAAGAGATTTCTTTTGATGAAGAACACCATCCAGTTAACGCGCATAAAGTTTTGGATTTTTCAATTACCAAGAGTGTTTTTGGAATGCTCCTGATAGGTGTTCTCATGATTGTATGGTTTGGTGGTTTGGCCAGACAGTATAGGAGAAAACAAATTCCAACTGGTTTTGGTCGGATTTTGGAACCTTTGGTGATTTATGTACGAGATGAGATTGCAAGACCAAATATTGGTAAAAAATATCGTCAGTTCACAGGTTATCTGTTGACAGTTTTCTTCTTTATATGGATTTTGAACCTTTTGGGACTTACTCCTTTTGGGTTCAATGTAACGGGTCAGATTGCAGTAACCGCTGCCTTGGCCATTTTCACTTTGGTTATATATACGTTTAAGGGAAATAAGGATTACTGGGAACATATGCTATGGATGCCCGGTGTGCCAGTATTGATTCGTCCGGTTTTGGCTGTAATCGAATTGGCGGGAGCCTTTTTGATTAAACCATTTTCACTGTTGGTTCGTTTGTTTGCCAACATTTCGGCGGGCCACATTGTGGTTATGAGCCTTATTGCCATTCTAATAACAATGAAATCAGAATTGACCGTGTTCGGCTCTGGTTTGTTGTCGTTTGTTCTTTCTTTGTTTATTACATTGATAGAGTTACTGGTTGCATTTTTGCAAGCATATATTTTCACCATGTTGTCTGCGCTGTTTATTGGTATGGCGGTTGCCGAACATGATCATGGTCATGACCACGAAGAGGAAGATGATGCAGAAGAAGTAAGAGCAGACTTTATTTAAATTGAGTTTATTTTTAACTATATAAATTGACTTTTATGACAGTTCCAAATTTAGTAGGTGCAGGTTTGATTGTAATCGGTGCTGGTATCGGATTAGGTAAAATTGGCGGTAGTGCAATGGAAGGTATTGCTCGTCAACCAGAAGCAACCGGTAAAATTCAGACAGCGATGATTATCATTGCTGCACTATTGGAAGGTTTGGCATTTGGTGCACTTTTCTTAGGAAAATAATCCAAAAAGCAAAATCATTAAGCTGCCGATGGTAACGGTTGGTTATCTATCGGCAGTCTTTTAAATTTAATTTAGTTATGGAACAATTATTAAACGATTTTTCCCCAGGCTTGTTTGTAATGCAAACATTGATCATGTTGGTTTTGATATTCATCATGGCCAAATATGCATGGAAGCCTATAATGAATTCTGTAGAAAAAAGAGAAGAGGGCATCAAAGACGCTCTTGAAGCTGCAGAAGCGGCAAAAAAGGAAATGCAGAACGTTACGGCGGACAGCGAAAGACTTTTAAAGGAAGCCAGAACCGAGAGAGACGCCTTATTGAAGGAAGCCAGAGAAATCAAAGAGAGCATTATTTCCGAAGCCAAAGAGCAAGCTCAGGTAGAAGGGGATAAAATGATCAAGCAAGCCCAAGCCGCTATTGAGGGTGAAAGGAAAGCCGCTGTTGCCGACATCAAGGCACAAGTAGCCAGCCTATCCCTTGAAATTGCAGAAAAAGTTATCAAAGAAGAACTTTCCCAAAAAGGCAAACAACAAAAGTTGGTTGAGGACATGTTGGGTGACATTAAACTGAACTAAGAGCATGAACCAGAACAGGGCAGCCATACGCTACGCAAAAGCAACCTTGGATTTCGCATTGGAAAAGAAAGCGGCAGATGCCGTTGAAAAAGACATGCGGGAGATAGCTGCGACCATTTCCGGGAGTGAGGAGCTTCAGAACCTTTTGGAAAGCCCCATCATAAAATCAGAAGTAAAAAAGAACAGTTTGTTGGAAATCTTTAAAGATTCCAGCGAAATTACCAAAGGCCTTCTTCAAACTTTGATAAGCAACAAGCGTATAGCAATGCTACAGGAAGTCGCCTTCAAATACATCATTCTTCACGAAAAATTGAAGGGTGAGGAAGTAGCTTATGTGACCACGGCAGTTCCATTGACTGCTGAGTTGGAAAAGAAGATTTTGGCTACCGTTACCAAGGCAACGGGCAATACGATTACCCTGGAAAACAAAATCGATGAGAGCATCATCGGAGGATTTGTACTAAGGGTAGGAGACACCCAATACGATGCGAGCATCGCAAACAAATTGAACGGATTAAAAAGAGAATTTACAAATAGTCTATAAAAATGGCAGGAGTAAAAGCCGCTGAGGTATCAGCAATTTTGAAAAAACAGTTATCAGGTTTCGAAGCATCCGCTTCTTTGGATGAAGTAGGTACCGTATTACAAGTAGGTGATGGTATTGCCCGTGTGTATGGACTTGCCAATGTACAATACGGGGAATTGGTAGAGTTTGACGGCGGAATGCAGGGAATCGTTTTGAACCTGGAGGAGGACAACGTAGGTGTTGTATTGTTGGGCCCATCCAAAGAGATCGTAGAAGGCGCCACTGTTAAGAGAACCGAGCGTATTGCCTCTATCAACGTAGGTGAAGGAATTGTTGGCCGTGTGGTGGACACCTTGGGTAAACCTATCGATGGTAAAGGACCTATCTCTGGTGAAACCTTCGAAATGCCCTTGGAACGCAAAGCTCCCGGTGTAATTTTTAGACAACCTGTAAACGAGCCATTGCAAACAGGTATCAAGGCAATCGATGCCATGATTCCGGTTGGTCGTGGACAAAGGGAGTTGGTAATCGGCGATAAGCAAACAGGTAAAACCACTGTTTGTATCGATACCATCCTAAACCAAAAAGAATTTTATGATGCTGGTGAGCCCGTATACTGTATCTATGTGGCCATAGGACAAAAAGCATCCACGGTAGCCGCCATCGCCAATACTTTGGAAGAAAAAGGAGCATTGGCCTATACAACCATTGTTGCCGCTAACGCTTCCGACCCTGCTCCAATGCAGGTATATGCTCCGTTTGCCGGTGCAGCTATCGGAGAATACTTTAGGGATACAGGGCGTCCGGCCTTGATCATCTATGATGATTTATCCAAACAAGCAGTTGCTTATCGTGAGGTATCCTTGCTTTTGAGAAGACCCCCAGGACGTGAAGCATATCCGGGTGACGTTTTCTTCCTGCACTCAAGATTATTGGAGCGCGCCGCTAAGGTGATTGCCGACGATGAAATCGCAAAGAACATGAACGACCTTCCAGAGGTATTGAAACCCATGGTGAAAGGTGGAGGTTCTTTGACAGCCCTACCAATTATTGAAACACAAGCAGGTGACGTATCCGCCTATATCCCGACCAACGTAATTTCCATTACCGATGGTCAGATATTCTTGGAGCAAGATTTGTTCAACCAAGGGGTTCGTCCTGCGATCAACGTAGGTATCTCCGTATCACGTGTTGGAGGTAATGCCCAGATCAAGTCGATGAAGAAAGTAGCAGGTACTTTAAAACTGGACCAAGCCCAGTTCCGCGAATTGGAAGCTTTTGCCAAGTTCGGTTCCGATTTGGATGCCGCTACCTTGAACGTCATTGAAAAAGGACGTAGAAACGTGGAAATCTTGAAGCAAGGTCAGAACGACCCATTTACCGTGGAAGATCAGGTTGCCATCATCTTTGCAGGCTCCAAGAACTTGTTGCGTGATATTCCTGTGAACAAGATAAAAGAGTTTGAAAAGGATTATTTGGAGTTCCTGAACGCAAAGCACAGAGATGTGTTGGATACCCTTAAAGCCGGTAAATTGACCGACGAGGTCACCGATACATTGACTGCAGTTTGCAAGGATCTTTCAAGTAAGTATAAAGGTTAAGTTCAGAGTGATGGGTTATGGGCAAACTTGAAAATAGTCCTGTAAGAATCAAAAGTTTCGAGTTTGCTTGCAAAATTGTCCATTACTGTGATGAATTAAAGAAGAATAAAGATTTTGAAATAGCCTCTCAATTGTTGAAAAGTGGCACTAGTATTGGAGCGAACACTAGGGAAGCACAAAGAGGGGTTAGCGCAAAGGATTTTAAAAATAAATTTGGGATAGCTCTAAAAGAAGCTGACGAAACAAAGTATTGGCTTGAGATTTTGGAAGCAACTGGCCGAGAAGTTCCCAATGATTTGATGGATAGGTGTGAAGAGTTAATGCGTATCATAGTAGCAATAGTCAAAAACTCTTAACTCAACACTCATAACCCATAATTTAAAACAATGGCGAATCTAAAGGAAATACGGAACAGGATAACATCCATCTCATCAACGATGCAGATTACCAGTGCCATGAAAATGGTTTCTGCTGCAAAGTTGAAAAAGGCTCAGGATGCTATTACGGCTATGCGCCCCTATTCGGACAAGCTTACCGAGCTTTTGCAAGGGCTTAGCGCCAGCTTGGAAGGAGACGGAGGAAGCGAATACGCCGACAAAAGACCCGTGAACAAAGTTTTGGTCGTTGCCATCACTTCGAATAGAGGTCTTTGTGGTGGATTCAACTCCAACATCATCAAGCAGAGCAACAATTTGGTGTCCAACAAGTATCCGGGAAAACAAGTTGATTTCTACACCATAGGTAAGAAAGGAAACGATATCCTTCGTAAAAGGCACACGATTTTGGGAGACCAAAGCAAGTTGTACGATGATTTGACCTTTGATAATGTTGCGGAAATCGCCGAATTGTTGATGCGTTTGTTCACCAAAGGTGATTACGACAAAATTGAGTTGGTGTACAACAAGTTCAAGAATGCAGCTACACAGATTGTGATGACCGAGCAGTTTTTGCCTATTGAAAGCGGTGAAGGGGATACAGCAATTGCAGCAGATTACATTTTTGAGCCATCCAAAGTGGAAATCGTAAAAGAATTGATTCCTAAATCCTTGAAAACACAATTGTTCAAAGCGATTAGGGATTCCTTTGCAAGTGAGCACGGTGCCCGTATGACAGCGATGCACAAAGCAACCGATAATGCGGCCGAACTTAGAGACGAGTTGAAATTGACCTATAACAAAGCACGTCAAGCAGCGATTACCAACGAGATCTTGGAAATTGTTGGCGGAGCTGAGGCTTTGAATAACTAGGATTACAATTTATAGATAATGAAAGGCCACCCATTCGGTGGCCTTTTTGTTTTTCTTAAGTTAATAAGGTTTAGGTAATAATGGCTTTTACGTAACTTGTAGCCACCTAATCAAGGTTTTTAAAGAAGCAACACCTATTGAATCCACTAAAAAGGCTTTTTAAACAAACATTTATCTATGGTTTGGCCACGGTATTGCCGCGGGTGCTCTCTTTTCTATTGGTGCCCTTGTACACATCGGTAATGAATCCCGAAACCTATGGTGAGATTTCAGTAATCTTCTCCTGGTTTGCCATTTTTAATGTGGTGCTCGCATACGGTATGGAAACGGCTTTTTTCCGTTTTTTCAATAAGTATTCCGATAAAGAGAACGTGATTTCAACTTCGTTGATTTCATTACTGATATCTTCCTTAATCTTTTTTGTAGTATCACTGATTTTCAAAGAAACTTTTGCTACACTAATAGATGTTCAGGAGTCCCTAATGCTCTACATCATATTGATTCTGGTTTTGGATGCATTGGCCATTGTTCCATTTGCTTGGTTGAGGGCAATGGAAAGACCGCTTCGATATTCCATTGTGAAAGTTACTAGCGTGGCAATGAACCTACTCTTGAACATCTTTTTCTTGACCGTATTACCGGAATTGGCTGAGAAGGGGCCGTCGTTTTGGGCAGAAATCTACAAAGAAAATTTTCAGATCGAATATGTCTTTATCGCTAATGTCATATCCAGCGGCCTTGCCTTTTTATGGGTGAGTGGAATCTATTTTGATAGTAAATATAGTTTTGACAAACGCTTGTTGAAGCAAATGCTCAAGTATTCCCTACCTATAATGGTTGCTGGACTTGCATTTACAGTAAACGAGGTTTTTGATCGTATTCTCTTAGATCGGTTGTTGCCAGAAGACATTGCCAAGGCAGAAATCGGGAAATACTCGGCCTGCTACAAGTTGGCGGTATTTATGACGCTGTTCGGCACTGCTTTCCGATTAGGGGTGGAACCTTTCTTTTTTAGTCACGCAAACACAGATAACCCAAAGAAAGCCTACGCCCAGATCACCAACTATTTTGTGATTATGGGAAGTCTAATCTTCTTGGGCGTGATGGTGTTTATTGACCCTTTGAAAAAATTATTGGTGCGGGATGCCGCTTTTTGGGAAGCCTTGGACGTGGTCCCGATAATTCTTTTGGGAAGCTTCTGTTTGGGCATCTACCACAACCTGTCCGTTTGGTACAAGGTAACGGACCGAACCAAGTTCGGAGCCTATATTTCATCCGTAGGAGCGATCATCACTTTAGTGATCAACATTGGGTTTATTCCAAAAATTGGATATATGGCATCCGCTCTGGCCACTTTGGTCGCTTATGGTAGTATGATGCTCTTGTCCTATTACTTTGGCAAAAAATACTACCCCATACCCTACAACATGCGGAAAATAGCCTTCTACCTTTCCGTATCAGTCATATTTTCAATACTATCATTCTATGTTTTTAATAGAAATTTAATAGCCGGCAGCATACTACTTTTGTTATTTTTGGGGTTAGTGTATAAGATGGAAGGAGATAAATTACGAAGCATATTAATAAGACGTGAAGATTAAGATTATAAACAAATCAGGCCACAAGTTGCCGCATTACGAGACACTTGCTTCGGCAGGTATGGATTTACGAGCAGACATCGATTCACCCATCGTTTTAAAACCTTTGGAAAGGGCCATTGTTCCAACAGGACTTTTTATGGAACTGCCCGTGGGTTACGAAGCACAAGTGCGACCACGAAGCGGATTGGCAGCTAAAAAAGGAATAACCGTCCTAAATGCACCAGGAACCATTGATGCCGATTACCGTGGGAATGTAGGGGTAATCTTGGTGAACCTGTCCAATGAGGACTTTACCATAGAAAACGGGGAACGTATCGCCCAAATGGTCATCGCAAAACATGAACGTGCCCAGTGGGAAGAAGTAGAAACCCTTTCAGACACGGATAGAGGCGAAGGCGGATTTGGAAGTACCGGAACTAATTGAAAGAAGTAAAGTCAGGTCGAGCGTAGTCGAGACCTTTTTTAAATAGAGTATAACCTTAAAAGGATACCCGCCTCCGCGGGCATTTATATGAAAATAATCGTTCCAATGGCGGGAAGAGGATCCCGTTTAAGGCCACATACATTAACAGTTCCAAAACCGTTGATCCCCGTTGCGGGCAAACCCATTGTTCACCGATTGGTGAGCGATATCGCCAAAGTACTGGGGGAACCTATCGAGGAAGTCGCCTTTATTCTGGGCGACCATGCCTTTTTTGGTGATGATGTGGTGGAAAGTTTAATGGAACTGGCTGCCGAATTAGGGGCAAAAGGGTCAATTTATAGGCAAGACAAACCACTTGGTACAGGTCATGCTATTATGAGTGCCAAAGATTCCTTGAGCGGGCCTGCCGTAATCGCTTATGCCGATACATTGATTCGAGCCGACTTCGACTTGGATAAATCTGCCGACAGCGTTATTTGGGTAAAACAAGTTGAGCAACCGGAAGCTTACGGAGTGGTAAAGCTGAATGGCACCAATGAAATCGTCGAGTTGGTCGAGAAACCTCAAGAGTATGTTTCCGACCTTGCTGTAATCGGTATTTATTACTTTAAGGACGTTGGTGTGCTAAAAAATGAATTACAGCATGTGTTGGACAACGACATTACCCATGGTGGCGAATACCAAATCAATGATGGCATAAAACGGATGATGAAAAAGGGCATGAAATTTGTTCCTGGTAAAGTGGATGAATGGATGGACTGTGGCAATAAAAATGTGACTGTAGAAACCAATCAGCGTATGTTGGGCTTTCTGGAAAATGAGGGCGAAAACATGATTGCCGATTCCGTAAAACAGGAAAATGCGAATATTATAGAACCCTGTTTTATTGGCGAGAACGTAGTGCTTAAAAACACAACGGTCGGACCTTTTGTTTCAGTTGGAGCGAATACCGTTTTAGAGAATTCAACCGTAAAAAATAGTTTGATTCAGAGCAATAGTAAAATAAGCAACGCCAATTTGGACAATGCAATGATTGGCAACCACGTTGTTTATAACGGTAATTTTGAGACCATTAGTATTGGAGATTATTCCGTTTTGGAATAACTTTAGAATAGATTTTTTAGTTTGATGGGGACTTAGGATGTTAATATGAAAAAGAAACTTCTTGTTTGCATGGTTTTGGGAGCATCAATAATGATGCATTACAGTACCTATGCCCAAGAAGAACAGGAAAGTGCCGAAGTCTATTTGGAAGAATATACCGATGAGTTTCAAGAAAACTTTTTTGAAGCCTTAAAGCAAAAAGGTATCCAAAACTACGATAGGGCCGTGGATTTTTTCCTAAAATGCAAACAACTGGAACCCAACAATAGCGTAGTGGACTATGAATTGGCCAAGGCCTATATGCTAGACAAAAAATATGTACAAGCGCAGGATTATGCTATTGAGGCCTTGCTTTCAGAACCGACCGATTATTGGTATTTGGACAATTTGCTCACCATTTTGGACAAGCAGGGGAGCCCTATTGAAAACGTAAAACAGCAAATACCTTACGGAAACAATAAACTGAAGCAAAATATGGCCGTCTCATTCTTTAAAATGAAGAAATATGAGGAAGCCTCAAAAGTGCTTGACGACTTGGAAAGCTCTCCTTTGAAATCAGACTTGAATCGAAAAATAAACGACTCCCTTCAAAAAGGAAAACAGGAACAAATTGCTCCGATTGCTCAGAAAGAAGAGGAAATTTTGGATGACCCTGTAGCCCAGTTAAAAGCACAGATGGAAAAACTGATTGTTGCGGCAGACTTTAAGGAGTTATTGAATGTTTCGAAAGGAGCATTGGATTCGTATCCATTGCAGCCCTATTTTTATTTTGCTTACGGAACAGCATTGAACAACACGGGAAATCCGAATAAGGGTATAGAGGTTTTGGAAAGTGGACTCGATTATCTATTGGATGACGAAAATTTAAAGAACAACATTTATAAACAACTTTCCGAAGGATATTCCAAAATTGGAAATACCCAAAAGGCAAACGAATTTTTGAACAAGATTAATACAGGATTATAATGCACCCATACAAAAACATAACTAAAACCGCCGTGCTGATGGTTTTCCTTCTCGCACTTGGATCCTGCAAAAGCACCAAGTCCATTACGGGAGGAGAAGTGGATTCAAGAATGTCGGCGAGGAATATCATCAATGCCCATTACTCCAATCAGCCAAAATTTAAAACATTGAGAGGTAGGGTCAAGATTGATTATGCCAATGGAGACGATTCGCAGGGCGTAAATGTGAGCCTCCGTATGGAAAAGGACAAGGTTATCTGGATGAGCGCGCCCCTAGGTATGGTCAAAGCCCATATTACCCCGAACAAGGTTTCATTTTATAACAAATTACAAAACGAATATTTTGATGGAGATTTTAGTTATTTAAGCGATTTGCTCGGAACGGAACTCGACTTTGAAAAAGTTCAGAACCTACTTCTTGGAAATGCGGTCTTGGATTTAAGAAAGGAAAAGTTCAATTCGGAAGTGTACAATGGCAACTACCAACTAAAGCCAAAAAAGGCACAGGAACTTTTTAAAATTTTGTTCCAACTGGAACCGAAAAACTTTAAAATATCCTCTCAAGAAATATCCCAACCAGAAAAAATGAGACAATTGCAAGCAAATTATACCTATCAGAATATTTCTGGAAACGTGTTGCCCAATGAAGTGAAGATCGTAGCAGAAGAAGCAGGGGATTTAACCACGATAGATTTGAGCTTTCGCAACTTAGAACTCAATAAACTCATGAATTTCCCCTACAAGGTACCCAAGGGGTATGATAAAATTACATTAAAGTAATATGAAAGGTAAAATTTCATATTCTATTTACTGTCTGATAGTTATATTTTTTACTTCAGTAGGTTCGCATGCCCAAACAAGCGAGCAAAAGGTGTTAGAGGCCAAACGGGAGCGATTGCAAAAGGAAATCAAGGAAATCAACAGGTTGCTCTTTGCGGAAAGGAAGGAAAAAGGTACTGTTTTGGATCAAATGGAAGCCTTGGACAATAGAATAAACGTCCGTCAAGAACTCATACAGGTCACTAATCAACAGTCGAATTTGCTCAACAGACAAATCAATGTCAACATTAGGAACATCAGTAAGCTTAGGGAAGATTTAAAAATATTGAAAGAGGATTATGCCGAGCTCATTCAAAAAACCTACCAGAACAAATCGCAAAGCAACCGATTAATGTTCCTTTTGTCTGCTGAGAATTTCTATCAGGCATTCAAACGGCTTCAGTATATGCAGCAATATGCAAAGCATCGTAAAAAGCAAGGAGAGGGAATCGTCAAAAAAACCGAAGAACTCAAAACCCTGAATCAAGACTTAGTGCGTCAACGAAAGGAAAAAGACCAGCTCATAGCCGAAAATCAAAAAGCAAAGGCCGATTTATCCAAAGAGATTGAGTCCCAAAGAAACCTTTTAACGAGCATTAAACAAAACGAGGCCAAATACACCGCCGCCATAGCCGAAAAGCAAAAGGAGGCCCGTAAAATTGATCGTGAGATAGAAAGAATGATTAAAAGCGCTATTGCAAGTTCCAATAAAAGTTCAGGGAAATCTACCAGTAGTGCAACCTTTGCCTTGACGCCCGAAGCTAAATTGCTGGCCGATAATTTCTCTTCCAACAAAGGAAGGCTGATTTGGCCGGTGGAAAAGGGAGTGAAAAGCCAAGGATATGGGGTGTATGCGGATAAATTGTATCCCGGAATCAAGCACCGAAACAATGGGGTTACCATAACCACCGATGCGGGGAGTAAGGCAAGAGCCATTTTTGAGGGTGAGGTGATAGCCATTTTAACTGTGCCCGGTGGAAACAAAGGGGTACAAATAAAACACGGAAACTACATCAGTACATATTACAACCTATCCAATCTCTATGTTAAAAAAGGGGACAAGGTCGCCGTCAAAGAAGTGCTCGGCGAAATCAATACCAATCGGTTGGACGGCACCACAAAATTGAAGTTTTATCTTTATAAAGACTCCAATCGCTTGAATCCTGAAGATTGGATCTATCAACTTTAACACTATGAAGAGAATAACAGATTTACAAGGCTCCTTTGAACTGCACAATGGGGTCCAGATGCCCTATTTTGGATTGGGGGTATATCAATCCGAAGACGGAAACGAAGTTATTAACGCTGTAAAAACTGCATTGAACCACGGCTACAGACATATTGATACCGCCGCCATTTACTACAATGAGGAGGGCGTTGGTACAGGAATCCGCAAAAGCAATGTGGACCGGAAGGACGTTTTTTTAACGAGCAAAGTCTGGAACACCGACCAAGGTTACGATTCCACCCTAAAAGCTTTTGATGCCAGTTTGGAACGTTTGGGCACGGATTATCTGGACCTGTACTTGGTGCATTGGCCCAAAGGAGAGCTGTCCAAGGAAACATGGAAGGCCCTTGAAAAATTATATAAGGAAAAACGAGTGAGGGCTATTGGTGTGAGCAACTTTTTGCGGCATCATCTGGAAGATTTATTGACCTCTGTGGAGATTGTCCCCATGGTGAATCAAATGGAGTTCCACCCCTATTTGGTACAACAGGATTTAGTGGATTTCTGCAATAGCAATGGCATTCAATACCAAGCTTGGTCGCCTTTGATGCAGGGAAATATCTTTGATCTGGATATTATGAAGGACCTGACTTTAAAATACAACAAGACGATTGCCCAGATTGTTTTGCGATGGGACCTTCAAAAAGGAGTGGTCACCATTCCAAAATCATCCAAAAAAGAGCGTATCGTTGCCAATTCCGACCTTTTCAATTTTGAACTTTCCGAAGAGGACGTGCAATTGCTTGATGGCTTGGACAAAGGCAAGCGGTTTGGCCCAGACCCCGATAATTTCGATTTCTAAATCCTATGAAGTAAACAGCGCTTTAAGTTCCGTGGCATCCGCAGGACTCATTTTGCCAGCAAGTACCAAACTCAGCTGCTTTCGGCGAAGCGCGGCAGCATAGCGTTCCTTTTCCAAATCCGTTTCAGGCTTCAATGGCGGAACTTCTGTTGGTTTTCCAGTATCATCTACCGCAACAAAGGTATAAATCGCCTCATTGGCCTTGGTGCGCTCACCAGTAAAGCGGTCTTCTATCCAAACATCGATAAATATCTCCATAGAAGTTTTAAAAGACCTAGAGACTGCCGCCTCCACAGTCACCACACTACCTAGCGGAACAGCTCTGTTAAAAGCCACGTGGTTCACCGAAGCGGTCACCGTAATCCTACGGCTGTGTCTACGGGCAGCAATACTGGCTGCTCGGTCCATACGGGCCAAGAGTTCCCCACCAAAAAGATTGTTGAGGGGGTTGGTTTCGCTCGGTAACACCAAATCGGTCATTACCGTACGGGATTCACTAGGAGTTTTAGCGCGCATACCTTTAAATTTTGCGCAAAGATATTGAAGTGTGGAATGGTTTTAAAGGAAAGCGGAACTATTATTTCTCGGAAAGCATCCAAGCATCCCTTGAATCTTCGACTTTTACCTTTCTCAAAAAGACAAGTGCTTCCTTGGGGTCGTCAAAACTATCGTAGGCCACTTGGTGCAGCCCATATTTGTTCACACCCAGGTAAAACGCATTATACCCCTTGTCTTTGAGTTGGGTCACTTTCTTGTCGGCGTTTTTCTCCTGGCGAAATGCCCCAGCGATTACGTGGTGCTTGCCCAATTGTTTTTTGGTCACCTTAATATTTATCGCGGGAAGTTCCAACGGAGCACTTTCAAAAAATGTAGCTTCTTGAATCAAACGGGACACTTCTTGTTGGGCATCTTGCTGTGCAGCCACTTCCTTTTGCTGAAGGTCACCATAGGTGCGGTATGAAGTAACCCCTAAAGAAACAGCCAATAAAAAGACGGCGGCATACTTTAACCAAGGCCTAAAAGAAGTTTGCTCCCTTTTTTCTGGGGTGATGATAAACGGAATACGTTCTTCCAATTCTTCCACCTCTTCTTTGATTACCTCACGCTGAATAGGGGTGGCAGCAAATGTGGACAGACCAAAGGAAGATGTTAAAAAATTGATTTTTTCCTCAGGTTGGAACTGGATGCGTTGCTCTTTGTTGTGCCAGAGTTTGCCAATCCCAAAAAGCTCAATGCTCTCGCCCTGGACCAATTTATTGTTCCATTCCTGTGCAATATGCTCCACTTCCCGAAGCATTTCCTCATACCCCAAATTCTTTTCTTTGGAAATATGGGACACCAACAAACCATCATTCTTGGAAAGCTGGGCGTTAAAGGAAATGGTCTTGCTTGGCGGCACTAAAGTGTTGGTCTCCAAATCAATTTCTGCGGATTTACCATGGGCCAAAAAAGCCCCGAAACCTGGTACCACAACACAGTTATAATCAAACAACAATTTTTCTATGTATGAATCAATCCGCATAGCCACAAATATTGCAAAAAAAGAGACAGCACAAAATAAGCCGGATAACTTTTTATTAACATTTGAAAATCTGTATTTTGTGAACAACTTTGACACCCAAATCAAATGACTGAACCTGAAATTATTGCGGCTTTACGGCTGCAAAATATTCCCAATATCGGAGATGTTACGGCCAAAAAATTAATTGCTCATTGTGGAAGTCCAATAGCCGTTTTTGAGGACAAATTGCACCATCTTTTAAAAATTGATGGCATTGGTAAGATGACTTTGAAAGGTCTTCATGACCCCATTCATCTTGAAGAAGCACAAAAGGAGTATGAGTTTTTGTCCAAAGAAGACATCACCATGTTCTATTTTATGGATGATGGTTATCCCACCCGTTTGAAGCATTGCGTTGATGGTCCCATTTTGTTGTTCCAACGGGGCAATATCAATTTAAAGCATCAAAAAATCGTTAGTGTGGTCGGAACCAGAAACGTGACCAACTACGGAACTTCGTTTTGCAATCAATTTATTGAGGAGATAGCCCCTTTAAACCCAATTATTGTTAGTGGATTGGCCTACGGCGTGGACATTGCCATTCAAAAAGCAGCAATGGATCATGGATTGCAGACTATTGCCTGCATGGCGCACGGACTCAATCAAATTTATCCCAAAGTGCACTCAAAATACAAATCCAAGATAGAAGCGAATGGTGGTTTTATATCCGAGTTCTGGAGTACGAGCCAACCCAACCGTGAGAATTTTCTAAAACGTAACCGAATTATTGCCGGAATCAGCGAAGCAACCATTGTAATCGAGTCAGCTGAGAAAGGAGGCAGTTTGGTCACGGCGGATTTGGCCCATGGCTATCATAGAGAAGTGTTTGCTGTTCCCGGAAGGGCCACAGATAAATGGAGCAAAGGCTGTAACGATCTCATCAAATTCCAAAAGGCCCATTTGTTGACTTCAGCAGCGGAGCTCGTGTATCTTTTAGGGTGGGAAATTGAGGAGAAAAAGCAGAAAAAAACGGTACAAAAACAACTATTTATCGAGCTGGACGAAACAGAACAGTCAATCTACTCTTACTTGCAGATGAACGGCAAGCAATTGCTGGACACCGTTGCTTTGGAGTGCAATCTGCCCATTTTTAAAGTTTCGTCCACACTTTTAAATATGGAAATGAAAGGTGTAATCCGACCATTGCCCGGTAAAATGTTCGAGGCGATATAATAAATCAATATGGGAAATCTCGAAAAACAATCATTCCGATTAGATTTTTCAGTCACAAGCTCCTTTACAGAAATAGCAATAAATGTATTACTCAGCTGGTAAAGGCGGTGGCGTGTTGCCTCCCAAGAACGATTTCAATTCCTCTACATCTTTCAATGCAGTCCATGTTGCCATGCCCTGTTTCCATACCAAACTATCGCGGTTAATGGTCCGCGAAGCAAATAAGGATTGCATTTGCTCAAAGGTAACGGGACCGTGTTGTGTACCATTTGCTGCGTAAAAGTACATGGTTTGTGTTGGCATTGGGGGAGGAACCGCTCCGGCAGTAGATTGAGCGGCCCTTTGTGTAGCAACTTGAGCGTTTCCGCCCATCATGCCGCTCATTTGTTGGGCAAGTGCAAACCCCATACCCATGCCCATACCAGCTCCGGCGGTACCTCCTTCGTTCTGGGCAGCAGCCTCGATGGCTTTCGCGGTCTTGAATTTGGTTAATTTGTCCAAATCCAGTTTATCGATACGGCTGTACTCGAAGATTTCCTTTTTAAGGTCCTCGGGCATGGAAACGTTCTCAATATAGAATTTTTCCAAGGAAATGCCCACACTTTCAAACTCGGGGGCCATTACTTCCCGACAGGTATCCGAAAGCTCGGTGGTATTGGCCGCATAGAGTTCAATGGGCAGATTGGCTTGGCCGACCGTATTTGTAAATCGGGTGGCGATCAAACTTTTTAAGTGTTCGTTGATTTCAAAATTGGTAAAGTTGCTGTCCGTGCCAACAATATCCTTAATGAATTTTCCAGCATCGGAAATTTTAAAGGCGTATGTTCCAAACGCTCTTATCTCAACCAAACCAAATCGGTCGTCACTTAAAGTGATGGGACTTTTGGTGCCCCATTTTTCATCTGTAAAAAGATGGGTGTTCACAAAGTACACCTCGGCCTTAAAAGGGGAATTGAACCCATATTTCCAACCCTTTAAGGTGGCCAGAATGGGCAGGTTTTGTGTAGTGAGGTCATAGGTGCCGGGTCTGAATACATCGGCCAATTGACCTTCGTTAATAAAAACCGCGGTCTGCCCTTCACGGACAATTAGTTTTGCTCCGTTCTTTATTTCATTTTGATAACGCTCAAAGCGATATGCAATGGTGTCGTCTGTATAATCCAGCCACTCGACAATGTCGATAAACTCGTTGCTGAGTTTTTCTTTGATTTTTCCAAAAATATCCATGGTAGTGTCTTTAGTTTATTCGATGCTTAATTTATAAAAAAAAGAAGATTGTTTCCGTTAGATTAGTGAGAAATGACAAGGTATTGTTACAGTTAGCCAACAATCAGTCCATTTTTCCAGCCTCTTCCAACATTTCCATCACCTTTTCCTTTGGAAGCGCTTCAATAGTATGCCCATCTCGACCTTTCATGGTTTCTCCTGCAAAAAGGGAATTCAAGATGGCCTCCTCAGTCGCTTCAATGGCAGCGAGGAACAAAGGCGTCATGGTGTTATTTCGCAGAATTGTCATGGTTTGTGTCGGGTTTTCACTTTGATAGGGAATACGGCAAGCTTCTGCCGTGGAAACGGCGATTACATAATCGCCACTGCCATTGCTGGCAATACCTCCGGTTCGTGAAAGACCCAACATGGCTCGTTTGGCCAAGCGTTCCAAGTTTCTGGAATCCAGCGGAGCATCGGTGAGCACAACCATCATGCAGGAACCATCCGCTGAATATTTGAGAGCGTCCGCATAACGGTCGAGTTGCTTGTCCACCTCTACGCCTGCAATCTGTAAAACACCTCCGAAATTGGTCTGCACCAAAACGCCTACGGTGTAACCGCCCAATTTTTTGGGCAACACTCTGGATGATGTTCCTATGCCACCCTTGAAACCAAAACAAATTGTTCCCGTTCCGGCTCCGACATTACCTTCGGTAACAGGGCCCGATTTTGCATTGGAAATAGCTTGAAGCACATGCTCTTCCGTGATATGGCGACCTCGGATATCGTTGAGGTAACCATCGTTGGTCTCGCCGACCACCGCATTTACGGAACGAACATCCTCGTTTTCAGGCTGATTGAGCGTGTAACCAATAACTGCATTCATCGCAGTGGGAACGCTGAGCGTATTGGTGAGGAGAATAGGGGTTTCCAAATTACCCAGTTCCTTTACTTGGGTGTAACCTGCCAATTTGCCAAAACCATTGCCCACATAGATGGCCGCAGGCACTTTTTCTTGAAATATATTTCCGGAATGAGGAAGAATGGCAGTGACCCCTGTTCTAACGTTATCACCCTCAATTAGTGTGGAATGACCTACTTGCACCCCAGGCACATCGGTGATGGCATTCAAGGCTCCGGGCTTTAGTACCCCGATTTCGACCCCATGATCCCGAAGACGGTTTTGTGATAGCACCAACAACGGGAATATGTATAATAAAAAACAAAAACTGTGATTTCGCTTATTCATAACTGACCCATTAACCTTTCAAAACACTTACCGTAACCAACAATTGCCCCACATGGCGTTGGCTGTGTTCGGCCGCATGAAAAAGTAATCCTATCACGGTAGTGGGCAGCTTTTTTCTTCCCACAAAGCGTTCGTTTGTAAGCGTCGTTTCCGGGATAGTTTTAAAACACTTCAATGCTTGGCCCACCTTTGTCTCAAAATCCGCTATCAGTTGCTGGGATGTTGGAGCATTTTCTCCATTCCCTTCGTTTTTTAAGTATTGGAATTGTGCATCTGTCAAGGTCTCTTCTTTTGCGTAGGTCAGTAATCGATCTAACACGCCGGTCAAATGTTTCAGATGAAACCCGACCGAAGCCCTGCCAAATGGTTTTTCCCAAAGCTTGTCTTCGGGGAATTCGGACAAATATTCCTTTGCTTCCTGCACAGATTGCAACAAAGCATGCGCTGCTGGTTGCAAAAGTGCGGGTACATCTGGTATAGGGCCACTTAGCCAATACTCCTGGGTGGATGACATAAAATTTTTTACTTTTTAAAAATCCCTGTAATCCCCAGCCAAATATTTGTTGGCTTTTTCTTCTTTGAATTGGGCGGTTTCTGCATCCCAATGCAAGGTTTCTCCAGGGAAGCGGCCTGCAATGGTACCCAATAAAATGGTTTCCGTCAATCTTGCCGCATAATCAAACGGTGCGGTAGTGGTGTCCTTTCCTAAACAAGCGTCCACAAATTGGTGGTAATGCTTGGGCCCTTCAGTACCATAATTTCGGATGGGTTCTCCCAAGTTGTGCTCTTCGGAAACCTTGGCGATTTCTTTGGAGATGTCCACGTATTTACCTTTTCGAATTTTCTTTGGCAATTGCATAAAGTGAGGTAGCAACAAACGTCCTTTTTCACCAACGAACATAGCTCCCTGTTCTGGCAACTCGTTTTCACCCGCTACCCCTGCATCCAAGGAAATACTGTTTTTATCACTCTTGTTAGTGGTCTTTTTGTCCTTTTTCATTTCCATGCCCGGCAACATAAGGTCTTCGTGCATTTCTGGAACGCCAGGTCCATCGTACCAGATCCATTTTAGGGATTTGCCCGTGTACTCTGTACCCGGGAATTCATAGGTAACCGTATTTTTCTCTGGGAAACCAAATCCATTGGTGGGTCTACACTGCGTCATAATGGTTCTTGGAACATCCAGCTCCAAAGCGTTGTATGGGGTGTCAAAAATATGCACGCCCATATCGCCCAAGGTACCACAGCCATAATCCATGAGTTTTCTCCAGTTTCCAGGGTGGTACATTCCATCTTTATAAGGCCTTTCTTTTGAGGTGCCCAACCAAAGGTTCCAATCCAATTGGTCTGGTACGGGGTCTTTTCCTTCAGGTAGTGGCCCATCATAGCCCCAGTTTTTAGGAGACCACGCATGTACGGTATGTACTTTGCCAATAATGCCGGATTGAATCAAAAGTGTGGCCAATTTGTAATCGTAAAATGAATGTACCTGTATCCCCATTTGTGTCACCAAGCCTTTTTCGGCCGCTACTTTTTTCATCTCTCTGGATTCGGAAACGTAGTGGGTCAATGGTTTTTGACAATAGACTGGCTTATCCATGTTCATCGCCATCAACGAAGCTGGTGCATGGGTATGGTCTGGTGTGGAAACGATAACGGCATCAATTTCGTCGCCCATTTCTTCCAGCATGGTACGGTAATCAAAAAAGATACGTGCTCCCGGATGCATTTTATGGGCAGTGGATAGGTTGATGGCATCTACATCGCAAAGAGCGATTACCTCAACTGCTTCGTGGGATGAGACGGCCTTTAGGTCCTCCATTCCCATATTGCCGACTCCAATGTGGGCTGTTCTTAGTTTTTCTTTTGGGAAGCCTGCCTTTAAAATGGAAGGGGCAAACATGATTCCAAGTGCTCCCACACTACTTTTCTTGATAAATTCTCTTTTGTTCATGGTTGGAGGTTATAGTTTTTTAATTTTTATGTTTCTGAACCAAATAGGGCTCGCATGATCCTGAAGGGCAATGTAGCCCGTTTTGTATTTTCCGTAGTCGGGCGCGTTGTCCCATTTCCCTGAATTCTTTTTGGCTTTCCAGTCATCGGACCACGGTACAAATTCCAATAATTTTTTACCGTTGAGCCAGTGTTCCACCTTTTCGGGGGTGAACACAATTTTTGAAGAATTCCATTCGCCTACCGGATTCAGTTGTTTTTGAGATTCGTCCGCGGTATGCATGGCATAATCGGCACCTGTTTTTTGCCAATCTTGAAGAAGCTCTGGGTGTTCTGCACCAAATTGCGAGTTGTACCCTGTCAAATCGTGTATGTCCGCATAGTTTTCATCGTCGATGATCTGATATTCTGGAGACACAACAGGAGGCCCATTATAACCTTCTTTTACATGGTAAAAAATTCCGCTGTTGGCCCCTTTGGGTATTTTCCATTCCAGATAGAGTTCAAAATTATCGAACTCTTCGGCGCCATAAATAATATCTTTCCCGCCGGTATAATCCTGTTCCAGTCCCAATTCGGTGTCAAAAGTGAGGAAACTGTCTTTTATTGTCCACCCCGGAGGCAGGGAATCCATACCGTAACCGCGCCAACCTTCTAGACTGGTGCCGTCAAAAAGGTAGGTCCATTCAGATTTCTTCTCATCAGTTGTGGGGGTTGTTGTTGTTTCGTCTTTCTTGTTTGATTGGTTTTTACAAGCAGCTATCGCCAAGATTAAAACGGCGAGCCTTAAAAATTTGAGCATGGTTTAGTTTTTGATTTTTTATCTGCGAGGTTAAAGTACAAAATATTAGATAATTTTTTTGTGCCTTTTTCACTACTTTTAAGGCAGACTAACTCAACACTTTAAAAATGAAGACTTGCTTTTTCAAAATTGGTATGCTTTTGCTTACCGCAACATTGTTTATTGCCCCAATGCATTCCCAGCGCAGGAACAAAAAACAAAGCGCACCGGAATACCCCGAAAAATTATACTCAAGTTTGGAATACAGATTGATCGGTCCTTTCCGTGGAGGTCGTTCCGGAACTGTTGCCGGAGTACCGGGAGAATCTAATCTGTATTATTTCGGAGCTACAGGTGGTGGTGTATGGAGAACTACCGATGGAGGTCGCTCATGGGAAAATATTTCCGACGGTTATTTTGGAGGGAGTATCGGTGCCGTTGAGGTGGCGCAAAGCGACCACAATGTAATCTATGTAGGTGGAGGAGAGCAAAC
Organism: Allomuricauda ruestringensis DSM 13258; assembly: GCF_000224085.1. NCBI lineage: Bacteria > Pseudomonadati > Bacteroidota > Flavobacteriia > Flavobacteriales > Flavobacteriaceae > Flagellimonas > Flagellimonas ruestringensis. The sequence goes on from NC_015945.1 coordinate 1,541,014, forward strand.
CGTTCGTGGCAACGTTTCATCAGGTTATGGTGTTTGGAAAACCGAGGATGCCGGAAAAACATGGAAATCACTGGGCTTGGACAAAAGCCGTCATATTTCCCGAATGCGAGTTCATCCCGAGAATTCTGATATTGTTTACGCCGCTGTAATGGGCAATTTGTACAAGCCCACCGAAGAAAGAGGTGTTTACAAAAGCACCGATGGAGGCGCGACTTGGAAAAAAGTACTTTATGCCAACGATATGGCCGGAGCGGTTGATTTAACTTTTGACCCGAACAACCCACGGATTTTATATGCATCTACATGGAGAATTGAACGCACCCCTTACAGTTTGAACAGTGGAGGTGAAGGTTCTGCTCTTTGGAAAAGTACCGATAGCGGAGAAACTTGGACAGAGATTTCCAACAACGAAGGTTTTGCTACCGATACGTTAGGAATTATCGGTGTGGCCGTTTCGCCCCAAAACAGTAATAGGGTTTGGGCCATGGTAGAAAACAAGGAAAAAGGAGGTCTGTACCGTTCGGAAGATGCAGGTAAAACATGGGCTCTTGTTAATAGCGACAGAAGTTTAAGACAACGTGCATGGTACTATACCCGAGTTTATGCCGATACCAATAATGAAGATGTAGTTTATGTGCTGAATGTAAGCTATCACAAAAGTACGGATGGAGGAAAAACCTTTGAATTTTCCAATGCCCCGCATGGTGACCACCACGACCTTTGGATTGCACCGGAAGACTCTAACCGTATGATTATGGCCGATGATGGAGGCGCTCAAGTAAGTTATGATGGCGGTGAAACCTGGAGCACCTACCACAACCAACCCACAGCACAGTTTTACCGAGTTACTACCGATAATGCATTCCCGTACAGAATTTATGTGGCGCAGCAAGATAACTCTACGCTAAGAATCAATTACAGAAGTGATGACGGTTCCATTGGTGAGGACGATTGGGAAGAAACTGCCGGTGGTGAATCCGCTCACATTGCCGTGGACCCAGAGAATGACGATATTGTTTACGGAGGTAGTTACGGCGGATTATTGACTAGAGTAAATCATGCCAAAAATACAGCCAGAGCGGTTAACGTATGGCCAGATAACCCCATGGGTCATGGTGCCGAAGGGATGAAGTACCGTTTTCAGTGGAACTTCCCTATCATGTTCAGTAAACATGACCCCAATAAATTGTACACCTTCTCCAACCATGTGCACATGACCACCAATGAAGGTCAGAGCTGGGAGTTGTTGAGTGGCGACCTTACCCGAAACGACCCCGACAAATTGGTGTCCAGTGGAGGTCCCATCACCCAAGATAATACAAGTGTGGAGTACTACTGTACCATTTTCGCCGCCAACGAAAGTCCTTTAAAAGAAGGATTACTTTGGGTTGGTAGTGATGACGGTCTTATTCATGTCACCAAAGATGGAGGGCAAACTTGGGAAAATGTAACACCGCCCAACATGCCCGAGTGGAACATGATCAATAGCATTGAACCTTCTACTTTTGATGAGGGTACTTGTTACGTGGCCGCTACGCGTTACAAGTTGGGTGACTTTGCGCCATATCTTTATAAAACTACCGATTACGGAAAAACTTGGACAAAAATTACCAACGGAATAGCCGATGAGCACTTTACCCGTGTGGTAAGGGAAGACCCAAAGCGAAAAGGTTTACTGTATGCAGGAACCGAAACAGGCATGTATATCTCCTTTAATGATGGAGCCAACTGGGAGAAGTTTCAGTTGAACTTGCCCATAGTTCCCATTACGGATTTGACCATTAAGGATGATAACTTGATCGTGGCGACCCAAGGTAGAAGCGTATGGGTGATTGATGACCTTACCGTGCTGCACCAATTGGATGATGCCAAAAAATCTGCGGATGCTATTTTGTACAAGCCAAGAGATAGTTACAGAACCAAAGGAAGAGCAGCTAGAAAACCATCTAAGACGGAGGGCGAAAACTTGGCCAACGGAGTCATTACTCATTTTTACTTGAAAGATTTCTCCGAAAAAGACAGTATTGCACTAACGTATACCAAAATGAACGGTGATACCTTGGCAACCTATAGCACTTATGCCAAGGAGAAGGATAAAAAACTGGAAGCCAAAAAAGGAGGGAACACCTACGTTTGGGATACCCGTGGCAAAGGTGCCGAAAGATTGGACGGGATGATTCTATGGTGGGCCAACCTTAACGGACCTAAAGCGGTTCCTGGAACCTACAAAGTTAGTTTGAATGTAAACGGAAATGCCCAAACGGAGAACTTTACCATTCTTCCCGATCCAAGGGCTGAAGTTACTGCTGCAGATATGCAAAAGCAGTACGATTTCATCACCGAGGTGAACGAAACCGTCGACAGAGCGCATCAATCCATCAAAAAGATTAGAGCAATCAATGCCAAGTTGGACGAGTTCATCAAAAAGTATAAAGATGATGAGGCAACAAAAGCCTTGGTGGAAAAAGCCAAAAAGATGAAGGAGAAATTCAGTTCCATTGAAAAAGAACTGTACCAAACCAAGAACAGAAGTAACCAAGATCCATTGAACTTTCCCATCAAATTGACCAACAAACTGGCACACTTGAACAGTTTGGTTTCCATAGATGATTTCCCGCCGACAGAGCAGGATGTCGCAGTGAAAAATGAGATGTCAGGGAAAATAAACCAGCAATTGGAAGCTTTTGACTCCTTGGTCGATGAAGAGATTTCCGCTTTTAATGCAGAGTTCAATCAGCTTAAATTGAATTATTTGAGCATCGAAGAATAAAGAGAATGAGGGTGTATAAAAAGCAACAAAAGTTTGAATTTGTCAGGTTGAGCGCAGTTGAAACCCATTGATTATCAACCTACTTTAGGTTCTCGACTGCGCTCGAACTGACAGATAACGAGCTTTTTAGACACCCTCTTTTCATTGTATACAATACATATTCCATAATACAAACCAACCATCACCATGAAAAAAAGATTATTTCTTCTGTTAGGTGCATTATTTGGCACGCTGACTTTTGCACAGACCGCCAACGATTATTTTGAACCCATGAAATTTAGAAACATTGGACCATTTAGGGGCGGACGTTCCGTAACGGCAAGCGGTGTTGTGGGCGACCCGCTTACCTATTATATGGGTACAACGGGTGGCGGACTTTGGAAAACCAGCAATGCAGGAGGCCAATGGGAAAACATTTCTGATGGTTTTTTTGAAATGGGTTCCGTTGGGGCCGTTTCTGTTTCACCATCCAACCCCAATATTGTGTATTGTGGTATGGGCGAGCATGCGCCCAGAGGTGTAATGACCTCTTATGGAGACGGCATGTACAAATCCAACGATGCGGGAAAAACATGGATCAAGCTAGGCTTGGAAAAAACCCAACACATTTCACGGATTATCATCCACCCGACCAACCCCGATATTGTTTATGTAGCCGCCCAAGGAGCTCTGTACGCACCAAATGAGGAAAGAGGGATATACCGTTCCATGGATGGCGGTAAAACTTGGGAGAAGATTCTATATGTGGATGAGGGAACAGGAGCCGCGGAGCTTTCCATGGATGCCAATAACCCTTTAGTGTTATATGCAGCGATGTGGGAGCATCAGCGCAAGCCCAACAAGGTAATCAGTGGTGGACCCGGAAGTGGATTGTATAAAAGTACCGATGGCGGGGATACTTGGACTGAAATGACCAAAGGTCTTCCCGAAGAAAAAGGGAAAATGGCCATAGCGGTAAGCCCTGCCAATTCTGATAAGGTGTATGCCGTAATCGAAAGTGACACAAACCAAGACAAGGGTGGTCTGTTCGTTTCGAATGATGCCGGTGATAGCTGGCAGATGGTAAGTGGAGATAACCGATTGGTGCAACGTGCCTGGTATTATATTGAAGTGTTTGCCGACCCTAATGATGAAGACACCGTGTATGTGCTGAGTGCTTCCATGTTCCGTTCCGAAGATGGGGGGAAAACATGGGAGACCATCTCAGTGCCCCATGGCGATACCCACGATTTGTGGATCAATCCGGATAACTCCGAAAACATTTTGTTGGCGGACGATGGCGGGGCGACCATTACTTTTGATTATGGCGAAAATTGGACGCTACAGGACAATATGCCCACAGCTCAATTTTACAGAATCAGTACGGATAACCTGTTCCCTTACAATATCTACGGAGGTCAACAAGATAATACTTCGGTAAAAATTGCAAGTCTTTCCGTAGGTCGATGGAGCATCAACCAAGAAGATTGGCATTATTCCGCAGGTGGGGAGAGTGCTTTTTTGGCCTTTGATCCCGATGACCCAAGATATGTAATGGGCGGAAGTTATTTGGGCACTATTGAGTTGTTGGATATGGAAGCAAAAATGTCGAGTAAGGTCATGGCAGCTCCCATCCAATATTTGGGACGTGATGCACGCGATATGAAATACCTCTACAATTGGAACGCACCCGTAATTTGGTCCAAACACAAACCCGGTACGTTTTATCATGGAGCCCAATTGGTGCTAAGAACTAGGGACAACGGTGTCACTTGGGAAGAAATATCCCCGGACCTAACCAGAGATCAAGATGAGCTGCAAGGAAAAGGAGGTGGCCCCTACACCAACGAAGCCGTAGGTGCCGAAAACTACGGAACTTTAGCTTACATTATTGAATCACCGCACGAAAAAGGAATTTTGATTACGGGAAGTGATGATGGTTTGGTGCATATCACCAAAAATGGAGGGGAGTCATGGGAGAACATAACCCCAAAGGGGTTAAAGGAATGTTTGGTGAACGCCATTGAGGTATCGCCACATGACCCAGGTACCATCTACATTGCCACCACCCGATATAAATTCAACGATTACACCCCTGCCATATACAAAAGCAGCGACTACGGTAAATCGTGGACGAACATAAGTGAAGGAATTCCTTATGGAGCTTTTACACGGGTAGTGCGAGAAGATCAAGAGCAAAAAGGATTGTTGTACGCAGGTACCGAGAAGGGACTCTATGTTTCTTGGAACGATGGAAAAAAATGGGAAGCCTTACAATTGAATTTGCCCAAAACACCGATTACGGATTTAAAGGTGCATCAAGGGGATTTGATCGTGGCAACATCTGGAAGGTCTTTTTGGATTTTGGACAACATTACCACACTATCACAGTACAAGGGAGTTGCCAAAGACCTGAAAATTTACAAGCCAGAAGAAGCCATTCACGGTAATTGGGGAAGTCAGCTTAACAGCAGTTCAAAAAGTGTGACGGGAACCAATTCTTTTGAAGGAATGAACCCTGCCAATGGCATGGTAATCTACTATAATCTTCCCGAAAAAATGGATTCTACGGAGGTGACCATGGAAATTTTGAATGGCCAGGGTAAAGTAGTTCGCAATTTTACTTCCCAAAAAGATGAAAGTTATATACCGCATAATGGCGGTGGAGCTCCACCAAAGCCTGTTTTGGGAACCGACAAGGGATTGAACCGCTTTGTTTGGGATTTAAAAACCCCAATAATGCCAGGCATTCCAAGAGTTTATATTGAGGCTGATTTTACGGGTCACAAAGTGCCACCGGGGAACTACACCATCAATTTAAAAGCCAGTGGGGAAACAGTTTCCACGCAAGGAATCGTTGTTCCCACACCCAACACCGAAATAACACAAGAGCGTTTTGAGGAACACAATGCCATTATGACGGATTTCGAGACCAAACTTACCGATATGCACAACAAAGTGAACAAGTTGAAAGAAGTGCAAGGTCAATTGGAGAAGCTTTTGAAAGATTTGGATAATGATGATCTTAAGAAAGAAGGCCAAGCTTTACTCGATAAATTAAAAGCATGGGACAAGGAAATGGTACAGCGAAAATCACAGGCGTATGACGATGTGGAGAACTTCCCCAACAAGTTTACCGCAGAATATCTTTTTGTGATGAACCATAGCAACAGCGCATTGCCACAAATCAATCAACCGTCAAAAGATAGAAAGAGAGAACTGGACGCACAATGGGTTGGGTTAAAACAACGAGCAGAAGCTCTAATGAATACAGAAATACCTAATTTTAACGCCAAACTCTGGGAGAATGGTGTTGGTGCCATTCGGATGTAAAATATAAAAGCTGAATAATTGCTGTACCCCTATATAAAATCGTTGCACTTAATATTTGTGGTGACCTGGTTTGCAGGTTTGTTCTACATCCCCAGGCTGTTCATCTACCATATTGAAGCTTGGCAAAAACCATCACCCGATAGGGAAATCCTTTCCGATCAATTAAAGTTGATGACGAAACGATTATGGTACATCATTACTTGGCCATCGGCAATCTTGTGTACGTTGTTCGCGATATGGTTGTTGATTTTGATGCCCGCATGGTTGCAGCAACCTTGGATGCACGTTAAACTGGCCTTTGTGGCGCTACTTTTTGTGTATCATTTTAAATGCCATCAAATTTTTAAGCAATTACAGCGGGATGAGGTTAAATACACTTCAAAATTTATGCGAATTTGGAATGAGGTGGCTACCCTTGTCCTGTTTGCCGTTGTGTTTTTGGTGGTTTTAAAAAGTGCTTTTAATTGGATCTATGGTATTGTGGGCATCTTTGCCCTTATGATTTTATTGATGCTCGGTATCCGATGGTACAAAAAAGTTCGGGACAAAAATCCGAATGCTTAGAACACCCAATTTTAAGCTTAAATTGAGGTGTAAAAAGATGAGTGTGATGTTGCATTATTTTTTGATTCAAACTTGTGTATATTAACGTATGCCCAGAGAATACCCGAAAGATCGCATCAAAGTACCTCGATTTAGCGAGGATTCGGGGTTTTACACTACACCGCAGCGTTCCAGGATCATGGGAAGAATACGGGGCAAGAACACCAAGCCAGAGCTTGCCTTCAGAAAAGCGTTGTGGCAGTCGGGCTACCGTTACCGCATCGACTACAAAAAACTCATTGGAAAGCCCGATATCGCCCTAAAAAAGTACAAGACCGCTATATTTATTGATGGTGAGTACTGGCACGGCTACAATTGGGAGGAGCGTAAACAAAAAATCAAGACTAACCGAGAGTTCTGGATTCCGAAGATTGAACGCAACATGCAACGGGACGAGGAGGTGAATCAAGCTCTAAAAGAAATGGGATATACCGTCTTCCGTTTTTGGGAATCTGAAATCAAGAAAAACTTAGATGAATGTTTGGAGGAAGTTTTAGTGCACTTGGATAAAGTCAAAGCTGCTTTTTCACAATCTTGAAGACTTGTAACACATCATCCAAAGGCAGCTCAAAGTCCTGAAATTCGGGAGATGTGTTCAAATTATGGCACAAAATCGTCTTATTTTCCCTGTTATACCCTGTAAGCTGTTTACAGATAATCCTATTCGTACAAACCAATATATAAGATTGGTTCCAAAAGGTTTCATTATTGCGCGTTAACGATTCTTTTTTAATTTCCAACCCAAGTACATATGCCTTGTTCGGAATTGCCTCTAAGCTGGAATCGTTCATGGAATCGCCGGACACCTCAAATATGCGATGGGGTTCATCCGCTAAAAAATCAATTATAAAACCTCCCTGAAAAGGATTGCTCAGATTGTTTTTCTTTAAACTTTGAATATATTTTTTGTGCCATTCCACCAATACCAAAGGGGCCATTACCAAGTATTTTCCATGCTCCAACGGGTAAAAAACACTGCCATGTTTTGTAAAAGGCTGTCGCTTGGTGTAGGCCTCTCCCATGTCGTTGACCTCGTGCATATAGAGTTCGGCAATGGTAAGTCCAAAATATTCGGCAATTTTGGTGAGATTCTTAATGGGAATGTTTGCATCCTTGCGTTCGTAGAGCTGAATGGTGCGAAGGCTAACCCCAATTTCTTTACCCAATTGTGATTGGCTAATATTATTTTTTCGTCTTAACTGCTTAATTATATACATTTATTTCTATATTGTGTAATATTGTTACGCAACAAGCAATCAACGCAGCAATTCATCTAATTTTCTGTAATTGGGTTACAAGCCAAATATAGAAAATAGGATCTGACCCCGACATATAATTATTTAAACACGAATTATAAATGGGTTCCATTAAAGGCCTTGGGCCAATCGTAAAAGGCGAATTGATTTTTAGGGAAGAGGATTATGGAAAGCCGATCAATGAAAAGCTGTCCGAAATACTGCGAAGAAATACTTCTAAAAACGATTTTGCCAACATTGCCATACAGAGCAATGTGAGTTTTTCCACAATCCGCGATGTAGTGTACCGCACCAATAGTTTGACCAAATTGAACGCAAATGCCATTTCTTTGCTGATTCATGCCGCTTACGAAAACTCTTTTGCATACAAACTACAGGCGGAGGGCGATATTCTTTATCTGGGAAATTTATTGAAGATCTAAACGCAACAACCAATCGGTTTGTTTATCGGTACCGATATAATAAGGGTGTTCGTTAAACTTTGTAAAACCATGTTTTTGATAAAAACGTATGGCTTTGGGGTTGTGTTCCCATACCCCTAGCCAAATATAGTCTTTATCCAACTCTTTGGCTTTTGTGATGATCTCTTGAAGGATCCAAGCACCTATCTTTTTACCTTGATGCTCCCCAAGCACATAAATACGTTCAACTTCTAAGGCATTGGGATCGTGCACATCGGTCTGCGCCGTTCCAATATTCAATTTAAAATACCCAACCAATGTTTCATCGTCATAAACAAAATGAAAAAGACAGTCCCTGTGGGCAAGCTCTTTGGCTAGTTTATCAGGATGGAACGCTTCTTGGATATACGCTTCAAAATCCTTTGGGTCATTGTCCTTTTCAAAAGCCGTTCTAAAGGTCTCTTTGGATATATGCACCAAAGTTTTTAGGTCGGAAGCGGTACATTTTTTATAGTGCAAGGACATGGCTAGAAATTATGCCCAAAATTATCACAAAAAAAGAGCCTAACACGATGTTGGCTCTATATTTTTCAGGGGGATAACTACTGATCTATAGCATGAAAAGCTTTTTGATCAAAAGCATAAAACCTGTGAAAAAATCGTTTCTGTAGACTTGAACATTTTCGTCCATCGTGGTTTTTGATTTTAGTGCCATGGTTAATTAGGTTTGTGGTGTTAATTTGGGTAAAAATTTCGATATAACCAAATATATAATCGATGAATGGTAATTTAAAACAATTGTTGTGTAATGGCTTGATTTTGTTGTAAAAATTGTTTGGATATTTATTAAATAGTCATTTCGGGAATATCTCCTTCCACAACAAGTTTTCCTTCGGTTGCTTCTACGATTTCCTCAACGGTGACCCCAGGTGCTCTTTCCATTAATTTGAATCCATTGGGAGTCACCTCCAAAACGGCAAGATTGGTCACAATTTTTTTTACACACCCTACACCGGTCAAAGGCAAGGTGCATCGTTTCAACAATTTTGATTCCCCGGCCCTGTTCGTGTGCATCATCGCCACTATGATATTTTCCGCAGAAGCTACCAAGTCCATGGCACCTCCCATTCCTTTTACCATCTTTCCAGGTATCTTCCAGTTGGCGATATCTCCGTTCTCCGCTACTTCCATCGCCCCTAAAATGGTCAAATGGACGTGTTGGCCCCTGATCATTCCAAAACTCAGGGCAGAATCAAAAAAAGAAGCACCTGGCAAAGTGGTTATGGTCTGTTTACCCGCATTGATGATATCAGCATCCTCTTCCCCCTCAAATGGGAAAGGCCCCATGCCCAATACTCCGTTCTCGCTTTGAAATTCAACACTTACATCGTCCCGTACAAAATTGGCGACCAAAGTGGGAATACCAATACCCAGGTTTACGTAGTATCCGTCTTTGACCTCTTTTGCGATCCGTTTTGCTATTCCGTTTTTATCAAGCATTATTTACGTTTTATTAGAAATTTATTAAATCCACTCAAAGCTTTATTTTCTGAAATCCAAAAAAGTAGTGGGATAATAAGACTTGCTGTGGATATAGCTCTGTAGGTATTCCAAAATACCAATGTTAATATTAATCCAATCAAAAGGCCCAATAAAACTATCCTATTATCCACAACAGTAGTGATTTGATTCAAATGCTTTTTGTCCATCTTTCCACAGTTTTCACAATCAACCTTAATATCATCCGTTCCCAGCTTGACTTGTAAATCTGGTCTTGTACTTGCTTTGTGCTTTATATAATTTAACTTCTTGCAAGCAGAGCATGTATAACTTAGCCTCATTTCTTTTGTCTCACCGTTCGCCGCTCTATTCTTTTCTCAAATGATTTTCCTTGGAAAATACGCTGCACAAATATTCCAGGGATATGGATTTCATTCGGGTCCAGACTTCCTGCCGGCAAGAGCTCCTCTACCTCAGCTACGGTAATGGTAGCTGCTCCGCACATACAGGGGTTAAAGTTCCGTGCAGTTCCCTTAAAAATAAGGTTGCCGGCTTCGTCTCCTTTCCATGCCTTTACAAACGAAAAGTCAGCTTTAAATGCTGGCTCCAACACATACATTTTTCCATCAAATTCCCTGGTCTCTTTTCCTTCTGCGACCTCGGTTCCATAACCTGCCGGGGTATAAAAGGCAGGAAAACCTGCTTGTGCCGCCCTGCATTTTTCGGCCAAAGTTCCTTGTGGTGTCAGTTCTACTTCAAGTTCTCCGCTCAACATTTGACGTTCAAATTCATCGTTTTCGCCCACGTAGGAGGAAATCATTTTCTTGATTTGATGTTTCTGCAAGAGTAGCCCCAGACCAAAATCATCGACCCCGGCATTATTGGATATACAGGTAATGTCCTTAACGCCCAATCGTACCAATTCGTCAATGGCATTTTCGGGTATTCCGCATAGGCCAAATCCACCCAACATAAAGGTCATTCCATCCTTTACACCCTCCAAAGCCTCTTTAACATTGGCAACTGTTTTATTGATCATAGCATTCGTATTTATATTGCCTGAAATTACGATTTAAATAAAAAAGCCCCAAGCAAATTACGATATGCTTGGGGCTTTATTTTATTAAAGTGGGTTTGGACTAGAAATCCAAATCGTCCAAATCGTCTCCAGTATCAATATCTTCCTCTTCTTCCTGTTGTTGTTTGGAACAATCTATATTGATCGACATTTCTTCTGGTGCCTCAAAAGCATCCTTGGAAACGCCTATTTCTTCGTTGGCGTAGTTTTTCTTCATATAAAGGGCCCATATTGGCAATGCCATAGATGCTCCCTGTCCATATAATAAGCGATTAAAGTGAATGGACCTATCTTCACCTCCTACCCATACGCCTGTAACCAAGTTGGGTACCATCCCCATAAACCAACCATCGCTTTGATTTTGTGTAGTACCTGTTTTACCGGCAATAGGATTGGTTAATTCATAAGGGTATCCTGTTATGATTTCCTTGTAAACAGTTTGGTTTTTGCCATAGGTGTGCCTTAGACGCCCACCCGAACCATATTGAGTAACACCTTCCAAAAGGTTGATCATGGCATAGGCCACATCTTTGCTCAGTACATCCTTTGTTTCTGGTTTGTATTCAAAGAGCACGGTACCGTTTTTATCTTCGATACGGGTGACCATTACGGGTTTTACATACACCCCTTGGTTGGCATAGGTCCCAAAGGCTCCTACCATTTCATATACACTAACGTCGGGCGTGCCCAGAGCAATGGACGGCACTTCTGCAATATCCTTTGTAACACCCATACTTTTTGCTATGGAAGCCACGGAACCCGGGCCTACCCTATCAATCAATTGCGCGGTGATGGTGTTTACGGAATTGGCCAGTGCACTCTTTAATGTCATATCCTCTCCAGAATATGTTCCATCAGAGTTTTTAGGGGTCCATGCCTCCATATTTCCATGTTTCCCGGGCTCAATACTATATAGGTTGTCTGGCAAGGTGAAACAAGGGGAGTAACGTAATTGATCAATTGCCGCAGCATACACGAAAGGTTTAAACAATGAACCCGCTTGTCTTGATCCTTGAATTACATTGTCATATTGAAAATGTTTGTAATCTATACCTCCCACCCAAGCTTTTACGTGTCCCGTTTGGGGTTCCATGGACATCATTGCAGTACGTAGAAATGTTTTGTAGTACCGTATGGAGTCCATTGGTGTCATTATAGTATCTTTTTCAAAGGAATCGCTGTTCCAATCAAAAACGGTCATTTCGGTTTTCTTGTGGAAAGTTGCTTCAATGTCCTTTTCAGCCAATCCTTCACGTTTAAGATGGCGCCATCTGGCCGATCGTTTCATGGCGCGTTCCATAATGGTATCAATAGCCCCGCTTGTCAAATCCAGAAATGGAGCTGTAGGGTTGCGGTCGGGCGTATTTTGGTGAAAGAACTCAGCTTGTAGGTTTTTCATGTGTTCTTGAACTGCTTCTTCCGCATTTTGTTGCATTCTGGAATCTATGGTGGTATAAACCTTTAATCCATCCAAATAGATATTGTATTTTTCACCATCCGGTTTTGGATTTTCACGAACCCAATTGTTCAAATAACGCTGCATGTACATCCTAAAATAGGTGGCCAACCCTTCTCTGTGCGATTCTGGGTTAAAGTTGATTTTCATCTCTCTATTTTGCAAAGAGTCCTTCTCCTTTTCAGAGATATATCCATATTTGGCCATTTGCCCGAGAACGGTGTTACGTCTGTTAAAAACCAATTCTTCACGGCGTATGGGGTTATAAAGGGACGAGTTTTTTAGCATACCCACCAATACGGCGGACTCTTCGGTTCTAAGTTCGGCGGGCTCTTTTCCAAAGTAAATTCTAGATGCAGAACGAATACCGTCAGCATTGTACCCAAAATCATAAATATTGAGGTACATGGCTATAATCTCCTCCTTTGTGTAGTTACGCTCCAAACGGGTAGCTATAACCCATTCCTTGATTTTTTGTGTTACTGCCTCAAATAGGTTTCTAGATCTTACCCCTACGAAGAGTTGGCGTGCCAGCTGTTGCGAAATGGTACTTGCCCCTCCTTTGGTTCCCAAATAGGCCAAAGCCCTTGCAAATCCCCGGGCGTCAATTCCGGAGTGATCATAATATCGGGCGTCCTCGGTTGCCACAAGGGCATTTACTACATTTTGTGGCAGGGTTTCATAATCTACCCAAGTTCTATTGTCATCTAAATAGAGTTTTCCCAATGTTTCTCCATCCGAAGAGATGAATTCTGTTGCCAAATTGGTCTCTGGGTTTTCCAAACGTTCAAAGGTGGGCATTTCTCCAAGGGCTCCCCAAGAGGCCAATAGAAAGATTAGAACAACGGAAAGTACTCCTGCTCCAAATAAAATCCAAAACCATTTAATGAAAGGAAAAAAATTTTGCTGCTGTTTTTTTTGACGAGTCTTTGCCATTATAATTTGGGTGCTTTTTCTATTTCCAAACCAACATCTGTTACTCCTTCTAAAATATGAAGGCCTTCCACATCGCCATTTTTGCGCATGGCATGGGAAATATTCACTTTATATACGCCAGAATCGGGAAAATCGATGTTTTCCTTGAACCAAAGTTTGTTTTCCTTGACACTGCCCATTCCTTTCCCTAGCCATTCTCCACTGGGTTCTGCCATTTTGTATTCCAACGTATCCTTAACGGTATTACCGCTTGGATATTCTAATTCGGTAATCAAAAATAAATTGCTAAAGGCAAAAGTATCATCATTTCTGATGTTGATGAACATATTGTATGTTTCCGTGGAATCCAGTTCGGAAAATTGGAAGTCCACCCCTTGGTTCATCTGCCATTTTCCTTCTTTGATGGGTTTATAGTCCGAGTAAACCAACAACTCATTGCAGGATGATAGGGCAAGGACTGCAACAAGTAGAAACAAAAAATTATTTCGCATTGGATGCTTTGGATTTTGGTTTTCTACGTTTTTTCTTTCTTCGCTTTTTATTCTTGGGCCTATCAAAACGGGTAAGGCTATCTTGGCCTACTACATTTTCAAACGTAGTTTTTTCCTCATCCACATTATCGGCAGCATACTCCTCTAGGCTTGCAATTTTTTCGTTCTTCTTATTTAGCTCCAAAATTTCCAACACTTGGTCTTTGGACAAAGTATGCCATGTAGCGGGTTCATCTTTGTAGGAGAACCATAGGGTTTCTTTAAAAATATCCGCTTTTTGGCAAAAAGCTATCCCTTTTTGGGTTTTGAGCTTACAATCGGAGGGAGGAAAATTTTTGAGTGCTTCCAGATACATATCCAGCTCATAATTGAGGCAGCATTTGAGCTTGCCACATTGACCTGCCAATTTTTGAGGGTTCAAGGCCAATTGTTGGTAACGGGCAGATGCAGTACTGACCGATCTGAAATCTGTCAACCACGTAGAACAGCAAAGCTCACGCCCACAGGAACCGATACCTCCCAAGCGCTGGGCTTCTTGTCGGTAGCCGATTTGGCGCATTTCAATACGAATACCAAAGGCTTTGGCCATGTCCTTGATCAACTGTCTAAAATCCACTCGATCTTCCGCGGTGTAGTAAAACGTAGCTTTGGAACCGTCTCCTTGGAATTCCACGTCGCTCAATTTCATTTCTAGCCTTAACGAAATGGCTATTTCTCGGGAACGTTTCTTTATTTCTTCTTCCCTATCCCTACATTTTTGCCAAATATCAATGTCCCGTTGGGTGGCTTTTCTGTAAATTTTAGGGATGGTCTTATCATCAGGTGCCACCTTTTTCTTTTTCATCTGTATCCGCACCAATTCACCGGTAAGGGTAACCACGCCAACATCATGACCTGATTTGGCCTGAGTGGCCACTACATCACCTATGGACAATGTGAGATTCTCCGTATTCCTAAAAAATTCCTTTCTACTATTTTTAAAACGTACCTCAACGCAATCAAAAGGTTTTTGACCGTTGGGCAACGACATATTGGAAAGCCAGTCAAAGACTGTTAGCTTGTTACAACCATCAGTGCCGCAAGTACCATTGTTCTTGCAACCACGCGGTTGTCCATCCTTGCCGGTTGAACAACTGCTACACGCCATATTTAATATCTTGATTGAGGTGCCGATAAAACGTTGTCAGCTGGATTACAGTCACAAACTCCTTCAAGCATTGAGAAATTTAAAACTCATCATGACTGTGCTCGATATGACATAAAATTCCTTCCTATCCGTTTAAACAACCTCAATAGGGTTCATAAAAATTACTAATTGTAAATATAGTACAATTTGTTGCAGTAGTGAAATGCTACTTCTTGTATTTCAACACAGGAGAACGTCCTTTTTTGAATATTTTGTTGCTGGCTCCCTTGCCTTTGCGCAAACGTTTTTGCTCCTCGTAGGGCAATGCGTGTATTTCCTTGCAATCCACAGAGCAGCAATTGTTCATGGCTTCCGCACATTCATCGCATTGGATAAACAGTAAATGGCAGGCTTCATTGGCACAGTTCACATGCGTATCACAGGGCTTGCCACATTGGTGGCAATGCGCTATCACTTCGTTTGATATACGTTCTCCCCTCCTGTGGTCAAAAACAAAGTTTTTCCCCAAAAACTTATTTTCCAACTGTTTTTCCCTGACCTGGCGGGTGTATTCAATGATACCTCCTTCCAGTTGGTACACATTTTTGAAGCCTTTGTGCTTGTAATAGGCGCTCGCCTTTTCGCAACGGATACCACCGGTGCAGTACATTACCAGTTTTTTGTCTTCCTTGTGTTCGGCAAGGTCTTGTTCAATGATATCGAGTGAGTCACGGAAAGTGTCCACATCGGGTGTTACGGCATTTTTAAAATGGCCTATCTCGCTTTCGTAATGGTTTCGCATATCTACCAGAACAGTATTCTCGTCTTCAATAAGTTCGTTGAACTGTTCCGCACCTACGTGGATTCCTTTATTGGTGACATCAAAAGTGTTATCGTTCAGCCCATCCGCCACAATTTTTTTGCGGACCTTCACCTTTAATTTCAAAAACGATTTGTTGTCCTGCTCAATGGCGATGTTCAACCTCACATTTTCCAAAAATGTAATGCTGTCCAAATGTTTCTTAAAAGTATTGAAGTTTTCCGCGGGTACCGAAAGTTGAGCGTTTATTCCTTCGTGGGCCACATAAATCCGACCTAGAACTTCCATATCGTTCCAAGCCAAAAAAAGATGGTTCCTTAAAATTTGGGGATTGCCTATGTGTGCATATTTATAGAAAGAGATGGTAAGCCGTTCTTTTCCAGCTTCCTCAATAAGGGCTTCCCTTTCTTTTGCACTTAATGTGTTGTACAGTTGCATGCTATACCTGATTAAGTTAAAGAATGGTTCTTAAAAATGTGGGGCAAAGATAAGAATTAAAGGGAAAATAAAATCAAAAGGGCCTTTTAACGGGCCCTCTTAATCCTTTACTTCCTTTTCATAGCTGAATTTTCTCCCTCCTAGCAATTGCGAGCTGTAACCAGCTCTATATAGATGAGTTAGTACAATTAAGATGTAATGTTATTAAAAAGGTTGCGTGGCCTTTGTAGCATGTTGAAAGAAATGGTATTTTAGCCTCCCTAATCGTTTTTACCATGAGCAAAGAGAAAGAAGCAAAATTAAAAGCCCTCAAACTTACATTGGACAAACTGGACAAAACCTACGGTAAAGGTGCTGTCATGAAAATGGGGGATAGTGTTGTTGAAGATGTGGAGGTAATCCCTTCTGGCTCATTGGGATTGGATATTGCCCTCGGCGTAGGGGGTTACCCAAGAGGACGGGTGATTGAAATTTACGGCCCCGAATCTTCAGGTAAAACCACGTTGACCCTACACGCCATTGCCGAAGCTCAAAAAGCTGGCGGTATTGCCGCTTTTATTGATGCAGAACATGCTTTTGACCGCTTTTATGCCAAAAAGTTAGGAGTTGATATTGACAACTTGATCATCTCCCAACCCGATCATGGAGAGCAAGCCTTGGAAATTACAGAAAACTTGATTCGCTCCGGTGCTATTGATATTGTAATTGTGGATTCCGTAGCGGCCCTTACACCAAAAAGCGAGATTGAGGGTGAAATGGGAGATTCCAAAATGGGATTGCACGCTCGATTGATGTCTCAAGCACTGAGAAAATTGACTTCTACCATCAGCAAAACAAAATGCACCGTAATCTTTATTAACCAATTGAGGGAAAAGATCGGGGTAATGTTCGGAAACCCCGAAACAACCACCGGTGGTAATGCCCTTAAATTTTACGCATCTGTACGATTGGACATTAGGCGTTCTACACAAATTAAAAGTACTGATGGCGATGTACAAGGGAACAAGACCCGGGTAAAAGTGGTGAAAAACAAAGTGGCCCCTCCTTTTAAAACTGCCGAATTTGACATTATGTACGGCGAAGGGATTTCCAAAATAGGAGAAATACTTGATTTGGGAGTTGCCTACGAAATTGTCAAGAAAAGTGGTTCTTGGTTCAGCTATGGCGACACCAAATTGGGTCAAGGAAGGGATGCCGTAAAATCACTTCTAATGGACAACCCAGAACTATCCGAAGAATTGGAAGCAAAAATTAAAGAGGCCATTACTGCAGTAAGCGAATAGTTTTTTTATTACTTTTTTTGGGGATATTAACTTTTGGTTGTGAAAATCCTACGCAACCCTTGTGTATACTGTACATCTAGGGAATAAAAAGGATTTTATTATGAAAAAAGTGTTAGTGCCCTTTATTTTGATTGTGGCATGCTCATGGTTCGTCTCTTGTGAGGTGGATGATGATTCCCCCAATTTTTACTTTACTGCCTTAAAAACAGTTGAGGCCGATGTGCCCGAATCATTTGAGTTTGGGAAAACCTACGACATTGAAGTAACCTACCAACGACCCAACGGTTGCACCTTTTTTGAAGGTTTTGATGTAACAAATACTGCGGAAACGGGTCGTGATATTGTTGTGGTCGGTTCTGTCTTAACTGATGAGGACCGTGCCTGCACCCAAGCCGTGGAAGAAGTTGTGGCCACGTTAAAATTTAATGTAATTTACACTAAAGACTATCTCTTCCGGTTTTACGCAGGTGACGATGCCGATGGTAATGCAACCTATTTGGAATATACAATCCCAGTAGCAGAAGGGGAACCAACAAATTAAACAATCAATAATCCAAAATTGACCAACATTTGGATCTTGAAGAACTTATACATAACTGTAAAAAGGGAAATCGACAGGCCCAAGCCGAGCTATACCGGAGATACTCTGGTATTCTTTTCGGTATGTGCCTCAAATATTCCCGTAACAAAACGGAAGCGGAGGACAATCTGCACGACAGTTTTATGACCATATTCGACAAGGTCGACCAGTTCAGTTTTAAAGGATCTTTTGAAGGTTGGATCAAACGGATAACCGTAAACACGGTACTCCAGAAATACAGAAAAGACCAATACCTCAACGTAGTTTCGGAAAATACAGAAGATGAGGTAGAAGTGGAAACAGAGGGCGCAGACATAAGCCTCTCCACCTTATTGGGTTATATACAAGAGCTGCCACATAAATATAGGTTAACGTTCAACCTTTACGTATTGGACGGCCACAGTCACAAAGAAATCAGTGAGATGTTGGGGACATCCACCGGAACCTCAAAATCCAATTTGGCAAGGGCCAAGGCCATTTTGAGGGATAAAATAGAAAAAGCCAAAATAAACATTGCTTAAATAGAACTAACGATGGGGAAAAAGAATTTAGAGCAATTGTTCAAAGAAAGTTTTCAAGACTTTCAAGAAGTTCCGGACGAAAAAGTCTGGAACTCCATTGAAGCCTCTTTGGACAAAAAGAAACAAAAGAAACGGGTCGTTCCAATTTGGTGGGGCCTTGGGGGTGCAGCCGCTGTTTTGGCAATACTGCTGTTGGCAATCAATCCGTTTGCCGAAGAACCAAAAGAAGAACATATCATTACCGATAGGGAAAACATTGCTATTCCAGACGAAACCGATAATTCAGAAGAAAAGAACAATAAAGGTTTTAATAGTCCAGTGACTACTTCAGAAAAGCGAGAGGATGGTTTGGCAAATACTTCCGATAGTGAAAACTTGGAGGAAAGAAACCATCAAACAACCGATAACGACTTACATGAAAATGAGGTTTCAGCAATTGCCGAAAATGATGCTTCCAGCAATTCAAAAATGAATGACTCAGCTGATAAGACTCAGGCCAAAAACAATGGTTTGATCGAATCTGAAGCAATTTCTTCTGAAAAAGATGGCGCAGAAAAAAACACTGCCATTGCGATGAATGATGATGAAGGCCAAAGGCGAACCACTGAAACAGATGGGGATAACAATCAAGTTGCACAGCATACAGAAGAAAAAGAGGAAGCTGAAAAAAAATCCATTTACGATGCGATTGAAGAACAAAAGGAAATAGAAGAAGCGGTGGCAGAAAACAAAACGGGAAAATGGTCCGTTGGCCCTTCTTTGGCACCTGTATATTTTGATGCCGCTGGAGATGGTTCTCCTGTTGGAGCCGACTTCTCCTCCAACTCAAAATCGGGAAAATTTAATTTAAGCTATGGTCTTACGGTAGCGTATGAAGTTGGCAAAAAATTAAAAATACGTTCGGGAGTGCACAGGGTAAATTATGGCTACAATACCAACGATGTAGTTTTCTCTTCAACATTACGAGCTGCCTCGGCCAATAGAATAGCAAATATTGATTATAACCCAAACTCTGAATCTATAATTGTACAAAGTAGGGAAAATGCCAAGAACGCCCCTGCGGTCAATTCTAAAGAGATAGCATTCAGCGAAGTACCCTCCCTTGATGGCAAAATGGTTCAGCAATTGGGTTATATTGAGGTTCCATTGGAAGTAAATTACGCCGTTTTGGACAAAAAGCTCGGCGTTGATCTTATAGGAGGTGTAAGCTCGCTTTTCCTTGTGGACAATTCGGTTTTGTTGGAATCCAATGAACTGGTTACCGAAATGGGCGAGGCGAACAACATAAACGCTTTAAACTTTAGCGCCAATGTGGGTATGGGCCTCAATTATAAATTTACACCCAAGGTCAGGTTTAATATTGAACCTGTATTCAAGTATCAATTAAACACCTTTTCCAATGTGTCCGGCAATTTTAAACCTTATTCCATTGGAGTTTATAGCGGTATCAGCTTTAAGTTTTAATCTGTAAGAAGTTGGTTAGGAAGATTGCTCCTTTAAGCAATCAATTAAGCGCCCCATTAAAACGGGCGCTTTTTTGCGCCAAAAACATTCACATATTTTTCTTACTTTCAGGCCTATAAAAACTAACCAACCTTTTGACAATGTGAAAAATAATCAGTTTGAAGATGTCCTCATTTACTTTTCAAAATCGCTTATGGGAAAGGAAAATGAAGATGATATTCTCTGGGACGTGGCCAAGAACTGTATTGGCCAGTTGGGGTTTGTGGATTGTGTGATCTATCTTGTAGATGACAACAAGGAGTACTTGATCCAAAAAGCCGCATACGGCCCAAAAAACCCAAAGGACAAGACCATTTACAACCCAGTTAAAATTCCTATGGGCCAAGGAATATCGGGTTACGTGGCCCAAACGGCCCAAGCGGAAATTATTAACGATGCCTCTAAAGACCCTAGATATATTGAGGATGATGAGGCAAGACTATCGGAAATTTGCGTGCCCATTACCTGCGAGGATATTGTTTATGGCGTTATTGATTGCGAGCATCCCGAAAAAGGCTTTTTTACGGACCATCATCTTAAGATGCTCTCGGCCTTTGCCGCCATCTGTGGCATAAAAATTAGAAGCGTTCGCACCCACGAAGCGCTGATGGAAGAACACGATCGTTTGATAAAGATCAAAGAAGAGATGGTCGAGTTGAAGCTAAAAAGCCTGAGTTCGCAATTAAATCCACATTTTGTTTTCAATTCGCTCAATTCCATCCAGTATTTCATTACCTCGGAGAAAAAAAGACTGGCCTTGGAGTATTTGTCCATGTTCAGCAAGCTCATCCGATTTTACCTGAATCAATTGGGGCAGGAAACGGTTCACTTAAAAGATGAGATAGACATGCTCCATTCGTACCTGAAGCTTCAAAAGCTACGTTATGATGGTTTGTTCGATTATGACATATCTCTCCATGAAAACTCAAAAAAGATGGAAGAAGCGACCATTCCTTCCCTTGTAGTGCAAACGCTTTTTGAGAATATTATTGAAAGCGCCATGTACAACCAACAAAAGGGACAACATTTTAATGTGCTGCTAAAAATTGCCGACACTACTGTAACGCTCAAGGTTCTTCACCAATCGCTCCAGACAGGTAAATCCGCAAACAATCAATCAGGTTATCGCGAAAGCATTTTGCAGTGGCAAGATCAAGTCAACCTTCTAAATGCTGTAAAAGATTTTAAAATTACCACTACAATTACCCATAGTTTTGACAATGACATCCAGAAAAGAAGTATTTCCCTAAAACTTCCCAATCTGATATAACCTATGCTAAGACTTACACGAAACCTATCCATTTTGCTTGTCTGTTGGTTATGGCACCCCTGTTTTGCCCAAGAAGCCACTTTTGAAAAAGAGGTTTCATTTAAAATGATCAAGACATCGGATACCAGTTTGACCGTAAAAGATATCCTTAACCAGACCGAAGAATTTAAACTTCCCCGTCAATTTGAACAAAAAACAGACCCAAAGGACATTTACTGGATTAGGTTGGATTTTGAGAACAGCATTGCTTCCAAGGAATCCGATGCTATCTTTTACCTTAAAAACAACACGTTTGATTACGGGGCCTTTTACCACAAAAGCAAAAGTGGCATCGCCAAAAAGCCCATCGGACAATTTGATAAAGACCCCATTGCCAAAAGAATCAGGGGTTCCAATTACTACTCTTACCTCGAGTTCAATACCCAAGACCTGATCAATGATCGTTATTTAATGCTCAAGGTCCAGCGCATTACCTTTAAGGAAGATATTTCCAATTGGCATTTTAATTACAGTACCCTATCGCCTGATAAGTACGGTACACCCAATGATTTTCACCAACAAATTTTTTATGGGGTTTTTGCAGGGATTTGTCTTATCATCTGGTTTTCCACAACTTCCATGTACCTGTTTCAACAAAAACGGGAATTGCTTTATTATTCCACATATTTACTTTTGCTCTTCATCTATTTGACCGGAAGGTATTTCGGTTTTTTTCAGTTTGTGCTTAATGATTCTCCGTTACAACATTGGGCATCCCAAGGCTTTATTTTTTCTTCCAATATAGCTTATGGCTATTTTTTGATAGCCTATCTCAACACCAAAAAAGATTATCTCATCATCCATTATGCTTGTTTGGCAGCGATTGTAGTCAATATCGCAATTATAATCCTAATGGGAATCTTTTACTCCTTAAACTATATTGATGGACTTACATTTCTTGTGGGGCATAGCCAAAAAACTCTCAACCTTTACGGATTGCTTGCCTGTATGTTCTTGTTTTTGATATACCGGGATACACTTATGTATATTGTCCTATCCGCAACAATGGTTCTCTGCCTTGGCGGTTTGGCGCGTTATTATTTGGCAGCCCCAAACGACGGGCTCTATATGAACAGTCTACCGTACTTGATCATAGGATGTTCCATTGAGGTAATCATATTTGCTTTTGGATTAAACTATAAGGCCTATCTGGAATTTAGGGAAAACTATAGATTGCGCGAGGAAGTACTCATCAACAAAATAAAGGCGCTACGGGCACAGATCAATCCACATTTTATATTTAATGCACTTGGTTCCATCCAACATCTTATACTGGACAAGAAGAATACAAGTGCTCTTAAATACCTGACCAAATTCAGTAGATTGATGCGTAACGTATTGGAGAGTTCCATAGTGGCCAACATACCTCTCGATGAAGAGATTGAAATGCTCAAAGACTATTTGGAACTGGAATCCCTTAGGTTCAACAATTCTTTCACGTACAACATTCAAGTCGATGAAAATTTGGATGAAACTGAAATTGAAGTGCCCTCCATGGTTTTGCAGCCCTTTGTGGAAAATGCCCTGATCCATGGTCTGTTGCCCAAAAAGGAAGGGCCCAAGGAGCTCGTTATCCAGTTTAAGGCAAAAGAACAACAACTCTGGTGTATAGTAGATGATTCGGGTGTGGGCAGACAATCGGCCAAAAACAAGACCCACATATATCCAAAAGAAAAAAAATCAAGAGGATTGGAGGTCACAAAACAACGGTTGGAATCCTTGGGGGTTGCCCAGAATCCTATCCAAATAATAGATAAGTTTGATGAAGATAATCGCCCTTTGGGCACCACGGTGATTATAAAAATACCGATATAGGATTTTTACTTTTTGGTCAGTTCTTTCAAAATTACATTTCTTACCTCTTCCCTTAAAGTAGAGGTATCCGACGCACTCAAAATTCCAGTCTCGAAAAACTCGTGCACTTTAGCCCTGATTTGTCCAGGTCCGCCACTAAAAAAGGTAAATGAAAAGCGTTTTTTATTATCCAAAAAAGTCATGGGTACCACAGGAATTTTATGGGCAATCGCCATTTTAAACGCCCCATCCTTAAACTTGTCCAAAACAATATCCTCCTCGGGCACGCCCCCTTCCGGAAAAATACAAATACTCAGCCCTTGATCTAGTCTTCTTTGGGCGCGACGATAAACCCTGGTTCTACTACGAACGTTTTCCCTATCCACCATTATGCAGACCCGTTTATAGAAAAATCCAAAAATGGGAATGCTCTCCAATTCCTTTTTGCCCACAAAAACAAAAGGGTTTCTACTAATCACCAACATCAGCATAATATCAAGCATACTGGTGTGGTTGGCCACTAGCATATAGCTCTTTCCTCTCACCATGCGCTGCTCGCGAACAATCTTGGGAAAACAGCCCATACCGTACAAAATAGGTCTGGCCCATAAATTCCGTGCCAACCAAAAAAAATGGGGGTAGGTTTTTTCGGAGATAGTAAAAATGAGCAAAATCGGGAAAAATAATAGAATGGGAACGGTAACCAAGATATAGAACCAAACCCTATACACTACATGTCCCGCATTTCTGATTATTCCAAGCATTCATCAAAAGTAAAATTTTTGAATATCTTTATAAGACTAACCATTAAAATTTAGGATATGGGTATTTTATATGCTTTATTGATCGGTGCCCTGGCCGGATGGCTTGCGGGCAAAATCATGAAAGGGGGCGGCTTTGGTCTTCTTTTGAATATTATTTTAGGAATTGTTGGTGGTATTGTGGGCAATTGGCTTTTTGGTGCTCTTGGGGTTCATATAGGGTCGGGAATTATTGGCCACCTCATCACCGGGGTTATTGGCGCCGTAGTGATTCTTTTCATTGCCGGGCTGTTCAAGAAATAAACCCTGATTAAATCAATTCTACGTTAAGGGGTACTGCCGCTTTTTTTATATGTACGGGATGCTTACTTTTACGGGCAAAAATTTAGCATGGCCCGAATTCTGACCGGAATACAAAGCACAGGCACACCCCACTTGGGTAATATTTTGGGAGCAATTTCGCCTGCCATTGAAATGGCGGAGGATCCCAAAAACGACTCCTTTCTCTTTATTGCAGATATGCACTCGCTTACCCAAATTAAGGATGGTGAGCTGTTACGAAACAACACCTATGCCATAGCTGCAGCTTGGCTGGCCTTTGGCCTTGATATTGAAAAAACTGTTTTTTACAGACAGAGCGATATTCCACAAACAGCTGAATTGGCTTGGTACCTTAGCTGCTTTTTTCCGTACCAGCGATTAACATTGGCACATTCCTTTAAGGACAAGGCCGATAGGTTGGAAGATGTGAACGCAGGGTTGTTTACCTACCCCATGCTTATGGCAGCCGATATTTTATTGTATGATGCTGATATTGTTCCCGTAGGGAAAGACCAGCTCCAGCATTTGGAAATGACCCGCGATGTGGCCTCCCGCTTTCATAACCAGATGGGCGAAACCTTTGTGATGCCCGAAGCCAAAGTACACGAGCAAACCATGTACGTGCCTGGTACGGATGGTGAAAAAATGAGCAAAAGCCGTGGCAACCTCATCAACCTGTTTCAACCGGACAAAAAACTCCGTAAGCAAATTATGGGCATTGTTACCGATAGTACGCCCATGGAAGAGCCCAAGGACCCAAGCAAGGACAATGTTTTTGCTTTGTACAAGCTATTGGCCTCTACTGCACAAATCGAAGAAATGAGCGCCAACTATTTAGCTGGAAACTATGGTTATGGACATGCTAAACAAGCCTTGTACGAACTCATTTTAAAAAAGTTTGAAGAACCCCGCGAAAAATTCGAATACTATATGAACCACAAAAACGAGGTGGACGAAGCCTTGGCCTTTGGTGCAGAAAAAGCTCGCAAAGTAGCTGATAGTGTTTTGCTTCGGGTTCGTGAAAAGTTGGGGTATTGATTTTGCTTTCTACCATTTTAAGGTGATGCTTTGCAAAACCTATGAATCGTATAGTACCATTCAATTGCTTTGACTCCATTTTGGTATGACTATTTAAATCAAAAACCTCATTTATTGTCCATATAAAATATTGATAAAGAGTCTTTTAGTAGGGGTGAGCTCAAAATTCAGGTAAAATTCAACATAAGGCGCCTATTGAATTCATGGTATTCCAGCGGAAGGCTGGCGCTCAGGATGTCAGCTCTAAATGAACGAACATTTATTGAGAATTGTTCAATAGTTGATTGGTAAATTGTAGTTAAAACAACCTCATCTGCCCATCTTTGTATTGATTGTGAAGCTCCATGTTCAACCGAGGAAAGGTTTTGCCTTTAAAATATCGCTTCTTGGCCAAATGGGCCATTTCGTGTATTTGCTCCGCAATTTTACCCTCTCCTTTTGTTCTTGTGCCAAATCGGCTATCATTTAATGTTCCTCCATGGCAATCCTGTATTTGATGTAAAACTTTTTCCGCCCTATCTGGCATTGCTTTTTTTATCCAGTCCGAAAATATTTGACCTATGGCCCCATTGAGCCGCACTACCGTTAACCCAAAGGAAAGGGCTCCATGGTCGGCCACGGCCTTGGCCAATGGCAACAACTCGTGGGAATTTATTCCAGGGATCATGGGTGCCAGCATAGCATTGACGGGTATATTGTTCTCGGATAACACCTGAATGGTCTTTAATCGTTTTTGAATGGATGCCGTTCTGGGTTCCAATTTTCGTCTCGTCTTTTCCGATAATGATGTAACAGAGATATTGACCCCGACCAATTGGTGTTTGTTCAGCTCTTTTAAAATGTCCAAATCACGAAGAACCAAAGCATTTTTTGTGATGATGCCCACAGGGTGGCGATACTTTAAAAAAACTTCAAGGCATTTACGTGTAATCTCGAACCTTTGCTCTGCGGGTTGGTAACAATCCGTATTGCCGGACAGCACAATGGTCTGTGCTTTCCATTTTTTATGCTTGATCTTGGTTTCTAAAAGCTCTGGTGCCGATTCTTTCACCAATATTCGTCGTTCAAAATCCAAACCTGCACTATAGCCCCAATATTCGTGGGTGTTTCTGGCATAACAATAAATACAACCATGCTCGCAGCCCTGGTAAGGGTTCATGGAATATCCCATCCCCACATCGGGGCTATCCACTTTGTTGACAATCGTTTTTGGAAAAATAGGAATGTACTTTGTTTTGTTGCTTTCAGCTTCCTCTCCTTCCAAACGGCAGAATTCCAAAAAATCCTCCCGCATCTCATACACATGTTGCAAAAACCGATTGCTTGTGTTTTTCTGTGCTCCTCTCCCTTTTAGAAACTCTTTGGACGGCATTGTCTTGGATTTATTCCAAATATATGGATTATTTCCTTTGTTTGGATATTTTGATTGATGGATTACTAGAGATTTAGATGGTTTATAAGTATTAATGAGGTTGACACAAATGTCACTCCGTCATTTCGAATGGGAACCCAATCTTGATTGGGTGTGAGAAATCTGAAGTATCAGCATCAAATAGATTTCTCAATCGTCGTTGCACTCCTCATTTCGAAATGACATCACTTCTCTTGACATTTCAAGGAAGGTGAAGAATCCCTTCAACGCTATAAAGTTTGACACGCCTGCCTGCCGCCTTTAGGCAGGAATTGCACGGATTCCCTCGAATTTATTTTGTTTCACCACGGTTGTCATTCCGTGCGGATGGGCAGATAGCCATCAAGGGTACAATTGTTCTTGAGCTTATCGGGAGTCGGATGTCCGAAGAACGATGCACGAAGTCAGTTGGCAGTGGCAGTTTACAGCAATCCAATAACTCCAAACTTAATTCGTGCAAATTTGTGTCAGGCCGTCATTCCGGACTTGTTTCGGAATCCCATAGGAGTGAGACCCTGAAACAAGTTCAGGGTGACGGGATTTCTCCCCTCTTTCACGCTAGAGTGAGCCTCTTTCGTGCCAAGTACACAAAATGCTGTAAATGATCGGAACGAGCGTGACGCTTGCACCAGCAATAGGTTTATAAGTATTAATGAGGTTGGCACAAATGTCATGAATTTGTATCAAGACACTCCGTCATTTCGAAATGACATCACTTCTATTGACATTTCAAGGAAGGTAAAGAATCCCTTCAACGCTATAAAGTTTGACACGCCTGCCTGCCGCCTTTAGGCAGGAATTGCCGAATTCTTTACCACTGTTGTCATTCCATGTCAAGCACAGAATAAGAAAAGCCGAGCTTTCGCCCGGCTTCTCCGTTTTGGTCAGGTGCCCCAACGGGGGAATATCCTTAATTAAAATGTTTATTATACTTCTTTATCTATTTTTTAGAAAGGAATTCATAAAGTGGAGCCATTCTTTCTTCTGTTGTCATATTTTCCCAACTTTTTAGTTTTGAAGAATCAATATCGCCTTTTCCAGCATTATTGATTTCCTTAGTTTTAATAACTAGAACAGGTCTAAGGTCTGTTTGAATAGCTTCACTAGAAGAAAAACCTATTCTGCTTAAACCATTTACAGCCTCAGTAGACAGTCGCAATCGAACTCCTTTGTTTGCATCACCTTGCTCTCCAATATTATCACATATCCAAGCAGTAACCACGGATTGCGGTAAAGGCAAGGCCATCCATCCTAAATCTTGAGATGAATTAACCATAGTCCCTAATCCAGCCGTGTAGTTATCCGACCCATTAAATGGCCCAACAAAAAGTTCACTTTTAGCCCCCGGTAAAAACCAAGAGTCAACGGCGTTCGCTTGTGTCCAAGTAGCATCTTCCTCATTAAAAATTGGATCGTTGGGGCCATAAAACCCATGATGGATATAGCCTTGATTAAATCCACCTGCTGCAACTGTTCCAGTACTATATAAATATAATATTGCTTGGGTAACAATATAGTCTTCTCCACAATTAGTATGATCAGATCCAAATTCACTATTGATATAATCCGAAATTCCATCGAATCTCATTAGAACATACCTATGGTTATCTGCATCAAGATCTTCTATAAGATTAAGTGTTTCATTATTTGTCGAACCAGAGTTAAAACTAATTTGTACATCTTGAGTTCCTTCATATCCATCAAATCCATTTTGAAAGTAGAAGTCTACGTTTGGTCGGTTCTCTCCATCTTGTCCAGGTTCACCCTGATCCCCTTGTTCGCCTTGGGGACCTTGAGGTCCTTCTTTTCCTTGTAGTCCTTGTTCTCCATCTTCACCGGAGCAAGAGACCAAAACCATTGCCATGCCAAGCACGGCCATACTAAATAATCTAATTGATTTCATAAAAATTTTGTTTTTAATTAGGGTTATATGAAACCAAAAGTATGTTGTAAAAATGGGTGTTTTAGTACCTAACTAACCTATGACCAATTTGGTTTGACGGATGGTGCAAATGAATTGATAGAAAAACTAAATTGTAAGTTTTTTCTTTCTTAATTAAATAATAAAAGGATTGACACTAGTTCCACGAATTAGCATTAAGACCCTCCGTCATTTTCGAACGGGAACCCGATCTTGATTGGGTGGAGTGTGAGAAATCTGAAGTATCAACATCGAATAGATTTCTCAATCGTCGTTGCACTCCTCATTTCGAAATGACATCACTGCCCTCGACATTCCAAACAATGCAAAGAGAATCCTTTCAACGCTGTAAAGCTTGACACGAATTGCACAGATTCTCTCGATTTTTTTGTTTCACCACTGTTGTCATTCCGTGCGGACAGGCAGATAGCCATAAAGGGGACAAATGTTCTTGCTCTTGATGCTTGGGCTTGTCGGGAGTCCGAAGTCGGAGTCAATTTGCAGTAAGCAATAACTCTTGAACTTGAAACTTGAACTTGTCAGAAGTCGGGAGTCAGTAGTCAGTAGGCAGATTGCAGTAACTGGATAACCCAATAACTTAGTCCGATGTACAAAGTCTTGTCTCTTGTGTCTTGGTTCTTGACTCTCTTTTCTTTGTATTTGATGCTTGAGCTTGTACTTGATGTTGATGAGTCTTGGTTCTTATTTAAAATCGACCTTTACCAATTGTTTTCTGCTTCCTTGCTTGGCGTAGAAGAGCATTTTGCCCTCCTCTTCGTCCTTAAGTGGTTTGGAGACCATGAGTGGTAATCTGGCTTCTTGCTGATCGATGATTTTCTCATAATCCATAACTCCGTTTTCATCCAAAGAAATCAGGAAAACGTTACGATTTCTACTAAACCCTTGTTTAAAAATCAATCGCTCGTTGTTTATGAGTTGTGGGTGCTCCGAAGAAGTACAGATAAAAAAATACGTTTTACCATTTTTGCAGTAAGAACTGTAGGAGGCATAGGCTCCATCGCCTTGGGTAACTTCGGTCTTGTTGATATTTCTGGCCCATTTCATATCGCCATTGGCCCCTAATTTAACGCTGACAATGTCATTATAGTGATAACGCTCAATCTTTACACGTTGTCCGGCTCCAGTAACCTCTAAACCTGAAGTGACAAAATATTCTTCCGCATTGAACAAGATATCTTGGTCATCGGTTATCTCAACTCCTTTAAATACCAGGTTTTTGATATCATGGTCCCCTGCCCGTCCAAATTTATCGTCCATAAACTGCTGTGAAAAGGGATTGTATTTTTGGACTTGGATATCCAATGTTCCAGGGTCTACATCAAAATAGGCTATGCCATTGTAGCGATTATCTCTCCTATCTGAATAAAACCCAACACAGACCAGTCTGTTTTTTGTGATGATAGGGTAGAGTCCCTCGGGATACTTGCCAGGATCTACAAAAGGTTGGGTCTTACTGTCGTTTTGCGACACACTGATCAACTCATAATGATACTTTCGCTCATCTACCCGAAATCGTCTCTTTTTATAATAGGCCTTGCCCACTATATATGCCGTTTGCATGTCCCGGGAGATGGCCACATTCTCAAAAGCATAGTTCTTTTCCTCAATCTCATTGGAAAAATCATATTCAAACTTTTTGTTCAGAGCGGTATCGAACAAATGAATCATATGCTTGTTGCTCTTCCCTCTTTTATGATGTGTACTTATGACGAACCCCGATTTGTCTTCATTAAAAAGTATGGCCGTGGTGAATCCTTTTGCAAAATCGCGGTTGTAATAATTTTTGCCCACAGGATCCTTAACTTCTTCTGAAGCTATTGAAAGTAACTTTTTTGGTTTAAAATTAAAGTCGATTATAGGGCTGGTATGTACCCAATATTCATATTCCCCTTTATTGGGATTATAATTTAGGAACAAAAGGTTCAACTGACCATTTTTGAGGAATCCGTCCACAAAATCCAACCCCTTGAGCTTATAATTGTACTCGGACACCAGTTCGAGCTCACTATTGTATTTTTCAATAAGATACCCTTTGGGTTTGAGTACCAATCCCTGATAGTAGGCACGTACCAAAACATAGCCCCCAGAGTCGTCCTCTTCAAGCGTAACGAGATTGGAATAGCGGTGTCTGTCGCGGTATTTTTCCCCAAAATCGTAGGAAACGGGCATTTTTTGGGCATTGACGGCCATACCTGTCAATACAAAGCAAAATAATGGAAGTAGGTATTTTTTCATGATCTGGCTTGGTTAGGCCAATGGTCACGATCCGGGGAAATCTGCCTTGCGTTTGTCCAAAAATGCGGAAGTTCCTTCTTTAAAGTCGTCTGTTCCAAAGCAATTGCCAAAGGCATCAATTTCCACCGAATAGCCATCAGCGTCATATTTAAAACCAGCATTTATCGCTTTTATTGCATGTTTTATGGCGACACTGGAATTATTCGATATCCTGCTCGCAATTTTCATACAAAATGGCAACAATTCTTCAGAAGAAACGACATGGTTCACCAACCCATATCCAAATGCTTTGTCGGAATCGATCATTCCTGCGGTCATGATCATTTCCATGGCCCTTCCCTTTCCTACCAACTGGGGCAAGCGTTGGGTTCCGCCATAACCGGGAATTACTCCCAACGATACTTCGGGCAAGCCCATTCTTGCATTGCTACTGGCCACTCTAAAATGACATGCCATGGCAAGTTCCAGACCTCCTCCCAGGGCAAAACCATTGATGGCAGCAATAACGGGAGTGGAAAGATTTGCTACAAAATCGAACAGATGTTGCTGCCCAACTGCTGCCAACTGACGACCCTCTTTTACCGAGAAATTGGCAAATTCGGAAATATCGGCACCGGCAACAAAGGCTTTCTCTCCACTTCCTGTGATAATGATCACTTTTATGTCCCTATCCTCGTCCAGTTCCTTAAAGGCCACGTGTAACTCTTCAATTGTTCTTTTGTTCAGGGCATTTAGCTTTTTTGGTCTGTTTATGGTTATGGTGGCCAAATTGTTATCTTCTTCAATGTAAATGTTTTCGAAATCCATGTATACTGATGTTTGAGACGGGCTATACAATGTCCGCCATTATTATTTATGTTCTTTTGGAAACTCAATGGTAAAAACGGTCCCTTTTCCAACTTTAGAAGTAAAGTTAATGGTTCCGCCATAGTTTTCCACAATGTTCTTTACCATACCCAGCCCCAGACCCGTTCCACTGGACTTGGTAGTAAACTTAGGCTCAAAAATTTGGTGTTTGTGCTCGTCCGCTATTCCAAGGCCGTTGTCTGCAATCGAAATTTTAACACGATCGCCTACGGAGGCCACTGTTACCAAGATTCTCGGGGAGTCTACATCGGGCACTGCTTGAATGGCATTCTTCACCAGATTGGTGATTACCCTTATTAACTGGGTACGATCCAGCTTGGCCACAATTTCTTCTTCGTCAGCTATAAAATGAATGTAGTCCTCATTAAAAATCTCCATAGCCAATTTTACCACCTTAACCACATTCAAAGTCTCGTTCTGCTGAGCGGGCATATCGGCAAAACTGGAAAATGCTGTGGCTATATTGCTCATCGTGTCTATTTGTTGTATCAAGGTTTTGGAAAACTCTTTGACCTTTTTCTGAATATCAGGATCATTTGGGTCGAATTTGCGCTCAAAACTCTGCACAGTTAGCCGTAAAGGAGTGAGAGGATTCTTGATTTCATGGGCTACCTGTTTGGCCATTTCACGCCACGCCTGTTCTCGTTCACTTCTAGCCAGTTTTACGGCACTTTCCTCCAACTCATCGATCATTCGGTTGTACGAATCCACTAATTTGCCAATTTCCTCTCCAGGACTTTCCAAATATATTTTTTCGTTTTGATGGGTCAAGTTGGTTCTGTTGATTTTGTCCGATATGGTCTGTAGCGACCTTGTAATGTATTTAGAAATGAAATATGCCAAAATAATGGCGATGATCAGCATTAAAAGATACACCATGCCCAACCTAAAGAGAAATTCCCTCAATTCCATATTATTGAAGGTGTTGTCTTCAAAATAAGGAAGGTTCAGTATACCGATGGGTTTGAACCTGAGGTCGTAAATGTAGGTGTAGGTGGATTGATAATTATCTCCGGCCGTCCTTTTTTCTTCCACAAACCGTGGCTCCCCACTTTCCCTTAAAAAATTGAGTACTTCGGGGTCGAGACATGTAGCGATTGAATTGGATTCAAAAGTAGGACGAGAGCTTTTGATCAAATTGCCCTCGAGATCGTAAATGTTGAAATTTACATTTTGGATGTTGGCTATCTCATAAATCTCCTCGCTGAATATAAGGTGGAGATTCTCCGTGGTTATGGGATATGTCGTTTCCTTTAGGACATAATCGATGCTTTTTATGAGCTGCTCTTCCTTTCGCTCCAACCTTTCGTTGTGATAGTCGTTGCCTTGTTCCTTGTATTGATAAACCGTAACCCCGGCAATCAAGACAGAAGCGAGTACTACCAAGGTAATCATGGCAACAAATATGCGTGACCTTAAGGAAAACTTTCTTAACAAGCTCGCTTGATTTAGCCTTAAATTTAAGCAATTATCGAGCCAAATAAAGTGCAAGTGCAAAAATCAAGTTCAAGAACTTCATTTACATTGACTCTTTAGAAAGGTATTGTAGATGTTTTGTGAAATTCCTACCTTAAGGTGGCAGGCGGGCAATCAAAAATTCCACTTACTTTATCATAAAAGATACTTAGTCCAGCAAAGAATGAATAACTCATTGTTCGATTTTTGGATTGATCGTCATTCTAAGAGAGCAGAGCGAATGAAGAATCTAACTTGCACAAAGCAAGTGATTTTGACACAAACCCTACTGATATTCACTAATATGTCACCTTAAACGGAATCCAGAGGTAGAAAGAGAGCTAAAGTCATGGGCGTCCGAGTTGGCACTACTTAGATTTTTTCCACAAAGAAAAAACCCAAACTCCTATTGGAATTTGGGTTTTGTATGTTGAAATATTATGAGATTTATCCCTTTAAAGTAGCGGATAAGTACTCGCGGTTCATACGGGCAATGTTGGTTAAGGAAATACCTTTAGGGCACTCCACTTCACATGCTCCCGTGTTGGTACAATTGCCAAAACCTTCCAAGTCCATTTGACGGACCATATTTTGAACACGTTCTGTAGCTTCGATTCTTCCTTGCGGCAACAAGGCAAACTGGGAAACTTTGGCAGAGGTGAACAACATGGCACTTGCATTTTTGCAAGCGGCCACACAAGCACCACAACCAATACAGGTAGCGGCATCCATGGCTTCGTCTGCATCGTATTTGTTAATGGGAATGGCATTGGCGTCCACAGTGTTCCCCGAAGTGTTCACAGAGATATAACCACCAGCTTGTTGGATTCTCTCAAACGAACTCCGATCCACGATCAGATCCTTGATTACAGGAAATGCTTTGGCACGGAAAGGCTCAATTACAATGGTATCCCCATCGTTGAACTTTCGCATGTGCAATTGGCAAGTGGTTACCAATCGGTCTGGACCGTGGGGCTCTCCATTGATTTGCAAGGAACAGGTTCCGCAGATACCTTCCCTACAATCGTGATCGAACTCAACAGGCTCTTCTCCTTTGGAGACCAATTCTTCATTCAAGATGTCCAGCATCTCCAGGAAAGACATATCTCCTTCTA
The DNA here is from genome assembly GCF_000224085.1 of Allomuricauda ruestringensis DSM 13258. Lineage (NCBI taxonomy): Bacteria > Pseudomonadati > Bacteroidota > Flavobacteriia > Flavobacteriales > Flavobacteriaceae > Flagellimonas > Flagellimonas ruestringensis. The sequence goes on from NC_015945.1 coordinate 1,575,336, forward strand.
CACCGTCAAGGGTATAATCAACTATTTTCCCAGGTGAGGATGCGTCCTTTTGACGCCATATTTTTAAATGTAGCTTCATTGCTTCGCTAGTTATTAAGTTAATCGGTTATTGGTGTAAACCTTCTTTTAGTTTAGCATCCTTTAAATATTTGATATAACCGTTTAATATTTTCAATGTTTTATTGTGCAACTCTCTAAAGTTATTAAGTTTTTCCTCTGCAATATAGTTTTCATCCAATGCTATTATTACATGATCCAAAGTTTCATTCAACGAACCTCTTGCCATCCTGCAGAATTGAATGTTTTCCTGATAGTTGAACCTCCCAAATCCTTCTGCAATATTGTTTCCAATTGAGCGGGATGAACGCCTTATTTGGCTGATAAGTCCAAACTTTTCAGAATTTGGCAATTGTGGGATAATTTCATCTTTAACATAATTTCGAAGAATTCTCGATTCTTTCCAGCAAGCTAACTCTTCAAAAGATTTAAAACTTCCCACTAATAATTCTACTGCTGTTCTTTATCCAATAACTTAATAACCAATAACACAATAATTATTTATATGATCTTGTCTTCAGTTCAATGTTTTCGTATACCAAATCCTCTTTGTGCAATTCGGCATCTTTGGGCTCGCCTTTATATTCCCAAGCGGCCACATATTTAAAGTTCTCGTCATCACGTAGCGCTTCACCCTCTTCGGTTTGGTACTCTTCTCGGAAGTGTCCGCCACAAGATTCGTTTCTGTGCAATGCATCTTTCGCGAAAAGCTCGCCCAGTTCCAAGAAATCGGCAACGCGCCCAGCTTTTTCCAGTTCTTGGTTTTTAGAATCGATGCTTCCGGGAATTTTTACGTTCTCCCAGAAATCTTTCCTTAGTGCTGAAATCTCCTTGATGGCTTCTTTCAGTTCCTTTTCGTTTCGGGCCATACCACATTTGTTCCACATAATCTTGCCCAGTTTTTTGTGATAGTAGTCCACGGAATGGATTCCATAACCACCCATCAACTTCTCCATTCTATCGCGAACCTGTTGTTCGGCTTCGTCAAATTCTTTAGTATCAGTTGGAATGGCCCCCGTTCTAATATCATGTGATAGATAGTCGCCAATCGTATATGGCAGTACAAAATATCCATCTGCCAAACCTTGCATCAAGGCCGAAGCACCCAATCGGTTGGCACCGTGGTCGCTAAAGTTGGCCTCTCCGGCTGCGTAGCAACCAGGGATTGTGGTCTGCAAGTTATAATCTACCCAAAGCCCTCCCATGGTGTAGTGTACCGCAGGATAAATCATCATCGGGGTTTTGTATGGATTCTGATCTACGATTTTTTCGTACATCTGGAAAAGGTTACCATATTTAGCCTCAACAACCTCTTCACCCAGTTTTATGATGGTTGCCTCATCTGGGTTCTTAAGTCCAGAGGTCAATGCCTTTTCTTTTCCGTAACGCTTGATGGCGGATGCGAAATCCAAGAATACCGCTTCTCCAGTTTTGTTTACTCCAAATCCTGCATCGCAACGTTCCTTGGCAGCTCTCGAAGCCACATCACGGGGAACAAGGTTACCGAAGGCAGGATACCTTCTTTCCAAATAATAATCTCTGTCTTCTTCAGCAATCTCCGTTGGTTTCAACTTGCCTTCGCGGACTGCGATCGCATCTTCTTTTTTCTTGGGGACCCAAATTCGACCATCGTTTCGAAGTGATTCGGACATCAATGTCAATTTGGATTGATGGTCCCCTGAAACAGGAATACAGGTTGGGTGAATCTGTGTAAAACATGGGTTGGCAAAGAAAGCTCCCTTACGGTGTGCTCTCCATGCAGCCATTACGTTACTTCCCATGGCGTTGGTGGAAAGGAAGAACACATTTCCGTACCCTCCAGTAGCCAGAACTACCGCGTGTGCACTATGTCTTTCAATTTCTCCGGTCACCAAGTTTCTGGCGATTATTCCACGAGCCTTACCGTCTACCAATACCAAATCCATCATTTCGTGACGGTTAAAGGCCTGTATCTTACCACGGTTTATCTGGCGGTTCATGGCAGAATAGGCACCGAGCAACAATTGCTGTCCGGTTTGTCCTTTGGCATAAAAAGTTCTCGATACAAGTACCCCTCCAAAAGAACGGTTGTCCAACATTCCCCCATACTCACGGGCAAAGGGAACCCCTTGTGCCACACACTGGTCGATAATGTTTCCAGAGACCTCGGCCAAACGGTATACATTACCTTCTCGGGAGCGGTAATCCCCACCTTTTATAGTGTCGTAGAAAAGACGGTAATTACTATCGCCATCTCCTTGATAGTTCTTTGCTGCGTTGATTCCCCCTTGGGCTGCAATGGAGTGCGCCCTACGTGGTGAATCTTGATAGCAGAATGTTTTTACGTTATAACCCAACTCGGCCAAAGTGGCTGCAGCGGCACCACCTGCAAGTCCTGTACCTACAACAATGATGTCGATGTTCCTTTTGTTGGCAGGATTAACCAGATTGATGTCGTTTTTATGCTTGGTCCATTTGTCGGCCAACGGCCCAGATGGAATTTTGGAATCCAATATGCCCATACTTAATGTGTTATTGGGTTAAGGTGGTGATATAGGGCGATAAAAGCAAAGCCCAATGGAATGACCACCGAAAATATTTTTGTGAAAGTTTTGATGGCTGGAGTGTACTTGTTGTTTACGCCCATGGATTGGAAAGATGAAGCAAACCCATGCCATAAGTGAAGGCTCAGTAGAAAGAATGCCACCACATAAAGGATGGTTCTCCAAAAGGGAGCGAACTTTTCTACGGTTTCTGCGTAGTAACGTGTAGGGTCCTCAGGGTTGGCCTCAATATATTTATAGGCCATTTCGTGCACCCAAAAATCGTAGAAGTGCAATGCCAGAAAAGCAAGGATAACCAATCCAGAATAGATCATATTGCGGGACACCCATGGAGCATTGGCGCTGCCCTTATACTTTACATAGCCTATGCCTCTTGCTTTTTTGTTCTGGATTTCCAAAACAAAGCCCATGACAAAGTGTACAATTACGCCTGCAATCAAAATAGGTTGTAGGATAAACTGTACCAAGGGGTTGTATCCCATAAAATGGGACCAGGAATTAAAAGTTTCGGGATCTACTACCGAAGCGAGATTAATGGTAAAATGTTGTGTAAGAAAAACAACCAAAAAAAGACCCGAAAGTGCCATTATCACTTTTCGGGCAAGCGATGATTTTATCATTCCACTCATTAGTGCTGGTTTTTCAACAAATTTACGGCATGGATGAGTTTTTAACAAGCTTTCAACATCGTAAAGCTAGTTATTTAGATTCATTTTAAGCTACTGGGATTTAATCCTTCAGGATTCTATTTTGGGAATTTTAACCGATATTACGATTGATTTTCAAACCAATGCAAAAAACATGGACATTGCCATCTTATCCGTAAGCCTCAATGTATATTCTACAGCTAGGATTGCAGAGGAATTTGAAAAGGCAGGTCATTATGTGGAGCATATTGACCATACCAAATGTTCGGTGCAGTTGGGCGACGATAAGCCGCAGATTTTTTTAGGAACGGAGAACATTACCGATGAATTTGATGCCATTGTTCCGAGAATTGGAACTACGGTAACCCGTCACGGAGCTGCGATTGTAAAGCAGTTTGAAATGAACCATGTCTTCAGCACGGCAAAATCACTGGGGATCATCAGGGCCAGAAACAAGGTTTCTACCCTACAAATGATGTCCAAGAAGGGAATACCTGTGCCAAAAACCGTGTTCTCCATCAACCCGAACAATGTAGGGGATCAAATAGAGCTGTTGGGTGGTGCACCTGTTATCATTAAACTGCAAGAAGGGACCCAGGGCAAAGGGGTTATTTTGGCGGAGAGTAAAAAATCCGCCAAGTCGGTGATCGATACATTATATAATATGAACACCAGTATTTTGTTGCAGGAGTATATTGAGGAAGCCAACGGTGAAGATTTGAGAATAGTGGTGGTGGGCAACAAAATTGTGGCCAGCATGAAGCGGACCAGCGAATTGGACGATTTTAGGTCCAATGTACACCGAGGAGCGGAAACCCAAAAAGTACAGTTAACGCCAAGGGAAAAATTTATAGCTGTAAATGCTACCAAACATTTGGGTCTTGGCGTGGCCGGAGTGGATTTGATCCGGTCCAAAAACGGCCCTTTGCTGATAGAGGTAAATGCATCGCCAGGGTTAAAGGGTATTGAGGCGGTAACTGGAGTAAATGTGGCCAAGCACATTGTTCAATATGTAGAAAAGCACAGTGGAAGGAACAGAAAATGAACTCGTCTTGAGTGGTTAAGTTCAAGCCGACAAGTCAATTTTTTTTTCTTTGACTTTGGTCAAGCTCCACTTTATGGCATCTTCCAAGTTTGAAAATTGACGTATTTTGTTTCTAAAGAACATTTTTTCCAGAACAAGGCTGGCCAAACCGCTTTTGTTGTAAGCAACAACGGAATAAAATTCCAGTTGGTGTCGGTGTTTGTAAAATTTTAACCAATCGGTAGGGACAACCGAGTAGTTATGAATGCGATTACTGATGTAGGCAATAGGTTTGTCTTTTCCCAAAACCTCGTAGGCCACGGATATTATTTTTTCGGCAATGGACCAGTCAAAAACTTCACCTTCTTTTATTTCTGATATGACCAATCCATCAAAAAAGTAGAAAATTCCAAATTCGTATTCCCGTATTTCCCGTATGGTTTTAAAAAACTCCAAATCCTTAACTCGCTGCATATATCCTTTCAGTAAGATGAATCAAATTGTATTCATCAAAAGTAGAAGCAAGCAACGGTTATTTTTGAGCTGATTTTACCAATGCCCCTGTAGGATTGGTGCAACTGGCTTTTCAATTGACAACTAATTTTTTCACATTTCAACCAAAAAGAAGTATTCCTACATAAGCCGTTATAAAAACTGATTATTTTTCCATATTCTTTAATTGGATTCCCAATGCCTTTGTGGATAATTGCACTTCTAAAAGAGAGAGCACCAAGGAAATCATAAGGAACACCAAACTGATTCCAAAAATAACATTGGCCCAAACACGCATTTCCACATAGATCAAGAACATGGTTACTGCTGCCAACAAAAAACTGATAATGGCAGTTGCCTGCATATTTTTTATGATGCCCAAACGGGCCCGTAATTGGTTGATCTGTTGTTTTAAGGGCTGGGCAGAGGTTTCCTCGAACTGTTTGTGCAATTGCCTAATCAAAGCTGCAATGGCCAAATACCGGGCGTTATAGGCCAACATGGTCAAGGAAATGGCAGGAAAAAGAAGTGCGGGAATACTTAGGTTGAGCTGCATGTTTTCAATTTGATATGGAAGGTAAGAATTTGTCTTCGGTAACGCAATTACCTACATTTGGGCAAATCAAATTAAACTTATGAAATACGCTCAAATAGACAGCAATCTCTTTGTAAAGAACCGCAGGAAATTCATGGCCCAAATGAAGCCAAAAAGCATTGCGGTTTTCAATTCCAATGATATTTATCCGATCGGCGCGGACAGTACCTTGCCTTTTGAGCAAGATCGTGATATTTTTTACTTGAGCGGAGCGGATCAAGAAGAAACGATTTTATTGTTGTTCCCCGATGCCATGGACCCCAAGCACAGGGAAATATTGTTTGTAAGGGAAACCAACGACCATATTGCGGTTTGGGAAGGAGCAAAGCTCACCAAGGAAAAAGCAACCGAAGTATCGGGCATCGAGACCGTTTATTGGCTCACTGAGTTTGATAAAATCTTTTTTGATTTGATGACGGAGGCGGACACGATTTATTTCAATACCAACGAACATTACCGTCAAGCAGTGGAAACCCAAACAAGGGAAGCACGATTTATCGAAAAATGCAAAAAGGAGTACCCAGCGCATCAATGGGCCAAGAGCAATCCTATTTTGCAAAACATCCGTGGTGTAAAAGAACCAGAGGAAATCGAGTTGATGGAAACCGCCTGCGATATTACCGAAAAAGGATTCAGAAGAATCTTGGAGTTTGTTAAGCCAGGGGTTTGGGAGCACGAAATTGAAGCAGAATTTTTGCACGAATTTGTTCGCAACCGTTCCAGAGGTTTTGCATATCCCCCTATTATTGCAGCGGGCAACAATGCCAATGTACTCCACTATTTGGAAAACAACAAAGAGGTGAAAGACGGGGACATGATTTTGTTGGATCTTGCTGCCGAGTACGCCAACTATTCCAGTGATATGACCCGTACCATTCCTGTAAACGGGAAATTTACCGACAGGCAGAAACAAGTTTACAGTGCGGTGCTTCGCGTTAAGAACGAGGCAACAAAAATGTTGGTACCAGGTACAATTTGGGCCGAGTTCCATAAAGAAGTGGGTAAGCTTATGACTTCTGAACTTATAGGTTTGGGCTTGTTGGACAAGGCCGATGTGCAGAACGAAAACCCTGATTGGCCAGCCTATAAAAAATACTTTATGCACGGAACCAGTCATCACATAGGCCTGAACACCCACGATTATGGTGAATTGAAAAAACCGATGAAAGCCAATATGGTGTTTACGGTAGAACCAGGAATTTATATTCCAGCCGAAGGAATGGGAGTTCGTTTGGAAGATGATGTTGTAATTCAAGAAAAAGGAGAGCCTTTTAACTTAATGAGAAACATTCCCATTGAGATTGAAGAGATAGAGGAGTTGATGAATAAATAGACCAGATGAAGGGTTTACTGTTTATAGTACAACAATCAAACATTGAAAAAAAGATGGAAGAAGCTCCCGATAACGCCTACGAAATAGGTGTGGTCATCGGGAGCTACCTCCCTTTTGTGGTATTGGCCGCCATTGCTTATACCATTTACTACTACAATAAAAAGAAGCGGGGTTCGGAATAATTTCTTTAGACCGTGTAACCTGTTTCAATAAAGTACCGTCATACCTTACAAATCAAAAGATGTAAGGTAAAATGAAAAACAGACTTAATACGGGACTTCGATGGTTTCTGTTGATTGCTTTTTTAGTAGGGCTTCAACCGTTGTTGAACGCACAGGACATAGAGACCCAGATAGACAATAAGCTTAAAGAAAAATTTGCCAAAAACGGACCTGGTTCTGTTTTTTTGGTAGCAAAAAAGGGTAATGTCATTTACAAAAAAGCGTTTGGTTTGGCCAACCTTGAACTTCAAGTGCCGATGGAAACCAAGAATGTCTTCGAAATCGGCTCCATGACCAAACAATTTACTGCTGTTTCCATTTTAATGTTGATGGAAGAGGGAAAATTGCAATTGGATGATGAAATAATCGAATACATTCCCGATTATCCCACACGCGGCCACGTAATCACCATTCACCACTTATTGAACCATACTTCAGGAATAAAAAGCTTTACAAGCATGAAAGGGCTCAACGCTATCGCGAACAATAACATGGAACCGTTGGAGATGATTGATTTTTTTAAGAACGAGCCCATGGACTTTCACCCCGGCGAAAAATTTAAATACAACAATTCGGGCTATATCATTTTAGGCTATATTATTGAAAAAGCTTCGGGTATGGGATATGCCGATTTTGTGGAAAAGCATATTTTCAAAAAACTGGGAATGTCGTCGTCCTATTATGCAAGACGTTCAAAAGTGATACCGAACAGAGCTTCCGGCTATCATAAAAGAGAAGACTATATCAACGCTAGGCATATCAATTATTCCATCCCTTTTGCATCGGGATCCTTAATGTCAACTGTGGATGATATGTTAAAGTGGGAACAAGCGATCAAGAACCATATATTGCTCAGTAAGGAAAGCACAAGAAAGGTTTTTACGAATTATACCTTGAACAATGGGGAACTGACCAATTATGGCTATGGGTGGCATGTCAAAACCATGAATGGCAGTAAGAGTCTTGAACATGGAGGCTCTATTTTTGGGTTTAAATCCATGGGTGTTTATTTGCCCGAAGAGGATATTTATGTGATAGGCCTAAGTAATTGTGATTGTAACTCACCTACAAAAATTACACGTGAAATAGCTGAAATGACCTTGAACAATAACGATTTTGGGAGGTGATTGCCAATTTGTTTGATTTTTATCCCGAAATCTCGGAAATTGGAGAAGTCTAAAAAGAAAGATTGAATGTCCGCAATGTGTCATAATATTACCAACGTCACCCTGAACTTGATTCAGGGTCACATAAAGATGCTCATGTTCAGCAGGATGAGATGTTGAAACAAGTTCAACATGACGCCAAAAACATCATTATGACATTAAACGGACAATCAGTAAAGAAAGCATGCCTAAGACGTTTCCAATGAGTCAGGATAGAAAACTTTACCGGACCGCATTTGCTCTGGCCCTGTTCACCATTTTTTACAACATTGCCGAGGGGATTATTTCCACCTATTTGGGTTTTGAGGATGAAAGCCTTGCGCTATTTGGTTTTGGAACCGATAGCTTTATCGAGGTGATTTCCGGACTGGGCATTGCCCACATGGTTTTGCGCATCCAAAAGAATCCGGACAGCAATCGCGACAATTTTGAGCGAACCGCCCTTAGGGTTACAGGGGCGGCTTTTTATCTTTTGGTTGTCGGATTGGTCATTTCCAGCATTTATAATATTTGGACGGGGCACAAACCTTTGACGACCTTTTGGGGAGTCATCATTTCAGCAATATCCATACTCATTATGTGGATTTTGGTCTGGTGGAAACGCAAAGTAGGTCATAAACTGAATTCAGCACCAATTTTGGCCGATGCCAATTGCACGTTGGTCTGCGTGTACATGTCCATCATCTTACTGGTGAGCAGTGGGATCTACGAACTTTTTAAGATTCCTTATATTGATAGTATCGGTACTTTGGGATTGGCCTATTTTGCTTTTTCCGAAGGAAAGGAATGTTTTGAAAAGGCCAGGAGCAATAAACACTGTGGTTGTGATTGATAAAATGTCTTTACTCAAGTAGCCTTTAATCAAAACGCTTCAAAAAGTATTTGATTCAAAAAATAGAGCATTGGCCACTCCTTCATTAGGGAGCGCTTGGCCAGTTTCAACAGAGCAGTTGATCATATCATCTTTTGTCGGCAAGAAATATCTATTTTAGTTTGTAAAACACATAAAATCATTTACTATGAACAAACTGGAAAAGGCAAGACAAGCGATTTTGGATTATCCACTCAAGGAATATTTTGAAATAATTGGAATAGAAGCTTCAGACTATATTTTTTCAAACGAACACATTTCAGAAGGTTTGCAGTTTTGTATTGACGTAGTCAACGATAAAGTGTTAAATGAGTCTGATATTCCAATTGGCTCATCAAAGAGTTTGGGAGCTCCTCACCTTCCAAAAATCGTGGATTTGGAATCATTGAAAGGCTATGACTTTTTGGTTCAATTTAATTTTGAGGAATTAAAACCTTGTGATATTTTCGATTTTTTTCCAAACAAGGGCATTGTTTACTTATTTTATGACTTCAACAGCGTATCGGCAAAAGCGTTGTATTTTGATGGAGATTTTGAGCAGTTGGAAGTATTTGAAAAGGCAGGGGATAATTCAAAGAATAAATTTTCATCTCAATCAAAAAGGGAAAATCCATCAAAAATAACTTTCGATGCTGGATTTACATTTGGAAATTGGGATGAGAGAGAAGAAATAACCAAAGTAATTCCAAAGGAATTGAAAGCGACTCTATCAGAGATTTTTGGCTTCTCCAATCTTGATCCGTTGCGTTATGATTTTAACAAGGAAATATCTGGCAGTATTCTTGGCAAACCAACGTTTCTTATTGATGATGAAGGGTATGATAACCCGTTTTTGGACGACTATATTTTGTTATACGACTATTGTTTTGGGGACAATTACCTCCATTTTTGGATTGCCCCTGAGAATTTAAAAAAACGTGATTTTTCCAGGATTGAGGTAACAGTCTCTGTTGGGTAATAACGAGCAAAAATTTAAATAGTAAGTATGGATAAAAAAGACCATTGGGAAACCGTTTACGAAACCAAAAACCCCGATGAGGTAAGTTGGACGCAGGAGATTCCACAGACCTCTCTGGATTTTATCCATTCTTTTGGATTGGACAAAACATCCAAAATTATTGATGTGGGTGGTGGCGATAGTAAACTAGTCGATTTTTTGCTCGATGAGGGGTTTGAAAATGTTACCGTACTCGATATATCGGGCAAGGCCATTAAAAGAGCCAAAGAAAGGTTGGGGGATAGGGCTCAAAAGGTAAAATGGATTGAAAGTGACATTACCAAATTTAAACCTAAAGAAACTTATGATGTTTGGCATGATCGAGCCACATTTCATTTTTTAACTGAATCAAATCAGATTCAAACCTATGTGGAATTGACCAATAAAGCCGCCGTGGGCTACATGGTCCTGGGAACCTTCTCCGAAAATGGACCAAAAAAGTGCAGCGGTCTCGACATCAAACAATATAATGAACAGCAAATGGAGGCAACGTTTAAGGGATTTGATAAAATAGAATGCAAGACTGAGGACCACATCACGCCTTTTGGCACCACACAGCATTTTATCTTTTGCAGTTTTAAAAGAAAACAAGATTAGCTTGAAGCAGCTGTTTCTTTACTGTTGGTGATGTTCGAAACAATAAAGGCAATCAACGCTGGAAACACCCATCCCATTTGGTGTTGGCCCAACGGAATCCAATCAACATAAGGGGAAATAAACCCACCAAGGCCGATGCTTCCCAAAAAATCGGGAATGCTGAACAGAATAGTCACTCCAATTACCCGTTGAAACACCTTGGGCGAACCCCATTTTTTTGGAACCACATTCAGTAAAATCAAAATTATGGTAATGGGATAAATAAACATGAGTGATGGAACAGCTACGGTAATAATGTAGCCAACATCAAACTGCCCCACCAATACTCCCAGCGAGCAACCGATAAAGGCCGTAATCCGATAGGCCGATATAGCATTGTTGAACCTTCCTTTAATAAAATCCGAAGTTCCGGTTACGATTCCTACCGCTGTGGTAAAGCAGGCCAAGCTTACCAAAATACTGAGCAATATATTGGCCGTTTGCCCCAAGGTTTTTGTGCTGATTCCCCTTAGAAGAGCAGTTCTGGAAATATCGGTATCAAAAGCATCCCCGAACAATGCACCTGTGAGGATAAGGCCCCCGTACACCAAGAACAGCCCAATTCCCGCCCAAAGACCTGCTCTCCCAATAAGTCTCTTTTTATCTTTGAATGAAGCGGCTTTTTCCTTTAGGTTGATGGATATGATGATTACCGCCCCTACGACCACGGCACCAATCGCATCAAAAGTTTGGTAACCCTCCAAAATGCCCGAACTAAAGGGTTGGCCCATTTCTGATGGTACAAAATCAAAGTCCAATGCAAAGACAGCCGTTGCTATCATTATTAATAAGATAATCAGGATGCCTGGCGTTAATAGCTTGCCCAATGTATCTAAAACTTTGGAACGATTGATGACAAACACAAATACCAACATAAAATAGATTAGGCTGGTTAGCAACGAAGAAGAATCCGAAAAGGGCTGGACGGCCATTTCATGCGTTACCGATGCGGTTCTGGGCGATGGCAAAGCGATGGCGATGGCATAAATTAAATAACAGTACACCACACTAAATGTAGGAGAAACTTTTTTGGCAAAATCGAACAGGGTGCCCTGCAATTTGGCATGGGCAATAATGCCCAAAATTGGGATAAGGACGCCCGAAATGCAAAATCCCAAGGTGACCAACCACCATAAATCTCCTGATTTAAATCCCAATAATGGAGGCAAAACAAGGTTTCCCGCACCAAAAAAGAGGGAAAAAAGCGCAAAAGATGTAATTATTAAAGATTTCTTGCCGGTGGATTGTTGATAATTTGTTTTCAATACAGTATATTACAAAAGCGTTTTTGAGCGAAAAAAGATAGCTTTTTGTCGATTTTATTGCATTTCATCGAAAAAAATACTTTATCGATGCGATTACAAAATAAAAAGTTATCAACATCCGTTCCTATTAAAAGTTGAACCACTTAAAAATATTTTTATAACACAAAATTACTATTCACCAATTTAAGCATTTTCGAAGCTCCATATCGTAAATCATTGCTTTTCTCCAAACAACACCAGCTTATGAAAACAACTACTACACAGCATGGCAACAAATTCTCTTCTTTCTTTTGCAGTCTGTTCGGGCACCATTACACGGTTTCCAAAAAAGTGACCCAACACATAAAAGAATACAAATGTGTTCATTGCCAAAAACAGGTTACTACGGATGTTACTGGTAAACTTTCTGCATTGACTCCGCAAATGCAAGAAATCAACAGTACATTGGAAGATATGTACCGAAAACGAAAAAGCAGGGTAGTGCACCAAGTGGCATAACCCTTTTTTATTTTAGAAAAGGCCCAAATCTTATCCCGGAAACTTAAGTAATTGCCTACTGCTAATGGTTGCGTGCCCCAATGCCATGATGTAGGGATGCCCTTGATTTTCGGGATTTTTTATTGATTTTCGTTAAAGGAATTCCATCCCTGAGCCGTAATCGGAATTTTGGTCTCTGCCCTTGTAATCAGGTGGACGCCTTCGCTCTTTTCGGTCATGTGACCGATTACCGTTAGGTTCGGGTTCCCTTTTATTTTAGGAAAATCTGCTTGGTCGATCGTGAATAACAATTCATAATCCTCACCACCGCTCATGGCGATCATGGTACTGTCCATTTTAAATTCTTCGGAAGCGGAAATCACCGTGGGGTCCAAGGGAATTTTATCCTCAAAAACATTGCAGCCCACCTCGCTGTGCTTGCACAAGTGCATTACTTCGGAAGATAGTCCATCACTAATATCGATCATGGAAGTTGGTTTTACTTCCAGCTTTTTGAGCAAATCCACAATATCTTTTCGGGCTTCGGGCTTCAACTGTCTTTCTACGATATAGGAATAGGGCTCTAGGTCGGGTTGGCTGTTGGGGTTGACCTTGAAGACTTCTTTTTCACGTTTCAGGACTTGTAATCCCAAATAAGCACCACCTAAATCGCCGGTAACAACGAGTAAATCATTGGGCCTGCTTCCTTTTCGGTAAACGATGTCGTTTTCATTGGCCGCTCCAAGGGCAGTAACGCTAACAATCATTCCCCTAGTGGAAGAAGTAGTGTCGCCTCCTACCAAATCAACATTGTACAGTTTGCAGGCCAAGGCCACGCCTTCGTAAAATTCTTCAAGCGCTTCCAAAGGAAACCTGTTGGAAATGGCCAGTGAAACGGTGACCTGCGTGGCCATGGCATTCATGGCATAAATATCGGAAAGGTTAACCATCACCGATTTGTATCCCAAATGCTTTAGGGGCATGTAGCTCAAATCAAAATGAACACCCTCAACCAACATATCGGTGGACACAATGGTTTTTTTGCCCTCGTAATCCATTACGGCAGCGTCATCCCCGACCCCGATGAGGGAGGATGGTTGATTGAGTTTAAAGTTTTTGGTAAGATGTTCGATCAGGCCAAATTCGCCCAATTCTTCCAACGATGTACGTTCTTGATTCTTGTCTTCTAGCATTTTGCAAAAATAATGAGGATAATTGTAAATTTTGGTGTGGGACGGAACATAAATTTTTTTCGTTGAAATGATGTGATAAATAAAGGAAAATCCATGAGAGTACAAGCTATACAGGCATTGTGGCCAAGCAGGTCAATTTTCCATAAGGAACACCTATGGAATCATTCGTTATAATAATGTTAGTTGCTATGGTAAAACCCTACATATACAGTATATTTGTGGGCTATTTAGATTAAATACAAGTAAGATGATTAAGGTTTCAGAATCAGCAAGGCACAAAGTAGTTTCGCTCATGACCGAAGAAGGTTTTGATGCAACTACGGATTTTGTGCGTGTTGGCGTAAAGAGTGGCGGGTGCAGTGGATTGTCTTATGAGTTGACATTTGACAATTCTGCGGCAGATACGGATAAAGTTTTTGAGGATAACGATGTGAGAATCATTGTGGACAAAAAGAGCTTTTTGTATTTGGTAGGCACCACATTGGAATATTCTGGAGGTTTAAACGGGAAAGGATTTGTTTTCAACAACCCAAATGCCCAACGAACCTGCGGATGTGGAGAAAGTTTTTCACTATAAACATTGACAAAAAGCCTGTAATTGGCTAACTTATAGATATATGGCTTATACAGAGGAAGAATTAAAAAAAGAACTGGAGACCAAAGAGTACGAGTATGGTTTCTACACGGATATTGAATCGGATACCCTTCCCAAAGGGTTGAACGAGGATATTGTTATTGCCATCTCCAAAAAGAAGGAAGAACCGGACTGGATGACAGCGTGGCGATTGGAAGCTTTTCGTGCTTGGAAAGAAATGGACGAACCCGAGTGGGCAAACGTAACCTATAAGAAACCGGACTTTCAGGATATTTCCTATTATTCTGCACCCAACAAAAAACCGAAGTATGATAGCTTGGACGAAGTGGATCCAGAATTGCTGGACACTTTTAAAAAGTTGGGAATATCGGTGGACGAGCAAAAGAAGTTGGCTGGAGTTGCTGTGGATATTGTTATGGACTCCGTTTCGGTGGCCACAACCTTCAAAAAGACATTGGCGGAGAAAGGGATTATTTTCTGTTCCATTTCCGAAGCCATAAAAGAACATCCTGAATTGGTTAAAAAGTATTTGGGAACCGTAGTGCCCCAAAAAGACAACTTTTATGCGGCATTGAATTCGGCTGTTTTCTCCGATGGGTCTTTCTGCTATATTCCAAAAGGAGTAAGATGTCCGATGGAACTTTCTACCTATTTCCGGATTAACCAAGCAGGAACCGGTCAGTTCGAAAGAACTTTGGTGATTGCCGAAGAAGGCAGTTATGTGAGTTATTTGGAAGGATGTACCGCCCCCATGCGTGATGAGAACCAATTGCACGCAGCCGTTGTTGAGTTGGTCGCCTTGGACAATGCAGAAATCAAATACTCCACAGTTCAGAATTGGTACCCAGGAAACGACCAGGGAAAAGGAGGTGTTTTCAACTTTGTGACCAAACGTGGACTTTGTGAGAACCATGCCAAAATTTCATGGACACAGGTGGAAACAGGCTCGGCCGTAACATGGAAATATCCGTCCTGCATCTTGAAGGGAGATTATTCCATAGGCGAGTTTTATTCCATCGCCGTGACCAACAATTTTCAGCAAGCCGATACAGGGACCAAAATGATCCACTTGGGGAAAAACACCAAGAGCACCATTATTTCCAAAGGTATTTCCGCAGGTAAGTCGCAAAACAGCTACCGAGGATTGGTACAGGTGAACAGTAGGGCGGAAAACGCCAGAAACTTCTCACAATGTGATTCCCTGTTGATGGGTAACGATTGTGGAGCGCATACATTCCCCTACATTGAGGTTAAGAACAAAACAGCGCAGATAGAACACGAAGCCACCACCAGTAAGATCGGGGAGGATCAGATTTTCTATTGTAACCAACGTGGTATCGATACCGAAAAAGCCATTGCATTGATCGTAAATGGATTTAGCAAGGAAGTATTGAACAAGCTGCCTATGGAGTTTGCTGTTGAGGCACAAAAACTATTGGAAATCAGTTTGGAAGGTTCAGTTGGATAAAAAAACATCATAAAATAATATTTGAAGAAGAATAGCATGCTAGAAATCAAAAATTTACACGCAAGCGTAGACGATAAAGAAATCCTTAAGGGAATTGACCTAAAGGTGAATGCAGGAGAGGTACACGCTATTATGGGACCCAACGGTTCAGGTAAAAGTACCTTGGCCGAAGTAATCGCGGGTCAAGAGGAATTTGAAGTAGGTGAAGGAAGCATCCTCTTGGAAGGAGAGGATTTGGAAGAACTTTCTCCAGAGGAAAGAGCTCATAAAGGTGTTTTTCTTTCGTTCCAATACCCCGTTGAGATTCCAGGGGTGTCGGTTACCAACTTTATGAGAACCGCCATTAACGAATCGAGAAAAGCACAAGGTTTGGAAGATATGCCAGCCAATGAAATGCTGAAAAAGATTCGTGAGAAGTCCGAAATGTTGGAAATTGATAGAAAATTTCTATCCCGTTCCTTGAACGAAGGTTTCTCTGGAGGTGAAAAGAAGCGTAACGAAATCTTTCAAATGGCGATGATGGAACCCAAATTGGCCATCTTGGACGAAACCGACTCTGGTTTGGACATTGATGCCCTTAGAATTGTGGCCAATGGTGTAAACAAATTGCGCGGCAAGGACAACGCCATTATCGTGATTACCCACTACCAGCGATTGCTGGAATACATCGTTCCCGATTTTGTTCACGTATTGCACGATGGTAAAATCGTGAAATCTGGAACCAAGCAATTAGCCTTGGAACTGGAGGAAAAAGGATACGACTGGTTAAAAGAAGAAGTTGTTTAAAGTTTCAAGTTTGATGTTCAAGGTTTGAAGTTAATCATAAGTTATGGCAACTGTAAAACGATTTGAAGACTTGGAAATTTGGCAAGAAGCGAGAAAGCTTGCTGAAGAAATCAATAAACTTGCAACTAGTACAGCGCTTAAAAACGACTATAAACTAAAAGACCAAATAAAAGGCTCGTCCGGTTCGGTTATGGACAACATAGCCGAGGGTTTTGAACGTGACGGCAATATGGAATTCCGTCAGTTTTTGTCCATAGCCAAAGGCTCTTCGGGCGAAACGCGTTCACAACTGTACCGAGTTTTTGATTGCGGATATATTTCAGAAGAAATTCTTGATAAATTAACTTCTGAATACAGGCAACTGAGCAAGAGAATTGCTTCGTTTATGACCTATTTAAATAAGAAAGATTACAAAGGAAATAAGTTCAGGTAAAAGGAACTTGAAACTTTAAACCTGAAACAAGAAACCAATGAAAATGGATTTAAAGGAAAAATTAGTCTCCTCTTTTTTGGCTTTTGAAGATGGATTGGATTTAGATCATCCGGTACATGAAGAGCGAAACAATGCCATTAAGAACTTTGAGACAAAGGGCTTTCCCACCAAAAAGGACGAAGCTTGGAAATATACCTCGTTGAGAGGCTTGCAAAAAGTAGATTTCAGCATCTTTCCAAAGCAAGAGACCACTTTGGAATACAAAGATGTCAAGAAATACTTTCTCCACGAGATAGATACTTACAAAATTGTTTTTGTGGATGGCGTTTATAGCTCATACCTATCCGAAACAACGCACGATGGTGTGGATGTCTGTTTGATGAGCTCCGCGTTCAGCAAGCCGATGTTTCAACAGGTGATAGAGGTGTATTTCAACAAGGCGGCATCCAAGGATGAGTCTTTGACCTCGTTGAACACTGCATTTTGTAAAGAAGGAGCATACATCTACATTCCAAAGAACAAAATGCCCAAAAAGCCTATCCAAATATTGCATTTGGCCACAGGCAATGAGGCAGCTTTGATGCTACAACCTAGGAACTTGATCGTTGCCGAGGACAACGCCGAGGTTCAAATTATAGAACGTCACCAAAGCTTGACCGGCAACGAAGTGTTCACCAATTCCGTAACCGAAATTTTTGCGGGCAAGGATGCTATCGTTGATTATTACAAGGTTCAAAACGACGAGTCTACCGCTTCTTTGGTGGACAACACTTATATATCCCAAAAGAATAGCAGTGTCGTAAGGGTACACACCTTCTCTTTGGGCGGAAAATTGATTCGTAACAACCTGAACTTTTATCAGAATGGGGAGCGCATCGACTCTACATTAAAAGGAATTACCATTCTTGGGGATAAACAGCACGTGGATCATCATACTTTGGTACACCACGCGCAGCCCAACTGTGAGAGCCACCAAGATTACAAAGGAATATTTGGAGATGGTTCCACAGGGGTTTTCAACGGTAAGATTGTTGTGGACAAGATTGCTCAGAAAACGGATGCCTTTCAGCAGAACAACAATATTTTGTTGAGCGATAAATCGACCATCAACTCAAAACCCCAACTGGAGATTTTTGCGGACGATGTAAAATGTTCGCACGGATGTACCATTGGTCAGTTGGATGAAGAAGCACTCTTTTACCTAAGATCAAGAGGGATTCCTAAGAAAGAAGCTAAAGCTTTGTTGATGTACGCTTTTGCCAACAACGTGTTGGAAAGTGTTCGTATTCCCGAGCTTAAGGCACGAATCAACAAAATCATAGCCAATAAACTGGGCGTTCGTATGGGATTTGACCTTTAGACATAAAGTTTGTAAAATAATACTTCAACCTTACTCTATATTATTAATCAAAGCTGCACTAATTAGATGTATGGCTTTAAATTCAAGTTTGATTAAATATGAAAAAATCAGTAAGTGTTGTTGTAATTGTTTTGTTAGCGAGCAGTTTATTTGTGAATGCCCAAGAACGAAATTTTGGAGTTGTTGGAGGCATAAATTATGGAAATATTAGAGGAGATAGAGCAGAATCCATCAACAGTAGTTGGCGTCTTGCTTATCATTTTGGTATCTTTTCAAATATTTCATTGAGTGATAGGATAGCTTTGGAGCCAAGAATACTCTTTTCTTCAAAAGGATATGATGATGAAATTGATTTTGACGAGCTTAACTTTGCTCCAATAGATGGCCCAACTATTCCACAAAATCGTGTAAACTATACTAGTAGAAATAATTATCTGTCAGTTCCTGTATTGCTTAAATATAAGTTGGTGAATAATCTTAGTTTGGATTTGGGACCAGAAATTGCTTTCTTATTGCATTCAAAAGATATAATTACCAAAGTCGATAGAGAAGGCTTTTATGCGAAAGGTGATGTGCCGAATGAGGGTTCAGGTGATTTCTTTCTGGATTATGGAGCTATGGCTGGTGTAACCTATTATTTTACAGATGATGCATCCATACAACTTAATTATTTTCATGGGCTATCCAATTTACACAGAAAAAATCCCATAGGTGATTCAACGGAGAACAATTCAGTGATTCAACTTTCTTTAGGTTATCTTATTTTTTAATGATTGTAAAGACTCTAGACATACAAGCAATACGTAAGGACTTCCCCATCCTCCAAAGAGAGGTCAATGGGAAGCCTTTGGTGTATTTGGACAATGCAGCCACCTCACAGACACCACAGCAGGTAATCGATGCGATTGTAAATTATTACCAAGGCTATAATGCCAATATCCACCGTGGGGTACATACCCTGTCACAAGAAGCAACGGATGCCTACGAAGCAGCGCGGTATAAAATCCAAAAGCACTTTAATATTGCCCATCCCTACGAGGTGATTTTTACTTCGGGAACCACCGACAGTATCAATTTGGTTGCCAATGGATTCAATTCGTTTTTGAAAGAAGGAGACGAGATTCTGGTTTCTGCTATGGAGCACCATTCCAATATTGTGCCTTGGCAAATGCTGTGCGAACGAACAGGTGCAGTGCTCAGAGTGATTCCCATGAATCTGGAGGGAGAGTTGGTCATGGAAGAATATCGCAAGTTGTTGTCTGAAAAGACCAAGTTGGTATTCTGTAACCACGTTTCGAATGCATTGGGAACCATCAATCCAATAAAAGAAATCATTGATGCCGCCCACGAAGTCGGAGCCGCCATTCTGATTGATGGCGCACAGGCAGCGGCCCACATTAAAGCGGACCTACAAGCCTTGGATGTGGATTTTTATACCGTCTCCGCCCATAAAATGTGTGGGCCTACAGGTGTTGGAATGTTGTATGGCAAGGAGGAATGGCTTAAAAAATTGCCGCCCTACCAAGGAGGAGGGGAAATGATTGCCGAAGTTACTTTTGAAAAGACCACCTACGCCGATTTGCCCCATAAGTTTGAAGCAGGGACTCCGAACATCTGCGGAGGAATAGCTTTTGGTGCAGCATTGGATTATATGAACAGTATCGGTTTTGATGCCATCGCCCAGTATGAAGATGAGTTGGTGGAATATGCCACAGAACAATTGCTCACCATCGATGGACTGAAAATTTACGGAACGGCAGCGAACAAAACTTCGGTGATATCCTTCAATATTGAAGGAATCCATCCCTACGACATCGGTACCATAGTGGATAAATTGGGCATCGCCGTGCGTACAGGGCACCATTGTGCACAACCCATTATGGATTTTTATAAGATTCCGGGGACGGTAAGAGCCAGTTTCAGTTTTTACAATACCAAAGAAGAAGTGGATAAATTGGTCGAAGCCGTAAAGCGGGCCAGGAATATGTTGCTGTAGCCGAAGCGTTATCATTATCATAAAGACTTGAATTGCAGCTTACCGAGTTGTACTTTTGAACAAAACCACAGCATGACCATAAAAAAAATACAGGAAGAGATAATAGACGAGTTCTCCATGTTCGACGACTGGATGCAGCGATATGAATATATGATTGAACTCGGAAAGGCCCTTCCATTGATAGAGGAACAGTACAAGACGGATGATAACCTGATCAAAGGTTGCCAGAGCAAGGTTTGGGTGCATGCCGAACTGGATGATGACAAATTGGTTTTTACTGCCGATAGCGATGCCATAATCACCAAAGGTATTATAGCCATATTGGTACGAGCTTTCAGCAATCAAAAACCACAGGACATTATTGATGCCGATGTTGAGTTTATAGATGAAATAGGACTTAAAGAACATTTGTCGCCAACACGTGCAAACGGATTGGTAAGTATGATCAAGCAACTAAAATTGTACGCGGTTGCCTATCAAACACAGTTAAAATAACACAGAATGAACGAAGAAACTACCATAGATACACAAGAACTGGGCGAAAAAATCGTAAAAGTGCTCAAGACCATTTATGATCCAGAGATTCCTGTGGACATATATGAACTGGGCTTGATTTACGATGTTTTCGTGAACGAAGAATACGAGGTGAAAATCCTGATGACGCTTACATCGCCCAACTGTCCCGTGGCCGAAACCCTGCCCGTTGAGGTTGAGGAAAAAGTAAAATCCATTGATGTTTTGAAGGATGTGGAGGTGGAGATCACGTTTGATCCCCCTTGGACCCAAGAGTTGATGAGCGAGGAGGCGAAGTTGGAGCTAGGTCTCTTGTAAAGATTGGTCATTCTGAACTTGCCTGCCTGCCGGCAAAGGTAGGTCTTAGAATCTCTGTAGTTAACTATGGATTCCGCATCGTGCTTCGACTACGCTCAGCATCCGTGCGCAATGACATTCTAACTTATTTTATCAAGAGTTTTGTCATTCCTGCGAAAGCAGGAATCCATAAATGAATATTCCTGTTTTGGCAGGAGCAATCCATAGCTTGGTCAAGCACTTGGAACAAAAATATATACGACCTCAGACTTCTGAATATTATGGAAAAGGAAATCGTAAATAGAGTAGCGCAAAGCAAGTTGATTACCTTCAACTTGGAGGATTATTATCCCATAGGAGAACGTAAGGTGCTGGACATTAAAGATTGGTTGTACGAAGGCTTTATTTTGCGTGAAAAGGAGTTTCGTGCCCATGTGGAAGAACACGATTGGTCAAACTACCAAGATGCTTATGTAGCCTTGCAATGTTCCACGGATGCCATTGTGCCGGGTTGGGCCTTTATGCTGATTGCGTCCAAACTCCATCCTTATGCCAAAAAGGTGGTTCAAGGAAGCTTGGAAAATCTTGAAACCGCACTCTATCAAACTATACTGGAACAATTGGATGTTTCGGAATTTGCGGATAAACCCGTAATCATAAAAGGTTGTTCCAACAAACCCGTTCCCGAAAATGCCTACCTAATGGCCGTTACCAAAATACAAGAAGTGGCCAAAAGTGTCATGTACGGCGAAGCATGTTCATCTGTGCCCTTGTTTAAAAGAAAAAAATAAGTTTTATTCATTTGATGTCCATTTCTGTAATTCTGGGTGGAGCGAAGAATCTATATTCGGTTAAGGGATGAAAGGTAAATGGTGCAGCAATCATTTCTTAGCTGATTGGGTTGACACCAATTCCACGAATTTTCACAAGTTGTTCTGCTAAATTCTTATGTATCAACTCCAATAGTCCTGATTCCTTTACCTATTGATTATTGTTGCTTGTTAAATGGAAAAGAAGTGACATTCCTTACATTTGCGGTTCTAAACATAAACTCCATACTATGAAAAAACTACTCTTTACTGCTGTGGCTTTCTTTGTGCTGTTATCGGCAACTGCACAGACCGAGGAAGAACTCAAAGCCCAAATCGCCCCAAAAAAAGATTCTATCGCTGCTATCCAGTCGCGGGTCAATGCGCTTCAAGCAAAACTGAACGCATTGCCGGGTTGGAAAGTTGGTGCTTTTGGAACCATTGGCGGAAGTATATCCCAGTTCAACAATTGGTTTGCCCAAGGAATTCCCAATAACTCATCAGGTAATATTGGATTTACCGTAAATGCTTTTGCCAATCTTCAAGAAGAGAAGTTTTTTTGGAGAAATGCTGCCAATTTGAACCTGTCTTGGGTTAAACTGGACGACAAGGACGACCCCACCGACAATGATAGTTTTCGCCAAGCTACGGATGTGTTCAATATTTCATCTTTGTATGGTAGAAAACTGAGTGAGAAATTTGCAATTTCTGCTTTGGCGGAATACAGGACCACCATTTTGAGCAACTTTAACGACCCAGGATACCTCGACCTTGGTGTAGGTGCTACGTGGACACCTATTCCGGATTTGGTGGTTGTGATGCATCCGCTCAACTACAACTTCGTGTTCAGTAGTGAAGATACTATTTTTGAATCTTCCATGGGTGCCAAGATTGTGGCAGACTACACCAAGCAAATTGGTGCGATTAGCTTTAAGAGTAACCTGTCCTTGTTCCAGAGTTATGAAAGTAGCAATTTGAGCAATTGGACATGGACCAACTCCTTTAGCTACAAGTTATGGAAAATGATTGGTGTAGGTTTTGACTTTGGATTGAGAAACAACAAGCAGGAAACCTTGAATTATATTGTAAACAACGCTCCAACTACAAACCCAGATGCCACGTTCGATACCATTGATAACGAGTTGCAAACATACTGGACCTTGGGATTGAGCTATAAGTTTTGATCAAGCAAGGCACATTGACAAAAAAAGCCCTCGATAAAGAGGGCTTTTTTGTGGGGTGAAAAATATGTTTTCCGTGTTTTTAAGCCATGGTCTAAGTAGGTTAAGATCTGTAAAATCTGTGCGTGACACTAAAATGACTTAAAAACAATGTGAAAGTAGGTCATCTGTTGCCACTCACTAAACTTTTGTTGTGAATTGGCCAGAATATGTTGTGGAAAGAGTCTATCAAGATATAGAACTCGTCTTGAGTTGTTGTAATTTGCTGCAAAATCTTCTTTTGCCCCCATATTTTACCTTTTTCTTGCCCCGTATCCCTGCTATGTCGCTCGAAAAAGTCTTCATCTGGACACAGGACGGAGCGTATAAAAATAATCCTGTGGATTATTATAGCAAACAGGCCGGCCGGCACCAAGGCTAATTTTCGCTTAAATGAAACAACTCAAGACGAGTTCATATAATCGGAAAAATGGAACACTTTGTCCCGAGGAGTTTTTTCAGTATTCGTCCAAAAGTTCGGGATATTTATGGCAAATCCATTTCGTGAATGGTTGCTTTATTGATAATGGGCCAGATTATGATAGTGTTGGATATTGGTAGTATTTGAAACTATAGCGTTAGTGGGTCAAAAGAGGACAACATATTTTAGATGTGCCCCAATTGTCTGAAATTAAGTAACTTGTATGGATACGCCCCTAAAGATGAAAAGATTTTTATCGATACTTTTTTTCCTTGCTTTCGTTTTATCCCATTCACAGAAAAAAGTGGACAGCTTGAGAATGGAACTGTCAAGGACCAAGATTGATTCCTTCCAAATAAAGACCTTGTACCGTCTTTTCGTGGAGTATCAAAAAAATTCGACCAAAAAAGCGGAGAAGACCATACTCCAGGCCATAGAATTGGCAGAAAAATCTGATTACCATAACCTTTTGGCCAAGGGTTACAATTTATATGGAGATTTTTTAAGGATACAGTCTAGGGAAGATTCTGCCATTGCCGTGATCAAGACCGGTTTGACAATTTCCGAGCGTATTGGTTTTGAAAAAGGAAAATGGGAAGCCTTGGTCAGCTTGGGACATTGCTATTGGCAAAAAGGGGATTTTGACAAGGCCCAAAAATCGTATAATAAAGTCATAGGAACCACAAAAGATCTTGGAGGCACGGCCCTGGCCTATATTGGCATGGGAGCCGTATACTCCCAAAAAGGGGAGTACGCGAGGGCAATGGAACAATACACCATGGCTTCCGAAAATTTTTTGCAGTTGGGAGACGAAGCCAATTATGCCGTGGCCATTGGCAACATTGGGTATATACAGCGCAGCTTGGAAAATTATGGAAGCGCGGCCAACTATTTTAAGATAAGCGACAGCATCAACAACAAACTGGGGAATCTTTCAGGCCAGGCTTTCGCTGCCTACAATTTATCGGTGGTTTATAAAAACATGGACGTATTGGATTCTGCCACCATATACAACAAAAAGGGGTTGGAACTTTATTCCCAGCTGGGATATAAAAAAAGAATTTCCTATTGCCATTTTACCATGGGGGAAATCCATGTAAAGAAAAACAATCTCCAAGAAGCCCTGGAATCGTACCAAAAATCATTGGACATTTCCATTGCGGTCGATGACTCGGTACAAATAGGCTATTCCAGTATGGCCGTTGCAGATATGTACAATCTATTGGGCAATCGAAAAAAATCCGTTGCCTACCTCAAAAATGCTGCAAAAGTGGCCAGCAGGATGGAGCTGAACATTCTTTCCATGGATATCCATGAGCGTTTGGCAAAACACCTTTCCGCCGAAGGGGACATGGCCGGAGCCTACAAAAACCTTGAACAGTTCGTGCTGTTGAAAGACAGTCTCTATACCCGGGAAAAGCGCGAACTGGCAAGCGAGATCGAGGCTCAATACCAAAATGAACAAAAGACCAAGGAAATTGCACTCCTGGCTTCCGAAAGGGAATTGCAGACACTTCAGTTGAGGAAAAGGGTGAACGAGCGCAATGCCATAATCATATTTGCAGTTTTGACCATCCTTTTGGCAGTCCTTCTGTTCAATCAGTACCGGATAAAACAAAGGTCAAATAAAGAGCTCCAAGAACTGGATCGGTTGAAGTCCAATTTTTTTGCCAACATTTCCCACGAGTTCAGGACGCCATTGACGCTGATAAAAGGGACGATTGAAAAATGGGAACAAAATCCCGGGGAAAAACCGGAAAAGGAGGACGTGAAGATGGTACGTAGAAACACGAACAAGGTCCTGGGACTCGTAAACCAGTTGTTGGAACTCTCGAAGATAGACCAGGGAAAACTGCAATTAAAGCCCACTGAAGGGGATGTCCATAAATGCCTCCGAACGGCCACCTCATCCTTTAATTCCCATGCGGCACAACGGGACATGGATTATCGTGTAAAGATTCCAAGCGAAGTATTATGGGCAGCTTTTGATCGTGACAAATTGGAGAAAGTAGTGTACAATCTCCTGAGCAATGCATTTAAATTTAGTGGAAATGGCGAATGTGTGTCATTTACTGCCACGTATGAAACCAATGAACTCACGATCCAAGTTTTGGATTCGGGCAAAGGGATTTCCGGCGAAAAGTTGCCTTTCATCTTTGACCGTTTTTATCAGGTCGATAGCACTTTGACAAAGGAACACGAAGGTTCGGGAATCGGGCTTTCACTCTCCAAGGATTTGATCGAATTGATGGACGGCACCATAACCGTAGCGAGCGAGGAAGGCAAAGGATCATGCTTTACGGTACAGATTCCCATTGAAAGGATAGAGACCGGACAGCCCCGGCCAAAGGAACAGGAACAGGTGACTGGAAACAAACAAGCACGATACACCACCCCGTTCCGCCTCAACAAATCGGACAAACGCAATGTGCCAACAATATTATTGGTGGAGGACAATGAAGACATGCGGCAATTCATTAAGGCAGGACTTTTGGATGAATATCGAATCTTGGAAGCAGTGAATGGAGAAGATGGGCTGAAAATGGCCATCTCAAAAATGCCCGACCTAGTGATAACAGATCTGATGATGCCCAAAATGGACGGAGTGGATCTCTGCAAAAAAATGAAGACCATGGTGGAAACCTGCCATATTCCCATAATAATGCTAACGGCCAAAGCAGGTGTGGAAAACAAGATAGAGGGGTTGGAAACCGGAGCCGATGATTATTTGACCAAACCTTTTGAGACCAAAGAACTTTTGGTGCGTGCCCGAAACCTTATCGAACAGCGAAGAAAATTCAGGGAACTTTTTTCAAGCCAAGCAACAAAAATCGACCCCAAGGAAGTCACGGTAAATTCTTTGGACGAGCAGTTCTTGGAAAAAGTACTCGATTTGTTGGAAAGGGAACATGCCGATTCAGATTTCGGTGTGGCCCAAATGCAAAAGGGATTGGCGATGAGCAAAACCCAATTGCACAGAAAATTAAAGGCCATTACCAACGAATCCCCAGGTGAACTGCTAAGGAATTTCAGATTGAAACGGGCCGCACAACTGTTGTCCCAAAATGTGGACAGTGTCACACAAGTTGCCTACCAGGTCGGGTTCAACAATCTTTCCTATTTTGCCAAATGTTTTAAAGAACTCTACGGGGTTTCCCCGTCTTCCTACTAATTTCCATAAGCTATTTGCCAAAGTTCCCGGTATGGAACCTTACTGTCATCTTTTGGAACTTTTCTATTAGTGCCCTGCGTGTCCAACAGATAATTTTGGACTGGTTCCAAAGCTCCCCTTCTTTTTAATCTAAAAACTTTCAATTATGAAAAAATTGGTTCTTTTAACAGTATTGGGTTTGTTGAATTATCTGCCCGGAATCGCACAACAAATAAATTTCGGGGCCAAGGCAGGGCTGAACTTAGCAACACTGTCCGAGGATTATGACCCGGATGTCGCTGCCAGAACATCTTTCCACTTTGGCGCAATGGCGGAAATCCCCATATCTGAAATGTTCTCAATACAACCGGAATTATTGTACTCATCCCAAGGGGCCACTGATGACGGGGATGACGATGAAGAGGTAAGACTCAATTATATCACGCTCCCCGTATTGGCCAAATACTATGTTTTTGATGGGCTGAGCATTGAGGGTGGCCCACAATTGGGATTGTTGCTTTTGGGTGAAATAGAGGATAATGGGGAAACTACAGATGTCAAGGACATTTCTAAATCCACAGATTTTGGTCTTGCGTTTGGCCTTGGATATAAAATGGAAACTGGACTGAATTTTGGGGTGCGCTATTATTTTGGTTCCGACATTAACGACATAGCAGAGTCATCGGATAAAATAAAGAACAAAGTGTTCCAGATTTCTGTGGGATATTTTTTCAATTAAACAACAGGCACCTTAAATGTGCTATAGTAATGAAAAAAAAAGTACGAGATGAAACGATTTAAATACATAACAAACTTTTTATCATTGTCAACAGTTATCATCTTATTAGGTTGTAGCAGTGATGATGGACCAAGTAATCGAGTCCCTGAACAAGCAGTGCTCATCAGCCCCGCAGACCAATCCGAAGGAGTGGATATTGAAAACACAGACCTACAATGGCAGCAAGTAGCCGATCCCGATGGAGATGTGGTGTCCTATGATGTTTATCTTGACAGTGTAAACCCACCCTTGGAAGCAGTTGCAACCGCCCTGAACACGACAAGCTATTCGATAACTGTACCTCTTGGGTACGAAACACCCTATTATTGGAATGTGGTGGCCAAAGACGGCAGCGGAGGGGAAAGCCAAAGTGGAGTGGGCATGTTCACCACCCGGGAAGCCTATCCTGACGAATTGATCGTTGGCAAATGGTTTATAAATGAGCAAATAGTCAATGGAATGCCGGATACCATTACCGATTGCAACAAGACCTCTTATTTTGAGTTTGAGGCCAACGGGACCTTGAGCGTGGTGACCTATGATGGCGACCCCTGCGTGATTTCCTCGAGCACCATCCTCCAATACAGTGTGCCCGATGCCATGACCCTTGTTTTGAGCAATGGGGGGACCACCGAGAGTGTTCCCATTATTTCCCTGACCGAAACAGAATTGAAAATTATGTTGGAAACAACCACCCAATACAATTTGATAAAAGAAGATTGAATCCTTTCATGTGGGCAATCCATGAGTATCAATACTCATCCAAATGTTCCGGATATAGAAAGTTGTTGTATGGGAAACGGGTGACGTGGATATCGCGCACCGCATCGTAAACACGTTTTCTAAATTCGTCCATGTTTTCCTTGTTCAGTGCCGAGATAAATAGCGCTTTGTCCCCGAGCTTATTAAAATAGGTTTTCTTCCATTCCTCTAATGTAAAATGAGCGGTTGTGCGTTCCGTAACCAAATCGTCTTCATCAATAGTTTCGGGGCGGTATTGGTCTATTTTGTTGAAAACCATGATGCAGGGTTTTCCAGAGCTATCAATTTCATCCAAAATTTGATTTACCGAGGCAATATGCTCTTCAAAATTAGGATGCGAAATATCTACCACATGCAGCAGTAGGTCGGCCTCGCGAACCTCATCCAAGGTACTTTTAAAACTCTCTACCAATTGAGTCGGTAATTTTCTGATGAATCCCACCGTATCACTCAATAGAAAAGGAAGGTTTCCGAGTACCACTTTGCGAACAGTGGTGTCCAGCGTAGCAAAAAGTTTGTTCTCTGCAAACACATCGCTTTTGCTGATCACGTTCATTAAGGTAGATTTGCCAACGTTGGTATATCCCACCAAAGCAACCCGAACCAAAGAACCACGGTTACCACGCTGGGTTTCCATTTGACGATCTATTTTGGCAAGTTTCTTTTTGAGCAAAGCAATACGATCACGAACAATACGTCTATCCGTTTCAATTTCCGTTTCACCGGGACCACGCATACCAATACCCCCTCGTTGCCGCTCCAAGTGTGTCCAAAGACCTGTCAATCTTGGTAAAAGATATTCGTATTGGGCTAACTCTACCTGGGTCCTGGCATAACTTGTCTTTGCTCTTTGGGCAAATATGTCCAGAATCAAACTGGTTCTGTCCAGCACTTTACAGCGCAGTAGTTTTTCAACATTGTTCTGTTGTGCTGGCGATAGTTCGTCATCAAAGATTACGGAACCTATTTCATTTTCCTTCACAAATTGGCGTACCTCTTCCATTTTACCGCTGCCAATGTAAGTTTTGGGATTGGGCACATCAATGCGTTGCACAAATCTTTTCTCAACTTCGCCACCGGCAGTGTATGTCAAAAATTCAAGCTCGTCCAAGTACTCTTTTACCTTGTCTTCGTCTTGGTGCTGATTCATTACACCAATAAGTACCGCCTTTTCATATTCAATTGACTTCTTTTCTAGCATCGAACAGGTTTAGAGTACAAATTTACGCAATGTTTTGGAAGCTATTTTTGTACTTTGGCATTTCTATTGAATCGTTGGAAAAAGAAACAGATATCTTGCATAAAAAGGAAAACAGATATACGATAGCATTTTATAATCTCGAAAATTTCTTTGACACCAAAGATGACCCGTATCTGTTGGATGATGATTTTACTCCAAAAGGGTTTAAAAGGTGGAACAAATCTAAATTTTGGAACAAGGCCAATAAGATTTCCAGGGCTATTTCTAGAATAGGATTGGAAGAAAGTAATCATCCTCCAGTTTTGGTAGGTATGGCCGAAGTTGAAAATAAAGGTGGAATTAAATCGCTTTTACGATCAAAACAATTACGGGATATAGATTATGGGGTCATTCATTTTGATTCCCCCGATGAGCGAGGAATAGATACGGCCCTGATTTACCATAAAGAGCATTTTGAGGTGCTCGATGCCGAAACCATTCCTTTGATGGTACAAAATACCAATGGGGATAGAGACCTTACCCGAGATATTTTGTATGTACACGGCAAGTTGCATCAAGAAGCAATCCATGTTTTTGTGAACCATTGGCCATCCCGTAGGGAAGGAGCCGAGGAAACCAGCTATAAACGCATCAAGGCAGCGGAAACCATTCTTCAAAAAATTGATGCCATACAAGAGAATCGTTCAAACATTATTGTTATGGGCGATTTTAATGATGACCCTAACTCACAAAGCATCCAAACGCTTATGGACACTGGAAAGTTCATCAACCCTATGAAAAAATTGTTGTCCCCTGTATCGGGCAGTGCCAATTACAAAGGGGAATGGAGTTTGTTTGATCAGATATTACTCTCGCACAGCTTTTTGAATTACGAAAAGGATACCCACAGCTTTATAGAAGCAAAAATATTTTCACCAAGATTTTTAAAAGAATGGAAGGGCAAATACAAAGTAAATCCTTTCAGAACTTTTGCCGGAAAGAAATATTTGGGGGGCTATAGTGATCATTTTCCTGTATATATTGTATTGGATGAAAGCAAGAAATGATTGTGAGAAAAAAATTACACCACGTAAAAGTGAATTTTCACAACAGAAAGAAGTAAAACGCTATGCATTTCATCGAATAAAGTAGGAATTTTATCGATAAATGGCACATATCGCTATATATTCGTAGTCCAAATCTTACCATAAACTCAATTATGGACTATCGTTTTCCTATAGGGGTTAAGGGAGTAATTTTCTCCTTTTTATTTTCGCTTCTAGGCGTAGTTTCCATATTTGCCCAATCCAAAAGTGCAAAAGAGCAAATTCGTTTTTCCTATGACCAAGGGAAAATATCCTCTTTTATTTCCGAAATGGAAATTGAACACCAGTCCAAGCTTAGAAAAATAGGCGAGCTGATAAAGACCAAAGGACTTACAGCTTCAAAAAACAACAACGGTACACAGATAGCCTTAAAAGATATCGGTACCGATGGAACGCCACTTTACTATACTACCTTAAACGATTACGCATCGCAAACTTCAAGGGCTCATACGCTTTATGATAAAGGGCTGCTAAATTTAGGTTTAACAGGTAGGGGCATGGAAGTTGGTGTTTGGGATTCCGGTGTAGCTTTGTCCTCTCACCAGGAGTTTGATACCAGAGCAAAGAATGCCGATAATGCCAATGAGATAAGTCTGCATGCCACTTTGGTGACAGGCAACCTTATATCTGCCGGTGTGGAACCCAGTGCCAAAGGTGCTGCCTATGGCGCACAAGCCTTGACCCACGATTGGAGTCGCGATAAAATTGAAGTGGCAGAAGCCGCTGCCAATGGACTTTTGTTGAGCAACCACTCCTACGGAATTTTGTCCGATAGAGTGCCAGATTGGTATTTTGGCTCCTATATTAAAGTAACCCAAGACTGGGACAGGATCATGTACAATGCTCCTTATTACCTAATGGTGACAGCAGCGGGCAATGCGCAAAAATCTTACGATAACGAAACACCAAATTTTGGTAAAACCGCCGATGGCTTTGATCTTTTATTGGGTTTTACCGCAACCAAAAACGGATTGACCATTGCCGGTGCCAACACGGAAATTGATGGCAGCGGTGATTTAAAAAAAGCTTCGGTTGCGGGATATAGCAGTTTTGGACCTGTAGATGATGGTCGCGTAAAACCAGACTTGGCAGGAGATGGAGGGGATATTCTTTCCACAAGTTCGGCCACCAATAGTAGTTATCAGGTGTCTGCCGGAACTTCCATGGCCGCACCTGGGGTTACAGGCTCACTTTTGTTGTTGCAACAGTATCACGAAGAGCTTTTTGGTTCCTATATGAAAGCGGCTACCTTAAAAGGACTTGCGCTTCATACTGCCGATGATGTGGATGCCAAAGGACCGGATTATAAAATGGGTTGGGGTATAATGAATGCCAAATCTGCGGCAGAGGTACTTCAGAATAAAGAATATACCTCCTTGATAAACGAAGAAACGCTATCAGACGGAGAAACCTACTCCATAACGGTTTTGGCCATGGAAAATGAACCATTGATGGCCTCCATATCTTGGACCGACCCAGAATCGGAATATATAAACCGAGGAGAGCTTAACAGTACCCGAGCAGCTTTGATGAACGATTTGGATATTAGAATCACCAAGGACGGAGAAACCTACTTTCCATGGAAATTGAACCCTGCCAAGGCCAACGACGCCGCTACTAAAGGAGACAACACGGTTGATCCTTTTGAACGTGTTGAGGTAGAAAATGCAAGAGGGACTTACACCATTACTATTTCGCACAAGGGAGGGTTAAAAAATGGTCTTCAAGATTTTTCCTTGATTGTTTCCGGGGCACAACTGTCCAATTGTTCCATAGCGACTCCTTCGGACGTGGATTTGGAAGGCTCCTCAAGCGAAAGCACAACCATTTCTTGGGACGATGCCGGAGAAACGTTATTTGAAGTGCAATACAAGAGCATTGATACAGATAATTGGGAAAGTGAATTGATCTGGGAAAATAGCTTTGAGCTTACCGCTTTGGAAGAAGGCAAAGTGTACGAAGCCCGTGTTCGTTCTATCTGTACCGAGAATGTCGTATCCGAATTCTCTGAGACCATTGCGTTTGAGTTTAAAGGTGAAGAAACAGTGCTGATACAAAATACCTCGATGTTTGTCCCTCAGGAATTGAACATAACCATTTATCCGAATCCTGCTGTTGATTATTTGAACGTGAATGCGGATTTGTCCAAAGATGCCGAGTTTTCTATTGTTACCACTTCTGGAAACATCATTAAAAAAGGAAAGACCGAAGGTTCCATCAACGTGTCTTCTTTGTCTTCTGGATTATATGTACTGGTGGTTCAGGATTACTCGGGAATCAAAAGTACTAAGTTTTATAAGAACTAGTCGTTGGTTTGATGTCAGTTCGAGCGCAGTCGAGAACTTTCACACCTTCTTAATCTCCTCATCGGCCAGAAGTTCCTCGTTTCGTAATCGTAAGAATACTTGTGCAGTCGTCACAACGTCCAATTCGCAATACGTGATGATTCTATCAATATCGTTTTCCTTGTAGAATACATCCTTTACCATACTCCCGTCCATATCATCTTTGGGAGATGGAATGCCCAGCACATGTGCCAACAATTTTAAGGAGGTGTAATGTTTGTAGTCGCCAAACTTCCAGAGTTCCATGGTATCCAAATGGGGAACTTCCCAAGGCTTTTTACCGAAGAGATCCAGTTTGTAGGGTAAATTGATGCCGTTTATCACCATTCTGCGGGCGATATAGGGGAAATCGAACTCTTTGCCATTATGGGCGCACAAAAGATGCTTAACCTGGCTAAAATGATCTTTAAGAAGTTGTTTGAATTGTTTAAGGATTTGTATTTCCTCACCATAAAAGGAAGTGATTCTAAAGGTTCTCAAATCGCCTTTACTATTAAAATACCCAACAGAAATACAAACAATTTTCCCAAACTCGGCCCAAATCCCCGCACGGTCATAAAATTCTTCGGCGGTAAACTCGTCTTTACGCTTGTACTGCGTTTTTTGTTCCCATAAAAGCTGGGCGGTTTCATCCAAGTCGGTGAAATGTTGCTGTTGGGGTACGGTCTCGATATCCAAAAAGAGGATATGCTCCAGGTTAAGTTTATAAAGCATGGTAGCTAATTAAAAAAGAGTCGTCTGCTTTGCAGGGCTCTCGTGTTCCAATAACCATTTTTTTCTATGCAGTCCACCTGCATATCCTGTGAGGTCTCCGTTGGTTCCGATAACGCGATGACAGGGAACCACAATCCAAAGTGGATTTTTGCCATTGGCCGAGGCTACTGCACGAATGGCTTTTACATCGCCTAGTTGTTTGGAAAGTTCCAAATAAGAAATGGTTTTTCCAAAAGGTATTTTTAAAAGGGCATCCCAAACTCTCTTTTGAAATTCGGTGCCCGAGGGGTTTAGTTTAAGGTCGAATACCTTTCGGTCTCCATTGAAATATTCTTGAAATTGCTGGGCAGCATCCTGTAAAATTTCAGGAATTGTACCATTTGGTTTTTCGTTATTTAAAACAGAGATAGAGGCAAGACCATTTGCATCACCTTTTAACTCTGCTGTTCCAATAGGAGTCTGTATATAAGCAATTTCCATTATTCTACTTCATCTTTACCTTCAATAATTCCTAATCGCTTTGCGCGAGCTTCCCAGTTTTTCCTGGCGAGTGTTTGAAGGTTTTCTACATTGTCACTTTCATCCATAATTTCCAATCCTAGCAAGGTTTCGATCACATCTTCCATGGTGACCAACCCGCTTACCGAACCATACTCGTCCACAACTAGAGAAATGTGTTCTCTCTTCTGTACAAATTTCTTGAAAAGGTCATTTATGGACTTACTACGATTTGTTACCAGTATTTCCCTTCTGATGGTAGATAGGTTTTCATTGCCCTTTTTGTTGATGATAGCTTCCAACAGTTCATCTTTTAAAAAGAAACCTGTGATGTTGTCCATGCGATCTTTGTACAATGGAATCCTTGAAAAACGCAAGGGTCTATTTTTTTCAAAAAATTTCTTTATCGTAGTGTCTTCGGATGCTATTTTCATAACAGTTCTTGGGGTCATTACGTCGCGTGCCAAAATTTCATCAAAATAAAGCAGGTTTTTGATCATTTTGGATTCCGATTCCTTGAACACACCTTCTTCATGGGCAATTTCGGTCATAGCACTAAAATCCTCCCGATTCAACACACTACCATGTTCAGCTTTTGCACCCACCAATTTGGTAAAGAGTTGTAGCAACCATAGCAATCCGGTCCATTTAAGCACAAACACCATAATGTTCAGTGCCTTACTGGTAAAATTGGCCAATTGCTTCCAGAAAGTGGCCCCAATGGTCTTTGGAATGATCTCTGAGGCGACCAAAATCAATATGGTCATTAGGGTAGAGACAATTCCGACCATAAGATCTTCGGTAAGTTTGAAGCCCAATATAGTCCGTTCCGTGCTACCGTATATTTCCGCATAAGCCACTTTGGCCTGTACCCCTACCAAAATGGCACCTACGGTATGCGCAATGGTGTTCAGGGTAAGAATGGCGATCAGCGGCTTGTCCACATCCTTTTTAAGGGTTTCCAATGTGGTGGCATACTCTTTTCCCTCTTGCTTTTTTACATTGATAAAGGTGGGTGTTATGCTCAACAGAACAGCCTCCAATATGGAGCACAAGAATGAGAAGAAAATGGAAATAAGGGCATAAAATATAAGTAGTCCCATAGAATGGCAGAATCTTTAGTACCAAGATAGGGAATAGGAATTAATTTTGAATGCTTAATCCCCCGGCTTTATAGAAAACATCCTGAAGCGCCGTTCGGATATTTAAATTGTAGAGTTCCCGATGGTCTCTGGACGGATACACCCTGTTGGAAAGAAAAATAAAGGTAAGTTTGTTTTCGGGGTCGGCCCATACAAAGGTTCCCGTAAATCCCGAATGCCCAAAACTTTTGGGGCTGGTCAAAGGAGAGGGGTACGCTTCTTCCAATGGGAGTTCGGCATTATCCAGCAAGGGTTTGTCAAAACCCAGCCCCCTGCGGTTTTCGTTTTCGGGATACTGCACTTCTGTAAACTCTTTTACGGTTTGGGTTGAAATCAGCTGTTTGCCATCCACCTTGCCATAATTTTGATAAAATAGCATCAATTTGGCCAGATCATCAGCCGTGCCAAATAATCCAGCATTACCGGAAACACCGCCTTTGAGTGAAGCATTTTCATCGTGAACCCAGCCTTTTACCACCGTTTTTCGAAAGAGCGTATCCACTTCGGTAGGTACAATGGCATTTACGTAGTGGTTTTTGTTTGGCAAATAACCAAGGGTGTGACAACCCAAAGGACGATAGAAATTTTCATCCAAGTAGGTTTGATAGTCGGTTCCTGAGAGCTGTTCAATCAATTTAGGAAAAATGAGAAAGGTGAGCCCGGAATACACGTATTTCTTTTCATTTGAAACCTTGGACCGATTGATGATTCGGTTCATTTTTCGCTCAAAACGATCGTTGATGTAGAGACCATCATACACTTGTCCTTGAAATCTTTTATTGGATGAATTTTGGACAAAGCGTCTTTTGATTTTACCATTCTTCCGTAGCACTTTCTGCAAAAAAACGATGTAGGGCATCAAACCGGCCTGATGCGCCAAAATCTCCCGCAGGGTAAGGTCTTTTTTGTCCTTTCGATGTTGCCAGGGCTTCCAGTAGGTGCTGAAAGGCTTGTCCAAATCGAGTTTGCCCTCGTCCACCAACTTCATCAGGGCAGGCAAGGGCCCCGTGATTTTAGTAACGGAAGCTAAATCGTACAGGTCGTTCAAGGCAACGAGATGAATACTGTCGTAGGTGTGGAAGCCGTATGCTTTGTGAAAAATAACGGTATCGTTCTTAGCGACCAATAGTTGCGCTCCTGGAAAGGCCAAACTATCGATACCCATTTCCATAATGGAATCCACCTTTTGGTTGATGAAAACTTCATCGAAGCCTAATTTGGACGGGTAGGCATGGATGAGCTCCCGTTGGGCAATACACTTTTCAGAAAAAAAAAGTATTGCAACACAAATTAAGGAACGCCTCGTTAATGTAGCCCAAAGAGTAATAATTTGAAAAAAATCTTTGATTTGAGATTTATCCAAATTAAAGAGTAACCTTTTTTTCAATAAGATTAAGCAGTTTTTTAGAAATTATTTCTGCTATTTCCTCTCCATCAGTTTCTTGTCCAATAACTCTTTCATCCAGAGATTCCTCTTTTTTCGACATTTTTTTCAATAATGCAGGAGTTAAAGTGTCGTATTTTGACTTTGGTGAGTTTTTAAGAAACATCGTGATTAAAATTTATTAATTATTATGTCCTAAAATAATTTTTTATAAAATGTGGATTATGGTTTTCTTCGAAATAATGCTTTCTTTTTATCCAAATGAAACCATCGCCTTTGGAAATAATCGCCACATCGACTGGTCCACCAACTGATTCTTCATCAGAACTAATTCTTCTTTTAAGATACGTCAAATATATTAAACTTTCGGCCATTTCCGCAAGGTCTTCCTTTGAAAGGATTGATACGGTATTCACAGTTGGTTGAATGTGCTTTATTTCTTTAACATTTTCAATTTCACTTACAAACTGACTGCATATTTGATTTATATCTATTTCTTGTATTTCCTTCGCCAGTTTTGGTTGGTCTTTTTCAAGTAAGTTAATCAAATGATCATTATAACCATGGAGAAAACTTTTAAACGTAGAAAAAAGAGGTTCATTTATGTCGGGGCTTATTCCCGTAATAAGAGTGTCAATGACATCTCTTTGGGCAAAAGGCATAATGGATCCATTGTTGCCATCATCAATTTTTTCAACGTGTTCGGTATAGAATCTTATTTTATTATCGAAGATGTCTGAAATTTTTGTACTAATTGTGGTCGGGTAAATATCATCATCACCATAACCAGCAAAAACAAGTCCTGTCCATTGACCACGAAAAACCTTACTTTTTAAATAATGAAAAATCAAAGAAGAAAATTTTGCTTTGATTTTTTTTGTATTGAAATCCGAAAACTCTGTTTCCAATATTTCATCTAATTCAGCACCAATAATCTCATCAAATTTATTTTTGGTCAATGATTTGAAATCTGATAGTTTTTCTTCTGATTTAATTTTTTGAATTTGAAATTCGATTATACTTAATAAATTCTCTTTGTAAATTGATTCTCTCTCTTTTTGTGATTTGGTTATTAAGTCAGAATAATCTTCGATTGCCTTTTCCATAGCCATTTCTGATAATTCATTAAATGAATGATATATAAGAGATTGAATGGAATGATTAATGGTTTCAGGAGTATTGAAAAATTCTCGTTCTTCCAGAAATTTAAAAAAGTCATCTGAATAATCTTTGAGATTAGGGAATGACTTGTCTCCTAATTCATTTCTATATATTTTGACAATTATTTCCCATGGCGTGGTTATGAAGTTTGCAGAATTATAAATAACAATGGAAACTGGATGATACTTTGAAAGGGTAAAGATTTTGTTTGCAGTATTATAGATTTTTCTCCCATTACTTCCAGAAACAGTAACGGCTGAATCAGCCGCCAATGCTACGGCATTTTTATTCAGTATTCCTATTACTGCCGTCATATTGTTTTTTTAACAATATTAGTGAAATATTCTGATAAAATCCTTCGCAAAGTAACTGGCGATAATATTGGCACCGGCTCTTTTAATGGCCGTAAGCTGTTCCAACATCACGGCATCGTGATCCAACCACCCTTTTTCGGCAGCGGCTTTTACCATGGCATACTCTCCGGAAACTTGATAAACGGCAACCGGGACATCTACATCGTTTCGGATTTCCCGAACGATGTCCAAATAGCACAATCCAGGTTTTACCATTACAATATCGGCTCCTTCGTCAATGTCCATTTGGGTTTCTTTGATGGCTTCATACCGATTGGCATAATCCATTTGATAGGTCTTTTTGTCCTTGGGCACATTGGCAATATCCACGGGTGCGGAATCCAAGGCATCGCGGAACGGTCCGTAAAATGCGCTGGCGTATTTGGCAGAATAGGCCATAATGCCCGTATTGGTGAATCCTTCATCCTCCAAAGCCTCTCGGATGGTCAAAATTCTACCGTCCATCATATCGCTGGGGGCTACAAAGTCGGCCCCAGCTTTGGCATGGGAGACGCTCATTTCTGCCAAAACCTCTGTAGTTTCATCGTTCAAGATTTGACCTTCGGCAACAATGCCATCGTGTCCATAAGAGGAAAATGGGTCCAGGGCAACGTCCGTCATCACCAACATTTGTGGACAGGCGTTTTTTACTGTTTTTATGGCACGTTGCATCAAACCGTTCGGATTTAAGGCCTCGGTTCCTTTGTTATCTTTAAGTTTATCATCAACCTTTACAAAAAGAAGCACGGAACAAAGTCCCATTTTCCAGAGTTCCTTCACTTCTTTTTCAAGATTGTCCAAACTCAACCTAAAATAGTTGGGCATGGAAGGTATTTCTTCCCTAATTCCTTTTCCTTCTGTCACAAATAAAGGCACCAGAAAGTCGTCTGGCGTCAAGGTGGTTTCCCGAACCAATCTTCTAATGGATTCGGATGCGCGTAGTCTTCTGTTTCGTATGAGTGGGTACATATGTTAAGTTTTAAGCTTTTGGCATTAAGCTGTAAGCTGATATTTTTATTTAGATGTCAATCTCGCCAGTTAAATAAAGAGCTGCTTTTCCTGAAATCTTAACTCGTTCCCCCAAATATTCGCAGACCAAATCTCCACCTCTTTTGGAAAGCTGTTTGGCGGTCATTTTGGTTTTATCCAGTACTTCGGACCAATAGGGACTAAGTGATGTGTGTGCGGAACCGGTCACCGGGTCTTCCGGAACACCACAGGCAGGGGCAAAAAAACGGGACACAAAATCCACTTCGTCCCCGGGCGCGGTTACAATAACGCCCCGAACATCCAATTGCGCCAACAAATGGTGGTTGGGTTCGATGGCTTCAATTTCCTTTTGGGATTGGTAAACCATCATATAATCCGTTTTGCCCTTCAGGGTTTTGATCGGGCTTTGTCCAATGGCATTGTCCAACGCTTCCATATTTTGAATGGCGATGAGATTATCCGTCGGAAAATCCATGGTCAACCAGCCGTTATCTGCTTTGCTAACAATAAGTTCTCCGCTTCGGGGCGAATAAAACTGAATGGTATATTTTTCAAGCTCATAAAAGTGAAACAACACAAAAGCTGTTGCCAAGGTCGCATGTCCGCATAGGTCAACCTCGACTTCAGGTGTAAACCATCTTATTTCGTATAGCTCATCTTTTTTGACAGCAAAAGCGGTTTCGGCCAAATTGTTCTCTTGGGCAATTTTTTGCATCAATTCTGGACTCAACCACGAATCCAAAATGCAGACCGCAGCGGGATTTCCGCCAAAAGTTTGGCTAGAAAATGCATCTATTTGGTAAATTTTCTGTCTCATAGGCTTGGTTTCAGGACAAAACAGTTCGTTTTTGAGTATGGGTTAACGATTGTTAATACTTGAGAATATTATTGAGTGTAGTTTTTTCATCTAATTTTAGCAATAATTGTTCAGGCAAATCATAAACTTTAGGTTTAGAAGTCAATTGAGATTTGTCGTTTTTAATTCGAGATTTCATCTCAGAATTTGAGATGCTATCTTTCAATTCAATATTTGATAAAATTGCTTCATAAACTGCATTTCGATTAGTTTCCTTACCACCCACGTGATAAAAATGTTCTTTTGTTGCTATGAAACAGTTCTCCCAAACTGAAAAAATATAATCGTTAGTTCTATATTTATTGCTTAACCAAGTTGAAAGAATGAACTTGCAGTTTGATTCCTCTAAGCCTTTATTTAATAAGATTTCTTCCTTTTCTGTCCAACTATCAAAATAATCAACGTGTCTTCCAATATAAGGTGGGTCAGAATAAACAAAATCAGTACTTTTTAATTCTGACAAAGTTTCTTCAAAATCTTGGTGTTTAAATTCATAATCTCCTTGTTCAATAATCTTAGAGATATTTTCTACTTGATTAGTTATTTTGGTAACTAATGCTTGTGCAAATCGATTTGGTTTTTTACAGAATGGGACATTAAAACCTCCTTTTTTATTGAATCTCATCATTCCATTAAAGCAGGAACGACTTAGAAACAAAAAGTCTAAAGGGTTCCCTTTTTCATTGAAACGATTTCGAACTGTATAGTAGTGTTCTCCTTCTGTTCCTAATAGTTTTTGACCTTCTTCATTCAAAAAATCTTTTACAATTCCGTTTGTTATTTCTTTGTTTTGAACCGCCTTGTAAAAGTTTATTAAGTGTGGATTGCTATCACAGAGTAATGCTCTTTTTGGTCGAACATTAAAAGCAACAACACCTGTTCCCATAAAAGGCTCGACCCAACGGTCATAGGATACTTCATTTACGTTTGAAGAAATCCATTCAACAAGTTTGGTTTTGATACCTTGTGATTTTATAGGAGGAACAAATACTTTCATTTCTTGTTTTTTCGTTTAGGTTTCATTGGATTTATTTTATCCGAACCCATTCCTTTAAATTCAAGAAACTCAGTTAATTTTGTCAACTTTTTAAAATTGCCTGCTTTCTTTGGGTCGGGAACTTTTAAAACACCTTGATTTATCCAATATTCATCAAATATTTTTTCTCCAAGATTTTTGAATACACCATTTCCTTTAAGAATATCATCTATGTATTGAATACTTCCGATGTTTGCCGTATTTCCGCTGCCACCTTTATCACTCGAAATCTTCCATTTTTCTTCTGCGAAGAAAACGAGGTCTTTTATGACTGAAGTGATTTTGTCTAATTCATTTAATTGAAGAATTTTAGTTTCATCAATGTCTGTGGATAAAGCTCTTGTGTATAAAATCCCTAAACAAATATGAGCTGTATAATCGGCATACGGAAATTGAATGTTTTTTGTGCTTGTTCTTTTTCTAAAATATTCTCCGTGAGAACCAAGAGTAAATCCATTGCAAAATCCATCATAGTCGTCTAATCGGTAAGTTGTTTTTATATCAACTGCGAATTTGATTTTTGGATTTGATTTATTTACAAAAGACAAATCTGGATACCAATTCTGCTTTTCTGCAAGAACTATATCATAACCGTTTTGGTCGGCAAATTCTTGAAATTTTGGGAAAAGTTGAATTTCAAGAATTTTAGAGATTATTTTGGTGTCAGAAGATATAGTATAAATACTCTTTTCTATGTCGATAAACCCCTTTACTTTCCAGTCCCCAACTTTGTCTGAAACGTATTCAGTTAGTTCTTTTGAAAAGTCTTTAAGTTTATCTAAAAAATCTTTTTTTACATTACTCATAATCTCTTTTTGACAATTATTGGGAATTTACAAATAATTGACAATACAATTTTAAAACCTTCTTTGCGTTTCAAGTTGTTATTAACATCTGATGCTAAACCCAATCTTTTGGGCTTTGCAGTACTTCTATCAACTTATCTTCCTCACTTCCTTTTTCGGGATGGTGGTTATATCGCCATTGCACGTGAGGTGGCAAGCTCATCAAAATACTTTCTATGCGGCCATTCGTTTTCAGTCCAAAAAGGGTGCCTTTGTCATGTACCAAATTGAACTCCACATAGCGTCCCCGTCTTATTTCCTGCCAATCTAGCTGTTCTTTAGAGTAGGGTAAATCTTTTCTTTTGGAAACAATGGGTACGTAGGCATCCAAAAAACTATCCCCGACCTCTGTCACAAAATTGTACCAGTCTTCCATGCTCGTTTCTTCGGTTGCTTTGCAATAATCGAAGAACAACCCACCCACTCCGCGGGCTTCGTTTCGGTGTGAGTTCCAAAAATAGTCGTCGCATTTCTTTTTGTAAGCTGGATAAAATTCAGGATTGTGGGCATCGCAGGCTTTCTTGCAAACGGAGTGAAAATGCTCTGCATCCTCTTCAAACAAATAATAAGGGGTAAGGTCTTGTCCGCCACCAAACCATTGATCTACAATTTCACCCTGTTTGTTGTACATCTCAAAATAGCGCCAGTTGGCATGTACGGTGGGCACCATGGGACTTTTTGGGTGAATCACCAAGCTAAGGCCACAGGCGAAGAAATCCACATCCTCCACTCCAAAATAGTTTTGCATACTTTTTGGCAATGGTCCGTGTACTTTGGAAATGTTTACGCCCCCTTTTTCAAAAACAGCTCCGTTTTCGATAACACGCGTTCTGCCGCCGCCACCTTCTTTGCGTTCCCAAAAGTCTTGCTGGAACTTGGCGGAACCGTCCAGTTGTTCAAGTTTGTTGGTAATGGTATCCTGTAGCTGTTGAATGTATTCGTAAAACGTATCTTTCATGGTTATAAAATATGCACCATTTGGTTTTTATATTCAGTTAGTGTTGAGCTATCATCAATTTTGATGGATTCCAAAGTCATTTGCTTTAATAACGCTATGACTTCCTGTTCTGATTTCTCTCTGTTTTGCTCAAAAATGAAACGTCCCACTTCGTTATTGTGCAAATCCATTGCTTCGGGCAATTTTTTATTGGGAAATGAATCCTCGTGCCAATCCGTCACCTTTTTGGCCCAAGCCAAAACGACTTCCTCATTTTCTTGCCATTTAAAACACCGTTTTGCAATCAGATAATTCCAAAAAGCGTGTCTAAACGCATTGGCTCGACCATTTTTATGGTGGAGCTTGCCGTAGTTTTTGGTCGATATGGATATGCAATCCTTGGTAGCTTTTATGGTTGGCCAAATAAAATGTGGACGGCTTAATCCAATACCTATAATTTTCAGTATATTTTTAAAATCAACCCGTTTTAGTACTGCAAAAAGGTTCACTCCTTGTATTCTTTTACGGCATCAATAAACGCTTTTGCATTTTCTACGGGAATATGTGGCAAAATTCCGTGACCCAAGTTTACGATGTACTTGTCCTTGCCAAAATCACGGATCATTTGTGTGACCATTTTCTTGATTGTGGCAGGAGGTGAAAGTAAACGGGCAGGATCAAAATTACCTTGCAGTGTGACGTTTCCTCCGGTTAAATATCTTGCATTTTGAGGTGAACAGGTCCAATCGACCCCAACAGCCGAAGCCCCTGAGTTTGCCATTTCCTTTAAAGCGAACCAGCATCCTTTTCCAAAAACAATAACAGGGGCCTCATCTTTTAAAGCATCCACAATCTGCTGCATGTATTTCCAAGAAAACTCTTGATAATCCTGAGGTGAGAGCATTCCGCCCCAAGAATCAAAGACCTGAACGGCATTTACACCAGCTTTGACCTTTGCTTTAAGGTAGGCGATGGTGGTGTCCGTTATTTTTTGAAGCAATTCGTGAGCAGCTTCCGGCTGGGTAAAGCAAAATCCTCTGGCCTTATCAAAACTCTTGCTTCCTTGGCCTTCGACACAGTAACAAAGCAATGTCCAAGGAGAACCTGCAAACCCGATCAAAGGAACTTCGTCGTTCAACTTTTCCTTTGTCATGGTAATGGCATCCATTACATAACCCAATGTGTCCTGAATATCAGGCACGATTACTTTATCCAAATCCGCTTGCGAACGGATAGGGTTTGGCAGGTAAGGTCCAAAATTCGGTTTCATCTGCACTTTGATGTCCATAGCCTGGGGAATCACCAAAATATCGCTGAACAAAATAGCGGCATCCATTCCGTATCGGCGAATGGGCTGTACGGTAATCTCGGAAGCCAATTCTGGGGTCTGGCAACGGGTAAAGAAATCATATTTTTTACGGAGTTCCATAAACTCGGGCAAATAGCGCCCCGCCTGTCGCATCATCCAAACGGGTGGACGTTCAACAGTTTCACCTTCTAGTGCTTTTAGGAACAAGTCGTTTTTTATCATAGATTTTAATTTGTTATTCCTGTTAAGACAGGAATCTTTTAATTGTTTTTTCGATGTTGAAAGATGCTTCGACTTCGCTCAGCATCCGTTTATTTCGACAGTTCTTTTATTGCCTGTACCAACACATTTTCTACAGTTGGTTTGTTAGCTGTAATTATATTTTTTGAATGCTTTTGAGCTTCAGCAGCTGTAGTTTCACCAATACAGAACAAAGTGCTGTTTCCAATGCTATTTTCTAATAGATAGCTTCGTATTCCACTGGGACTAAAGAACAGAATGCCATCAAAATTTCTTTCAAAGGCCCTTGGATTTAGATGGGTATGATACACCTCCAACTCTTTATACTGAACGTTATTTTTCGTCAAAGTATCAGGAAGGTCATTTCTTCTCTTGTTGCCACAAAGAAATACAAATGC
This sequence comes from Allomuricauda ruestringensis DSM 13258, assembly GCF_000224085.1. Lineage (NCBI taxonomy): Bacteria > Pseudomonadati > Bacteroidota > Flavobacteriia > Flavobacteriales > Flavobacteriaceae > Flagellimonas > Flagellimonas ruestringensis. The sequence goes on from NC_015945.1 coordinate 1,619,936, forward strand.
TTCATTTTTGTGGTTTTTGATGAGGATTTCACCCAATTCTGATGCATATTCGGCCATTTTAACCACTTTTACACCATTTTCTTCCAAAAGTGCTTTGGTTTTTTCGCCAACACAATAGGCGCGGAGCTCTGATTTGTCCATACCTTCGGATTGATTCAAAAATACCTTTACGGCATTCTTGCTGGTATAAATATAGTTGGTGTAGTTGAAAGGAATCTTCACATCCAGCGCCTCGATTTTCAAGGCATCGTACTCCACCAATCCCAAACCAGAATTTAGGAATAACTCTTTTTGTGGAGCGGTCAGTATTTTAGTGGAGAGTACTGTTTTCATTTCTGATTTCCTGCATCAATTTATCGCCTCCTTTTTGCAGCACTTCTTGCGCACAACTTTTCCCTAGGCCTTCGGCATCGGACAACTTCACTTCTTTTTTGATGTCTATTTTTTGTTTCCCATCCAAGGAGAACACCACTCCCTCAAAATAAACGGTTTCGTCTTTTATTTGGGCCAACGCACCAATTGGTGCGGTACATCCCCCTTCAAGGGTGCGTAAAAATTCACGCTCAATGGTAGTGGCGGTTTCCGAACTTGGGTGATTGAGTTTTACCAATGCTTCTTTGGTAAATTCATCTTCTTCTTTGGCAACCACCAACATGGCCCCTTGCGCCGGAGCGGGAATCATCCAATCCAGATATAGGGCATCTTTCGGCAACAATTTGATGCGCTGCAACCCTGCTTGGGCAAAAATGGCTCCTTGCCAATCGTTTTCGATTAATTTGAGCAGTCGGGTATTCACGTTTCCTCGCAGATCAACCACTTTGTGGTTGGGATATTTATTGAGCCACTGCGCTTTTCTTCGCAAACTACCTGTGGCAATGGTGGCGGGTTGGTCCGATTCCAGAAAACCGGAACCTTTGTGTACCAGTATATCATGGGTTTTGGCGCGCTCCAAAACGGCTATTTGCACAATACCCTTTGGTAGCTGCGTAGGAACGTCTTTCATGGAATGGACGGCAATATCAATTTGGTCTTTTAGTAAAGCAACATCCAAGGTTTTGGTGAAAATTCCCGTCACACCAAGTTCATACAAGGGTTTGTCCAACACTTGGTCACCTATGGATTTAGTGGGGACCAAAATGGTGTCATACCCCAGTTCCTCCAGCTTTTGTTGCACGGTAGTTGCTTGCCACAGCGCGAGTTCGCTGTCGCGGGTTCCAATTCGGATGATTTTGCTCATTTGGAATGTAATTCTAGCTGAAAAACTTTTTGGATAAGCTCCAGACTGTCTTCGGTATCTACCTCGTTGCTCTTTAGGTGATTGGCAAACTGCTTGGTGATTTTTTGGATGATTCGGTCCGAGATGATTTCCGCTTGTATTTGGTCAAATCCCTCAATTTTTTTGGTCTGAAAATCGATTTCCTCGGTTTTCATGGTGTTTAGTTTGTCCTTGAGGGCATTGATCACGGGAGCAAACTTTCGGGTTTCCAACCATTTCAAGAAATCCTTTTTTACCTTTTCTATGATAGCTTCTGCTTTGGGAACGTATTCTTTTCTTTTGGTCAATGTCTCATCCGTAATTTGTGAAAGTTGGTCCAAATGCACCAAGGACACATTATCCAACTCTTTTACATCGTCCGATACGTTTTTAGGAACGGATAGATCCAAAATCAACAACGGTTTTTTAGTATAGATCAAGGCTTTGGAAACCGTGGGCAACTGTGCTCCGGTAGCCACCACAAGAATATCGGCCTTTCTGATTTCGGTTTGCAAATCGCCATAATCCCTTACGGTCAATTGGAATTTGCCCGCAATATCCTCCGCTTTTTCCCGGGTTCTGTTGATCAAAGTAATGTGGGAGTTGTTCGAATGCTTCACCAAGTTTTCACAGGTGTTTCTACCAATTTTCCCCGTTCCGAACAATAAAATATTCTTGTTGGAAATATCATCAACATTGTCCAAAATATATTTTACCGAAGCAAATGCGACCGATGTAGCTCCAGATGATAGCTCCGTTTCGTTTTTGATGCGCTTGCTGGCCTGAATTACAGCATTGCATAAACGCTCCAAGAACGGATTGGCCATCTCAAGCTTTTTGGAGCGATAAAATCCTTGCTTAATTTGGCTAATGATCTCAAAATCCCCCAAAATCTGACTATCAAGACCAGTACCTACTTTAAACATGTGCGAAATGGCATCATGGTTTTTGTACACGTAGGCTACTTCTTGAAATTCTTCAACAGTACCATTGGTTTGGTCGCAAAGTAGTTTGATCAATTGATAGGGGTGTTGTGCAAAACCGTATAGCTCGGTTCTATTGCAGGTGGAAATGGCCAAAAGACCATCAATACCAATTTCCTTGGCCTTACCTAAGATATGATCAATGGCAGGAACATCCAGACTGAACTTTCCTCTCACCTCTGCATCCGCCTTCTTATAACTCAACCCAATGGCGTAGAAGGAATTATGTTTTGAAATATGGTAGTTCCTCATAAAGGATATAAATCGCAGGACAAAAATAATAGGGTTATGGGTCAAAAAATAACGCTAGCGGAACTATAAATAACTGTTACTGTTATTTTACGTTATATTTTTGATGAAAATGATGGAAAGCATTGTTATTATTGATAAATTTGATGGTAAATAACGCAATTTAGAGCGATTCTAAATTAAATGAAAAACGAGATTAGGTTGAAAACAAACATGAAAAATATCGCTAGAGGTTCATATGACGAAATTTTGGTAGAGGACGGGATTTACATCCTCAAAATCCAAAACGATGCTCAGGAACCAAAGCTTATTGAACGGGATATCGACAGCTCGTACATACAATTCCACTTTTGTTTAAAGGGGAGGTCGAAATTTAATTTTAACGAGGGCAACTATTATTTGGAGGTGAACGAGGAAAACTCCTTGCTCCTATACAATACCCAAAAAAACCTGCCTTTGGACCTTATTGTTCCGCCTGGTTCTTGGTTACTTTCCGTAGTAATGACCATCAGAAAATTTCACTCCTTGTTTTCAGACGAAGCGGATTACATCCCATTTTTAAGCGATGAGAACAAGGAAAAGAAATATTATTCCCAAGAAATAGTGTCGCCGGCAGCTGCGGTTGTATTGAGTCAGTTGATGAATTTCAACCTTCATCCATCCATCAAAAAGTTATACTTGAAAGGGAAGGTATACGAATTGATTTCCCTGTATTTCAACAAAACCGAAGATGCCGATTTGGAACAATGCCCTTATTTGGCAGATGAAGACAATGTGCGCAGGATTCGGATGGCTAAGGAAATCATGATTTCCCGAATGGCCGAACCACCAACATTGGCGGAACTATCCCAAGAAGTTGGGTTGGGCCTCAAAAAGTTGAAAGAGGGGTTCAAACAGATTTACGGCGATTCCGTTTTTGGATTCTTGTTCGATTATAAAATGGAATATGCCCGAAAAATGTTGGAAACGGGCAAACACAATGTGAACGAGGTTGGGTTGAAAGTGGGGTACAGCACAGCCAGTCATTTTATTGCTTCCTTTAAAAAGAAGTTCGGCACTACACCAAAAAAATACTTAACTTCAAACGTCTAAAACTATAACTATGAGATTTACCGTCCTGCTACTAACTTTTTGCTTTGCAATCTGTGCTTGTGCCCAAGAGGAACCTGCAAAAGAAGACGAAAATGTAAAAATGCCAGAATTGGTGATGGTATTTACCAAAACCGAAGGCTGGAGACATAAATCCATTGAAAAAGGAGTGCAGACCCTAAGAAAACTTGGCAGGCAGAACGGATTTGTTGCTTTACAAACCGAGTCAGGTGAAGACTTTACTTCCCAAAACCTTCAAAACTATAAACTGGTGGTGTTTTTGAATACCACGATGGATGTGTTGAACGATGCACAGCAAAGAGCATTTGAATCGTACATCAAAGGAGGGGGTGCTTTTTTAGGTGTTCATGCGGCTGCCGATACCGAATACGATTGGCCTTGGTACGGAAAACTGGTTGGCGGTTATTTTGTGAGCCATCCCAACGACCCCAATGTCCGAAAAGCAACCATTGATGTGGTAAGCAAAGCCCATCCATCAACAGAGCATTTACCAGATTCATGGATGAGGACGGATGAGTGGTACAACTTCAAAGACCTAAGTTCCAGTACCACAGTTTTGCTCAATTTGGATGAGAGTACCTACGAAGGAGGCACCAACGGCTCCAATCATCCCATTGCGTGGTATCACGAATTTGATGGAGGAAGGGCTTTTTACACAGGGGGAGGGCATACCGAAGACTCTTATGACGAGCCCATGTTTCGTCAACATTTGTTGGGAGCCATCGAATGGTGCCTAAAGCGAAAGTAAAGTGGGCCTGGCCACAATAATACCAATATTGCTTTTGATGTTTTTGAGATAATCCGCCAAGGGCAATTCAGAGATTTCCACTTCACCATTTTTGCTGGAGGCGTGCAATAAATGTAATCGACCATCGGGTTGATGGATGGCAATTCCCGTGTGGGTCACGTCCAACCCTTTTATGGATGTGGCCAAGGCAAGGATGTCACCTGATTTGATAAGATGTTCCTTGCTTTCAATTTGGTCTTGTGGCAAGTAGCAAAGCGCTTCTTTGGCAAGTTCTTTTTCCACCTCCAACATCGCTTTAAAGTTCTCGTCGCTGGCCAAAAAAGGATATAGGTTACGGTGGGTACCCATAAAATTGATGGGCTTTTCAAGTTCCTCGCCACCCAGTTCGGCTGTAATGTCCTTTACCAATCCTTTTTTCTCGTTGTTGCGAATCCATTCCGTAAAATAATGCAAGCGAGAGGGATATCCGTTCAAATCTCCGTTTCTATACCGAACGGTCTCTAGGTTTCTAGTGAAATTTTCAAAATCTTTCTGTTGCTTTTGTAGCATCAAGCTAAAGGCCAGCACATTCTCAACAAAGGTGGTACAGTCCAATCCTCCAAAGTTCACTACCAAGGTTTCCGTATCGCCAACTTCCAATGTTTTTTCCACATAGGGCGTTCCCAAAAAAGATTGACCCACGGAGGCAATGGTATCGCCAAGACTGGAAGCTTTTGTTTGCTCTAAATCATTGATTTTGGTTTCAAACAATAATTTGTCCTCAGGCGAGCAAGTGATTTTTTGGGCATTGACAAAAGTTCCCAAAACCAAAAAAAGAGTAACTAATTTATGCTTCATGACTGTTTTCATTTTTTTGTTCAACCGTCAACCTAGTGGTCCTAGCAATACTTTCAGGATAGTTTTCCTGCAGATACACAATGAGCTTTTCTCGAACGTGCACACGTAAATCCCAAGCGGTGGGCGAATCTTTGGCGCTTACAAGGGACCGAATCTCCACATAATTGGGCTTGGTATCGGTAACTTGGAGCACATTAACTTTGCCATCCCACAGGTCAGTGTCCTTTAAAATACGCGTTTGTTCTTCCCGTATTTTATCAAAAGGAACATTGTAATCCACATATAAAAACACGGTTCCCATAAGTTCCGATGAGGTTTTGGTCCAGTTTTGGAAAGGTTTGTCAATAAAATAGGGTGTAGGTACGATCAAACGTCTTTTGTCCCAAATACTCACTACGACGTAAGTCAAAGTAATTTCCTCAATACGGCCCCACTCGCCTTCCACGATCACAACATCATCCAATTTAATGGGTTGGGCAATAGCGATTTGGATACCTGCCAAAATAGTCCCGATAAATTGCTGAGCCGAAAACCCGATGATGATTCCGGCTACACCTGCAGAGGCAAAAATACTGATGCCCACTTCCCGGATTTCTTCAAAACTCATCAGCATAAAGCCCGTGGCCAGCAGGATGATGATGAAAATAAAAATGCGTTCCAAAATAGTAAACTGGGTATATACCTTTCGGGCCTTGAGGTTATCGGCCACACCTATATCATAGTTTTTGATGACGACATTCTTGACAATTTTAAGCAAGGCAATCATCACCCAGGCCATGGAAAAAATAAAAAGAATGGTACTCACTTTTCTAAACCAGAACCCAGCATCTTCAAGACCCAAAATGTTTCGAAGTGCCTTCATGCGAAGCAATATGGAGACAAAAATTAAAATTAAGGGAAACGCCAACCGTTTAAAGGCACTTTTGGGCAGCAGGTATTTTGGGTTTTTTCCCAAGCGTTTCAATATAATAGAAGTGCCCCAATAAAGGATAACGAGCACAAGCAGGGCCACGCCCAAATAAATGAGGGATTCTTTGGAAACATTGTCGTAAAAAGGCTCCATATACCAAAAATAAGACAGAAAAGGCCAAGCAAGGAAGAATGCTTGAACAAAATCGAAAAACATTATTTCATCATAAGAAAGTATTTTGATGAGGAAAAGGCGATGTCCACTTCGTGTTGTATTTTAGCGGACTAAATAGAAGAGCCGTGAAAAAAGGAGTTTTATTGGTCAATTTGGGGTCGCCAGATAGCCCAACCGCCAAAGATGTTAAGCCGTATTTGGATGAATTTTTGATGGACGAGCGTGTAATCGATGTGAACCCCGTGCTCAGAAACATTGTAGTTCGAGGCATTATCTTGAACACCCGCCCCAAAAAATCTGCAGAAGCCTATTCCAAAATTTGGTGGGATGAGGGTTCTCCGTTGATTGTTATTTCCGAAAGATTCGCGGAAAAAGTACAAAAGCATACCGAGCTTCCAGTAGCTCTGGGCATGCGATATGGTTCCAACACCATAAAAGAGGGATTACAGGAATTGAAGGACAAAGGGGTCGATGAGGTTTTCTTGGTGCCCTTGTATCCACATTATGCCATGTCATCTTACGAAACCGTGGTGGTAAAAGCATTGGAAGTGCAACAACAGGATTTTCCCGAAATGCACCTGACCACCTTGCCCGCCTTTTATAGCAATCCGGATTACATCAAAATATTATCAAAAAGCATAGCCGAAGGCCTGAAGGGTTTTGACTATGATCATATTCTTTTCTCCTACCACGGTATTCCAGAAAGACATATTAGAAAATCGGACCCGACCAAGTTCCATTGCCAATTAAATGGCGAATGTTGCAAGACCAACTCGGTGGCTCATCATACCTGTTACAGGCACCAGTGTTACGACACTACCGAGCTAGTAAAAAAGGAACTGGGCTTGCCCGAGGATAAGGTAAGCACTTCGTTCCAATCAAGATTAGGAAGCGATCCATGGTTGCAACCCTTCACCGACAAAGAATTCGAGCGATTGGGACACGAAGGCATCAAAAAATTGGCGGTCATAACCCCAGCATTTGTTAGCGACTGTTTGGAGACCTTGGAAGAAATAGCCATGGAAGGCAAAGAACAATTTCAAGAAGCAGGGGGAGGGGATTACATCCATGTTCCCTGTTTGAACGATCGTGACGATTGGGCCGAACTCATGGCAAAATGGATCAATACTTGGGCTGAAAAAGCCATTTTGCCCGAATATCATATCCGGTAATTCCATTTCAATGCAACAAACAACCGTGGCATGGCCAAAATAACCTCAGATGAACTTGGGCAGGAACCCATAGGAAAATTACTGGTCAAACAGGCCGTTCCCGCTTCCATTGGTATTTTGGTAATGTCCCTGAACGTGCTGGTGGACTCCATTTTTGTGGGAAACTGGATTGGTTCCATTGCCATTGCTGCCATTAATGTAGTGCTTCCCGTTTCCTTTTTTATCGCCGCCTTGGGAATGGCCATTGGTATTGGTGGTTCTAGTATTATTTCGAGGGCACTGGGTGCCAATAATCGGGGAAAGGCCCTTAAAACCTTCGGGAACCAGATTACATTGACCTTATTGGTCACCATCACCATGGTGGCATTGGGTCTTTACTATGTGGATAGCCTAATTCCAGCATTTGGAGGTAAAGGTTCCATTTTTGAACCCGCTAAGATTTATTACACCATCATTTTATACGGAGTACCCTTTTTGGCGCTCTGTATGATGGGCAACTCGGTAATCCGTGCCGAAGGAAAGCCACGCTTTGCCATGATTGCCATGATCATTCCATCTGTTGGGAACCTATTGATGGATTATATTTTTATTTATGTGTTTGACTGGGGCATGCAAGGGGCCGCTTGGGCCACCACGGTGGGCTATTTGCTTTGTTTCCTTTATGTATTTTATTTCTTTCTATCGGACAATTCAGAATTAAAGATTGACGTCTCCCATTTCGGATTAGATCGCTCCATCTTACGTGAAATAGGTTCTTTGGGCTTTGTTACCTTGGCCCGTCAGGCCGTAACCAGCATCGTGTATTTGTTAATGAACAATATATTGTTCAATCTAGGTGGGGAGGCCATGGTAGCGGTCTATGCGATTATCGGCCGAATGCTCATGTTTGCACTGTTCCCTGTTTTTGGGGTTACACAGGGCTTTTTACCCATCGCAGGGTATAATTATGGAGCGATAAAGTACGATCGGGTAAAGGAGTCCATTTACACGGCCATTAAATATGCAGCCTTGGTCGCAACCTTGGTTTTTGTGGTACTCATGATTTTTCCTTCGGAAATAGCCTCCTTGTTTTTGAGTAACCGACCCGAACTGTCCGCAGAAGAAATAGCGACCAACAATTTTGTACTGCAACATACGCCCTTGGCCATGCGCTTGGTATTCGCAGCAACGCCAATCATTGCCATACAATTGATCGGGGCAGCCTACTTTCAAGCCATTGGAAAAGCGATTCCTGCCTTGTTGCTGACCCTGACCCGTCAAGGATTCTTTTTTATCCCTTTGATTTTGGTGCTGCCCAATTTTATGGGCGAAATAGGGGTGTGGCTATCTTTCTGTATTGCCGATGTGCTTTCGACCGTGGTCACAGGTATTTTTCTACGTAAAGAAATCAAATCGGAATTATCCTAAATACCGTTTCTTTGGTTTAGAATGTTTAATTTGGGTGCCCTAACTAAACATCCATGAAAAAAATTGTTTTCGCGGGCATAGTTGCACTTTTGGCAATCGCCTGCGCCGAAAAACCTGAAAAAAAACCTATGTACACCCTATTTGTTGGAACTTATACCGATGGTGATAGTGAAGGGATTTACACCTACACTTTTGATGCAAATACAGGAGAACTGTCCAACCAAAAATTAGCGGCCAAACTGACAAATCCATCTTATTTGACCATTTCTGATAACAAAAAGAATCTGTATGCAGTTCAGGAAACGGCAGATTTTGATAGTTTGGGCGGCGGTGTTACTGCCTTTAGTTTAAACAAGGACGTTTTGGAGCTTCAAAATAGTATGGGAACCCAAGGAGCGCATCCCTGCCATGTTTCACTTTCAGGAGATGGCCATTTGGTTGTTGCCAACTATACGGGCGGCAATGTTTCCATTTTTTCCCTGAATGATGATGGTTCCCTGACCGAAAATCCGCAAGTAATCGATCATAAACCATTGGACTCGGTCAAGACCTCGCATGCACATATGGCACAGTTTAATGCAGATGGGCTCATGGTGACCGATTTGGGATTGGATGCCGTTAAGCGATATAATAAAAAAGGAGATGAGTTTGTGCCAGCGGAACAAAATTCCCTGCCGTTTGAAGATGGGGCAGGCCCACGCCATTTTACCTTTGGTAATAATGGTCAGCTACTGTACGTTATCAATGAATTGAACAGTACCATTTCCGTTTTTGAAAAAGCTGGGAACGGAAATTATCAAGAAGTCCAAGTAATCTCCACTTTGAATGCTGGTTTTGATGGAGAAAGCTTTTGTGCCGATATTCATTTATCACCGGACGGAAAGTTTTTGTATGGCTCCAATCGAGGTGAAAACACCATCGTAATTTTTGAAGTTGATGAAGACTCTGGTCAATTGGAATTGGTAGGTCGGGAATCGGTACACGGTGATTGGCCTCGAAATTTTTCCATGGACCCTACGGGTGAATTTTTGTTGGTGGCCAACAAAAAGACGAGCAACATTGCCATATTCAAAAGACACGCAGAAAATGGAACCTTGACATTTTTAAACGAAGTAAAACACCCTGATCCGGTTTGTTTGGTGTTCTTGGATTAGAAATTTTAGAACATAAAAAGGGCTGTCCAAAGTGTGTCGATTTTCGTCAACCTGAACTTGATTCAGGTTCTCATAGCGATTTGCTTATCAGAATGACGCGTTTCAATACTTTTTGGACAGCCCTTCCGTAAATTCCTATTGGACTGGATTTACTTACATTTCAGGTGTGGTGCCGACCTTGCTCAACTGCTCAGCCTTTTCCTTTAATACCTGTTTTCCTTTTTGAATGGAAATTTCGAGTTCGTTCAGTTTTTCTTCTACCCGCTTTAGTTTTTCTTCCTTTTTAGCGATTAACTCATCGTCCTCTCCGCTGTTTTTGGCTTCTTCAACACGTTTTTTGGCATCGTCCAAGGCCCTTCTACCGTTTCTTAAGATTTCTTCGTCTTGTTTCAATGCTTCCTCGGATTTCTTCAGTTTTTCCTTGGCCTGCGATGCACGATATTGCCCAAATTCCTTTCCGGACATATCTCCTTTATTTTTACCGTAAGCTTTGCTCTTGGCCAATTTCTCTTGGGCTTCATCTTCCATTTCTTTAGTGGTGCGATCGGCCTCTTCTTTAACCTGTTCGGCTTTTTCCTTGCCCTTTTCTTTCATCTCCATCGCCTTTTCTTTGCCCTTTGCCTTGGCACTCTCCTTTTTTTCCTGGGCTTCTTGAGAAGTTTCTTTTACTTCGTCTTCTACTTCTTTCGATTTTTCCCTGACTTCCTTGGCATTTTGTTTTTCTTGGGATTTCCCTTGGGCATTGGCCAAGTTTAGGGCCACAATGGAAAACAAGGCAATTAATAAAATACGTTTCATGTGACTTTGGGTTTTTTAGATTAGATACTATCGAGTTCTTGGATCATTTCCTCGACTTCCGATGCTTTTTGGTCCACATCATTTACGGTAGAATCAACTGCTTGTTCCACAGATTCAATCTGTTCTAGTTTTTGATTCAGTTCCTTTTCCTCTTTTTCGGTGTCCCTGCAAGACAAAGACAGTAGAGCGACAAAAATACCGAGTACTGCAAATTTTTGGTAGGTCATAACTTATCGATTTACAAGTATATACGTGCAAATACTGGAGGATGGATGTTCCGTTAACTATTAACGCCCATGCGGCTCCATATTGGGAAGTGGGTGCTCATCCCTAAGGTAAAGGTCAAAATGTCGTTTCATTTCATAGAACAAATCATTCCTGAATTCCCTAATGCCATGGTCGGCCCCTTCAAAAAGAATAAACCTTGTAGGATGTTTGTATTTATACAATTGATTTACCAACCTCAGAGATTCTTCTGGTGAAACCCGCCAATCAGCACTACCGTGCATGATTAGAAGTGGTGTTGTTTTGCACATTTCATTTGCCCATTTTACAGCAGATCTTTGATTTAACTGGTTTTCTTTATCCGTTGAATAATTGGGAACCAATTCAGAAAACACATGTTCTTCCATTTCGGGTCTGTTTTTAATATTGAGATGGGCATCGGCCAATCCTGCTACAACAACGGAAGCTTTAAATTTACATGATTTTTTCATGGCCAAATAGGTCATCATTCCACCTCTACTACCTCCTTCAATGCCCACGCGAGAAGTATCTGCCTTTGGCAGTTGATTTAAAACAGGAATTAAATTCAATACATCATTCACATCATCACCGCCAAACTGTTCAATGCCTTCACCACCATCATTGCCTCTATATTGACTTGCTACTACTACGTAACCCCAACTCGCCATCTTCCCCATAAAATATGCAATGCTTAAAGGCGTTTGCTCTCCAAAGCTTCTATTGCCGCCACGGTTGGAAATGATACAAGGATACTCGCCTTCTTTTTTTGGTTCTGCTATGTAGCCTGTAACCTTTAGTCCGTCAGATAAGTACGTGATTTTGGAAAATTTTACCGAGCCTAGATCAGGAACACTTTTTGCCAAACGTATTTTGATGGAGTCAGAAATAATCAGTGGTTTTTTGGAGATAATTTTTCCATCCTGCGCACAAGAAGAGATTGATACGAACAGTAAAAGGATTAGAAGCTTTTTCATTATTACATATTATTTTTTTGATAGGAAAACAATCACACCTATTACAATAAGCCCAAATAATACTGCAAAAAATATTTTCCAAAAGCTGTAGGGTCGTGTGCCCGATATTCGGCCATTTTCCCCATTGATGAAAAAGTTATACTCTTTGCCATTGTACCGATACGCGCTAACGTAAACCGGCAATAAAATGTGCTTAAAGGTCTCTTCGGACAGTTTCATGTCCATACTGCTTACGCGCTGCGTGTCTCCACCTATGTCACGTCGGCACCAAGTATCAGCTATACCTCTTGCCACTTCCTTGGAATGGAGATGCCCATCTTTTAGGGGGATTGTATATTTTTCCGTAACAAAACCTGAAAGAAACCCACTGCTAAAGGGCTGTAATTTTTTTAAGTCCCAATAGGCGATTTTCCCTGGAATCCTCCCTGTTTTTTGATGCGAGGCTTTGATCAAGGTATCGTCCACAAATCCCGAAACTTCTCCCGATGCAGGGTACCATCTGGTTTTCCTGACCCTTTGGGTCACTATTTTTCCATTGGCATTGCGCACCCTTCGGGTCTCGTAATAATATTCGCCCCGCTGACCAGTATAGGAAGCATGGAGTTGTGCATCAAAAGTCCAGTACGGTAAATAGAGTCCTTTGGTAAATTGAGGATCTAGAGCGGCCTTTTTTAGATTGTTCGGCGCAAACCACAATCGCTTTACCCAGTTTTTGAAAATGGCAAAGGATTGCTTTTTATCAATTTGAAAAGGCAAAACGGCACCGGGCAAAATCCAGTTTTCTCTGTAGGCATCTTCGATGACCAACGGTTGGCCGCAATACACACAATGGAGTGATTTATAATTTTCCTCAACATGTTGGTCGGCACCACAATTTTTGCAATGCAGCATGGAAATTTCCTCACTGTGCCTTAGTGCCCCCATTTCTTGTAGGTAGGGGTGCAGCTCCAACTCTTCAAAACCGCTTTCTTTTATGGAGATGGTCTCTTCATAACCGCAGTATTCACAACTAATGCTGGTGGTGCCAGGCTTATATTTGAGCTCTGCCCCACAATTGACACAAGCTTTTTTGAGTTCAGTCTTTTGGATTTTTTGTTCTTCCATATCTTCATTCCCGCAAAAACGGGAATCTATAGAAATTAAAATGTACTGTTAAACTATGTTTGCAAGAGGTTAGAATTATATTAATCTTTAAAAATAGATGAATACAAAGGAGAAAGAGCCAGACTGTTTATTGTTGTTAGTTTAAAAACAGCTCGAAATATCCGTCCCTTTCTGCAGATGCCTAAAGATTGAACAGTTCATTAGGCCAAAAGGCTGTACTCAGAATCGATAATCTACAAGCATTTAAAACTATGTATGCCTAAAATTATAGGAATCGCCATTGGCAAACAAACTTTTGATGTTTATTTTAAGAAAGAAAATAAGATGTTCCTTGGTGTTTGCTTATTGTCCCCGTCAACTTTTAAAAAGCTGATCAAAGATTTTCCAAAAGCGAATCAAGTTGTGATGGAAACCTTCGGTCCATTTTAGGTTCAACGGGCAAGTCAACTAATTAAGGTAAGTATAGTCTATTTTTAGGGTGCCGCAAACCTATAAACCTCAACTGTACCGATTGATTTCGTACGCTCTTATCGCTCGGATCTTAATGACAAAAAGTTTCAACATTGATTAGTGAAATCCGCGTCAGGTAGGCATTGACATAAGCAAAAAATGGCCCAAAACGGGCCATTTTCAATATAAAAAACTTAAACTTCAATCTATTTCAATTCCCAGCCTTTGCGGTAATCTCGCGTTACCCAGTCGTTGGCTTTCTCGTAATTGGTAATTTTCATGTTGTCGCCATCCCAGAAAAGTTTTCTTCTTCCGGGGGAATTGTAAGGGCTCCAATCGCTAGGAGTTTTTCCTTCTTGCAACTCTTTGTATTGAAAGGCTTTAACGGCTAAGTTGCCCATAAGTACGGTTTCTGTAAGTCTTCCTGCTTTTTCAAAGTTGGAAGAAGTTGGCGTACCCTTTTGGCAACCATCCACAAAATTGGCGAAGTGTCCACTCATTCCACCGGGCACTCTATCGTATTTAGGAGCTGGGGATTTGTACAAGTCCATCATTTCGGATGGCAACAATCTTGCATTTCTGGAATAGGTATCGCATACCAATATACCTTTTTCACCATACATAACAGTTCCACCACCACCATCACCGATGGTTTCATCATCTTTAAGTTCATCGGGCAAGTTTGGTTTTATACCACCATCATACCAGTTTAAAGCGATATCGCCGTGCTCTTCATGCTCAAACTTCAAGTGAATTTTGGAAGAAGGAGGACAGGAATGGCTATAATCCGCCTCCACAAAATCATCTACCCAAACTGTAGTGCAACTTGCTTCTGCCTCTTTGGGATAACCAAGGTCAAGAACGCTAAAAGGTGTTTCCATAATGTGGCATCCCATATCTCCCAAAGCTCCAGTCCCGAAGTCCCAGAAGCCTCTCCATTTAAAGGGAAGGTAAGCATCGTTATAGTCTCGCATTTTGGCTGGCCCTAACCAAAGGTCCCAATCCAATCCTCTTGGAATACGGTCTTTTTTTGTAGGCAAAGGAACGCCTTGTGGCCATACAGGTCGGTTGGTCCAACAATCTATGGTGTGTACTTTTCCAATAATGCCAGATTCTACCCATTCGCGCGCTATTCGGCTACCATCGCTGGATGCCCCCTGGTTTCCCATTTGGGTTACGATACCCTGTTCTTTTGCAACTTGGGTCATTAAACGTGCCTCGTGAATATTGTGGGTCAACGGTTTTTCCACGTAGGCATGTTTTTTTTCACGCATAAACGGTAAAGAAATAGTGGCGTGTGTATGGTCGGGGGTTGCCACGGCAATGGCGTCAATATCGTTTATATGTGCATCGAAAACCTTTCTAAAATCTTTAAAACGCTTTACATCGGGGAATTGCTCGTAGGTTTGTTGGGCGCGACGGTCATCCACGTCGCAAAACGCCACAAATTTTACCCTTCCGGTATCGTTTAAGCCATTGATTACGGAATTTCCCCTTCCACCAACACCAAAACCTGCTACATACAGCGTGTCACTTGGGGGAATGTGGGTTTTGCCCATAACATGACTGGGAACAATGGAAAACGCAGCTGAAGCGGCCGCGGTGTTTTTAATGAACTTTCTTCTTTGCATTTTGTTTAGTTTGATTTATGTGAAATCCCAAGATACAAAAAACGGTAAGAGAAATCCTAGCGATTATTCATCCCCATTCCACTCTTTATAAAACTGTTTTAGGTAGTCCAACATAAACTGATGTCGCTCCTCGGCCAGCTTTTTCCCCGTTTTCGTGTTCATTTTATCTTTGAGCAACAATAGCTTTTCATAAAAATGATTGATGGTGGGTCCTTTTGATTTTTTGTATTCCTCCTTGGTCATATCGAGGTTCGGAGGAATGTCAGGATTGTGAAGCTCCCTGTTCTTAAAACCTCCATAGTTAAAAGCTCTGGCAATCCCAATGGCCCCAATGGCATCCAAACGGTCTGCATCTTGCACTATTTGAAGCTCTTTGGATGTAAATTTTTCTGTTTCCGTTTCCAAACTGTTCTTAAAGGACATGTGCTTGATGATGTTCGCAACATGATGGATGGTCCCCCCATCGACGGATTTTGATTTAAGAAATGTTTCCGCGGTTTTAGGACCAATACTTTCATCCCCACCGTGGAATTTTGGATCGGCAATATCATGAAGCAGTGCTGCCAGTTGCACGACCATAGCATCTGCCTGTTCGTGTTTCAATAGTAATTTTGAGGTATTAAAAACACGTTCAATGTGGAACCAATCGTGTCCTCCCTCGGCATGTTGGAGTTCTTTTTTTACAAAATCAATGGTGTTTTGTATCAATTGATTTTCCTTCATCATTTGGTTTTAACTCCCGATACAATCTGGTTTTCTACTTGAGCAATAAGTTCTTCGGCGTTGCCTTGGTTTGCTATGGGCGGATGCACTTCAAAAGTAACATGGGAACCCAACCCCATCGGAAATTTGCCATAGCGCAACAGTTTCCAAGAGTTGTTTATACTAATGGGCACGATTAAGGCGGAAGGCGCTTTTTTCATCATTACTTTGAGCCCCATGGTCCTAAAAGGTTTGGGTACTCCATTTCTACTTCGCGTACCTTCAGGAAAAATTACAGCACTTCGGTTGTTTGTTTCAATGTAGTTTCCCAATTTTTGAAGCTCGGCAATGGACTGTTTCGGATCTTTTCTGTCTATTAAAGCCGACCCGCTATGCCTTAAGTTATAGGAAACGCTGGGTATTCCTTTTCCCAATTCAATCTTGCTGACGAATTTAGGGTGGTACTTGCGCATATACCAAATAATTGGGGGTATATCGTACATGCTTTGGTGGTTGGTCACTATGATCAGTGGACGGTCGGTCGGAATATTTTGTTTGTTCCGGAAACTGTATTGTGTCCCCAGCACATTGGTACACCGCATAATGAACCAATTTAATATGGAAACACTTTTTTTGTGTGCATTGTACCCGAATATATTAAGACAAATCCACTGTATGGGATGGAAAATAACCAAGACTAGGCCAAAAAGCAGAAAGAAAATAACGGTCAGGGGATACGAAAGCAGTTTTAGCACGGATACATTTTTATTGGTTGCCGTAAAAATAAAAAAACCACCCTTTAGGGTGGCTATTCAATATTTTATTTTTGAATGTCCGCAAGTCATAATATTACCAACGTCACCCTGAACTTGATTCAGGGTCACATAAAAATGCTCATATTCAGCAGGATGAGATGTTGAAACAAGTTCAACATGACGCCAAAAACACCATTATGACATTAAACGGACAATCAGTTTTATTTCCTTGATTTTAGCAATGCTCGTTGTAGGCTTCCATCAAGTTCTCTGCAATAAGTTCGGCAGGTCTACCTTCAATGTGGTGTCTTTCTATCATGTGCACCAACTCACCATCTTTGAACAAGGCCATGCTTGGTGAGGAAGGAGGAAAGGGAACCATGTGGTTTCTGGCTGTGGCAACAGCTTCCATATCCACACCGGCAAAAACGGTAACCAAGTTGTTTGGCGTTTTGCTGTTTTGCAGGCTCAATTTAGCAGCTGGTCTTGCATTGGCAGCGGCACAACCGCAAACCGAATTTACCACTACCAAGGTGGTTCCATCCTTTTTTAAGGCTTCATTTACAGCTTCACTTGTATGTAGTTCTTCGAACCCGGCACTGGCCAAGTCTTCGCGCATAGGTTTAACCAATTCTTCTGGATACATAGACTTCTTTTTGATTATAGTACAAAGATACGGTATTGTTAGCGTTTTTTCATCACCCTTAACATTGCTTAAAGCTTTGTTTCTCTATCAAACCGTTATCTTTGCCGTTTAAATTTTGAAACATGATCAAGTGGATAGCCGCCTTTATCGGTTATTTTTTATTTCGTTTTCCCGGCGCGGTTTTAGGATTTATCGTGGGAACCTTTTTGGATAATTTAGGGGGTTCTGGCAGTAGGCCTAGGTCTGTGTTCGAAAATGTGACCAGACAATCGGTTTCTCCGGCCGATTTTGAATTGAACCTGCTCTCGCTCTGTTCCATAATTATTAAGGCCGATGGGCAGGTAAACCAAAGGGAACTGGATTATGTGCGACAGTATTTTTTGAGCACCTATGGCAAGGAAAAAGCAAACGCGATTTTCCGGACGTTTAACGAGGTTATAAAAAACCGGGAAATTTCCACACAAAGGATTTGCAATTTTATGGTGCAGCGCACCCGATACGAGGTACGCTTGCAAATGCTTCACTTTTTATTTGGGATTGCTCAGTCCGATGGACAGGTAAGCAAGGCAGAGATTCAAAAATTACGAGAGATAGCGGGTTATTTTCGAGTGAATCAACACGATTTTGAAAGTATTATGGCGATGTTCATCAAGTCCACGGACAACTCGTACAAAATCTTGGAAATTGAAAAGACCGCCACGGATGATGAGGTAAAAAAGGCTTATAGAAAAATGGCCAAAAAGTACCATCCCGATCGTGTGGTCACCGAAAATGAGGCCATCCGAAATGGTGCCGAAGAAAAATTCAAGGAAGTCCAAAAGGCCTATGAGTCCATTCAAAAGGAAAGAGGACTTTCCTAAGCTGTAGCCAATTTATTCTTCTTTCTTCTTTTGCTCTTCTTTTTTAGCTTGTTGATGTAAATGATGGTTCCTGTAATGGGCAAGCTGGTGCCGATCAAGCAAGCCAAGAAATACAACCACTTGCTAAATCCGCCATAAATGGTTCCGGTATGGATAGGTTTTATGGCCGAAGCAATTTTCACATTGAGCGGTTTGTCGGCATATATTTCTTTGTTGATCATTTCGCCCGATTCATGGATCTGTAGTCTGTCCTGAGCCACGGTTGACCAAGAATTGTCCGCAATCTTACGGAAACTATAGATCGGATTTTTTTCGTTGGGCAAACTTACCGTTAGTTCACCTTCGTAGTTCAATTCCTTATTGGCAAGTGTAATGGCTTCTTCCAAGTTAATGGATTTGCCGTTGTCCAAACGCTCCAAATCAACTTCAGGACCTCCACCCCGGTTTCCGAACACCCGTGTCCCCATAACGGCACTCAAACCATCGCGGTAGCCCTCAAAGGACCAGCACAGCCCGGTAATGCCCATGATCAATATTAAAATGCAGGCATAAAAGCCCAAGGTATTGTGCAAGTCATGGTTGATTCGCTTCCAGTTGGCGTTGGTTTTTATCTTGAACCCCGCTTTTACGGTTTTCCATTTTATTTTTTTAGGGAACCAAAGCACAATTCCAGATAAGGTCAATATCATAAAAATGATAGTCGCAACGCCCACAATAGGTCTTCCCCATTTAATGTCCATCAACAACCAACGGTGCATTTTAAACATACTGAACATAAATTTGTCCATTCCCGTTTCTTGCGGAGCCAAAATCTCAGCGGTATATGGGTTTACTCCATAAGTAGAGCCTCTTCTTTGCTTGGAATCTTCTTTAATGGATAATTTGTAGGGTGAGTTTTCATCAGAAGGTATAGTTATGGAGGTAAGAAGTCCTTTTGCTTTAATGTTGGGGTCGTTCACTAAGCTCGAAAGTGATTTTTTCACCCCCATAGCCTCTACTTTCAAATCTTTTTTGAACCATTGTTCAATTTCTTTTTCAAAAGTTAGAATGGTTCCACTAAGACAGACCAAAAATATAATGATGCCGCTCACAAGTCCTAACCACAAGTGTACGTCATTGATAAAAGTCCGGATTCCGTATGTATTCTTTTTTCCCATAACCATAAAAAGGCCCAACATTGGGTTGGGCCGTGCAAAGTTAATTAAAGTTTTGTGTTGATTTAAAATCATATCAAAGTGGGTTTTATTGGTTAAATTTGGACGCAAAAGCTTATGCAGGAGTTTTTATTCTATATAAAATTGGGACTTGACCATGTGTTGGATTTTGGTGCGTACGACCATATCTTGTTTTTGTCGGCTTTAGCGGTTCCGTTTACCTTTAAAAATTGGAAACGGGTGTTGGTTTTGGCCACCATTTTCACCATTGCACATTGCACCTCCCTCGCTTTGTCTGTTTATGAAGTTGCTACGGTGGACGTTGGGCTAATCGAGTTTTTGATTCCTGTTACCATTTTACTTACGGCGCTGTTCAATTTTGCCTATGTGTATAAAGAAGCTATGGACGTGGGCCTTTTTCTCCACATTTTGGCCACCGCTTTCTTTGGATTGATTCACGGTTTTGGCTTTTCCAACTATTTTAAGATGTTGATGGCCGAAGAAGAAGATAAGATTACGCCCTTATTGGGTTTTGCCACGGGAATTGAGCTGTCTCAAATCATCATCATATTGGTAGTTTTGACAATTGCCTATGTGATTTTGGATTTATTAAAGGTTAAGCGTTCCATTTTTATCGCTATTGCATCAATTTTGATTATTGCGATCACAATACCCTTGCTTATTGCTACGTTCCCAAAGTAGACCTACGTTAAAATTTATCGAATAAGGTTGTCTGGGTCTGTCAAAGCAGGTATATTTAATTAATTATCAGCGTTTTTTGGATTTATGAAGGCGAGCAAACAAGAAAAATATGATAAGGCCTATTTGCGAATGGCCCAAGAATGGGGCAAACTATCCTACTGTAAAAGAAGGCAAGTAGGAGCCATAATCGTTAAGGATAGAATGATCATATCCGATGGGTACAACGGAACACCTACCGGTTTTGAGAATTTTTGCGAGGATGATGAAGGGTACACCAAATGGTATGTGCTCCACGCCGAAGCAAATGCCATTCTTAAAGTTGCTTCGTCCACCCAGTCTTGCGAGGGTGCTACGCTGTACATTACCTTATCGCCTTGCAGGGAATGTAGCAAGCTTGTGCACCAAGCTGGCATAAAACGTGTGGTATACCAAAGAGCGTACAAAGACGACTCTGGAATTAAATTTCTGGAAAGGGCAGGAGTTGAAATCGTCCATTTGCCCGTTTTGGAAGAAATGGTTTAAAACCATAATTGCTATATGAAAAAGATCAAAGGATATATTTGGCCTACCTTACTTGCTCTAGCGGTAGCCATCGGCATTTTTATAGGAGGGAAACTTCATTTTAACGATTCCCCGGAGAAATTGTTCTCCACCAATTCCAAAAAAGACAAGCTCAATCGGCTTATTGATTATATCGACTACGAATATGTGGACGATGTGGATACCGATAGCATTGTGGATGTTACCGTGAACAATATTTTGGGCAAACTGGACCCACATTCGGTATACATTCCCAAAGATGAAATGAAGGACGTGGCCGAGACCATGAAAGGGGATTTTGCGGGTATAGGCGTAAGTTTCTACATGTACAGAGATACCATTACCGTGATAAGAACCATCAAAAATGGACCGAGTTATATCAGTGGAATAAAACCGGGCGACCGTATTTTGATGGCCGACATGGATACGCTTTACGGCAGAAGAATAGCCAATGATGATGCGGTCTCTACCTTAAAAGGCAAGATAGGTACAAAGGTAAATTTGAAGGTTTTCAGAAAAACCGAAAACAAAATAATGAACGTTCCCGTGGTTCGGGACCGTGTTCCGATCAGAAGTGTTGAAGCGTATTACATGCTCACCAACGAGATGGGTTACATCAAAATCAATCGTTTTGCAGAGTCCACCTTTGATGAGTTCAAAGATGCGCTGAGAAAATTAAAACTAAGAGGAGCAGAGAAATTGACCCTTGATTTAAGGGATAATCCCGGTGGTTATTTGGGCATTGCCGAAAAATTGGCCGACGAGTTCTTGGAAGATGACAAGTTGATTCTCTTCACCAAAAACAAGAATGGGCGAATCAAAAAAGCATACGCTACCAAAAAAGGGGATTTTGAGAACAAACCGGTATATGTGCTCATTAATGAACGCTCTGCATCGGCCAGTGAAATTATTGCAGGGGCCTTACAGGATAATGATATAGGCACTATTGTAGGTAGGCGTTCCTTCGGGAAAGGGTTGGTACAACGCGAAATGGACTTGGGCGATGGCTCGGCGGTTAGGCTAACAGTTTCCAGATACTACACCCCAACAGGACGTTCCATTCAAAAAACCTATAAAAATGGCAACCACGATTATTACAAAAGGTTTATGGAGCGCTATACCAGTGGTGAATTGATATCTGCGGACAGTATTAAAGTGGCCGACTCCTTAAAGTTTGTTACCCCAAAGGGCAAAGTGGTCTATGGGGGCGGGGGAATTATCCCTGATGTTTTTGTTCCGATCGGAAGCAACCAAGAAGAAGCCATAGAGAGCATGGATGACACCTATCAGTTTTTTGCCCGTTTTGTTTTTGAACATTTGGAAAAGGACAGGACCATGTACGATGACTATGACCAAAACCAATTCTTGGACGAATTCAAGGTAGATGATATCCTTTTCGATAATTTCATCCAATTTGTATTGGATAGAAAGGTAAAATTGGATTTCTATGCACATGAGGAAAAGATAAAGGCGTATGTAAAGGCCAATATTGCAGAACAATTGTTTTCGCCCAACCTATCTGCCCAGATCAAGGGAGATTTTGATTCCATGCTCAATAAGGTAAAAGCATTGGATAAAGCAAGGATAGACCAATCCCAAATTGGTGCTGTGGAAGTAAAACCTTGATTTAGTCTTTTAGCTTTTTGTCTATCTTTTTGGAAGTAATAAAGATCAACATAAGCACTATGGCACACAACGAGGCCACTATCCCGATCAATGCAATGGTGCTATCGCCCTGAATCGGGTTTTCAAAATCTACCAAGGTTACATTATAGGCAATAAGGCCCAACGCCAGTATAATTAAAACTATAGCAAAGGTCTTGTTCATATCAATGTTTTAAATACCGTGCGTAAGTAACTCGTTTATGTTGGTGGCAAAAAGCTTAACCGCAATGGCCATAAGAATTACACCGAACACCTTTCGGATAATGTTGAGTCCGTTTTTACCCAAAATACGTTCGATTCTTGCACTCGACTTAAGCACGATGTACACAAAGATAACGTTTATAATAATGGCGACGATAATGTTCTCCACGTGATATTCCGCCCTAAGTGACAGAATGGAGGTCAAAGTACCTGCACCTGCGATAAGCGGAAATGCAATGGGTACAATAGAAGCGGTTTCCGGCTCATCATCCTTGTATAGCGATATGCCCAGGATCATTTCAATAGCAAGAAAAAATATGATAAAAGCACCGGCAACGGCAAAAGAATTCACATCAATCCCGATCAAAGAGAGTATACTTTCCCCAACAAACAAGAAGGCAACCATAATACAAGTGGCCACAATTGAGGCCTTTTCGGATTGCACATGGCCAACCTTGTTCCTTAGGGATAAAATAATGGGGATACTTCCCAAAATATCGATTACGGCAAACAATACCATTCCAGCGGTAGCAATCTCCTTAAAGTTAAAATTCATCGCATCATTTTTTTCGGACGGCAAATTTACGGGTAAAAAACACTTTTGGACTACATAAAATGTTTATAAATCATCAAATTTTCGGTTTTGAATTACCTTTGCCCAAAAAAGTAACCGCTTAGTATGTTCCAGATAGGTAAAACCATAGTATCCGAAGAGATATTGCAAAATGATTTTGTGTGCAACCTAAATGCATGTAAAGGTGCTTGCTGCGTAGGAGGGGAGTACGGAGCTCCCTTGGATGATTCCGAAACCGACAAACTCGTAAATATTTATGATGATGTAAAACCATTTTTACGCCCCGAAGGCATCGAAGCCATTGAGGAACACGGAACTTTTGTTAAAGGAGAAGATGGCGAATGGGAAACCCCATTGGTAAACAACAACGAGTGTGCCTATGTTATTTTTTCTGATAATGGTATGGCAAAATGTGGGCTGGAAGCCGCTTATGAAGCAGGTGCCACCAAGTGGAAAAAACCAATTTCGTGCTATTTGTACCCGGTAAGAACAAGGGAGTACTCCGAATTTACGGCGGTAAATTACCATAAATGGGAAATTTGTGACCCAGCTTGTGCTTTGGGAGAGGAACTTAAGGTTCCGATCTATAAGTTTGTGAAAGATGCCTTGATCCAAAAATTTGGAGAGGACTGGTACAGGGAATTGGAGGAAGTAGCAGCCGAAAACGTTAAATAGTAGGAATGTCCAGCACTACTTTGGTGCCGTTCGGGTCTCCGTTTTCATCAAACAGATCCAAAATATCCACATCAAATTTGTTTTGATAATCCTTGGCAAAATTGGCCAATCGTTCTTTGGTAATGCGAATGCCCAAGGATTTTCTCTTTAGCACCCTGTTTTCTTTGTTCACTTCTGCCATGGTTCGGCCCACGCCATTGTCCACAATTTCAATGGTTACGTGGCCTTTGTCCTTGTGCTTTACGTTGATTTGTATTTTTTTCTCACCATCCTTTGGGGATAGACCGTGCCACAAAGAATTTTCCAAGAAGGGTTGAAGCGTTAACGAAGGAATCTTTATGTTGTCTACATTGATACCTTCCTCGACCTCAATTTTAAAATCTATTTCATTGGAGAACCTAATGTTTTCGATGTTCATATAGAGCTCCATGGTTCCCAATTCTTCCGATAACGGGATTTCCTTTTGGGATGACGCCTCTAGAATCTTCCGTACCAGTTTGGAAAACTTGTTTAGGTAATGGACGGCATTTTTTTGCTCGTTGTTTATAATGTAAAGCTTGATGGAGTTCAACGAATTGAACAAAAAGTGCGGGTTCATCTGGCTGCGGAGCATCTGTTGTTCCAAGGTCAGTACCCTTTTCTCGTTTTTACTTTGGTATTGGCGATAAAGAATATAGAGAATGGACAAAATTAGTCCAACAATTAGAGCACTAACAAGAAGTGTTGTTTGGTTCTTCTTCAGTCTAAGGCGAACAATCTCATTTTCCTTGGCAAGTACGGCAATTTGGTTGTTCTTCTTGTCATTTTCGTACTTAACAATAATATCGTTCATGTACCTTAAGTTGGTGGCACTGGAAATCTGCTTGTCGTATTCGTCGGCTTTTTTGTAATACTCGTAAGCTTTTTTAAAGTCGCCCTTGGTATTTTGGAGTTCCGACATTTTTTCATAGGCATACAGAATGTTGCTGGGAATGTTTCGGTTTTGGGCCATTTGTAAACCTTCCCTTATAAAGTCCTCGGCTTCCATGTAATTGCCCAATTTTGTCTGTGCCCAACCTGTATTGATAAAAACCAGAGAGGTTATGGAAAAGTCGCCAATTCTTTTTGATTCTTCTTGTAGCGGCTCCAAAAGCACCAATGCCAAGTAGGGCATATCCTGTTTAAGATAGATTTGGGCCAGACTGTTCTTGCATATCAAACGGCCAATATCGGAATCAATATCTTCATTGTAGGCCAGTGATTTTCTGTAGTTTTCCAGAGCACCTTCCAAGTCCCCTTTTTCTTCAAGGCAATGCCCTATATTTTGATGGTTGATGGCCAACCCCAGTTTATTGCCAAGTTCTTCTTCAAGTTTTAGGGCTCTCCGAAACTGTAATATTGCCAAATCATACTGTTCCAAGGTTTGATATAGGTTCCCTATGCCGTTCAGCGCAACATTGATGCTTCTTTTTATATGGTTCGAGGGGTCTTCGACCTGCTCTGCCAATTCCAAGGCCTTTTGGTTGTAGTCCAAGGCTGTTTTAATGGCATCGGTACGTCTGTATACAACTCCTAGCATATTAAGGCTAAGGACTCTAAAGTCGGTGTTGTTGGCCTCCACAGAGGCTGCTAGGGCCTGTTCATGGAGAGTCACCGCTTTTTCGTATTGAGAAACATTTCTGTATTTCATGCCCAACTGGTTCAGGGCATAGGCTCTACCTACCAAATAATTATACTCTTTGCTTAAATTGGCAAAATACCTCAACAACGAGGTGTCTCTTTTTTCTGAATGCAATTCTTTGTCGAGAGCTTCATATGTTTTGGGCTGAAGTTGAACAAGTGTTTCGGCCTTATCCTTAAATTCTTTTGGGATTTCCTGGGCGATCAAGGAACCAAAAAACGAAAACAATAATAGAATGAGCAAAGGAATTCTTTGCGGTCGATATAGATTTTCGAAGTATTGGAGCTTTACGATAGGCACGGGAACATTGTGGGATTAAAGCATATCCAAAAAGTCGGATTTTTTTTGCCGGGAAACAGGAATTTTATGATTGGACTCCAAAACCACATAACCATCGGTTTTGAGGAACTCTTTTATTTTATTGAGATTGATAATGTATGAATTGTGTATTCTAAAGAAGCTGCTCTGGGGTAAAAGTGTGTTTACTTCTTTTAGTTTTTTGGTAAGTAGTATTTTTTGACCATCCGACAAGAAAATGGTACTGTAGTTACCATCCGATTCTGCGTAAAGGATGTCGTCACTGTTCAAGAAAACCAGTTTGCCATCGGTGTTGATGGTTATTTTTTTGTTCTGTGATTCCGCATTGAAGTTGAGCAAAATTTTCTCCAACCGATCAATACTCAAGTTCTTGGAGTTAAACTTTTTTATCTTGGCAATGGTTTCTTCAAGATCATCAGAATCAATGGGCTTTAAAAGATAATCGATGGCCTCATTCTTTAGGGCTTGCAGCGCATATTGGTTGTAGGCTGTAGTAATAACGACCGGGAAATTTTTGTTCTTTAGGTTTTTAATAAACTGAAACCCGTCCATGGCGGGCATCTCTATGTCCAAGAACAGGCAATCGGGAGTATTTTGTTCCAAATAATCCAAGGCCTCTCGGGCATCGGTAAAAGATGCAATAATATCCACCTCATCGCTCAAGTTGGTCAGTTCCCAACTTAAACTTTGCAGGGCTTTTATTTCGTCATCAACTATTACAGCTTCTAGCATAATACAGAATAGGTTATATCAAATTTAGAATTATTCTTCACATAGTAATAAAATTATGTGTTAATGGATATTTAGCACGTATAACTGGTATAAAAAGCCAAATCAAGGGAAAAACTACCATTTTGGGCACACGACAAAAGAACTGCATGAAGAAAACAAACACAATCTGAAAACCGTGCAAACCAATTATACATAAAAAGGAACAGTTTATACATAGACCACATACTTGTGGAGTATTGTTATTTATATTCGGCTTGTCAAAAATTGAAAGACAACTTATAAAGTTTTGGAAATGAGAAAATGTGCAGTATTATTTCTGATTTTAATAATGGTTTTGATTTTTGCGGCGGTGTTAGATAAGAATGATACCGGATTAAATTCTAGTTGGAACAAGATAGTTGTAAAAAAATAAGCTTGTAACCAACAGCTGTTCTTGAAAATTTTGTATTACCAAATAATTGTACGGCCACAGCAACCAATCTCTTGATTGTATAAACCGCTTGCACAATTAATCTTCAATTAGGTCAAAATCTAAATTTGATTTTAGGTTTCGGGGGAACTACCTAGGACGAATAAAGGTTTGTGAAGACCATGATTGAAGAGGCCGTACTCTTTGGTAATATTTGGCCAATGGCCGGTTCATCATAAAAGCGAGACCAAGTAAGTAAACATTATTGCTTCTTGGTCTTTTTTATTTGGTGTGAGTTTATTCTCATTTTTCCGAGAATTTCGACTCTCAAACCAAGATTTTCAACATTTTATGTTAAAAACTTTGTACCTGTTTTGCCAAGGAGACCTTTAAAGTTTCAATACGTTTTTAAATCTTTGCTTACGCAAACTTCAAATTTCAACTTTTTATGTGGTATTGATTGCTGTATCATTCAAGCTGATTTTGGATGATGCAAAAACTTACTGTACAGAAAGTAATTAGGCAATCAAAATTTTGTGCTCGCTGATGTACAGTTTAATTTGTACTGAAAACAGTACGTGTGATAGTGTTTATTGATTTAATACCTCGGACAAGTTCACCCCACATTAGAACGTTCCGAGGTATTTTTTTAAAATAAGACATAAAAAAACCTCCAATTTGGAGGTTTTTGATTTTATAGGTTATAAAGTTAGCTTACAATGACCAAGCTTTGCCGCTGGTCAATGTTTCCATATCTCCACAAGGGACATATTCACCTGGAATTGGCAAATAGGCCAATACTTCTTCACCAATATATTCTGATGATTTATAGGCCCATGTGGCCAAATCCCTTAAATCGTTGGCAAAGGAGAAGCGGGCAATGTCATCGTCCAAACTACCTTCCCCACCTTTCATAATGGCCTCCATGTAATTCATGATGGCTTCGGAATGTGTCTCTTCCTCCTCGTCGGTACGTTTTTTAAGAAATGTTTGCAATGCAGGCTCTATATCCGCTGGTTCAATGTCCATCAAGGTTTCTTTACCTGAATCCGCAAGAACCTTATCGTAGAATTTGTTCATTTTCATGACTACAAAATCCCTTTGTTCCAATGGCATTACTTCATCCAAATACGCATCGATAAAAACATGCACGTTCATCTCGGTTGCTGACGGAGTGTCCGTTTTGGGAAGGATTACGTCCAAGGTCTGTGCCATGGCGTATCCCTGTTCTTTGTTTAGGAAACTGGGTGTCCATTCGGCATAGGCCGGCTTGTTCTTACAGCTCTGTAGCAAAGAGAACAATGTTGGTGTGGCCACTGCATAACCGAAGGCCAATCCCATATTTTTAAGTGCTGATCTTCTTTCCATTATATATTTCCTTTTTTAAGTTCTTGGGCGGCGTGGTTTGCAGCCCTTGCAGTAAATGCCATGTAGGTCAACGATGGGTTAACGCAGCTTGCAGAGGTCATAAAGGCGCCATCGGTTACATATACGTTCTTACATCCATGCACCTGGTTGTGTCCATTTACCACGGATGTTTTTGGATCACGGCCCATACGTGCTGTTCCCATTTCATGTATACCAAGTCCTAGAGCATAAGGTCTATCGTAAGGAGTAATGTCCTTGGCTCCTGATTTTTCCAACATTTGAACGGCCTGATCCTGCATATCCTTACGCATATTCAGTTCGTTTTGTCTGATTTCTGCATCAAAAGTAACGGTAGGTAGGCCCCACTTATCTTTTTTGTCGTAATCCAAGGTCATCTTATTGTCGTGGTATGGAAGAATTTCTCCAAAGGCAAGCATGTTCATGGTCCAACCTCCAGGGGTAAGTACAGCATCTTTATAGTCTTTACCAAAAGAAGCTTCGGCAATCATTTCTTCATAATTGCCCCTGCTGGCACCTCCTTGGTAACCATACCCTCTAACAAAATCCTTCATGTCGGAATCCCCGCCAAGGTTCCTGAATCTTGGAATATATGTACCATTGGGTTTTCTTCCTTTGTAATACTTGTCTTCGTATCCTTCAAATTTACCGGATGCACCGACCAAGAAATGGTGGTCCATAATGTTGTGGCCCAATTCTCCGGAATCGTTGCCCAAACCATTGGGGAACCTATCGGATTTGGACTGCATTAAAATGGAAGTTGATGCTACGGCAGAAGCACAAAGGAAAATTACTTTGGCCTTGAACTCGAATTCCTCTTTGGTTTCCCTATCGATAACCTTAACCCCTGTAGCCTTTTTGGTATTAGGGTCATAAATTACTTCGTGAACAATGGAATCCGGTCTTAGCGTCATGTTTCCTGTAGCTTCGGCAGCTGGCAATGTGGAAGAAACACTACTAAAGTATGCTCCGAATGGACATCCTCTAATACAACGGTTTCTAAACTGACAACGAACACGGCCATCGCCATCAAACTGTTTGTCGCTATTAATGTGCGCGACCCTTCCAGCTGTAATCACACGGCCATTAAAATGTTCTGCAACTTTTCCTCTAACATGGTCTTCCACACAGTTCAGTTCCATCATGGGTTCAAACTTCCCATCTGGCAATTGCGGCAAACCTAAATTTTCACCGGACACACCAATGTAACTTTCCACTTTATCGTACCAAGGTGCTATGTCTTTGTAACGTACGGGCCAATCAACCGCAATACCTTCATTTTTGTTTGCGGTAAAGTCAATATCGCTCCAGCGGTAACTATGTCGTCCCCACATAATGGAACGTCCACCAACATGGTATCCTCTCATCCAATCGAATCGTTTGGTCTCGTTGTATGGGTGGTCCAAATCATTTACAAACCAATGTTTGGATGCCGCTCCAGTTGTGTACCCTGTTCTGGATTGTTTCTCTTGTTTTTTAATGTCTTCTCGGGTTGCTGTTCCCGCATGAGGAAAATCCCAAGGATCCTTATTGGCCGTTGGGTAATCGTCACGGTGCTTTACCATGGGCCCACGTTCCAAGACCAAAGTCTTGAGACCGTTTTCGCACAACTCTTTGGCAGCCCAACCACCGCTGATACCCGTACCTACCACGATGGCATCATAGGATTCCTGCTCCTGATTGTAATAAAATTTACTCATTTATTCGGATTGTTTATTTGCTAAATGTATTAATTATTAAATTAATTTTCTACATTTAAACCCTATGTTTATTGAGAATTCGGCACTATAACGTTGTAGTTTTTGGATTCCGAACGAAATTAACTAACGTAAAAATATGAACAGAAGTAATTTAACACAGAAAAGTATTGTTACCTTGATTATGGTGGCATTTTTAGGATTTTATTCCTGTAAACAAAATCCAAAAAAGGAATCGGCCGAAGAAACCGCAACAGAAGCGGTAGCCGTTGAAGAATCCAAACCGGATATAAAACTTTCTTTGGCACAATGGTCCATCCATAAAATGATTCTTGAAGAGGGAGTTGATCCTTACACTTTTGCAGAAAAAGCAAGTGAATGGGGATTTGAAGGTCTCGAATATGTAAGCGCCCTTTATTATAAGGAGCTACAGGCCGCTAATTTCTCTGAAGAAGCTATGAACAACTGGGTGGAAAAAAGTAAGGCCGAAAGTGAAAAATACGGCTTAACGAACGTCTTGATCATGGTAGATGGTCAAGGAGATATAGCCGTTCCGGATGAGGCCGAAAGAACAAAAGCGGTTGAAAACCATTACAAATGGGTAGATGCCGCCGCAGCTTTGGGCTGCCAGTCTATCCGTGTAAACCTGAACGGAAGCATGGACCCGAAAGTTTGGATGCCGGCCTCTGTCGCAGGGCTTACGCAACTGGCTACTTACGCCAAGGACAAAAACATCAATATTATTGTTGAAAACCACGGAGGACCTTCCTCCAATGCACAACTGTTGGCAGAGGTTATGGAAAAAGTGGGCATGGACAATTGTGGAACCTTGCCCGATTTTGGCAATTTCTGCATCAAAAGAGAAGCTGGTGACTACTATTCATCCAAATGTTTGGAAGAATATGATCGCTATAAAGGAACAAAGGAGTTAATGCCCTACGCCAAAGGCGTAAGTGCCAAATCCTATAGTTTTGATGAGGAGGGGTATGAAACAAGAGTGGATTATCCAAGAATTATGGACATTGTTCTAGAGTCCGGATACGAAGGTTTTGTGGGGGTAGAATATGAAGGCTCCGAACTTAGTGAAGAAGAAGGAATTTTGGCAACCAAGGCACTTTTGGAAAAAGTATTGGAGTAGTCCAAATTAATATGAATGGGTAGATGAAGGGATTTTTGCAACAACTCTTCGATTACAATTTTTATTGTAACAAAAAAGTAATTCAACAATGCAGTGGTCTGGACCATGTTCCGGACAACTGCATTAGACTTTTTAGCCATATACTCAATGCGCACCATATCTGGAACCATCGCATGTTGGGGATTCCAACCGAATATGGTGTTTGGGACGAGCACGAATTGAGTAAGTGGGAGGATATCCATTACGAAAACCAACGTGCCTCTTTTGAAATTGTTTCCAATACGGATACTTTTGAAAAACGGGTGGAGTACGAGAACAGTCAAGGGAGAAATTTTTCAAATGAATTAAAGGATATCCTTTTTCATATTATTAACCATTCCACGCACCATCGGGGGCAAATTATGATGGAGTTGAGAAATTCTGGAATAGCGCCAGAACCTATGGACTACGTACATTATAAACGATAACAAGCAACTAACTAACACTTTACATGAATATTAAAACCAAACTCCAACTGTCCTTTATGATGTTCCTCGAGTTTTTTATCTGGGGTGGTTGGTTTGTTACTTTGGGTACTTTTTTGGGCAACAATCTAGAAGCAACGGCCGGGCAATCATCAATGGCTTTTTCCACACAATCATGGGGAGCTATCATTGCTCCGTTCATTATCGGATTGATTGCTGATAGATACTTTAATGCAGAACGAATTTTAGGGGTACTGCACTTAATAGGTGCTTTTTTAATGTACCAAATGTACCAGTCAACAGACTTTACGGCCTTTTACCCCTATGTATTGGGTTACATGATCTTGTACATGCCAACATTGGCATTGGTAAATTCAATTTCATTCAACCAAATGAAAGACCCAGCAAAAGAATTTTCGAACATCCGCGTGTTCGGAACTATTGGTTGGATTATTGCCGGTCTGGTCATTAGCTATCTTTTTGTTTGGGATTCGCCAGAGGCATTGAAAGCGGGAATGCTCAAAAACACATTTTTAATGGCGGGCATTGCTTCTGCCGTATTAGGGCTTTTCAGTTTTACATTGCCCAAAACCCCACCAACAGTAAACAAAAATGAAAAAGTGACCATTTCCGATATGTTGGGACTGGATGCGCTAAAACTTTTAAAGGACAAAAACTTTTTGGTGTTCTTTATCTCATCCGTATTGATTTGTATCCCATTGGCCTTTTATTATCAAAATGCCAACCCTTTTCTGGCAGAAATAGGATTGCCCAATCCAACGGGGAAAATGGCTATCGGACAAATATCGGAAGCACTGTTTATTCTTGCGCTACCCTTTTTCTTTACCAAGTTTGGATTTAAAAAGACGATTTTGATAGGCATGTTGGCTTGGACCGTTCGTTATTTGCTGTTCGCTTACGGTAATGCCGACGAACTGTCATTTATGCTGATCATCGGAATTGCATTGCATGGTATTTGTTACGATTTCTTTTTTGTATCCGGACAGATTTATACCGATACCAAAGCAGGGGAAAAGTACAAAAGTGCCGCACAAGGATTGATTACTTTGGCCACCTACGGGGTAGGAATGTTAATTGGGTTCTGGATCGCTGGATTAATAACAGATTCGCTTACTTTGGAAGATGGGACTCATGCTTGGGATAGCATTTGGATTTATCCGGCAGCGTTCGCAGCAGTAGTATTTATATTGTTTGCGCTAATATTTAAAAATGAAAAAGTAGAATATAAATCTTAGATACAACCAAAAATCAACTAATACAAACATGAAAAACGTAAACAAGAATCAGCTTTTTGTAGCGGCCTGTATATCGCTCGTCGTTACTTCCATGACCTTTGCCATTAGAGCAGGTATACTGACCCAGTTAGGAGAAGAATTTATGCTTTCCAATCAACAATTGGGGTGGATAAACAGTATGGGCTTTTTTGGATTTCCGATAGCCATGATCTTCGGCGGATTGCTCTACAATAAAATAGGGGCACGTAAACTCATGGTAACGGCATTTGTCTGCCACATGCTTGGATTGGTGCTCACTATCATGGCAGGCGGTTTCTGGACGCTAATTATATCCACCTTCTTTATCGGTTTTGCCAATGGTTCGGTCGAAGCGGCCTGTAACCCTATGATCGCCGATATGTTCACCAAGAACCGGACAGCTATGCTGAACAGGTTCCACGTATGGTTTCCTGGAGGAATTGTAATTGGTTCCCTTATCTCCAAGTTCATGACCGATTTTGGAATGGGATGGCAGGTGCAGATCGCGGTAATGCTGATACCAACACTTATCTACGGATATATGTTCTTTAAACAACAATTTCCGGAAAGCGAACATATCGAAACCGATACCACAAAAAATATCAAAGGCCTAGCAGACCCATTGTTCATTTTTATAATGATCTGTATGACGCTCACCGCGATATCCGAATTTGGACCACAACAATGGGTAGAGCGTATATTGGGTAATTCAGGAGCAAGTCCAATGCTGGTGTTGGCCATGGTAACGGGTATTATGGCCATAGGCCGATACTTTGCAGGCCCCATTGTACATAGGCTAAACCCTATCGGTGTACTGGTAATGTCCGCTTTGATCACTACCGCAGCCGTTTACAGCATGAGTGTTGCCGAAGGGTCGATGATTTATTTTGCAGCCATTCTTTTTGCCCTCGGAGTTTGTTATTTTTGGCCTACCATGATCGGGTTTACCTCGGAATACCTTCCAAAAACGGGAGCATTGGGAATGTCCTTGGTCGGAGGTGCAGGAATGTTCTCCACGGCCATTTGGCAGCCTGTAATTGGCGGATGGTTGGATAGCGCAAAAGAAACAGCCGTAGCATCTGGGTTGACCGACCAGATTGCAGAGTTGGCCGCAGGAAAGGCAACCTTGGGAAAAATGATGTTTTTCCCGCTGGCAGTATTGATTTTGTTTTCCATTTTGTTCCTTTTTAGAAAAAAACTGGAAGAACGAAGAGTGCCACAAGGTCATACCGCAGAAGAAGTAGTATAATTATAAAATAAAATAACAGAAAATGCCTAAAAAGATTAGACTTGGAATTCTTGGGGGAGGCGGTGATTCCCTTATTGGGGTGTTGCACAGAGTAGCCTCTTTTATCAATGACAATTATGAAATAGTCGGTGCCGTATTCAATCCAGATTTGGAAGATAGTATAGCGTTTGCCAAGGAAATCGACATTCCTACCAATCGCGTCTACAAAGATTTTGATACGCTTGTTGAAGAAGAGATGAAGCTCCCAGAAGACGAACGTATTCAGGTATGTTCCATTCTTACGCCAAACTTTCTACATTACCCAATGGCTAAAAAATTATTGGACAATGGTTTTCATGTGATTTGCGAAAAACCAATGACCACTACCTACGAAGAAGCCAAAATTCTTCAGGAAACCCTAAAAAAGGCGGGAACTGTATTTGCCGTTACCCATACCTATACAGGGTATCCGATGGTGCGTCAAATGCGTGAGATGATCAAAGAAGGAGTCATCGGGAAAGTACATAAAGTAGACGCCCAATATTATCAAGGTTGGATGAACCCTATCATCCATGACAAGGAAAAACGCGGAACTGTATGGAGGCTCGACCCCAAAAAAGCGGGAATCAGTTCTTGTATGGGAGATATAGGAGTGCATGCTTTTAATATGATTGAGTATACAACGGGCTTGCAAGTACAATCATTGCTGTGCGATTTCAATTATATGTATGATGATAATGTGATGGACATGGACGGTACGGCCCTTATCCGTATGGACAAAAACGTAAAAGGAGTCATCAGGGCAAGCCAAGTGGCCACAGGAGAGGAAAACAACCTCACCATTGCCATTTATGGTCAAAAAGGAGGCTTGAAATGGGAACAGGAAAACCCCAATTACCTCTATAAACTGAACGATCCAGAACCATTGCAGGTATACAAACCAGGCCATGAATATAATTCTGACCTATCCTTGGATGGAACCAAATTACCTCCCGGACACCCCGAGGGTATTTTTGATTCCATGGCCAATATTTATTTGGGCGTGGCAAGGGCCATCCGCGGCGAAGAATACAATAGCGGAGAGTTCCCGACCATGTTGGATGGAGTTAGAGGCCTTAATTTTATTGAGAACACCGTAGCTTCTCACAAACAAGGAAATGTTTGGGTGGATATGGATTGATATTGGTCTATGGACCTAAAAACTAGACATGATGGCTGCCCTATGGGCGGCCATCATTTTTTATAAAGCATCTCAAATTCCTCAAAAACCACGATCATACTCTCGGTAGGTTTGGTGCCTAGTTCAGAAAGTTCACGGGTGTAATGGTCCCAATGTGTTTTTTTCCAGTGTTCCAAACTTTTGTCGCCCTCGCCCTCTAGGCGAGCATGCTCTTCCCGAATACTAAAAAAGGGCAGTAGTTTAACAGCAGTGGTACGAATAACGCACTTGGCATTGCCCTCCCAATCGGTAACCACGTAAAAATCTCCGATTTTGGGCAAAGCTTCATTGCGTAGTTGAATCCCTTTTAAAGAATGGGTAGTGGCCCTTTTGATTTCTTTGCAAACCAAATCGGCACACAGATCGGCATCTTTTTCATTATCACAAAAATGAATCACTTTGGGCGCATCTTCAGAAGCAAATTCCAAATGGGCATCCAAAAAGTCGCCCCACAGATTTCGGGCAGAAGCATTTTCCATAAGTAGTGTTTAAAAAAAAACTCTAAGCTGTTTTAATTGTTAATGAATCCCTATATTTATGTCTTACTACATGAGACATAAAATTAGCATAGTTTTTTTCTTAAATATAGAGGATAAATCCCAATTAAATTGGGATTTCCAAATTTCTTAAAATTAAATTCAATGAAAACAATTAAAGGACCAGCCGTGTTCTTGGCGCAATTTGTGGACAGTAAAGCTCCGTTCAATACCTTGGACGGTATGTGTAAATGGGCCTCGGATTTGGGGTACAAAGGAATTCAAATACCAACTTGGGAATCCTTCCTGATAGACTTGGACAAAGCGGCCGAAAGCCAAGATTATTGCGACGAGTTAAAAGGAAAGGTCAATTCGTACGGATTGGAGATCACAGAACTATCCACCCACTTGCAAGGGCAATTGGTAGCAGTGCATCCCGCTTACGATATTATGTTCGACAACTTTGCGCCCGAAGCATTGCACGGAAAACCAAAGGAACGTACCAAATGGGCCGTTGAGACCGTAAAAAAGGCCGCAACCGCAAGCCGCAGGTTGGGACTTAACGTGCATGCCACATTTTCTGGCTCATTGCTTTGGCACACCGCTCACCCATGGCCACAACGACCTGCTGGCTTGGTGGAAATGGGTTTTGAGGAGTTGGCGAACCGCTGGATGCCCATTCTAAACCATTTTGATGAAGAAGGTGTAGATGTATGTTACGAAATTCACCCTGGCGAAGATCTCCACGATGGGGATACCTTCGAGCGCTTTTTGGAAGCAACTGGTAATCACAAAAGAGTGAACATTCTGTACGATCCAAGCCATTTTGTATTGCAGCAATTGGATTACATTACCTATATCGATCATTACCACGAGTTTATCAAATCGTTCCACGTAAAGGATTCAGAATTTAACCCAACGGGCAAAAAAGGAGCCTTTGGCGGGTACAACGATTGGGGCGATAGAGCAGGGAGGTACCGTTCCTTAGGCGATGGTCAGATAGATTTTAAGACCATTTTCTCCAAATTGACCCAGTACGGTTGCGATGTTTGGGCCGTAATGGAGTGGGAATGCTGCATAAAAAGTCCAGAACAAGGTGCTCGTGAGGGAGCAAAATTTATTCAAGATCACATTATAGAGGCGACCACAAAAACTTTTGATGATTTTGCAGGTGCCGAAACTGATAAAGAAAAACTTAAAAACATATTGGGATTATGAGAAAATCGATATTATTCGTAGCCCTTGCCATTGCTTTTGCATGTAAGGACAAATCAAAAGAGAACAAACAGGAAGTTGATTCTGACCCAATGGCTGGCATGGAAACTGAAACTCCTGAAGAGCCAAAGCCATCGTGGGATATTCTATTCGATGGAACCAGTTTTGACGGTTGGCACATGTACAATGGAGGAGAAGTTACCGAACCTTGGAAACTTGAAGATGGCGCCATGGTTTTTTATCCGCCAGAGGAGCGGCCCGAAGGTGCCAACTATAACTTGGTGACGGATGAAGAGTTTACCGATTTTGTGCTTACCATGGATTGGAAAATTGCCGAAGGCGGAAACAGCGGTTTCTTTTGGGGAGTGAAAGAAGATGAAAAATACGGACAACCTTACTTAACCGGACCAGAAATACAGGTTTTGGACGATGAAAGACATCCTGATGCACAAAATGGGGAAGACCGATTGGCAGGTTCTTTGTACGATATAATCCCTCCATCGGAAAATGTGGTGAAGCCTGCAGGGGAATGGAATTCCGTGGAATTGATGATCAATCACAAAACCAACCAAGGCCATGTTGTTTTGAATGGGACCAAGATAGTTGAGTTTCCAGTGCAAGGCCCAGAATGGGATGAGCTGGTGGCCAATTCAAAATTTGCAGATTGGGAGGATTTTGCAGCCTTTAAAACAGGTAAAATTGGATTACAAGACCATGGAGATGTGGTAGCCTTTAGAAATATCAAAATAAAAGAACTTTAAAATGAATAGAATCAAGATTGCCCTTATGTTGCTGACATTTTCAATAGGGCTGTTCACATTTGGGCAAGAAGTAGAACCAACTACGCCAGAAGAAACCGAATTTTATAAACCCGTACCACCAAAAGTGACCCCTGGCGAAGATGGAGCCCCACCAAGTGATGCCATTGTACTTTTTGATGGCACCTCCTTGGACAAGTGGATCAGTTCTGTAGACAGTACCGCCGCCAAATGGACTTTGAACAAGGATGGTAGCATGACGGTGAACGATAGGACAGGAGACATTCAGACCAAGCAAAACTTTGGAAGTATCCAGCTCCATATCGAATGGAAATCACCCGCAGAAGTACAACGCGATGGTCAAAACAGAGGTAATAGTGGCGTATTTTTAAATGGTTTGTATGAAGTCCAAGTACTGGACAACAACGATAACGACACTTACGTCAACGGTCAAGTAGGTTCTATTTACAAACAACATGTGCCTTTGGCCATGGCATCTGTACCTACAGGAGAATGGAACACCTACGATATAATTTACCATGCTCCCGAGTTTGAGAAGGGGCAAAAAGTGAAATCTGGAACCTTAACGGTAATCCACAATGGTGTGTTGATTCAAGATCATGTGGAGATAAAAGGAACCACCCCTTACATTGGTTGGCCCAAAAACCCACCACACGGCAAAGGGCCACTTAGGCTTCAAGATCATGGCGACAACAGCAGGGTCAGTTATAGAAATATTTGGGTGAGGGAGCTGGATTAGCTCCCTTATTACTATTTTACTGATACAGAATCTCCAAGAGCCAAAACCTATTTTGGTTACCTTTGGCAAAATTTATCATTTATATATGATTCAATCCATGACAGGCTATGGGAAGCATGTAGTTCAGCTTCCTTCCAAAAAAATAACCATTGAGCTCAAATCGCTCAACAGCAAGAGTTTGGATATCAATGCCAGACTTCCCCAATTCTATAGGGAAAAGGAACTGGAATTGCGCAAAATGATCGCTGGCGCCTTGAACAGGGGCAAGGTAGACTTTAACCTTTATGTTGAAATTACGGGAGAGGAAACTACAGCAGAGGTCAACAAAGGTGTGGTAAAGAATTATATGGAACAATTGGCCGATATTGTCAAGGGCGACGATATAAAATTGATGGAAATGGCATTGCGCATGCCCGATACCCTCAAAACCGATAAGGACGATATTGACGAAGAGGAGTAC
This sequence comes from Allomuricauda ruestringensis DSM 13258, assembly GCF_000224085.1. Classification (NCBI taxonomy): domain Bacteria; kingdom Pseudomonadati; phylum Bacteroidota; class Flavobacteriia; order Flavobacteriales; family Flavobacteriaceae; genus Flagellimonas; species Flagellimonas ruestringensis. Next base: position 1,658,806 of record NC_015945.1, read on the forward strand.
AAGGCCATAATAGAAGCCATGGACGAAGCCCTTTCCAAAATTGTTGAGTTCCGAAATGAAGAAGGAAAGGTGCTGGAAGCCGATTTTGTGGCCAGGTTGAAGAATTTAAACGAACTTTTGGAAGCCGTGAAAGCCATGGACCCTGAGCGCTTGGGAACGGTAAGGGAGCGATTGGACAAAGCGGTGGCCGACCTTAAAGTGGAATTGGATGCCAATAGATTTGAACAGGAACTGATCTATTATCTTGAGAAGTACGACATCACCGAAGAAAAGGTTCGTTTGGCCAACCACCTTAAATATTTTGAGACCACCTTAAATTCCGATGACTCCAATGGCAAAAAATTAGGTTTCATTTCCCAAGAAATAGGGAGAGAGATCAATACCATTGGTTCCAAGGCCAATTATGCGCCCATGCAACAATTGGTGGTACAGATGAAGGATGAATTGGAAAAAATAAAGGAACAAATGCTCAATGTGTTATGACAGAAGGCGGTAAACTTATCATTTTCTCGGCACCCTCAGGCAGTGGTAAAACCACGATTGTGAAGCATCTATTGGATCAACTAGAACTGAACTTGGCATTTTCCATATCGGCAACATCCCGCCCTCGAAGGGGAAAGGAAAAGAATGGGGTCAACTACTATTTTATGTCGGTTTCCCAATTTAAAAGGCACATCAAAGACGGTGATTTTTTGGAATGGGAAGAAGTGTACCGGGATAATTTTTATGGTACTCTTAAAAGTGAAGTAGAGCGTCTTTGGGCCGAAGGGAAAAACGTGATTTTTGATATTGATGTTTCTGGCGGACTTAGAATTAAAAAGAAGTTTCCGGAGAAAACATTGGCCGTTTTTGTAAAACCTCCCAGTGTTGATGAACTTAAAATCAGACTGAAAAAAAGAAGTACCGAAAGCGATGATAAAATCAATATGCGGATTGCCAAGGCATCCGTGGAGCTGGCCACAGCCCCTCAGTTTGATAAAATCATCAAGAACTACGACCTCGATGTTGCTCTTAATGAGGCCCATAGATTGGTCGCCGAATTTGTTGGGGCCGAGATGCCCCCTAAAGAAGATTAGAACATGAAAAAGGTAGGGCTCTTTTTTGGGACCTTTAACCCTATACACATAGGCCATTTGGTCTTGGCGAACCATCTGGTGGAATTTTCCGATCTGGATGAGGTTTGGTTCGTAATAACGCCACAAAGCCCGTTTAAGGTGAAGCAATCCCTTTTGGACAACAACCATCGCTATCAAATGGTGTTCGAAGCGGTTCAGGATTATCCGAAGCTAAAACCCAGTAAAATAGAGTTTGATCTTCCCCAGCCCAATTATACCACCAATACCCTGGCCCATTTGGATGACAAATACGGAAAAGACCATCAATTTTCACTGATTATGGGGGAGGACAATCTAAAAAGCTTCCATAAATGGAAGAACTACGAGGCTATTTTGGAACATTATTCCATTTATGTGTATCCTAGGGTATCGGACGGTAAGATAGAGCATCAATTTAAGGGACACCCAAAAATTACCAAGGTGGATGCGCCCATCATGGAAATATCATCGACTTTTATCCGCAAAGCACACAAAGCAGGTAAAAATGTTCGTCCCATGCTCCCGCATTCCGTTTGGAAATATATGGATGAAATGAATTTTTACAGATAGCGCTATTTTCTTGCGGTAACCACCCCTACCATGCTATCTGCCGTTCCGTAATACAGATACCAAACATTTTTGAAGAGTACCAAGCCCTCCAGAAAGGTAGTACCATCTTTATATTGGCCTGATTTTTCAAAAGGCAATTCGGGTTTTATAAAAGGTTTCTCGGTACGGTCCAACAGCTTCCAAGGTTCTTGGGCATCAAAAAGGGCCTGCCCTCCTGTATAAATTCGATTTCCGAGTTCCTTTACTCCAATATTTTGTGAATTCCCTGCATTGTAGAGCACCACAATGCCATTATTCGTTAGTAGTGGAGGTGGACCTGCTTCCACTAGCCAAGAATCGAAATAACCGGGCCTAGGGCTTAAAACGGGTGCCAGTTTGCCTTCGTAGGTTTCCACGGGCTCCCAATCTATCATATTGGTTGATGTGGCCAGCCAAATATGGGGCACACCATAGTACATCCAATATTTACCATCAATCTTTGCAGCAACCAGTTTACCATCCTTAAGTGCTGTTACAATGGCTCCCGATTTGGTTTCTTTTTCGTGGTAAATACCGTTCTTATAGTTTTGGAATACTGGTCCATGCTTTTCCCAATGCACTAAATCTTTTGAGGTGGCAACGGCAAGCTTGGGGACTTTACGGTTCCATTGTGTATAGGTAAGAACATACAATCCATCTTCTGTCTCAACTATGCGTGGGTCTTCAATACCGCCTGGCCATTCATTGATTTTTTGATTGTCGTTTTTTGGGTAAAATACAGGTTGTGGCCATTTGTTGTAGGAAGTACCATCCGCCGAAGTGGCCATTCCGATTCGTGAACGATGTCCCCCGATTTCCTTTTCCCCTAATTTTTCTTCAGCCCGATAAAGAACATAGATAGAATCGCTTGTGGTAATCGCGGCGGGGTTAAATGTAGCCATGGATTCCCAATGCACAATAGTTTGTGTTATAGGACTTTTAAAGGTTGAAGCACTATCTTTCTGTAAAATAGGTTGGGCATTTTCCGGACGTTCAAATGGGCCCAACATCCAATCTTTTTCTTTGGTTTGGGAAAATGTGTTGGTTTGGGAAAGTAAAAGAACGAATAGAAATAAAAATGTCTTTTTCATCAAGTTTAAATTTTTTCCAAAGTATCTGTTCCTAAGTATTTATCGTCCTTATTCAGGTACCAAGCTCTTGTCTTGGGCATTTTTATCCCGTTGATTTCCTCTAATCCATTCAAAAGTATGTATTCACCATCATTTTTACTTTCATCATGGTAAAATTGATATACTTCCATGGCGTAGGTAGTTGGGTCAAAATAAAAATACCATGTATCGGTGCCGACTTCAGCATCGTAGGTAACTTTTAAAACCACATACTTTTTGCCCTTGAATGTCTTATTGTAAAGTTTGGGATCCAAGTGTGTACCAGGGTCGTTCAACTTCATTGGGAGGCCGTACAAGTATGTGTAGTAATCTTTCATGAAGTTGCCGCGTTCACAATTCAATCTGAATTTTTCAGCTTCTTCCTCAGAAATATCATTACTTCCATTTAAGGTAATTTCACAAGAATCCTTGTTTATTTTATACAAATAGGAATTGCCATCTTGTTCCACATCCAACGTAAATTCCTGTTGGGGAAAATCCACTGCGATGGTACTTGTACGCAATGGACGGTCCGGGGTTTCCATAACCACCTTAAATGTGGTATTTAAGCTTTCCCAATTGCCATTAGGGTCGTGAAACGCAATGGCCTTTTGCAAAACCTCTTCTGCGGAGGGCGATTGGGCTTGAACGGGAGCAATGGATATAAACCCCAGTGTTAGGAACATAAAACAATATCTTACCATATCAAAAAATTAGATGATAGGAAAGATACCGATTTTATTTCATCTCAATTGTAGCAGGTTCAACAGTACTATCATGTTCACGATAGTACTGCTCCAAAAGGTTCATCATTGCAGTAATTAAATCCCTTGTTTCAAGCAAAAGAGAGAAGTAAAGCGTCGTATTTTTGGGGCTGGATTCCTCTGTCCTTGTCCTAGAGACTTGGATGTCAATTTTTTGTGATACCAAATCATACAGCTCTTGTTTGGAGTCCAAAATGACACCTATTTGCTCAAAGGATCGTTCTTCAAATGCTTTTTGAGTACCATTGAAAATTTCTTCCAACTTATGGTCAATCTCCTTTAGCTCTTTTATTTGGTTGTATTTTAATTTTTTGTGATTGTTGTTGACATGGTTGTAGCTAACCTTCCCAATATATTCCAAGGATTGTGACATATCGGTTAAGTACCCCATAATATTGATGTAAAAATTACTGGCACCAATATGGGCTTCCTCCAAGTTTTTGATAAAATAGAAGGTATGTTCCCTTAGATCTTCTATTTCCAGTGCAAGCTTTTTACCCTGTTTCTTGTTCTTTTTTAATGAGTCCAGTGCTTGTTTGGCAAGCCCGTTGATGGAGTTGGTATAGATTTTATTGCTTCGCTTTATTACATTGGCAATATTGGCGGCACTCTCTTCTATAACTCCTTGGATGGAACTGCTCTCAGCTCTTCTTAAGCGATCCTCAACCTTTATTTCCTTTGATTTTTTGTTATAGGAAATATAGTTTCTTACCAAAAGGAGAACAGCGGCGAACAATAGTATGGAGATGGCAGCTCCTTTTCCAAAGCTTATAAGTGCCAAAATTACTCCAGAGGCCAAGAAAGCAATGATAGCGGTACTGAACCAGCCAGCAATTACGTTGAGTACGCCAGCTACACGATATACGGCACTTTCTGCTCCCCACGCCCTATCGGCCAAAGAAGTACCCATAGCCACCATAAAGGTTACATAAGTGGTGGATAGCGGCAATTTGTAAGATGTGGCAATCGAAATCAGGATACCGGCAACCATCAAGTTTACGGATGCTCTGATCATATCAAAAGCAGGTAGTTGAAGTACTTTGTCCTTTGAAAGATTTACGGTAGGTTTTTCGAAACGCTTATCAATTTTATTCTGTATAGATTTTGGTACCACTGCGGATGCCCAAGTGGATAAACCTATGGAAATCCTTACTAACCCCCTGGATAAAAAATTGGGCTGAAACTTTTCTTTGGCCTCACCCTCACGGGATAGGTTTATCTCGGTATCGGCCACGTATCTTGCTTTTTTGGACAACCAAAGTGTTACCACCATAATCATTCCAGATAGGAACAATAGTATTGTCGGGGTTTCGACTTTAGTGGCCAAGATTCCCATGCTAAATTCAGAGGCTGGGATTCCAGAACCAACCCATGCTTGGTATGATTGCCATGCCGCGATAGGTACACCGATAAAGTTAACAAGGTCGTTTCCGGCAAAAGCTAGGGCCAGGGCAAAAGTTCCCACTCCAATGATCACTTTGTACATATTGACTTTAGCAAACTGGATAAGTAAATAGGATAAAAGGGCCCAAAAGGCAAAGTTGATCAATGCTACCTTGTAAATTTCGGTCTCTAAAAAGTCTTTGATCGTGACACCTCCAATAAAACCATAGGTTTGATCGGCAAAAGGAGTTCCTTTTATACCTTTCAATAATATAAAATAGGATATCGCCGATAGGGCTATTCCAGCAAAAATAGCTCCGACCCACTTTGCTTTTTTCTGAAAATGATAGGATAACAATACCCTTGATACCCATTGTACAAAGGCACCAATGGTAAAAGCTATTACTACTGAGGATAGTATGCCAATGATTATCTCGATGGCCTTGTCGGTGTTGATATAATTGACAACATCGGAGAAACTACCGTTTACATCCGCTATTTTTAATATGGCCATGGCAACGGCCGCACCCAACAGGTTAAAAACTATGGAAACTGTAGTGGATGTGGGCATTCCCAAGGTGTTGAAGAAATCCAGCAACAGAATGTCCGTTATCATCACGGCCATAAAAATGAACATGATTTCGTCAAAGTAAAACTCGCCAGGGTTAAATATACCTTTCCTGGCAACTTCCATAAGACCGCTTGAGAAAATGGCACCAAATGCAATTCCCAAGCTGGCAACAATCATAATGGTCTTAAATGAAATGGCCTTGGAGCCTATAGCAGAATTAAGAAAGTTAACTGCATCATTGCTTACACCAACAACAAGGTCTGCTATAGCTAAAATGCCCAAAGCGACCAGAATTAAAAAATAAATGTTGTCCATAATTAAAATTCAGAAAAATTTTTCAAATATCCAGAGAAATGACCTTTTATTAAGTTATGTTAAGGTTATTTTTTAGAAATGTACCTCTACTTGTAAGCGATACATTAATGTATCAAATCCATCATCTATGTTTAAATAGCTTAAATCGGTTTGCACCTTTAACTTATGACCTGCTATATATTTTGAGAGACCTAAGGTGTATTGTGTTTCAGGTGTTTTTCCAGTTATGTTGTAATCCAATTTAATGTTGGTGTACCTGGCAGATACTTCCCAATTATTTTTAAACAGGTAACCCGATTGAAGGTTAAGCCCCCTTCCCACTTGTACAACATCTCCTGTTTCGGTATTGTCCGAGTTTATGGCTATTGGGTTGTCCGCATCACGATCTGCATATTCGCCCATCAGGGAAAATCCATTGTACTTGAACATGAAATCCAAGAACAATGTAGAGATGTCGGTTTCGTATAAACCTATGTCCGTAAACATGTAAGTGCCCATGTTGCTTCGGGTCTTTACTGCATCATTATTAAGGTCGTATGTGGCTGCAACCATTAATTTTGGAGTCGTTTCCCGGCTTAGGTCAGCTCCTTTATAATCCCCTTTGGCTGTGAACTTTCCAAAGGGCAATAACTCTAGTCTTGTGGTGTATTGATGCCCTCCTAAATTACCTTCGGTAACATTTCTTCCATCTCCTTGGGATAAGGCGAATTTTTCACGCACCAAAAATGTGTCGCCCAAATAAAAATGATGCCTAAGCTGAAAGCCCATATCCCTGTCGATAGTAAATCTGCTATTTAGTAAGGACCGATCTACTTGTTGAAGGTTTCCCGATGAGATGACCCTTTCAATATTGCCGGGCAACTTTGTTTGTCCAAACCAAAGTTCAAAGTTTTGGTAAAAGTTCCACATTACAACTGCATCTAAAATGTATCGAGGTGTATTTCTTGTGAATTCCGAGCCTCCAGAAAGGTCCCTATTGGAAAGGCCAAGTTCTATTTTGTACTTGAGTTTTGGGGAATAGGCAAAACCATCAAATTTTAATCGGGCTCGCCTGACCAAAAAGTTCTGTTCAGGGCTGGCAAATTCATTTTCACCATCGTCTGTCCAACTAAAATTGGACAATAGTTGTATTCTTGTCCCCACCTTCATGGACCAAGTGCTATCCTTTCCAACTATGTTAAGCAATCCATTGCCAAACTTTGTCGGGGATATCTCTTGGGAATAAGAAAATTGTGCGTATGTAAATATTAAGAAGAAGCCGATTAAGGCTAACTTTTTGGTATTCATCACGGTACTAGTTTTTGTCGTTGCAAATAACCGTACCCAATGTTAAGTTAACATTTCCTCTATGTTATTTTATGGATGTTATTTTTAATAAAAAGGCTACCTTCTAGAAGGTAGCCATCAGATTTCAGAGAATAGTCGACAAAAACTAATATCCGTAAAGAAATCCTTAGTCAAAATTCAACTATGGAAATTTCTTTACTGTAATTTTAAGTTTAAGTAATTATTAAACATTGAACTCGTCTTGAGTTACCAATATTCGCTGCAAATTCCTCTTTTGCGCCCATATTTCGTCTTTTTCTCCCCCCGTAGCCCTGCTATGGGGCTCAAAAAAACCTTCATCTGGACACAAAATCTTTAACTTTCGCTTGAATTTGACAACTCAAGACGAGTTCATTGCTTACTAAGGTGATATCCAGTTTTCTTGGTGTATAATCTAGGTTAAATGTATATTGCGCCTATAGTTGAGTATGAACTGGGAACAATTACTTTCTTTAAAACGTCACGGCGACACAGGTAAACGATTACGAAAGGAACAGAACGAAACCCGTTTGGGTTTTGAGGTGGACTACGACCGAATCATTTTTTCGTCTGCTTTTAGGAGCTTGCAGGACAAGACCCAAGTGTTTCCAATGCCCATAGCCGTTGGGTCCCAAAAGAATTTTGTGCATACCCGCCTTACACATAGTTTGGAGGTATCGGTGGTGGGAAGAAGCCTTGGACGCATTGCAGGACAGCAAATTTTGTCGAAATATCCGTTTTTGTCCGAAGTGCACGGTCACCATTTTAATGATTTTGGAGCTATAGTTGCCGCTGCGGCCCTAGCCCACGATATTGGCAATCCTCCATTTGGACACAGTGGGGAAAAGGCCATTGGAAATTATTTTAAACAAGGCAAAGGAAAGTTCTATGAAGATGTGTTGACTTCTGAGGAGTACCAAGACCTTATCGATTTTGAAGGGAACGCCAACGGTTTTAAACTCTTGACCGAGTCTCGCGAAGGCGTTCCGGGAGGTCTCCGGTTGAGTTATGCCACTTTGGGCGCATTTATAAAATATCCAAAAGCCTCCTTGCCCAAAAAGCCATCCAGAAGCATCGTGGATAAAAAGTTCGGGTTCTTTCAATCGGAGAAATCATTTTTTAATGAGCTAGTGGAAGAAATTGGTCTATTGCCCAACCCCAACCATCCCGAAACAGGATTTTTAAGACACCCACTTACCTATTTGGTCGAGGCTGCCGATGATATCTGTTACACCATCATCGATTTTGAGGATGGAATCAACCTGGGGCTCATTCCAGAGGAATATGCATTGGAGTATTTGATCAACTTGGTGAAGGATAACATCAACACCAAAAAATATAATGCCATGACCACCTCAAGCGATCGGTTGAGTTATTTGAGGGCACTTGCCATTAGCACCTTGATCGGGGATGCCGTGGATGTTTTTGTGAAGAATGAGGCTAAAATCCTTAATGGAGCGTTTGATGTTTCTCTGTTGGACAAGGGAAAATATAGGGCTCAGGTAGAGGACATCATCAAATTGAGCGTAGAGAAAATCTATCAATCCACCGAAGTGGTCGATAAGGAACTGGCAGGTTACCGTATAATTTCGGACCTGTTGGACATGTACACTACGGCCTTGATCAATGTAAAAGAGAGGGAGGATACCAATTATGACCGATTGCTGATCAAAAGTTTACCTAAAAACTATCAGAATACAGATAAATCGATTTATAAAATATTGTTGGACACCAGTTGTTTCGTGGCCAGCTTATCCGATAGCGCAGCAGTGCACATTCATGATAAATTAACCGGGAGAAAGATCTAAGAGCCTGTTTAGGAATTTGTGATTGTTTTGTTATGCCCCTTTTTTGTTGCCAACGCACTATCTGGCCCCTCTTTCAAAGGTCAAATCGTTGACCTTTTTCATCGGTCCTGTTATAATTTTGAACCGTAGCCACGGCTATGCTTAAAAATTATGCCTCAAACTGCATCAGAAATAGCCTATATCAATTCCAATCACAAATTCCTAAACAGGCTCTAAAAGGAGTAAAGCAATCCTACTCCAAGCAACTGCTTAAACTGTATTTTGGCTATTCCGGGGTCTATTACAGTACCATCTTCCGCGATTACCTCATCAAATTTTGTGTCATCATCAAAGATGAGATGGGTACCGATATTGGCATTGAGATACTCGTTCACCTTAAGGTTAAAATTCAATTCCCAATCCACATCTATATTTCCAAAACTCCGAACATAGTCCGTGTAAAGATTGATTCTGTGGCTCATTAAAACATTACGAGCAATTTCCGTGTCCCAACTATTGGTTATTAAAAAACCGAGTTCCAAAAAAACGTTTTTACCTTTTTCCACACCAAAAGCTCCTTGATTGGACAGTACTTCATCCAGAACAAAAGTGGATTTCATGGTTGCGGGAGAAATATATAGGTTGAAGTTGTCCTTGGGCGGGATATAGGATGTACCGACACCGACAAACAGATACCCGGGAGCCATAAACCTGGAAATCGGGTTTTCTCTATCGGGATATTTATAACCGTTGGAAAACTGGGTCCGCAAATTTGCCTTTACGGAATAATACCAGTTAGTGATGGTATCTTTTCTAAAACTTAGGGTGGTGGACAATCGAATCTGGTCGTCCGTTTTTCTTAGTTTCCTCCCTTCTTGTGCATTAAGGCCATATCTAAGTTGAACCTCGTTGTTCCAGTTTAAATATCGGAACTTATAATTCCGTGAAAAATCTGCACTTGCCAGTGCAGAAATCGAGTTGTCACCACCAGCATTCCAGTTTACAAACGATACTTCGCTTACGTTAAGTCCAAATTTGTTCACTTTTTTCCAAAATGATGTTGGCTTAAAACGATTGTACCAAATACTCAAAGGTTTTACACGATTGAGGACAGTACGGGGGTCGGTGAGCTTGGCATTCCTTGTGAGATATTTTAGCTTGACATCTTTGATGCGAACAATTTTAAAACCAGTATCGGTGCTGTCGGGTTCAAAAACCTTTAAACGGGTTATCTGTGCATTGGCAGATAAGAAAACAGTAAGGAATAGAATCAAAAAACAATTTATTCGCATTGGTCTAAGGTTGATTGTATGTATGAATGTATTGTATCAAAATCTATACCAGCCAATTGATGGGTCTCGGGTATGGTGCCATGCTCAACAAATTGATCGGGAACTCCAAATATTTTAACAGGTTTTGACAATCCCTCTTCATTGGCAAACGCTATGACGGCCGAACCAAAACCACCCATTTTGGTACCATCCTCTACAGTAATAATGTACTTATATTGGTTAAAAATAGTACGTAGTGTATTCTTGTCCAAGGGTTTTACAAAACGCATATCGTAATGGCCAACTTTTTCAGAACCATCTAAATTTTTAATGAGGTCAGCGATAATGTTACCTATGTGACCCATGGTAAGTACCGCAATTTCGGAACCTTCTTTCAAACATCGGGCCTTACCAATTTCAATGGCCTCAAAATCATTGTTCCAATCAACATGTACACCATGCCCTCTTGGGTATCGTATGGCAATGGGGTTATTTAGCCCCAATTGTGCGGTGTACATTATATTTCGGAGTTCCATTTCGTTCATTGGAGCAAAAATGATGAAGTTTGGGATGCAGCGTAAATAGGCCATATCAAAAACGCCATGGTGTGTAGGCCCATCCTGTCCCACCAAACCAGCACGGTCCAAACAAAAAATAACCGGAAGCTTTTGTAGGGCCACATCATGTATCACCTGGTCATAGGCCCGTTGTAAAAAAGTGGAATAAATATTACAAAAAGGCACCAAACCTTGCGTGGCCATTCCTGCAGCCAAGGTAACGGCATGTTGTTCGGCTATCCCTACATCAAAGGCACGGTCGGGCATTTGATCCATCATAAACTTTAGCGAGCTGCCACTGGGCATGGCGGGGGTAATCCCAACAATATTTTTATTTTTTTTGGCCAATTCCACCATGGTGTATCCGAAAACATCTTGATATTTTGGAGGTCCATTCTGCCCAGATTTTTTCAGACGTTCCCCGGTAACCTTGTCAAACTTTCCTGGAGCATGGTACACCACTTGGTCTTCCTCGGCCTGTTTTAAACCTTTTCCCTTCGTAGTGATGATATGAAGCAACTTTGGACCTTCAACATGCTTTAGCCTTTCCAGTTCCTTGACCAAGGCTTTTACATCATGACCGTCAATAGGACCGGAGTAGTTGAGGTTGAGACATTCAAAAATATTTTCGTCCTTGGCGGTACCTGCCTTTACATTGGTAAGGTATTTTTTTAGGGCTCCAACGCTGGGGTCGATTCCAATAGCATTGTCATTGAGCACGATTAATGCGTTTACATTGGTCACTCCGAGATGGTTCAATCCTTCAAAGGCCATTCCGCTGGCAATGGAGGCATCGCCCACTACGGCAATATGCTGTTTGGTATAATTGCCCTTTAATTGGGATGCCATTGCCATTCCTAATATGGCCGAGATGGCTGTGGAGCTGTGCCCCGTTCCAAAATCATCGTATTCGCTTTCAGTTCTTTTTGGAAAACCACTAATTCCGCCCAATTGACGATTGGTTTCAAAAATTTCCTTTCGTCCGGTCAAAATTTTATGTCCGTAGGCTTGGTGGCCCACATCCCAGATAAGTTTGTCGTTGGGAGTGTTGAACACATAATGTAGGGCAATGGTAAGTTCCACGACCCCCAAACTTGCACCTAAATGCCCTTCTTTGGTGGAAACAATATCAATAATAAACTCCCTCAATTCTTGGGCGAGTCGGGGCAACTCATCCAAAGGTATTTTTTTGAGGTCTTCGGGGAATTCGATATGTGGTAACAGCCTTTCCAATGAATAAAAAACAAAAGTATTGATTCTCCCCAAGATTATTTTATGTGTAGCTTAGCAATCTCTTGAAAAATGACATAAAAAATCGTGGAGGATCCGTTTGATGACAATTATTTTATGAAGAAAGCCATGCAAGAGGCGGAAATAGCCTTTGAAAATGGCGAAGTTCCCGTTGGAGCGGTTATCGTAACAAACAATCGAATCATTGGGAGGGCCCATAACCTTACGGAACGTTTAAAGGATGTTACGGCCCATGCCGAGATGCAGGCGATTACCGCTGCTTCCAATTTTTTGGGCGGAAAATACCTTCAGGGCTGTACGTTGTACGTTACTTTGGAACCCTGTCAAATGTGTGCGGGCGGTTTGTATTGGAGCCAAATTTCGAGAGTGGTCTACGGGGCTTCGGATTTAGAACGCGGATTTAGCGTTATGGGAGGCCATTTGCATCCAAAGACAGAAGTTGTTGGTGGGGTAATGGAAAAGGAAGCTTCCGAGCTGTTAAAGCGATTCTTCATTCAAAGAAGAAACCTGAATTAAACAAAAAACCCCGACATCGCCAGGGTTTTTAAATCAAAATCAAAATAAAATATTATTATCCGATTACTTGCACTTGTGCAGCAACCACTCCTTTTCTTCCTTCTTCTTCAATGTATTCTACTTTGTCGCCTTCGTTCAATTCCACACCGTTCAATGCCGTAGCATGAACAAAAATATCTTTTCCTGTGTCGTCGTTTGTAATAAACCCAAAACCTTTGGATTCATTGAAAAATTTTACTGTACCAGTCATTAAAAATAAATAAATGTTAAATTACGAATGTAACTTTTTTTGTGGCTGATTGGATAAAAAGAAGTTTAAATCTTAAGAAAATTATTGATTTTTTGTCTTTTTGCGCTCTTTTTCTTGCATTTTCTTAATATTTTCCTTAGTAAGCATATAATCTTTCATGTTTTTGCCTTGGCTCTCTTTCCATAGAAAAAGGGGCATGGCCACCAAAAAGAGACCTACGGTACCTCCTCCAACATATTTTTGGGCATCCGGATGATCTTCATCCAAAGAAAGGCCATAGAAGATTGCAGCAAAAGAAGCTATCATGATAAGGAAAATGATATGTTTTAGTTTGATTTTCATTGGGAATAATTAATCAGTTTTCTCCGATAGGCCGTCAACATTTTGGATTTGGATATAAAGCCTTCGTATTTGCCATTTTTGATAACGGGCAAATTCCAAGCACCGCTGTCTTGAAACTTTTTCATCACCTGTTTCATATTGTCCGTTTCGTAAAAGATAACCTCTGGAGGGGCATGCATCAAATTTTTAACAAAAACGGTGTCGTACATTTCGGTATCGAACATCATGGGTCTAATATCGTCCAAGACAATTATTCCAATCAGCTTTTTTTCATCATCCAAAACCGGAAAAAGGTTTCTTTTGGATTTGGAAACGGATTGGTGGAGCATTTCACCCAAGGACATTTTTGGATGTACAGACCGAAAATTCTTTTCAATAACATCGTCCATTTCCATAAGCCCAAGTACCATTTGGTCCTTGTTGTGGGACAAAAGCGCCCCTATTTTGGCCAATTCTTTAGTGTAAATGGTGTAATCGAGCGCGTTTTTGGTGATTAAGTAGGAGATAGCTGCCGTAATCATTAAAGGTACAAAGAGTTGATAACCTCCAGTAATTTCGGCAATCAGGAATATAGCGGTCAAGGGTGCGTGTATCACCCCTGCAATTAAACCGGACATGCCGATCAAGGTGAAATTGCTTTCAGAAACGGAAAACCCCAATCCTAGGTTGTTGATTACCTTGGCAACCACATTGCCCAACGCACTTCCCATAACCATGGTGGGGATAAATACACCACCTGCACCTCCGGCCCCGATGGTGGTCGTCATGGCAATAGCTTTAAAAATGGTAATTCCAAACAAGAGGGCGATCACTACCCAAATATTATGTGTGTAAGCATCAAAAGGAGTAGTGCCGAGCGCTTTTAGATGATTACCATCCAATAGATTGTTTATGAATCCAAAACCTTCACCATAAAGTGGTGGAATGGCATATAGCATTACACCAATGGCAATTCCGCCGACCAAAAGTTTATACTTTGGACTTTTAAGCTTTTTAAAAAGGGACAATATGGCGAAATACATTTTGGTAAAATAGATGGAGGCAAACCCAGTGCCCACACCTAATAAAATGTAAAAGGGAGTGTCTTCCAATTTAAATCCTTCGGACAGGGAAAAGCTGAACAATACTTCGTTTCCCAAAAAGAAATAGGATGTCAGTACCCCGGAAATGGATGCTAAGAGTAGGGGCAGCATGGACATCATGGTCAGATCTAGGGTAAAAATCTCAACGGCAAAAATAATGGCGGCAATGGGGGATTGAAAAATAGAGGCAATTGCCCCGGCCGATGCACATGCCACTAAAAGTGTCCTGGTCTTGGCATCTATATGAAACAATCGGCTCAAATTTGAACTTACTGCGGACCCCGATTTTACGGCTGGCCCCAACAATCCTACGGAACCACCAAAACCTACGGTAAGCGGAGCGGTGATCAAAGGGGTGTAAATATCTTTTAGTTTGAGCAGGCCTCTTTTTTTGGAGAGCGAGAAGATGATGGATGAAACCGCGTGCTGCAAAGGTTCCTTATGCACAAATTTCACATAAAGATATACCAACGTTAGCCCTATGGTCGGGAGTATAAAGTACAGTTGATTCTCTGAAAAAACAATTCCCTTTTTTAAAAGGGATTCGATAAAATAGGTGGAGTTTTTTACGGTAACGGCAACCAATCCGGCCAAAAAACCCACAATAAGGCTCATTATTTGAATAAAGGTCCTGTTGGAGATATTTCTGTATCGCCATTTAAGAAATCGGGTGAGCAGTTTTTTGTTGCTGTAGGGCATCGAGGTATATAATACTATTAAAAGTATTAAAAAATCCCGCTAACAAAGCGGGATTTCAATATATCACAGATCCAATTTTAAATGGAGCTCTTTCAACTGTTCTTCGTCAATGGTTGCGGGAGCATCGATCATAACATCGCGTCCGTTATTGTTTTTAGGGAAAGCAATGTAATCGCGAATGGTTTCCTGTCCACCCAATATGGCCACTAATCGATCCAATCCAAATGCGATACCGCCATGGGGAGGTGCGCCGTATTGGAAAGCATCCATTAAAAAGCCAAACTGTGCTTTTGCTTCTTCATCGGTAAAGCCCAAATGTTTGAGCACGATCGCTTGAGTTTCTTTATCATAGATCCTAATGGAGCCGCCACCGATTTCATTTCCATTGAGCACCAAATCGTAGGCATTGGCCTTTACTTCGCCAGGTTTAGTTTCCAACAATTCCAACTGACCTGCTTTTGGTGAGGTGAAAGGGTGGTGCATGGGATGGTAAGCACCTGTTTCTTCGTCCTGTTCCAACAGCGGGAAGTCGATCACCCATAGTGGAGCAAACTCATCCGGTTTTCTGAGACCTAAACGGGTTGCCAATTCCATTCGCAAAGCGCTCAATTGAGCACGTGTTTGATTCGTGTTTCCAGAAAGTACACAGATAAGGTCACCTGGTTTGGACCCGGTTACCTCGGCCCATTTGGCCAAGTCTTCTTGGTCGTAGAATTTATCCACGGAAGATTTATAGGTGCCATCTTCGTTGCACTTAACATAGACCATTCCTTTTGCGCCAACTTGTGGGCGTTTTACCCAGTCTACCAGTTTATCGATTTCTTTTCTGGTATACGAAGCTGCTCCCGGAACAGCGATTCCCACCACCAATTCAGCGGAGTTGAACACGTTAAAATCTTTGTGCTGGGCTACATGGTTGAGTTCGCCGAACTGCATTCCAAAACGGATGTCGGGTTTGTCGTTTCCGTACAGGCGCATGGCATCATCATAAGTCATTCTCGGGAACTCATCTATTTCCACATCTTTGATTTCTTTCAAAAGATGCTTGGTCAACCCTTCAAATGTGTTCAAGATGTCCTCTTGCTCCACAAAGGCCATTTCGCAGTCTATTTGTGTAAACTCCGGTTGGCGGTCGGCACGGAGATCTTCATCCCTAAAACATTTTACAATTTGGAAGTATTTATCCATTCCTCCGACCATCAGTAATTGCTTAAAAGTTTGTGGGGATTGGGGCAGGGCGTAGAACTGACCTTCGTTCATTCGGCTCGGTACCAAAAAGTCCCTAGCTCCTTCGGGAGTGGATTTTATCAAATATGGAGTTTCAATATCGATAAAGCCTTGGTCGGATAGATATTTCCTAACCTCCATGGTTACTTTATGCCTAAAGATGAGCTTGTTCTTTACTGGATTTCTACGGATATCCAAGTAACGGTATTTCATCCGGATGTCGTCACCTCCATCGGTTTCATCTTCAATGGTAAAGGGAGGCAGAAGGGATTTGTTCAAGATGGTAAGTTCTTTAACCAATACTTCAATCTCACCAGTGGGAATGTTAGGGTTTTTGGAAGTACGTTCAATAACCTCGCCCTTGGCTTGGATAACGGTTTCGCGACCAAGTTCCCTAGCCTGTTCAAGCAATTCTTTGGAAGTGCGTTCTTGGTCAAAAACCAATTGGGTAATGCCGTAGCGATCGCGAAGGTCTACCCAAGCCACGAAACCTTTGTCGCGGAGCTTATGCACCCATCCACTTAAAATAACTTCTGAACCTATATCCGATGCCCTTAATGCACCACAAGTATTGCTTCTGTACATGATGTTTGTTATGAGAGCGCAAATTTAATAGGAATGTGGCTATTTTTTAGGAGATATGTCCATTTTCTGTTTGTTGTTCTTTTTTGAAGGGAAAAGTGATTGCATATTTGAGGGCTGCTTAACGTTAAATTAACATTGCAAGTGGTTTATCAAGCGGTATTGAACGATTATGAGTAAAAATATTCGCTAAAAGTACAGATTGGTAATATTTGTATAAAATTTAACTATCTGAATAACAATAAATTAAAATTTTAAAGTTAATTTAATGTAAACTAAAAGTTATGTAAATGTGTGATTAACGTAAAATTTAAGTAAATTTAATGCGTTATCATTAGGAATCAACAATATTAAAATCCCATAAAGAATGAAAAAAGCAGTATTTTTTTTGGCGGTGATGTTTGCGGTTAGTGTATCTGCTCAAGATGCAAAGCCGACCTTTGAAAAAATGGGAAAAATGGTGAAAGCCACTTATTTTCATGACAATGGTGAAATTGCCCAAACAGGTTATATTTTGAATGGAAAATTACATGGTGATTGGGTAATGTTCAATGTTGAAGGCGAAAAAATTGCCACTGGCCAATACGAAAACGGAGAAAGAACCGGTAAATGGTTTTTTTGGCAGAACGATGGATTACGTGAAGTGGACTTTACGGGCAACCGTATAGTGCAAGTAAAAAATTGGAACGAAGGCGATGCCGTTACGATAAACAAATAAGATAAATCAGTGTTTAAGAAAAAGCCCCGGCCAATTTGGCCGGGGCTTTTCTATTTTCTATTATTTGTGGAGAAACCTTTACTCCCTTACTACTTCTGGTTTCACATTTTTAGTCTTCCACTTTTGAATTCTTATTTTAAGCCTGTAACTAATATTGAACAGTACGGGCACAATGACCAATGTTAAGAATGTGGCCACAATCAGACCAAAAATTACTGTCCAAGCCAACGGGCCCCAAAATATAACATTGTCACCACCCATGTAAACCTGTGCATCAAAATCGGAGAACAGGCTAACGAAGTTGATGTTTAATCCGATGGCCAATGGAATCAATCCTAAAACGGTTGTAATGGCTGTTAGTATAACCGGACGTAAACGAGCTTTACCTCCCCTGATTATAGCATCCGTAACATCTTCACGATTTAGCAGCTCATCATCGGAAATTCCTAGCTCTACTTTTTTACGATCAATAAGGATTTGGGTATAATCAAGCAATACCACGCCATTATTTACCACAATTCCTGCCAAGGAAATAATTCCCATCATGGTCATCATAATAACAAAAGGCCACCCTGTTATGATCAATCCTCCAAACACCCCTATAAAACTGAGGAATATGGCCATCATGATTATAGCAGGCTTGGAGATGCCGCCAAATTGGAAAATTAAAAGAAGCATAATCAATCCCAGTCCCAAAAAGAATGCGCTTACCAAAAAGGACATTTGTTTGTTCTGTTCCTCAATCTGGCCTGTAAAATCAATTTTAACTCCCTCGGGGAGTCCTTTGAACTCCTGCATTTCTTCCTGGATTTCCGCAACAATGGCACCAGCATCCGTAAACCCCGGCTTTAAGGCGGAATACACGGTTACCACACGTTTGGTATCCACATGTTTAATGGCGCTAAATGAAGAGGTGTTTTCTTGATTTGCCACTGCGGAAACGGGTATCTCCTTTATTTGACCGTTGGAGGGGTCCCTAAAGATGATTTTTTGGTCGAACAATGCACTAGTGTTGTAGCGCAGATCTTCGTTAAAACGAACATTAATGTCGTAATCTTCACCGTCTTTCTTGTAAATTCCGGCTTTATCACCAAAAATAGATCTACGCAATTGTTGTCCGACCTGAGCTACGGAAACACCTAGCTCCCCTGCTTTGGCTCTGTTCACTTTAACCTGCATGCCGGGCTTACCTTTATTTACATCGATTTTAAGCTCTTCAATACCTGCAATGTTCTTGCCGTTGATAAAGTTGCGCATGCGTTCAGCCGTACTTATCAAAGTATCATAATTTTGGCCTTCTATCTCTATATTGATGGGATAGCCGGCAGGAGGGCCAACGGCATCCTTTTCAACGGAAATGGTTACACCAGGGTACACTCCGGTCAGCGTATCTTGAATTTGTTGGCGTAGCTCTTCGGTATCCAGCCCGTTCCTATATTTAAACTCGCGCATGGAGAGCGTAATTTTACCGCGATGGGGCATTTCTGCAGCAGAACCTCCTTCGGTAAATGGGTTTTCCGCTCCCTTACCTACTTGGGACACGCTGGATTGAACCAGATAGTTGAAATCCCCTTTGTTGTATTTGCTCCTACCGGTTACACCATAGACCCTTTGCTCGATTTTTTTTGTGATGGCATTGGTCTTTTCTATATCGGTTCCCTGTGGATACTCGATGTACACAAAAATTTCGTTGGGCGTATTATCTGGAAAAAACTCCACTTTTGTACGTTGTGTTCCCAACGACATCCCGAAGAAAACAAATGATAATACCAAAAGGAGGGAAATAAATCCAAAATACCAATAAACGTTTCTGCCTTTAAGCGCTCTCTTTAATTGGCGTTCGTAAAAGTTTTCCAATTTAGCCAAGCTATTGGTCTGAAAACGTCGTGCCCATGGCTTTAAGAAATATTTGTATATCCAGAACATGATGCCGACCAGTATCATTAAGGTGCCAAGCCCACGGACGGCCCCTCCCACAATAAAGATAAATAGTCCAAAGCCTCCCAAAATCAAACTAAGTCGTATCAATTGTTTTTTGGTGAGCTCCTTTTCACCGATCTGCATAAACTGCGAGACCAACATGGAGTTCATGAATATGGCCACAAACAATGAAGAACCAAGTACTACGGATAATGTAATGGGGAAGAAAATCATGAACTCGCCCATAATGCCCGGCCACATTCCCAAGGGAACAAAAGCAGCAACAGTGGTTGCCGTGGATATGATGATAGGTATGGCAATTTCCCCAATACCCTTTTTGGCGGCTTCTTTACGGGACATGCCTTCTTGCTCCATAAGTCGATATACGTTTTCGACCACAACGACCCCATTGTCAACCAACATACCAAGTCCCATAATCAAACCAAAGAGGATCATGGTATTCAGTGTATAACCCAAGGCCGTAAGAATCATGAAAGACATGAACATGGACATGGGTATGGCAAAACCTACAAAAAGGGCGTTTCTAAAGCCTAAAAAGAACATCAATACGGTTACAACGAGTATAATCCCAAAAATGATGTTGTTTACCAAATCATCCACTTGGTTCAGGGTCCTGCTGGAGGAATCGTTGGCTATGGTAACAGTGAGGTCTTTTGGAAAATAATTTTCCTTGGCCTCATCTACTATTTCACGAATCAGGTCGGATGCCTCAATGGTATTTTTTCCGGACCTTTTTTTAATGTCCAACATTACCACTGGACTGCCATGTTCCCTGGCATACGTGGTCTTGTCCCCCTCGGCAAACGATACCGTAGCTATATCCCGAAGGTAAATGGCCCCGTTCTCGGATTTGACCACAAAGTTTTCCAGTTCCGAAGGTTTTTCGACCTCGCCCAAAATGCGTATGGTCCTACGTTGGCCGCTGGTGATCAAGTTACCGGCGGACATGGTCATGTTTCCGTTGGATATGGCCTGGATTACATCATCAAAGCTAACTCTGGATGCCATCATTTTATAGACATCTACCGCTACTTCAACTTCCTTTTCCTGCGCACCTCTTATATCTACCTCTTTTATTTGGGGAAGGTCTTCAATTTCATCTTCCAGATATTCGGCAAACTCTTTTAGTTTTTCTACAGGATAATCTCCCGTGAGGTTCACGTTCATTATCGGAAAGGATTCCGCCAAGTTTAGATCAAAAACATTGGGCTCTACCTTTGCCCCGTTGAAAATGGGCCAGTCTTCACCAGCTTTTTCAGTATCAACTTCGTCTTTTACTTCTTGTTTTGCGTTTTCAACCGAAATTTCTTCATCAAACTCTACAATGATCATGGAGTAATCTTCTTGTGAGGTTGATGTGATTTCGACCACGTTGCTCACATTTTTGAGCACATCCTCGAGAGGATCGGTGATCAAACGCTCCATATCCTCAGCCGTATTGCCGGGATACACGGTACTTACGTATATTTTGGTTTCTTCCACTTCAGGGAAATCTTCCCTGGGCATGGCAAAATAGGAAGACAAACCTATGATAAAGAACAACCCGATCATTACATAGATCACAGACGGATTGTCTATGGCCCACGATGAAAGACGGAATTCCTTGTTTGCGTTCTTTTTAGCTTTTTCCATTTTGGTGAATTAGTTTTTTGCAGTTGTAGTTGTGTCCAGTACTTTAACGGTTTGCCCATCCCTTATACTGCGGGCACCTTCAACTATTACTTGATTTCCAGCTGAAATACCTTCAAGAACTTCTAGATAATCGCCTTGTGTTTTACCCGGTTTAATGATCAATTTTTTGGCAGTAACATCACCATTGTCATCATCAATGGCATATACATATTGTTCTCCTTCTGCATTTTCCGAAACAATACTTTGGGGTATGAGTATGGCATTTTCATTGGTATAATCGTTGATTTTCACCTGTGCGGTTAGATTTGGTTTGATATGCCCATTCTTGTTGGGCACAGGTATTTCTGCAATAAAAGAGCGGTTGCTGGGATTGATAAAATTTCCAGTTTGGCGTACTTTGGTAGTAATGGTTTCTCCCAATACGGGGAAGTAAGCATCTACCGATTTACCGGGAGTTACATTGGGCAAATGGGCTTCTGGCACCTCCACATCAATGTACATATCCGATAGGTTCACTATTCTAAAAACCTCGGAACCAGGACCTGGGCTTACCACCGTACCTTGATCTTTGATCACATCGTCCACAATGCCCGAGAATGGTGCCCGGATGGAAGATTTTCCAACTTGACTCTCCAATTGCTTCACGGCACTTTGTTGGGCCTCGTAATTGGTCTTGGCCTGTAGGTATTGGATCTCGGAACCGATATTTTGTTCCCATAACCTTTTTTGACGTTCAAAAGTGGTTTTGCTCAGCTCCGCTTGGGTTCTTAATTGGGCCAACTGGCTGGAGAGTCCGCCATCATCAATCGAAGCCAATAACTGGCCTTTGGACACTCGTTGTCCCTCTTTTACATACACACGGTAAAGGGTACCGGCCATTTCTGGATAAACCAGTACATTTTGGTCTGTTTTAACATCGCCCTGTAATTCTAAAAAGTGCTGGAATTTTTCAGGATTTACGGTAATTGTAGAGACCAATGGCAGCTTTGAATTGTCGTCCAGTTCTGCAATGGCTTCGTCCAACTTCTTAACTTGATCCTCCAATGCTTTAAGTTCTGCAGTAACGGAATTGCGTTTTGCTCGAATGGTTTCCACATCCTTGCTGGCAATTACTTCGTCCAAAGAATTGCTGTTGCTGCCTCCGCATGAAGCAAGAACTGCTACTATTAGTGTTATATATATTGCTTTTTTCATGATGGAATGGTTTTCTCCTTTTGATTATTGATTTAAAATGTTTTCCAGTGCTATTTTTTTGTTGATTACGTCGACCATGGATTGTAAATATTCTTGTTGACTGGTATATAATTGGGTCTGGGCCTGTCTCAATTCAAAACTGGTCGCCAAACCTTCGGAATATTTTATTTGATTCTTTTTTTCGATGCGCTCCGCCAACTCCAAATTGTCCTTGGATGTACCATACTGTTCTATGGCAAGGATATAATCGCTCTTGGCACTTTCCAATTGAAGACGGATTTGTTCCTGTGCCTCGGTGAACTGGGTTTTTGCCTTTTCCAGTGCAATCTTGGCACGTTGTGTACTTGCACTTCTTCCCAATGAACTAAAAATGGGAATATTAAGGTCAATTCCTAAAACGGAGGAACCAAACCATTGTTGGCCACTGTCCAAAAAGTTGAAATTGTTACTGAATGAGTTTCCTCCGTAATTGATAAAGGCATTGAGTGTTGGCAAAGCTCGGCTTTTGGCCAGTTTTAATTCAAAATAACGTTGATCGTTGAGGTTGGCCGCCAACTTGTAATCCACATTGTTCTCTATATTGAAGGCGGTATCGATCAGTCTCAAATCAATTTGGCTTTGGGAAAGGTCATCCAAATTCTCGGTCAACACGGTCGGTGTTTCAATGGGAAGCCCTAACATCAAGTTCAACATTTGCAGGGTTATCTTCTCCATACGACGTGCATTTTTAAGTTGGTTGTCCACTGTGGAGAGGGTAATCTGCAATTGGTCTACGCTTTCTTCATCGCCTAGGCCATTTTCGTAAATACGCTTGGTTTCGTAAAGGTTTTCTTCCAGGGTAGCTTTGTTCTTTTCCGAAATCTGTACGCTTTCTTGTGCCAAAAGTACATTGCCGTAGGCTTCCACCACCGATTTACGGACATCCAATTCGGTTTTTTCCTTATTGTTTTGGCTATAGTCCAAAAAGGTTTTGGTGGCCTGTACGCCTACAATGTACGATCCGTCAAATATTTGTTGGGTCAAAGTAGCCGTTGCCGACATGGATTGTGCCTGTCCGAATACCACTTCTTGGTATGTTCCCGGTTCCCCGCCAAAAAATTCGGCCGGTATTTGGGAAACAGGTTGTTTCAACTGGTTTTGATAACTGATGGCACCATTGATCTGGGGAAGCCCCGAAGCAATGGTTTCCCATTTTTGTTTTTGGGCGTCCACAATGTCCCGCTGTGCATTTTGGGCACTATAATTATGCTCCAATGCATAAATTATGGCCTGGTCCAAGCTAAAGCTAGGTATGGTATCTTGAGCAGAGGCCAACCAGGGCAATATGAATAGTAAGGTGATTAGTGTTTTTCGCATTTATTCTTGATTTGAATTGATGATTGAGTTGAGTATTCTTCTTCCCTTTGGGGTTACAATGCCCCTAAGGTGATATTCTAAATAGTAGTCCAATAATTCAGGTTTGCTGAATATTTCTGTTGGGAACAAATTATTGTCCTTGATACTGGTTACACCGGTAAAGTATATTCTGGATACAAATTCAACATTTAGGTTGTCCCTGTAAATGCCCAGTTCCATCCCTCTTTTTACATTTTCGGCAATACAACGGTGGGTGCATTCAAATTGTATTTCTTTAAGTGAGGTATAGATTTTTGGATAATATTTTTGGAGTTGGTACAATGGGGATGATTTTTCGTCCTTTAAGTGCACCATTATAAATTTTTTGATTTCGTACAGTTCTTCAATTGGGTTTTTCTTGAACGCAACAATATCGTCTATGCCACAGGTGATAGTATCCGACATTGTTATTGCGGTCTGCTCTACCAATTCCGTTTTGTTCTTAAAATGGGAGTAGATCGTTTTTTTGGAAATCCCCATCTCATGCGCCAAATCGTCCATGGTAACGCTCTTAAATCCTAGGTTTAAGAACATTTCAGTTGCCTTTTGTATAATATTTTCCCTCATAATCAGGGGGCAAATGTAGGTATGGAAACTTTAAAAACAAAAAAAGTTTCCATAGTTTTACAATTTTTTAACGAAGGGTTCAATGTTTATTTTAATTGGACTCTGTACCATCACTGAACACTGGGGAAATTTGGTGGTCGTTGTTGTTGGTTTCGGTACGAATGTTTCCCAACCGCCAAAAAAAGGGACTGAATTGCAGTAAATATCTTTTTTTAGAATTTTTCTTGTGATGTATCATGATTTTCGTTTTTGATTTTCTCTATATATGCTTTGAACGCTTCTTCGCCTTCCTCTTTCCAAAATTGATCGTAGTGTTTCCACTCATCAAAATCCCTTCTCCAAGAACCACACTTGTTGGACGAGTTAATCTTCTTTTTGTGACTTGAACCGCCTTTGCCCTTACCGCCACCACCAAATCCAAATAGGAGCTTTGCCAATACAAAAATGCCCAGGGCTTGCCAGTAGGTTATGCTAGAGAGACCAAAGATGTCGGGCATGAGCCAGTTCCATAAGCGCATCAGCACATAATTGGCCAACAGGAAGATCAGGACCCCCAAAATGACCATGGCGACAATTTTAACTACTTTTTTTACGGTGCTTTTCACCTTCTTTTCCACGGCTTTCTCGAATTCTTTTTTATGTTCCATAACTCAGTTCTTTTATATTCTCTAATTTTTTTGATAGTTCCGACATGGCACGGTGCCTTCTCGACATTAGCGTACCTGCCGGTATTCCGGTTCTTTCTGCTATTTGTTTGTAATTGTATCCTTCAAAATCTATGGCAATCACAATATCGCGATATGCGGGCTTCAAATCTTCGACCGCTTTTTTTAGGGCTTGTTCCATCTCTGGTGAATAGCTGTTGTCCGCATCGCCATAAAAGAAATCCGCAAACTCCCGCCATTGTTGGTCAATATCCTCGCTGGGCAACTTTTTCTCCTTTTTGCCACGCATAATATCAATAATCCTATTGCGAATGGCATTGTACACAAACCCACCAACATTGGTTATGGGCATGGCATCATCCGACCTGGAAAACATCCGTAGGGCCACATCCTGCACAATATCCTCGGCATCCCGTTCCGATGTATCCTGAATTCTCGACTGCACATAAGAGCGCAACGAGCCATACTCCTCATTAAAGAAGTCGGTCAGGTTATTTCGGTTATCGGTTTTGGCTGCCATTCAGACGGATCGGGTTGCTTTTCATCTATAGAGACGAAGAATTTTTTTTCTATTGCAGTTTCTCCACAATTTTTTTTTGAAAGGATACTTTTTTGTGGATCTGGATGCTTTGTAATCCTGTTTTAAGCCAATACGCCAACCTTAAATTAAATATTTGCACGTATTTTTGACTCCATGTCAGATATCGATATCATTAGTAAGTATAGGGAGCAGTTTGTTACGCACTTACAAACAAGGACTAAGTTGGGGAAGCCCAAGAACCTCTACGAACCCGTTCAGTATATTTTAGGATTGGGAGGCAAACGGATGCGCCCCGTACTCACTTTGATGACGGCCGAGGCCTTTGGCGGAAAAGCGGAGGATGCCTTGGATGCAGCATTGGCTGTGGAAATGTTCCACAACTTTTCGTTGGTGCACGATGATATTATGGACGATGCACCATTGCGAAGAGGAAAAACAACGGTGCATGAAAAGTGGGATGTAAATACGGGAATTCTTTCCGGGGATGCCATGTTGATCCTGTCCTATCAATTTTTTGAAAACTACCCTGCTGAAATCTATTTCGAACTCACAAAGCTTTTCAGCAAAACAGCGCTTGAGGTGTGCGAAGGACAACAGTACGATGTGGATTTTGAGACCCGGGATGATGTAACTATTCCTGAATACTTGAAAATGATTGAGTATAAGACTTCGGTGTTGGTGGCTGCCGCGATGAAGATGGGAGCCATTGTGGCACAGGCTTCTCAAAAAGATGCAGATGCCATTTACGAATTTGGACGTAACCTCGGTATTGCTTTTCAGTTGCAAGATGACTATTTGGATGCTTTTGGTGACCCCAAAACCTTTGGTAAGCAGGTTGGGGGAGACATTATGGAAAACAAAAAGACGTATTTGTACCTAAAATCGTTGGAAAAAGCCTCCAAAGATGATCAAGATGGTTTGTTGCACCTGTATTCCATTAAGCCCGATGATTCCACAGCCAAAGTGGAAGCGGTAAAGACTATTTTTAAAGAAAGTGGGGCAGTGGACGAAACCAAAAAGGCCATTCAGGATTTTACCCAAAAAGCATTTGATGCTTTGGCAAAAACTGACCTTCCAGAAAAAAACAAAGCCTTGCTAAAACAATTTGGCAAAAGTTTGATGGAGCGGACGGTTTAGAATATCCGTTTTAAAAGTGCTTTGATGAACGGCATCGGTTTAGGAGCCGTTACAATTTTAAGCTCTTCCCATAAATTGGTTTCATTTTCGAGGAATTTTAGAATCAACGAAGCTTTTCTTCTTTTGAACATCGATTCGAAAATCTCGTGTCCCAAGTGATTTTTATCGTACAAAATGTCCAACAAAAGCATATCGTAGAACATAAACCTGCTCTTTTCATGGTATTCAGATAACGGTTTGCCTGCTTTTAAATGTTCCACCAATTTGGGTATTTGCCTACTTGTATTATAGAAGGTATATCCCGTACTCGGTTTGGCCCACCCACCAGCAATCCCAATATTAAAAATACGTTCTGTATTATGTTGATGAAACGGGTAGCAGGTCATGGGGATACTGCCAAATTCGGTTTCTTCAATGGTGTATTTGGTATCGTTGTAGTTTTCCTTAATGTACCTTTTGATGGCTTCCTCGTACTCGGGTTTTTCCAAAAGATGTTCGGAAAACAAAGTGTATTCCACCAAAGCTTCGGTATCCGAAAATGGAAGCACGTACATAAATCGCGTGTTGCCCTTTTGCGGAATGGAAAAATCCATAAAAGTAGCTTCATCCGAATTGAAGACCGGTTCCTCTGTTTTAACGAACCAGCCCAAAAAATGCTGTTGCAGAACGGGGAACTCCTTCTGTTTAGTTGGAATTGATGCATCATACAAGCTGGAAAATACCTTTTTACCTGTATAAATCTGTGATGGGGTAGTGACCGAAACCTCGTTTGCCTGCTCTTTAATATGGGTTACCTCTTCCTGAACCCAAGTAATGTTCGGATAGGCTTTTACCTTTGGTAAAAAGTGGTTGTAGAAGTCAATGCCGCGGAGCATTTTATAGGTGTAGGGTGCAATGGGTGTTGATTTTTGAAGCTGTTGTCCGCCCACATAAATGTTGTCCCAAGTTTTGTGTATCAAATCATCAAATGGCCCTTTGCCCTGTTCCCAAAAGCACCAGGTACGGTCATTTTTTGTTTTATCGTCCCTGTCCAACACCAAAATGGATTTGGAGGCAAAGAATTTGTCCTTGCCCATGGCATCGGCCAACAAAAGGCCAGCAGCTCCCGCTCCTATAATGATGTAATCGTAGTTGGGCATGGGTTCAAAGATAGGGGAAAGGGGAAATTGGCTATGGACTTTTAATGGGATTTCTTAATCAAAGCCTGATTGAGTCTTGGTAAATCATCTTCAATAATTTGCCAAACTATTTCCAGGTCAATTCCAAAATATTCATGAACAATACGATTTCTGAAACCTCTTAAATAATCCCATTCAATTTCTGGATTATCTGTTTTGTACTCTTCATCCAATCGATTGGCTGCTTCACCAATGATTTCAAAGTTTCTGATGACAGCATCAACAGTCTTGCTATCACCTTCAAAGTCGGTAAAGCCCATGTCTTTAGTGTAGAACATGATTTTTTGTGCAGATTCAATCATATCACGAATCAAAAGGGCATTATCTCTTTTAGACATAGATCAAGTCGGATAGAATGGTGTTAAGATATTGTTCTTTGATACCTTTTTTTGAAACCAAATCTACTTTTAAACCCAAAGCTTTTTCAATCTCGTTGGCCAAATCGATAAATCTGATTCCTATTTTCCCATCAAATTCTACCATAATATCAACGTCGCTGGTATCTGTTTGCTCATTACGAGCATAGGAACCAAACAAAGCCATAGAGGATATGGGGTAGCGCTCTTTTAAACGTACCTTAAGCTTTGAAAGCTTGTTTGCTATGTTTTGGGTAGTTTCCACACTCAAAGTTAACAATTCCCTTCAAAAACCTTCTTTTTTGAAGACTCAAGTAGC
This sequence comes from Allomuricauda ruestringensis DSM 13258, assembly GCF_000224085.1. Taxonomy (NCBI): domain Bacteria; kingdom Pseudomonadati; phylum Bacteroidota; class Flavobacteriia; order Flavobacteriales; family Flavobacteriaceae; genus Flagellimonas; species Flagellimonas ruestringensis. The sequence goes on from NC_015945.1 coordinate 1,687,142, forward strand.
AAGTTATATCGTTTTGGCATTAGAAAACCGTATACCGCAACCCAAAAAAACCTCGAATACCTTGGTTGGGTCCGTATACATAGGTAGGGTCGAACGTAAGCGCATTTGGATTGTTGGGCGTGGCCACGGCATTACCGCTGCTGTCGAATGTAACATCTCTGTCAAAAGGGTCGTTGGCACGGGCGATGATAAAGGGATTGCCTCGGTTCGGCGTCCAATCCAATAGGTTTTTGATGCCTCCATATACTTCAACATTGTTCAGTCCCTTATATGTAAACTGAATATTCTGGATGCTCCAAGTAGGGGAGTACTCTCGTCTGGGGTCCAGTTCGCCCAAGAGCGGCAATCGCATCGGACCGTATAAATTTCCCGTATAATCGGCTGTAAGCTTTAACGAGTGAAAGGTGTATGACAAATTCCACGTAGCGGTAATGCTTTCGGTAAGGATTTGCTGTTGGGCAACTCCGTTTTCCGTATTGCTCACATCTTGCCAAGTAGCGCCCACCATAATCTTGAAACTGCTGGGAAAAGCAATATCCAAATTGGCACTAACCCCTTGAGAAACGGATTTTCCATCCAGATTGTCATAAATGATTTGGTTGGGATTGGTTTCATAATCGGGCAGGATAACGTTAGAGAATCGGGTATAAAACGCCGAAGCATCAACCCCGATAAAGGTACCGTTGTCGCTATAAATTTTCTTTAAATAGTTGATGTTGACATTAACCGAGCGCTCGGGTTTTAGTTCTTCTGCAATGATAACTTCCCGAGCCCCTGTGAGGGCAGCATGATCTTCGGTAAACAAGTTCACTACGCGAAATCCTGTACCTGCATTCACTCGAAAAATATCGTTTTTGGAGACCTTCCATTTGTATGCGACACGGGGTGTAAAAATATTGCCGTGTCTTTGGTCATAATCATACCGAAGCCCGCCCAAAAAGGAATGCTTCGGCGCAAAGCTATACTCGTCTTGAGCAAAGAGACTGGGAATCCAAATGTTGTCAGCTTCGGTGGTAGCAGGGGTATTGTCATCGTAATAATTGTAGCGAATCGCACTTCCGAACAGCAAATCGTGATTGCCCGCGGTTTTGTCCCAAGTCAATTGAGCAAAACCAATGCGCTGGTCTGCCAAATACTCCGTGTCGCCATACACCGAGTTCTGGTTATGGTCATTATAGGAGACCGACAACAACATTTTTTCTTCAAACGGCAACTGATATTTTCCGAGCACCTCCCATCTTCGGGTGTAGATGCTTTCCCCATAAATTTCATCACCACCACGAAATTCAGGTGTCCATTGCATTTCGCCTCCCCAACGATCCTCATAAAAAAAGCGTCCCGCCAAAGAGAATAAACGATTGTCGCTTCGTTCAAAATCCCACTTTTGAAATATGGAAATGCGATCTTGTAGCGTTAAATCGGTAAAATTATCGCCATTGTTGTCCACGGGTACATCATAATTGAAGTAGTTGAGACCCAAAAGCAGGTTTGTTTTGTCCCCAACCGATATTTTACTTCCCACATCCAGATTGTATTCCCCCCAACCCGTAGCAAATCCATCGGCAAAAAATTCGGGAGCACTTAAGGCGTTTTTAGTGATAATATTGATCAAACCGCCAACTGCTTCACTACCATAAAGTGAGGACGCAGGACCTTTTACGATTTCAATCTGTTCAATCAGGGAATTTGGAATGCCCGTAAGGCCATACACGGTACCCAAACCACTTACAATCGGCATCCCGTCGATAAGAACCAAAGTGTATGGTCCCTCTAACCCGTTGATATGGATATCTCCCGTGTTGCACACGTTGCAATTGATTTGTGGTCGTACCCCGTTTACGTTTTGAAGCGCATCAAAAACACTCGCCGTAGGGTTCTTTTTTAGAAAAGTAGGGGAATAGACCTCGACGGGCACGGGGCTTTCCAATCGGCTAACGGGTTTGAGGGTGCCCGTCACCACGGTTTCATCCAAACTTTGTGCCGAGGGTTCCAGTTGTATGTTGATGGTTTTGGATTCATTGGCACTTAAGCTGATTTTGGTTTGATACGATTGAAATCCCAAAGAAGTCACCAATACTACATAGTCGCCTGGCTTAATGTTGTTCAACTCAAATAAACCATCAATATCCGTGGCGGCTCCCATTTCTGTTCCATTAAGCTGCACATTTGCCAGCGGCAACGGTTCTCCATTGTCCGTAACCTTTCCGCTTACCGAAGCTGTTTGGCCAAAACAATGACTGCTGACTATTGCTATCCAAGAAAGAGCGATATGCCTACAAATTATTTTCAATATGTATAAAATTAAATTTAGACAAAACTAAAAATAGATTTTGTCAAATAAAAATGTATTTTTGAAAAAATATTTTTTGATGACTAGATCAGAGGAAAACTATTTAAAGACGATTTTTCATTTGGGTGGTGGGGATTCCAAATCCATTACCACCAATGCCATTGCAGAGCAAATGGAAACAAAACCATCTTCCGTAACCGATATGGCCAAGAAACTATCGGAAAAAGGATTGGTGGACTATGTACGGTACCAAGGCATTTCATTGACCGATGCAGGGGTGAAAACAGCTTTGTCCATCATTAGAAAACACCGATTATGGGAGGTTTTTTTGGTGGAAAAATTGGATTTTTCTTGGGACGAGGTGCACGAGGTTGCGGAGCAACTGGAACACATCAAAAGTGAAAAGTTGATTGACAAAATTGACGAACTCTTGGAATTCCCCAAATATGACCCTCACGGTGACCCCATTCCCACCAAGGATGGAAAGTTTCAGGAACGTGATGAAAAATTGCTCAGCGAAATGGCCATCAATTCCAAAGGAATATGTGTTGGGGTAAAGGATTCCTCCGTACCCTTTCTTAAATTTTTGGACAAGAACAAAATTGCTCTGGGAAACACCATCACAATAATAGACAAGGAAGATTTTGACAATTCCCTTCGTATTCAAATGGAAGGGAAGGAAATGCGCATATCACACCAAATAGCATCTAATTTATATGTAAAAAAGAACGACTGATGGAACAAGTAATACACTATTTTCAGGAAATAGACCCAGTTTTGGCAGCCTTTTATGCTACGTTGTTTACCTGGGGACTGACAGCTGCAGGGGCAGGCCTTGTGTTTTTGTTCAAAAGCCCAAAGAGGGCTTTGATGGATGGAATGTTGGGCTTTACGGGAGGTGTTATGGTCGCTGCCAGTTTTTGGAGCCTTTTGGCACCGGGCATTGAGATGAGCGAAGGTGAAGGCTTTGTAAAAGTGATTCCAGCAGCCGTTGGCTTTTTGCTTGGAGCGGGTTTTATTTTTGGTTTGGATAAAATTTTGCCCCATTTGCACATCAATTTTAAAATAGATGAAGCAGAAGGGGTAAAGACGCCCTGGCACCGTACCACGCTGCTGGTCTTGGCCATTACCTTGCACAATATTCCCGAAGGATTGGCCGTAGGTGTTCTGTTTGGAGGTGTTGCTTCTGGCTTTGAAGGTGCAACTATTGGAGGGGCTGTTGCCTTGGCCTTGGGTATCGGGTTACAAAATTTCCCAGAGGGTTTTGCCGTTGCCGTACCCATGCGCAGGCATGGTCTGAGCCGAAGAAAAAGTTGGATGTACGGTCAGGCATCGGCCTTGGTAGAACCTATTGCTGGTGTATTGGGGGCTTGGGCCGTATTAACATTTGAGCCTATTCTTCCCTACGCACTTTCGTTTGCCGCGGGTGCCATGATTTTTGTGGTGGTCGAGGAGGTAATCCCCGAAACGCAACAAGACAAATACACCGATATCGCCACAATGGGTTTTATCGGTGGATTTATAATTATGATGACCTTGGATGTTGGGCTGGGATAGATTTATTTACCCCCCTATCAAATCAAAAACACCCTTGGTCAAGAACTGATCGGCTTTGTTCAGGTCTGTTGAGATGATTTCGGTATACCCACCATAGGTATTGCCTTGTTTTACGGCGATACGTTCAAAAGTATAGCCTGCACCTTGTTTATTTACCAATTTAAGTACGTAGGAGGTACCTTCTGATTCAATGACCGCTTCTTCCGGCAAAGAGAGTGTTTTGATGGTATCCGTCATAATTTTGGCATCCACGAACATACCGGGCAGGAAGTTCGCCTCTTCTTCGTGTTCCAGATGCCCGTGTACTTTAATAGATCTTTTGGCATCGTCAATAGAGGTGCCCACCAAGTAAACTTCACCATTAAAGGCTTCTTCGGAGGCTTCAGGAATCCTAAATTGAATTTTTTGTCCCTTCTTCACTTTTAGGATGTCTTTCTCAAAAACGGTAAGTTCCAAATGTACGTGGTCGTTGTCCACAATCTCCAAAATCTCCGTGGCAGGAGAAACATAGCTTCCTTTGGCCACGTTCATTTTTGTGATGCTTCCCGAAATTGGTGCATAAATGGCGGCTTGTGACGATATATTGCCTTGTTCCACCTTGCTAGGAGAAATGTTGAGCATTTGCAATTGCTCCCGCAAGCCTCGGTAACGTGCCTTGGCTGTTTCATAATTGCTCTTGGCCTGAAGAAAATTCTTTTGAGAGGCTATTTTTTCTTTAAAAAGCGTTTCGTTTCGTTCAAATTCTGCTTTTAAATAATCCAACTGATTAAAAACCTCCATATATTCTTGCTGCATTTTCAAAAACTCCTGATTTTCCAAGACCACCAAAAGCTGTCCTTTTTTTACTTTGTCACCGACTAACAGCGACGTCTGTTTCACAAAACCGCCCATAAAGGCCATTACGCTAGCTCGGTTTTCGGGGGGCACATCGATCATCCCAGAAGTCTCCACCATTTTTGGGAAGGTTCTTTTTTCCATTGTACTAATCATGAGGTCATTGGTGTCGAATTGTTCCTGAGTTACCTTTATTCCTGTTTCTTCTCCTTGTTCTTGGGAAGCGGATTCCTTGTTGTTTTTATTGCCACAGCCCATCAATAGAAGGAAAACAGCGGCGATTTGAATTATATTTTTCATGGTTAAAATGTTATTGTCAAGTAATTAATGGCGATTACCGTTTGATTGTATTGGTTCAGCACATCCAAATAGTTGAGTTGGATGTCGTATGCGTTTTCTAAACTTAGGATGTATTGGAAAAAGTCGATTTCCCCATTTTGAAAGTTTCCAGTGGCCGCTTTCAAAATTTGATCGGAAAGATGACCGCCTTCGTCCTCGTAATAAGAGAGTTCTTTGGTCTGCTGTTTCAATTGTCCCAGCAAGGTTTTATAGCGTTGGTTCATGGCAACAGTGATTTCGGTATTTTCCATCTCCGTGATCTTGGTCTGAATCTTGGACGATTTCAGCTTGCTGCTGTGCCCGAAGAAAAAGATGGGAACGCGAACCCCCAGTTGAATACCGTACAATGATGTTCCCAGACCACTGTTGGTCCCTTGGAAATACTCCAGGTTAAGGTCGGGCAGTAATCTATTTTCTTCCAGACTCTTTTGGGCATTGCTCAGCTCTTGGCGGTTATCTAAAAATGATGCTTCCGTTTCCAGCATACCTACGGCATTCAGTACCGAAAGCTTTTCGGGTTTTTCCACAGCGATGTTCAAGGTGTCTTCACTTTGCACCAAACTCACAATTTGATTATAAGTGGTGAGTAGTTGCTGCTTTATTTTGGAATAGGTGTTCATGATTTGCCTTTGTTTTGCCTGGGCCGTCACTTTTTCCAGATAATTGGTTTCTCCCAGTTCAAACCTCCTATCGGCTGCACTGGAAAATTTACCATAAATACTATCCAATGTACTATAAAGCTCTGCTTTTTGCTGCAAGGTCTGATACTCATAGTAAGCTATGCTCAGCGATTGGAACAATTGTTTCTTCTTTATTTCAAAGGATGATTTTTGAAGCTCATAATTCGATTTTTGAAGTCTGCTTTTTGCGCCATACACTGTAGGAAACTCAAACTGCTGTTGCGCACCAAAAACTTTGAGCGGTGCCCCGTTCAATGCTAGATTGTTTTCATCATATTGGTAGTAAATATCCGTTTTGTCGAACATAAAGGCAGTTCCCTTGAGGGTTTTCGCCTGGTCCACCATTAAGGATTCTGCTTGGATTCCCTTATTGTTTTCCAGGCAAAGTGCCATTAAATCTTCCAAATCCAATTTGGTTTGGGAAAATCCTGAAACTGAAATCAGTAGCAATATGACGGTCAATGTGTTCTTTTTCATCATTTTACGTTCTTTCCTTCTTTTTCTCATTCCACGGAATTTAATATTGTGTGAATACGCATATAAAACAGGTAATACCACCAAGGTCAGTATCGTTGCCGTTACCAATCCACCGATAACCACAGTGGCAAGCGGTCGTTGTACTTCGGCACCAGCATTGGTGGAAACCGCCATGGGCAAGAAACCTAAAGCTGCAGCTGAGGCGGTTAAAAGCACGGCGCGGAGCCTATCTTTGGTCCCCTGTTTGATGAGATCCTCCATAGAATTGAAATCACTGCCCTTCAGTTCCTTAAAATGTTCAATGAGCACAATGCCGTTCAGTACGGCGATACCAAAAAGGGCAATGAAACCGACCCCAGCAGAAATACTAAAAGGCATATCCCTTAACCAAAGTAATAGAACCCCTCCAACGGCAGATAACGGAATGGCCGAGAAAATAAGCAAGGCTTCCTTAACAGAGCCGAAAGCAAAATAGAGCATAATAAAGATGAGCAACAAAGCAATGGGCACGGCAATCATTAATCTGGCTTTTGCATTTTGAAGGTTCTCAAACTGTCCGCCATAGGTGATGGTGTAGCCTGGAGGTAATGTGATGTTTTCATTGACCAATAATTGTACATCATCCACCACAGATTGAAGGTCTCGATTCCTTACGTTGATACCGACAACAATTCTTCTTTTGGTATCATCTCTTGAGATTTTTGCAGCCCCTTTTTGATAAGTGATTTCGGCCAGTTCGCTCATAGGGATTTTACCGCCGTTAGGAATATCGACATAAAGGTTTTTTAGGTTCGAAATATCTTTACGGTTTTCGGAATCCAAACGAACGGCCAAATCAAACTGTCGCTCACCCTCGAATACACTGCCTACTACCTTGCCTGCAAAGCCCATGGAAATCATTTCGTTAAGGTCGGCGATATTGAGTCCGTGGCGTGCAATTTTGGCCCGGTCAAAGGAAACGTTCATTTGTGGAAGACCTTCCACTTTTTCCACCACGATATCAGATGCTCCCTCTACATTTTGAATAAGGTCTTTGATTTCGTTGGCCTTTTTGTTCAATGTTTCCAAGTTTTCACCAAAAATCTTGATAGCGATGTCCGCTCGTACCCCAGTTATCAATTCATTGAAACGCATTTCAATGGGCTGGGTAAACTCAAGCTCCATTCCTGGAATTACGGCAAGGGCCTCTTTGAACTTATCAGCCAACTCATCCTTGGTTTCAGCCGATACCCATTCATCTTTGGGTTTAAGGGAAATTATCACGTCACTTTCTTCCATGGACATGGGGTCCGTGGGTACTTCCGCAGCGCCTATACGACTTACTACCTGTTTGACCTCGGGAAATTGATCTATTAATATCTGTTCGATTTTTGTGGTAGTTTCTACAGTTTTAGACAAAGTGGTACCTGTTTTTAGCACGGGTTGAATCACAAAATCCCCTTCGTCCAAGGTGGGCACAAATTCACCTCCCATGGAGGAGAACAGCAAAATGGCTCCTACTAAAAGTGCTGCAGCTGCAGAAAGCACCAGTTTTTTACTTTTCAAGGCCCATTCGATGACCGGTTCGTATTGTTTATTGATCCAGTTGACCAAACGTGTGGAGATACTTTTTGCTGATTCCTTGGATGGCTTTAGGAACATAGCCGATGCAACGGGTACATAAGTAAAGCATAACAGAATAGCTCCCAATAAGGCAAAACTGAAGGTCAATGCCATTGGCTTGAACATTTTTCCCTCCACACCACTCAGTGAAAGGATAGGGATAAAGACAATCAAGATGATCAACTGCCCAAAAACGGCTGAATTCATCATCTTGGAAGCACCTTCCAAGGTTATTTTATCCTTAATTGTTTGTGTTTCATTCTTGCTCAATTGGGTAAGTTCTCCTTGCCTTTGGGTGATTTGGTAGGCGATATATTCCACTATGATCACAGCGCCATCTATAATAATTCCAAAATCGATAGCCCCAAGGCTCAACAAATTGGCATCCACACCAAAAACATTCATCAGGGTAAGTGCAAACAACAAACAGAGTGGTATTACCGATGCCACTACAAGACCCGAACGCCAGTTGCCCAAGAGCAAGACCACTACAAAAATGACAATCAAACAACCCAAGACCAAGTTTTCGGTCACCGTGAAGGTTGTCCGCCCAATGAGTTCACTACGGTCCAAAAACGGATTAATGTAAACGCCTTCGGGCAAGGATTTGGAAATGGCCGCAACTCGTTCCTTAACGGCTTCGATTACTCGTTTGGAATCGGCATCCTTGAGCATCATAATTTGCCCAAGGACTTTTTCACCCTCACCGTTGCCGGTTATCGCACCAAAGCGTGGTGCACTGCCAAAACCAACTTTCGCCACATCCTTAATATAAATAGGGATGCTGTTTCGGGTCGTTACCACTATATTTTCAATATCCTTTAGGCTGCTTACCAAACCTTCACCACGAATAAAATAGGCTTGGTTTACTTTTTCAATATAACCACCACCGGTAACACTATTGTTCTTTTCCAAGGCGGTGAACACTTCTTTTGCGGTAATGTTGAAGGCGTTCAATTTTTGGGTCTGAATAGCTACCTCGTATTGTTTTAGGTGACCGCCCCATGTATTTACTTCTACTACACCTGGAATGCCCGAAAGCTGACGTTTTACGATCCAATCTTGGATGGTCCTAAGTTCCGTTGAGGTATATTGGTCTTTGTACTTTGGCTTTACATCCAAAATGTATTGATAGATTTCGCCCAAGCCAGTGGTAATCGGCCCCATTTCTGGGGAGCCAAACCCTTCGGGTATGCGGCTGGATGCAGACTTGATTTTTTCGGCAATGAGTTGTCTGGGCAAATAGGTGCCCATATCGTCTTCGAATACGATGGTTACAACCGACAATCCAAACTTGGACACCGAACGGATTTCCTTAACGCCAGGAAGGTTTGCCATTTCCAGCTCTATGGGGTAAGTGACAAACTTTTCCATATCCTGAGTGGAGAGACTGTTTGATGTGGTTAATACCTGTACTTGATTGTTGGTTACATCGGGTACCGCTCCGATGGGTATTTGTGACAGGGAGTATAACCCCACAAGGGCTATAGCTGCTGTAAATAGAAGAACAATGAACTTGTTCTTTATACTAAAGTTGATAATTTTTGAAAACATGATTCATAGAAATAATAGCATTATTAAAGTGGAATAAGGCTTGCGAAAAGTGTTCAGCAAAACTGAAATACTATGAATTATGCGTGTTTGGGCGGCTGGAAAAGATTGTCTCCCCAAATGTGGGAGTAAGACATTTGATAGTGAAAATTGCTTTTGGTGGTCACAGGAATTTCGGAGCGAGAATAGATAAAGTTGTCGGCTCCGAGAACAAAAACCAGGGACTGTGCACATTGCGATTGATGCTGAAAGGGTAGTTTTTCGTGCTCTTTCTGTTCCTCTTGGTGTTTTTCGCTGTGCGACGCTTTGAGTTCCCCGTAGTGTTTGGAAACAAAAACCATAAAGTTATCACCATATTCCTCGTTGTGGAATTGGTAATGCTCTACAAGTTGTCCAAGTTCTACCAAATCCTTAAAATGGATGTTGGCCCCTTGAAGCAAAATGAGCAGGGATATCCCTATGGTTACAATTTTATTCATCCTAACAACGTAAAATTACGAAGAATGCGCTGTAGAATATATAGCTCACCACTAATTTAGAATGAGTCTGATTCTTGAAAACCATGAGGCCCTATTGGGCCTCGATGGTTGAAATTCCGTTGTCTTCTAAAATAGCGTTCACCTTTGGAAGCTCTTTTTCCAATACGGTGTTCAGCTTGGCCATGTGGCCGTCCAACTCTGCTGTAAGCTCATCAAACACCACATAGGCAGCATCAGTTGGTCTGGCATCCCCGTTTTCAATACTTCTTTGGAGCGCATTGAATCTATTGTTCAATTTTATGGGGAAGTTCAATGGGTCTTGTCCCGATTGGTTCTTGGTTTGATAAAGGTCTTCCTCAATCTCTGTGAGGGTTCCCATAAATTCCTCTGAAAGCTTCTTGAATTTTCTACTGGAAACACCTTTGCCCAAACTATCCATTTGCTTACGGATGCTTCTGATTTGAATCACAGCTTCGTTGGAAATAGTAGCTTTGTCGGTTATTTTGGAAGCCAATTCAAACTGTTTTTGAAGGTCTTCCGCAGAGATTCCTTTCAAGTTCGGATCCATTTCAATTTTAAATGGATAGCTTTTAATGACTTCGTCGCCCACTTTCATTTGCACAGTATAGGTGCCAAGAGGTGCTTTAGGACCGGTAGTGGCCGATGCTCCCCAAATAATGATGCCATCAAAAGTGGTGGGCCCGGGATATCTGAGGTTCCAAGTAAAGGTATTGATGCCTTTGGCCGTAGTGGGTTTGGTACTGTTCCCTCGACTCCACCAAGATGCGTTGTCGTCCTTTTCATATTCTGGTTGGTTGCCACCAAAAGATTCGATAAGGTTGTTGTTCGCATCAAAAATTGAAAAAGTGACCGTATCCACCTGCTCTTCCAAATAGTATTGGAAATTGGCTTTGTAAATGCCTCTTATGGCATCTGTGGGCTTAAAAAGTACGTTTTTCTCATTTTTAAGGTCTTCGGAATATTCCCGAAAAGGTTGGATGTCGTCTAAAATCCAGAATCCTCTTCCGTGAGAGCCCAAAACCACATCGTTGTCCTTGATTACCAAATCCCTGATCGGGGTATCGGGCAAATTTAATTGGAGCGATTGCCATTCAGCACCATCGTTGATGGAGAAATAAACACCGTGTTCGGTAGCGAGAAACAATAGACCTTCTCTTTTATGGTCTTCGCGAATCGCCCTTGCAAAGTGTCCGTCCTCTATTCCTGTAATTATTTTGGTCCAAGTTTTCCCATAATCGTGTGTTTTGAAAACATAGGGTGCCCTGTCATCCACTTGGTATCTGTTGGCCGCCACATATAAAGTTCCAGGATTGTGAATGGATTCTTCGATGATGCTTACCCTTGAATATTTTGGCAGTTCTTCAGGTGTAATATCTTCCCAGTTTTCACCGCCGTCTCTTGTGATGTGTATTTTTCCATCATCCGATCCTGCCCAAATGGTATTGATGTCGTGATTGGATGGTGCCAAAGCGAACACCGTGGCATAAATCTCCGGTCCGTTCATGTCCATGGTAATCACTCCACCGGTTTTCCCCAAGGTTTCTGGGTCGGCATAGGTAAGGTCTGGACTTATCTTTTCCCAAGTTTGTCCGTCGTTGGTGGTTTTCCAAACGTGTTGTGAACAGGTGTACATTACGTTGGGATCTTTGGGAGCGAACATAATGGGGAATGTCCATTGCCAGCGCTCAGGAAGCGCACTTGCAGGTTCTCCAGAGAAAAATCTGGGGTACACTTGAATGTCCCTGACCTGACCGTTGCTTCGATCGTAACGTGTTAAAAGAGCTCCTTGGCTTCCAGCATAAAAAATATCGGGGTTGGTAGGGCTTTGCGTGATCCAACCACTTTCGCCACCACCAACGGCGTAGTACCATTCGGAACTTGGACCTCTCGCTTGCATAAAGTCCCATCCATCGCTGGGCATGGCCAAGGTAGAATTGTCCTGCTGGGCACCTGCCACATGGTAAGGAATGTCACTAGTGGCCATTACATGATAAAATTGCGATGTAGGATAATCCTGCTCGGTCCATGTTTTACCTCCATTAATGCTCACCACACCTCCACCGTCGTTAGCGTTGATCATCCTGTTGGGATTGTTTGGGTCTATCCAAAGATCGTGGTTGTCACTATGGGGGGTGATTATTCTTTCGTCAAATGTTTTACCTCCATCGGTGGATTTAAAGAAACCGACATTCAAACCATAAACTACATCTTTGTCCTTGGGATCTGCGACCAATCGGGAGTAGTAAAATGCTCGTTGTCTCAATTTACGTTCGTTATTGGCCAATTCCCAAGTCTTGCCTGCATCATCAGAACGAAAAACACCCCCTTCGTTGGCCTCTACAACGGCCCAAACTCGGTTGGAGTCCACTGGGGATACGGTTACGCCTATTTTACCAATGGGGCCTTTAGGCATTCCGTGGTTTTCGGTAAGGTCAGTCCATGTTTCTCCTCCATCTGTCGATTTCCATAGCTTACAATCGGGTCCGCCTCCCCACATTTTCCATGCTTTACGGTACACTTGCCACGTACTGGCGTATAATACGTTGGGATTGTTTCGGTCTATGGTCAGGTCGGCAGCACCGGCCTTGTCGCTTACATAAAGGACTTTTTTCCAAGTTTTGCCCCCGTCCACAGATTTAAAAACACCGCGTTCTTCGTTTGCACCATAAGGGTGTCCCAGTGCGGCAACGTAAACAATATTTTCATTGGTGGGGTCAACACGAACTCTGGAAATGGCTTGGGTCTCTTCCAGACCAAGGTGTGTCCAGGTTTTACCACCATCCGTGGTTTTGTATACCCCATCACCTTGGGTAATACTACCACGAAGTTGGGTCTCGCCCATCCCGATATAGACTACATCTGGGTTGGTTTCGGCTATGGCCACAGCTCCCACGGAAGAGCTTGTTATTTGGCCATCGGTGACACATTCCCAAGTGTTTCCGCCGTCTATCGTCTTCCATAAACCTCCTCCGGTGGCACCGAAATAGTATTCGTTGGGTCTGGATGGACTTCCAGAAGCACCTAAGGATCGTCCCCCTCGGTTGGGACCAATGTTCCTCCATTCGAAACCACTGTAAAAACTTGTGTCAACGGTAACGGGGGATACATTTTGTGCGTAAATACATAGTGTTGAAAGAAATATGGAAAGCAGTGTCCATATCTTTGTTGAGATTGTTGGTATTCTCATAATGTCAAGGTTGGTTGTGGGTAGTTAGAATAAAGTTACAATTTACTCAAACTTTTTGAATTGGATAAGTATTCCAATCATAGTTCTGGATCGTCGTAATTGATTCCGGGTGGATTAAAGAGTCCCCAACGATCCAGTGAATAGTTCCAAGGGTCGAAAGTTTGCACCCATTCTGCGAACAAAATCCTGAATTCTTCAATTTCTTTTCGCAACAACTCAAGATATTCGGTATGCTTGAAACCCCACATTTCCAATCCTGAGCAACCCGTCTGGACCTCTCGGGCTGCTTTTCTGATGATAGTGGCGTTTTCCATACGGATTGCATAAAGATCGCCACCTTCGGCACCTGCTATTTTTGGACATATAAGCATGGCATCGTTACGCAGTTGTTCAGCGTGGTGACGCAACAGGCCCAGTTCCGTTTCTTCGAGAGATGCATACTCCTCTTCATCATTTACCAAGGAAGCGATTTTATCGGCCAGATCAAAAATGAGCCACCCTTTTTTGTAAATGGGCATCTTTTCAAATTCCTCTCGGCGTTTGCCAGGTTCATCGTTGTCTTCGAACATGGTTTTTTAGTGGTTTAGTTGTTGTAAAATCACTCCATAATCGTGTTGTAAGTCTTCGTGAAGCAATGGAATTTTTTTATTGATATACTCCAACTGCCTGTTGTATAGGTTTTTAAGGGTCGTATTCCTATTGATGGATGGCCGGAAAGATTTCAGCTTCTCACAGAAGTACAGCAACAGTTCCACCTCGGTGGCTTTATTTCCCGAATAGCGAATATACTTTTTGATGGTCCGTAGTATTTTTCGAACGCTTTTTTTGATGTAGAAATAACTGTTGATGTTGATATCTGAGAACATCACATCAACCTCTTCTTTTACGGTTTCGATATACCCTTCCTCACTGTCCGACTCAAAAAGAAGATAGGTGAGGAGCTCCTTGTTCTCTTTTTTGAATCTTGCCAATCGCAAACAAAGTTGCATGGTCTCTTCCTGGGATTTAAACTTCAGTTCTTTTTTGAGTTGTGCAACCGTAGCAGCTTTCATAATCAACTATCTTAAATAAGAAGCTCCGTTCACGTCGATAATGGTTCCTGAAGAATAGGCCGCTTCGGAAGACGCCAAGAACAATATGGCATGGGCTACCTCTTCGGGTTGTGCCATTCGTTTAAAGGGCGATTCGCGCAGCAGATTTTCCCGCTCAGCGGGGGTCAGGGTTTCTTTGGCCATTTCGGTTTCGGTGAATCCTGGGGCGACAACCCCTACATAAATGTGGTGTGGCGCCAATTTTTTGGCAAGGGATTGACTCATGGAATTCAATGCAGCTTTGCTGGCCCCGTAAGCTGGTTTGGTGGGCTCCCCCCGGAAGGCACCGCGAGAAGATACGCTTACGATATGTCCGCCTCCTGTTTTCATCATGGCTTTTGCACTCCAATAACACAAATTGGCCACAGCAAAAAGATTGGTCTCAAAAGTTTTTTTCCAAGCGTTAGTCCAATGATCAAAATCAACTTGGTCTATTTCGTGGAAAATGGAAATGCCAGCATTGTTCACCAATACATCGAGTTGACCAAATTCTTTTACGAAATCATTGATCAAGGCTTTGGTTTCTATCTTTTGGGAAATATCCCTTTTAAAAAGTTGATGTCCGTCCCCGGGCAATGCTGCCAAGGTTTTTTGGGCATCTTCGTCATTGCTTCTGTAATTGATGCCCACTTTGGCCCCTTTTTTGGCGAAGGCCATGGCCGTTGCTTTTCCGATGCCCCTTGAGGCACCTGTAATCAATACGTTTTTTCCTGTAAAATCCATAAACAATACTTAATACTTCAAATATACTAGGATCGTAGCTTCTTGACCCTTAAAAAGAATTGAACTACCTTTAAATCTTATCAAATAGCACCTGACTGTAAGAAGATGAGCAAAAGAAAAAAACATTGGTTGTGGAACGTTTTGATAGTGCTTACCATAATACTTTGTATTCTATCCTTTGTGGAACACTATAAAAACTGGCACAAGATTGAAGAGGGCAACCTAAAAATCTTCTCTGGTATTTATTATCAAAAAATACCCTTGACCGAATTGGACAGTGTATTGTTGGTGGACAAGTTGCCCGAAATGGAACGCTCCAGCGGGTTTTCCTGGATGGAAAAGGAAAAAGGAATCTTTAATGATTCCATTACCAATACAAAAGTGTACGTTTTTGTGGATGACCTGTATCAACAAAAGATAAAGGTGGTGCACCACGATTCCCTTAAAATGTACCTGAATCTTAAGGACAGTCTGGAAACCCAAAAATTATATGCTATTTTGCAGCGTAATTTGTTGGGTGAAACCGAGTAGCCCGAATAATTTACTAAATAGTCCTGGATTACCATGAGAATACTCCTTATTGCCCTATTTCTAGCGCCTTGGACCATATTTTCACAAAATAACATTTCGGTTCATGTGCACAATGTGCCATCCAACAAAGGACATATTAACGTAGCCGTTTATAATTCGGACGCTACATTTTTGTCTTTTGACGGAGTGTTTAAAGCTGGGACAGAAGTTGCTCACGAAGGTATTGTGCAATTGCTGATCGAAGATTTACCTCCCGGGGAATATGCTCTGGCGGTTTTCCACGATGAGAACGGAAATGGTGAATTGGACACGAATTGGTTGGGCGTGCCTAAAGAAAAAGTGGCTTTTTCCAAAGGAAAAATGAAAACCTTTGGGCCGCCGAAATATAATGAGTGTGCATTCCGAATCCATTCGGATTACGAAATCAACGTTGAACTTTAAAAGTTAAAAGATGGGAACAATTTTTATGGCCCAGCTCATGGGAGCCTTGTACGGATTATTGGCTGTAATATTTGGTGCTTTTGGCGCCCATGCCCTAAAAAGGAAATTGACCCCCGAACTACTGCAAAGTTTTGAGACAGGGGTCAAATATCAGATGTACCACGCAATTGTGCTATTGGTTTTGGCCTTTAACCTCAATTTTGATAGACCGCTGGATTCGGCAATTGTAAACTGCTTCATTTTTGGCACATTGTTATTTTCTTTTAGTATTTATGCCCTTTGTTGGGGTGCTGCCAAAGGCAACAAACCCCGTTTTTTGGGACCCGTCACTCCAATTGGTGGCTTGCTTCTGGTTATGGGATGGGCCTTGTTGCTCTATTCTTTTGTTTCCAATCTAATCTAGAGACGCAGGTACATATTACCGTTTATTGTGTTGAGCTTTAATCGATGGGTTGCATTGTCAAATCTGCCCTCCACTTTTTGGCCAACATAACGATCTATGACCTTAAGGTCAAGCTTTTCATCGGCATAGATGTTGCCGTGTATGGTCTCGGCAATCAGGCGTGAATTCTTCATCACCAAATCGATTTCGCCGTTGATGGTCTGTAGGTCCATGTCACCGTCATATTTTTTGATGTCGATGTCACCATTGATCAAATCTGCGGTAAAATCCCCTTCAATAACTTCGGACCTTAGGTCGCCGTTTATGCTGCTAACCTTGAAGCTTGCATTTTTGGGGACATAGAGTACATAATTGAACTCGTAGGTATCTTCTTCCATGTACCCTCTGTGTTTTGAGTTGGGATTGTTTCTGTCCCACTCTTTCTGAAACGCCTTAAATAGAGGAATGGCGTCCGAGGCGATTTTGAGGCTAGAGCTTTTATCATCAATATCCAGCCCATAAAGATCAAGGAACTTTCCATTCTTTGTGGTAATGTCGGCCTTAAAATAGACCGTGGATTTATCCCAGGTCTTTACCTCGATGTTGTTGGCAAATTTTACATCCAAATCAATGGATTGTCCGGAATACTTAAAACTTTTTTCAATAATTTTTTGTGCACCCAGGGATAGGATGCCCAATCCCATAAATGCGGTGATGATTAATTTTTTCATGACTGTTCAATTTTTGATTATATTTTTAATTGATGCTTTGTAATGGTGAGTGCAGTCGAAGGATGAGTAGCAAACATCTCGACTGCGCTCGATGGTTTTTGAGATTATTTTTTTCTTAGGTACATATTTCCATTGGTCGATTTCATGGAAATTTTTACACCACCTCCGTTAATGGATGCCTTAATGTCTCTTCCCAAAACTGATTTTAATCCGTCTTTGTTCTCTGCTTGTACATCAAAGTCGGTATAAACGTTTCCGTTTAGGGTGCTCAAGGCCAAATTTGCCGGTGTACTACTGGGAAGACTCACATCTACCGCTCCGTTGGTGGAATACAGGGAAATAGGAGAGTTTTGGGCAACCTTTCCAAAAACCACTTCGAGTTGACCGTTCAAGGAGTTGGCGGTTACTGGCCCGTTTACGTTTAGTATTTTTACTCCCCCGTTAAGCTGGGCATCGGCCTCAATTTCTCCAGAAAAGCCATCGATTTCAATATCACCGTTCCATGTACTTTTTACGGCAACATTTTGTGAAGCGGGCAAATAAATTTCGGCCCCCTTGTTTTTTCGGAGGTTGTAAACAATAAGAGTGTTGCCGTCCTGTACTACGGAAAATCCGATGTCGGTGTTGTCCGTGCCTCCTTCGCCGACCAATTTTAAGCCTTTGGCGCGCTCTGGCGTTTTTATCGCTGGGCCGGATTTGATCAACAGTTCGTTGGAGCTGTGGGTTTTTAACACAATGTCCGTTTTGGACTCTATTTTAACCCATTGGATGCCATTTAGGGATTTGGTGTAATCGCTTTGCGCTTTGGCAATACTGCCCATAAAAAGGGCCATTAAAATAAATGTGATTTTTCTCATGATATTCGCTTTTTTGATGTTTATGTTATGCTTGGCAATACTGCCCTGATTTGCTCTTTTATAAAGGGTTGTGTGTCTTCTTTTTCCAATAATTTCTTCATGGGTTCGGCCGCTTTTTTCTCCTGTATCTGCACCAATGCTTGTATTATGGCCACCTGAATACTTGGATTTTTCTCCTGTGCCAAGGCTTCAATAAAGGTGCTCTTTACCGTTTCGGAGGAGCTGAACTTCGCCAAGGCTTCAAAAGCGCTCATACGAACGTTGTCGTTTTCATCGTACAGCAATCGGTTGGCCAATGCTAGGATGATGGCTTTATCTGGCCGATCAAATTCCTCGATATAGTTGACCCCCTGTATGCGCTTACTTGCGGATTGATTTTCCATTAGCGACAGCATAGCTGTTTGCTTCATTTGATTGGTTTCATCCTGTAATTGAGCGATATTTTGATTTACTTTCCTTTGTTGAAACATACTTCCCATTTGAAAAGCGACTGCCAAAAGGGCAATGCTGGCAGCAATTTTCAATAGGTTTCCTGTCCAACCTGATGAAGTTTTTGATTCCATTTGAACCACCTTGCCTTGATTGTTCTTTTCTAGTTCAAGAGCTGCTTCAAACTTTGTTTTAAGCCTGTTCGTGGGGATTGGAATTTCTTTTTCAAAAACATTGAAGAAGGCTTTCATCTCCTCTAGCTCCTTTTTGCATTCGGTACATTGTTCTAGGTGTTGTTCAAACTTGGCTTTTTCAGACTTGTCCAATATGCCATCCAGATAATCCGGTATTTGGTCAAAAACATGTTGCTTTTCCATGGCTATATACTTTCTAAATAAATATTCTTC
This sequence comes from Allomuricauda ruestringensis DSM 13258, assembly GCF_000224085.1. Taxonomy (NCBI): domain Bacteria; kingdom Pseudomonadati; phylum Bacteroidota; class Flavobacteriia; order Flavobacteriales; family Flavobacteriaceae; genus Flagellimonas; species Flagellimonas ruestringensis. Next base: position 1,705,751 of record NC_015945.1, read on the forward strand.
AATTTTTTTAAAATCCTGCACACTCGGGTTTTTACAGCTCCTGGGGTGCTCCCCATTATTTCGGCCAAATCTTCGTACCGCACTTCCTTGTATCGGTTCAAAATCACAAGCTCCCTGTCATATGGGTCAAGCTGGCTCAAGGCATACTTTAGGTGAGCATTGTTTTCAGAAGCATCCTCCTCATCTTCCACTGCTTTGTGTGCCAGAACTTCGATATCGTCATGCGGTCTTTGGTTCCTTGTGTAATGTGTTTTTAGGCTGTTCCGTGCTATGGTGAACATCCAAGACAAGAAAGACCCATTATTGTATGAGTTCCGATACTTGATCAGTTTGTAAAAAACATCCTGTGTAAGATCTTCGGCCAACATACGATCACCCGACATTTTGTACAGAAAATTGTACACGTGTTTGTGGTGTCGGTCAAAAAGTTCCTTGAGCAAATCCAAGTCGCCGTCGGATACTTTTTGCATGATCATTTCATCTGAAAGTGTTTCCAAATGCTGTTTTTTAGTTGGCATTTACTTTATATAGTCAGGAAATTAAGAAAGGTTACAGAAAGGGGGTGAAAAAAATAAAAAATTGTTTGATGGAGTGGTAAGTTTGTAATAATCAAGGTTTAGTGGTGGGGTCTCGAACTTAGTCGAGCTAGGGTTATACGTGCCGAGGTCTCGACTGCGCTCGACCTGACACTATTCACGTATAAATTTAAGGTAGATTAACTACAGCCACAATTGTCCTGGCCACAGGAATTGGAATTGTTGTTCCCTTTGCTGAAGAGTGATTTTGGAAGCAAGAATTTCCAAACCAAATAGCCTGCTGCAACGAGCAAGGTTCCGTATGCCAATATTTGTTGGATCATCTTTGTATTAACTTAGGATTTGGTATGCTATCAAAGCTACAATATAAGCAAAAACACTCATAAAGCCCAATTGAATCATGGGCCATTTCCATGAGTTGGTCTCTCTTTTTACAATCGCGAGCGTGCTCATACATTGCATGGCAAATGCATAAAAGAGCATCAAAGAAATACCCGAGGCCAAATTGAACAGCGGCTCGCCATCTTCATCCAGCTCAGCGGCCATTCTATTTTTAATGGTTTCTTCTTCGTCGTTGCCCACACTGTAAATGGTTGCCAAGGTTCCCACGAAAACTTCGCGGGCGGCAAAGGAGGTCAAAACTGCGATGCCAATTTTCCAGTCGTACCCCAAAGGTCTTACCAAAGGTTCAAAGGCTTTTCCCGCTTGGCCAATATAGGAATGCTCCAACTTATAGCTCGATATTTCCTGCGCCACGGCTCTTTCGGAAAGTTCTGCGGTCAAAACCTGAATGGAATCCTGAAGGGCATTGGGCGCCATACCTTCCGTTTCTGCAGATTCACGATACGATGCTACGTTGTTTTGGATGTAATTTTTACTGTAGGTGCTCAACCCTTCATTTTCAATTCGCTTTGTCACGATACGGTCGGCATCCTGAAAATCATCGGAATAACCATTGGAACCTAAGAACCACAATACAATGGAGATGGCCAAGATGATTTTACCAGCACCTAGCACAAAACTCTTGGTTTTTTCTATTACGGTGTAGACCACATTTTTCACCAAAGGAAGGCGGTAAGTGGGCATTTCCATCATAAAAACGGACCTACTTTGTATGTTGAGGATTTTATTCAACACCATTGCGGACAATAGGGCCATTCCAAAACCAATCATATACAAAAGCATCAAGGTCAATGCCTGGTAGCTAAGCCCTAAGAAACTGCCTTCTGGAATTACCAGGGCAATCAAAATCAAATACACGGGCAATCTGGCAGAACAGGTGGTAAATGGTGTCACCAAAATAGTAATCAGCCTTTCTTTCCAATTTTCTATAGTACGTGTGGCCATAATAGCGGGGATGGCACATGCATTTCCTGATATTAGGGGCACTACACTTTTTCCGCTCAATCCAAACGGACGCATTAAACGATCCATTAAAAAGACGACACGGCTCATATACCCTGATTCTTCCAAAAGGGATATGAAAAGGAACAAAAAGGCTATCTGAGGTATAAAAATTACAATTCCGCCAATACCGGCGATGATACCTTCGGCCAACAAATCCGTAAACAAACCTGCTGGCAAGGTGTTTTTCACCCATTCACTGGCCAAGGCAAATTTTTCATCTATAAAATCCATCGGGTAGCCGCTCCAATCAAAAATAGCTTGGAATATCAGCAACAAAATGGCAAAAAAGATGAGGTAACCAAAAACTTTATGTGTCAGAATTTTGTCCAAGGAAGCTCGTAGGCCCTTGGCGGCCATAAAATCCACCTTATAGGTTTCCTTTAAAATATTGTTGATGAGCTGATATCGAAGTACGGTTTCCTTATGCTGTAATTTTTTGAGCTCGTCCTTGGACTTGGTGGCAAAATCCGTGGCATCTTGTATCCGCTTTTTTTCAATGGGCATAAAGTTCACGTCTTGCGTGATTACCAACCATAGTTTGTACAAGTCTTCTTGTGGGAAGGTCTTTTTCAGACGGTCAAAATATTCAGGGGAGATTCTGGTCGGGTCCAGTAAGGATTTGGAAGAAATGCTTTTATAGTCTGCAATGAGCTCCTTTATGCGTTCAATTCCCGTGTTTTTTCGTGTACTGACCAAAGCAATTTTGGTGTCCAACTTTGTTTCCATGGCATCAACGTCAAGCGATATCCCCTTGCGACCCATCCTATCTGCCATATTGATGACCAAAATGGTCGGAATCTTAAGATCTTTAATCTGGGTAAAAAGAAGTAGGTTCCTTTTCAGGTTTTCCACATCGCTGATCACCACGGCCACATCGGGGTAGTCCTTGTCATTTTTATTGAGCAGGAGCTCCACTACGAGGCTTTCGTCCAAAGAAGTAGTGTTTAAGCTGTAGGTGCCCGGAAGGTCGAGAATATGTGCTTTAACTCCTCGGGGAAGTTTACAGATTCCTTCTTTTTTCTCTACGGTGATACCTGGATAGTTGCCTACTTTTTGCTTGAGTCCGGTAAGTTGATTAAAAACTGAGGTTTTTCCGGTATTGGGATTGCCGATGAGGGCTACGTTGATGTTTTTGCTCATTTGGCCTGTGTTTCATCAATAATATCCAGCTCAATGAGTACTGCCAAGGACCTTCTTATTGCCAAATGACTTCCGCTGAGATTAATGTAGATGGGATCGTTTAGGGGCGCAATTTGTAAAAGCTCGACGCTGTTCCCTGGAAGACAGCCCAACTCCATTAATTTTACAGGGAGGATATGCTCGGTAAAATCCTTGATAATGCCCTTTTGTCCATATCGTAAATCTGCTACGGTCGCCACTGTTCTTATTTAGAATAAATTTAATTAAGAGCAAAAATAAGTAAAAAAGTGAAATTACGAGGTGTATTCATAGAGAAAGGTGCCAGGATTTACTCTTTGTAACTGGCTTCAAGTATTTTAATGTCTTCCAAAAGCTTGTCGATATCTTCACGATTGGTGCCATCATAAAAACCACGAATGCGTTTTTCCTTGTCCACCAAAATAAAGTTTTCTGTGTGGATCATATCAAAAGGCCCTCCATCACCATCATTTTTAACCGCTAGGTACGATTTTCGCGCCAACTCATAAATCTGTTTTTTATCCCCTGTTACCAAGTTCCATTTGCTATCCACTACGCCTTTTTCCAAGGCATATCTTTTTAATTGGGCGACAGTATCGATTTCCGGGGTCACAGAGTGGGAGAGGAGCATAATATTGGGGTCATCCAGAAGAGCGTCCTGTATTTCCGTCATGTTTTTGGTCATGATCGGGCAAATGGTGAGGCATGTGGTAAAAAAGAAGTCGGCCACATAAATCTTGTCCTTGTAATTTTCCTGGGTGATGGTATCCCCGTTTTGGTTCAACAAGGCAAAATCAGCCACTTTATGGTATTTTTTGGTGTAGTGCAAAGTGCTGTCCACTAAAGATTTATCCACCATAGAGGGTTGATATATGGGAAGCATTTTCTTGGGTTGCAGGGCATTATAGAAAAGATAGACTATAACTGCTGATAGCCCCAACATCACGATTCCAAACAGCTTATACTTTGCAAAAAATAATCCCATGTTTACAAAATTACGGCCCAAATGGCTATTCCTCAAGGATAAAGCCACTAATTGTTGCTAAATCTTTCTTAAATCATGAAGGGATCAAATTTGTCGTTTTTTTATCAATACCTAAAAGGTTACTTTTGTGCGTTTTAACAAAAGACGACGAATGACCCCTATAGTAATAAAGACCATACAATTCTTTTTGAGCTTATCGCTTCTCATCGTGCTTCACGAGTTAGGGCATTTTATCCCTGCAAAGCTTTTTAAGACCAGGGTAGAGAAGTTTTATCTCTTTTTTGATGTCAAGTTTTCCCTTTTCAAAAAGAAAATAGGGGAAACCGTTTACGGAATTGGTTGGTTGCCCTTGGGCGGATATGTGAAGATATCCGGGATGATCGACGAGAGTATGGACAAGGAGCAGATGCAGCAAGAGCCAAAACCTTGGGAGTTTCGAAGTAAACCGGCTTGGCAGAGATTGATCATTATGCTGGGCGGGGTTACGGTGAACTTTATTTTGGCTGTTGTAATTTACATTGGGATGGCCTATTCTTATGGCGACCAATATATTCCCATGGATAGTTTAAAAGATGGGGTTTGGGTAATAGAAAAGAAAATTGGGGATGAAGTAGGTATACAGACCGGGGATAAAATTATTGCTGTTGATGGCGAAGAGTTAAAAACCTTTAATAGCGTATTTGTTGAGTTGATTAATGGAAACAATATTACTATAGAGAGGGACGGCCAGCGTATAGAAAAAGAAATCCCCATTGATTTTATCTCCACTTTGATTGAAGACGAGGATAAGATTCGGTTCCTAAGTTTTAGAGTTCCGTTCCAAGTAAATAAAATCCCCAAAGCATCACACAATAAAACAGCAGGGTTTCAATCCAAAGATAAATTCTTGACCATTAATGGTTCCGAAGCCGTTTACAGGGATCAAGTGATGGATATGCTGGAAAAGAACAAGGACAAAGACATCAACATTGTGGTAGAACGTGCTGATGGAACACGGTCCAATATTGTAGCCCATGTCGATGAGGAAGGTAAATTAGGTTTGGAGATTGGGGGATATACCATGGATGATTTGCAAGAAGAAGGGTATTTAGAGGTAGAAACTGAAAAATATACCTTTTTGGAAGCCATTCCGGCAGGAATTGACAAAGGTGTTTCCACTCTATCCAGTTACGTAAAGCAATTAAAGAAGATTTTTAATCCTGAAACAGGAGCTTATAAGGGTGTGGGAGGTTTTGCCGCTATTGGTGGCATGTTCCCCGATACTTGGAACTGGCCTGCATTTTGGGCGACAACGGCATTTATTTCCATTATTTTGGCCTTTATGAACATTCTGCCTATCCCCGCATTGGACGGCGGACACGTTATGTTCTTGTTGTACGAAATGGTTACGGGCCGTAAACCCAGCGATAGATTTTTGGAGTATGCCCAAATGGTCGGATTCTTTCTATTGATTGCTTTGTTGCTGTTTGCCAATGGAAATGATTTATATAAATGGCTTTTTAAATAGAAAAGCAAATTTTTTGTTTGTGGTGTAAAAAAGATTCTTTTATATTTGCACCCGCTTAAGGTAAAATATTCCTCCTTAGCTCAGTTGGTTAGAGCATCTGACTGTTAATCAGAGGGTCCTTGGTTCGAGCCCAAGAGGAGGAGCAGAGATAAAAATCCAATACTAGAAATAGTGTTGGATTTTGTTGTTTTATAGGGTGTTACCATGATAGTGGAAACTCAAACATCCATCATAATTTCTGTAACCTAATAAAAAAAGGTGTACAAAAAGGTTACATCAAACACTTAAAAAGGTTGCAACCTCATTCCGAATTGTGTGCCAATTGTTTAATCAAAACAAATTATCTATTCGCTTTATCATAAATAAGGCAAGACAAAAGCAAGTTCAAGTGTCATTCCTGTTGTTCCCTGAGCGAAGTTGATGGGAAGCAGGAATCCATTTATGATACAAGGAAACAGCTATCCACAAGCAAACTACTTAATTTGCAAATTGAGCCTATTGTTTCCAATATTATTTTATTGAATCATTCGGAAGTCAAAAAGTAGCCCCGGCAAGAATCGAATTTTTCTCCCAGACCCCCAGTTTTATTGGGGTTTCCATTTTTTGATTTCAATATGTTGACGATTTGTGAACTTTTTTGACCGATTTGTCTTTCGTCATATCAAAGATAAACAAACAGCTGTAAAATGATTGATTCATAAATTGAAACCAATCGTTTATTTGAACTTTGTACAGGCCATTATGACTGAACTTTTCCATTGTTCTTAGTTGTATACACCTCTAGAATGATTCTGGGTAAAGTATGATATTAATTGCTAACGTATCTCTTGTGCCCAATTACTCATGTGGTTAAACAAATTTTTCTTGGACGTCATCATATTAATTAAACATGATGATGGATTCATTGTCTTTTGTGAAATAACCAATATAGATAGTATTCAATCAAAATAAATCACATTGCCTTACTGATTGATAATGTCCAGGATTAATTAAAAGTGACCATTGTCATTTGATGGTTTCGCCTTACGAAGTAATTTTATGTGATTAAAGAGTCATGTTATGAAAGAACCATATACAACATCGCAAACTAGGATTTATTGGATTCTTTTGATACTATCCTTAATTATCGGTTTCGTTTTGTACGGCTTTTTGCAAGAACAATTTAGCTTGCAATTTCTTGTTTTTTTCTCTGGTGTTCCCTTTTTGTTATTTGTGACAGGAGTTTTTGGATTATTATGGCCCAAATTAAAGCCAGAAGGAGATGAGGTATATATTATTCATGCATTGCTAATAGGATTGTTATTTATCATTCTATTTTTCATTCACGTTTGGATTTTATTACCGCGAATTTGTCCGAATTTTGGTGAGTGTTTGGGATTTTGATTTAGAATATGCAATAAATCAAAATTGATATGGAATCAATTCTTACAATTGTTGAATTGAACTTTGGCAATGATTTCCTATTTACCGTCAATAACGGAGTACGTTTGTTATTGCAACCATGAAAGAAGAAACCGTTTCATTGACCGTGGTAGACCGGTCAATCAGTTAAAGAAAGTAGCTTAATTATTTTATTGATTTTTATAGTAAGCTTGTCCTAAGGATTTAGATACCTAAAATACCGCCATTCTCCAATTACTAAAAAATAATATATCAATTTAACTTGAAGAACAAAAAGACTGATGATGCTATTGAAAGTTTGGTCAACTTTAAGCAGTTTTCATCCCTAAATCCTTAACCAGAAAATATTCTCGGAAGAAATAAAACAAATCTAATAAACGAATTGAATTGCTTAAAGCAAGAGATGTAGATGGAATAATTTTAGGCTGTACAGAATTACCGTTACCGATACAACAAGGAGATGTTGACATTCCAACCTTGGCAACCACCAATCCACATGCGCAAATGGCGGTTGACTTTATTTTTAATAAGTAGTTCATTGAATTAGAGCCTGTGTAATCGTTAAACAACCGTTAAAGTTCAGTAGTGTAACATTCGTTACTGCAAAGATCTTTATCATAAGTTATTTTTATCATGAATTAAACATTGATAAATATAATTTATAACACTATGGAAAATTCTTATTCAGAAAACGAAAAAGTAAATCAAATGCCCCGAATTGGGGATATGGCTCCAGATTTTGAGGCCGTGACCACTAAAGGAAAGATTAAGTTCTCGGAATTTGCCAAGGATAAATGGATCGTAATGTTCTCCCACCCTGCAGATTTTACACCTGTATGCACAACGGAAATGAGCGGGTTCGCACAAAGAAAAGATGAATTTGATGCCTTAAATACTGAACTTCTTGGTTTAAGTATCGATAGTATTCACGCCCACTTGGGTTGGGTTCAAAATGTAAGGGAAAACACTGGTGTATACTTCGATTTCCCAATTATTGCAGATTTGGACATGAAGGTATCCAAATTGTACGGAATGCTTCAACCCAACGAAAGTGAAACCGCAGCAGTACGCGCTGTTTTCTTTATCGATCCAGCTAAAAAAATCAGATTGATCATGTACTATCCTTTAAATGTTGGTAGGAACATGGATGAAATATTAAGGGCCTTGGAAGCGCTACAAACCTCGGATGAGTACAAAGTTGCCATGCCTTTGGATTGGAAAAAAGGAGATAAGGTTATTGTTTCCCCTCCTAAGACTCTAGATGAACTTAATGAAAGACTTGCGGACGATACACTTGAAAAAGTGGATTGGTACCTTGCCAAGAAAGAAATCTAAAAAATAATGTTGAATACGGGGCGCCTTGTTCCAAGGTGCCCTTTAAACCCTATTTTATGGAAATAAAACAGTTTGAATATAAACCTTTAGCCCACTATTCCTATGCTATTGTGGATAATGGTGAAATGGCCGTTATAGATCCAGAAAGGGATCCTATGCAGTACTATGTGTTTGCACAAGAACATGGTGCAAAAATAGTAGCCGTTATTGAAACCCATCCACACGCTGATTTTGTGAGTTCCCACTTGCAAATACACCAAGAAACCGGAGCACCTATTTATCACAGCAAAGATTTGGGTGCCGACTATGAATATGAGCCTTTTGATGAAGGTCAAAGTATTATGGTCGGGGATATCAAGGTTTCTGCCTTAAATACTCCAGGACACTCACCAGACAGTATTACCGTTGTAGCCGAAAAAGACGGAAAAACAGCACTCTTTACAGGGGACACCCTTTTTATTGGGGACGTAGGACGACCAGATTTACGTGAAAAAGCCGGTAATATGACCGCAAAGCGTCAAGAACTGGCCGAAATGATGTATGATACCGTCCAAAATAAATTCAAGGATCTGCCCGATGGAGCTTTGGTGTACCCCGCTCATGGGGCCGGTTCCTTATGTGGAAAAAACCTGAGTTCTGACAATAGCAGTACTCTCGGCAACGAAAGAATGGGTAACTGGGCCTTTAAACCTCAATCAAAAGAAGAATTTGTAAATACCCTTTTGGATAGCCAACCCTTTATCCCATCTTATTTTGGATTTGATGTGGATATCAATAGACGAGGTCCAGAAAATCTAAGAACCTCCATTGCAAAAGTGCCTCTACAATTAAATACAAGTATCAGTGGATTAATTGTGGATGTCAGGGACGAAACAGAATTTAAAAAAGGGCACCTGCCAGGGAGCATCAATATTATGGCCGTTTCGGAAGACTCAAAGTTTGAAACCTGGCTGGGTGCCATAGTTAATCCAGGAGAACCCTTTAGTTTGGTTATCGATAAACCGGATGACATGGAAAAAATATTGGAAAGGGTTGCTAAAATCGGATATGAGAAGCAAGTGAATTTGGTTTTGACGTTGGATGAAACCGAGCTTTTACAAAGTGATAAAATTGACCTGACACATTTTAAAAACAACCCCGATGAGTATACTATTGTGGATATCCGTAACCAAAGTGAAACCAATGAGGGAAAGTATTTTGAAAACGCCATACACATACCATTGAATGAACTACGAAATTCAAAAAACCATATCCCAACTGATAGGCCAATTGTAGTTCATTGTGAAGGTGGTTATAGAAGTGCTATCGGAAGCAGCATTGTAGGGAATATGCATGACAAAGCAAATGTCTTCGATTTAAGCGAAAATATAGATAACTTTAAAAAAACAAAAAGATGAAAAAATCCGAATTAAACAACATTGGTCTAGAAATTAATGACTCAAAGCAAGTTGCAGAAAAGTTAAACGACCTGTTATCAAACTACCAACAATTCTATATGAATTTAAGGGGATTTCATTGGAACATTAAAGGAAAAAAATTCTTTGAACTACATTTAAAATTTGAAGAACTGTATAACGATGCTTTAGAAAAAGTAGATGAGATAGCAGAGCGTATACTCACTTTAAGTCAATCGCCATATCATACATTTTCAAAATACCTAAACCATTCAGAAATTAAGGAAGCAGAAAATGTTTCGGATGGTGAAACAGCAATTGACAATGTTTTAAAAGCTCTAAAAATTTTACTTTCAAAAGAAAGAGTGATCTTAAAAGAAGCAGCTGACGCAGACGACGAAGGTACCGTAGCCCTTATGAGTGAATACATTGTGGAGCAAGAAAAATTGGTTTGGATGTTATCTGCATATAAGAGTTGACCAATATTGGAATAAAGCAAAAGGGGCATTTTAAATGTCTCTTTTTATTTATATAATTCACAAAAATAGATTAAAAACCAAACATCCGATCTCATATGGAAGATATGCTTTTCTATGACCGAATGCAATTTGCATTTACTATTACCTTTCACTATCTCTTCCCTCAATTGACAATGGGATTATCCCTAATGATTGTCTATTTTAAGTGGAAGTTTTTAAGAACTAAAATCGACACATACAATGATGCAGCAAAGTTTTGGATGAAAATCTTTGCACTCAATTTTGCTATGGGTGTAGTTACAGGAATCCCCATGGAGTTTCAATTTGGCACAAATTGGGCTAAATTCTCTGAACTTACCGGAGGGATAATTGGACAGACTTTAGCAATGGAAGGGATGTTTTCCTTTTTCTTGGAATCATCATTTCTTGGGCTTTTTCTGTTTGGGGAAAAGCTACTTGGACATAAGCTTCATTTTGTCACCGGGTTTTTGGTATTTCTTGGCTCATGGGCAAGCGGGTATCTCATTATCGCCACACATTCTTGGATGCAACATCCTGTAGGTTACGAAATCCTTGAAAACGGCAAGTTTGTTTTAAACAATTTTTCCGCATTATTTTCCAATCCTTGGTTACTTCCAGCTTATTTACACAATCAATTGGCTTCACTTATTACAGCATCCTTTGTAGTGGCAGCTATTGGAGCTTTCTATCTATTGAATAACAAACATGGTGAGTTTGGAAAATTATTTGTTAAAACAGGAGTGGTCTTTGGTTTGGTCTCTAGCATCTTGGTTGCATTTCCAACAGGGGATTGGACCGCTAAAAATGTTGTTAAGCACCAACCTGTAACCTTTGCAGCTATGGAAGGAATTTTTGAGACAGAAAAAGGTGGTTCTGAAATTATTTTGATCGGACAACCTGATATGGAAAATAAAAAACTGGACAATAAGGTTGCAGTACCGAATATATTGAGTTTTTTAACTTATCAAAGTTGGGATGCCGAAATTAAAGGCTTAAATGAATTTGATAAAAGCCTATACCCAACCAATGTCCCAGGGCTATATTATGCCTATCATATTATGGTAGGACTTGGCACCATATTTATAGGGTTAATGTTGGCAGCTTCAATTCAACTGTATAGAAAAAGACTTTATAAAACAAAATGGATTCTCTGGTCATTGTTATTAATGTTACCTCTTCCATACATTGCCAATACAACAGGTTGGTACACCGCCGAATTAGGCCGTCAACCATGGTTGGTTTACAACCTTTTAAAAACTGGAGACGGTATATCGCCAACAGTATCTTCAGGTAATACTTTATTTACACTTCTAGGGTTTATTGGACTTTACTTATTATTGGGACTCTTATTTTTAATATTAGTGGGCAAAATCATCAATAAAGGACCTCTTGCCTTAAAACACAATTAACTATGGAATTATTCTGGTACATTGTTTTAATGACTATGCTGGCCATATATGTTATTTTAGATGGCTATGATTTTGGGGCAGGGATCATTCACTTGTTCTTTGCTAAAAACGAAAAAGATAAAAAAGCCATTACGAATGCCATTGGTCCTTTTTGGGATGCCAATGAAGTTTGGTTGATTGCAGCTGGCGGTGTATTATTTTTTGCATTTCCTACCTTATATGCTTCCTCGTTCAGTGGTTTTTATTTACCGCTCATAATAATACTTTGGCTACTTATTTTCAGGGCAATCGGATTGGAATTAAGAGGACAAATACACAATAAAATTTGGGAAATTGTATGGGATAAAGCCTTTGGAATAGCGAGTTTTTTATTGGCTTTGTTTTTTGGTGTTGCCTTGGGAAATGTGGTTAGAGGTGTCAATCTGGGCATGGTTGCAAATGGGGTTTCAACTCAAGAAGCCCATTATTTTTTCTTGCCACTGTGGAACCCGACTTTTAGTCCGAAAGCCGAACATTTGGGTATTATTGATTGGTTTACACTGCTGTTAGGGGTCATCGGTGTTGTCTCATTGACTATCCATGGTGCAAATTGGATTATTTTCAAAACAAATTCATCGTTAAATAAAAAGCTTAAGAGAGTAGTATTCCGCCTAAATATAGCCCTTATCATTTTAGTGATCATATCACTGTTAGTTTGGCATATCATTGAGCCCAAGCCTTTTCATAATTTTATTGAAACACCTTGGTTATGGGTATTTCCCATAATCACTTTCACGGGATTATTTGGTCTATTTAAAGTGAGGTCTTTCAAAAAAGATGGCATGGGATTCCTGTTTTCATCTTTGTTTTTGTTGGGAGGGTTCACATCTACTGCAGCCTCAATTTTTCCAAACCTACTACCATCAAGCAATGGTATTAATCCATCCCTAACAATCGAAAATGTTGCAGCCCATGAATATGGTTTATCCGTTGGTATCAACTGGTTTGTTCTGGCAGTTTTGTTAGTGATTATTTATATGGCCATCCAGTATAGGGTGTTTAAGGGTAAGATGGATGATGTTGGTTATGGAGAACATTAATTATATGTGCACATGATTGGCCTATTTTACTGTGAACTTAACTTTCTTAAATAATATACCGTCTGTTATTATTTATTGCCAACTGACTTTTTTCAATTGTCTAACCTACAACACTTAGCGGAAGACCAATGTTAATGAGATGTCAAAATCTTGTTTGGATTAAAACCTTGATGGTTAAGCCACCATAAAGAACAATCATAACTAAATACTTTTTTACTATGTAACACGGATTAATGTTTATTTAATTCTAAAAAGCAAAATTTACTCTGAAGGGGCTTTGCCATTTTTTGACCTACCGGAATAAAGCCAAAAAAGGACGGAAAAAGTGGAATTTGACCTCATATTTGTCTTCTTTATGTTAAACGTTGACGAAGACGAAGGTCAAATCAAATCGAGTGTTCCAACTAAATTACTGAATTTTAATTACTTAGTTTAAAACAATAACCTAAAAAATGTTGACGATTTGTGAACTTTTAAAGCACATATCAAAGGAATTCAATTGAAATCAAAAAACATTAAATGTCTGATTTTCATTTATTTAATGATTTATTGAATCATTCAGAAGTCAAAAAGTAGCCCCGGCAAGAATCGAACTTGCATCTAAAGTTTAGGAAACTTCTATTCTATCCATTGAACTACGGGGCCATCCATAAAAATGGACTGCAAAAATAGGTTTTTTTAAAAACTTTATGCAACCGTGGGAATCAAATTAGCTTGATTTACTTTTAAGCCATTGGAGAGGTCAGGCTAAGCCCGTTTTTTCTCTTCTTCTTTCAATATTTTTTCCAGATAGGAACGTGACAAAGGCTTGTCCACGTAACCGGAAATCAACCCATTCTTTTTGGCTATGGCGCGATCCTTAGCATTGGTAAAGGCTGAAAGTACATATACACTTGGAAGTTCGTGCTCCACGAACAAATTTTTAAGGTTTTGTAAAAAATCCCATCCGTTCATATCATCCATAACAAGATCTAAAAAGACAATGTCAGGTAATCTGTCGTGCTTCTCAATGGAACTGAAACAGGCTTGTATACCTTCTTCGCCACTGGAACAGGTAACAATATCAAAATTACCTTGGGATTGTTGTATACAGTACCGGGTTGCGAACTGTGACACCAAATCATCATCTATGATAAACGTGGTAAGCTTCATTATTTGTGCATTAAGTAGGTTTGGGACAGGCAAAGCTAGAGGCTGGACTCCAATGAGCCATTCATTTTCGTTGTTTTGCCCAAATATCCCGTTAAGTCACTCTTAGTGTGGTAATTTACTCCTTAAAACGCCATACGCAAAGGCTCCAAGTAACGCTCCAACCAAAACAATGACTATGGGCCAATACCCAGCTCCCACCAAAATATAGATAGGTCCGGGACAAGCTCCGGCCAAGGCCCACCCCAATCCAAAGAGTGCTCCTCCCAAAATGTATCTGGCAATTGATTTTTCTTTGTCCAGTATAGTAATTGTTTCTCCTGAAAATGATTTTAGCTTCGATTTTTTGATCCATTGCACCAAAACAATGCCCACTGCCAATGCCGAGCCAATGATTCCGTACATGTGGAACGAATCAAACTGGAACATTTCATATATCCTAAACCACGAAGCAGCTTCCGATTTATACAAAACAATTCCCAAAAAGATGCCCAATATGATGTATACTACATTCTTCATACCGTAAAAATTAAGGGAAACAACAAGTGAACCATGATCAATCCTCCGATAAAAAATCCGATAACTGCAATCAAGGAAGGTCGCTGTAAATTGCTCAAACCAGAAATAGCATGCCCAGAGGTACAACCTCCCGCATATCTTGTGCCAAATCCTACCAAAAAGCCAGCCACCAAAAGAATGATCCACACTTTAGGATCGGCAAGGGATTCCACACTAAAAAGTTCCGTGGGCAAATAGGCTGTACCAGCACTATCAAACCCGAGTTCTTGCAATTTGGTAACGGTTTTATCTGAAATGTTTACTGCTGGATTGGGGGAAAGCAGCTGAGCTCCAACAAACCCCCCGATTACAGAGCCAAGGACAACCAAAAGGTTCCAGCGTTTGGATTTTACATCTATTTTGAAGTAATCCGAAAACTTTCCAGCACCACCAATGGAACAAAAAGTCTCAAGGTTGGACGACATTCCAAAACGTTTGCCCATAAGAATAAGCAAAGCCATGATCAGGGCAATGAGTGGGCCCGATACATACCAAGGCCAAGGTTGATAAAGCATTTTCGTGAGATTTTGGGCAAAGATCACGAAAATGCCTTAAATAACAAACTTATGGGATATCAACAACAGTTCTTATCAGAATCTTGAACTCCGAATTTCTTCAAAATATCTTCCAACAAGCACCATCTGGTCAAGGATGACTGAAGCAAGTTGGCCCCGACAAAAGCGGTAAACCAAAGCCAATTTTGACTTACATAAATAGCCAAAATCAGACTTATTAATATAAACGTTCCCGCTACGCCTCTTACAATTCTATTTCTCATAATTTAATTTTTATACAGTTCTTTCAATAGGTACCTCAACCGCCCGAATGGGGTTTGTGGTCTCACTTTTTTGGTTGAATTCTTCCAACAATTTGAAAAACTCGGTGACTTTTTCTTCCTCGGTGAAGGAAAAAAACAGGTTGGAAGCCGCTCCACCCTTTTCACTTGGGAACCAACTATTGGTGTAGAACATAGGCGGAGTGTTTTTGTACCCATCTATGTCCGACCCGCTAAAATTTTCTATACCTGCCTTTTTGAAGAGTTTGAACACTTCCTTTTCATACTCTTCTACCGTGGTAACGATGATCATTTTCATGTGCTTATTTTTATAGTTTTTTCAATGGTCACATGGAACCTTTGACGACTAAAAGAATCATTGTACTGTGTGTCCAAAGATTATTTTAGTCGTGTCGGTTTCATTTTACTTGTAGTTTTTGCGTTCAATTAGATAATAAACCAATGGCACCACCAATAGCGTCAAGACGGTGGATACTATGGTTCCTCCCATAAGCGATATGGCCAATCCCTGAAAAATAGGGTCGAACAAGATCACAAAGGCTCCAATAACCACGGTTCCTGCAGTCAATAAAATTGGTGTGGTACGAACGGCACCCGCTTCTATCACAGCTTGTTTCAAGGGAACCCCGTCATCCAATCTTAAATTGACGAAGTCAATCAGTAGCACCGAGTTCCGTACCATGATTCCCGCAAGGGCAATCATACCGATAAAAGATGTTGCTGTAAAGAATGCACCGAGCAACCAGTGTCCGAGCACAATCCCAATCAATGACAATGGTATGGCTACCATCATCACCATAGGTGCCTTAAAGTTTTGGAACCACCCCACGATCAACATATAAATAATGACAATCACACCCAAGAATGCGATTCCCAAATCGCGGAACACCTCCAAGGTAATTTGCCATTCTCCATCCCACTTTACGGTGTAATCATCTTCAAATTGGGGCTGTTCCATGTAAAGCTCATTGATGGAGTATCCCTGCGGAAGTTTCAATTGATTCAGCTTATCGGTCATCCCCAAAATGGCATAAACCGGACTTTCCAATTCCCCCGCCATATCGGACATTACATACACCACTCTTTTTTGATTTTTTCTGTAGATACTTTTGGCTTTGATTCCTTCTTTCACCGAAACCAAATCACCAACAGATACCATATTGCCCTGCTGTGATGCTATTTTCAGTTGCTTGATTTCCTCCAAGCTGGATTTATCCTTCTCACTAATGGAAAGTACAATTCCAATTTGGTCAAAGGCATCTTCACGGTAGATATGCGATACGGGCTGTTCACGGAAGGCCATGGCCATCACCTGTACAATTTGTTGCGGAGTAATGCCATAAAGCATCGCTTTTTCCTTATCGATCACAAAATCATACTCCACTTGATCATCTTCGACCATCCAATCCACATCCACCACATCGGCAGTGTTGTTCAAGATGCCCTTCACCTTGTCGGCCAAGGCAATCTGCTTGTCGTAATCGGGACCGTAAACCTCAGCCACAATGGTAGATAATACGGGAGGCCCTGGGGGTACTTCAACAATTTTGATGTTCGCATCGTATTTTTTGCCCAATTCCTGGATTTTTGGTCTGAGCAATTTGGCAATGTCGTGACTTTGCTCGCTTCTGTCGTGCTTGTCCACCAAATTGACTTGAATATCGGCCATATTACTACCTCCCCGAAGGTCGTAGTGCCTTACCAATCCATTGAAGGTAATCGGAGCCGATGTACCTACGTAGGTTTGATAGTTGACCACTTCCGGACGAGTGGACAGATACGCTCCAATTTCTTTGGTTACAGCCGATGTCCTTTCCAAGGTCGTTCCTTCGGGAAGGTCTATCACTACTTGGAACTCGTTCTTGTTATCAAAAGGAAGCATTTTTACGGCTACCGATTTGGTAAAGAACATTCCTATGGAGGCAAGCAGCAAGAAGAAGGTAATCCCCAAGAACAACCATCTTTTTTTCTTGCTCTCGATCAAAGGACTTTCAAAGCGCGAATAGGCTTTGTAGATAAACGTATCTTGGATTTCGACCGGTTTTTCTTCTTTTTTCTTCTTTTTGTCTTTCTCTCTCAGGAAGATGTAGCCCAAATACGGGGTTATCGTCAATGCCACAAACAATGATAGCAACATCGCAATCGAAGCTCCAATGGGCATGGGCGACATATAAGGTCCCATCAAGCCAGATACAAATGCCATGGGCAACACCGATGCAATTACCGTGAAGGTGGCCAAAATTGTCGGGTTCCCTACCTCGTTGATGGCATAAATCGCAGCATCTTTAAACGGCAACCGTTTCATTTTAAAGTGACGGTGCATGTTCTCCGCAATGATGATGGAGTCGTCCACCACGATACCGGTTACAAAAACCAAAGCGAACAAGGTGATTCGGTTTAAGGTGTAATCCAGCATATAGTAACTGAGCAAAGTCAATGCAAAGGTAATGGGCACCGATAGGAACACCACGAGTCCACCTCTCCACCCCATGGCCAACATGACCACAAAGGTCACGGCAATGATGGCGCCGATCAAGTGCATCAACAATTCAGATACTTTTTGCGATGCAGTCTGTCCATAGTTTCGGGTCACCTCAACCTTTACCTCATCTGGAATCAGGGTTGTTTTTAAATGATCCACTTTCTCCAACACCACATCGGCAATCTTCATCGCATCGGCACCTTTGCGCTTGGCAATGGATATGGTTACCGCCGGATATTCTGATTTATAGGTCTCTGCTTTTTCACTTGCTTCTCCAAATCCAAGGGAAACATAGTTTTTAGGTAGTTCTGGGCCATCCAATACCTTTGCAATCTGTTTTAGATAGATGGGTTGACTTTGTTTGGTGCCTACAATCAGGTTTTCAAGGTCTTCTTTGGTCTCCAAAAAATTTCCTGTGCTGATGTGGAACTCGGTATCGTTGGAAATGAAGTTACCGGAATCCATCTGTTGGTTATTGGCTTTTATCATTTGGGCCACGGCCAACATATCAATGCCAGATTCGGCCATTTTATCCTTGTCCACCACCACACGAAGCTGGGGACTGCGTCCTCCTATCTTTTTGGTGATGGAAACACCATTAACTTTTTCGATCTCGTTGATGAGCTCTCCTGAAATTTGCCTTAACTGAAAATCATTGTACTCCTCGCTCCAAAGTGTCAAGGCCAGCATGGGTACATCATCAATGGCACGTGTTTTTACCAAAGGCATGGTAACTCCAGCCGGCATTTGGTCCATGTGCTTGTTGATCTCATCGTACAAGCGTACCAAAGACCTTTCGATATCTTCTCCCACGTAGAACTGTACAATGGCCATTCCCTGCTCTTGCATGGAAGTGGTGTACACATATTCTACGCCTTTAATGTTCGATATAATTTTTTCCAGTGGTTTTGTAATCCTGGATTCCACCTCTGTTGGGCTGGCTCCGGGATACCCCACAAATATGTCCGCCATGGGCACGTCTATCTGGGGCTCTTCTTCCCTTGGAATCAGAAAAGAACTGTACACCCCAATCACCATAAATACGATCATTAAGAGTACAGTTAGTTTGGAGCTTATAAACCCTTTGGCTATTCTACCTGCAAGTCCTTCTTTCATTGTTAGCGTTTTTGGGTTATTGAATGCTTACTTTAGCTCCGTTGTACAACTTACCCTCTGCCGAGACGATATATTGGTCTCCTTCGGACAGGCCGGACAAAACTTCTACTTCATCGCCATAGGTATCGCCCAGTCTCAACCAACGTAAAAGAGCGACATTGTCTTGCCCCAGGGTATAAACACCCGTTAACTGACCTTTATGCACCAAGGCTTTGGACGGAACGGTAACAACTGTTTTACCATTGCTCTCATTTTCCGCCTCGAGCCTTACGGTTGCATACATACCTGACAAAATCTTGGTTTCTGTTCTGTCCAATAATACTTTCATTACATATTGTCCTCCTGTATTTTGTGCCGAGGCACTCAACTCCGATACTTTACCTGTAATCGTGGTATCCAAAGCCTTTACCAGAATGTGTGCTTTGGTTCCCACTTCTATACCGGAAATATTATTCTCTGAAACCTTCGCAACTACTTCAAAACCTCCTCCAGCTGATTCAATGGATACCAACGGAACACCTGGATTGGCCATATCGCCTTCTTCAATGTAGGTGTTGGTGACCACCCCACTGAAAGGGGTCCTAATGTTCGCGTAGGCGAATTGGGAATTCACTTCGTTCTTCATTTGGTTTGCGGCTTCCAATCTGGCTTTAGCCATTTCGTAGCGTGCGGTCATATCATCCAGCTCTTTTTGTGAAGCACTGTTTTGCTCAAAAAGATTCTGAAATCTTTCATAGTCCTTCTTTGCATTATTGAAGGCCGCAGTAGCCTCTGTAATGGATGCCTCCACCTGTGCTTTTTTGGCACGTAGGTCTACATTGTTGATTGAAATCAAAAGGTCTCCCTTGTTTACTTTCTGACCTATTTTTACAGGAAGTGATTCCACATGACCCATTATTCTAGTACTCAAGGTGGCGCTATTCACGGCCTTAATTTGACCACTACCCGCCAAAATGGTGGAACTATCGCCCATGTCCACATCGGCAATGGTTACCTTTACAGCCTCTGAGGTCGTTGCGGCTTGTTTTTCATCACTCCCACACCCTGCAAGGGTCAATCCCAAAGCAAGAATTAAAGTGAAGCTTTTATATATCGTAGTGTTTTTCATGTTGCAATTATTCTTTGGTTAAAAATGTTAATAAGGATTGTGCTTGATTGTATTCAAAAATGGTTTGATAATAGGCCAATTGTTTTTCGGCATAGGTGGCTTCGGCCATCAATAGATCCGTTGTTTTTTCCAAACCTTCCTTGAATCTGTTGGTACGAATCCTTAAGGATTCTTCGGATTGCTCCATAGCCAATTTTGAGGTCTGGAGTCTACTCGCGGCATCCTCGACCATCCGTTTGGTGCGTTGTAGCTCCATAGTACTTTTGGCGATGTACTGTTCGTATTCCTGTTTCGCTTTTTCATAACTTGTTTTGCTCTTTCCTACTTTGGCAAAGCGTTGGGATCCTTTAAAAACATCCCAGCTCAGACTTGCCCCAATAATGTATCCTTTGGCATCGGCCTGAAAAATTTGATCGTCGTACATTTCGTAGCTGGCAAATGCATTCAGTCTTGGCAAAAAGGTCATATTGTCGGCCTTCATGTTTGCTTTGTAGGCTTCGGACACCAAATCCATGGCTTTTACATCGGCCCTGTTTTCCAGTGAAACTTCCACTGATTCGCCCAAATTATCAGGCACCAATTCTTCGGAGGGTTCATAGACCACATCTCCCTGTTCGTTCATTAAAAAGGCTAGGTAGTCCGATGCATTTTTCACATTGCTTTTAGCAGTATTCAGTTGATCGGAAACCTCAGTTACTCGAACCTTTACTTCCAACAGATCTGCTTTTTGAAGCAAGCCTTGGTCGAAGCTGTTCTGTGCCATATTCAAATTGGCATTGGCGGCATCGTAGGCTTTTTGAAGTACGGCCACAGCTCTGTGCGCCAATTGCAGTTGACCATAAGCCTTTTGGGCTTCAAAATCCAGATAGTCCCTAGTTCTCATGGCCTGAAGCTCTTTGGCTTCCATAGTGGTCTTGGCGGCTTTACGCTGATAAAATCCATCTAAATTGATCAAGGGCTGTTCCACCGAAACTTTGGTGGTGTAGTTCTCAATCTGATCTGGGTCGTTCAACAAAGCAGGGTTGAAATCTGCCTGGGTCAAAATCTCCTGGTTGAGTTTGGAACCAAAGGCCATCAATGGATTCGTGGTTGCCATTCCTGTATGCGACACAGCAATCTGTGGCAAAAAGATGGAGTTGGAGAACCTATAATCGTATTTTGCCATTTTGGCTTCCTGTTCGGACACCTTGATGCTGGCATTGGACTCTTGCACCTTTGTCAATACTTCTTCCAAAGAAATTTTGACAGGGTCTTGGGCAAATAGTTGTCCCTGGATCCAAATGAGTATTGTTAATGTAATTATTCGTTTCATGTATTTAAATAATTTGAAGCAAAATTAAATTTGGCTATTCAACTGCACAGTAACCTTGGTTACCGAGAAAAATGTCCTGTTTTCCTAAAAAAATGAACCTCAACATGCCCCGATTACCAAAGAAATGGGTCATATTGAGGCTTGTCCAATAAGGAGGACATGTTTTAAGCGTTCCGGGTTCCCCCGTGTCCCCCGGCAACAATGACCAATACTTTTATGCTCAAATAGATGAACTTAAAGAACTGGATTATGGGGTTCATCATAACAAATCGTTTGTATTTGGATATTCTTCGTGTCATAACTGTCTATTCTGGAATTAACCACCAAAAGGGTTTCATTTTTGCTTTGTAAAGGAAGGCGTGGTGCAATGCCAACTTCAGCCAATGTCCGGCAAGACCAATGGTACCAAAGGTTTTGCCCAATTTTCTGCCGTGTGTGTCTGGATATTTCTTAAAATCCGGCACAATGGGGTAGGTGGTTATGCTGATACCACTGCCCTTCGTCATCCCAAATCCTGCCGATGCTATGCATGCTGCGCCCATATTACCCATAGACCCTTTGTGATGGAGTTCATCATTGGAATGCTTGATCATTTCTATGATGTTGTCGGCCACCAATTTTGCAGTGATGCCCGATGGCATTCCCGTTCTTGGAGGAGCGGGTGAAATATCGGTGCCATTTTTGCTCTTTCTGGGTTTGGAAATACTGTGTGGTGGTGCAAAGGCAATTCCTGGGGCAAAAATATTGGGATAGGAAGGGTTTTGATAGGTTTCCGGCCAATCCTGTACACTCCACTCTTCATAAGGTTTGGGTGTGTAGTCGGCATCCACGATCATGAATCCCCTAAAAAGTCTGTCCGTGATATCGCCCCCTGTTTTGTCGTAGGCCTTAAAACCATGACCTGAAAAGGAAGGAATCAACATGGCAAAATCAAAAGATTCCTGTTTTTGCTCCCCTCCAAGGTTTTCATAATGGGCCACCCCATCTTCCACTTTATGGACACCAGCTCCCAAAATCCATTTGATTCCCCTATCCTCAAAAACCATTTCCACCATTTCACTGGACTTCATAATGTTGCTTCCATAACTCAACAACATACCGTCCATGCCAAAATCTCCAAGATTATATTCATTGGCAATCCAGGTGATCTCAGCCATATCCCTCACTTTGTGCCTACGCAGCTCTTGTTCCACGTTCAGGATGTATTCGAAGGCTGCACCCTGGCAGGTTGATTTCGCATGCCCGGTCCCAATCAAAATTTTGGCCTTTTTCCCCTGTTTCATTTGTTGGATAAGATCATTCAGGGCGTTCCATGCCTCATCGGCATGGGTATAGGTGCAAACGGAATGGGCTTTATTTTTTCCGGGGGACAGTCCTTCAGTGGCTTCAAAATTGAGTTTTGGCCCAGTGGCATTGATCAGGTAATCATAGGTCACTTTTTCCGTGGCTCCTTTTTCGTTCCCTGACACATATTCTGCCAACACATAAGGTTTTGGCTCTTGCTGGTCGCCTTCGGGATGGAAACTGACGGCCTTGGCCTGTTTATAATCGATATGTTTTTTTGCATACAAGGGTGCCAATGGGAACAGGATGTCCTTCGGTTTCATTCTGCCAATTCCCACCCAGATATTGGAAGGGATCCATTGGTAGTTACTGTTGGGTGACACCACCACTACTTCATGCGCTTTGGAGAGCTTTCTTCTGAGATGGGATGCGGCCACATGACCTGCTATACCAGCTCCAAGGACGACTATTTTGGCCATTTTTATATCATTTTACCCAAAGTTAGCTTTTGGTTACCAGATATAAAGTGACCTAGGTCACATTACATAAAACAAGTATGGGTAAGTCACAAATATCCAATGATTGCAAAAATTATCGATCAAAAACAGTTTTAACACAACGATAAACATCATCGTTTAAAAACTGCTATATACAAAGAAGTTGTTTATTTTTTGCCACTGTTCATCATGGCCAAGACTGCAATTACGAGAACAACGACCACAAGAGCGAACACACCTATCATCCAGATGCCGTTCTCCCATGATACCAATGGAATACTAAAGAGTGTTTTCACAACGTATTGGTTTTAAGTTTAAATCAAAATTAACTACTGTGCTGTAACCAAAACATGATAATCCTCATAAAGCCCTTAACCAACTTTCTGGATTTTAATGCGTAAAACTCAAATTCCTGCATTTTAAACACAAAAAAGAGGGTTATCTAAAAGTTCGTTATCTGTCAGTTCGAGCGTCCCGAAAACTTTCTGGAAGAACCTGAATTATATTGGTAATCAATGGGTTTCGACTGCGCTCAACCTGACACATTCAAACTTTTGTTGTTTTTTAGAAGGTAGCCTCTTCCTTTTCAACCATCAAAAAAATCTAATTCTTGACCTTACATGTACTAATCCCCAAAAGGGTGTACAAAGGACAAAAACTAACAAAGCTCGTTAAGACAAACATGACAGCTAATGCCAGCAATATATACGCTAATGTTCCTGTAATCACATTAAAATAATACAGTGCCCCTACACCAAGTGCCAGGATAATCCGAATTGTGCGGTCTGCACCGCCCATGTTTTTTTTCATAATTGATAGTTTATGATTCTTGCTACCCGTTGTGCATTATGATTGAAATTCGTCATTTCGATTAGATTTCACGACAGCATGAATGAAATTTGTATCGAGAAAGGAATTTTTATCTAAAAAAGGTTCTCGATACGATTTTTCGTTCCTCAAAATCGAACTGACGCCCAGAACTAAATTTTATGTTCAAAATGCACAATGGGTTCTTGCTATACAATTTACCAAAAATTGGATCAGCTTGTGCAGCTTCTTTTTGATTTTCAAAGAATTGTTTTAAAAAAGTAGAGGTTCATTGCAAACCGGATAGTAAACTTGGTTGCACAGATGCACTATTTTTAAAGTATTTTTGTTTTTGAATCAGTTTTTAGCTTTTTTAACGACTCAATACAAGTATGCTGGATTATTTTGATGCTTTTATCAACGGTTTTTTGGGAACGGTCAGGTGGACTTGGAAATCAATCATTTTTGAAGTCCCCTGGTACACCAACTATTTCTGGGGCCTGATCCTAATTTCTGTTTTAGTTTGGGTTTTGGAGATTTTGTTTCCTTGGCGTAAGGAACAATCCATTTTTAGAAAGGATTTTTGGTTGGACACATTTTACATGTTTTTCAACTTTTTCATTTTTGCCATTGTAATAAATGGGGTTTACAAAGTACTCGGTGTATTTTTTGCCGATGTGGGAATTACTTCAAAAACATTGACCATTGTAGATATTGCACATTGGTCACAATGGGTTCAATTGCTAGTCTTTTTTGTGGTTCTCGATTTTGTGCAGTGGTTTACCCACGTGTTACTGCACAGGTATCCCGTGCTTTGGGAGTTCCATAAAGTGCACCATAGTGTTAAAGAAATGGGTTTTGCGGCCCATATGCGTTTCCATTGGATGGAAAATGTTCTTTACAAGCCTTTAAAAACATTGGGGGTGATGGTTCTTGGTGGTTTTGAACCTGAACAGGCCTATATTGTACATTTTGCGGCTATTGCTATTGGGCATTTCAACCATTCTAACATCAAATTGACCTACGGACCATTAAAATATATCTTGAACAATCCCGTGATGCACCTGTACCACCATGCATACAATCTACCAGAAGGACATCGGTATGGAATGAATTATGGCATAAGTCTCAGTGTCTGGGATTATCTTTTCAAAACCAATTACATTCCGGAAAGTGGCGGAAAAATTGAATTGGGGTTCCCTGGTGATGATAAATTGCCCAAAGGATTTTGGGGCCAGTTGGTTCACGGATTCAAAAAGCCCAAAAAATAAAATCTAATCAGAAGAGCTTTTTGAAGCATCGAAAACTATACTCCAAATACCTCGTACCTCATCGGGCCCATAACCAACTGCCTTGTCTTCTGGATAAAGTTTTGATAAATGGGTTAGCACCTCTGGAGCAATATTTTTTTCTGGGATTCCATGACAATTCAAGCACAAACCTGTGGTAATAATAGGGTAGTAGAAATAAACTTCCCCGTTTGCCTTATCCAAAATAGGTGCGATTGAATCACCTGATGCAACTGCTTTCTTAAATGTTTCTATATATGTCAATTCTGTGGCATTGGCCTTATTGTTGGGATTTCGGGGTTTATCGGAAACCCTTTTTATTCGGGCGTTAAACTTTGTAGCCATGCTATCCGTTAATGGATAGGCTTTCTCGTTACAGAAAACAACAGCCTCCTCTACACCCTTGTTCTGTATAGTTTCCATTAATGTTTTTCCCAAAACTTTCTGGGTTCCTTGGGCATAGGACATGCCTATTTCTGCATAATCAGGATTTTCGGGCGATACTTTTTTATCCGATATTTTTGGCCCCTGCTTACAGGAAAGGAGCAGCAGAAAAATTAATATGGAAATTGGAGAAAATCGCATTATTTGGATATTTTACCACTGGCACAACTTACAAAATATTTTGCTTTTTCCACAAAACCATTTTCCTCATCATTAGTGGGGTAGCCCATTTGTTTGAGGGTTTCCTTAACCAAGGAAGCATCATCGGTGCTTTGATGTTCAAAGCTGACCGATGAGCTATCCTTCTCCACAATCACATCTTTTATTTCTTTTATTTCTGATAATTCCTTCGAAATGGTATTGATACACCCTCCGCATTTGAGGTTTTGTAGCCGGAATGTTGTTTTTATATTGACTATATCCAGATCAATAGCACCAACCCATGTATCCGCCTTTTAAATCGTAAACCTTGGTGAAGCCCAAACTCACCAGCTTTTTTGCTGCTTTTTGACTTCTATTTCCAGATTGGCAATAAATGTACACGGGAACATCTTTTTTCAATTTTGAAAAAGCCGATTCAAATACAGGCCCTTGGAAAAAATCAATGTTCTTGGCTCCTTTTATATGACCGGACATAAATTCTCTCTTTGTTCTAACATCAACCAATTGGACCTTAGCTTTGGAAATGGCTTCTTTATATTTATCCCTATCCAAAATATTGATTTCATCAGGGAGATTTTGTTCTTTGAACAAAAAACTGAATATTGACATAGTATCGTTATTTTAAGGGGCTAAAATACCTCAACCAACCTATGAGGGTCAGTAACGATAGTTACACAAAAACAACTTTAATGCTTTTTTATGAAGTTATCCCCACCTTACTTCAAAGTAGTAGGACATACGTAATCCGTAACCGGAATTCCCGCATTTTTAATGTCGGCAAAACCGCCTGTTACATCAACTAGGTTATGAATCCCCCTACTTTTTAAGATAGAAGAAGCTATCATGCTCCTATAACCTCCTGCACAATGGACATAGAACGTTTCTTGTTCTGGAAATTCTGCCATATGATTGTTGATAAAATCCAAAGGGGTTAAATGAGCATCTTCCACGTGCTCTGCTTTAAATTCAGATTCTTTTCTAACATCATAAACGGGCACACCTTTATCCACTAATGCTTTTAGCGCTTCGGCATTAACGCTGTCCACGGTATCAACTTCTTTCCTCGCTTTTTTCCAAGCCTCGATTCCTCCTTTCAAATAACCAAGGGTCTTGTCAAAACCTACCCTTGACAATCTGGTAATGGTTTCCTCTTCCCGTCCTTCGGGGGTTACGAGCAGAATCGGTTGTTTTACATCGGCAACCAGGGCACCGACCCAAGGAGCAAAACTTCCGTCCAGCCCAATAAATATGGAACGGGGCACATGGCCTTTGGCAAATTCATCTTGATGGCGCACATCGAGCACAATGGCCCCTGTTTCGTTGGCAGCAGTTTCAAAAGCCTCTGGAGATAGGGCTTGGGTTCCCCTTTCCAATATTTTGTCGATATCCTCGTAACCTTCTTTGTTCATTTTCACATTGAGTGGAAAGTATTGCGGTGGTGGCAAAAGGCCTTCTGTTACTTCCTCGATAAATTCATCTCTCGTCATATCTGCCCTGAGAGCGTAGTTCATTTTTTTCTGGTTGCCCAAGGTATCCACGGTTTCTTTCATCATGTTTTTTCCGCAAGCGGAACCGGCTCCGTGTGCCGGATAAACAA
The DNA here is from genome assembly GCF_000224085.1 of Allomuricauda ruestringensis DSM 13258. Lineage (NCBI taxonomy): Bacteria > Pseudomonadati > Bacteroidota > Flavobacteriia > Flavobacteriales > Flavobacteriaceae > Flagellimonas > Flagellimonas ruestringensis. The sequence goes on from NC_015945.1 coordinate 1,733,063, forward strand.
TCACATCATCGGCCAATGGCATAATCTTGTTGCGAAGGCTATCAAACAAAGTACCGGCCAACTCTTCTTGCGTCATGTGGGCTGCCTTTTGGGCAAGGTCAGGCCTTCCCACATCTCCCAGGAACAAGGTGTCCCCGCTGAAAATGGCATGGTCTTTTCCATTTTCATCCTTCAACAAATAGGTTGTGCTTTCCATGGTATGCCCAGGCGTGTGCATAGCTGTTATGGTAATTTTCCCCAACTTAAACTCTTGCCCATCTTCAGCGATAATTGCATCAAAAGATGGTTTTGCCGTTGGGCCGTATACGATAGGTGCTCCTGTTTCTTTGGACAGCGTTACGTGCCCGCTCACAAAATCCGCATGGAAATGGGTCTCAAAAATGTACTTGATGGTTGCCCTATCTTCCTTGGCCTTTTTTATGTAGGGCTGCACTTCCCTGAGTGGGTCTATAATGGCGGCTTCCCCTTCACTTTCTATATAATAGGCTCCTTGGGCCAAGCACCCTGTGTATATTTGTTCAATTTTCATTTCTTATGGTTTTTCCCAAAAATAAATTTACCTCTTGCACTTTTCAGTCACCAAAGTTACAAACTCTTTGTCTTGGACTGTAAGGATACTTTTTTTTGCATAAGGCTTCGCTCCTTTTGTTCGCTACAAGAGTCCACCGCATCAAAAGTCTGGACAAACAGGTTTTCTTCCCCAAGAATATCAACGATTCCGCTACTGTACAGAATATCCCTTGTGGGACCTATGGCGGCTGCAATAAAAAAATGGATACCTCTTTTCCTCAAGTCGAGTATGATCCGTTCCAACATGCTCGCAGCACTGCTATCAATATAATTGATGGGTTCTGCATTTAGGATGATGTACTTGAGGACAGGGCCTTTTTTTTCGATCTGTCGATAGAGTTGTTTTTTAAAATAATCCTTATTGCCAAAATACAACTGGGCATCGAACCGTATAACCAATTTATCTGCATCCACTTCCACATCTTCCGAGAAACGGTCAATGTTCTTATAATAGTGGGTTCCCCTGACTTTTCCCAAAACGGCCATGTGAGGTTTGGATATTCTATATACGAGCAACATTAGGGAGAGCAATACTCCCAAAAGGATTCCCTCCATCAAACCAATAAAAAGGGTCATCAAAAAAGTGGCCGTCAACAGGAAAAACTCGTCCTTTCTGTTTTTCCACAATACCGAGGGGTATCTTATATCTATAAGGCCAACCACCGAAACTATGATGATGGCACCCAAGACCACTGTGGGTAATTTGTAAAACAAGGGAGTGAGGAAGAGCAGTACGCCCGCTATAATAAGTGTGCTAAAGATAAGTGACATCCCCGTTTTTGCCCCGGCCTGATCATTGACCGCGGTCCTTGAAAAACTGCCGGAAACTGAAAAAGACTGAAAGAATGAGCCCAAAATATTGGAAAGGCCCAAAGCTCGTAGCTCTTGGTCGGCATCCAGTTCGTATTCCGGATGTTTTTCCTCAACTGTCTTTGCTATGGAAACGGACTCCATAAACCCATAAAGCGCCACTGTTATGGCAATGGGCATGAGCTGTCCTATTTTGTCCCATTGGAATTGTGGGGGCTGAAAATCGGGAAGACCCTTTGGAATATCGCCCACAATATAGATTCCCTTTGTTTCCAAATTAAAAATCACTACTGCCAAGATACCGAGCACCACGATCAACAAGGGGGTGGGCAACTTTTTGTTGATGCTTTTTAGTAGAAACATCAAAAATATGGAAGCTGCGCCTAGCCCCAAGGTCAATAGGTCGACATTGTCCAGACTTCCAATAATATTGCCCAACAGTTCATAAATTTTACTGGACTGTGCAAAGCTTGTCCCTAATATGTGTTTCAATTGTCCCAGACCTATCAATATGGCAGCAGCGGATGTAAATCCGCTAATGACCGGTTTGGACAAAAAATTGACAAAAAAGCCCATTCTCAAAATACCCAAAAGAAGCTGTATTCCTCCTATGAGCAGGGTCAAAAAAAGTACGGTGGAAATATATTCCTCTGTGTTTACCAGTTGTAGTGCGCCAACCCCTGCGGCCACCAACAACGAATCCATGGCCACAGGCCCCACGCCCAATTGCCTTGATGTTCCCATGAGAGCATATACCAAGGGAGGCACCAATGCAGCATATAGCCCATAGATCGGAGGCATTCCCGCGATCATCGCATAGGCCATTCCTTGTGGCACCAACATGATTCCTACGGTAAGGCCCGCAACCAAGTCTCCTCGGAGCAATGATTTGTTGTATGTGGCCATCCAAGATAAAAATGGCAAGTACCGTTTGATCATGTGATAGGTTTTATACAAAAATAGGGTGACCCATGAAGAACCAATGTAACAAAGGACACACTTATAAATCCACAATTTGGATGTAACTTCGATGGAGCACCAGTTTCTTCATTTTTTCCAATTTTTTCAATAATCTGGAAACCACAACCCTTGAGGTGTGAAGATCATAGGCAATTTCTTGGTGTGTGTTTCGAATGCGGTTATCGTTGGTTACCTCGACTTTCTTTTGGAGGTAGTCCACCAATCTTTGATCTAAATTCTTGAACGCTATGCTGTCCACGGTCTGCAACAACTCGTTCAAACGGTTGTGGTAACTTTCAAAGACATAGTTCCGCCACCCTTTGTACTTGGCCATCCACTCTTCCATTTTCTGAACGGGAACCATTATCATTTCGGTTTCGGTTTCTGTTATGGCCCTGATCTCACTTTTGGTTTGCCCCATGCAACACGCCATGGTTACGGAACAGGTTTCGCCTTGTTCCAGATAATACAAGAGCAATTCATCTCCTTCATCATCTTCCCTGAGTACTTTTATGGCTCCTGACAACAGCAAGGGTATGCTTCTTATGTATTGTCCGATATCCATTATGGTTTCGCCTGCTGGGACTTCCACTAATTTCCCCGCTTCAAGAATCTCATCAATAAGGGGTTGTTCAAAATGGTTGCTAAATGTTGCTAAAAGCTCTTCTTTCATGTTATTAAAATACACTCCCCTAAGGTAACTATTTTAGTAAAACTGGGGTGTCCTTCAATAGCTTTAAAAGCAAAACCAGTACTCTTGGCACGGGTCTGTTGCTTTAACACAAACTTATAATTTTATTGGCTCTCCCTTAATTTCTTTTGCGACGGGCATTCCCATTATCTGCAGAATAGTCGGTGCAAATTGGTTGGAATACAATTGTTCTTCTCGCTCGACTTCTCCCAACGGTGTAATATTCTTTCCAAAAGCCATCATCCAAACAGCGCCGGCCCCTTTAATGTCGCTTCCATGGCTACGCCACGTACCCAAAGGCTCTGTTCCCCTGCCATGGTCGGTTGTGATGATAAAAACGGTTTGGCCTTTATAAAAATCGTCTTGTTGGGTAAATTCCCAAACTTCTTTGATCAAGGTATCCGTATTATGTGCTGATTTTAAATACGCTTGATAATCGCCATCATGGGCAAAATCATCCGTTTCACCGTAGGAGATATAGACCAGCTTTGGGTGCTCCTTTTTCATATATTCCAAGGCATAATGATGCGTGAATGCATCCAACCTTACCGAACCCCATGGACTTGGTATTTGCTCCTGAAGTTGATTCAAGAACTTTTCCCTTTCGTTCAAATTTTCTGTGGCAGCTTCAAAACCTGCATTTACGGGAACTCCAGAACGTTCTTCATTTATAATGAAGGGAAACACATCCCAACTACCAAAAGCGGCTACTTTGCCTTTTCCTTCGGGAGTGTTATTGTACCGCTCCAAAATAGTAATGTTGGGGTTTGGTATTTTATCATTGCTTTGGATAAGTGCATCGTCAGCGGCTCCCGTCAAAATTTCATTGTAACCTGGGTAGGAAAACCACATCGAGTTGGTCAAGTTTACTTTGCTGCCCAACTTTCGGTTGCCACGGATTTGCCCCATTTTTTCCACTTGGCCCCAGATAAATGGCAATAGTGCTTCTCTTCTTTCTTTAGGAATTTCTCTCCAGAAAGCTTCTTTCAACATGTCGGTTTCATGGACATAATCTTTATTGGCTATCAAAAGGGAATCTGCTCCTGTGAACAATTCCTGCCAACGAAAACCGTCCAAAGTAATCAATACCACTTTCGTGTCTTCTGTGTTTTGGGCGTTGCCAACCATTAAAGTTGCCAATACTGCGATTAAAAATAAAATATTGTTTCTCATTTTCTTTTTTGTTTGGTTATGGTGAATGGGGTGATAGTTGTAACACATTTCCTTTGGAAACTTTAAACCTCAACCATTGTTTTGAGGTGCCAAAAGTAGCAGGCGAAGAAGGTGGAACAAAAACTAAACTTGGTCGCTTTCCGACCTTGCTTTCATTAATCAATGTTTACAAAAAATAAAGGTTTGGTTTCAAATTACTCAAATTTATAAGAAGGTAACCGTACTTTTTAGTTTAAATTTTTGTTAGCAAACGATTATTGATTTATATGTTGAATTATTGAAACAATAAGGTACACTTCATAATAATTAGCTATTTTCATTGCCATTTTAATCTTGTTATATGTATTGGATAGGTTTCGATATTGGTAGTTCTTCCATAAAAGCTGCTTTGATCAGTGCTGACGATGGGAGTTTTGTAAGTATGGCCCAATATCCCGAGAAAGAAATGTCCATAACCTCGATCAATCCAGGTTGGGCAGAGCAAGATCCAGAGGTTTGGTGGAAAAACCTGTGTATCGCTACCAAAAAATTACTTTCAGAAAATAATGTCGATAAAAACAATATTAAGGGAATAGGCATTTCCTACCAAATGCACGGACTTGTAGTGGTGGACAAAGACCTTAATCCATTGAGGCCTTCCATTATTTGGTGCGATAGCAGGGCTGTAGCAACTGGGGAAAATTTGTTCCAAAAGGTTGGAAAGGAAAAATGTGTAGATCATTTGCTCAATTCACCCGGTAATTTTACACTATCCAAGCTAAAATGGGTCAAGGATAACGAATCTGATATATACCAAAAAATCCACAAGTTTATGCTTCCAGGTGATTTTATTGCCTTACGGTTATCCGGGGAGTGCGTTACCACCCCCTCGGGACTTTCCGAAGGGATAATGTGGGACTTTAAAAAGAACGACCTTGCCGATTGGCTTTTGGAAGCGGCAGAAATAGACCCTAAGCTTGTTTCCAAAATTTGTCCCTCGTTTTCAGAACAAGGATATGTGAACAAGCAGGGAGCCATGGAAAGTGGCCTGCCCGAAGGCATTCCCATAATGTACAGGGCCGGGGACCAACCCAACAACGCCCTTTCCCTCAATGTAATGGAGCCAGGGCAAATTGCCGCCACCGGAGGAACTTCCGGGGTTGTATATGCCATATCTGGACAGGAAAATACACGGGAGCATACAAGAATCAACAGTTTTGCGCACACCAACCATACAGCTCAAAAAACGCGAATAGGGAAACTATTGTGCATCAACGGTACAGGAATCCAGTACAGTTGGATCAAAAACGAACTGACCCATGGACTTTCTTACAATGATATGAACCAACAGGCCGAAACCATTCCGATCGGTTCCAATGGCCTTTGCATTCTTCCCTTTGGGAACGGTGCAGAACGCATGTTGGAAAATTGTAGAAAAGGCTCAAGGATCCTTAACCTCAACTTCAACATCCATAAAACGCCACATCTATTCCGGGCAGCACTCGAGGGCATTGCATTTGCGTTTGTGTACGGCATGGAAATATTACAAAACGACGGCGTTGATATTCAATCCATAAAAGCTGGAAACGACAACCTTTTTAGGGCAGGAATATTTTCCAAAACCATTTCTATACTCACACAGAGCCGGATTGACATTGTGGAAACCACTGGCGCCGTAGGGGCAGCCAGGGCTGCAGCCTATGCCTTTGGGGATTTTTCGAGTATTGCCGAAGCTACGGCATCTGACGCCATCCAATTAACCTACGAACCAGACAATAACCTTAACGAGTACAAACAGGTCTATGAAACATGGAAAAAGGCCTTAAATGATTATATTGATTAACTGAACATAAAAATTATGATTACAAAAGGAGACAAAGAATTTTTTAAAGGCATAGGCAAAATTCCTTTCGAGGGGAAAGAATCGGATAACCCTTTGGCTTTTAAATATTATGATGAAAATAAGATGGTAGGCGGCAAAACCATGAAAGAACATTTCAAATTTGCCATCGCCTACTGGCATACTTTTAACGACACGGGTAGCGACCCCTTTGGGGCACCCACCAAAAATTTCCCGTGGTTGATCAATACAGACCCTGTTCAGCAGGCCAAGGACAAAATGGATGCCGCCTTCGAATTCATCACAAAAATTGGTGCGCCCTATTACTGTTTCCACGATATTGACCTGATTGATGAGGGCAGTACCTTGGCCGAATCGGAAAAAAGATTGGACATCATAACGGATTATGCCCAAGAAAAGATGAAGGAATCCGGAGTTAAATTGCTCTGGGGAACGGCAAACTGTTTCAGCCATCCACGCTACATGAACGGAGCCGCTACCAACCCCGATTTTGACGTGGTAGCCACTGCAGGAGCCCAAGTTAAAAATGCACTCGATGCCACCATCAAACTTGGAGGGGAAAACTATGTGTTCTGGGGAGGACGCGAAGGGTACATGTCATTGCTCAACACCGATATGGGCCGCGAACAGGACCATATGGCACGCTTCCTGCACATGGCAAAGGATTATGCCCGTGCGCAAGGGTTTAAAGGAACATTCTTTATTGAGCCCAAACCCATGGAACCCACAAAGCACCAATACGACTTTGATTCGGCCACTGTTATCGGGTTCCTTACCAAATACGATTTATTGGACGATTTTAAACTCAATATTGAGGTAAACCACGCAACTCTGGCACAACATACCTTTGAGCATGAACTGCAAGTGGCAGCGGACAACAATCTTTTGGGAAGCATTGATGCCAATAGGGGCGATTACCAAAACGGTTGGGACACAGACCAGTTCCCTGTTGATGTTTACGAGCTGGCCCAAGCTATGTTGGTAATCCTGCAAGCAGGTGGTTTCCAAGGTGGAGGCATTAATTTTGATGCCAAACTGAGAAGAAACTCCACCGATCTGGAAGACATTTTCTATGCGCACATTGGGGGAATGGATGCATTTTCAAGGGCATTGTTGGCGGCCAACGCCATTTTGGAAAATTCCAATTACCTTAGCTTGCGAAAAAATCGCTACGCATCTTTTGATACCGGTTCTGGGAAGGCATTCGAGGAAGGTGAACTTTCTTTGGAAGACCTTTATGCACATGCTACAACCCATCAGGACATCAAAAAAATCAGCGGTAAGCAAGAATTGTTCGAAAATATTATCAACCAGTATATTTGATCAAACAATCGACTAAACAAACCGTTTTGGTCTAAAGCCGAAACATCAAACTTTATTTTATGGCACTTATTTCGTTTTTAGGATTCACACTTTTAGTGGGGATAATATCCTGGTGGTCCGTTAGAAAAACAGATGAATCTTCCTCCGACGGCTACTTTTTGGGAGGCAGGAGTCTTACCGCAGGGGTCATTGCCGGCTCCCTGTTATTGACCAATCTGTCCACGGAACAAATAGTGGGCCTTAATGGGAGCGCCTATAAAGATGGTCTTTCGGTAATGGCCTGGGAAACCTTGGCCGCGCTTGCCATTGTGGTCACAGCATTATTTTTGCTGCCACGCTATTTAAAAGGCGGGCTAACTACGGTACCCCAGTTTTTGGCCAAGCGTTTTGATGTTACCACAAAAACCATAACCTCTGGATTGTTCCTAACGGGGTATGTGGTGGTATTGCTGCCAGTAATTCTTTATTCTGGATCGGTGGCCATAAGCGGCATGTTCGATGTTCCTGGATTACTTGGGGTCTCGGATTCCACTGCCTTGGTAATTTGTATCTGGGGAATTGGTATCATAGGATCCATTTATGCCGTTTTTGGTGGATTGAAAGCAGTTGCCGTTTCGGACAGTATCAACGCGGTCGGACTTATAATCGGGGGAATACTGATTCCTGTTTTTGGTTTGATGGCGATAGGCGATGGAAGTGTTTTGGGAGGGCTGGAAACCTTAATGGCCGCCAACCCCGAACGTTTCGATTCTACAGGAAACCCCGGACAAGAAGTCCCCTTTGCCACTATTTTTACCGGAATGATGCTGGTTCAGCTTTTTTATTGGGGCACCAACCAACAGATCATTCAGCGTGGATTGGGCGCCAAAAACTTGGCGGAAGGGCAAAAAGGACTTTTATTGGCGGCATTCTTAAAAATTTTGGGACCAATCATTTTGGTATTGCCCGGAATGATCGCCTACTACTATTTTGAAGGAGGACTTGCAAGCAGCGACCTTGCTTATCCGGAACTGGTTAGGGCAGTACTGCCAAAACCGCTGATGGGCTTTTTTGCGGCAGTTCTGTTCGGTGCTATCCTGAGCTCTTTTAATAGTGTGCTCAACAGTTCGGTTACCTTGTTCGGGATAGATATCTACAAACAGCACATCAATAAAAATGCATCTGAAACGACCGTGGTAAAATATGGTAAGGTGTTTGGCGTATGTTTGGCACTAGCAGCCATGTTTATCGCCCCGCTCATTGCCAATGCTGGTAGTTTGTTCAACTATCTACAAGAAATCAACGGAATATACAGTATCCCGATTTTCACGATCATTGTAGTTGGATATCTTACAAAAAGGGTCCCTGCCATTGCAGCTAAAATCGGTATCCTTTCAGGATCCGTTCTTTATATCATCAGCCAATTTATTATTGGTCCCAAAATGGTAGCTAATGCCCTTGCCGAAGCTAAGGCAAATGGAATTACCGACCCTGCTGAACTAAACATGGTAGAGGCTGGAGCATATCCGCATTATCTTCATGTAATGGCCATATTGTTCGTTTCCAACATCATTATTATGCTGATTATTGGAAAATTCTATCCAAGAAAGGAACCTTTCCAACTGGAGTACACCAAACAGGTATCCATAGAGCCTTGGAAACATGTAAAACTGGCAAGTGGGTTTATCGCTTTTATTGTAATTGCCATCTATATCTACTTTGCTAAGTAGAACCGATTGAATGGAAACAAAAGAGGTCTAAAAAGTCAATTGTCGTCAACCTGAACTTGTTTCAGGTTCTCATGATTGTTTGTTTACCAACGTGATGGGATTCTGAAATAAATTCAGAATGACGCGTTTCAATACTTTTTAGACTTTTTTTATTGCAATATGTTTTTTAAGAAATTGTCTTTGTATGCCCTCCCCATAGGTATTTTGGCACCATTGGTCAACAAAACTAAATTACCCGAGATCCTATCAATCTTTTTGGTGTTGATGATATGGGATTTGTGTATTTGATAAAATTGGCTGCCGCCCAATACCTCTACCCAGTGGCGTAGTGGCTCATTGGACAATATTTTCTTTTCCTTGAAGTGGATTTCGGTATAATCGGAATCTGAAGTAATCGTAAAAATGTCCTTTATCAATACCTTGATATGTTCGTGGCTGGATTTTACGTAGATTTCCGCAAGGGGCGGAGTATCGTTTTTAGATATGATATGTTCGTGCTTGGCGTTTACTTTGTTTATGGCCTGCAAAAAACGCTGGAAAGAAAATGGTTTTAGCAGGTAATCCACAACATTCAGGTCGTATCCTTCAAGGGCGTATTCGGAAAAAGCAGTGGTCAAGATAACCTGTGGCGGTTCCGGAATACTTTTTAAGAAATCCAACCCGTTAATTTTAGGCAAATGGATGTCCAAAAACATCAAATCCACCGAATCGGTATTCAAGAATTCCATCGCCTTCAGCCCATCGGAAAATACATCTACCAACTCCAAGGTGGGTACATCTTGGATAAATTTTCTTAAAATTCGCTGTGCAGGCGGTTGGTCTTCAACAATAATACACCTCATAACCTATACTTTTTCCAATTCCAATCTTAGGAACACATTATAGGAATTGTCGGCCTCTTCTATTTTTAAAACATGTTTTTTAGGGTACAACAGTTCAAGGCGTTTTCGTACGTTCTTTAAACCTATCCCCTTTGCAACACTGTCCAGGCTAAATCCCGGTTCATAGTTGTTCTTGCAACTAAACTCCAATGTAGCATTACTCAGTTTTACGGATATGTCTATTTCGATATCGGATGATTGGCCGGACTGACTGTGCTTAAAAGCATTTTCAATAAATACAATCAAGATCAAGGGTGCGATCTTATACTCCCCTTCAATCTTGTCCACATCAAACCGAACCTCGCCCCTATCCTCTATCTGCAGTTTGTACAACCGGATAAAGTTGCCCAATTGCTCCAATTCCTTTTTTAAAGGTACAAACTGTTCCTTGGATTCGTACAACATATACCGCAGTACCCCGCTCATTTCAAGAATGATCTCTGGGGTCTTTGGCGATTCCTGCAAGGCATAAGAATAAAGGTTGTTCAAATTATTGAACAAAAAATGGGGGTTTATCTGACTTCGCAAAAATTGCAGTTCGCTTTCTTGTATGGTCGTTTCGAGTTCATCTATTTGAGCTTGTTTTTTTAGGGCATCCCAACCAAATTTGCACCCAGAAAGAATGAACATTACGGGCAAAACCCCTAAAAGGGAGATATAGATCCCTGGGAAAGTATCCGCCCTTTTTGTATTGGGAAATATAAGAGGCTCCAAAACCGTTTCTTCTATGGTAATTATCATCGCTACGACCATGCCGGCTCCTAAAAAGAATTGCCAATATTTTTTTTTGTACAAAAATTTGGGCATGAGGTAATACGTAATCGCTACAGTGGCAAGGGCGTAAAACAAAAGGAATATAGCCCGGTGCACAACTATGCTTCCTGTATGTCTTTCAAAAGAAAAAAACAGCAGCACTAGTATGTGGAGCACTATTTGAAAAAGAAGTTCTTTTTTAGAAATCAATACACAATAATTAATTAGAGCCAAAACTATAGATAAAACTGTTGTAAATGAAAAGCAGTTTTACCAACAACCAAATTTACCCCCTAAACGACATTTTACTTCTTGTCATTCATAATTAATTGGTTGATTGAGGGTTAACCTATGTCGTTCACGGAAAATATTTACAATTCACATTCTGATGGTCCATATTTAAACCGGGTCATCGTCAAATATGAAGACTCACAAGTTTAAAAAAAACAATATCACTAACACTTAAATCACTCAACAATGAAGAAGACATTTCTCGCACTGGCATTCTTAACCTCTTTTATGGTTGTGGCACAATCTACATGGAAATCGGATGGAGCACACTCCAAGGTAGGTTTTGGCATTACCCATTTAATGATATCGGAAATAGAAGGACATTTTAGCGACTTTGACATAATAGCGACCGCAACCGATACCTTTGACGAGGCTGAATTTACCGTTGACATTAAAACAACCAGTATTGATACGGATAACGATAGACGCGACGACCATTTAAGAAGTGCTGATTTTTTTGATGCTGAAAAGTATCCTTCCATTACCTTTAAAAGCACCAATTTTGAAAAAACAGGGGACAATACCTTTAAACTGACCGGAGACCTTAGTATGCACGGTGTTACCAAACCGGTAAGCTTGGAAGGAAAAGTGAACGGGATAATTACTGACCAGCGAAGCCAAAAATTGAAAGCAGGGCTCAAACTGACCGGAACTATTAACCGATTGGAGTTTGGTGTTGGTGGCGACACGCCTACTTTGGGCGATGAGGTGGAAATTACCATTAACCTAGAAATGGCCCAACAGTAACATATAATCCTTCGTGTAGCATATAAAGAGGTCGCCTAAAAATATATAGGCGGTCTTTTTAATTAAGGTTTTTGTGGGTGTATGCTTTACTGTTTCGATTTCATTTGGATAAAATTGGGCTAGAGGGTCTACATGCCCTAAAAGTTATTTCTTTAAGGTTGTGTACCGTGACAATGAGCCCTAATTCGGTCTCCACCTTATTGATGCTCCCTTAACAGTTCTCATCTCTTGCTCTTTTTTAATACTATCTTCTGGTCGATTGGGGACCCTGTTAGGCACAAATCTGGGGCAGTCCATTTTTTTTGTTTGTATTTGCCGATTATGCATTTACAATTGATAGCAAGTGCTTATCAAAGCTTTCCAGTATAAATTTTGAAAGCAATGAGTCTTAAATACTAATCCAACATTTTTTTGCATGAATTTTAAAAAGATTCCTCTAGAATTCGTTTGAGTAAAGGTGAGCAGGAAAATATTTTATGAATTTTGTGGGATTCAAATAAATAGCTACAGCTTTAAAATAACTAAAATCTTATATTTACCATTGAAAATAGTTTTATCCAGATTGATAAAAAATAACAACAAGAGACATAATGTTAGCACTTTCAAGAGGGATACTTCTATTCAGTTGATGGTTCTTATACTTATCTTTTCTACCTCTTTGTTGGCACAAGGCCAAACAAATAAAATAACAGCACCTAAAGTTTACTCAACGTTCGACTCTATTGTCGGGGAGCAAAACATGGCATTGTACAATGGTCCCATATTTAAGGAAAGGTCGACAGGTGCTTCCGATACACATGCATATTTTTTAGAAACCAATTTTTTGAAAGGGGACATCATCTTTGATGAACAACCCTATTTTGAGCAAAATCTCAAATACAATGTTCATTTGGATGAGCTTTTGATCACCCCAAAATTTAACCCGACCGGGCTGTTGGTCCGACTTGTAAAAAACAAGGTTAAAGAATTTACAATCGATGGGCACCGTTTTATACGCCTGCCTTCTACATTGAGGGACAGCCAACAATATGGATATTTGGAGGTTCTGGAAAGCGAAGAAGGTAATTTGTTGCTAAAAAAGTATAGAAAGAAGAGCGTGCAATCAAGACGGGAAAGTCAAGTGATCACTGAATATGAAGAAAGCATAGATTACATTTTGTTGTTTGGGGAAGAACTTATAAAAGCAAACACAAAAAACCAATGGAACAATGTTTTTGTTGACCAAAAGAAAGAGCTTAGGGATTTATTTAAGCAGAATAGGATAGCATTTAAAACTGACAAGGATACCTTTTTTAAACTGTTGTTCAATAAATTGGTAAACCCAACAGAATTATGAGAAATTATTTAGTCTTGATTCTGTTTGTCTTGGTTTTCAAGATATCATATTCCCAATTTAACGAAAAGGAGCTGTCTTTCACTTTTGAGAACGTTTCCCATTTAGAAGCTCTGCAAAAAATTAATTCGGACACAGATTATCAAATTTATTATCTGCAGAATTGGTTTACGGACAGTCTAATTCAAAAAAAATATACCAATGAAAATATAGAGTATATTGTGGCAGACCTATTGAAAGGCACAATGGTGAATTATTTTCTGTATCCGCCCAATAAAATAATACTTACCAACAATAACAATATTTACAGTAACCTTCCCGAAGGATTTTTTGGAAAAGATTCAGCAGAAGTCCAGACTGTGTCAGCTTCCAGAAAGGTGGCTCCAATATTTTATGCAAAAGGAGATGAAAGCGTTTCCAAAAGTATGGAAACCATCAGGGTGGGTCGAGAAACTGGCGATAAATCAAAGGAAACGTACACGCTTAGCGGCTATATCACAAACTTTGAGTCTGGAGATCCAATTCCAGATATGACCATTTCAACCAATGACAACCGATTGCTTGCCGTAACTAGTTTTGAGGGGTTTTATCGTATTGAATTACCAATAGGATCCAATATTTTAAAGTTTAGGGCGCTGGGCATAGAGAGGACCGAAAAGGAAATCATCATTTTTAACGATGGCACTTTGGATTTGGAGTTCAATGAAAGTATTGAGCAGCTGGATGAAGTGGTAGTGGAGGGAGATATTTACAAAAATATTGAAGAAACTGTAAGCGGAACAGAAGAAATCGATAGTGAAGAAAGCAAAACTATTCCTTTGGTCCTTGGTGAAAGGGATGTCTTAAAAGTTGCAACGGCATTGCCGGGAATATCATCGGCCGGTGAAGGGGCAACAGGATTTAATGTTAGGGGAGGAAAGGCAGACCAAAATTTGGTATTGTTTGATGGTGCCACCATGTACAACCCCCAGCACTTCTTTGGAATATTTTCAGCCATTAATCCTTTTTCAATAGGGCAATTGGAGGTGTATAAGGGAAATATTCCAGCAAAATTTGGAGGTCGTTTATCTTCAGTTTTTGATATTAAAACAAAAGATGGCGACAATTCCGAGTTTAAGGGTGAAGCCTCATTGGGTCCTGTAACGGGCAATTTGGTTTTGGAAACTCCGGTGGTAAAGGGAAAATCCTCGTTTATGTTTGGTGCCAGAGGTGCTTATGCTAACTGGATCTTACGATCTATGAAAGAGGAATCTTTGAGTAAAAGTCGCGCAACATTTTATGATGGAGTGGCCAATTATACCCATCAGGTGAATGAGAACAACAAAATAAAGGCTACGGCATACTACAGTAAGGACAATTTTAGTATTTCCTCTGACTCCCTTTACATTTATGATAACAGGTTGGTATCACTAAGATGGCAGCATAAGTTCAACGACAAGCACTTATCCGAGGTTCAGATTGCCAATAGCGGTTACACTTTTAATATAGAATATGAAAGAGGGGCCAACAATGATTTTGACTTAGGTTATAAAATCAACGAAACAGAAGCGAGGATAAACTTGGATTACTTGCACAGCACCGACCTCAAATTTAACTACGGGGTCGAAGGAAAGCTATATGCCGTAGCGCCTGGAACTTTGGAACCCTTAAACGAAGAATCCTCGGTGGAATACAATTCCTTGGAAAAGGAGAGGGCTTTGGAATCGGCAGCATATATATCGGCAAATTATAGTATAACCAAAAAGTTTGCCGTCGATTTGGGGTTGAGGTATTCCACGTTCATGGCTTTGGGAGAACAAACCCAGTATGAGTACGAAGAGGGAGCTCCGAAGAATCAGGGTACTGTTCGGGACACGATCCAATATGGCAACAATGAAGTAATAGAAACCTACGGTGGCCCCGAGATAAGGGCAGGAGCACGATACCTACTTACCCCCAGTCTATCTTTAAAAGCAGGATACAACAGATCCATTCAGTACGTTCACATACTTACCAATAACACTACAATTTCGCCAATTGATACATGGAAACTCTCCGATTTGAACATTGAACCTCAAACAGGACATCAATATTCCTTTGGAGTATTTAAAAACCTGGATGCCAATGCCTACGAAATAAGCTTGGAAGGGTTTTATAAAACAAGCGACAAGGTATTGGATTTTAAAACGGGAGCACAGCTATTGATGAATGAGAATGTGGAAACCGAAGTATTGCAAGGGGAAGGGAAATCTTATGGGGTAGAATTCTTGTTAAGAAAAAACAGGGGTAAATTAAACGGTTGGCTGGGTTATACCTATTCACGTTCCTTTTTAAAATTGGATAGTGAGTTCGAAGAGGAAAGAGTGAACAATGGAGAGTTTTTCCCCTCGAATTTTGATAAACCTCACGATTTGAGTATGGTGGCCAATTACAAGTTTACCAAAAGATTTAGTCTGTCCGCAAATTTTGTGTACCAAACCGGTAGACCTGTTACTGTTCCCGTGGGCAATTTTACTTTTAATGATGCTGAATATGCCGTTTATAGTGATAGAAACAGCTACCGAATCCCTGATTTTTATAGGTTGGACCTCGGTTTTAATATAGAAGGGAACCACAAGCTCAATAAGGTTGGACATAGCTTTTGGACCATTTCTGTATACAATGTTTTGGGCAGGAACAACCCTTACTCGGTTTTTTATGTCACAGAGAATGGAAATGTTGAGGCTTATAAGAGCTCTATTTTCTCAATACCGGTTCCTTCCATAACCTACAATTTTAAATTTTGAAACCGCTCAGTATGCCAACAGGAAATCGTTTTATCTTTTTGTTAGTCACAGGAGTTTTACTGGCCATTAGCGCCTGTACTGAGCCTTTTGAAGTAGAGACAACGGACTTTGAAGATATCCTGATAATCAATGCCAGTATTACCACAGAGACCAAACGCCACGAAATTTTTATTACCAGAAGCTACGAAGAAGGTGATGACGAAGTACAGGTTTCCGGAGCAATGGTGGAGGTTCTGGTAAATAATGCCAGTTCAATTCAATTTGAGGAAGCATCGCCCGGGGTTTACCGATCTACTGTTGGGTTCGCGGCAGAGACGGGGATAGATTATCAATTAAGGGTTACGGATGAAAAGGGTGAAACGTTTGCTTCGCCCCAAGTACAATTAACGGCCCCAACAACAATAGATGAGATAACGGCCAAGAGGGTTTTGAACGAGGATGGAGAAGATGGGGTCGAAATTTATGTGGATGGAACATCCACGGGCGATAATGAAGGATATTTTAGATATGAGTACGAGGAAACCTATAGATGGGAATCTTTTTATAAGCCATTGCAGGGCTTTAGGATTGTTTCCGAGTCACCGCCGCTTCTCGAAATCGTTTACAAGGAAAAGGAGGAAAGGGTGTGTTATGTTACCGAAACATCCAATAGAATCCTGATTGCTGAAACCAATAACTTGGCTGAAGACGAGGTCGTGGATTTCCCCGTTCGTTTTATAGAACGAAGGGATAGAAGAATAGCACATAGATATAGTATTTTAGTAAAGCAATACGCCCAAACCAGTGTATCTCATGAGTTTTATCAAACCTTGAAGAGCTTTTCCAGTAGTGATAATCTGTTTTCTCAGCCCCAACCCGGTCTTATAGTTGGGAACGTTAGGCATATGAACGATGATAGTGTTAAGGTAGTAGGTCTTTTTGAGGTGGTCTCCTTTACCACAAATCGGTTCTTTTTCAGTTTCCAAGAAATTTTTGGGAACGATATCCCATTTTTGGATGATTGTGAGTTCGACCGTTATAGTTCACTTTCCGACCCTGAACTTTTTCAACGGGTTCAGAGTGGTCAATACAAATATATTGGGGAAGACCCGCCCCTCGTCTATCAAGTTGCTCCTGCTAGATGTGTGGATTGCACCTTATTTGGTTCCAACGAAGTACCGGATTTTTGGGAAGAACAATAATTGGATATGACAATGCTAAAAAAGTATGTGTTACAAATAATGACTTTTTTCCTCGTTGCGGTTGCTGCGGGCCAGTCCAATATGCCTTATTCCGCATATTCTAATTTGATCAAAGATATTGGTACGGAGGGCGTCTATGTCCATTATAATACCAACCTTCTGTTCACGGGCGAGTATCTTCATTTTAAGTTGTATGCTCTCAGCAAAAAGAATCAATCCCTTTCAAAAACAAGTAAAATTGCCTATGTAGAGCTTTTGGACGGGGATGGGGAGCGTAAAATAATTCAAAAGGTAAAACTGGTCGATGGAATGGGGCAGGGAGACATTTTTGTGCCGACCAATTTGGATTCTGGTCATTACACCTTTGTGGCCTACACAGCCTATATGAAAAACTGGCCAAGCGACACTTTTTTTGCAGATGATGTTGTTGTTTTGAACCCCTATACCAATGATCAAAAAGTGTTTTGGGAATCAAAAGGCAAAGACTCATTGGATGATGGTCTAATGAATTTAAACAAGGAAGCTACAAAAACCTTGAGCAAGGATTTGGGGTTGGCCTTGGATAAATCACAATATGGGAAAAGAGAAAAAGTGAGATTAAAGGTTGAAACCAAACCAAATAATTCCGGAATATACTCAATATCAGTACGAAAACTATCCAAAGAACTTACTTATGGTGACAGAATCTCGCCAGTAGATTACACTAAGAACTATAAATTAGTGGATTTAGACGAGGCAAGCAATGATTATTTACCCGATTTAAGGGGAGAAATGGTTGCAGGTCGCCTTTCCAGTATTAATGGCTTGCAAACAATGAACAAAAAGGTGGTTTTTTCCTTACCAGGAAACCAATATTCGTTTAAGATGGTCACTACAGATTCAGAAGGTAAGTTTAGGTTTTCGTTGCATTCGGAAAACTTGGATACAGAATCAATTTTTCAGGTATGGGGTGTTGATAAGGACCAATACTCGGTTGAGGTTGCCTCGGTTCCCGAATTAAATTTGAGGAGAAGCCCATCAAAACATTTTGTTTTAAATAAGGGCATGAAAAAATTGATTGAGGAACGAAGTACCCATAATCAAATAGAAAATGCATATTTCAATAGTAAACCCGATACCGTAAAGTTGAACAATAATTTTATACCCATCTACGGCAATAATTTTATAGAGTACAATTTAGATGAGTATACACGGTTCCCCACTTTTAGGGAAACTTTGGTGGAGATAGTGGATAATGCCTGGATCGCTTCAAATAATGAGGGAGAGGAGAACATCTTTGTCAGGGATTTTGAGGCCACCAATATGGATGTGGGGTACAATCCGTTGATAATTGTTGATGGAATTCTGCTCCAAGACCATGAGGATTTAATAGACTATGATGTAAAAAGGGTAGAGACCATAAGATTGGCCAGAAACCAATATGTTGTAGGAGGCCAAATTTTTCAAGGAGTTTTTGATGTAAAAACGTTTGATTCTGATTTTGCAGAGAATTATCAGAAAACATATTTAAATAAAATATCATTGCTAAGGCCCAAACCTCAAAAAAAGTATTTCAAACAAAATTATGGGAGTAAAACCTTTGGGACAATTCCAGATTTTAGACAGCAATTGTTGTGGGAGCCTAATTTGGAACTAGGGGAACCTACAACTACTTTGGAATTTTATACATCTGACCTCGAAGGGGAATTTGAGATTGTAATTGAAGGCTTTACAGCTAGAATGCAGCCTGTAAAAGTGGTGACAAAGTTCAAGGTTCAATGATTTCCTTAACTTAATCTTTTTATGTACTCCTTCTTAACCCTTTTTTAATACTATCTTCAGGTTCACACCATATTTGGTCGATAAAATCATTTCAATTTTGACAACACAAGATTTTTTTTATAATTTTTCAATACAATCACATTTGTTCTAACTTAGGGCAAGAAGTAACCACAGCATCATGGATAACCTCAAACGCGTAATTGTAGACTATAAAAAATTGACCTCGGAGGTGCTCAAGCTTTTGGTGGAAAAATACCCCGATGGATATGGAGACGATGATGTAATCAACTTCAAGAACCTAAAAGGAGAATCCATAGAAGCCGTGGAAGTATCCACTCAGGATACCAAATACCTCGTAAAGATCAGTTCCAAATTGGAGCGGACCATGGCCGACTTTGACGAAGATGATAGCGAAGATTTTGATTCGGAGGATTTTGAAAAAATCCCTGAGGGCGATGAGGACTTTTCAGATTCCGAAGAAGAATAATTTATTATTCCTTTAGATTTTTAAGCATTTCCTCGGTAGTTTGGTCCAAATCAAATCTAGGTTCCCAACCCCATTGCTCTCTTGCGGCAGAATCATCAATGCTGCTTGGCCAAGAATCGGCAATTTCTTGCCTAAAATCGGGAGCATAACTTACTTTAAAACCAGGGATATGCTTTTCAATACTTTTTGCCATATCCTTCGGCGTAAAACTCATTCCTCCCAAATTATAGGATGATCGCACCTTAATTTTTTCCGAAGGACTGTCCATTAATCTTATGGTAGCCCTTATGGCATCGTCCATGTACATCATCGGAAGTTCGGTATCTCCGTTCAAAAAACACTCGTACGTTCCTTTATTAAGGGCTTCATGGTAAATTTCCACAGCATAGTCCGTTGTACCGCCACCAGGCATGGTTTTCCAGCTTATCAAACCAGGATAACGAACACTTCTAACATCGACCCCATATTTTTTGTGGTAGTACTCGCACCACCTCTCACCGGACTGCTTGCTTATGCCGTAAACCGTGCTAGGCTCCATTATGGTGTTTTGTGGTGTATCTTTTTTGGGTGTATTGGGGCCAAATACTGCTATGCTCGAAGGCCAGAACACCTTGGATATTTTCTTTTCCTTGGCCAAGTTGAGCACATTAAAGAGCGAGTTCATGTTAAGGTTCCACGCACGCATCGGAAATTTCTCCGCGGTAGCGCTCAGCATGGCCGCCATTAAATAAACCTCGTCAATTTCATAATGCATCACCACATCCTCAATTGCAGCATAGTTGGTAGCATCCAAAAGCTCAAAAGGGCCGGACTGCATCAATGCGTTGCTGCCTTCCCTAATATCGCTGGCAATCACATTTTCAGCTCCGTATTTGTTTCGGAGTTCAAAGGTCAGTTCAGTTCCTATTTGGCCACATGCGCCGATTATTAAAATGGGTTTGTGCATTAAAATCAAAGTTAATTTAGTTTCACGGCAAAGATACCCTTTATTAAAATTTGTACATTCGCTTATGCGAAAATTGTTAGGCATACTTATCCTATTCTCAGTTTTGGGGGCATGTAAAAAGACTGAAAAAGCCATAGCTGAAGTTGAAAGCCAAGAATTGGAGTTCAATTATCGGAAAATGCCCGAGAAAGTCAGTATAAATCCCGATGCAACTGCAATTGTTGAAGAATGGCAGCAATTCAAGGATTTGAATGCCAGTATGGACGTACTCTATAAAGCCACAAACAACGAAGATCTGGCCCTGGCCATTGACGACCTTATCGAAAAGGAGAAAAAAATGGCCGATGGAGAATATCCAGAACTGTTCGATACCTTTCAAGTGAAGAGCAGGCAAAGGGTACTGCGTACTTTTTTGTACAAGACAAAGGCTAGTATTCTTGAAAATCAGCCGACCACGGAGCCAACTGTAAAAGTATTGGATGCCTACAACTCCATGCGCAAACAGTTGAATGTGATCATGAACAGTCAGTTGGACAAAAAATTGATTTTAGATGAAGCATAAAATTTTAGTAACGGGATTGTTGCTGGTTTCCATGACCATTCTTGCCCAGCATACGGAAAAGAAAAAGGTCAACGAGGTATTGGACAGCTGGCACTTGGCCGCTGCCAACGCAGATTTTGATGCCTATTTTGGCAAAATGACCAAAGACGGTGTTTTTTTGGGAACCGATGCCATGGAAAATTGGCAGAACGAAGCATTTAGAAAATTCTCTAAACCTTATTTTGATCAAGGGAAAGCATGGAGTTTTACCGCGGTGCAGCGCAACATTTATTTAAATGAATCGGGGACCTTTGCTTGGTTCGATGAACTGTTGGATACCCAAATGAAGATATGTCGCGGTTCCGGAGTGCTGAAAAAAGTAAATGGGCAATGGAAAATTGCCCATTATGTATTGTCGATTGCAGTGCCCAACGAAAATGTGGACGAACTCATTCAAATCAAAGAAAAAAGGGACAACGAACTGCTTCAAGAACTAAAAAAGAAGCAATAGTCTAGTTTTTAGTTTCCGCTGTAGCTTCTTTTTTTCTCGATTCCAAAGCCTGCTTGCTCAAACTTGCCAGGTTAAAGTTAGGTGCAATTTTAAGTGCTTCGTCAATAGAAGCGATGGCTGCATCAATGTTTTCCTTGTCCTTATTAAAGTCCGCCAAACCTTTTAAATGATAAAATGCAGCTTTTAGGGGAACCTCATAGGGTTGTTGCCGCTCATAAAAGGCATATTTCATTTCATCGGTAGCATTCGCAATGCCATATTCAATGTTGGTGGTCGCTCCACTCATATCCCCCGTTTGAATTTTAAGGTCGGCCATTTCATACGCCAAGTAAGGAGAAGGATTTCGTGAATTCAGCTCTTCAAAATGCTCCAATGCCCTTTTGGGCTGATTCAAAGATTTCAAAGAAAAAGCCTTGATTTGTACGGCAAGGTCAGAGTCATCTGCATTTTTCTCCACACCTATGGTGTTTAGGGCCTGCATGTGCTGACCATTGTTCATGTAAACAAAAGCCAAAGTATCCCTTCGCTCTTTGGATGGGGACAATACGTTCAGGTGTGTCAAAGCACCGATAACACCGTTTACGTCACCCTGCAAACGCATTTCTTTGTAATAAGCCTTGTAATGTTCTACAAGCGCGTTGTTGGTTTGGGAAATACCACTAAACCCCACCAATAGGAGCAATAAGAGTACAGTCTTTTTCATTGATCTTCAATTTAGTGCGCCAAATCTAACAAAATATTCCTAACCAGCCTGTTAAGAATTCGATAAGTAATTGCAGGGTTTTTAGGAAATGATGGAGGTGGTAAAAAGGTGGCCCTTATCCAAAAAATTCTTGCTCAAAACTATTTTGCCTTCTTTTTTGATCGATTCTGTTTTGTACAACGGTGCGGGCAAGCCTCTTTTCTGAGCTTCTTCGAAATAATACACTTGTTTTTTGGGATGATGTGGATATACGCCGTTGAATACTTCGCCCCAATACTCTTGTTCCAAAATGGTGAGAATCAAGTGGATACAATCGGTTAGATGAATTAGGTTGATGGGATGATTGCCATTGGTAAGATTTTCTCTGCCCGAAAGCATTGTCACAGGGTGTCGGTCGGGGCCAATCAAACCTCCAAACCTTATGATGGTCGTGTTGAACCCCTCTTCATTTGCTAATAGATTTTCGCTTTCCAAAAGTTGTTTGCCAGATTCGGTGGCAGGTTGGGTAGGGGATGCTTCGGTAATCTCTCCTTCGGCATCCCCATAAACAGCGGTACTGCTTACAAATAGGATATGGGAAACCTCACTTTTTTTGATTTCTGCACGCAAAAATTTCATCTTTTCCACAAAACTTTCGGTTTGCTTGCCCCGTAGTTTGGGTGGCACATTGATGATCAAGGTTTTGATGTCGGAAAGAAACCCTTCAATGTCTCCATCGATACCTGTTTCGGATAAACGTACTGTAAAAGGAGTTATTCCCTCATCTTGTAAAACTTTTAATTTACTGGAAGATGTAGTGGTTCCGTGAACGGTGTACCCTTTTTCAATCAATTTTTTGGCCAAGGGCAAACCAAGCCATCCACAACCCATTATTCCTATCTTTTTAGTCAAATCGTAAGGTTTTTATACTCAATATAGCATCATTTAGCACAAAAGGCATGGGAATACTGTTTTTCGGCCGCTCCGGGATGCTAAAATCGGGATGTGTTAAAAGGTTATTGGAAGCTTCATACAAAGTGAGCTCCAAAATGGAATCTTTTGGAAATTCCAGTTGTAATTCCGTGAAATCATTGTTGGTAATATAGTGTGTCACCAATCTACTCTTTCTATTCTCCAAGAAATAGGGGGATAATGCAATCTGGTTCACTTTGGCAGATGTTATATCAATTGGATTTGTAAATACCTCAAGCCGATTTACATCTCTTTTTGGCGTGATACAGAGTTCGATAACCCTGTTTTCTCCGATGATGGTATCCATTACAGTATCAATGTAGGGAGTTTTAATATCTTTCTTTGGTGCATTGGCCACATAATTAAGATTTGTACGGTATTTGCTGGAAATGGTCTCCGCTTCGGGTTTTCTTTTTCCATCTCCCAAAAACTGGCCGTTCCAATCAATCAATACGTTATCGTAAGTGGCCCAAAGCGTGGAATCGGTATCTGCATTATAAACATACAGCAGACTGCTTGGTTTTGGTCTTTCCTCATTAAAATCGGATTGAATATGGCTGGAAATGCCAAAAGCGAAGAAGAGGAACAAGAAGAGGTAAGCCAATCTGCCCTTGCTCTTTAATTGACCAAAAAATGGAAGTGCCAAGAAAAATAGAAGCGTTGTAAAAAGGGTTGCGGCAACCATCATTTTTAAACCAAGGCCAACAGGGAACATTTTGATGAATGGCGAATAAATGAGCACCGCGGGCAATGCCAAAAACACCATTAGGAACGGATTGGGCTTTTCTTGATTAATGGTCACCAAAAGTCCTGCCAACAACCCGAACAAGGGAACAATAAAAAAGCTGGCACCTTTTAAATAATGTGCTACCAATCCGCAGATAAGCAACCAAATAAATAGAGGTGCCACCAATAAATTGGGCGTACTGGTTTTTCGGAATTTATGATAGGTGTAAAAGCACACAAATAGAGAAAACATAACATAAACGGCAATGTAGGTATGGCCATTATAGGTAAAGCCATGCAGCATGTCCTTAAAACTTGGATACCACCAAGTAATTACGGACCAACAAAAATAGCCTACCAGTCCATTGACGATCAGGGTGATCAGTACGGGTACAAACCCCTTAAAAATGTCCTTGGTATTGAGTTTCTTTTTTTTGAACCCAGAAAAAAGTAACAGGACAAATGCCAAGACTGCCACACCGAACATGGGCCAAATCCATTCAAAAGGGTAGGAGACCATGTTGTAGAACGGGAGGTTATAGTAAACTTCATCGTTCAAACTTTTTAGGTTGTTCAGGTCGGCATTACTAAAATAGGCAAGCAAGGGCATTAAATAACTGCCTTGGTGCGCCAAGGTGTTTCTGTCCAATCTTTCGTAATTGTCCAAAGCGGTATGATAATCAAAATGGTCATCAATAAACGCAAAGTTGAAACCTTCGATATCACCATCTTCCCTAAAAACGGTGAGATCCGTATCGTTAGGGAGCATTTTATAAATGCTATAGGCCAACGAATTTGCTACGGGATATTTAGGATTGGCTTTTTTAAACTCTTTTATTAAAGTGCCGTTGCCCCTGTTGGTTTCAATAAGCATGTAGCTTGGACCGCCACTGCCCCGGGCTTCAAAATTTAGGGCGAGTCCCACATCTTTGGCCCAAGGATGCTTGTTTACAAAAAGATCGGCCCCATTAAGCCCAAGCTCCTCGGCATCGGTTATTAATATGATGATATCGTTCTTAGGAACCTTGTTTTCGCTCAAAAATGCCCTGATGCCTTCCAAAATCGTAGCGACACCGCTACCAGCATCACTAGCTCCGTGGGAAGAATGCGGACTGCTATCGTAATGTGAAAGTAAAAGCAATGCTTTTCCATTTCCGCTGCCTTCAATTCTGGCCAAAATATTGGTAGCCCTGCTCAAATTGCCCCAATCACCTGCGGTGTAGCCTTCTTGCGTAATGGTCTCCAAACCCATTTTTTTCAATTCGGAAATAATGTAGCTTTTGGCTCTTTCATGTCCCGGAAAACCAACGGCATGGGGTTCTTTGGATAACTGTTCTACATGGGTCAGGGCCCTATCCGTAGAAAAGGATTGTAAAGAAACCTCCTTATTGGGTTTATAGGAAGGCATTAAAGATTTAAAACTCCAATACACGGCAAAAAATAGCAGAATTAGGGCAAGGGTTCGAGAAAATTTCATGGTATAGCGGTGTTGGTGTCTAAATGTATGAAATTATGAAAGGTTCTTATATTTTGACATGTAAAATTAGGTTATTCGCCAAAAAAGTCTATATTTATTACTCAACTTTAAAATCTAACCATATGGCAATCAAAAGTTTTCAAGGCGTACGAAGCAAGGAGGAGAACAAGAAAAAGTACAATGCCCCAATTTTGGTGGAGGATTACATGACCAAAAAATTGATCACCTTTTCTCCAGACCAGTCCATTTTGGAAGTGATGGAGACTTTTGCCAAACACCATATTTCCGGTGGTCCGGTTGTGGATAACAATGGTTTTTTGGTAGGTATTATTTCCGAGGCGGATTGTATGAAGCAAATTTCGGAGAGCAGATACTTTAATCAACCTATTTTGGATAAGAGCGTTGAACGTTTTATGACCAAAAATGTGGAGACTATTCCGCACGATATGTCCATTTTTGACGCGGCAGGTGTTTTTGACAGGCACAACAGGCGTAGATTACCCGTAATGAAGAACGATATCCTCGTGGGACAGATCAGCCGAAAGGATATTGTGATTGCGGCCTTAAAACTAACTTCCCATAGTTGGAAATAAATAAGCCGGGGCTTACTCTCTTTTCACGATCATGTAATAATCATTATCAAGTGGCAAGTACCCTAAATCATATACAAAGTAGTAGGTACTTCCCTTTTTGGTAGTGTAAAGGTTGGTTATATATTCAAAATCAAAACCTTTGTCCAGCAACCGCATTTTAGTGGTCTTGGTCTTGCCGTCACGTAGTGGGAAACTATCCAATATCCTGTAGTTTTTGCGAAGCTTATTGTTGATGTTGCGCACCAAGTTCTTGCTATCTCGGTTCAATCGGTTGTTGTAGTCGTTTCTACAATGGTCGGAACAGTATTTTTGGTCGATGCGGCCTACAAGTTTTTCACCGCATACCAAGCATTTTCTTTCGGACATAGGATAAGATTAGGTCACCACAAGATCATACTTTTTTAACAAACCGATCAATCCGTCCTTGCTGAAACGGGTTTTCTTTATTTGGTTGATGGACGGATCTATGTTAAAATTTATGGCTGAAGTAAAATCAGCTTGCTCAAGATTTGTGTTGTTAAATATTGAATTGTCAAAATCACAATTAGGGAATTTGGCCTGTTTTAAGTTGGCCTCGGAAAAGTCAGTTTGATGGAGTTTACAATCATAAAATTGGATATTGGGGAGATGCATCCCTATAAATGATGCTACGGATAAATTGCAGCCCACAAAATTAAGTGATAACAAAAGTTGGTTACAGGTCTCAAACTGAAGGCCGACCATTTTGCATTCCTCAAAGGTAACATCATTAAAAATCGTGTTTGCAATATTGGTGTTGGTGAAATCGCACCCGTCAAAAGTGCATTCCACAAAATTCTGATTGTCCAAAAACCCTTTGGAGAACAAGCAGTCCACAAAACGGCAATTTTCGTAATCGCCCTTGGGCAACTTGGTTTGCGTATAATCCTGTTTTGTGAACTCCTGATCTAACCAAAAGGATTCAGCCATTACTCTCCTGTTAAAATAATAGCGGGAATGTCCAATGCTTTGAACATATCGTTGTATTCTTTCATGCCAGTACCCACGATGGCATTTTTCTCATCTTCAAAAGTTTTCCATTCGGCCATGTTGTCCCTAAAAAGTTCTTTGGCACCTTCGGTTACTTTGGGTTCTGGTACATCGATAAATCCCCTCAAATGCATAAAATCAGCATTTAACTTACTGCTGAAGTTCACCACATCTTGGAAAGTTTTCTGCTTGGGCTGGATGAGGTTCTCTTCCCAGGTATTGATGCGTTCCAGCAGTGCATCACCTTTCTCCAATAGCTCTTTGGCTTTTTCGTTGTCCTTAAGCAATTCCTTATAGCTTTTAAGTTGACTTTTGGCCGTGCGCATTTGGTTCACCGCTTTGTGCATGTTTACCAAGGTTTCATCGATTTGGGTCAAGTACGATTGCTGTTCCGCATAGTCAGCAGCTGTGGCATCGATTACAGGGTCTGGCAATACCATCGCATTGGTTTCCACGGTTTCGGCACCCATGGTCAGCCGAAGGGTGTAAGTGCCCGGCGCCACACGCGAACTTCCATAACCATCAAATCCAAAAACGTTTTCAATGGCAGGGGATGGTTCGCGGTAAAAATCCCAAGTGAATCGGTTATACCCTTTGGCGGAAGGCAAAACCTTTGGTTTTGAAGGTCCGCCTGCCCAGCTTCTAAAATCTTTCGGTGCTTGATTGGTGTATGTTCGGATCACTTTACCGCCAGAAAGTACTTCCAATTTTAGTTCGGTGGAATCCAATTTTTTTGGCAAGTAATAATCAAACGTCACCCCGGATTTTGGGTTTTGACCCAATCCCGGTACATACTCGTCAGTGCTGCCATTAAAAATTCGGTAAGATGGTTTTGGTGTCACAATTTGTAGTGAATTTACAGGCTTCAAACTATGTTGAATGGCTCCCAAATCATCCAATATCCAAAAAGCTCTCCCTGCCGTGGCGGCTACCAAATCATTATCCTGAATAATCAAATCATTGATTGGGACTACAGGTAAATTCAATTGTAGCGGTTGCCAATGTTGGCCATCATCCAAAGATACATATAGCCCCGTTTCTGTACCTGCATAAAGTAATCCTTTTTGCTTTTTATCCTCACGGACGACTCGGGCAAAAGTGTGTTCTCCATCAATTCCGTTGGTGATTTTCGTCCAAGTTTGACCATAATCGGAGGTTTTGAAAATGTAGGTGTCCAAATCCATAAACTTGTATCGCATTAACGTAATGTATGCCGTAGCGGGCTCGTGAGGTGATACTTCAATACTGTTGATGATACCCTCTTTAAGGTTCGGAGGAGTAATATTTTCCCAAGTTTCGCCACCATTTTTAGTAATATGAACCAATCCGTCGTCCGAACCGGCATAAAGTACGCCTTCTTCGTGGGGAGATTCCACCAAGTACATGATGGTATTGTAGTTTTCTCCACCGGCAGCTTCGTTGGTGTACGGACCGCTTCCAGGGCCTTGCTTCTCAATTTCGTTTTTGGTTAAATCGGGACTTACCACATCCCAACTGTACCCACCATCTTTGGTTCGGAACACCACATTGCCCGCATGGTAAATGGTATTACGGTCGTGTGGCGAGCTTATGATGGGGGCGTTCCAATTATAACGGAACTTAAAATCCTTTGGAATATTTCCGAGACCCAATTCCGGGTACGCTTTGATGGGTTTTGCTTGACGAGAAGCTTTCACCCACTTTTCAATGATTCCTTGGTAACAACCACCGTAAACAAGCTCGGGGTTATCAGGGTCAAAAGCCAAATAAGCACTTTCGCAACCGGCAACCGGGTACCAGTCTTTCCAATCTATACCGCCATCGCGTGTACGGCTGGCAATTGCCACGGAAGAGTTATCTTGTTGTCCTCCGTACACATTGTAGGGTACTAAATTATCCGTGATCACTCGGTAAAACTGTGAGGTTGGTTGGTATTGTTGGGAACTCCAGCTAGCACCTCCGTTATTGGAAACATTGGCGCCACCATCGTTGGAGTTGACCATGATTTGGTTGTTTTTGGGATGTATCCAGAGGTCGTGATTATCCCCATGGGGCGTAGGTACGGGAGTAAACGTTTTTCCACCATCAATGGATTTGGTCACGGGAGCATTGAGCACATACACGATGTTTTCATCTTGTGTATCTGCATAAATCTCCATGTAGTACCAAGATCGTGCAATATTGATTCGCTCCTTATTGGTCTGTTTCCAAGTTTTCCCGGCATCCACACTTTTATAAACACCGCCTTTTTCTCCTTCGGCCTCAATTACGGCATAGACTACATCTGAATTTGCTCTTGAAACAGAAACACCAGATTTTCCAAATTCCTTTGGAAGTCCTTTGCCCATTTTGTCCCATGTGGTTCCGCCATCGGTAGACTTATAGAAGCCCGAAGAGGCTCCTCCAGAAGTAATGGTCCAAGGAGTTCTTTCGTGTTGCCATAGAGCTGCATATAAAATAAGGGGGTTGTTCATGTCCATACTCAGGGACGAAGCCCCGGTAATATCGTCAACATAAAGCACTTTTTCCCAAGTTTCCCCTCCGTTGGTGGAGCGATAAATGCCACGGTCTTCGGATGGTCCATATTGGGCGCCTTGGGCCGCAATAAAAATAATGTCGGGATTGGTCGGGTGGATAATTACATCGGAAATGTGACGTGTATGGTCCAACCCAATGTGTTTCCATGTTTTTCCAGCGTCTGTGGATTTGTAAACACCATCGCCCATAGAGGTCATTACCCCACGGGCAGCGTGTTCTCCCATTCCAGCTATCACAATGTTGGGATTGTTTTCTGAAACGGCAATATCCCCTACGGTTCCTGTTTTAAGGAATCCGTCGGAAATGTTTTTCCAAGTGATACCGTCATCGGTAGTTTTCCAGATACCGCCTCCAGTCGTTCCCATATAATAGGTATGGGGCTGTCCCACCACCCCAGCTGATGTAACGCTACGACCACCCCGGAACGGGCCGATGTTGCGCCATTTTAATCCCGGAAAAAGGGAATCGTTTATTACAATGGAAGGTTGGTCTGATTTTTTGCTTCTTCGTTGTGCATCCATAGGATACAACGCCAATAACATGGCACATAAAAGTAGAGGTCTTAGTTTCACGAGTGTTGGAATTAGTTAGTCTGTTAAAGATACTAATTCAACTTATTCCAATGAAACTAAATCACTTCAACCCGTTGGGTATTTTGGCTATAAAAAAGAATAACTGTCAGTTCGAGTGATTTTGAGGAACGAAAAATTTTATCGAGAACTCATTTTAAAGCAAAATTCTTTGTTCTCGATACAAATTTTACTCATTTCAATCGTAAAACCCACTCGAACTGACAGTGTTTTTTAAAATGTAAAATGGGTTCACTTTACTCTTTTGTAGGCAAACAAGACTTCTTCTTGGTTTCCATTCTCTTCAATGAGGACCCAAACATTCATTTGGTCGCTACTTAGCTTTTCCATGGTGAGTCCTTCAAAATATACCTTGTTCGGTTCCAGTTTCACCAATTTAAAATCGATGGTTTCATCTTTTTCTTCCCAGCCCATCAGGTTTCCATCAAAATGTTTGAGTTGAAGTATGATGGAATCGTCCAATTGTTGAATGTGGCCCGATTCGTAGAAGGAGACTTTATCATCGTTAACCATTCGGAATACGAACATCATGGAATTGCCCATGGGTGCACTCCATATTTCCTCGGCAATGCCTCCAAAAGCCTCGCCTTTCCAATGGCCCTCAATCCACGAAACATCTTCCAGATTAGCTTTGGGTGATGATTCACCTTCGGATAGTTGCATGGTATGTTGCGCAGAAACAAGTCCTGTACTGAACAAAAAAATAAGTGCGATTGATTTCATGATTAAGTTTTTTGATTGATGAACACCCCACCATTAATTGGACAGGGCGAATTTTACGTTGACGGTGGTCTCCACTTTTATTTTTTCAAAATCGATATCCAAGGGTTGCGCTTGGCCCATATCGGCAGAAACGGCTTTCATTTCCATCATAGGGGCTTGATTGTACCTGGGATAATATTGGGAGTTATCCACAATATGTATGGCCATGCCTACTTTTTGCCCAAGTGGCTTTGTAAGGGCATCAGCTTTTTGCACCGCTTTTTGCACGGCCCTTGTTCTAAGCTCCAGTTCCAGTTCCTCCATTTTAGAATACTCGGTTTTTTCGATAGTGGTGTTGGCGATGTCCAATTGTTCCAGTGCCATCATCACATCGCCCAATTCTTTCCCTGAGTAAACGACTAAGGCGTACTGTTTGCTTTTGAGGACTTCTTTTTGACGCAGAAAGTATTTTTTAAAGTTGCTGCCCATATCCTTGATGACCAATTGCTCATCTAAATCAATGCCCAAGGTTTTAAAACGTTCTGCCATTTGGTTTTCCTGTTCCTCAACAGAAACACGCCCTTTGGTATCTTTTTCTTGAATGATGATGTTCAGGTAGATTTTATCAGGGGTGACCATGGTATCCACTTGGGCCTGAGTTTCCAAATAAGGGGTATCCAAAAAGTTTTTGGATTGGGCAAAAATTGTGGTGGTGAATAAGACCGTTGCTATAAAAAGGATTGTTTTTTTCATGATGTAATTTTATTAAAGTTAAATACTTCTCCCTTATGTTCAAAACCTGTGCCGCATTGTATTTTGTCCCTGTACGGAATAAATTCTCTGGGTTAACTCGATTAACTTGAGTACATTGTGGATATGAAATTTATTTTGGCACCCGATAAATATAAAGGCTCGTTAACTGGACGTGAATTTTGTGAAACCGTTGCTCTTGGTATCAAAAAAGTTTTTCCAAATGCTGAAATTGTAAATAGGCCGTTGGCCGATGGTGGTGATGGTACCATTGATGTTGTGGCTCACTATCTGAATGCATCAAAAGTGTCTGTGATGGTAAAAGACCCACTTTTTCGGGAAATCACGGCCCAATATTTACTTTCCGAAGATAAGCAAACGGCTTTCATCGAAATGTCCGAAGCATCGGGATATAAATTGCTCAAAAAGTCCGAAATGAACTGTATGAACACCACTTCCTTAGGTACTGGTGAAATGATTGCGGATGCCCTCGAAAAAGGAGTTAAAAATATTGTACTGGGCATAGGCGGTAGCGCTACCAACGATGGGGGCATGGGGATGGCGACGGCCTTGGGCTATTCGTTTTTGGATGCTGATGGAAATGAATTGGAACCTATTGGGAGGAACTTGGTAAATGTATCGGAAATCAATCAAGATAATGTGAACCCGAAGTTGTTTGGCACCAAAATACAAGTGGCCTGCGATGTCAACAATCCTTTTTATGGTGAAAATGGGGCGGCCAAAATCTATGGGGCACAAAAAGGTGCTTCCGATCAGGATATTGAGTATTTGGATGAGGGATTGAAAAATTTTGCCAAGGTGTTAAAGTCCACTTTTGATGTTGACGTCCAAAATATTGCTGGTGCAGGTGCTGCTGGCGGTGTTGGAGGTGGCGCTGTGGTTTTTTTGAATGCTGAACTGGCGTCTGGTGTTGATTTGGTGATGGAACTCGCCAATTTTGATGAAGTTTTGGAAGGTGCCAACTGGGTAATCACGGGAGAGGGACAGTTGGATGGACAGACGTTCTCGGGAAAAACCATCAACGGGGTGGTGCAATGCTCCAAAAAACAAAATGTTCCCATTGCGGCCTTCTGTGGTTCCGTTGATGTTACCATTGATGAAATGCAACGAATGGGATTGGATTATACCGTTTCCATTCTCAATCAAATAGGAAACTTGGACGATGCGAAGGCAAAGACTGCCGAAAACCTGGAGCTGGCCAGTTACAATTTTGCGCACTTGTTGAAACTGAGTAAGGACTAGCTCAAATAACTTCTCTTCATTTTATACTCCAAGGAGGTTTTAACGGTATTCCATTCACTGTTTAAAATAGAAAATACGACGGTGTCCCGAAGGTTGCCCTGCGCATCTACTCGGTGATTTCTTAAAATACCATCTTGTTTGGCTCCCAAGCGAAGTATCGCATTTCTGGATGGATGGTTATGGAAGTGGGTTCGGAACTCCACGGCGATGCAGTTCAAATTTTCAAAGGCATACTTTAGTAAAAGGTACTTGCACTCCGTATTGATTGCGGTGCGCTGTACTTTTTTGGCATACCAGGTCGCTCCGATTTCCACTCGTTTGTTTTTCGCATCAATATTTAAAAAGCGGGTGCTCCCCACAATGGTATTGGTTTTTTTATTGATGATGGCAAAGGGCAATGCGTTTCCCTTTTCTTGCTCCGAAAGGGCAATGTCCAAATAGGAATCTATGGTTTTGGGAGAAGGTACGGAGGTGTACCAAAGTTCCCAAAGATTTCCGTCCGATGCGGCAAAGGCCAAATCCACTTTCTGTGATTTTTGCAGGGGGACAAGCTTTACCAATTCGCCTTCCAATTGTATGGGACGTAACCAAGAATCCATAGGTTGAAATTAAACCCCAAATATAAGTTTTAATCCCATTAAATGGGTTTGATTCCTTGATGCTCTGCATCGAAATGGGTTAAGGTTTTGTTTGTTTGAATACCTTGCAGGCTTGCCCTGTGGTAGTTGATTGTATCCATTTTAACAAAGAAAAAAGCCAGGGATTTCCCTGGCTTAATCATCAATCAAAAAACGAAATTATATCAACTATTCCGATTCAAATTCGTCGATAATAAAGAAGTTTTTGTTCTTCTTGTTCACGAGATAGTTGCTTTCCAATACATCGTAATGCATGGTTTTGTCATCTACATTAATATCAAACCCTTTATCGGTCTGTACTACTTCAAAATCATTGTTCTCGGTACCTTTATATTTCAGTACCATATAATCGTCGTAATTTTTATCGGAATCACTGTCAATAGCTACCAATTTGGTGACAAAAGGGGAGGTTAGTTTTCTATCTTGATTGACCATACCTCTATCTTTATTGTCCAGTGCCATTCCGTACTTTCTGCGTTCCATCACCTTTACGCTGTATTGCTTTTCTTTCCCATCTTCGGATACGGTAAAGGTCTTAAGCTGTGTGGTAGCCTTCATGACCCCGGAGTTTTGGTTTTGTCCATATCCCGCAAATGCGGTCAGGGTTGTAAATGATAGTATAGTGAGTAACTTTTTCATAGTGTTATTTTTTGTGGTTAATAAATCGGTTTTCTGGATGGATTCTCTATTTCTTACTTTAAGTAAGATGTGAACATCCAATGTCTTTTCTCTAGCTCGGTCATAAACTCGGTCAACATATTTTCTGTCACAACATCGCCGGTTTCAAGGGCTGCATTTACGCCATCGAGCATACTGTCGTGCAATATTTCGTAGTCGTGCATCACTTCTCTTACCATTTCCAAAGCAGAAAGATTCTTCTCTTGCTCTTTGATTTTTGAAAGTTCCATGGTTTTCTTCATGGTAAAATTACTTTTTACACCGAATACTCGGATTCTTTCTGCAACGATGTCAATGTTTACCTTAACCGTATTGTATTCCTTTTCAAATTCTTCGTGGAGTTCAAAAAAATCAGGTCCTTCAATGTTCCAGTGAAAATTTCTGAGCTTATTGTAGAATACCTGATAGTTGGCCAGTAATGTATTTAAACTGACAACAATTTCAGCAGTTTCCAAATAAGTAAATCCCAGTTTTTTAAAAGTTTTATTTTTTGCTTTAATAGCTTCCATATAATATGTTTTTGATTTGTTCACTTACAATGTACGAGTCAATACTTCATAGGATTGATTGGAATGATGTAATCCTTGATGCAATTGATTTTTTAGTGACTTTTAGGCGGTAAATCGGTGTAACTAGAGTTCGAATGGTCATGCCTTTAGTTGAAGTCACCAAAATGCCATCAATTAATAATGCCTTCGTATAAAACAGAAAATCAATTGCTTAACTAATTTTAATGTTTATTGGAAGGTTTTGTGGTTAGATAAGTTTTTCTCTCACAACGATAAAACCTTTGCATAAGGAGAGGTAAATACCGGATGATATGTCCATAACGTATTCTTTTTTGCCATTAAAGACTTTTTGAGGCTCCCCATTTTTAGAGTCATGCTCTTGAATGTAGATGGTGTCCAATTTGTCGTAAAGCATTTTGCCTAAACTAAATCTTTTGATTACAGTGTATTTATTGATACTTCGAATGGACATTAGGCAGACAATCTTGGTTGCTTGATTTGACACAAAAACCCTTATTAAGTCACATGTAATTAAGTATAATCACTTACATACGTTTACAAACGAAAACAAACAATTACAATCCGAATATTAATTTTAAGTGCTTCTAAGTTTGCCCTGTCGGACAATGATAGTTCGATAAATAATTTTAAAAACTTAAATCTTACTATTATGAATTCACTTAGAAACAAAGTACAATTGATCGGCAACTTAGGAAACGACCCAGAAATCATCACCTTGGAAAATGGCACTAAACTGGCCAAGTTTTCCATTGCCACCAATGAATCCTACAAAAATGCTAAAGGCGAAAAAGTAACGGATACGCAATGGCACAATATTGTTGCATGGGGAAAGTTGGCCGAAATTTCAGAAGATTTTTTATCCAAAGGAAAAGAAGTGATGATAGAGGGCAAACTCACCAATCGCTCTTACGAAACCAACGAGGGAGAAAAAAGATACATTACCGAAATTAAATGCAACGAATTACTGATGCTTGGAAAGTAAGTTCAAGCAATAGATAACGACTTAAAAGGGGTAATGGCCCCTTTTTTGCTTTTATGTTAGGGTAAATGCAATTTGAGTTGTTACATAACCAAACGCCAGAACTTTAGTAAATGAATAAAGTAATTTTTAAAACGTATTTTAATGAGGATAACAACTCTACTTGCGGTACTATTTGCATTGGGTCTGGCGACCGTGGTTTCGGCACAGGACAATACAGTTTCTTTTTATGAAAAACAGGCTCGAAAAGATGCGCAGCTTGAACAATCTTCAACCTTTTCCAGTTTAGAAGACGAAAAAGACTTTTGGTACGACCAAGCACGCTATGAAAAGGATTTAAAGACCCAGGACAGTAAAGCCTATAATATTTACATGAAGGCAAAAAGATTGGCCTATTCCGAACATGCTGAATCTTGTAAAAATCAATGTATACATAGCGACTACTACTACAAACAAGCTAGTTTCTACTTTACTTATAAAGACAATCAAAACTTATCAAAAGAAGCCGTTGGTGAAATAGTCCAAGTAGCTTCTCCCCGAATTTTTTAAATGTGCATTCTTAGTTGGTTAATTAAATAGGGTCTATAAAGCAACAAATTTTGATTTTGTCAGGTTGAGCCCTTCGGCTATGCTCAGGATAAACTAAATTCGAAACCTCTTGGTTATCAACCTAATTTAGGTTCTCGACTGCGCTCGAACTGACAGGTAATAAGCTTTTTAAACACCCTCCTTTGTTGTAGCCTATGTTTTTTTAATTCTGACCACCATTGCGTTCTGGAGAACGGGGTGTTGGCCACTCCAGTTGTTCCCCTGTTCTGTTGCTTATGGGCAACACAGCTTTTTCTCTGGATGTTTTTTCGGGATGCTCGCTGGCCATATAGGCAAGAATTGCCGTGAGTATGGCATTGTTTCTAACATCATCAAAAATAATTTTATCATAAGTGTCCCTGTTGGTGTGCCATGTGTAGTTCCAGTAGGACCAACTTAATGAACTCAAACTAAAGGCGGGTGCGCCTGCTGCTTGGAAAGAAGCATAGTCAGAACCGCCGCGGGCAGGTGTTCCAGGGAAAGTCGTTTCAATCTCATCCGTGATTTCTCCAGGCACTTCATGCAACCACTTTCCTAAATAATCATAGGCTTGTAAAAACCCACCACCAGAGATTCGGACTACTCTACCAGTTCCATTATCTTGGTTAAAAACGGCCTGGACACCATCAACAATCTCCGGGTTGTCCTCCACAAAGGCTCTTGACCCGTTCAGGCCTTGCTCTTCGCTGCCCCAATGTCCCACAAGAATGGTCCGTTTTGGGTTTGGATAGGCTTTTTTTAAAATACGCATGGCTTCCATCATCACCAATGTTCCAGTTCCGTTATCGGTAGCACCGGTTCCCCCGTCCCAAGAATCAAAATGAGCAGATAAAATTACATATTCATCAGGTTTTTCGGAACCTTTGATTTCCGCAATGGTATTGAATGTGGGTACCTTGCCCAATTCCTTGGATTCTGCTACAATATGAAGTTGAGGCTTTTGTCCCGATTCCACCAATCGATACAACATCCCATAGTCTTCCAATTCCAAATCTACGGTTGGGATTTCCTTGGTATAGGCACCAAATATTTTGTTTACGCCAAACCCTTTGGACCAATACGAAGCAACAATGCCTACGGCACCCGCTTCTTCCAATGCAACAGGAAGGGTGCGTCTGTCCAGCCCGGTATTTCCCATATTTTGGTTCCAAGCATCGTTTAGCTCATCACGCTCTTTTTTCATCTTTTCAAAGGACTTCTCTGTAGCAAATTCTTCCCAGTTATAATCGGGTCTTCCTGTGGGCTGTGGCATGGAAATCATTACCAACTTGCCTTTTACGTTTGGCAACCAATTCACAAATTCCAAGGAATCGGATACCATCGGTAATACTACCAATTCTGCTGTCACCCCTTTTTTGGGGGTACTGGGGCTCCAGGCCAATTGGGTGCCTCTTAGGCTTTGGACTCTGGGGTGCACCATATCAATATGGCTTATTCCACGTTCCCATCCTTTCCACTCTCCCCATTGTTCGTTGCGTGCAGGAATTCCCCAACTTTCGTATTTGGCAACGGCCCAATCGTGAGCGTTCTTCATTTGGGGTGTACCTACCAATCGTGGTCCAATACCATCCATAAGTTGATGGCCGAGTGTTTCCAATTGAGAGTTTTCGTTGGCTTCTTGAATTATGGCTTCAATGACTGCATCCTCGTCCTGCGCCAACATGGATAGGCTGGATACAAGGAGCATGGCAAATAAAAGGGAGATTTTTTTGATCATGGTTTCTAGTTTGCCTTAAAAATAGGACAAAATTAAATGAAACCTTTTGGATTTGGGCAGGAGATATAAAATAGGACTTAAGCCACTTTTTTGAAAAGATCAAAGCAAGGACACTTTTTGCAGCGCTTCTTTTCGCTTTTCTTGTATTTTTCGCAGCACTTGGATTTTACCTTGCCAGTTGGCGGCAATTCTCTAAGCTTAGCTTTTTTGAGTTTCTTTTTGTCTTTTTTCTTTCCCATGAACAGCAACGAAATAGGATGCGAAAATAATTATTTTAAATCAATCTAAATAAAATTTAACATTCTTGTGTTTTCAATGCATTAAAAATGAAGCGAAACGCCCAGAGTGTTGGGTCCAAAAGAAAGATTCCAACTTACATTTTTGGGTTTGCCATCATTGTACTTTTCATCGTATTTGGAATCCAAGTATTTGTCTATGGACTCCACAATAAAAATACTCAGCACGGTACTGAAGGCAACATCGGAAACCCAGTGAAAATCATCCAGCACACGAACAAGACCGGGAATCATGCCAACGGTGTAAAGACCGCCCTTAATCCACGGACTTTTAAACTGTTTGGCAATGGCGTAGGCATTGCTAAAAGCCAACATCGCATGGCCTGATGGAAATGAGTCGTAATCGTAGACCCTGTCTAAGTGCAATGGGTCGAAGGTTGCGGAACCTGCCCCGCTCTTAGGTCGTGCCCTACCAATGATCCGTTTGCTCACTTGCTGTAAAAAGCCCCCGGCCGTGGCTGAGGAAATCAAAAGGACACCCGTTCGCCTCAATTTTTCATTTTTGGTGAACAGTCCAGCAAGGTAAACCCCTCCCGTGAGCATATAGTTGTTTTCGGGGCTGCCATATTCATGGCCATAATCCATAATTGCATCTGGAATATCCTGATTAAAGCCATTTTTCCATTTATTTAGCTCGTCGTCCACCGTAAAAAGAAGCAAAGTACCTCCGGTTAAATATCCAAAATTGGCCCAGTCATTACCTTTCCAATGGAATGGGCGTGAATAGGCATAACCCACACCACCAAACATATTTCCGACATCGTAGGTAAAGTTGTTCCAAAGGTTTTTCTCTTTGTTGGACTGGAGCTCTTGACCCGTCACGCTGATGGTCAATAAAAAGAAGGCGAGGTATTTTAAAAGTTTCATGAGGCTATAAAGCAAAAGTAGTCGGTAAAATTACTCATAAATATCTTGGGCAAGGCGAAAAGTGTTCGCATGCGCGTCAACTATTATTTTGATGTCCGGCGAGTAACCGCCACCCATACTGCATTGCACGGGAATTTTGGCATCGTAACAGGTTTGAAGCACAAATAGGTCGCGTTCCTTACATCCTTCCAAAGTCATGGACAGGGTGCCCAATTTATCCGATTCCAAAACATCCACTCCACAGAGATAAAAAATAAAATCAGGTTGTACTTGTTCCAACAATTCGGGGAGAGTATTTTTTAAGAGGGACAAATACTCTTGGTCCGTTGTGCCTTTTTCCAAAGGAATATCCAAATCAGAAATCTCCTTTTTGAAAGGATAATTGCCATTGCCATGCATGGAAAAAGTAAAAACAGAATGGTCTGTCTTAAATATTTCCGCGGTTCCATTGCCTTGGTGAACATCCAAGTCAACGATCAATATCTTTTTAGCTAGTTCATTATTCAAAAGGTATCGAGCGCCAATCGCTTGATCGTTCAGCATGCAAAAGGCTTCACCTCTATCCGAATAAGCATGGTGCGTTCCTCCAGCAATGTTCATGGAGATGCCATGTTCCAGCGCAAAATCACATCCCTTGATTGTACCGTCAGCAATGATTCGCTCTCTCAAAACAAGTTCATCGCTTAATGGAAAACCAATCTTCCGGACAGCACTTTTGGAGAGGTTCAAATCCACCAAATCCTTAAAATAGACCTCATCATGTGCGGCAAAAATATGATGGTCTTCAGGAAGTCCGGGTTCAAAAAAATTATGCTCAGTACAAGTTCCTTCGTGGATCAGTTGCTGGGGCAACAATTCGTATTTGATCATGGGGAAACGATGTCCTTCGGGCAGTGGATGTTTGTAAATGGGGTGATAGGCTATTTTGAGCATTT
Organism: Allomuricauda ruestringensis DSM 13258; assembly: GCF_000224085.1. Classification (NCBI taxonomy): domain Bacteria; kingdom Pseudomonadati; phylum Bacteroidota; class Flavobacteriia; order Flavobacteriales; family Flavobacteriaceae; genus Flagellimonas; species Flagellimonas ruestringensis. The sequence goes on from NC_015945.1 coordinate 1,772,844, forward strand.
TAAGCACCTTGTTTATGCAAAGCCAATTGTATACGTTTTCTTTGGACATCCACATCCAAAACTTTCACCACAACTTGTTGATGAAGGCTCACATGTTCGTTCACATCTTTCACAAAAGAATCGGAAAGGTTGGAAATATGGACCAGACCACTTTCCTTGATCCCAATATCCACAAAACAACCAAAATTGGTAATGTTGTTGACAATTCCCGGTAACAATTGCCCTTGTCGCAAGTCGGTAATCTCCTTGATGTTTTGGTTAAAAGTGAAGACCTTGGCCTTCTCTCTAAGATCTAAGCCCGGTTTTTCCAATTCTTTCAAAGTATCCTCCAAAGTGGGCATTCCTATAGTGTCGGTACAATAGGATTTTAGGTCGATACCTTTTAGAGCAGCTTTGTTTCCAAGAATTTCTTTCAGGGAAATTCCTTGGTCCTTGGCCATTTTTGCCACCAAACCATAGCTTTCTGGGTGTACGGCGGAATCATCCAATGGATTGTCACCATTTTTGATACGCAAAAACCCTGCACTCTGCTCAAAGGCCTTTCCGCCTAAACGTGCTACTTTTTTGATTTGCTCCCTGTTTTTGAACTTCCCGTTTTCATTTCGGTAAGCTACAATGTTCTCCGCCAATTTCGGCCCAATACCGGAAACATAGCTTAATAAGGGAACACTCGCCGTATTGATATTGACTCCAACGGAGTTTACACAACTTTCTACTACGGTGTCCAAAGATGTCTTCAGTTGGGTTTGGTCTACATCATGCTGATATTGCCCCACACCAATGGACTTGGCATCTATTTTTACCAATTCGGCCAAGGGATCGGCCAAACGACGACCGATGGAAACGGCACCCCTTACCGTAACATCGTAATTCGGGAACTCGTCCCGGGCAATTTTAGAGGCTGAATAAATGGAAGCTCCAGCTTCGCTCACTACAAATACCTCAATTTCTTTTTTAAACGGAATGCGTTTTACCAATTGCTCAGTTTCGCGAGAAGCTGTTCCGTTACCAATGGCAATGGCCTCGATTTTATAGGCATCCACCAAGGAACTTATCTTTTTGATGGCTCCAGAGCTGTCACGTTGAGGTGGATGTGGATAAATAGTTTCATTGTGCTTTAAGTCGCCCTGCTCGTCCAAGCAAACCACTTTGCAGCCCGTTCTAAAACCGGGATCTATGGCCAAAATACGCTTTTCGCCCAGGGGTGCACCAAGGAGCAGCTGTTTTAGATTTTTAGAGAAAACCTGAATGGCGGAAGCATCTGCATTTTCCTTGGCGGTTTTTAAAAGTTCGTTGGACAGGGATGGTAACAAAAGTCGTTTGTAGGCATCAGCAATGGCCAATTTGATTTGTTTTGCACAGGCATTGTTCGATTTGATCAAGCGTCTTTCGATGTTCTGGAGAGCCCTTTCGTTATCTATTTCGATTTTTACCCGAATGAAACCTTCCTTTTCAGCGCGCATGATGGCTAAAAATCGATGCGAAGGACAACGGTTCAACGGTTCGCTCCAATCAAAATAATCCCTGAATTTTTGGGCCTTTTCATCATCCTTTTTGGTCTTGACCACTTTGGTGGTGATAAGGGCATGGCGTTCCAACTGACCGCGCAACTGATTACGAATATCAGTCCGTTCGTTAATCCATTCGGAAATGATGTGCCTGGCCCCTTCGAGAGCATCATCTTCGTTGATGACGTCCTTGTTCAGGTATTTGGAAGCAATGAATTCGATTTCATCGCTCCGTTGTGCCATAATGATTTTGGCCAAAGGTTCTAGGCCATTTTTACGTGCGGTTTCTGCCTTGGTCTTTTTGCTCTTTTTGAACGGAAGGTAGAGATCTTCCAAACTCGTAAGTTCGGTACAGTTCAAAAACTTGGCCTCCAGTTCTGGGGTAAGGGCATCCTGTTCCGAAACTGCTTTGATGATGGCCGTTTTTCGCTTTTCCAACGCCTCAAACTGGGCTTTGTACTCCACAATGGAGCCAATCTGAACTTCGTCCAAATTGCCCGTAAGTTCCTTTCGATACCTTGAAATAAAGGGAACGGTACAATCTTGATTCAAAAGTGTCACGGTGTTCTCCACACTTTTTTCTGAAAGATTGGTGTGGCGGATTATGTAGGGGACAAGTTGCATGATGTTTGTTTAATAGTTGTCACTTCGAGCCTGCCTTTGTCGGCAGACAGGCGCAGTCGAGAAGTCTTACAATCCAAATTTTTTAAAGTGGGTCTCGACTGCGCTCGACCGGACAGTTTCTTTGGTTATGAATTAACTTATAGCCTCCCCATTATCAACCCCATCCTCATCCGGATTGAGAAAAACTATTTTCCCTTCCTTGTTCTCCGTCATCAAAATCATACCCTGACTCTCTACACCGCGCAGTTTTCTTGGAGCCAAATTGACCAAAACGGTCACTTTTTTGCCCACAATATCTTCGGGTTTAAAGCTATTGGCGATACCTGACACAATGGTGCGTGTATCCAAACCTGTATCCACTTTTAATACCAAAAGTTTATTGGCCTTGGGCATTTTTTCGGCTTCGATGATGGTTCCCACGCGCATATCGAGTTTAGAGAAATCATCAAAAGTAATGGTGTCTTTTTGCGGGGCTACTTCCTTGTCCATTGAACCTGTGCTGAGCGCAGTCGAAGCATTTGCTTTTTTGGTGGCTTCCAATTTATCCAGTTGTTGTTGTATTTCGGTGTCCTCGATTTTTCTGAAGAGTAGTTCGCTCGGGTTGAGTTGGTGTCCGGCGGGGAGAAGAACGTCATTTGTTGAAATGTCATCCCAATGGGATGCTGAATCAAGTTCAGCATGACGTAAAATCCCCTTTAATTTACTTGATGTAAACGGCAAGAAAGGCTCGCTTAAAATGGCCAATCCCGTTGCAATCTGAAGTGCCACGTACATAATGGTCTTTACACGTTCCTCATCCGTTTTAATTAGTTTCCAAGGTTCTTCGTCCGCCAAATATTTGTTACCCAATCGCGCCAAATTCATCAATTGTTGACTCGCTTCACGGAAACGGTACCGTTCCAGTGATTTGGATAAGATTTCTGGAAATTCCTTCAAGGCTTGCAGGGCCTCTTTGTCAACAGCTGTAAAGTCGGCTGGAGCTGGAACTTCACCTCCGTAGTATTTGTGCGTCAATACCGCCACACGGTTCACAAAGTTGCCAAAAATGGCCACCAATTCGTTATTGTTCCTCGATTGAAAATCCTTCCAAGTAAAGTCGTTGTCTTTGGTTTCGGGTGCGTTCGCGGTCAGCGCATATCGGAGCACATCTTGCATATCTGGGAATTCTTCCAAATACTCGTGCAACCAAACCGCCCAGTTTTTTGAGGTGGATAGTTTGTTTCCTTCAAGGTTCAGAAACTCATTGGCAGGTACATTGTCTGGCAAAATATAGTCGCCATTGGCCTGTAACATACTCGGGAAGATGATACAATGGAACACAATGTTGTCCTTACCAATAAAGTGAACCAATTTGGTGTCCTTTTCTTTCCAGTAGGGTTCCCAGTCCTTTCCTTCGCGTTCGGCCCACTCTTTTGTGGAGGATATGTAGCCGATGGGCGCATCAAACCAAACATAAAGTACTTTTCCTTCTCCACCTTCCACGGGAACGGGGATGCCCCAGTCCAAATCGCGAGTTACGGCACGGGGTTTTAGGCCTTCATCAATCCAGGATTTACATTGGCCGTACACATTGGGTTTCCAGTCGGATTTATGTTCTTCCAAAATCCATTTTTTCAGGAACCCTTCGTAGCGGTCCAAAGGCAAGAACCAATGTTTCGTCTTTTTTAAAGTAGGAACAGTACCTGTGATGGTAGATTTTGGTGTGATGAGGTCCGTAGCATTGAGCGATGACCCGCAATTTTCACATTGGTCGCCATAAGCTTCTTCGTGTCCACATTTGGGGCAAGTTCCAATCACGAATCTATCAGCCAAAAACTGTTTGGCCTCGTCATCGTACAATTGTTCGGTTTCTTCTTCGATAAAATCCCCTTGCTCGTACATTTTTTTGAAGAATTCCGAAGCGGTGTCGTGATGCACTTTTGCTGAAGTTCTGGAGTAGTTGTCAAAAGAAATTCCAAAATCAACAAACGACTTTTTGATGATGCCGTGGTACTTGTCTATAATTTCTGTGGGGGTAACACCTTCCTTTTTGGCCTTCATGGAAATGGCTACTCCGTGTTCATCGCTACCGCAGACAAAGGCCACGTCGTTGCCTTTTAAGCGTAAATATCGCGAATAGATATCAGCAGGAACATAGACGCCGGCCAAGTGCCCAATATGAATGGGTCCGTTGGTGTAGGGCAGTGCCGCTGTAATGGTGTATCTGGAAGGTGATGTATTTTGAGCCATTTAAATCTAATTAGGTCCCAAAAATACTGATTTTAACGGGATACACATAAAAAACGAAACCCTCGAAAATGCGACCCTATTTGGGGTGAGGGGTGCATTACCGAAGGGCTCCGAAAAATGGACAACAAAGTGTCCCGCTTTTTTAAGAAATCATTACTGATTTGCTCATTTTTTTATCGCCCACAGAAATTCGGTAAATGTATTTTCCTGTGGATAAACTGTCGCGCATACGTTCCCGTATATTGATGTCCACTTGGCCTTCCAGCATCATTTCGTTGAACAAGGTTCCCATCCGTTGTCCCAAAATATTGAAGAGCTCAATATCCACATGGGCAGCTACGGGCATTTCCAAATGAATGTGTGGTGCGCGTGATTGTGGGTAAAAGGGTGTATGGACTATTCCATCCAAAACATCAATATCTGGATTGTTGGGGTCTTGGCTCGGCGGAGTCTCCGGCAATGTAGGTGGGTCGTTGTCCATGGCAATATCATCAAATTCCTCTCCACTGCAGTTGAAGCCTAGATCGATAGCTTGGTAGGGATGACCCAGTAAATGTTGTTCCACAGACTCCCTTGGAACACAGAGCCATTCGGCCAGTACGGTTCCGTAAAGGTTTCTAAAGTCCATAGTATATTCCAAATTTCCTCGGTTGTTGGGTTCATCCAGCGAAGGGTGTTCGCCAACAAATGCACTTCCACTCAATCCTGAACCAAAGAACAGGGTAGGGGCGGCCTTTCCATGGTCGGTACCATTGGAACCATTTTCAAAAATCCTACGGCCAAACTCGGAGAAGGTCATACTTAGTACGTTATCATCTTGCTCTGTGAATGCAAGGTCTTCGTAGAAATTGTTGATGGCCACAGATAGGTTGGACATCAAACGCTCGTGTACAATGGGTTGATTGCCGTGGGTGTCAAAGCCTCCCAAGGAAATCATATAAACCTTGGTGCCCAAATTTCCTTTGATCAAACGTGCCAAGAGCGCCAATTGCCTTGCAAAGCCATTGTCTTGATATTCTACTTGGTTTTGACCTCTCATATAGGCATCGTGAATTGTACCTGCATACTCGTACGTAGTATTGGCAACACCACGGAGAAACCTCAATTGGTCGCCATACATACAGTCATCAAAGGGTGCGTTTTCAATATCGTAAAAGGCACCGGTCTCTGCAATTTGCTCCAACTGGTCTACATTGTTGGTAACAAAAGCATAGTTGGTTTCGTCACCTTGAAAAATCATATTGGCCAAGTTTCCAATTTGAATGGCAGCAGGGGCAGCTGGCGGATTGATCAAATAATCTGGATAAAGCTCCTCAAAATGTCTGCCCATCCAACCTGTATTTTCTCCGGAGAATCCAGTAGTGGTCAAATCGGTATTGGCGAAAATATCGGAACCTGTAAAGTGGGATAAACTTTGGTTTTCGTACCCCACACCATGTACGGCCTTAAACTGTCCGTCGCCCCAAAGGGATTCCAAGGAGCTCATATAAGTGGGCACCCCAAAATCATCGGTAAGTTTTAAGACCTTGCTCTCTGGGATGTAAATGTTAGGTCTTGCATTCGCATAAGTATCATATTGTTGTATCGGGATTACGGTACTGAGTCCGTCGTTCCCTCCCGATAGTCGAATCAGGATTAAAATATTGTCGGTTTCCGCGGCTGCGACAGCGGCCGTAAGCGGTGATGGTGAGGAAGCTGAAATTAGATGGCTTCCCAAGAACATGGAACCCGAACCTGCAATGCCCAAAGCTTGGACAAAGGAGCGTCGGCTCCATTTTTTGTGTTCTAGATCATGGCCTTCGTGTTCGAGGCCTTTGTGTGGTGATTTATCGTGGGTATGGTGATTATCGCACATGGTGGTGGGGTTATTTAAGTTGAAATTCGGGTTCTCTGGATAAATGACGTAACAGGATATACACCTGTGTTGGAGATTCTGCACTCATTTGCAGCATCCATTGGCTTGTTCCTCCCGGAAAATAATCGGGGGAGTAATATTCTTCTGGAACATCGTCAATTTTGAAGGCATCCATAGCTCTTTCAAAATCAGCATCCGTCAAAAGTCCCTTAGGTGTAAACTTGTTTACCAATGCCCTAACCACAATTTCCGGGTTACTTGTATTGCTATCAGCTGGGCCAACGGCATCCATGGCCAAATTTCTGAACTGCTCTGGGTCGTTTTGAAAAAAACGTTCCAAGAATACTTCCGTTGTCAACCATCGCCCTATAATAAAGTTTGTATTGATCCATGTTCGGTCGCGTTGCCAACCTTCCACTTCAGGAGGCTGAAAAAAGCGTTGCCCAATCAATGAACAAGAATCGATCATATTTAAAACCGTTCCGTCATCGTAAGTGAAGCTGGTTTCCTTCAATAAATTAAAATAAAGGTCGGCTGGACTTTTAATGATGACCCCGATGGCAGTTTCATCAAAAAAGTGCTGACTTTTAAATAGTTGACGAAGAACAGGGGCAATTTCAAATCCACTGCCGATAAAGGTCTGGGCCATTCCGTCAATAATTTGTGGAGCAATCCCTCCATCTTCGTTGGTCGAATCGGGATGGACAAAAAACTCGTAAAGCTTTTTACAGATAAACCATCCGATCTCATCAGCTCTTTCGTTGAAAAGAATGTCGATGACATCGTCGTAGTCCCAATTCCCAGTTTGACCGAATATGGTTTTGCTATCGGTATTGAACTCTGTGGGGTCGAAGGTAACTTGGGTACAACCTTCTTCGCCACGTTCGGTATATCCGGAGAGCGCCTTTGCGGTTTCAATAATATCTTCTTCTGTGTAGTTGTTCCCTTCACCTAAGGTAAAAAGCTCGTAAAGTTCACGCGCGTAGTTCTCGTTAGGATTGTCCCCTCGGTTTCTGGCACCGTCCAAATAATAAAGCATGGCACTGGTGAGCCCGACCTCACTAGTCAGGTTCTTAAAATTGCCCAATGCATTCTGCTGCAAGCAAAGCACATAATAATATAGGAATTGTGGGCAATTATAGGTCTCCAATTGCGTAACAAAGTGATTGCTCCAAAAGAAGCTCATTCTATCCCTGAGGCTATTGTCCAAAAGTGCGTTGCCGTAGGTGGTGGTAAAATCTTCAACTTGTGCACTGCGCAGTTGTCTGGCCAAATCATCATCTTCAGGATAATTGGCACCGGTCCAATCGGCCCATTCAGGAGCAGGTATGGTCGGTAAGCTAAGGGCCTGGTCCACCAAGTTGTCCACGAGGGCACTTGCTGATAGTCCCACAGCGGCATTTATGGTTTGTACAGAAGCACTAAAACCAAGTCTTCGGTACAAGTGGGCCGCACGCACCTCATCTAATGGAGTAGTGTACGGCGCCAAGGTTGAGGAATTACAATTGATAAAGTACTCCATAGCAATGTCTGGCGTTAATTAGGTCATAGTTGGGGAAACTATATGTTTTGCTAGTGTTGGATGTGGTTCAATTGAGCCAACAAAGTACAATCTTAACGTTCTAAAGTCCATGAACGACCAATTTTTTCGATAAAATGCATAATTTTTTTTGATTTTTACAAATTGTATGGCCAATCACAACAAATTTGGAAAACTGGGAGAGCAAAAAGCAGTGGACTTTTTGAAGGCTTCCGACTACGAGATAAGAGCACTTAACTATCGGCACCTCAATGCCGAGGTAGACATTATTGCGGAGAAAGATGGTTTCTTGGTAATAGTTGAAGTAAAGTCAAGAAATATGGGGTTTCTTGAAGATATTTCCCGTGTGATCACACCCAAAAAAGTGAAGCTTTTAACCATGGCGGCCAACCATTACATGGAAGAATTGGATAGCGATTTGGAGGTTAGGTTTGATGTAATTACCGTGGTAAAAAACACTGATAATTTTGACATTGAGCACTTTGAAAACGCATTCTACCATTTCTAACCATTTGTTTGTTTTGTAACAATATGTTATTTTTGTCCAAAACCAACTGAATAAATGAAAACAATATCTGCAGTAGTTGAGCATTACATCAAGAAAAAGCCCTTTTTGCAAACTGCTTTGGCACAAGGGATTATCAACTTGACTTCTTTGTCTAGACAGATAAAACCGGAAATTGCGGAAGAATTGGGTAAAGATGTAAAGGATGGAGCCATTGTAATGGCGCTCAAACGTCTATCCGACGATTTGGAATTTAGAGCTACCCATAAAATTGTAAAGGTCCTTAAAAATATTGGGGAAATCACGGTACGTTCCAACCTTACCGATTACACATTTTTGGCTTCGGACACCATTTTGCAACAACAAGCTAGATTGTTGGAAGAGGTCAATGTTAACCAAGATGTATTCTATACTTCATCGCGAGGAGTGAACGAGATCAATATTGTAATCAGTAATATAATGGACGGTGTTGTGGAAAAGTACTTTAAAATGGAGCGCTGCACCCAAAAGGCCGAAGGACTTTCCTCAATTACCGTAAAATTGCCCGCAGAGAATGTTTCGGTTCCCGGAATTTACTATTTTATCTTTCAGCGGTTGGCCTGGGAAGGCATTGTGCTTTATGAGGTAATCTCTACGACCAACGAGTTTACTATTTTGGTGAACGATGAACAGGTAGATGTTGCTTTCAAGACCATCAAAGATTTAAAATCACTATAATCGGGATTCCTTTTCTTGATCTAAACTAAAACGAAATCTTCTTCGTTGTAGAAAAAGACACTTTTTGGAAAAATGACCAAAAAAAGGATTCTTTACGGTTTTTTGGGCCTAATGGTACTGTATTTGTGCTATTTGGCCTATATTTTTATACTCTCCCCCAAGACCAACCTACAGTCCATTTACCTTATTCCCAAGGATGCGGTTTTCATCATTGAATCCGAAAGACCAGTGGAAAGTTGGCAAAAAGTAAGCGAGAGCGAAGCTTGGCACCATCTAAAAAAGAACGACTACTTTTCGGAACTTACCGAAAATATCCAAAGAGTGGATACGGTATTCAACGATAACCATAAGCTGTTCGAATTTTTTGACGACCGCTCCCTTTTTATCTCCATCCACATGATTTCTCCCAAAGATTACGGGATTTTTTATGTGTTGGACCTTAAGCGCATCGCTAAATTACAATTGCTCAAAACGTACTTGAATACGTTGCTGGACGATGGCTATGTATTGAGCAAACGAACCTATCACGCGCATGAAATTTTGGAAGTTCACGATCGGGAAAGCAAGGAAACCATGTACTTGGCCTTTATCAAAAACCAATTGGTGGCCTCGTACACCCATACTTTGGTAGAGGCTTCCATAGATCAGTACCTCGAACCTGTGTTGGGTCGAAACCTGAATTTTTTGGAGATCAACCAAAAGGTAGGGCACGAGAATTTGTTCCGTATGTATGTGCAGTACCACTATTTTGATGATTACATCCAACAATACACAAACAAGCCTTCCGACTGGGTAAAACGGGTAAGCGAAAACTTTTTGTTCTCAGGTTTTTATTTTGATTTGGACGGGAACAGTACCCTTACCGCCAATGGGTACACCAATATTAGCGCTGTAAACGAATATTATTTGGAGGCGCTTCAAAAGTCAGGGACCTCGGAACGCTCCATTCCCCAAATTGCACCATTAAGCACGGCACTTTACATTAGTTATGGGTTTGATAGCTTCGCTGAGTTCTACAAAAATTTTGAGAGGGTTCAGCAGAACGATCCTGGGCAGTTCGAGAGTTATCAAAAAGGAATAGCCAAGGTTGAGAAGTTCCTCAAGATTGATGTAAAAGAGAACTTTGTCAGTTGGATTGGGGACGAAATTGCGGTCCTTCAAATTCAATCCCACATTACTAAAGGTAAGAATGATGTAGCCTTGGTACTCAAAGCCAACGACGCCGAAGCTGCCAAGACCAATCTAGATTTTGTAGTGGAACAGATTCGTAAAAAAACGCCCGTAAAGTTTAAAGCCGTTAATTATAAGGATTACGAAATCAATTTCCTCTCCATTAAGGGGTTCTTTAAAATGTTGTTGGGCGGAAGGTTCGATGAGTTCGATAAGCCTTATTTTACACAGATTGATGAATACGTTATCTTTAGTGATAACCCCAATACCCTAAAGGGTATAATTGACAAGGTGGTGGAGGGCGAAACACTCGCTACCTCGGAAGAATTTAGGAAGTTCAATCAAAAATTCGATTCAGAAACCACAGTATTTGTGTATAGCCATGTTCCGTTGTTGTATGATAATATGTATGCTTTGGCCGATGCTCCGACCAAGCAAAAAATGCGCAAAAACAAGGATTTTATTATTTGCTTTCCACAAGTGGGATTACAACTAAAACCAGAGGATGACTTGTTCGAGAGTCGATTGGTACTGAACTATCAGGATGTGGAAGAAGTGAAGAAGACCATCAATATTCCGAAAAACACCAATAAAACGACTCCAAAAACCCAAAATGCAGCTTCAACAGAAATTACAGACGCTGTTTTTAATCTGAGCTCCATCTACCCCACGGATTTGAACGCTAAATCCTTTAGTAGAAAATACGCAAACGGAAACATTCGGTTTGAGGTGGATCTCAAAGATGGGTTAAAGCACGGGCGATACGAAGCATTTTATCCCGACGGTACTCGAAAAATCCGTGGTCGCTTCCGAAATGATGAGCAGGTGGGCACTTGGCATTATTATAATAAAGAAGGAGATCAGGTCCACAAAAAACGTTTTTAATAAGGCTGTCATTCCGTACGGATGCTGAGCGAAGTCGAAGTATGACACGGAATCTCATACAATTAGGTGTTTTTGTATAAGTTACCCTAAAAGTTATCGTAGATGATAAATTCCTCAACAATTAGTACCTTTCTTGCCCAAACCAAACCTCCGACAATGAAAAATCTTCTTTTTACAGCAACACTCATTGTTGCTTTTGCCACAACTTTAGAAACCAAAGCACAAGAACTCAATTTCCCAGAACGATACGAAACTTGGAAAACTGCGGATAAAGGTCAGTTTAAGTTTGATCAGGCAGCGTTGGACAAAGCTGTGGAATACGCAAAGTCCAATGAATATTCAGGTTCTCGGGATATCCGTCAGGCGATTTTAGAAGGATTTAAACGCGAACCCTTTCACGAAATTTTGGGGCCCACCAAAAAACGTGGAGGTCCTGCTGGAATGATTATGAAAAATGGATATGTTTTGGCTTCTTGGGGTGATACCAAACGTGTGGACATGACCTTTAGTGTAACCAAAAGCTTTCTTTCTACAGTGGCCGGACTTGCCGAAGATCATGGTTTGATCAAGAACACCAGGGACAAAGTGGGCAACTACATTTGGGATGGCACTTTTGATGGGGAACATAACTCCAAAATAACTTGGGAGCATTTATTGCAGCAGAACTCCGATTGGTCAGGTGAACTTTGGGGAGGCAAGGATTGGGCAGACCGTCCACCAAGTGAAGGTGGTCTGGACGATTGGAAATTTCGTAAACTCAATGAACCTGGTACCGTGATGGAGTACAACGACGTTCGTGTAAACGTGCTAGCTTATTCTTTGACTCATGTATGGAGAAAACCTGTACCAATGGTGCTTAAAGAAGAAGTGATGGACAAAATTGGAGCCACCACCACTTGGCGTTGGTTTGGTTACGAAAACGCGTGGACTGTTATTGATGGAATGAAAATGAAATCTGTAACCGGTGGTGGACACTCAGGTGCTGGACTTTTTATTTCCACTGAGGACATGGCCCGTTTTGGAACACTCTTCTTGAACAATGGCAAATGGGAAGACCAACAAATCATTAGCGAGAATTGGATCAAAAAAGCAACCACACCTTCGGTACCCAATGTAAATTATGGTTATATGTGGTGGTTGAACCAACAAGGTGACCGCCACTGGGATGGCGTTCCCGAACATGTGTTCTACGCCGCAGGTTTTGGAGGCAATTTTATTGTGGTGGACCAAAAAAGCGGATTGGTCATTGTAACCCGTTGGTTGGAACCTTCAAAAATTGGAGAGTTTGTGAAGCAGGTGTATAAGGCTTTTTGATTAGCCTGTTTAAATAATATCTAATTTAAAATGTTTACCAAGAGTTTTAAAAAGACAAAGGAAAAGCTCCAAGCACATTACAAAGGAATTGGTGCAACCATTGCTATTTTAATGTTGGCAATCACCTATTGGAATGAGCTAACTGAATTCATGGACAATATTTTTCAAGAGGAGTCTGAACCATTTGTTATAAATCATCAGCTAGGAATAAATTTTGGGTTTGAAAACTTTTTTTTTCAACCAAACATCGAAGGAAAGCTTAGTAAAATCGGCTACATGAATTTTATTAAAGTCACAAATAATACAGGAAAGATTGCTCAAATTAACTCAATTGAATTGGAAATCTTTTTAGATGACAAATGGGTTTATTTGCCCATGGTAGAATCTAAAATAGGGTTTGTTAGAAATGAAAAAATGAAAAGGTATACTGGGGGCACGAACTTTACCTACTTAGATTCGCTTTATGTGGCAAGAAAAGGTGATTTGTCTTTAAGTCAAACATGTTACTTTTATAGTTTTGATTCTCAAGTTCGAGGTGGTAAAATTGATTTTGGAGAAACAGTGACAGGTTGGATCACATATATGTGGCCATCTCAATTAAAAACAAGCTTTGCCCCTGATTTTTCTAAAATAAGATATCGAATAGGCACTGAAAGGGGTGATAAATACTATGTTACATTAGATGACATTGATATTAGTAAACCAGTTGGTAATTTAGACAATTATCGAGCTTCTGCATTAAGATTGGTTGGTGATACAATAGATATTTCAAACTTAGAAGTTATGGCTTTTCGTTGATTGCTGTTCTTTTGTGTTTAGCCTAAAAGGCTCCAGAACTTTCAATGCCTTGTCGACACTTGTAATCCTATCAAACACCAACAATAATCGAAGTCCGTTTCGGGTTTGTTTTTCCTTGAGTTTTACAAGTTGGGGATGGGTCTGCGCGTATTGCAGTATTTGGGTAAACACGGCACTTTGGTAAAAACTGGATTGCTGGTCGGCGATAAAGTAACCGATAAACTTGCCCTTTTTCATGATTACCTTTTCCAGACCAATGTGGGTGGCAATCCATTTAATGCGGACGGAGTTCATCAAATCTACCACAGGTTCGGGCAATTCGCCGAAACGGTCCACCAACTGAGCTTCAAATTTCTGTAGACCTTCCTCGTCCTCCACATCGTTCAATTGGGTGTAGAGGTTTAAACGCTCGGTAATGTTGTTGATGTAGTCATCAGGGAAAAGCAATTCAAAATCCGTGTCCAACTGCATTTCTTTTACATACACTTTTTCCTTGCCGCCCTCTACTTCTTCATACAGTTCCTTGAACTCATTTTCCTTGAGTTCGTCAATGGCTTCCGCCAATATTTTTTGATAGGTCTCAAACCCAATTTCGTTGATAAACCCACTTTGTTCACCTCCCAACAAGTCACCTGCACCACGAATCTCCAAATCTTTCATCGCAATATTGAAACCACTTCCCAGTTCTGTAAATTGTTCCAGGGCCTCAATACGTTTTCGGGCTTCGGTGGTCATTACCTCGTAAGGCGGGGTGATGAAATAGCAGAACGCCTTTTTGTTGCTTCGCCCAACACGCCCACGCATTTGGTGGAGGTCGCTCAAACCAAAATTATTGGCATTGTGGATAAAAATGGTGTTGGCATTGGTCACATCCAACCCACTTTCTATGATGGTGGTCGAAACCAAAACATCAAATTCACCGTTCATAAAGGAAAGCATAAGGTTTTCCAGTTTTTTGCCCTCCATTTGTCCGTGTCCGATCCCAATTTTGGCATCGGGTACCAAACGCTGCAGCATTCCGGCTACTTCCTTGATGTTTTCAATGCGATTATGAATAAAGAACACCTGTCCGCCGCGTTGGATTTCGTAGGACACGGCATCACGGATAATTTCTTCGTTCAATCGAATCACATGGCTTTCGATGGGGTAGCGATTCGGTGGCGGCGTATTGATTACGGAAAGGTCGCGAGCAGCCATCAAACTAAATTGAAGAGTTCTCGGAATTGGTGTGGCGGTTAGCGTGAGGACATCCACATTTTCCTTTATGGAACGTAGTTTTTCCTTCACCGAAACACCAAACTTTTGCTCCTCATCTACAATGAGCAAGCCCAAATCCTTAAACTTCACATTTTTGTTGACCAACTGGTGCGTTCCTATGATGATGTCAACTTTTCCACTTTCCAAATTTTCGAGGGTCTCCCTTTTCTCTTTGGCCGTTCTAAAGCGATTGAGGTAATCCACCGTAACGGGCATTTCTTTCAATCGTTCCGAAAAAGTACGATGATGTTGGAAAGCCAAAATGGTAGTAGGTACCAAAATCGCCACCTGTTTGCCATTGTCTACAGCCTTGAATGCCGCACGGATGGCCACCTCTGTTTTTCCAAAACCAACATCCCCACAAATAAGTCGGTCCATGGGGCGTTCACTTTCCATGTCCTTCTTAACATCTTGGGTGCTTTTTTCCTGGTCCGGAGTGTCCTCGTATAAAAAGGAAGCCTCCAACTCGTGTTGTAAATAACTATCGGGAGCGTATTGAAATCCTTTTTCGAGTCTTCGCTTGGCATAGACTTTAATAAGGTCGAAAGCAATTTTTTTGACCCTTGCCTTGGTCTTTTGTTTGAGTTTTTTCCAAGCAGCGGAACCGAGCTTGAATATTTTTGGTGGGGCACCGTCCTTGCCGTTGTATTTGGATATTTTGTGGAGCGAATGGATACTGACGTACAAAATGTCGCGGTCACCATAGATCAGTTTGATGGCTTCTTGCTTTTTGCCTTCCACATCAATCTTTTGTAAACCGCCGAACTTACCGATACCATGATCAATATGGGTAACATAATCCCCAATCTCCAGTTTGTTGAGTTCCTTGAGTGTGATAGCCTGCTTTTTGGCATAACCATTCTTTAAATGGAACTTGTGGTAGCGTTCAAAAATTTGATGATCGGTGTAGCAGACCAATTTGAGATTATCATCCACAAAACCTTGGTACAGCGGAAAAATGATGGTTTGATAATGAACCGTTTCGTCCACTTCGTCAAAAATATCGTGAAAACGCTTGGCCTGTTGCTCGGTGGAACAGAAAATATAATTGCTATAGCCCGCATCCCGATTGTCATTAAGATTTTCAATGAGCAAATCAAACTTTTTGTTGAAAGCAGGCTGAGGTTTGGTGTTGAATTGGATTTCGTCACCCTGAACTTGTTTCAGGGTCTCACTTGAAACTCCTATCTCCACCAATAAAAAATCCTCCAACTGCTCTTTCAGCAAAGTTGAATCTAAAAAGAGCTCTTTGGGTCGCGCGTGTTTTATTTCTTGGCTCAACTTCGCAAAACTGTCCTCCGCTTTTTCAAAAAAGGATTCTATTCGATCATAAATCAAAGCGGGATTCTTTGCAAAAACCACTGTTTTGGCAGAAATATATTTTAGGAAGCTTTCCCGTATTTCCTCCGTGAATTTGTTCTCCACATTTGGAATAATGCTGATTTTCTTCACCTTGTCCGTCGAAAGCTGAGTTTCCACATCAAAAGTTCGGATGCTGTCCACTTCATCGCCGAAGAACTCGATGCGATAGGGCTCATCATGTGAGAAGGAGAACACATCCACAATACCACCACGAACGGAAAATTCCCCAGGTTCGGTTACAAAATCCACACGCTTGAACTGGTATTCAAAAAGTACCTCGTTTAAAAAATCCAATGAAATCTCATCGCCCAATTTTATTTTTTGGGTGTTCCTGTCCAGTTCCTTTCGTGTGACCACTTTCTCAAAAAGGGCATCAGGGTAGGTGACGATCACCGCAGGTTTTTTTCTGGAATTGATACGGTTCAAAACCTCTGCACGTAACAACACATTGGCATTGTCGGTTTCCTCAATTTGATAAGGTCTGCGGTAACTCCCCGGGTAAAAAAGCACATCTTTTTCACCAATCAGTTGTTCCAAATCGTTCAAATGATAGGCTGCTTCCTCCTTATCGTTCAAAATCAATAGAAAAGGTGATTCTGCCGACTTAAATGCTTCGGAAACCACAAAAGAAAGTGAGGAACCAACAAGTCCTTTTATATTGATTCTTTGACTGGCAAAAGACTTCTCGACTGCGCTCGAAGTGACAGTTTGGGCAATAATATCCCTCAGTTTCCCTAGTTGGGGAGACTGTTCAAAAAGTTGTGAAATCTGGGTTTTGGTCAATCCAAAAAACTTTGCGGCAAAGATAAACCGCAAAAAGGTTTACTAAAAATGTTTTTTTGAGTTTCTTATCGTCACGCTGAACTTGTTTCAGCGTCTCATCCAGTGTGCTGTAAGATTTCTCGACTGCGCTCGAAATGACATAAAAGAAATTTGGGGATAATTCGCATCAAACTTTTACTAATAGATTCTTCGCTCTACTCAGAATGACATATAAAACACTGTCATTCCATGCTTGACACGGAATCTCATCTGACAGGGATACTGAAACAAGTTGAGCGTAAATAAAAAGAAGAAAACCTAAACCTTAATAATACTGTCTTCAACAATGGCATACACTTCGTCACCTTTCTTGGGATTGAGGGCGTGCGTTCCTGTGAATTGCCCAAAAGCGGGCAAGATCATTTGATTATTGGACTTAAAAAAGCAGGGCAGTTTTATGCGATCCCGTCCAAATCCTTTAAGTTTTATAGCGGGGTGAATGTGTCCGCAAAAAGTAAAATGGTCTTTTCGTTCTTCAGGATGATGGGTCAACAAGAAAGAGTCTATGACCAGTTCTGGAAATATGGGAACCTTCAGTTTTTTGAATTTTTCTGGCGCAATGATGTCATGGTTGCCCGCCACCAGCAGAATTTCAGCCGGTGTTTTGGCTACCCAATTCTCGAAGAACTCCCATTCTTTGTTCAGGGAAGAATGAAACAAATCGCCCAAAAAACAGATTTGAAAGGGCTGAAAATCGGCAACAATTTTATCCAAAAGCAGGAAGTTCTTATGGATGGCTTTTCTGGGAACGGCAGCCCCAAATTTTCTAAAGTGTGACACTTTTCCCAAATGAACGTCGCTAATCAGCAAGAGTGATTTTTCTTCCCAAAACAATCCACCCAAAGGGTGAAGTTGAAATTCTTGATTTTGTATTTGAATGTTTAGCGTCATTTGAGTCTGGAACAACAAATTTAAAGCAATTGTAATTTCGAACCGCGCGAAGCAAGTGTGAGAAATCTATGGAAAAACAGATTTCTCAATCGATGCTTTGCATCTCATTTCGAAATAACCGTATTGTCTTTATACTGAACACCTGCCGGCTGGAGCACAGAATGACAAGTACTTGGGAGTTCTTTGGCTATTTGGTCAATTTATCCACCATTCTTTTAATACGGTCCACCAATTTTTCGTTGGACAGTTTTTCTCTTAACCTATCCGTAATTATAGGGAAAGATAGGGGAGTGGGTTGGGAGCATTGTTTCCAAATTATCTCTTGTTGGGCGATGCGCTCCAAGGCCAATCGTAATCGACCTTCTTCTAGCTGGTGTTCAAACGTTTCGGTGTAGGCCTGTTGGTAGAGCAGATTATCGTCCTCAAAATCACGGAAAACATCAAAGAGCAGTTCCGAACTACTTTGTAGGTGTTTCATTTTGACTCCTTTTTCGGGATATCCCGTAAAAACCATTCCGCTGATTACGGCAATGTCCCTGAACTTCCGTCGGGCCATTTCGTTGGAGTTCAAACTTTTTTGAAGGTCGGACAACATGTATTGGGGGGTGAACAAATTGTTGTCCAAAATATCCTGAATGTTGATTTCCTTGTCCGATAGCAATTCAAAACCGTAGTCGTTAAAGGCCAGTGAACAAGTAATTGGGTCAAGAAGGCTGATTCGGTAAGCCAAAAGACTGCTCATGCCCTCGTGAATGGCCCTGCCTTCAAACGGGTAAAACATGTGGTGGTAACCATCACGGGTCTTGAAGGTTTCGATTAAAAACTGATGCGGTTGTGGCACTATGCTTTCTTCCCGCTGCTTGTTGAACATCGGTTGCAATGCTCGAATTTCTTCCGATTGTTCGGGGAATTTCAGCTCAGCGGTGTACAGTTCTTGACGCAACAACTCCGACATTTTTGCGGAAAAACTCAATCGGCCACCCATCCAGCTAGGTACTTTATTGGTTCTCTTTTTTGAGTTTCGCACATGTGCTGCCATTCCTTTGATTCTGATAAATTCCAGATTTCGCCCAGCAAAGGTGAACACATCCCCGGGGCTCAGTTTGGAGATGAAATATTCTTCAATGCTGCCGATATAACCTCCTTTTTGATAGCGAACGGAGATGGTGGCATCGCTCACAATGGTTCCAATTTGAAATCGGTGCCGCATGGCAACCGCCCTGCTGTTTACCTTAAATTTTCCATCTTCCTCAATCTCCACTTTTTTGTATTCGTCGTAACTTTTAAGGCTCTGGCTGCCCATCACCAAGAAATTAAGGAGCCATAGCCATTGTTCATCCGTGATGGCCTGGTAGCAAAATGTTTGTTTGATCTCAGGATAGATCTCTTCTGGATAAAACCCATCGGAGACAGCAAGTGTAGTCAAATACTGAATGAGGACATCAAAACTGTTGAGGTAGGGAATTCGGTCTTCCACCGCACTGTTCAGCACTGCTTTTTGCATGGCTGATGCCTCTACCAGCTCAATGGCGTGGGTGGGTAAAAAATAAATGACACTTTCCTTGCCGGGTTGGTGACCGCTTCGCCCTGCCCGTTGCAAAAAACGAGCAACTCCTTTGGGTCCACCAATTTGAACTACGGTTTCCACTGGGGCAAAATCAACTCCAAGGTCCAAGCTTGATGTGCAGACCACGGCCTTTAAACTTTCGTTTCGGATGGCCTGCTCCACCCAAAGTCGTGTTTCTTTGTTGATGCTGCCGTGGTGCATCGCCATTTCGCCAGCAAACTCGGGATGTTTTTCCAAGATTTTCTGGAACCAAATTTCACATTGACTACGGGTATTGGTAAAAAGCAAGGTTGTTTTACTATTGTTGATGATGGGCACTACTTGGTCCAAAAGATGCAATCCCAAATGCCCACGCCACGGGAAGGTTTCCATTTTTTCTGGAACAATACTTTTTACCGTAATTTTTTTGTTGAGCTTGGCCTTTACCAAGACCGAGTTGGCAAGTTCTGGAGATGTAGGCCCCAGCAATACTTCGCGTGATTGTTCCAGATTTCCGATGGTGGCCGATATGCCCCAAATTCGCAATTGTTTGCAGACCGTTTTTAATCGGGACAGCCCCAACTCCATTTGAACACCGCGCTTGGTGCCCAAAAGTTCATGCCACTCGTCCACTACAATGGCAGAACAGTTTTTGAAGGTTTTACCGTATTCTTTGGATGAGAGCAGTAATTGCAGACTTTCTGGGGTAGTGATCAACAAGTCGGGCATGTTGGACCGCATTTTTGCACGTTCTTTGGCGGAAGTATCTCCCGTACGAATCCCTACGGTCATTTGGGTTTCCAAATCGTTAGTAATCCGTTCTGCCGATTGCTTTATTTCTTGAGAAAGGGCCCGAAGGGGAGTAATCCAAATCGCTTTTAACCCTTTTTTGTGCTTGGTCTTGTAATCGGGATGGTTTTTAATGTAATTGAGTACAATGGGAAACCAAAGGGCGTAGGTTTTTCCACTGCCCGTGGGGGCATTCAACAAACCATGTTTACCCTTCAAAAAAGCTTTCCAGGTCTCTTTTTGAAACGGGAAGGGTTTCCAATTTTGTTCTTGGAACCAGTTTTCAGCAATATGGAACAATTCTGATTCTTGCAGCGCCGTGGTACTTAAGACTGAAAAATACGAATTTCTTTGCTGGGTTTATACCCACTTATTTGCGATAAGATTTATATTTGTGCCACAAAATTTAAGGTATGCCAATTTTAGATCTTTACGAACACGGAGACCATAGGAAAAACATGGCCCATTTTGCCACATTGGCAAGTTTGGCAGCGGCTGATGGGGATATAAACCCAAAGGAAATGTCCGTTTTGGAAAAGTTTGCCTTTAAACTCAACATTAGTAGTGACGAATTTAAGGAGGTAATGAAAAAGGAGAACAGCTATCCTATCGAAACTCCGCACAGTGGCGAGAAAAGATATAAAAGGCTGTTTGAATTTTTTCAGATTATCTTCTCTGATCACGATATTGATAATGAAGAGCGCAGACTTGTAGAAAAGTATGCCGTTGGACTAGGTTTTTCTCCAAAAACGGCAGCTCAGATTATTGATAAATCCATCAAAATTTTCAGGGGGGAAATCCCGTTCGAGGATTACCACGAATTGGTAAAACGGGAAGGCTAGGGCTTAGCCATAAATTCTTCCGCTTTTTCCACCATTTTTTTACTTCCACAGAAAAAAGGAACCCGTTGGTGCAGCTCGGTGGGCTGAATATCCATAATTCGCTGAAAACCATCACTGGCCTTACCATTGGCTTGCTCTGCCAAAAATGCCATGGGGTTGCACTCGTAAAGTAAACGGAGCTTGCCATTTTGGGCCTTGCTGCTTTTCGGGTACATATAAATGCCACCTTTGATCATGTTACGGTGAAAGTCCGAAACAAGCGATCCGATATATCTCGAAGTATAGGGCCTATCTCCCTCTTCCATTTGGCAATATTTAATATAATCCTTTACCCCTTGTGGAAAATGGATGTAATTACCTTCATTTACGGAATAAATTTTGCCCGTTTCGGGGAATTGCATATCGGGATGGGACAAGTAAAAAGTACCAAGGGCTGGATTTAAGGTAAAACCATTGACGCCATCACCCGTGGTATAAACCAACATAGTTGACGTTCCATAAATGATGTAACCGGCCGCAATCTGATTTTTTCCCGGCTGCAAGAAGTCTTCCAAGGTAACCGGTGTACCGACGGGCGTTACCCTTCTGTAAATGGAAAAAATCGTTCCCACCGATACATTTACATCAATGTTGGACGAACCATCCAAAGGATCAATAAGTACAACATATTTGTTTTGATGTTGCTTGTCAAAACTATTGATGCTGATAAAATCGTCTTCCTCCTCCGAGGCTATTCCGCAAACAATTTCCCGGTTCTTTAGTGTTTGAATGAACTTTTCGTTGGCCAGAACATCTAGTTTCTGCTGATTCTCCCCTTGAATATTGGTTTCTCCCGCTGCTCCAATAATATCGACGAGACCAGCTTTGTTAACCTCGTGGTTCACTACTTTTGCCGCCAAACGGATACCGTTCAGCAGTCTTGATAGTTCTCCGGAAGTATATTGAAATGAATTTTGGTTGGCGATGATAAATTCACCGAGGGTGCGGTGTTGCTTCTCAAACATGGAAAGGCTGTTTTATTTAAGGACAAATATCGGGCATTTTGTGAAACTACAACGTTTTCGAAGAACTTTAATCATGTAATTTTATAACTTTGAGTTTTATTTGTAACAATTATGGAATATACAATCAGAGAAGCTCGACCAGAGGACATGGAACAAGTATTGGGTTTGGTTCAAGAACTGGCCCATTTTGAAAAAGAACCCGATGCCGTTGAAATTACCAAGCAAGATTTGGTTAAACATGGTTTTGGGGAGCAAAAGATGTTCCATTGTTTTGTTGCCGACACCGATGACGGTATTGCGGGAATTGCTTTGGTGTACCCTAGATACTCCACATGGAAGGGTCCTGCGATTCACTTGGAAGATTTAATCGTCTCCGAAAAAATGAGAGGAAGCGGTCTTGGTACCGCTTTGTTGGACCAAGTGGTCAAGTATGGGGATAGTTTGGGTGTAAAGCGGATTTGTTGGGAGGTATTGGATTGGAACGAACCTGCCATTGCGTTTTACGAGAAAAAGGGAGCCAACGTCCTCAGGGATTGGGATGTGGTTCAATTGGATGAAAAAGGAATCAAAAATTATATGGAGAGCCTAAACTAGGCCGACTAAATTCTAGAATATAAAATACATGAGGGTATTTAAGTTTGGGGGAGCATCCGTTAAAGATGCAGATGCGATTAAAAATGTGGTCAACGTTTTACAGGAAGTAGGTTACAACGACACCTTGGTGGTGATTTCCGCAATGGGTAAAATTACCAATGCCATGGAAAAGGTGGTGGAATCCTATTTTAATGATAAAGACGCCGTTCAAGAATCCTTACAAGAAGTGATGGAATATCACAACAGCATATTGTTGGATCTATTCCAAAACCCCAACCATCCAGTTTATGGTAAAGTAAAGGTACTTTTTGAGGAGGTAAAAGGCTTTTTGGCATGGAACAAATCACCCAAATATGCATTTGTTTATGATCAAGTGGTTTGTTATGGCGAATTATTATCCACTACAATAGTAAGTGCATACTTAAATGAGATCGGTATTTCCAATACATGGTTGGATGTCCGTACCCTTATCAAAACAGATAGCAATAACAGGGATGCCCAAGTAAATTGGGAGCGCTCACAACAAGAAGTGGTTTCCAATGTGGATATATCCAAACTGAACATTACCCAAGGTTTTTTGGGTAGCGACGATAACAATTTTACCACTACCTTGGGAAGGGAGGGCTCCGATTATTCCGCTGCAATTTTGGCATATTGTCTCAACGCCGAATCGGTAACTATTTGGAAGGATGTGCCGGGAGTTTTAAATGCAGACCCAAGAAATTTTGAGAATGCCCAATTGTTGGACAAGATTTCTTACCGAGAAGCCATTGAGCTTGCATTTTATGGAGCTTCCGTAATTCACCCCAAGACATTGCAGCCTTTGCAGCGAAAAGAAATCCCCTTAAAGGTAAAATCCTTTGTAAACCCAAAAAACAAAGGAACCACAGTGGGTAAAGGCGCGGGAATAGAACCTAAAATCCCCTGTTTTATCGTAAAAAAAGATCAAGTGCTGTTAAAACTTTCTTCCCTTGACTTTTCTTTTATCGTCGAGGACAATATCAGCGAAATCTTCAAACTGTTCCATGATCATAGGCTCAAGGTAGACCTTATCCAAAACTCTGCCATTAGCTTTTCCGTTTGTTTGGACAATAAATTCCGAGGACTTCCCCCCTTATTGGAAGAACTCAAAAGAAAATTTAAGGTAGTGTGCCACGAAGATGTTTCACTTTATACCATTCGTCATTTTAACGATGATTCGGTCAAATCCCTTCAAAATGGAAAGTCCGTTTTGGTAGAGCAAAGAGGTAAGGAAACGGTTCAATTGGTTGTAAAATAAAAGCTTAGGCTTTATATTTAGGTAAAAAGTGCTCTAGGGTTTATTTTCTATCTTTACACGTACCTAAATACTTTTTCTATGGGCTTGGTTTCTGCTAAAGAGGTGGCGAAAGTCATCCATCTGGACAAATATGGCTTTTTGGGCACGTTTGTAGGATGGCTTTTAATGGTAGCCACTAGGATTAGCACCATCAATAGATTTTACGACAAAAACAAAGATCTTTCTGGTCCAGAATTCCTCGACGCTATTTTGAACCACTACGAAATCGACTTTGAGATTCCGGAAGAGGATATCAAACGCTTGCCCAAATCAGGCCCATACATCACCATTAGTAATCATCCTTTAGGTGGCATAGATGGTGTGTTGTTGCTCAAACTATTATTAAAGGAAAGACCCGATTATAAAATTATAGCCAACTTTTTATTGCACAGGATAGAACCTATGAAGGACTACATTATGCCTGTGAATCCTTTTGAAAACCATAAAGATGCGAAAAGTAGTATTGTTGGTTTCAAAAATGCGCTCCAACATTTAAGAGATGGACATCCACTTGGTATTTTTCCGGCTGGGGAAGTATCCACTTATCGGGATGGTAAATTGGTGGTAGACCGACCGTGGGAAGAAGCTGCCATAAAACTGATCAGAAAGGCCGAAGTGCCTGTGGTGCCCATATATTTCCACGCTCGCAACAGTCGATTGTTTTACCGGCTGTCCAAAATAGACGATGTATTCCGAACGGCGAGGCTGCCCTCCGAGCTTACCTCACAGAGCCGAAGGCCCATTAAGGTGCGTATCGGTCAGCCCATATCCGTAAATACCCAGAATGAGGAAGAGACTTTGGAAGATTTTGCAGAGCTTCTTCGGAAAAAGACCTATTTGCTGGCGAATGCTTTTGAAAAGGAACGTTTTATAGACAAGGTTCCCACTTCTCTTAAAATCCCAAAACCGCCCCAGAAAATCGCCACTGCAATAAGTGCAGAGGTGTTAGAAGGTGAGATTGATAAACTACGGGAGAAGGACTGTCGCATGTTGCAAAGCAAGAACTACGAAGTGTTTTTGGCCCAGGCCAAGGATATGCCCTTTTGTTTGAACGAGATTGGACGACAACGTGAAGTAACTTTCCGGGAAGTAGGAGAGGGTACCAACAATGCCATTGATTTGGACAAGTTTGATTCCTACTACCACCATTTGTTTTTATGGGACAACGATAAAAAGGCCATAGTTGGTGCTTACCGTATGGGCTTGGGATCGGAAATCTTCAAAAAATATGGTATTGATGGTTTTTACCTTCAAGATCTTTTCCGATTTGAACCCGAATTATACGGAATGATGGAGAAATCCATCGAAATGGGCAGAGCTTATATTGTAAAAGAGTATCAGCAAAAACCCATGCCCCTTTTCTTGCTTTGGAAAGGAATTGTGCATACGACCTTGAGGCATCCAGAACACCGATATTTGATCGGAGGAGTAAGTATCAGTAACCAGTTCTCCAATTTTTCAAAATCGTTGATGATCGAGTTTATGAAATCGAACTATTGGGATCCTTATGTAGCACAATATATCCGACCCAAAAAAGAGTTCAAGGTTAAGTTGAAAGATGCCGACAAGGAGTTTGTGTTTGATGAGACACAGGCAGACCTGAACAAGTTTGATAAACTGATTAGCGAAGTGGAGCCAGGTAGCTTACGATTGCCTGTTCTAATTAAAAAATACATTAAGCAAAACGCCAAAGTAGTGGCCTTTAACGTGGATCCGTTGTTCAATAATTCGGTGGATGGGTTAATGTATATTCGTATTGCAGACCTCCCAGAAAGTACGGTAAAGCCTGTTATGGAAGAATTTCAGGCCGAGCTGGAGCGCAAAGTGGCAGAGGGCAATGGAACTGTGGAAGAAGATTAATTCATTCCAACTTTGTTGCTACGTTTTTCAAACAATAAATTATCCTTCCAAACCCCATGGATTTTGCCGACACGTTCACGTTTTCCAATATAGCGGAAACCAGCCTTTTTATGTAATTTGATGCTGGCTGTGTTTTCTGGAAATATACCGGATTGTATGGTCCAAAAACCGGCTTTTTCACTTTCTTCGATTAAATGTTGCATCAGTAGTTTGCCAACGCCCATACCGCGACTTTTATCAGCAATGTAAACGCTGACCTCGCCCACGCCACCATATACACAACGGCTGGATACGGGCGAAAGGGCAGCCCATCCCATGATTTCACCATCCTTTTCCGCTACCAATCGGCAGTGTTCCGTGTGGGCTTTGTCCCATTGTTCGTAGCTTGGGACTTTAGCTTCAAAAGTAGCGAAGCCCGTGGCTATTCCCTCTAAATAAATTTTTGAGACATTTTCCCAATCCGAAGGTTTCATATTTCTTACGACCATATATTCCTTGCTTATCAATTGTAATATTACGATGAATAAACATTTAAAAAAACTGTCTAAAATTTAATTCTCGTCAACCTGAACTTATTTCAGGTTCTCATGATACTTTGTTAGTCCGTACGATGGGATTCTGGAATGAATTCAGAATGACGTTTTAATAGCATTTTAGACAGCCTTTGTTAATTTTATTTATAGACTCTTAAACCACTTTTGGAAGTGTTCCCCAACTAGGAAAACAGGTTTTTGAGTTCCATTGATGGCGCCAATCAGACTTATTATCCACAAAATAAATGGGAAAATCCAAGCTATAAGATTGATTACGGGTATAATGCCCAGAACTAAACCAAGTAAACCAATTCCAAGGACTTGCCTTACATAAAAAGAACCAATCTCCGTTTTGTTACTACTGTTCATTATTATTGCAATAATCCATCCAATAATTGTTAAATGGGCAATAATTGCCACCGTTTTACCACTTTCAGGGTTTTTGGGGTCAAAGGCTTCTTTTACATCCTCCTGAAAATCTTTGGCTGCTTCTTCGGCTTTGTCGCCGATGTCTTTTTTCTCTTCTTCTGACATGTTTAAAAGTGTTGGTTAATTTACTTTAAAAGTAGGAAATAATTCAATACCTAAAGAAAGGCTTTGTCAATAGGTTCCCAAAGTTCCAATTTATTACCTTCGGGATCTAGGATCCAACCAAATTTCCCATATTCATATTCTTCGATTTCGCCCACTACAGTGACCCCTTCTATTTTCAAAACTTCGAGTAGTTCTACCAAGTTTTCTACTCTAAAATTCATCATAAATTGCTTTTCACTTGGTTTAAAATATTCCGTTTTTTCATCCATCGGACTCCATTGGGTAGAGCAATCATTGTCTTCTTTATCCTTCCACCAAAATGTGCAGCCATATTGGTCGGTGTTGAGCCCCAAATGGTTTTTATACCATTGTTTGATGTAGTTTGGGTCTTTGCTTTTAAAGAAAAAACCGCCCAGTCCAGTAACTCTATTTTTCATGATTTTTTATGTTTTGTTCGTATAAGGTAATCCAATCTTGCGGCGTCATTTTTTGGCAAAGTTTGGCAATCAGCGTGTAAGGTATCTTATTGATGTTCTTGAATCGAATACAGCTTTTGCCCATATCCAATTTTGTGTTCACATGCCTGGGATATTCGGCAACAAACCAATCCAACAATGCTTTGTTGGAATAAATGCCCATGTGGTAAAGTGCTATAAATTTTTTTTGTGAAGCAATGTTGATAAAGGGAAGAGGCAGTTTTGGGTCGCAATGATACCCATCCGGATGCAAGGAGTGCGGTACTACAAAACCAATCATTTTGTAATTGATACATTCCTCGAAACCTTTTGGCAAGTTGCTTTTTATGGTCTCCCGAAGTTTGGAAACAGCTGCTTTGCGTTCCTCGGGCAACTTTTCAATGTATTCGTCCGGTACTTTGGCAAACATGGTCATATCTGGTCAGTTTTTTGTAAAATACCAGAGCCAAAAGTAGGATAGCAAAGATTTATAAAGTTAACAAAATCTTTCTTTGACTTTGTCGACAATGGTCTGGGCCAATTTTTCCTTGCTTTCCACCGTCCAACCCGCTACGTGTGGAGTAAGCAGTACATTTTTGGCCTTGCGTAAATATTTAAAAGCCTTGGGCTTTTGCACAAACATGTTCTCAAAGGACTTTTTCTCATATTCCAACACATCCAGTCCGGCACCGAGTACTTTTCCAGATTTTAAGCCTTTCACCAAATCCTTGGTCATCACACATTTGCCACGGGCGGTATTCAACAACCAAAAAGGTTTATGGAACCCTTCGATGAATTCCATATTCACCATGCCTACGGTTTGTTCGGTCTCGGGAACGTGTAAACTAACCACATCCGAGCGTTGCTGAAATTCCATGATTCCAACCTGACGGGCATTTTCGTCACCAACGCCTCCAACAATATCATAACAGATTACCTCTACATCAAAACCACGTAGTTTTTTGGCGAAGGCCTTGCCCATATTACCATAGCCAATGATTCCCACGGTTTTGCCATCCAATTCCACACCACGGTTGGCTTCGCGTTTCCACGTTCCTTTTTTTACCTGGCGGTTGGCCTTGCACATATTGTTCATAAGGGAGAGCAACATGCCCAAAGTATGTTCGCCTACGGCATTTCGGTTTCCTTCCGGGGCCGATGCAAGAAATACTTTTTTAAATTTGGCGTGTTCCACATCAATATTTTCCAATCCTGCGCCCACCCTTCCAATAAACTTAAGATTGGTAGCCTTGTCCAAAAACTGTTGGTCTATGGTAAACCTGCTTCGGATAATGATTCCATCGTACAAATGAATCTTTTCTTCTACTTGCTCTTTGGTCGAAGTGTAATCTTCGTGATTTTCGAACCCAAGTTCTGCAAATTGTTCAATAAGCAGCTGGTGATTGGTGTCTAGGTGGAGAACTTTCATGGGGGCAAATATACAATTCCTAGATTTTCGGGTAGTGGGTCTGTGTTTTTTCGTGTTGAAGGTTGCCAGTATGCGCCGTACCCATCTTTTCAAAAAGAAGCACGTGGACTTCCTCGCCATTTTTGGTCATGGGATTATGTTCGACCCCTTTGGGAACTACAATTATTTCTCCTTCATTTACCACTTCGATTCTGTCCCGAAATTGCATGTAGAGCGTGCCCTTGACCACTTGGAACAGTTCGTCTTCGTTTTCGTGGGCATGCCAAACAAATTCACCTTGGAGTTTTGCCAACAGCACTTGCATGTCGTCCACTACGGCAATTTGGTGGGGATGCCATTGTTTGCTGAACTCGGCATGCTTTTGTTTTAGGTTGATGGGTTTCATGATTTGATGGAATTTATTTGGTGGGTATAGGCAGATCGTGCATTCGCAAAAATGATAATTTGTCCCAATAGCCCCGTTGATATTTGATTTTCCCCTCAACAATATGAAAAAAACCACATCCACGAAGGCCCAATGGGTCTTTCCATTCTAAAATGGCCCATTCCCCATCTTCAAAAATATGCTCAACAATACAAACCATATCGGCTGCATCGAACTCGTTTTTGAACATCGTATAAATGGCATCTCTTCCAATTACGGGCTCACTGGCCACTTGGTGGTTTATGGCATTTGTATGATATAGCTCGGCTATTTCCCGGGCATCACCTTGGTTAAAGACTTCAACCCATTGCATCACAAGTTGTTTTGGGCTCTTGCGCATAGGATTTTGATTTTTGTTTGATGAATTAAATCCCCAGTATCATTTTTGCAATCCAAAAATAGATCAGGATACCAAAAATATCGTTGCTCGTAGTAATAAAAGGACCGGTAGCGATGGCGGGGTCAATATTTCTTTTGTGAAGGAACAAAGGAATGAATGTGCCGATGAATCCTGCTACCACAATTACCACAATCAATGAAAGTGAAATGGCCAATGCGGTGGCGAAGGCCCCTTTCCAAACCCATGTGAAGAGCAAAAGCAAAATAGATAGGATAAATCCATTTAAGAGTGCCAATAGCATTTCTTTCAACAGATGGTTCCTTACGCTTCCTTTTAAATCGTCGTTGGCCAAACCTTGCACCACAATAGCACTGGACTGCACCCCAACATTACCTGCCATCGCCGCAATTAACGGGGTAAAAAAGAACAATACGGCGTGCTTGGAGATCATATCCTCAAAAGTGCCCATAATAGCCGCAGCACCAAGTCCACCCAAAAGGCCTAAGGTCAACCAAGGGAGTCGGGCGCGGGTAAGAATCCAAATACTATCGCTTACTTCCACATCTTGGGAGATACCAGCTGCCATTTGGTAATCTTTGTCAGCTTCTTCACGGATTACATCCACAATATCATCAATGGTGATCCGTCCCACCAATCGTCCAATCTCATCCACCACCGGAATGGCTTCTAAATCGTATTTGGACATGATCTTGGCCACTTCTTCTCCTTTTTCGTTGACGTTTACAGCATCAACTTTGGAAATGTAAACATCCTTGATGTGTGTTTTGGTAGAGGCGGTGAGCAAATCCTTTAAGGAAAGCCTCCCTTTTAATTTGCCCTCATCGTCAACAACATAAATAGAGTGTACCCGGGTTACGTTTTCCGCTTGGGCACGCATTTCCTTTACACAGGTCGTTACGGTCCAATTCTCGTTGACCTTCACAAGTTCCTTGGCCATGAGTCCACCTGCGGAATCCTCTTCATACCGCAAAAGGTCCACAATGTCCTTGGCATGCTCCCGGTCTGCAATCTCGGAGATTACTTCCTGTACAAGTTCTTTGGGAAGTTCGTTGATGATATCCGCCGCATCATCCGTATCCAGTTCGGAAAGCTCTCCGGCAATTTCCTTGGCAGTAAGGTTTTTAAGTACGGCCTCACGGATATCCTCGTGCATTTCTGCTAGGATGTCCGAAGTTTTTTCGCTGTCCAGAAGTTTAATTAGGTAGGTAGCCCCTTCTACATCAAGTTCGTCCGCTATCTCGGCAATATCCGCATAGTGGAACTCCTTCATCATAGCTTGAAGTTCGGCGTCCTTGTTTTCTGCAATCAGTTGCCTGATTTCTTCTAAAAGTTCGTCTGTGAGTTTAAACGGGGTCATTGGCTATCTTCTGTGTCAACATTACAAAATCGGCTACACTTAGCTGTTCTGGGCGTTGATCAAAGATAGTATCTTCTTTTAGATTATCGGAAAGGTTGAAGGTTTTAAGACTGTTACGAATGGTTTTTCTCCTTTGGTTGAAGGCTGTTTTTACCACTTTAAAGAACAGGCGCTCATCGCAGGGGAGGCTGAGCTCTTTTTTTCGGGTCAGGCGCAAAACCCCGGAATCCACTTTTGGTGGAGGGTCAAAAACATCGGGTGGCACAGTAAACAAATATTCAGCATCGTAATAGGCTTGAACAAAAACAGAAAGTATGCCGTAAGTTTTACTTCCTGGGCCTTCACAGATACGTTTGGCCACTTCTTTTTGGAACATTCCCGAAAATTCGGGGACCTGCTTTCGCATTTCCAGCATTTTAAAAACTATCTGGCTGGAAATATTGTACGGAAAGTTGCCCGTTATGGCAAACTGTTCGTCACCGTAAAGCTGGGTCAGGTCAAATTGAAGGAAGTCCGCTTCAATAATGTTGAGACGGTTGTTATTTTTTAAGATATCTGCATGTTCCAAAGGAAAGCTATGGTTAAGGTACACGATGGACTCATCATCCAAATCCATGGCCACCAAGTCCAAATCCCGTTGTAACAAATGTTTGGTAAGGACTCCCATACCAGGACCAATTTCGATGACATTGGAATAGCCTTCCAAAGAAAGGGTCTGTGCTATTTTTTGAGCAACGGACTCATCTTTAAGAAAATGCTGTCCTAAGTGTTTTTTGGCCTTTACCGCACCATCTTCCTGCGCATATTTGTTTTTGTGCGCGGTGCCATTGGAGTACTTCTTTCTTTTCTTTTTGGACACGGATGGTTTTTTTGCAAGTTAGTTGGAATTTTCGATATAAATCCATGCTTCATCCCCAGATTCCAAAGGGAATTTTTCCCGTTTGTAAGCGCTGGTTTCATAAATGTCCGCTTTTTTCAGGTCGGAATCATTTACTTCATAAGCCATTCCCGCTACTTTGTCCTCAAGATTATTGGTATGGACAACCATCGGATAACGGCCATAAACAGCATTTTCCAGTTTTTTGAAACCAAGAGCGGCATCGGGCTTTCCTGTCAACAAACGACCAAAAATGTGCTCCTGCACCTGGAGGTCTTGAAGCGTTCCGTAGGAAAACAGGTATTCCAAAGTTTAGGGTATTTGTTGGCTGATGACTTCCAGCTCTGTTCTAAAGGCCACAAATTTATTGGGGAACATTAGTTGCGCATCGGCACGTAAACGGTCGGCATCTTCTTTGTAATAAGCTTCCAAAGTATCTCTGCTTTGAGTAGTGTATTGCACGGAGTAGGTGATTCCTCCCATATCCTCTTCCACCAAAACTTTTACCATTTTAGCATGGGAAAACTTTCCTGTGGCAAGCATATCGGGCAGGTGCTTGTCCTTCATCCATTCCAGCCATTGGTCGTGCACACTTTCATCTATATTAATGGTAACGTTGTATATGAGCATTTGGTTTCTTTTAGTTTGATAGGGTTGAAAATAGTCTAATTTTTAAAATTACGTAGTTCTGAGTGTCATTTCGAAATGAGGACCGAAGACTATCGGTACGATTGAGAAATCTGTCCATAAGATTCCCGCCTTCGCGGGAATGACAAAGCAATTAGTTGATCGCGTCCCCACGCAACCTTCTAAAATTCTTGCGCGCTTGTGGAAAATAATAACTGTCCTGATAATTGTAGATGATTTTCTCGTAATGACTTTTCGCTTTTTCGGGTTCACTCAAGATGTTTTCGTACAATTCTCCCAGAGCAAAGTGGGCATCATCGGCCAAGATTCCATCGGCGTAGAATTCCACAATTTTTTGATAGTTGAACTCGGCACTTTCATAATCTTTCTGTTCAACTTGGAGTTCGGCTTGTTTCAGCAAAGCTTCGTCCTCAATTTTCTCCCCTTTATGGTTTTGTAAAATATCTTCAAGGGCGTCTATAGCTTCCTTATTTTTATTTTGATAGGCCAACAGGTCTGCTCTGGCATATTTTTTCAAAGCAGTTTGGGTGGAATCCTCGAGGGAGTTGTCCGAAATCAAAAGACTCAATTGCATGGCATCGTTGGCAATAAGCTGGGATGTGGAACTTCTCAACACTTTAAGTTGGGTAAGGGCCCAATCAAAATCACCTTTGTAAAAACTGGTCTGTGCCACTTTAAAGCGTGCATCTTGGCCTATTACATCGTTCTTCATGCTTTTCTGCACTTGGGTAAATAAGATCAAGGCCTCATTGAACCTTTGGTCGAACACCAAAATATCGCCAAGTGCCAATTTTATATAGGCCATCGTCATTCGTCCCATGGGAAGTTCCAAACTTTGTTTGAGCATGGCAATGGCAGGTTCGGGCTGTTCTTTTCTGAACGTAAGGAAATTGGCATAGGCAATTTGTAGTTGAAGGGTCCTACTCTGGTTGCCATATTCTTCCATTAGGCCCTCAAATTGTTTTTCAACATCTTTCAATACTTTTTCCGTTGGATTCTCTAGGATAATATCGATCAGGCTGAGCTCTGCATTGAGTTTGGTCCGTGGATTTTCCGTATTGTCCACAATGTATTGATAGATGGAGTTTGCTGTTTCCAGGTCCTTATCCTCCATAGCGATGCTTCCCAAGTTTTCCAATCGATCCACGGATTGACCTTCGCTTCTTTTAAAAATGGCCTTTTCTTGACTAAAGGCGCTGCTATATTGTTTTTGCTGGACAAAGAGCCAACTCAAAAGTTCGTTCCAGAGAATGTCGGGTGCTTTCTGCGCATTTTGAAGCAGTACTTTCCGCAATAGCACATTGTTTTCGTTGGATGGGTCTTCGGAGATAAAATCATCGATGTTTCGTAGTACGTTGGAACGGGATGTCCGTCCCTCCCAAATAAGGTTGAGGTATGACTGGTACATTTTTGCAATGTCTCCCTGTTCACCGTAAATACGCGCCAATTGAAAATCGTAGTTGAGGTCGGGTTTAAGTTCCATTGCCTTGGTGTAAGCCTGGATGGCATAATCCAGCAGTGCATATTTTTGGAACCGATAGCCTACGCTGTACCCGTAGTTTGGATTGTCCTCGATTTTGTTGATGGCCTTATCGTAATAGGTGTTGGCCTTTTCTGCTTCATTCTGTAAGGTGAAATTATACCCCAGCTCAATATAAAAAGTGGGAAAGGCGTAGCTGTCCTCTATTTTTTGAAGTAAAAATGCTTCGGCATCATCATAACGTTCCAATTGTTGGTAGCAGGACACCAATCCTTCGGCATAGTCGGTGCGCCTTGGGTTGGTTTCTACCAATTTCTCGTAGAACACCACCGCTTTTTCATAATCACCATCCTGAAAGTATTGCTTGGCCAAGAAATCTTCTTGAGCCATTCCAATACTGCTGGATAGCATACATATGAAAAACAAAAGACGTCGCAATAGCTTGTTTTATTTCAAATATAACGCAGAAATGTGGGGGATTCTGTTAAGCGAATCCAAATTAATGGTTGAAATGCTTAAGTGATGGTGTCAAAACCACAATAAGGAACCAATACTTCGGGTATTTTTATGCCTTCCTCGGTCTGATAGTTTTCCAAGATTCCCGCCAAAACCCTTGGCAAAGCCAAAGCGCTACCATTCAAGGTGTGGGCCAATTGACTTTTTCCATTTTCGTCTTTGTAACGAAGTTTTAAACGGTTGGCCTGAAAGGTTTCAAAATTGGAAACGGAACTGATTTCCAACCAACGGTCCTGTGCCGTGGAAAATACCTCAAAATCAAAAGTAAGTGCGGAAGTGAAGCCTAAATCCCCGCCACAAAGACGTAGGATTCGATATGGTAATTTCAATTCACGTAGAATATTTTTAACGTGTTCCACCATTTCATCCAAAGCTTGGTATGAATTGTCGGGGTGCTCTAAGCGTACAATTTCCACCTTATCGAATTGGTGCAAGCGGTTTAAACCACGAACGTGTGCTCCGTAGCTTCCTGCCTCGCGACGGAAACAAGGGGTGTAGCCTGTGTACTTGACTGGGAAATCATTTTCCGCTAAAATGTCGCCTCTGTGTAAGTTGGTCACGGGAACTTCGGCCGTTGGGATAAGGTAAAGATTGTCTGCCTGTACGTGGTACATTTGGCCTTCTTTGTCGGGCAACTGACCTGTTCCATAACCAGAGTCTTCGTTGACCATAAGCGGCACTTGCATTTCGGTGTACCCTGCCTCGGTGTTTTTGTCCAAGAAATAGGCGATCAACGCGCGTTGCAAGCGAGCACCTTTTCCTTTGTAGACCGGAAAACCTGCCCCTGTGATTTTTACGCCAAGCTCAAAATCGATGATGTCGTATTTTTTTGCCAATTCCCAATGCGGAAGTGCTTCTTTGGACAATGTTGGGATGTCCCCTTCCTTGAAAATTTCCTCGTTGTCCTCTTCCGAGTTGCCAGTTGGGACGGATTCGTGGGGGACGTTCGGAATCAAATACAACTGCTGCTGAAGTTCATCGGCAGTAGTGTTTAAATCGTCTCCTAATTTTTTTGATGCTTCTTTGAGTCCAGCGGTTTTTTCTTTTAGGGCATTGGCTTCTTGTGCTTTTCCTGTTTTGAAAAGCATACCAATTTCTTTGGAAAGTTTGTTGGATTCGGCCAAGGTAGCATCCAGTTCGGTTTGGATGGAACGTCTTTTCTCGTCGAGTTCCAAAACCTTTGATATCATAGGTGCGGCATCGATGTTTCGCTTTTTTAAAGCGGTGATGATACTTTCCTTGTTTTCCCTGATGTTCTGTATTTGAAGCATGGCCTTGTTTTGAGCCGCAAATTTAATCCAATCTTAAGAAGTGCCCAACTTTATTCCTTGTGTGAGGGCAGAATCCAATCGTTATGGGAAAAATGTTTCCATGGAACGCTGGCCAAATCCACTGTAGGGTCTATAAATGGCTTATATGGCCCTTGGTTTACCTTGACCTTGTTCTCCACAAAAACCTGAATGTTTTCCCCTTTTCGGGTGTATTTCTTTTTGAGGCGCTGCGCAAATTGCCAGATAAAATCGGGATAGCAAGCCACTCTTCTTTGCTGCTTTTTGGTGAGATAATCGTTCAGGTTGATGTTGGTGGTGTCGTTGGTTTTGGTGTTCACTACTTTATAAGAGATTCTTCCGGTTCTGCTTCGCAGCATCATTCGCCAGCTTAATCTGTGACCCTCTTCGGTCCAGAGCACATCATCTTTAAAGAAATGATGACGTAAAGGCAACACCAATTGAAACAGAAAGTATATGCCTAAAACCGCCAAAACCACATTTTTGGTCTTCGGAATGATGATTTTGGTCTCCGGAATTATCTTTTTGGTTCTAAGAAAAATGTTTCTGATGGTCTGTGGTTCAAAAAAGAAGACTATAAGAGCTAGTGATAGGTAAGGGAAAACACCTATCTGAAATACGATACTGTTGAACAAATGAAAGAAAATGGACAGCACAAAGGCGATTTTACGCGTAGGTTTCCAAAGTAGGGCGGGTACAATCAGCAAATCAAAGCAAATACCGAAAACCGCTATTATTTTGTGCACCCATTTTTGTTGGAGGAAGTCGCCGATCAAATAATAGTTTTTCTTGGAGCTCATCAACACGTCGATCATGCTAAAATCCAACCAATCCCCATAAAGTTTTGCGACCGATGCGTAGGTGTACACGATGAAGAGTTGTAAGATGATGGTCCACCGTATCCAATTGAACATGGTCTGCGAACGTAGATTGGGATTTATTTTGGCATCCAGGGAAGCATCTTGGTTTGCTGGTAGAAATGCCATGATGTAGGCGAGCAGCATCAACAAATAATAATGGTTGTTGTACGATGTTTTTTGCATCAAATACACGCCTGACCATAATACGGCAAAGGTCAATGCGCTTAAGCGATATTTGAGTCCAAGGGCGATCAAAAGACCTAAGGTACCCATCACCGCGAAGTAGATGTACATGCCACTGCCTGGCAAGGGTTGTAACCATTCAAAACCGATAAAAGAAAAGGTGAATTTTGGTTCCACCAAGGTTCTGCGTACCCAACCAGTGGCTATAGCGCCATAACATTCCGCGCTGACCAAAAGCCCATAAAACACTCTGAAAACTACAAGTTGTGCATTGTCAATCTTCCTAAATAGAAATTGGCTCAGCATTTATTTGGAGATTAGACCCAATGAATGATTTTTGTCCTTCTTCAATTGTTCCTTGAGTTCTTCAATGGAGTTAAACTTATGCTCGTCTCGAATGCGGTGCAG
This sequence comes from Allomuricauda ruestringensis DSM 13258, assembly GCF_000224085.1. Taxonomy (NCBI): domain Bacteria; kingdom Pseudomonadati; phylum Bacteroidota; class Flavobacteriia; order Flavobacteriales; family Flavobacteriaceae; genus Flagellimonas; species Flagellimonas ruestringensis. The sequence goes on from NC_015945.1 coordinate 1,809,628, forward strand.
TAGACTCACCTGGATTTTTTTGTCGTATAGGTTTCCTTCAAACTCAAAAAAATTGACCTCGACGCTTTTTTGGGAGCCATCTACGGTAGGGTTGAAGCCGATGTTCATCATTCCAAAGTACACTTTTCCGTCGATTTTGCTCTTTACAACGTAGACACCATTCTTAGGGATAAGTTTATACGCTTCGGCTATGTGAAGGTTGGCCGTTGGGAAACCGAATCCCTTTCCCAGACCCTTTCCTTTTTTTACGGTTCCGGTGAGCATGTAGGCATAACTTAGATAATTGTTGGCGGTCTCCACATCTCCCTCCAAAAGCGCCTTTCTAATTTTGGTAGAGCTTACGGATACATCATCTATTTCTTGGGCGGGAATCTCCTCCACTTCAAAATCCAAGGTGTTTCCAAAGGAAATAAGGTCTTGGATGTTGGCATTTCGGTTGCGCCCAAACCTATGGTCGTACCCAATTATTATTCTTTTAGACTTCAAGTTGTTCACGAGAATATCACGAACAAAATCTATGGCGGAAAGCCTTGAAAATTGTTTGGTAAAGGGGTGAATGATCAAATAATCCAATCCCAAAGTATCCAAAATCTGTTTTTTCTCTTCGAGCGTATTCAACAGTTTTATGTCCACATCTTTTTGCAGAACCATGCGCGGATGTGGGAAAAAAGTGAGTACCGTGGATTTTAACCCTGTGTTTTTGGCACTATTTGTGAGGCGTTCCAATATCTTTCGGTGCCCAAGATGTACACCATCAAAAGTGCCGATAGTCACCACTGTATGGTGCGGAATGTCCTTAAAATCAGAAATGTTGTGGATTGTTTCCAACTAATCAAGAAATAAAAAAAGGCTTACATTTGAAATTATACTATGCCCTAACCGAGTATGAAAGCTAATTTACATCTTGTTTTTTCAATAACCATATTTTTTAGCTGCTTTTGCATTTATGGGCAGCAGGGTTATTGGAAAACTATACCCAAACAGTCTAACCTGCGAAGTGCTTCCCTAACGGATATTTCGGGAGCTAAAAAGGTTTTGTCTTTGGATAAAGCGATTTTTTTCAATGAGTTGAAATCTTTTTCAACAACAAAGGCCAACAGAAAAGTTGTATATCTGCCCAATAGCGAGGGAACTATTGTTCCGTTCCATTTGAAGGAAACCCCGGTGCTGCACCCAGACCTTGCCAAAAAATATCCGAATATCAAATCTTACACGGGAGTAAGTTCGGATGGCAAATACAAAGTAAAGCTAAGTAGTTCTCACAAAGGCCTTCAAGCTATGTTGGTGGATTTGAAGGACAACAAAACAGCTTTTATGGAACCGGTTTCCAATAAATCGGATGCCTATGCTTTGTATGATAAAGAGGATGGTCTTTCCTCAAAAATGGATTTTATCTGTGAAACCAGCAAAGACCTATTCGGAACAGGAAGTAAATCATCGGGCACTACGGCAAAGACCATTGTTCCTTTGGTGGATGATCAAGTGCTACGTAAATACAGAATTGCGATTTCCGCAACTGGAGAATATACTGAAGAAATGGGCGGCACCGTAGCGGATGCTTTGGCTGGAATAAATGCTACCATAACCCGTGTGAATGAGGTGTTTGAGACCGATTTAGGGGTAACACTCGAACTGGTTGCCAATAACGACCAAATTATCTTTACCAATGCCAATACAGACCCGTATGGAAATAGTTTGAACTCGGAAGTACAGGCTACGATTACTTCTGTAATTGGAGAAGAGAACTACGATGTGGGCCATCTTTTCCATAAGGTGAACGAAGGTTTGGATAATGGTAATGCCGGTTTCATTGCTTCTGTTTGTGTGGACAACAGAAAAGGAAGTGCTTTTTCTTCAGCGAACAATCCGCAGGGGGATGTGTACGATTTGGATTTTGTGGCCCATGAGCTTGGCCATCAATTTGGAGCCAACCATACATGGTCGTTCGAACCCGAAGGAACGGGGGTGCAAGCAGAACCTGCAAGCGGTACCACTATAATGGGTTATGCGGGAATTGTTTCTGGAAATAATGTGGCGCCCAATGGGGACGATTATTTTCATTACAATAGCATTCTTCAGATTTCTACTTATCTCGCGACTACCTCATGTGCCCAAACCGAAGCACTGGTCAATTCGCCACCAGTGCTTACCCCGGTCAATGATTTTACGATTCCAAAGGGAACTGCTTTTGTTTTGGAAGGTAATGCCACCGACCCCGATGTTGGGGATGTGCTTACCTATACTTGGGAACAAATTGATGATGGTGTGGTGACAACTTCATCTTTTGGGTCCACCAATCCCGGTGGCGCCAATTTTAGATCATTACCGCCCACCACGGAGCCCATACGATATTTCCCAAGGCTAACGGAAGTGGCCCAAGGAAATTTAACGCAAACCAACCCTGCTACCGGAAGTGCATGGGAAACCGTTTCCGATATAGAACGAAACCTTAGGTTTGCCTTTACGGTCAGGGATAATGCCGAAGGTGGTGGGCAAGTGGTTTCCGATGTGTTGGATGTTAAGGTCATTAAGGCAGCCGGTCCTTTTTTGGTTACCTCCCAAGCAGCCAGTGAGGTTTATCAGGCAGGCTCGATCCAAGAAATTACATGGGACGTGGCCAATACAGACGTTGCTCCCATAAATGCCCAGAATGTAGATATTTTTCTTTCTTTGGATGGAGGTATAACCTATCCCATCACCTTATTGGAAAACACCGTTAATGATGGTTCCGAAGAAGTGCTTTTGCCAGGAGATATTACGGAAACTGCTCGAATTATGGTGAAGGCAAGCGACAATGTGTTTTTTGCCGTAAACGCCACTGACTTTACCATTGAACAATCCGAAGTGGTCCTAAATTTTGAAACGTTGGAATATGAGGTTTGTCAACCAGATGATATAGTGATTCCCTTTGTATACGAAACATACGCCGGATTCAACGAAAATGCTACATTTTCTGCAGATGTGCCGGCAGGTTTATCAGCTAGCTTCTCCCCGACGGAGGCTAGTACTGATCAAACCGCTGTAGACTTGACCTTATCCAACACCAATAGTGTTGCCCCAGGGGTATATGATATTATTGTCAGTGCTACTTCCGCATCGGTGACCAAAAGCGTGGTTGTTACTCTATCGGTACAAGATGATACTTTTTCTGATGTAGCACTGTTGTCTCCCGCTAATGGAGAAGGTGGGGTTTCTTTGGATACAGAACTCAATTGGGAGGAAGACCCGTTGTATTCAAGTTACGATGTGGAAGTGGCAACAGATGCTGGATTTGTTGATATTGTAGAGTCGGCCAACATACCCTTTACCAATTATAGGGCCACGAATTTAGAGCCGGAAACCGAGTATTTTTGGAGAGTTAGGCCGAACAACGGGTGTGGAACAGGAACTTTTGGAACCACATTCAGTTTCGTTACTACGCAAGTGGACTGTAAAAATAAGGAACCTAACGATTTGCCGCTTGCCATTTCAGCTTCAGGAACGCCAACCATTACCACATCGGTTCTATTTGTAGAAGACTTGCCCATTTCGGATGTGAATGTCAACTTGGAGTTGGACCATACCTATTTGGAGGATTTGATCATTACCCTTACATCTCCGGAAGGAACCGTGGTAACGTTAATTTCGAACACTTGTGGAGATGCGAATAACATCAACGCGGTTTTTGATGATGATGGGAGCCCTGTAACATGTGGGGATAATCCTGCCATTTCTGGAACGGTAACACCTTTAGGGTCATTGGCATCATTAAAGGGAGAATCCATATTGGGTGAGTGGATATTGGAAATACAGGATACTGCTGCAAGTGATGGGGGAAACTTGATAGGTTTCTCTTTGGATGTTTGTATAGAAGGAAACTATCGTCCAGATGAGGACGAGGATGGGGTTTTTGATGATGGGGACGACCTTTGTTTGGGAACGCCCAAAGGTGTGGAAGTGGATACCAACGGCTGTGCCATTTATAGGTTTGCTTCGGACAATTTTGAAATCGAAATTAAAAGTGAAACTTGTAGAAGCAGCAACAACGGGTCAATAACGGTAAGCCCTTTTGATACCTCCATTACCTATACTGCAGTTTTGGACGGTGCGAACGGTACGGAATCATTTGATTTTACAAACTCCCAAACCTTTACTAATTTATCTGCAGGAGAATACTCCCTTTGTATTACAGGAACCAATGGAACGATTACCTATCAAGAAGTATGTTTTAATGCCGTAATTATCCAACCCGATGTGCTGGATATAGATGCGGTGATAGATTCAGGTATTGTGAGCGTGGAATTGAATGGAGCTTCATTTTATAATGTGGAACTCAATGGATTGGTAACACAGACCGAAGCACCCAAAGTTCAACTTGCTTTAAAGGAAGGTGTCAATACATTAAGAGTGTATTCAAACTTGCCATGCCAGGGAGTGATTGAAAAGACCCTGTTCTACTCTTCAAGGCCAATTATTTCACCAAACCCAGTGGATGCTGTTACCGAGGTTTATTTGGCGGGCTATGAAGGAGATGTTGGTATACAAATATTTACTGCCAATGGTAGATTGGTTCGGACCGATAACAGAAAGGTTTATGGAAATGATTTACAATTGGATTTGTCGAACCTGCCCAAAGGAATTTATTATTTAGGTGTAGAAAAAGCGGGGATAAAAGAAATGTTTAAACTTATAAAAAGATGATTCGGAATATAATTGGGCTGTCCATAGCGGTTTTGTTGGTTTCTTGTGGGGGAGATGATGGTCCACCACCCGCTCCAAAGGGTGCAGCGTTGGTGTTTCCCGAAGAAAATTCTGAGTGCACTACGGGAACCGATATCAGCGAAACATCCACTCAGGTCACATTTCGGTGGATAGCGTCCGATAATACAGAAAGCTATACATTGAGCGTTGTAAATTTAGACACCAATGTCCCGCAAAATATATCTACCACATCCACTTCAGCGAGTCTTAACATAACAAAGGGAACGCCTTATGCTTGGTCTGTAACGTCTCGGAATTCAGCTTCGGATCAAGTAGCTTCCAGTGCAACTTGGTTGTTCTACAATGCGGGTTCTCAAACTACTTACACGCCGTTTCCAGCGCAATTGGTAAATCCTCTATCAGGATCCACAGTGCAAAAGGATATTGCAAACGAAGTGCTTTTGGAATGGTCCGGAGCAGATGTGGATAACGATATTGAATCTTTTGAAGTACTTTTCTCGGATACCGATCCACCGACAACATCAGTTGGAATCACTAATGCAAGCACCATGGAAATACCGGTAGGTGTTGAATCTGGAACTGTTTATTATTGGAGGGTGATCACAACGGATTTAGAAGGGAATACCTCCGATTCCGGGGTGTTCGACTTTAAAGTCCTCTAAACTACTTGCCATTGAATTGGTTCATGGTGTTTTTTGCACCAGCAAATACAAACGAGCGTATAAGGTCTGTAGATTTTTTCAGGCGTTCCGGCATGGCTTTTTGTTGGTCGGCATCCCATTTGCCCAAAACATAATCAATTTGGTTGCCTTTACTAAAATCGGAACCGACACCAAATCTAAAACGGTTGTATTTGGTTGTCTGTAACACATTTTGGATGTCTTTTAATCCATTGTGGCCACCATCACTTCCTTTGCCTTTTAAACGGATAGAACCAAAAGGAAGGTTTAAGTCATCGGTAATGATCAATACATTATCCAGACTAATATTTTCCTTATCCATCCAATATTTTACAGCTTTGCCGCTCAAATTCATATAAGTTGAGGGCTTTAAACAAACCACGCTTTTTCCTTTGTGCTTAAAAGTGGCAACTGCACCCAATTTGGCACTTTCAAAAGTAAAATCTTCTTGCTCCGCTAAAAAATCTAGAATCTTGAAGCCTATATTGTGACGGGTTTCCTCGTATTTGATTCCAATATTTCCAAGGCCAACAATCAGAAATTTTTTCATGGGGTCGGTTTCTTGCAGTAGTTTTTTTGATGAGCCAAAAAGCTTATTGATTAAATTGAGCATCGGCTGTGTTTCATTTGTCTAAAAATACAAAAGCATCCCAAATTTTACCAAGGTAAAAAGGGATGCTCTTGCAAAATGTTTAAAGTGCTATTCCGCAGCTTCTGCTTCAGGAGCTTCGCCACCTTCGGCAGTTTCTCCTTCTGCTCCTTCTACTCCTTCTTCATCTTCATCCTCGGCTAGCTCATCATCAATAGAAGTTCTAGATGCTTTAACCTGAACGATAGCAGTGCTATCTGGGTGCAAGAATGTGTAGTCGTCGTTAAGAATGGTTTCTACAGCAATGGTCTGTCCGATCCTCAACTTGGAAATATCAATAGTGATAAAATCAGGAAGCAAATCGGGCAGTGCTCTAATGGATAGCTTTCGCTTTCTGAAAAGCAAGCGACCACCATTTTTAACCCCTGGGGAGTTTCCTTCCAAACGTACCGGGATTCTCATGGTGATTGGTTTGTCCTCGAACAATTGATAGAAATCGATGTGAAGGATGTTGTCGGTTACAGGGTGAAATTGAATATCCTGCAATACGGCGGCAAACTTTTGGCCATCCTCCAATTCAATTACTACGGTGTGCGCATTTGGAGTGTACACCAAGTCTTTGAATGCGATTTCATCTGCTGAAAAATGCACTGGCTTATCCCCTCCGTACAGCACGCAAGGGACCTTTCCAGCATTACGTAAGGCCTTGGTAGAAACCTTGCCCACGCTTTCTCTTTGGGATCCTTTGATTGTAATTGACTTCATAACTTCTATTATAATATTTAAATTAAATTCTAAAACTAACTTTTCGAGGTGCCCGTGCTGTCAGCCTGAGCACTTCGACTCCGCTCAGTATAAACTTCGTCGAAGGCTACATTAAAAATTTTGAAGATATTGACGTGTTGTGATGTACCCGGTGCATAACATCTGCAAAGAGGTCGGCACAAGACAATACCTTTATTTTTTCTTTTTCATGATTTACCGGAATGGAATCGGTAACGATTAGTTCCGACAATTTTGATTCCTCTATTCTTTCGTAAGCCTTACCGGATAGTAATCCATGTGTTGTTACGGCACGTACGCTTTCAGCACCTCTTTCCATCATCAAATCGGCAGCTTTGGTAAGTGTGCCGGCCGTATCAACCATATCATCCACCAAAACTACGTTTTTGCCCTGAACATCGCCAATAAGTTCCATGTGCGAAATTACATTGGCCTTGGCCCTTTGCTTGTAACAGATCACTACATCGCATTCCAAAGCTTTGGAATAGGCGTAAGCTCTTTTGGAACCACCCATATCGGGAGATGCAATGCACAAATTGTCCAAATTAAGACCTCTTAAATAAGGAAGGAACAAGGTAGAGGCAAACAGATGATCCACTGGCTTTTCAAAGAAGCCCTGGATTTGGTCTGCATGCAGGTCCATGGTTATTATCCTTGTTGCGCCAGCGGTCTCCAACATTTTGGCCACCAACTTGGCGGCGATGGGAACACGTGGCTTGTCCTTTCTATCTTGTCTGGCCCAACCAAAATAAGGCATAACGGCCGTAATGTGTCTTGCGGAAGCTCTTTTGGCAGCATCCAACATCAACAACATTTCCATCAAGTTTTCCGAGCTTGGATTCGTAGAACCGATGATAAAAATCCTGGCTCCTCGAATAGATTCCTCGAACGATGGCTGGAATTCACCATCGCTATACCGTGAGAATTGGACTTTTCCCAATTCTGCACCATAAGAAGCAGCGATTTTCTTGCCCAGCTCTACACTTTGGGTACAAGCAAAAATTTTAGGTTCCGGAACTTGATAGGCCATTACAATCTCTTGTTAACTAGCGTTTTAAAGTACTTTTTTGTAAGGAGGTGCAAATTTAAGAATTAATTCGGGTTGCTAAAGGATAAATCAAAGTATTTTTTGGTGATAAATAAAAAATATTTTTTAGCTTTGCACTCGCATTTAAAAAATGTGGTACCAATGCCTTGGTGGCGGAACTGGTAGACGCGCTGGATTCAAAATCCAGTTCCTTCGGGAGTGGGGGTTCGATTCCCCCCCAAGGTACTAAAGGGATAGGCCGAGATTTAAATCTCGGCCTATTTTTTTGGTACAACATTATCGGCAGAGTGTTTTTGATGCCCGTGAAAATTGACAGCACCTCCACCTACCATAAGCATCTGAACCCCGTGTTTGTTGGTCATTTCCAAAAAAAAGGTCCATATTCCCTTTCCATTGCCTCATTTTCACGTAGTAATTTGTATGATGAATTTATTCTTGTCATGTTTGGCCTTTGTGGGAAACCGGTTGATGCCCTGCATCAGGTCCAAGAAACGGTAAAAACGCTCTGTAGGGGTGAGTGCCAGAAAATCTCTTTCCTGTTCCATATTGGCTTCATCTTTGGTACGAAATTGAACTTGCATATGTCTAATTATTACCATCCTAGATTATAAAGATATTACAAATTGGCCAGAGCCATGTTTTTTTTAAAAATAGCCACGAGTGGATAAGGCAAGAAAAAGCGGGTTCATTGCTATGTCATGTTATTTTTTTGAGGCTTGTTCTTCAGGGAGAAAACTTAACCGCTTTCCAAAAGTCTAATTTTTGCAATATGCCCGTTTTGTGTTAAATGTCGCTGGTGTTAGGCTTTCACTGTCCTTAATTATTTTTTTAACATTTTTGTTAAAAAAATGTGAAAAAAAATTTGGCAAGAATGATGCTTGTTGGATTTTTTCTGAGCCCTTATTCTGCGTTTGCTCCGACGGATTTTTACAGTTCCAAAACACAAATGTTGATAAAAGTGTTAAGAACCTAATGGGTGCAACTTAAAATTCAACAGAAGAAAATATGAATTTTACATTCAAGCTATTTTTTACAACTCCAAACCGTTTTCTTCATGCAGATTACTCAAATAACCAAGAGGGACTTTAGTACGCAAGAATTTGATTTACACAAGATTACCAATGCAATCTTGAAGGCTATGACCGCGGTAGACCATGGCCAGATCAACAATGCGCAGGCCATTGCCAGTAACGTCAACAAGGTGTTGTTGGAACGAAAGAGCCAAGACGAACATTATTTGCCTACCGTCGAAGAAGTGCAAGATGTAGTGGAGAACGAACTTATGAATAGTGAGTTCCACGATGCCGCAAAAGCCTATATTATTTATAGAAACAAAAGGGCACAAATGCGCGAATCGGATATTTTCGAGAAGCGTATCAACCTGAAGCCTTATGAGTATCCTCAATTGTATGAGTACGTACCAGCGATCCGACACTCTTATTGGATACATACTGAGTTTAATTTCACCAGTGATATCCAAGATTTTAAATCCGGGTTGAACGAAGTTGAACAGAGTGCCATCAAGAATACCATGTTGGCCATTTCCCAAATTGAGGTGGCGGTAAAATCATTCTGGGGGGATATTTATCATAGAATGCCAAAGCCGGAAATTGGTTCGGTCGGAGCTACGTTTGCCGAGAGTGAGGTGCGTCATCACGATGCATACTCCCATCTTTTGGAGATTTTGGGATTGAACCAGGAGTTTGAAAACCTGAAGAAGAAACCTGTTATCATGAAACGAGTGCAGTATTTGGAGACTGCGCTTAAAAATGCAAAAAGTGAGAACAACAAGGAATATGCAGAATCTATCTTACTTTTCTCCCTTTTCATTGAACATGTGTCCCTCTTCTCTCAGTTTTTGATCATTATGGCTTTCAATAAGCACAAAAATGTGCTGAAAGGAATTTCCAATGTGGTTGAGGCGACTTCAAAAGAAGAGCAAATTCATGGTGATTTCGGTATCGATGTAATCAACATCATCAAAAAAGAACACCCAGAGTGGTTCGATGATGCTTATAAAGAAATGATCCAGGACATCTGTGTAAAAGCATTCGATGCAGAAAGCAGAATAGTGGACTGGATTTTTGAAGCAGGTGAATTGGACTTTCTGCCAAAGAACTTGGTGAACGAATTCATCAAAAACAGATTTAACAATTCCTTGGAGAGTATTGGAATCTCCAAAATATTCGATGTCGATCAAAAGCTATTAGATCAGACCGAATGGTTCGATGACGAGATCATAGGAACAAAACACGGAGACTTTTTTGTAAAAAGATCCATCAACTACAGCAAAAGAACACAAAGTATAACAAGCGACGACCTTTTTTAAATTATGGAGAAGAGAACACAAACAACCCCGACCACCGATCAAAAGCAGGATAACAAAACGCAAGAACTTGTTAACGCAAGAAAGGATACCTTGTCTAAACTCAAAACAGAGGGAGGCAAAGGATTTGAATGGTTGAACGAATATAGCCGAAAATTTTTGGCGTCTGGATACCTTACCGAAGGTGTAAGTCCAGAGGAACGTATCCGTGAGATTGGTGATAGGGCAGAGGAGATTTTGCAGATTCCGGGGTATTCGGACAAATTCTACGGCTATATGTCCGAAGGGTTTTTCTCTTTGGCTTCTCCAGTATGGTCCAATTTTGGAAAAAAGCGTGGGTTGCCCATTAGTTGCTTTGGATCGCACATTGATGATGATATGGGGAACATCCTATACACCCAATCAGAGGTCGGAATGATGTCGAAGCTTGGTGGTGGAACATCAGGATACTTTGGTAAAATAAGGCATAGGGGGGCTCCTGTAAAAAATAACGGGCAAGCTTCTGGAGCGGTTCACATAATGCAGTTGTTCGAATCCATGGTCGATGTGGTCAGTCAAGGATCGGTACGTCGAGGTCGTTTTTCTCCATACTTACCTATTGACCATAAGGACATTATGGAGTTTTTGGAAATAGGTACGGAAGGAAACCCTATACAACAATTGACCCATGGGGTAACTGTAACCAACCAATGGATGCAGGAAATGGTCGAGGGTGATGTTGAAAAAAGAACTGTGTGGGCCAAGGTATTGCAGCGTAGGGGAGAAATGGGATACCCTTATATATTCTTCTCCGACAATGCCAATGACGGTGCCGCGGATGTCTACAAAGACAAAAACCACCGTATCCACGCTAGTAACCTGTGTACGGAAATCATGTTACCATCCAACGATGATTGGTCGTTTGTATGCGTACTTTCCAGTATCAACTTAATGCATTACGACAAATGGAAGAAGACCGATGCGGTTGAAACCATGGTTCACTTTTTGGATGCCGTAATTACCGAGTTTATCGAAAAACTGGAAGCATACAGAGATTCTTCCGATAGGGAAGATCGACAAACCTTCCTATTTATGGAGAGGGCCTACAACTTTGCCAAGCAAAACCGTTCGTTGGGCCTAGGTGCTTTGGGTTGGCACTCCTTATTGCAGTCCAAAAGATTGGCGTTCAACAGTCAAGAAGCCTACAATCTTAACAGCGAGATTTTTAGGGAAATCAAGGAGCGCTCTTACAAAGCATCCGAGCAATTGGCAGAACGTTTTGGCGAGCCAGAAGTATTGAAAGGCTACGGAAGACGCAATGCAACCTTGAACGCTATTGCGCCAACCACATCATCCGCCTTTATTTTGGGGCAGGTATCCCAAGGAATTGAGCCTATTTGGTCCAATTGCTATGTAAAAGATATCGCCAAGATCAAGGTGACCATCAAAAATCCGTTCTTAATGGATTTGTTGGAAGAAAAAGGACAGAACACTTCCGAGGTATGGAAGAGCATCCGTGATATGGATGGTTCCGTACAACACTTGGACTTTTTGACCGAAGAGGAGAAAGCGGTGTTCAAAACCTATTCAGAATTGGATCAGTTGGACATTGTGTACCAAGCGGCCAATAGACAAAACCACATTGATCAAGGACAATCGGTGAACATTATTGTACACCCCGACATGCCTACCAAGGATATCAACAAAATCCACGTAACCGCATGGAAACTCGGTTTAAAATCGTTGTACTATCAGCATAGTATGAATGCTGCACAGAAATTTAAACAAAAGAAAGATTGTGTTAGCTGTGAGGCATAGGTAAAAAACGACCGATCATAAATGAATAATAGGCCCTGGGAAATCAGGGCTTATTTTTTGTAACACACTTATATACAATGAATTAGTCATTTGTTTTTAGTTGATTGTTCCAGATAAACTTTGGCTACTAACCTATTTTGTTTTCGTATTGGGCAAAAAAGCTCAATGAACCATAAATTTAGGGTGTTTCTTTCATCAGTTATTTGTGTTTTCACAACAAAAGCATCCTCCCATACAACATAACTTCCCATTTTTACCATGTTCTTGATAAGTTTGGGTACGTCTTACTACGTAAGAACAACCTCATCAACTAAACTATGAACAAACCCCAATCCTCCCTACTTTCTAGGTGTTTTTTATTGGTAGTTTTTCTTGTGTTCGTTTCATTTCAAAAAGCGTATTCACAATCCTGTGCGGTCAATGCGGGTCCTAACCAAACTTTTGATCAGACTACCTCGGTTTTTTTAAGCGCAGATACTCCGCCAGTAGGTACGGGAACTTGGAAACAACTATCCGGCCCTACATTGGTGGATTTTGATGATGCAACCGATCCCAATACAGAAGTAACCAATGCCACATACGGAACTTACATTTTTGAGTGGACCGTTTCCGGTGCTACTTGCGATACAGCTTCGGATACGGTCGGGATTACGATTGAAGGAATTGATTTATCATTGACAAAAACAATTGATAAATCACCCCCTTTGGTGAGCGACAATGTCAGGTTTACCCTAACTGTTTTCAATGATGGTCCAAGTGATGCCACCAGTGTGGAAGTTACAGATCTTTTGCCTTCAGGGTACACCTATGTGACGGATAATGGCGATGGTGCGTACAATGAGGCCACTGGGATATGGAATGTAGGGTCTTTGGCAAGTGGAGGCTCCACAAGCCTAAATATACTTGCCAAGGTAAATGCCTCTGGAGACTACGACAACACAGCCCAAATAACGGGGCATGACCAAACGGACATTGATTCAACGCCAAATAATGATGCACCTGGCGAGGATGATCAGGACGAGGTCTCTGTAACACCGGAACCCTTGGTGGATATTTCCGTGACCAAAACTGTAGATGAGTTTGTCCCTGAAGTGGGAGAGGAGATAGTTTTTACCATAACTGTTCAAAACGATGGACCAAGCGATGCCACCAACGTGGTGGTCACCGATGTTTTGGCCTCGGGTTATCAATTGGTGAATGCCGCTCCATCTCTAGGGACTTATAATTCAACCAATGGCTCTTGGGTCGTTGGCAATTTGGCCAATGGAAATGTAGAAACCTTGGAAGTAACCTTACAGGTTCTATCAACGGGAGATTATACCAACACAGCCGAGTTGACCAATGTTGCTGAAAAAGATGTGGATTCAACCCCTAACAATAACAACGAATCTGAAGATGATCAACAGTCCATTGAACCTATTCCAATCCCTGTTGCAGATCTTCTTTTGCGTAAATCCGTGAACGTGTTGAGCCCTTATGTGGGCCAAGAAGTTATTTTTACGGTGAACATTACCAATCTGGGGCCTAGTGATGCCTCTGGTGTTGAGGTAATGGATCTATTGCCAGATGGATATACCTATGTTTCCCATACTACCACGGCAGGAATCTACAATGCAACCTCTGGAATGTGGGTGCTCAACGGCGATTTGGCAGAAGGAAGAACAGATACCTTGACCATTGTGGCCACGGTAAATAACTCAGGAGACCATTTTAATGTTGCCGAAGTATTTGCTTCCGATCAATACGATCCGAATTCCATTCCGAACAACAATAATGTTTTTGAAAACGACCAAGATAATGCTGGAACCACACCCATTCCGTCTGCCGATTTGGCCTTGAACGTAAGTGTGGACAATGATTTCCCCGATGTTGGAGCACAGGTAACGTTCACCATTACCCTGATAAACGAGGGGCCGAGCGATGCCTTGGGTGTTGAAGTTAAAAATGTGCTGCCCGATGGTTTTACCTATATCTCTGATGATTCAGGAGGACTTTTTAATTCATCCAACGGAGTTTGGAATGTCGGTACTGTTGCTTTTGAATCCCAAATGGAAATGAACATTGTAGCCGAGGTGAATCCTTCCGGAGATTATACCACTACTGCAGAAGTGGTGGATGCACTCTTTTTTGATGCGGATTCAACACCAAACAATCATATACTGGCAGAAGATGATCAAGATGAGCAAGCTGTAACACCAAGGTATATTACCGATATTTCGGTTTCCAAAACGGTGAACGATATGAACCCCGAAGTGGGCGATGAAATTGTTTTTACCATTCAGATAAGCAATAATGGTCCCAACGATGCCTCAGGATTGATCATTGAGGATAAACTTGAAAGTGGGTACGCATTTGTGTCCGCAACCGTAACATCGGGAATCTATGATGAAATTGCAGGTTCGTGGGATTTACCGGCCGTTTCCAACGGTTCGATCCAAACTTTGGAAATACGGGCAAGAGTGCTTTCCAGTGGAAGTTACCAGAATACTGCGGAACTTACCGCTTTGGATACTTATGACCCAGATTCGACCCCAAACAATAATTTGGGTTCTGAGGATGACCAAGAAACCGTAATACCAGTTCCAGGTGGGTCGAGTGATTTATCCCTCAATAAAACTGTAGATAATGCCAATCCCAATGTGGGGGATGTGGTTCGGTTTGTGGTGAGTGTCACCAACCATGGCCCATCAGATGCCAGAAATGTTGAGGTGACCGATGTGTTGCCGTCTGGTTACACCTACGAATCCCATACGTCAACGGCTGGGATTTACAATGCTGACTCAGGGATTTGGAGCGTAAACAGGACTATTCTGAATCAGGACACAGAAAGTCTGGAAATTTTGGTCTTGGTCAATGCACCAACAGGAACCGAAGACGAATATTTGAATACAGCTTTCGTTTCGGAAAGTTTGTATGCTGACCCGGACAGTGACCCTTCAATGGGGCTGGATGAAGATGATTTTGCAGATGGTATTGCAGATGATGACGAAGCCACTGCTGTTATAGTGCCTCAAACTACAGACATCGCAATCACAAAAAAAGTGGACAATGCCATGCCCAACATTGGCGATGAGGTTGTTTTTGAAATAACTGTAACCAATCAAGGTATGGATAATGCTACCCATCTTGGAATTGAGGAGCAACTGCCTTTGGGCTATAGTTATGTAAGTTCGGAAGTAACAGTGGGCGCATACGATACAGCATCATCTTTTTGGGAAATTGAATCGTTGCCTGTTGCCGAAACCGCAACATTGTTGCTTACGGTAAAGGTCTTGGATATTGAAGAATACCTAAATGTGGCAAGTTTGGCCTATATGGACCAATGGGATACCGATGAAACAAACAACTTTGCCGAAGCTTTTGTGGAACCCAGCTGTTTGGTAGTGTACAACGAGTTTTCACCCAATGGAGATGGCGTTAACGACTATTTTAAGATTGATTGTATTTCCCGTTATCCGAATAATACGCTTCAGGTGTATAACAGATGGGGCAACATTGTTTTTGAGAAACGTTCGTACAGCAATGATTGGGACGGTACGCCCAACGGACGGGCCATTGTTCAAAAAGAAGACCAATTGCCAGTAGGAACCTATTATTATGTGCTGGATTTGGGCGATGGGTCCGAACCACGAACAGATTGGTTGTATATAAATAGATAAATATGGGAATTGTTTCAAAAAAATATATAGCCAAAGGATTTAAGCAAGTTTGTGTATTGCTGGTCGTGATGTGTTCATTTTCCATTTATGCGCAACAGGACCCTCAATTTACCCAGTACATGTACAACACCATGAGTGTGAACCCGGCCTATGCGGGCGCTAATGGGCATATAACTGCTTTGCTGATGCACCGTTCCCAATGGGTTGGGGTAAATGGTGCGCCAAATACTCAAGTACTCGCGGTGGATTCTCCTCTGGAAAACAAACTTGGGATAGGGGGAATAATTGCCCGTGATGCTTTGGGACCTTCTTCCGAAATTTCTTTAGACGGCAATGTTTCTTATACCATTCAACTGGACAGTGCCGACAGAAAACTCTCCTTTGGCATGAAAGTGGGCGGGCGTATTTTTGATGTGGATTTTTCCAAAGGACTCATGGAAGAAGCCGATGTTGCCTTTCAAAACAATATAAAAAGCAAATTTTTCCCAACCATAGGGGCAGGGATTTATTACGATTCCGGAAAAGGATACTTGGGTTTTGCCATACCCAATTTTTTTTCACAAAAGCATTACGATGGGGAAGAACAGGAAATCGCCGCAGAACGTTTACATTATTATTTTATTGGTGGAAAAGTGTTTGATTTGACTCCTGATGTAAAACTGAAACCCGCTTTCTTTGTAAAATGGGTGCCAGGAGCACCTATAATAGCCGATGTGTCGGTAAATGCGCTGCTCAAGGAGACCTTTACCTTTGGTTTGGCCTATCGGTGGGACGATTCTTTCTCTACCTTGTTGGGTATGCAGATCAATCCAAACTTTAGTGCAGGTTATGCCTATGACCTTACCACTTCCAATTTGGCAAGCTACACGGGAGGGTCGCACGAGCTGTTTGTGCGGTACGAGTTCAAATCCTCCAAAAAGCAGAAAGAAACGCCAACATTTTAAATAGTAGGTAACATATCTTCACTTTAAGAAGTATTCATCAGCAAAAAATAGTCGTTATCTTTAGCATTGCAATAGGAAAGTAAGCCGCTAAAATTGATTTACAATGGAGAGGAATGAGTTGTACCCCGTTTTTTTGAAAGTTTCAAACTTGAACGTACTAATTGTGGGCGGAGGCAATGTTGGATTGGAAAAGCTGACTTTTTTATTGAAATCCAGCCCCAATGCCCAAGTTCAGATGGTAGCTCCAGAATTTTTGCCAGCTACATTGGAACTGGCCGAAAAGCACAATGTGGAAATTACAAGGGAAGCCTATTCGGAAAATTTTTTGGAAGGAAAACATATAGTTGTTGCCTGTACGGACAAGCCAGAGGTGAACGAACAGGTGTACCAGGACTGTAGGAGTAGGAGCATATTGGTAAATGTAGCGGACAACCCACCATTTTGCGATTTTTATATGGGTGGCATTGTGACCAAGGGCAATGTTAAGGTCGCCATTTCCACAAACGGAAAATCCCCGACCACGGCCAAACGGCTGCGTCAATTTTTTGAGGATGTTCTTCCTGAAAATATAGACGACCTGGTGAACAACCTTAACGAATACCGCAAAACCTTGAAAGGAGATTTTGAGCAAAAGGTAGATGCCTTGAACGAGTTCACGAAAGGGTTGGTGAACAAAAAGGATTGATCACTCGATAATCGAGACTTAAATGCTCTGAGGCTTGCCTCGAAATCAAAATATGTTTTCCTGCCAATGTCTCGTGGGCTTGCCCCGGGGTAGTTTACAGCTTCAATTTTTGGAACGATTTTCACAACCGTTTCATGGCTTCGATCAAATCATCTTTTTTTCTTGGCGAAATGTTCACTTCCAAATCATTGTCCATAACTAAGTGGCCACCTTCGGATTTAACATATTTTTTTACCTTTTTTAAGTTGATGAGGTAGCTGTTGTGGACCCTCATAAATTGGTGTTCCGAAAGTAAGTTTTCATATTCTTTTAGGTGTTTGCTCACTAAAAGGGTATTGTTGTCCTCAAGCATAAAAGAAGTGTAGGAACCATCGGCCTTGCATGCAATAATATCGTCAATGGCGATAAATTCCATGCCCGATGTTGTGGCCAAGCAAATTTTCTCGGGTCTTATCTTTCCTCTGGAAATGCTTTGCATTAAAGTATCCAATTGCTCCCGGTATACGTTGGTATCCATTCTGGTTCTGGCTTTTTCTACAGCTTGTTGCAACTCATCCAGATCAATGGGTTTTAACAAATAATCCAACGAACTAAATTTTATGGCTTTAATGGCATATTTTTCAAAGGCTGTGGTAAAGATAACCTCAAAGTTGGGATCTTTGATTTGATTCAACACATCAAATCCCACACCGGATTGTAGTTCTATATCCAAAAAAACGATATCCGGGCTATAGATGGACAGTACTTTTACCGCTTCATCAACGGTGCCTGCCATTGCAATTACTTCAACATCTTTACAGAATTCCTCCAACATGGATTTTAGGGTTTCCCTGCTGTGTTTTTCATCTTCGATTATTACTGCTTTTAGAATCATTGGGTTGTTTTTAGGGGTTATATAATCGTATTGTTACTTTGGTTCCGCTTGGTTGACTATTGGAATCGAACTTGTCTATTATTTCTATGGTGTTTTTGTGTTGATCGGATTTGTCGAGCATTTTCAGTCTTTTTTTGGTGATTTCCATTCCCCGTGATTTTTTCCTGTCCTCCTCAGATTTGAAATACTGTCTCCCAATACCATTGTCCTCGATTTCTATAACGTAGTATTCTCCTTCTTGCAAAAAGCGCAGTTCAAGGGTTTTTTCTCCATCTTTTTTACCCACCAATCCATGGATTATCGCATTTTCGACAAATGGTTGAACCAACATTAGAGGAATTTCAACACTATCCAAATCAATGGGGTCATCTACTGTAATGGTATAGGAAAATGCATTGTCAAACCGTAATGATTCGAGCTCCAAATAGGAATGTAGCAGTTCTATTTCATCGGCAAGGGTTACCGTGGTCTGGTACGAACTCTCCAACACGTTGCGTGCCAATTTACCAAACTTGGTGAGGTAATTTAAAGCGGCGGTTTTATTGTTGATCAATATTAGGTGTTGGATGGAGCTTAGTGAATTAAAGAAGAAGTGTGGATTCATTTGTGCGCGTTTGACACTGATCTCTTTTAGGGATACTTCTTTTTGAAGCTCCAATTTGCCATCATATTCCAGTTTAATTTTGTAGGCAAGCCCTAGGGAGAAGATAATGATTTCCAAAATGGAACCGCCCATCATATAATACTTGTTAGGGATAAACCAATAGGCCAGTGCTCCCAACATAAATATAAATGAACCCACAACAATGAATATGGCTAGCTTGTCCTTGGCCTTGTACAAAAGGTAGAGCATTGAGAAAAGCCCAAAAAGGGTCATAAACAATCTTTGAACGTTTAGAATGTTGCCCTGTATTTGGTGTAAACTCAAAAAATAAGTCAAAAAATGTACTACTGTCACTAAGGTTAAAAATACTACAGCTATGTTGATTATACTGTTAAGTTGGGGATAATGTTGTGCTGTAGCCAAGTAGTATTTTGCAAAGAGCAGATAAAATAAATTGATAAATACTTGTGAAATCATCACAATCCAAAAGCCTGCCTTACTTTCAAAAAGGGTATTAAAAGTAGGTGTGTCCATTCCTGCAAGATAAATAGCCGAAAAAAGCACATATAACGAATAGAATAGAAACTCAACTTTTTTGATGTTAAGGTACACGACAAGAAAGGTCAAGAATAGAATGGAACAGGCCCCTAAATAGAGTAGGGAGGGGGTTAACTTATTTATATCTTGCCCAGTATAGTAATCGGTGTAAAACCGGTTCGAGGTATTGGAAAGATATTCGAAATGGGCCGGATTTGAAGGTGGGGAGTACATGCGACATTTAATGTACAAATACCTGCCCGAAATTAAATTTTTTTGTTGGAACAAAACGCCGTTGGGGTAAATCAAGGAACCGCCTCCCCCTTTTTGATTAAACTGTCCAAAGTTTTTTTGGGTAATGGAGTCTCCACTAAGATAATACAAGGTCGCTTCGTTAAAAGGGGTTGTCCTTAAGCGCCATGATTTTTGGGTGTGAAGCGTATCCAGTTCATTCTTAAAATCAACTTCAAACCAATAGGTAGGGCCAACTTCCAGCGAAACATTTTGAACAGGTTTAAAGGAATGATTGTTTAAAACCTCTACAAGCTTTGAACCTGAATCTTTAACCATAAGATATGAAACAGGGAGTTTTTTGGTGGCTCGCTCCAACTCGGTTGTTTGAGCTGATAAGGCCGCAGATAAAAGAGATAAGAAAAGACAAATGGCCCTTGAACAAGGCTGTACTTTTTTAAAGAAAATAGTGGAAGTTGATTGTAGTGAATGACAAACAATAAGACTAATAAGGAAATTGTATTGCTTTTGTTTTGGAACAATATAGTTTGTCATTGGAATCATTCAGAAAGGAAGGAATTTAGTAATTAACCTTTTTTGGTCAGTTTTTCAGAACAATTTTTTCTTTCAATTATTGTAAGAATTAATTTATTTTTATATGTTTGGATAAAGTGGATAATATGGCTTGATATGCCAAGGTTTATTGGTGAAGAAAGTGATGGTGTTAAGGTTAGGCTCATAAAATAAGGGTATTACAATTTTATATACTCACAAGTAAAACATTAGTCTACCTTAGCATACAATTTTTTATTTACTAATGTCAACGAACCCATTATCTATTTGTAGACTTTCTTCAAGATAATGGTTTCCTCAATCTTTTTGGTTTTAGATCAAAACTTTTTAACCTCTTAAGTTAAACAATTTTTTTGGGGGAAGAATAAATATGGTCTTAAAAACAGATAGTTGGTCGTTTTAAGTTGAATAGATCAAGGCATATCTGCATGGACCTTTAACAAAAATAACTCACCATTTTCTTTTCTTGATGAACTGTTGCGCAGCATAACCCCATACTTGCTCTCAGCTGAAGAAAATACTAATGGTGAGTTTTTGATTAGTGATTTAGTATTGCTTAATATTTATTTTTTGAGTTGTGGGCTGTACTGTCTTTATCGCCAGAACTAAAGACAAGAACATTAAAGTTTCTGTACAGCCCAACATTCTTTGTTTATCATGGGCTAAATCTACTTCGGTTTCATTAAAAAAAGTGGTGCAATTTGATGAATGCACGTTTTGAGTTTATGGATGGCCATTATGGGTTTATCTGTATGTTTAGAAATGGGATAAAAGTGTAAAATGGGATTTCTATTTTAAGGAAAATCCCATCTTACGTTTACATGAGAACACTAAAGAAAGCATTAAGTATTTTGTAATTGTTTTTATGTAGTTGCAAATAGCCTCTCCTTATTAATTTGTTCCATGGGTCTGGATACGGCACGTACCTTTTTTCGTTGGGGCGTTTTTGCAACATAGTGTCCTTTAAAATCTATGGAAGCTATATTGCTGAAGTGCCCCAGGACGTCTTCAAAATCATTTATTTTTATTCCTGCTTTGGCCAAACTTTTGTGGATGGTGCAATTGCTTGGCGAGGCTCCCCAATTACCATAGATTCTTTCATCACTGAATTTTATGATCAAGACCTTAAGGTTTTTTAAATGATTGGTGGGGACATGAAAATGGGACACACCATCTTTTAATGATTTAAAGGTGACATACACTTTGCCAACATTCTTGTAAACATTCGCTTTATAGCCCATGGCCGCATTGTTCATGGGTAGCTTAAAGTAGGTGTCCTCCGATTCCAGATAAAAAAGGATTGGGTTTTTGTGAAGTACTTCTTCAGTGATTTCGGGAACCTCCAGACTTAAGGACCAACTGGGCAATTGTTCCCTAATATCAAACGATAATAACTCTACGGTATTCGGCGCCATAGGTTTATAATTATCTTTCCTCCGGACTTTTGTTAAAGAAGCGGATTTGTTCAAAAGATAAAGTGGATATCCAATAATTACGGCTGCACAAATCAATGTCCAAATAATGGTCAATAAATGCATAATTCATTTTTTTGATTAAAAATTTGGGAACTTTAATCTTGCACCAAGAAACAAATAAAAATGGGAGGTTCATCCCTATAATATACGGATGGTGCTTCTCAATTGACGAATACAAAACCATCGATTAAATGTCTATTTTAATGGATGAAACGCATAGGTACAATCAAAGAATATTTGCTCTTAGGTTCTAATTTGGACTATTTTTCCTTTTAAGAGTTTCCCTTGTCATCGTCCAGCTGCCCAACCACCCCCATAACATCGTAGTTGGCAATTTTTCTGGTACTGTAATTTCTCTTTATATGGTTTACATAAGTGTGAATTTCTAAGGTATAATAATTCTCAAGTTCAAAAACGGGATCCCTGTTAACTTCAAAACTTTCATCAATCTTCATTTTTCCATAAGCTCTGGCATGGTACACTGTTTTGTGGCTGTTGTTTTCAGAGTCCATCCACTCTATGGTAACCTCAATAAAGTCATCCATTCGTTCCCTAAGTTTATAGGTCGCATGTTTAGGGATTTTTCCAAATTCATATTCAGATTTTACAAGGTCTAAAATCCATTTTTCTAGAAAATTTCCTCTCATTGTAAATTAAGTTTTAGGTGTTCTGATTTGGGCCCGCTGCTGGGCTTTTGGTTCAAATTTTAATATTGAGGTTGATGGTTGTGCTCCCTGTTTTGAGGTATTGGAACCTTGTTTCACCAAGGTTCCGATTTATAGTATTGTACTATCTGATTTTATGGGAGCATATAAAAGCAGGAGGTTGCTGGCAGTTGGGTAACTTTTAAGAAGAACTGCTCTTTATTTAATAATTTATTCATCTATATGTAATAACTCATTAAACCAGTTGAGCGTCTTCACTCGGGCTATCGAACTTTGATTATTATCATCAAAATCAAATCCATGACCAACTCCTTCATAAAGATTGAGTTCCACAGGTAATCCTTTTTCTTTTAAGATATCAAATAAACAAAGTGTGTTCTCCGAAAGATAACCTTCGGAAGGAACTTGGTAGAGCATAGGTGCGTAGGGTTGGAATATATTTCCATCCAGGGCATTGTCGCCACATGGACTGGCTCCCCAATAATTATATCCGCCGGAACCTCCATAATAGAACACACCGCCAGCAAAACCAGTACTCGGCTTTGGTTCAGGAGGCATTACTCCCGAAGAGGTATCGTATTTTTTTCCATCAAAACTTTGGGTCCATACCCACCCTTTTGGCGTAGTGTCAGTATTATACAAAGTTGCCGCTACGGCGCTGGCACCATCGGAAAATCCCAATAGGCCTATATCTTTGGGTCTTACTACGGGGCTTCCATCGGTGAATGTTAAATTTTTGAGCATGGCCAATGCTGCATTTGCATCCCTGGGCCTTA
Source organism: Allomuricauda ruestringensis DSM 13258 (assembly GCF_000224085.1). Taxonomy (NCBI): domain Bacteria; kingdom Pseudomonadati; phylum Bacteroidota; class Flavobacteriia; order Flavobacteriales; family Flavobacteriaceae; genus Flagellimonas; species Flagellimonas ruestringensis. The sequence goes on from NC_015945.1 coordinate 1,832,575, forward strand.
TAAATTGGGAACTTATTTTAAAGTTATCGGGAGCAGTGGTCCATTTGCCGGTTCTTGTAGTTACTCCCCTGCCCGAGTAGCTATCCACAAATGCGCCGACAATACAGTTTTCATCAAACAATTTGCGCCATTCGTTGAATTGGCCGGACATGATTCCTTTGCTGGAGTCGTGGTTTGTCCACATACCATCCGAACCATGCATCACTACAATTGCAGGGTAGTTTTTTTTATTGCAATTTTTAGGGATGGATAAATAAACGGGAACTATGCCATTATTCACTTTTAACTGAACAATGGTGTCCGTAGTTGTGGATGAAATTACAGCTTTTCCATTAATAGTGTCCGATGGAAAACCATCATCATCACTACAGGATGATGCGACGCCTAAAAGGGCCAAGAGAGCAAGTAGGTTGAGTTTTTGGAACGATTTAAGAAAATTTTTCATAGTCATATTTGTTTTAAATTAATAGGTGCAAGTGCAATTGGAAATTCCTTGGAAGAGGTCTATGCCCAAGGTTATTACATGGGTTCCGGATGAGTATCCCAATATTTCGGTCATTACGGCCTGATAGGAGTACCCAAAATAAAAGTCCCCCTTTTTAAGCCCAATGATCGGAGCTATATAAAGCGGGGATCCTAATTGATCATTTAAAAATCGGTAGGTTATTCCAGCATAGTAATAGTCTAAAAAATCAAACCATTTGAATTTTGTATTTATGTCCGTAATCGATCTCCCATCATTTTCAAAATATTGGAAGAAGACAGAAGGCTCAATTTCGAAATCGGTCCTTCTATTCTTTCTGAACTTATATCCGGAATACACATTATAGTTCCGCAACTTATCGGGTTCAAAAACAGGATTGAACTTTTCAAAATCCTTATCCAGAATGTTGGAGACATTGAGGCTAAGATAAAATCCACCACGCCTGTACAAGGTCCCCACATCAAAGTTTGGATTGCTTGAAGATCGATCGTTTACAATCGCAGGGTCTTTTTTTGAATCTGGGTCAAAGTTTTCGATATCAAACCTAATTTGATTGAGATTAAAGGAGAGTGCAAAGGAGAAATAATGGTCCTCATATTTATCAATGGTCAGGTGGTGCGCAAAGGAAACCTTACCGCCACGCTGTTTGGTTTCCCCGTTGGAATCGTTATAGAGCACCATCCCGATTCCCGATCGGTTCCCCAGTCTCACATCGGCGGACAATGATTGGGTGTCAGGAGCATCCTTGACACCCACCCATTGTGTTAGACCGTTCATCCTCACCTTTACAAAGTTGCCGATTCCCGCAAAGGAAGGCGACATCAAAAAAGGATTGTCAGATAAGTATTGCGACAATTGGGGCACAGTAAGTTCTTGCCCCTTGACGAGGAATACATTCATTAATATTAAAAAAACTACAATTCTTTTCATTGATTTTGATTTTATCTGTACAGCGTAAAGTGTCCAACAAATTCACGCCCCGATCCATCATTAAGTTTTACGATATACCAGTAATCTCCGGAAGGCATAGCTTTGGAATCGTACTCTCCATTCCATTCTTCCGATTGTCCCATGACTTTGATTTTTCTTCCGTATCTATCAAAAATGTAGGTTTCAATATCTGGGAACAATTCAGTGTTTTTTGGGTTCCAATAATCGTTTTGTCCATCATTGTTCGGAGTGAAGAAGTCTGGAATTGATATATCCACTAAATTCATCGAGGTACTTTGCACAACCTCACATCCATTACTATCCACCACTCGAGCCGAGAAAGCCCCACCTCGATCAATGGTATAGGTATTGGAAGTGGTTCCTTCATTGTCGTCAAAATAATAAGTATAAGGCGCTGTTCCGCCAGTGACATTTGCAGTTATTTGATTCACATATTCACTTGTTAGCGTTAACTCTAATTGCTCAAAGTTTTCAACTTCAAAAGGAATCTCTGTCAAACAACCATTATTGTGCATGATGGACAGCGTGTGGTTTCCTGAAGTAATATTTCCAAAGTTGGGACTTAGGACAAAATCATTGGGATCCGTGGAATCCAAAGCATAGAGTACATCATTGCTGATGGAGGGGTCGAATAAGGTAATCGCAATAGTATTTGATGGAAGGTTCGAGTCGCACAGATACATCACTTCAACCGAAGCACCAAGGTTTGGCCCTCCAGATTGGATTCCAAAACTGGTAGTGGTTTGGCAACCCGTGTCATCAATTACGATCATTTCATAATTGCCAGGAGTCAAATCGTCAATATCAAACGAATTTGTATTGAAAACTATAGGTTCCCTATTGTTCAACTGAACTGTAACAGGGAAAACTGCATTGCCAATATCCACAGATACAGAACCATTATCATTTTCCCAACACGTTTCATGCTGAACATTTGTGGTTACATTGAATCCAGTAGACGATAGCACGACATCGGGTCCTTGCTGTGAAGTACAGCTGTTGACGGTGATCTTCAGGTTGCTGTAGTTGCCTGCGGCGAGTCCGGTGACGGTGGCGGCGTTGCCTGCCACGGCCACGTTGGGGAAGCTCCCCCCGTCATAGGTTATGGTATAGCTGTCGTCGGGGACGTTCTGGAAAGTGAACTGTATCTCCCCGTCGCTTGCCCCGCATGTGGTGGGCTGTGTTGCCAGGGCGTCGATGGTGGGCGCGTCGGGCGATGAGAGGACGATGTCCGGGTCCTGCTGTGAAGTACAGCTGTTGACGGTGATCTTCAGGTTGCTGTAGTTGCCTGCGGCGAGTCCGGTGACGGTGGCGGCGTTGCCTGCCACGGCCACGTTGGGGAAGCTCCCCCCGTCATAGGTTATGGTATAGCTGTCGTCGGGGACGTTCTGGAAAGTGAACTGTATCTCCCCGTCGCTTGCCCCGCATGTGGTGGGCTGTGTTGCCAGGGCGTCGATGGTGGGCGCGTCGGGCGATGAGAGGACGATGTCCGGGTCCTGCTGTGAAGTACAGCTGTTGACGGTGACCTTCAGGTTGCTGTAGTTGCCTGCGGCGAGTCCGGTGACGGTGGCGGCGTTGCCTGCCACGGCCACGTTGGGGAAGCTCCCCCCGTCATAGGTTATGGTATAGCTGTCGTCGGGGACGTTCTGGAAAGTGAACTGTATCTCCCCGTCGCTTGCCCCGCATGTGGTGGGCTGTGTTGCCAGGGCGTCGATGGTGGGCGCGCCATAACCAATGGTAAATACTTCTCGATGATTGAGAGTTAGATTGTCAAAATAGGCGTTCCCGTCTCCATCGATGCTTGTGGCTACTATCTCGGTAATGGTTCCAGTTGTAAAATCACCATCGGTGTCGGTATCTATCAATAGTTTGATGGCGCAAGCGTCATTGTTGGTCAATATGCTGGAGCCAGAAAGATCTACCCGAACACTCACTCCAGATATGGGTGTTACTCCACCGAGTTGATTGCTCTGTACCCTCCATTCCCTTTCTATTCTGGATGTGATACCCGCCGGGTCTGTTGGGAGTTCTGTGAATATTTCGTTTATACTGCCGTTGTCGTTGGCCCAAAGGAGGTAATTGTAGTTATATGTTGGCCATCCGGGAATGGCCGGTCTGCTGGCTGGGTCGACATTATCTTCACTAAAATCTGTGTTTGTGGAGATGGTTACAATGGCATCTGAGTTTTCACTTTTGGAGATGCGTTGATCCAACGTATAGCGTAAACTAACATCAATATGAGCAAGATCATTAAATACATCTGCACCAATTCCTGCTATATCATGTTTGTAAGTGATTTCGGCCTGCCATATAATATCACCATTTGCTGCAAGGTAATTATAGGAATCATTCCCTGTAATACTTCCCAATTGGCCACCATTATATAAGGTGATGCCATATTTTATGGCCAGATAAGTTTCCACCCTTTGTATATAATTGTTTGACAGGGATACATCAGCCAAGAGGATTTCCGCTATATCGCCAGTAAGATTACGGTTGGGGTCATTGCTGTTGAAGTGTTTACCCAGTCTATTATAAAAGAAAAGGCTATTATCAGCAAGATTATTATCGAATCGAGGGGTAGAGATATCGGGAATACCATTTACAAAAGTAGTCAAAAGCTCTTCTTCAGGATTTAAAACTTCTCTGGTGAACACGCCTATTGTGGGCTGTCCCATAAGATCTACACTTCCACTTTGAAAATAGCCACCACCATCACCAGACCATGTTCTACCTACAGAAAAGCGATTTCCATCTGCAATGCCCAATGATAGGTTTGTAGTCCATTCACTTTGATTGAAGGAGGTGTGGTGCACATCTACATCACCACCAAAAAGTAGGCGTTGACTTTCTGCTGAATTTCCAGCTCCTTCCGCTTTAAAAACAATGAATACAGTAAGGTCGTCTCTAGAGTTAGAACGAAAATGTAACGCTTGTCCATCTCCGCTACCATCAAACCGTACAACAGGATTGAAGTTAATATTGTCCGTATTGTTTCTATGTAAAACAGGTAACCCAGGAGTTGATCCAGTTGGGCTAAGGAATAAAGAGTATGTTCCGCTGTTAGGATATGGATAATCAAAGCCATCAGGAGATGGCAATGGATAATTTGCAGGAACTGGATTTTGAACAGCATTTTGTTCGGTATAAGTGACAAGGTCGTACCAGATGGATACTGGTGTCCCGTCTGGTGGTGGCAAAGGATTGGAATCCCAAAAAAGATTGTTTCCAGGAGCCATGTTTACCGCCCTTCCCGCTTTAAACCATGTATCAACATCACCAGCTTGACCAAAGCTGTCATTGTTTATGATGAATATGCACAGTATAATTATACATTGGAGTGCATGTTTCAGCAAATCAGAAAAAAGAGCACTGAAGTCTTTTTTTACCGATTCCTGTTGGAAAAAGAAAAGAAGTAAAAGTTTCGTCATAACAAGTAGGTTTTAAAGATTTCTTGATGGGGCCAGTTCAAGAAATGGATTTGGTAAGTATAAAATAAGGTACTTTATACATACACAGGGTCAACCAATTAACCTATGCAGGGTTCCAATTGATGAAAGGTGCAAATGAGTTTATGAATGAAAAGTTGCTCTTATATAGAAATAGTCAATTTTGTAAGTATTGTCTTGTTATTTTTAAGAGTGATTGAGTGCTGAAAAGAATGTAGAAAACGATAATTTGATAAAAAAGGCCGCCAATTTTTTATTGGCGGCCCAACCATCTCTGTTAGTGAAGAACCAAAGAGTTACACCAAACCTAGTTCTTACATTGATTTAAAAATATGGGCAGGATGGTTATTTTATCAGATTTATTTCTACCCTTCTGTTCTGTTTTCTTCCAATTTTTGTTCCGTTGGATGCTATTGGTTTTTCTTCACCATAGCCTATGGCTGTTAATCTATTACCAGAGATTCCTTCATTGATCAGGAAATCCCTCACCGAATTGGCCCTGGCTTCCGATAATTTTTGGTTACTTTCTTTACTTCCAACACTGTCGGTATGTCCTTCCACGGTAAATTTGGCATTGGGATATTCGTTCAGAATTTGGATGATATCTACCATCACGGTAACGGATTCTGGTTTAATTGTTGCTTTTCCGGTATCAAAAAGGATGGTCTTGGCATAATCGTTCAACTGTTTTTGAACTTCCTGGGTGACTTCTGGACAACCATTATTGCTTACAGGACCTGCTATTTTAGGACAGTCATCATCCATATCGGCCAATGTATCACCGTCAAAATCTGGACATCCTTTAAGTTCTGGACTACCTGGGTCGTTGGGACAGCGGTCGTCTTGGTCTATAATTCCGTCCCCATCTGTATCGGGGCAACCATTAAATTCTTTAAGTCCCGGTGTGTTTGGACATTTGTCATCCTTGTCCAAAATACCGTCTCCATCGGTATCGGGCCATGGACAACCGTTGTTTTCTTGTGGACCAACTTCATTGGGGCAGTCATCGTCTTTGTCCAAAAGGCCATCGCCATCAGTATCCGGCCAAGGGCATCCGGTGTTTTCAATAGGGCCAGGAGTTTCAGGACATTTGTCCATATCATTTTTGAGCCCATCACCATCTTTATCGCGTAATTTGTTTTGATATATTGGAATTTTGGCTCCGGCATAAAGATCCAAGGATTTGGTCTGGCCAAAAATAGATGTTAGGATAGATCCTGATCCAACATAGAATGGGCCTGCCCTTAGACCAGCACCCCAGCGAAAACCTATTTCCCGCATCAAACTTATTGGGGAGTAGATGCTTAGCCAAGCAGTTTCCAGTCTTGGGGTCAATGACACTTGATTTTGAATATGATGTGTGTTAAGCTTGTTCTCTCCCCTTAACGATATATCGGAGTTTAGGTTCAAGTAGAACTTTGAATAGATGTTCCAGTCCACATTGGCATGCAAAGCGGTGGGCAATCCTGTTTTGGAAGATTCTTGCAAGCCACCTATTACATCAAAATTGTTTTTTAGGGCATCTTCCAGATCATCTCCTTCAAAATTATCAATGCTCTGTACTTTGTTCAGGTCATAGGTTTGCTGTTCTCCTCCTTTGTTGTTTATGCTTCCAATGTCTGTGATGGATGCACCAAATTTTAGTTTGTATTTATTGATGCCCCTGTTGGATATTTTATTTCCATTGAGGTCTACCAATTTTTGATCTTCATGGTCGGGCCTCCATTCATATACAAATCCGATATCTGAACCAAGGCCTGTGGACTGTCCAAAATTGAATGCATCTCCTAAACTATCATCGCCCCCAACATCATAACCGTGGGTAAGGGTTCCATTTGTTGCTACTTCTTCTGTGGCAGCATTGTAGTCGACCGTTACCTCGGAACCATTAAGATAGGCGTGGTGTATGCCGGACAGGTATTTTAGAGTTATACCTCCTTTTAGGAAATGTTCGTCCTTGTCCATTAAGACCCTTGCATAGGTAGCACCTATTTCTGTCCAAAGGTTGAGCTCTCCGGAGAGGTCACCTTCATTGATGGAGAAATTCTCATTTTCATCAAAACCTCCTTCTTTGTCAATGGTGGAACCATCTATATCGTCTACATTGGCAAAAATGCGAGCCCTTGTATAAAGGGCTACCGAATGTTTTTCGGAAAGACTGAGCATAGCCGATGGCCCAAGAATATCCAAGTTGGCCGCTATAAAATTGTTGCTTTTTGGAGTTGTTTTGGCATCGTCAAAGGTTTTGTCTATGTCATTGAATGCATCTCCCAAAGTAGCGCTTAAATAATTGTTGCCAAAAAAGGCACTTACACCTATTAGGTTGATGTCCAGCTTTAATCTGGAATCTGCAATATTGGCCGGGTTGGAAAGAACACCGTGCACTCCATTGTAATTGTCTGTGAGCAAACCTTCATAAGATTGTGCTCTGAGCATGTAGACTGAAAACAAAAGTAAAATGCTCAAAAGGGTATTTTTTGAATGCATGTTTTAAAAATTTAGTCCCTAAAAAAAGGCAAGGGTTATTAATTATTTTGATTAACAGACCCCAAAGAGAATATAAAAAGAGGTATTGTAGAGGGTACAATGCACGAAAGGCCCTTTTGAATTGACGGATGGGGGAGTTGGGTTTATCTGGAATCTAATTTGAAGGAATATTCTCCAGAAAAAAGATAGGAAAACGCAGGTGTTGAAAAGAACCCATCTGCACAAAAATTTAAATTCCCGCATGAATCCCAACAACTCAAGATGGGTCCAAAATAAAAAACCATTACAACCAAGGAACTACAATAGTTCCTTGGCGTAACGGAAACCTCAACTAAACTAAACACTTTTATGACCAACAGTCGTCAAAAGTGAATTGCTATATGTGCATGCGTTAAAAATTGATCTTGCTTTTTCAATTGGCTTTAACGCTTGATTGCAGAACAAACATAAGAGCAAAAAATGGAATTAACGTAGGTCGTTTTATGAATGCCCTGTTTCAACCAATGGATGCCCGTTTTCAATTGGTGGTTGCAAAAAAAGGCATAAAAAAAACAGCCCAAAGGACTGCTTTATATTGTTTAAATGATACGGTTTTTATTCGGAGACTTCCTCTACCGATGCACTTGGTGCATTCTTTTTAACTGAAGAAACACCATTTTCCATGGCAGATTCACTGGAATACATTTCACTATTGCCGATAACTTGACCGTTGGATGCTTTAAGGTTGAAGTACGGGCTTCCATCCTTTGCGGTGTTTCTTTCAAAATTTCCATCGTCCTGTGAATGAGTTCTTACAGACTCGATGCCATTTTCGCAGGCAGATTTGGAGGAGTACCCTTGACTGCTTAAAATAACTTGGCCGTTTCCAGCTTTTAAATTAAACCTAAACTTACCAGCTTTATCCGTTTTAATCTCAAATTTTCCCATATTCTTTATATTTTAAGTAATAAATCTAGATATTTTATTAAAAATTGACCAATAAATGAGGGAGAAATTACCAATAAAATAAGCTTTTACTCTTTTTAAAAGGTAAATGGGAATAGCGCCCATATTTTTTGAGACAAAAAAGGAGGCCGATCGGCCTCCTTTTGAATTATGTAAACTTATGTTTTACACCCTGATCTGACCGTCTCCAAATACATAGTATTTGTTGGTGACCAATTGATTTAGACCCAATGGTCCTCGGTGGTGCAATTTGTCCGTACTGATGGCGAGCTCTGCACCCACGCCCATTTGTCCACCATCGGTAAATCGGGTAGAGGCGTTTTGGTACACTGCTGCACAGTCCACATTTTCCATAAAGGTTTTTGCCACATCATTGTTTTCTGTCATTATGGAGGCAGAGTGCCCGCCAGAGTTTTTGTTGATTTTCTCCACGGCTTCATCAATATTGTTGACAGCACCGATAACACACTTCATAGCCAAAAACTCTTCTTGCCAAACGGAAGGATCTGGAATGATTTCCTCATCCTTCAACACTTTTTTGACTTGATCATCTACCAAAATGGATACGTTGTTGGCGGTGAGTACCTGCTTCAATTCCTTGAGCTTGTCCTCATAACCATCAATTTGGGTATCCATCAAAACTTTATCCAATGCGTTACAGGCAGAGATTTTATGGGTTTTTGCGTTCAAGATTACTTTTAAGCTCTTTTCCCAATCGGCTTCCTTGTGCACATATAGGAAATTGTTTCCTCTACCGCTTATCAAAACGGCACATTTGGCATGTTCCTTTACAAAGGCGATCAAACGTTCTCCTCCACGGGGGACAATAAGGTCCAAATCCTGGTCTGGATTCCTTAAAAAGTCCTGAGTTTGTGTCCTGTCCATTTCCAAGAACTGGATAAAATCCTCCAGTAATCCGTTTTCGGACAAGGCTTGGTGCCAAAACTTTACAAGGGCCTTATTGCTATGGTAGGCTTCTTTACCTCCTTTTAGCAATATTTTGTTGTTGGCCTTGAAAGCTAGAACGGCAGCCTCGACGGTTACATCCGGACGTGATTCGTAGATGATCATTATGGTGCCAAAAGGCGCTGTACGGTTGATGATTTTTAGCCCATTGTCGAGCTCTCTTGTAGAGATTTCCTTGTTCACGGGGTCATCTTGCAAGCGAACTTCTTTTACGGCCTGAATCATTTGATCCACCTTCTTTTGATCTACGACCAAACGATCGTACAATGCTTGGTCGTCGCGGTTAAATGCGTCAAGGTCCTTTTTGTTAGCTTGGAGCAATTCTTCTCGGTTTTGATCGAGAATACGCTCCATATCTTGTAATACTTTATTTTTTAAATCTGTTTTTAATAACTTCATTACTCTGGTTTTGAAACTTCAGTTCCTACGTTTTTTCCGTCTATAACATCTAGGATTACGTTATCCCGCTTACCGTTAACAATGTAGGATGGAATGTTATCGGCAGCAGCTTTTTGTGCGTAGCTCAATTTTGAACCCATACCACCGCGGCCTTCACCTTCTTGTTTGTTGCCCTCTTCAATATATTTATCGAGGTCTTCTTTGGGCTCAACTTTATCGATTACCTTGGAATCCGCCTTTTCTGGGTGTCCATCATACAGGCCGTCAATATCCGTCATCAGGATCAATTTATCGGCCCTCATTAATTGGGCCAACAGGGTTGCCAGTTCATCGTTGTCCGAAAACATGGACATGGATACGGAAACGGCATCATCCTCATTGGCTATTGGGATTACTCCTTCGGAAAGTAGTCCTTCAAGACAATTGATCATGTTGTCGCGGTGCACCCCAGGGTTAAAATCACGTTTTGTGGGCAGTACCTGGGCACATTTCATACCGTAATCGTTAAAGATGTTGTAATAATGCCTCATCATTCTGGGTTGCCCAATGGCAGAATACACTTGCCTACGTTGGGTTTTGTCCTTGATTTTTGCTTTTCCCAGTACCTCCTTACCGGCAATTACCGATCCAGAGGAGACCAAAATGGTCATGATGTCGCGTTCGTACAGTTCTGCAATTTGTTGTACCAAATTGTTTAGCACAGGTCTTACTATTCTGTTGTCTTTGTTGGTCATCACATTTGTGCCTACTTTGATGACCACTAGTTCTTTATACATGGTTTAGTATTCTTCGCCCAGTTCCACAGCTCTGCCAAATGCTGCGAAGGCGGCTTCTTTGATTAATTCGTTTACATTGTTATCTTCCATGGAGTCCAAGGCGGCTCTGGTTGTTCCTCCTTTAGAGGCTACCATTTCCATCCAGGTATCGGGATTTAGGTTGTTTTGGTTGAACAACTCTACCGCACCGGTAAAGGTTTGGCTCACCAATACTTTGGACACATTTTCGGAGAAGCCCATTTGTAGGGCGGCCTCCATCATGCTTTGCATAAAGTAAAAAACGTATGCAGGTCCACTTCCGGATATTCCGGTGGATGCATCAATGAATTTCTCATTTTTCACTCGGAGTGATTTTCCAGTAGTGTCCAATAAGCTTTCTACCATAAATAATTCCAATCTGGAAACTTCATCTGCAGAAACATAGCTGGTTAGCCCTTTGCCAACCTGTGCCGGCAAATTGGGCATTGCCCTTACCACTTTCTTGATTCCTAAAGCTTCTTGAATATAGTTTATGGTGACTCCCGCCATAATGGAAATGAACAATTGTTCCGGATTCACCAATTTTTTCATGCGTTGGAAGAGTTCTTCGGCATGGTAGGGTTTTACTGCCAAAAAGATGATGTCTGCCTGTGGAACACAATCTTCGATTTTGTCAATGGCATCGAAATAGGCAATTTTTCCTACTTCTTCCAATTTTTCTTTTGACTTGTCCAGCACCATAATGTTGCGTTTCTTCAACAATTTGGATTTAGACATACCTGTGGCATAGGTAAGCCCCATGTTACCTGCGCCAATAACCAATACTTTCATTTGTTTTATTAAAGGGTTATTAAATTATAATGGTGTTATGCTAATACATTACATTCTTCACAATCTTTGACCTCACCATAGTAGGTTTCACGGTATTTGTGCAAAGTGCGAACGGGAAGCCCTATAATGTACTGTTTAATATACGTAACCTGGGTGGTAAGTTCCCCCATTTTAACGCTGTAACGTTTTTCATATTTGGTTTCCCTTTTAATTTTTGAAAGTCTCATTTTATTGTTGTTGATACTAGAGTTTTTATGTTACTGGTCTTCCTGTTCGTTCAGGAATTGTTCCTTGTATTGTGCCTTTTTTAATGTTTTACGGCGTTCTACTGATTTTTTGGTGTATTCTTGACGGCTTCGTATTTGGTCCAAACGCTTGGTGTTTCTATATTTTCTTTTGTAGCGTTTTAGAGCCCTTTCAATACTTTCGCCTGGCTTAACTTCAATTTTTAGCATATAATGATTTATCTGTTCAATCTCATTTCTAAATGGGTTGCATTGAACCCTTTTTCTTCGAAAAATTTTTTGTTCGGATATTGGTTTTCACTGGTAATGTGAATGGCAACGTCCCCTTTGCAATATTGGAGCGTATAGTCCAATAGTTTCTGTTCGATGTCGTTACCCCTATAATCTCTGTGTATTACAAAGAATACAAGAAAGTTTTCGGGGATATAGTCTCCCATACCGGTTTTGTTCACAACAGCTAAACCTAGAATCTCATTTTTTTCTTCCATGGCAAAAACATATCCCCCCAATCCGGGAATGTCTTTGGTGGAATACTGAATAGCTTTTCTGATGGCTTTTTTCTCTGCCTTTTTTCCCTCTTGATGGTCAAAAAGAAAGTTGGCAAACCGATTTGCTTCCATGGTAGAAAGTCTAGTATAGGCATCGTAGGTCTTGATTACCATGCTTTTGTTTTGAACGATAATGGATTTGGTTTTTTTGTTAACGGTTACGACTAGGGCTGATGGAAAATGGCGGAAATTCTTTTTCCGTAATTCCCATTATAATGGGGTCAACTTCCTTGGTTAAGGGAAGGTAATTATAGCGTAGGCGGTATAAACTTATCTGGCTGGTTTCTAAATACCAGATAATTAAAACTTAGGATCCTGCAATTTTTTCTCTCGTGGAGCTTGACGTTCATCGGGGCAAAGATAATAAATATAGCCCTTAAATCCCAATAATACTGGGGTTTATGTTTTTTGTAACGTTTCTTTCAAGATTTTGGGTATAAATTAAAGTGGTGATTAGGTCGATTATTATAAGGATTGCTTAAAGGTCGTGTATTTAATGTTAATTGTTCTTAAAAGTCAACTTTGCCAGCAGATTGTTTAAATGTCCGATTAAGGATCATTTAACTGCTATAGATTTGGTCAGAATCCCAAATGTGTTTCCATTTAGTCTAATAATACTGGCGTAGAATGCTATCTGAAAAAGGGTGTTGGAATACTTCCAATCAACAAGCCTTAAACTTTCCCATTTAAAAAGCAACATAGAAAACCATAATTCGGTTGGGGGCAGTAAAGGCAGGGATAGAGTTATAAAGATTTTATAACGATCGGCCACTTTTGTAATTGTTTTTAACTTATAGGTTGCTTTACTCTCTTATAGACCATCAAAACCAAAAAACTTATCAAAAAGACAAAACATACTGCCCCAATAATTGCTTGTGATAGGGAGAGGGAGTGATAATAATATCTACTTAATCCATAACCGGTGATACTGCCGTAGAGGATAATGGAGTGGACAACATAAATGGCCAGGGTATGCCGACCGATATCAAGGACGATTTTGTGGTTCAATAAGTTTCTCAAGAGCATAAATATTGCAAAAACCAACAGAACCACACCCAACCGGGCAAAAAGGTAGCTTTTTCCAAGTGCGCTTTTAAAAAATTGGAGATTGGTAAGGTTTTCAACATCCCTTATGAATTCGTAGGATTGGAAAATAAGTAGAGCGGCAATGGCGAGGGTAGCCAATAATGCTTTCTTATAAAACCCCTGTTTGTTGAGGTTGTAGTGAAAGAATCCGGAAATGCAAGCACCTGCTGTTGCAAAACCAAACCAGGGTACTATGGTGAAAACCGAACCGTTTGCCCGTGTAAAATAATTTGAGATCACTTCGGGCAAGAAATTATATTCCCACTGGCCAAATGTAGCACTGGATAAGAAAAGTAGAATGGTAATAGAACCTAACAGAATTTGAAGAACATACGTTTTGAACCGATAGGAAATCAAATAAAGAATGATGATCAATATAATGGAGAGCCCTAAACATTGGAGTACGTGGACAATATCAAAGTTAGGGTTGATGGAACCTTCCCACAATCGGCCAAACCGGATTTGCAATACATAGCCGATGACAATGAGCAGGCCACCCCTTTTAAGCCCTTTTTTTACCCGGGGATTTGACCATCCCATCCCATATCTCTTGAGTAGCAGATAGGTGAATATAAATCCTGATACGGTAAAGAACACAGGGGCTGTCACGCCCCTAAGGTAACTCCAAATAAAAAAGAGTGAACTTCCTTCTTCTCGATAAGTGTCTGCCAACAACGAGGACACAAAATGTCCCTGTAACATCATCAATATAGCCCATGCACGCAGTGCATCTATAAAGTATAACCGTTCGGTTCTTAATTGATCATGTGATGAGGCCGTTATTTCATTTTTCAAGGGTAAAGCCTGTTTTTATAAATTTGAAAAGGATACATACGCTATTTGAAGTACGAAATTATTGTGCAGTTGGACGCTCAACCACAATATTAAACAGTGTTACTCGATAATCGAGATTTAAATGCTCCGACGCTTGCATCGAAATCAAACATGAGTTTCCATTCAATGCCTAGTGGGCTTGCCCCGAGGTAGTTTACTTTATTTCAATGGTAAACATAAACGAAGTAACCCTATAATCGTGTTATGTGTCCATTTAAATTATCCCGCCCATAAGACATAGGGATACCAACTCCACGCTATTTTTGCACTTGGTTTTCTTGAGCATGTTCCTTCTATGTGTACGGACAGTAAGAAAAGCTATCTTCAACTCCTCCGCAATTTCCGTGTCGTTTAGGCCCTTGGCCAAAAGCTTGGCTATTTCCCTTTCCCTTTTGGTGAGGGATTGAGCTATTCCATTGCGTACCTCCCTTCCCATACTGGGATTAAAAACACCTTTGTCTGCAGAAACGTTCAAGTAATTTTTCCCCTCATCAATGCTGAAATAGGACACTGTATCATTGTGCTGAACGCCAAGGTGGGTAATATCGGTATGTATGCCCAGATGGTGCTGTGTTGCCCCGTCTTTGGAAAGTGACAATGGCGATACCTGTATCATCATATCACGTTTTTCACCTCGATGGTTTCTATAGGGATAGGTGTACACGTATTTATAATGTAAACGTTCCTCCTTGGTGAGAAAACGATTAAAAAAATCGCTGGTGGCCGCTTCCTTTTGGGCAATGGTAGGAATAACCTCGGGCAAGGCCATGTCCAACAACAGGTCCATAGTGGTTTTCTCTGGGTCTATACCCAACAAATCCGCAACTCCAGGGGAAACATATTCCAACTCAAAGTTAAAAGTGTTAATAATGTAGAAATAAAACCGGCCTGGCGTAAAAAGTGCGGCCATGCGCACCAAGTTTGTCGGGATTTTAAACCGAGAAGGCTTTTTTATGCGGTCTTTATATCCCTTTTTCCAAGCCTGGAATACAGGAACAAGATTTGGGTCCATGTGCTTAAGTTGTTAGGTCGGTTCATCGGTTAAATTAGGGATTTATGTTAAAATTACCTAAAATGCGGTATTTACATGGGGCTTTTTATGAGGTAGTTTTGGAGTGAATAAGCATTTGGTCCGGATATCAGCTTTTTTTGTCCCATTGCTTAATTTAAATGGTATGTTCAAAACACTTCCAGTCTTTATTTTTGTAATTTCTACCTTTTCGTTGGCGGCACAGAACAGTTTTCCATGCACGGAATGTGAGGGCATTGCCGCAATGCCCAATGTTAAAATTGATTGTGACGATATAAGGGGATCCCTTGCCGGTTATGAAAATATGGAGCGGATAATCGAATGTTTGGAGTGCAGATGTAAGAAAGCGGCAGAGAAGGAAAAAAGGCAAGCTGAGATTGAGGCCATGTATGTCCAAAAGAATGCTTTGGACGATAAGGCCCAGAAAGCATGGGAAGAGGGACATAGGGCAAGCAACAAATTAACGGACAACAATCCAAATTTTGAAGCGGACAGACAAGAGGCCATTCACAACTTGGAAGCGTTCATAACTTATAAACGACAAACTATTGGTGTCCAAAAAGATATCAATCAACGTTTTGGAGGAAATGCAAGCACCAAATATGCAGAAGACGATATTCTAAGTGCACAAAACACCATTGCGAGGCTGCAAGCCAAAAAAAAGAAAAAAACTTTGGTTCTGTCCGGCATGGATGCAGGAACAAATTCCGATAATTATAAAAATTCCTCTACGTTCAATAATGATACGGCTTTAAAGACGGGGAATAACCGGTCCATTTCCACAGCTACTTCGGATTATAGCCGTCAAGGTGCCGGCCAAAATCAGGCCTACCAGAAAAAAATGGTGGAAAGACGCCGGCAAATCGCCTCAATGCGGCAAAGACTGGCCGAACAGCAACGCCAATCACAAAATTTACAAAATGCTGCCGACCAGACCATGGGCCAATGGACACAACAGATGCAAAATGGCGGAACCAATTATATAGAGGGAGTACAGCCACTGGCGGAAGAGTTTGCCCGACAGGGGAATGTGGAAGGTGCGGTCGGTGCTGTTGTAGTAGGTACAGCTGCATCTATAATCGCCGATCTCTCCCAAAGAAAAAAGCAAAGAGAAGCAGAGGAACGTGCAGAAGCAGAACGGCAACGTCGCTTAAAATTGCAACGGGAAAGGGAACAACGGTACCGGGAAGAACAGGAACGTTTAAGACGCGAAGCATTTAAAATGATCATTGACCAGCGCAATAATATCCTGCATGCCTTCAGCGAAAGCTTGCCGCTCCCCTTGTCGAGCAGCAACCTGCAAACCGACCGAATCTATTACTTTTTTTATGCCACGGATTCCAGTACCATGAACAAGAAAAATACCACTGTTTATGTTTCCAATGTCTTTGAAATAGCACAATACGACAATGGCACTTGGCCTTATCAGCGAAGAGTGGATAAGGAAATTGCAGCACTGGCCCCACACACGCCTACAATGCAAGGGTATTACCTTACTTTGGACGATGCCAAAACTATGCGCAACGAATTTGTAAATAGTTTTAAGTCCATCGAGGGCGTGAGTATCAAAGAAGTGGAATATGGGGGAAAACCAAAAAACGGGATAAAATCCAATAATGACTCCAACTCATTGGGCATTCCTTTGGGGACACTCAAAAAAGAGCACAAAAATGTTATGGATAAGCCGAATCCCAAAACAACTGGAGGGCTGGGGGTTCCTATAAAGAACAATTGATAAGTACAAACCAATGAAAAAAAGTATTCTCTTATTATTGCTATTATTAACCATTGGCGTGCAGGGGCAGGATGCCGTTACATTGCTCAAATTTGAAGAAGCCGAAAAGGCCTTTAACTCCGGTGATTTTAAAACGGTATTGGAAAAGTTGGACGAAGTGGAGGCCATGGCGCAACCCACATCAAAAACCCTTTATTTAAGAATTGCTTCCCTCAACCATTTGTTTGATGGGGACAAGCTTTTCAACAACCCGGAACAATACGAGCTTTTGGAAGGACTTAGGGATTATGTAAATACCTATTTGGAAGCTATGGGCAATTATGAACTGGATGATAGGTTTAGGGAAGTGTACCAAATTGGGGAAGACCTAAAAAACTATCCCGAGAACAGAGCGGCCTGGGAGAAGTGGAACCAAGAGGAGGACAACAGAAGAAACCCGAAAGAGTACTACCCCAGTGGCGCGTTAAAGTCGATAACCAAAACAAAGGAAGGTTCCAAGACCGTTGCTTGGCAGGCCTATTATGAAAATGGCCAACTAAAAGAAGAAGGAGAAAAGGACGGAGAGAAAAAAATAGGTCCATGGAAACATTACCACGAAAATGGACAACTGGCCGCCCAAGGAACCTACTGGGATGGAGGAAAGATTACTGGTAAAATAGGAAAATGGTACTATTATTATGATAATGGAAAAACCAAAGAAATAGCCCACTACAAGTCGGTATCCTATACCAGTGGAAGGGTTCGGTCACATTTATGGGGGCCATACAGAAGTTGGTACGAAAATGGACAGCTAAGGGAGCAGGGTACTTATAAAGAAGAGGTTACATTATTACTTGGTACGGGCTATAATGAAGACAACAATAAGAAAACCGGTGTGTGGAAGGAATATTACGAGAATGGCCAACTCAAACTAAAAGAGGGTCATGGTGACCAGTATGTTTATGAAGCCTACTACAAAAGCGGACAACTAAAGGCCATAAAAGAGTATGTAAAGGTGAACCGAAAAATACTGCTAAGAGAATTGAGAACCTATTATGAAGACGGTGATTTGAAGTCGACAAAAAAATATAGTCTATTAAGCGATAGCAATAAAGCCAGTTGGGAAGCATATCATTCCAACGGTCAACTTAAAGAAGAGGGGAAATATAAATATGGCGACAAACATGGTAAATGGAGCTATTATGACCAAAATGGAAACTTAATAAAGGAAGAAAGATTATAGAAAAGGGGAGGTCAAATATCGCTTATTTAACCCTAAAATAACACTTATCAATAGTTTGTTATCCAAAGCCAAAGCCAAAGCCAAAGCCCCCTGATGTTTAATGCAATTATGAAGAAAAAGAAATTTTTTTACTTCAAAAATTCTGAATGAATGTGGTAAGGTCTTCCGATAGGTGGAGTTTCAATTTTTTTTTCAAGCGGCTTCTCAATACCCTTAAACTTTCTTTTTTAATAATCATGATCTTGGCCACTTCGGAGGATGTCATCCCCAGTTTTATAAAGGCCAAATGCTTTATGTCCTTTTTTGATAGATTGGGATACCTCTCCAAAATCTTACCGTAGAAATCAGGATGCATCTTTTTAAAATGAATCATAAAATCTTCCCAGTTTTCATCTAAGTTCAGTGTTTCCTGAATATAGGTCAAAACACTCTTCAGTTCCTTTCGCTTACTGGGTTCCAATTCCAAAATTTTATGCTCGATTTTTTCAATGATGGCTTTTTTCTTTTCCAGTAGTACAGAAGATAATAAGAGATTCTGCTGAATAACCTCCCTTTCCTTTTTCTCTATCTCGGCAATTTTTCGGTCTTGGATGTTCCTGGTACAGCTCAATACCAACACCACCTTGTCCTTTTTGTCAAAAATGGGTTTGGTATATCCCTCAAACCATTGGTAACCATTGTGCTTTGTTCTAAATTTTAATTCCAGTTTATCGGGAACGGAGGTTATACCTTTGGTGGAGCTCGAAATATTCTTTAGGAGTATGGAATGGTGATCCGTATGGACAAAATCGTACGGGACCTTTCCCCTAAGGTTTTCAGAAGTGTACCCCATGATATCTTCGGTAGAAGGGCTCGCGTATAGGTAACGTCCGTCCACCGGATGGTGCAAACAGATTACATCAATGGTATTTTCAGCGATCAGTTTGAGTTTATCGAGCTTTTGTTCCGTTAATAATCTGGCAAGAGCTTCCCCATCAAGATTTTCATCTTCATCAAGTAGCTTTAGAAGGTTTTCTGTTTCTTCCCCCCTGGTTTGTATTTCATTTGCTTTGTTCACTTACAAGTACGTTAGTTTTTCAGATACTTTTGAGCAGTTGTTTTTATTAAGAAATGGAAACAACCGTCATTACTTATAAAAAGAGTGAATCAACAGGGCGAAGATAAGTAAAGCCCATAAAATCGTTAAGATTTTTAATTGGTAAAATTTGGGACCATCAGAAAGTAGGATTAAAACCACCCCATTTCAATTCGATCATATTAGGCTCAAATGTTTTTTTTGAGGATGTTAACGGTTTGTTAACGCTGTGTGCGATTTGCATTTGTTCGGAGCTGTCCAATGGGCTAATTTCGATTTTCCAATAAACAAAAAGCACTTTACTTTTTATTTTAAAAAATTAAAAATCAATTGATTGAATTCGATTCATTGGACGTGGATCATTGAAATATCAAATTAAGAGAAACCATTTAAATTTATTAATAAACACCTAATCTATTTACATGAAAACAACAAAAACAGCCTTATGCCTACTAATGGTCTGTATGGGTTTTATGGCCCGATCACAACAATTAAAAAATGGAACCTACTATCGCACCGCTAGCGATGGCACCATTGAAGTTTCCGACTGCTGTGACAATGGCAAGTTAACGATTACCTTTAAAAACACGGACGGAACCGAAAATACAAGGGAACTGAAATCCGTGCAAGGTACCGATGGGCTCTACCTACATGTGGGCGATGGCTTTTTCTATTTTATCGCTGAGAGCGATGGATATCTTGAACGATACATATTCAACGGCAACTTTAATTATGCCACCGCAGATCCCGCCGATTATTATGAGATATTGTCCCAAGATCAATCCTTGGTCAATTCCAAAAAGAGCACTGCGGAATTGAGACGAAATATGTTGGAAAGCGGAAAAGAAAAATTCTACTTTCCAAAACTGCTGACCAAATATGCCAAAGCACCGGCAAACGAAAGGTTTGAAGTTGATAAATATTATAGAGGTATCAGCTCAACAGGCCAGAAGAGTACCATGAACGTAAAAGTGATCGATAAAAACACAATCGATGTAGATTTTGGAGCCAAGGTAAAAATGTTCACCCTTAAAGGTAGAACGGATACCCAAAGGTTTTACAGGCACCATTTAAATCCAAATATTTTTATGTACTATGATACTCCCACGTATTGGGGAAGAAGCAGCCCTCACCAGTATATATACTTTGGAGCGGATGGCATTCACTATATCTATAATGAGGGGGGTAAATCCATATTTCTGTTCGGTGACGAAAAGAAAAAGAAATATAGCGACCAAGAGATTACGGAAATGGAGTTTAAGGCCAAAGAAGATATCGAAAAGAAATTCTGGAAGCAGGTGGGAATATTCATGGAAAGTTGGACGGAAAAGCCAAAAATGCCCACTGCTGCCATGAACGATGATGCCATTAAGGCCGAAGCTCTAAAAGCACTCCAGAAACATGCCAAGGAAAAAGGATGGAAGGAAAACTTTACCGATGTTGTAATAACTTCCGGTAGCTGGAGCGATGTGATCACGGTGTCCTATATTGGCCGTATTGTAGAGGTTGCCGCAAAGGCCACATGGCCAGATGGTCGCTGTACGTTCCAATATTTCGACTTGATGTCCATGCATGAAAATGGGGGGTATAGCAAAACACTTTTTCACTACGCCACAGGAAATCAATATGATACCGACTGTGAATGATCAACGGGTACATACTGCCCTTATTTATGATTTTTAATTCAAAACCACCGTGCAGCGCAATGTCTGCATGGTGGTTTGTTTTTAATCGGTAATGTTTAAAGCATGAAACTATTCTTTTCCATCACTGCAATTATTTTGTTGTCCGGCACTTCTTTACGGGGGCAAGAAAACCGGGTAGCACTGTTCTCTGGAAATCTTGAAGAAGGTGTTCAGCCTTTTGACACTTTGATCTACGAGAACATGACCTCCATGGTGCTGAAGATTGCTAACGTAGGGGATTTTGAAAAATATGACAAGTTAAGATTGATATTGACCTGCGAACTTCGGAACGGAGGACGTAAGGCCTTGATACCCAAAAAATATTATGCCCAGCATGAAATAACATGGGACAATGCATCCGTGAAGAATACAGACTCGATTAAAGTTATTGTTTTTGATGAAAATGGGCATTCGGACTTTGATGAAAAAATGAAAAGAAAATTCAAGAACTTTTCCATCACTCCAACAAGGAGAAGATGGCTGGAGTATTGGGCAGCCTATCAGTACCAATTTGAATTATATGGCTTTCAAAAATCAAATAATAAGAAAAGTATATCCGATAATGGAAACTCTTCTAAAGAGCAATACATACAAGATGAGATTTTAGGTAGGAGCAGCACATTCTATGTTCGTTCATCCAAAAGCAAAAGACCTCGCGTGGGAGCCTTACTTATTTTGAGGCAATTCTTTGGGGAAGCAACCTACTGACACATAGCACAAACATTGAACCTCCAATATCTGAAGTCCCACGGACAAGTAGAAAAGATCGTCTTATAAAACAATTAAAACACAGTGAAAAACATCATCCCAATATCATTTTTAGTCTTGATCCTTACTTTAGTTCCATTTTTGGGGTGCAATAATGTTCATGGATTAAAATCTCATCAATATCGAAATGGCCAAATTTCATCCACACGGGACATTTATTCAGATAGCATCCTTAAATATGTAAAGTACAACTATTCAACTTTGGCGTTGATGCATGTCAATGTTGTAGATGGAACAGGTACGGTCTTAAAGGAAGATCAAACCATTGTAATTAAACACGGTTTGTTCGAATCCATTGGCGGGCATACCGAGATTAAAGTTCCAAGGAATGCAAAAATCCTAGATCTTAAAGGAAAAACCATTATACCAGGTATTGTGGGGATGCACAACCACTTACATATTCCAAGATTTCCCTTTGTAGGCGACATCGCCGCAAAACTCTATTTGGCATCGGGCATCACCACGATCCAGACCTGCGGTGCGGCATCACCCTATAGGGAACTGGAATTGTCCAAGGAAATAGAAAACGGGAATCGGATAGGACCCGATATAATTCCAAGTGCACCGTTTATTACAGGAAAAGGCGGTAACCCCAATATGATTGTTCCAAGAGATGATAAACATTTGAGAGATACTATTCAGCATTGGATAAACCAAGGAGTAACTTGGTTTAAGGTGTACCGTAATACAACACCAAGGGACTTAAAAACAATTATTGATGTAGCTCATGGCAGTAAGGCCAAAGTGAGGGGGCATTTATGTGCCGCAACCTTTGAAGAAGCCACTAAATTGGGAATCGATGGTATTGAGCATGGCTTAAACAGTACCAGCGATTTTAGAACCAATAAAGCGTATGGCGTGTGCAATGGCGGCCGTTCTTATATGGATGAGCTTGTTGTGGAAAGTCCTAAAGTAAAAACCTTGCAACAGTTAATGATCGATAAAGAGGTGTTTTTAACATCCACGCTGTCCATTTATGAAGCCAGTATCCCCAATAGGGCTTATGCAGATAAAAGAACATTAAAGGCCATATCCCCTTCTTTATTGAACGAGTATAAAGAACGAAGGGAAAACTTTGATAAGAACATAAAAGATACCACCAGAAACAACAGATTAAAACGAATCATGCAATTTGAATACCAGTACTTTAAAATGGGCGGTTTGTTATGTAGTGGAGCGGATGCTGGTAGGCACGTACTACCAGGTTTCGGTGATCAAAGAAATTACGAATTACTCATTGAGGCTGGTTTTTCCACGCCAGAAGCTGTTCAGATTATGACGGGCAACGGTGCAAAAGCATTGGAACGTTCCGATATTGGAACCATTCAGGAAGGCAAAAGGGCCAATTTTGTAATCCTAAACGGAAGCTTGGAAAAAGATCCTACTATTATTGAAAAGGTCGAAACTGTTTTTAAAAATGGCGTTGGCTATGATTCTGATTCAATTTTGGAAACCATAGAAGGGCAGTTTGCAAAAGAATAACCCAATAGCATAATTTGAAAAACGACAAGAACCAAAATACACGAACTTAAACAGCATAAAAAATGAAAAGAATTATTCAAATAGTTATTTATGTGGGAATTCTGTTCTTTGCAAGCTATAACTGTAATGCCCAAACACATCCTTTAGACAAGAAAATTGATACTATTCTTGAGAAATACCAAGTACCGGGTGCAGCGATCGCTTTGGTGAATAAAGATACTGTTGTTTATAGCGGCTATTTTGGAAAGTCAGATATTAAAACTGGAAAAAGTGTTAATGAGAGAACCCAGTTTACAATTGGTTCCATTTCCAAAACATTTTTAGCCTTGGGTACAATGAAAGCACAAGAACAAGGGAAATTGAACATTTCAAAACCTTTAAAAGAAGTCATTCCGTCATTTAATTTTACAAATGAATATAATGAGAATCAACCCTTAAAATTGATTCATCTCCTGGAACATACTTCGGGTTTTGACGAAGCCCATTTTGATATTTTTGCCCGGACAGATTCCAATACCCCATTGCATACTGTACTCGCGCAAAGTCAAAGCGCTTTAACCACACGGTGGGCACCGGGAAGCTATTACAGCTATAATACGCTTAATTATATTGCGGCTGCCTATATTTTGGAGGAGAGCGTAAAGGGTTCTTTTGAAACCTTTATGACTAAACATATTCTCAACCCTTTAAAAATGGATGTTGCTACGTATCATCCTGCCGAAAATACCCACAGGGCCAAAGGATATGCTTCTTCTTTGGAAGAGCCTTTTCCCAATTTGCCGCAATGGCCCGCCGGGAGCCTGACCACTAATTTAAAAGGGATGCAAAACTTTACCCAACTTTTTCTCAATGAAGGGACTTTTAAGGGAAATCGACTGGTTGAGGCCACATCGATTCAAGCTATGGAAACCCCGGAGTCCTCGCAACTCGCAAGAAATGGGGTTGATTTTGGTTACGGCAAAGGGTTGATGCAAGAGTTTGTAGGAAACGACATTTTTTATGGTCATAATGGGAGTTATGGCGGTTTTCTCTCAGAGTTTGGGTATTCAAAAAAACAGGACATTGGTTATATCATTCTTCTCAATGACAGAGACGCATCAAAAGCGATCAAAGAAATAAAGAAAGAATTACTGGCATCCTATAAAGTTAAGCCGGAGCCAGAGCCTGCAATAGCACCTCTAAATCTCGAAAAATTTGAAGGAGCCTATCAGCCCATAACGTTTAACGTAGAAGTGCTCTATCCATTTATGCGTTTAATCGATTTACAAATAATGAATGCTGAAGGAAGTCACCTGATACAAACAAGTATGATGGGAGGTGCTGTTCAATGGATGCCGGTAGCGGATGGAATATTCAAAAAAGACAACGAACCCCAAGCCACCACACTTTTTGTTGATGACAATGAAAGTACTATATGGTTGGGCGAAACTAGCTATCATAAAATTTCAAGAATGGGTGCTTACATTCAGTTCTATCTCGCTTTGCTGTGCGTTTTAATTGTAATTGTTTCGTTTTTCACCTTGGGGATTTTGTTGATACGAAAACTCATATTAAAAAGGACGATTACCAAAGGTATTCTTGTCAATTTTTCAGCAATACTTTTTTTGGTGATTGCTATTTCAGGCTTACTGTTTCTATATGATCCGGAAAAGCTCTATAGCTCGGGAGCGATAATATATTATTTGGGCAGCTGGCTATTCTTAATTGTTTCAGTATGGTCTTTTTACTACTTTATCAGCATCCTGTTAAAAAAAGCACGCTCGGGCAAGTTGATGCGTTTTCATACAGGAATTAGCAGTATCTCATGTATGATCATAGCATCGTATCTCCTGTATTGGGGGCTAATAGGTTTAAAGTTGTGGAACTATTAAAATAGTGTAACAAAAGCTAAATAAATCACTCCTTTTGATAAAAGGTGCCACACTATCCATTTCCTAAAACTATGCAATCTAAACTTCAACTGTTCTTTCTTTTATTTTGGTCAGAAGCCAAAAAAAGGGGAGCTTTAATTAAAACAGTATAGATTATGTACCACCCAAGACTTTATGGAGACTTCTATGATATGGGACTTAAATATGGAAGCCTTCTTTTGGATAAAGCTAATTTTACGTTACCAAAAATAAGTAAGGGAAAATATGACTTTGGATTAGAGTCGTATAAAGAGTTGCAAAATTTTTATCCAGAAGTAATTGAAGAAATAAAAGGCTTCGCTAAAGGAATAAAAGATAAGCCAGAACATGTAGGCGCTTTTTTATTAAGCCTAGGTGTATTCAATACTACAGGACAATGCAGTGTATTTGCATTTAAGAACAACAGTTCGGTTGTTTTTGGAAGAAATTATGACATGCTCTATGCGTTTAAAAAGTTTACAGAAAGTAACTTAATTGCCCCTAAAGACAAATATGCGTATATCGGTCAATCAGATGTCTTCATTGGTCGTTCCGATGGTATAAATGAAAAAGGATTAACCATTGCGATGTCCTTTGTAAATGGCAACAAAGTTCAACCAGGCATCAGTTTTCATTTTATGATAAGGAAAGTTTTGGAAGATTGTAATTCCACAAAACAAGCGATTGAATTAATTCAAAACACAAAGGTTTCTTCAGCAAATAACTTTTTAATTGCCGATAGAACAGGAGATATTGCAGTTGTAGAATCATGTCCACAAATGAGCCTAGTTAGAAAACCAAACACCAACGAAAACTTTATCAGCATAACCAACCAATTCCAATTAGCTGAAATGAAGAAATACGAAAAAGGAGGCGTTGCATGGAGCAAAAGTTTAGAACGTTACGAAGGTTTGGAAAAGCAATTAAGTAACATTACAAAAATAGACCTTACTAAAGCTAAAGAAATTTTATCCAATAAATGTGTGTGTTTGAATTTAAAGAAGCAGGGCTTTGGCACTATTTGGTCTGTTGTGTCCGACCTTAATGAATTAACGATCGAAAGAGCTGAGACCAAACCGAAAGTAACAAATTATAAAGCTGACACAAGGCTCAATTGGTGGTTGAGAAAGAGAGATGGTAAAATATTAAATACCCAAGAAAAATAGAGTAAATGAAAAAGCAGCTTTTTATAATAATATTGTCTTTTTGTCTGTATTTAGGCTCTGCCCAGCAAAAATCCATTTCCATAACCATTGACGATGTACCCAATACCACAAAGTACCAAAAGCACGGTTATCGCTCGCTGTTATTGAATTTGTTGGATTCCCTGGATGTTCCATTTACCATTTTCATCAACGAGGATAAGATTTTCAAAACAGATGCGGTAAACCGTAACAAAGCACTGTTGGAATCTTGGATCAAAAGAGATAGGGCACTGATCGGAAACCACACCTATAGTCATCCCAGATATTCAGATGTCGGCCTGAACAGTTTTATTCAGGATGTTGAAAAAGGGGAAATCTTGACCAAGCAGTATATAGCAAAGTATGGCAAAGACCTTGCATATTTTCGGTTTCCCTTTAACGATTTGGGCAAAGATTCCATCCAACATACACAAATTAGGGAGTATTTAAAATTAAAGAATTACATAATAGCCCCTTTCACCGTAGAAAGCTCCGATTGGATGTTCGATTTTGTTTACCAGCATTATTTGGACAATGGGGAAATTGAGAAAGCCAAGGCAATAGGGAAACAATATGTTGAAAAGACCTTGGCCATGGTCGGATTTTTTGATGAAATGGCAAGAAGTTTATACGGACGTCCCGTAAAACATATCTATTTGTGCCACGATAATGCCATTAATGCCGATTACTTGAGGGAAATTATTGCCCAACTCAAACAGGACGATTATAAAGTTGTGAGTTTTAAGGAATCGCTCACCGACCCAATTTATGATCAAGAGAACAGCTATTATAAAAAATGGGGCATCAGTTGGCTGTACCGATGGATGGATACACAGGGAGAACGTGTAAGATGGATGAAACAAGAACCTGATTTATCTGAAATACAGGGCACGTATCAACAAATACTTGAAAATTAACTCCTATTTGGATCATGGTGTGATTTTTACCAAAAGCTAAACTCGACTATCAAGCATTTATTATGACCAAAAAACTTTTTATAGTACCATTATTGGCAATACTGTTCTCTTTTTGCTCCCCAAAAAAGTCAAAATTTGAAACGGATGAACTCATCGGGGTATGGTCCGGATTATTATTTCAAACTGAATCAAAATACGATTCCTTGGTCCTGTCACCTGCAAATGACCCCATCGAAGCCCGTTTGTACTCGAAGGGCAAGGAAACCGTTCACCATATCATCAAAAAAGGAACAGATTTAAATTTCAAGGATTCCTCAGGTTTCCGTTTTGATGCTTTTCTGTCCCATAATGAAAAAACTTTGCATGGAGTGCTTACCCATGACCTATGGGCACAAAGCCTCGATTTTGAAAATTTGGGGAACCAATGGGTCACCAAAATCCATAAACCGGAAATGATTGACACTGATTATATTGTCTATTTGGAATTCCACCAAGATTCTACCGGTAAGGTGCAGGCCAATATCCAAAGCAATAAGGAAAATAGGGAGCTGCATTTTACAATCGATGAGGTTTTGATCGAAGGAAACCATATCGATTTCAAGATTACGAATGACCGTTTCGGGATTTCGGCCGTGTACGACCCAGAGAAAAAGAATATAGCCCTTACGTATGGCAATACAGGTGGAAGAAGAGAAATACAGTTGAAAAAGCTCAACGATGATGAATTGGAAGGCTATTTGCCAAAATCGCCCCATGAAAACTACGTATACAACATTCCAGAAGCCCCCGATTCCACTATGCAAACGGCTTCTTTGGAAGATGTAGGTATCGATAGGTCGCTTTTGGACCTTATGGACCCGAAGAACAACAAAAACCTGGAACACATCCATAGTATTCTGATCACCAAGGACGGAAAACTTGTACTTGAAGAATATTTTCACGGATATCACAGGGAATACATCCATGATGTTCGGTCCGCATTTAAATCCATGGCGTCCTTGGCGATGGGCAGGGCCATGATGAAAAACGATGAGCTAAACGTTGAAAATGCCATTTTGGACTACTATCCTGAATATAACATTGATGATGTCCAGAAGAAAAACATCACCGTTCATCACTCCTTGACCATGAGTACGGGCATACAGTTGGAGGATGAAGATAAGATGCAATGGGAGCACGATGACTGGGTGGGGCACAAACTCAACCTCCCCATGGCACATGAGCCCGGGGATGTTTACGAATACTCCTCTGGGGGCAGCAACCTATTGACCGGGGTCATTCAAAAATCGGTTGACACCTATCTTCCCCTTTTTATTTATGAGGAACTATTGTTGCCCATGGAAATCCATAAATTTCAAATGCTTACATCGCCACAGGGGAGGGGATATTTGGCCGGCTCATTTTATATGCGCCCCATTGACTTTGCCAAGTTTGGATTATTGGTGCTCAACAAGGGAAAATGGAACGGGGAACCGTTGATTTCGGAATCATGGATAGAGAAGTCCGTCACACCCCATATAAAAGGCAGTTGGCCCAAAAACGCTGATTATGGGTATTTGTGGAGGCTACTGGAACGTGAAATAGACGGAAAACAGATGAAAACCATTGAGGCTTGGGGCAATGGAGGCCAATTTCTCATCATAATTCCTGAAATTGAAATGACCATTACTATTACAGGGGGCAACTATAATTTATTCCCGGACATGGAAGACCGTCCTTTTTCAATTTTAAACGAATACATATTACCTGCTGTTCAATTAAAATAGGCGCTTACATCATCAAATCAAAAATGATATAAAAAAATGAAAAAACAGCTTCCAATAATCAACTTCACCTTTCTGATTGTTTTGACTTGCTTTTTCTTTTATGACAGACAGGTCAATAACATTGAAACATTCAAAGAAATTCAGGCAGAAAGACTCAGCATAATTGATTCAGAGGAAAACTTATACATTTCAATTAGCAACCCCGAAAAACAAGCATTGGCCACTACCCATGGTATTCCACACAACCCAGGTTCCAAAAGAGACTTGCCTGGAATCATATTTTTTAATCGTGTCGGAGATGAAGTCGGAGGTATCTATTATGATGGAACTGATGAAGAGAATTTTGCAGGCATCACTTTTGACCAGCAAAAAAATGACCAAATAATGGCCATTATGAAAGATGAGTACCTGGAAGGAGGCGAGTGGAAAAGGTGGTATGGCATGTTCTTTAGGGAACGGTCCGATTCAATTCGGGTGGAAAAATTGTACGAGCAATTTCTTGAACGGACAAAATCAATGACAAAACCAGAAAAAGATGCTGAATATTTGAAATTTAAAAAACACATGGACTCCGAAATCAATGTGTACAGAATGTTCCTAGGTCGTGAAGAAAACAAGAATACAGGTTTGTTTATTTATGATTCAAAAGGAAATGAACGGATTAAAATTTATGTAGATGAATTGGACAATACCCAGTTTGAGATTATTGACAAAAATGGAAATAATACAACCTACTAAAAAACTCTTCGGCAATGGCAATAATTTTAGTTCATCGGGTCGTGCTCAGAGAATTATTGAATTTTTGGAAGATGACTGGTTTTACGTGTAAAAAAAATAAGCTGATGAAGTTAAATAAAATACTTAAAAACATGTTATTGGCCGTTTTTGGGGCCATTTCAATGACCACATTTTCACAGAACGTGTCTTTCCAAAATGCAGACGGTTTCTTTTCCATAGGCACCCAATCCAACCGAACTGCATCCATAACCTTGGTCGATGTGGACAAAGATGGTGATCTGGACGCCCTTGTTGCCAATGGACGACATTGGGCGGAACAAAATTACATCTACTACAATGATGGAAAAGGCGGTTTTAAAATGGCACGGCCCATCGGTAATTTTCTGGACGCCTCATATGCCATCAAGTCGGCCGATTTCAACAATGACGGTTTCATGGATATTGCCGTTGCCAACGACAATATTCCAAACACCCTGTATTTCGGTACTGAAAACAATCGCTTCACGGAGCGAACGTCCTTTGGGACCATATCACCATCACGGAACCTTGAAATCGCCGATGTGGACAATGATGGGGATATGGATTTGGTCATATCGAACAGAAAGGCCAAAAACGAGATTTGCTTGAACGACGGTCAAGGTAACTTTACAACTGTTCTCCATTTTGGTGATGGGTCGGACCAAACCATCCAAACATTGGTGACCGACATCAACAATGATGGTCGCCAGGACCTGATAACCGCCGAGAGACAGGGCAAGAACAAAATCTACCTCGGTGATGAAAAGCTGTCATTCACCCAGGTTCTGGAATTTGGCAATGAAAATGTTGAAACGCGTTCCATAGGCATTGCCGACATGAACAAGGATGGCTTTCAGGACATAGTTACTGGAAATTTGGAGGCAAAAAACACCATTTATTTGGGCAATGAAAGGTTGAACTTTGACAAAACCCTTGAATTGGGAAGTGAACGTTCCACCTATTCCATACAAGTTGCCGATCTGGACCAAGATGGCCACATGGATATTGTTGAAGGGAATTCCGAGGGGAGGAATTATGTGTTTTTGGGTAAGGAAGATATGGATTTTCAAGAAATTGGTCTCAGGGAAGACCTCGAAGATGATACCTATCATATTGCCATTGGAGATTTGAACAATGATGGACTACCAGACATTGTGGAAGCAAATTCGGGAGCTTGGAATTTGTATTACAGAACCTTAAAAAGCAGATGAAGTAAACCCGTGAATGGAACCCCTGGAGTTTGGCCGATCAAACAATAGAACAAAAACCCCAGCAATCTTAAGTAAAGAAATTATAAGTCAGGGTATTTGCTGCGAATTGGTTGTCAGCATTTTAATTTGCACAATAGTCTGTTTTTTCTTGCCTTAAAATCAACTTTCTAAGGTCGAACTCACCTTATACTAAAAATAGTATCTGTTTAGATTGCCGCAACAACAAAAAAGCTCCGATTTCTCAGAGCTTTTTTCGGGGTCTGGACGGGAACAATCTTTTGAAGTTTCTAGGCACTTGTAGAAGTTGAACTTAAATTGTTACCAGTAAATCTTCAAATAAGGGTAGACTTAACTTGGTCTAAAGATATTAGAGACCATCAGCTATTTTCAAAATCTATCCTATCAATTTCTTTCATCAACCTATCGGTTTCAGAAAGCGCAACTATTATTTTTTGATAGTGTAAAATATCCTCAAAGGACAAAGCTCTCCCTTTTCGGTCTTTGAGCCATTTTTGAGCGGGTTGGTAACCACCAATATAAAATTCCCAAGCGACCAAAGGAACATTGTCGAAATATTGCTCATCATTGATGTAAACCTTGCCGTGGGTTTCCGTATCGGTTACATAACCTGGACTATTTTTGGTTATTTTTCTGGTAATCACATTATCACCGTCTTTGGGGTATTGCGTAATGTATTGTTCTACAACAGGGCTTTCCAATAAATGAAGCTGCCTTAACTCCCCTCCAAGTTTTACCAACTTCCAAAAGGTTGCTGTGTCTGTGGGGTAAGGTACCCGTGGAAAATCTATCTTTAAAAACTCTTTGTATTTCTCTCGGTAGGATGGGGAGTGCAATACCGCATAGATATAATCCAAAATGTCTATTGGGGCGAAAACTTGTTTGTAGGCATCCTGTAACTCCTCATTTTGGTTGGCAAAGCATAGATTGTTCTGTTCTCTTTCAGAGGTAAATTGTAAGCCTAATTTTTTTGATAGTTTTTCAACTATTTCTGAGTTAAGGTTTGGAGTTCTTTTTATTGTTTTCTCAATAGTTTGCTGGTCATTACTTTCTGGGTAGAGATAAAGAGGGAATACGTAGCTAACCTCTCCTGTTTGTAACGAGACAGAACACCTTTCGGTTGCTAATGTGCTTACAAATGTATGTTGAAAATCAAAAGATGTTTGCCTTTTGCAACATAACAAGCCTATATTTTCTTCCAATAGATGCCTGACTGTTTCAAAGCGTGGACGGAACATTACTCCCTTACTATTTTTAGATATTAATGTATATCTATTGTCAAATGGTCTATAAAGCGTATTTATAACATATGAGTTTTCGATGTCATTTTTAACTTCATTTGCTTTTGATAATTTGAGGTTATAGCTTTTTGCAATTTCATCAGAAGTCAGTCTTTTAATATCTTCTTTTAATGATATTAGATCTGACTTGTTGAACTTAATTATAAAACTATCTTTTGCCGTTTCAAATCCAGAATTGTTAAATGAAAAAAGATTATCTAGCTTAATACCCAAATTGTAACTTTTCGAACTTTTAAAATTTTTTGGAACAAAAAAGTAATATGGAGGACTGTAATCTACTTCTTCATATTTAACCGATGAAAACTCTTCATTTACTAATGTATGGTACTTTCTATTACGTTTACCATACAAGTCACAATGGAAAACTTTACCTAAACTATTTTTCTTTTTCCTCCCTGTTTTTACAAAAAGATTAATTGAAACACCCGCCATAATATCGAAGACATTTTGGTCAACCGAACCATCTGGGCTGGTTTCTAATTTACGAGAGTTTCCGTGCAAGTCTAAAATGTAAATCTTGTCGAAACTTTCTAGCAAATGTTTCCGCATTTGTCTATGTGTAATTCCATCTAAGAAGCTGTTATTTGAAATGTAAGCCAAAACACCACTTCCGTTTTTGTCGATATAATGTTGACCGTATCGAATAAATTTGATATAGTCATCATCTAAATTAATTTTTCGTTCATTCAAGTTCTTTTTGTAATCAGCAATTAGGTTTTGAATCCACTCTCCTTTATTGGTGCTACTAACAGCATAAGGTGGATTGCCGATAACACACATCACGGGTGTGTCCCTTTTTATATGATTAGCTTCGTTGGCTTCGGTGCTTAACCAATTAGAAAATAAAGTTCCCGTATCTGGGTGGTGTTCTTCCAAACTATTGGTCAAATACACCCGCAACCTCTGGTTGCCTTGTCCTTTATAACCCGTTTCACGAAGCAGTAAATCAAGTTTTAAATGTGCCATTGCGTAACTGGCCATTAGTATTTCAAAGCCATTTAGCCGTGGCAAAAGATGTTTTTCCACATAGTTGCCCCAAATGCCTTGTTGCCCCTCAAACTTTTTATAAATATGCTTTACAACCTCTGATAAGAATGTTCCCGTTCCCGTTGCTGGGTCTAATATTTGCACCTTGTGAACTTCCTGTTCCACTTGTTTGTAACCCGTGGAAGAACGTTTGTCAACAGTTTGCGTATTCAGTTTTATTTTGGTCTTGCTAGTATCGGCAAGTCCTTGTGGCAAACCAAACTCCTTTTTTAAAATATCATCCACGGCACGCACGATAAAGTTAACCACGGGTGCGGGGGTGTACCAAACTCCACGTGACTTCCTCAGTTTTGGGTCGTACTCGCTCAAAAAAGTTTCGTAGAAATGGATAATGGGGTCTTCCATTTTGGTGGATTTCCCATAATTCTTTAAAATCTCCTCGACATTGCTGTGCAAGAAAATGTCCACCAAACTATCCACTATCCAAACCAAATTATCGTCTAGGTCATACCCTGCAATAAATTGAAACAGTTTTCGCAAAAAGGGGTTGGACTTCGGGATGAGTTCTGCAGCTTCGTGCCTGCTGAATGTTTTAATGGTAGGGTCGTGCAATCGGGCAGCGAACAATCCGTAGGTAATTGTTTGAGCATAAATATCCGCAAACCCTTTTGTGCTTACATCGTGTATTAGATAGTCTTTAAAAGCGTCAAATTGTTGTTCTAAAGCGGTCTTGGGGTTTAAATTATCGTCCAAGTCTCGTTTCAACGTCTTTTCGATTACATCGGCCAGTAAACGGGCTTTTCCAGCCATCATTTTAGCCAATCTTTCGGGACTTTTTATGGTTTGCCCTACTTGAACGACAAAATCTTTTAATAAGTTCTCAAATGAAGCAAAGTTCTCAGGAAGTGGCATAATAGAACCATCCTCAATTGTACCAATGGCAATTTCAGTGACCAACTCTCCTTCTCGGTATAGCACAAAGCGTAGGTAATCCGTAAAAATCAGATTGTCCAAAGAGGCTTTATAACGGTCAAATTGTTCTTTGTGTCCCGATTTTTTCTTGCCTGTCAAATCATTGTCACCAATGTCCTTTGCTTCAATAAAACCAACGGGAACCTCATCTTTTGTTAAGATGTAATCGGGTGCTCCACAATCTTGTCGTTTTGGTTCGTTGGTAGCTTTTACTTCTGGAATAAGGCTTTCAATCAATTGTTGTAAATCACCTCGGAAAGTATGCTCTGTGGAATTGTCTAATTTATATCTATGGTTAAGGCTGGTTATATATTCTGATGTGGTCATTAAAATCCCAATGTTTGGTTAGAGTATGACCATAAATATACCCATAGCTTTTATAAACCATAGAAAAATTAAAAATTATCAGATAGGGAAGTAAGGAAATAAACCAAGGTCTAATTAATAACCATACAAAAAGAGGATTTTAAAATTATGGCTGAATGTATTGAATGTGGTAGTTATACAAAATATGTAGGTGGGCTTTGCTACAAATGTTATTAACGGCCATAAGAACAAATTTATTACACCCCTGATAACGCAGCTAAAACTAAAAAAGCCCTGTAAACAATTGTTTACAAGGCTTTTGCTTTAACTTAAGCGGTCTGGACGGGACTCGAACCCGCGACCCCCTGCGTGACAGGCAGGTATTCTAACCAACTGAACTACCAGACCAATGATTTTATCTTTGTAAGACTCCGACAACAGTCAGATTCAAATCTTGTTCATTGCTTTTTTAAAGCGAGTGCAAATATACACTCTCATTTCGGATTCGGCAAAACATTTTTTTAAAAAAGTGATCAAACAAATTTTTGCCGCTCGATCATAAAGGAATTCAGTACTTGGGAGAAATCAGACCTAATGTCGATCCCCACATATTTTATATTGTACTGGCCGCATTTTAGTTTCAGGTCATTTTGATATTGAGACACTTTCTCTGAATATGCCTTTTTTATGGAATCGGCATACAAATCTATTTGCTCGCCCGTTTCCACATCAACAAAACGTTTGGGGGCATTGTCAAAATCAAAGTTGAGTTCGTGTTCCTTGTCCAACAGGTGAAATAGCACCACCGAATGTTTGTTGTATTTAAGGTGCCGCAGCGCTTCAAAAAGTTTTTCCTCTTCGGTCTCTGTTTGGAACATGTCCGTAAACAGAAAAATTAAGCTTCGTCGGTGTATTTTCTCCGCAATTTGATGCAGAAAAGTGTATGTTTTGGTCTCTTTTGTATCTGTTTTGTTTGCCGCGACTTCGTTCAGTTTGGAATACAGCATTTGAAAATGGCGTTCACTGTTTTTTTCCGAAGCGTGGAAATCGTAGGTGTCCGAATAGATGCTCAAGCCAACGGCATCCCGTTGTTTCTTCAAAACCTGCATCAATGCCGCAATGGAAAGTACACCAAAACCAATTTTGTTGAGGTTGTCCAAGGAATACTCTTTCACTTCCGGATAGTACATCGAACTGGAGTTGTCCAAGATCATATGGCATCTAAGGTTGGTCTCGTCCTCAAAGCGTTTGGTATATAAGCGGTCTGTTCGTGCAAAGAGTTTCCAATCAATATGTCTGGTACTTTGCCCTGGGTTATAAATTTTATGTTCTGCAAACTCAGCGGAGAACCCGTGGAACGGACTTTTATGGATTCCACTGATAAACCCTTCCACAATTTGGTGGGCCAAAAGCTCTAAATTTTGGAAAAGGGTCGCTTTGCTAAGTTCCGATCGTACGTCCATATTTATTTGACCTGATTTCAAGTTAGTTTTAAAGATGTCAGGTCGAGCGCAGTCGAGACCTCATTCGAGACTAAAATATCCAAGACCTCTCGACTGCACTTGAGATGACAATAGCTGAAAATCGCCCTTTTATTATTTCTGCAGACAAGATAAAATAAAAAAGGTTTGGCATTTGCCAAACCTTTTTTAAAATCCTTTATCTAAATAGTTTTTACAGGACTGCATCAATCGCATCTGTATACGTTTTTTTAGGAGATACACCTACTTGACGGTTAACAACCTCACCATCTTTAAAAACCAAAACAGTTGGGATGTTACGTACACCATATTTGGCGGCAAACTGTTGGTTTGCATCAACATCTACCTTACCAACAACAGCTTTACCGTCGTATTCTTGTCCTACTTCTTCAATGATCGGGCCTACCATTCTACAAGGCCCGCACCATGCTGCCCAAAAATCTACTAGGACAGGTTTGTCGCTTTTTAAAACTACTTCGTCAAAAGTTGCATCTGTTATTTCTAGTGCCATCTTATTTATTTTAATATTATGCAAAGTTAGTCAAATAATGCCCATGTAACTTACATAGGGCGTATTCGTTTTAATTATTGCACCATTGACAATAATTATGGTCTAATTCAACTTGTAGTGAATTTCGTGGGCTTCCAGTTCAGAAAGCAACTCGCTGTTTATCTTAACCTTCTGTTTTCGGCTCGATAGTTTGAGCTTGATTTCCTCCTGCATCTCATAAATTACAAAACTTATCGGATGATCTCCTTTATGCAATGTTAGGGTATCCTTCAAGGTTTGGATCCGTTGCTCTTGCAAACGATCTATGTTCAGTTTGATGGTCAGTTTCTTTGCAAAAGCATCCATAACATCCTGAAGCTGTTTAAAATCGTTGAACTGAAGCCTTGGGTCTCCTTTTTTGCCCGTATCACGGTTTACCCAACCCTCTCGCACATAAGCTCTAACGTGAACAAAGGAATTGATCATTAAAAAATGACGGAACTTTAAATACTCCTCGCCAAAAATCCGCAATTCGTAGGATTCATTGTAATCTTCAAGGGTAAATAGCCCCCAACCTTTACCATTTTTGGAAACCCGATGCTGTACATCGGTAATTACCCCCGCAACCGTGAGTTCCCGGTTCACATGCTCTTCCAATCGGGAGAAATCGCTTACCGTGTTCTTGCAGAATGCCTTGATTTCCTTTTTGAAATCATCCAACGGGTGCCCCGAAATATAAATACCGACTACTTCTTTTTCGCGGCGTAGTTTTTCCATGGTTCCCCATTCTTCACAGGGAGGAACAATAGGTTCTGGAATTTGAACCTCACTCGCTTCACCAAAAAGACTCACTTGTGATGAATTTTGATTCTCTTGAAATTTGGAACCATATTTCACTGCCTTTTCCAAAAACGTGATGCCATCACCCTCGTCATGGAAATACTGCGCCCTGTGGGTGTCTCCGAAGGAGTCAAATCCTCCGGCTAGTGCCAAGTTTTCGAATGCTTTTTTATTGGCGGCCCGTAAATCGACCCGTTTGGCCAGGTCAAAAATGGATTTGTAGTGCCCGTCGTCTTTTCGGTTTTCCACAATCGTTTCCACTGCGGAACGTCCCACACCTTTAATGGCACCCATGCCAAATCGAACCGCATTGTCCTTGTTCACGGCAAATTTGTAATAGGATTCGTTGACGTCTGGCCCCAGAACTTCCAGCCCCATACGTTTACATTCCTCCATAAAGAAGGTTACCTGCTTAATGTCGTTCATGTTGTTGGACAACACAGCCGCCATATATTCGGCAGGATAGTGAGCCTTTAAATAGGCCGTTTGGTAGGCGATATAAGCATAACAGGTGGAGTGACTCTTGTTGAAGGCGTAAGACGCAAATGCTTCCCAGTCCTTCCAGATTTTTTCCAGCACATCACGTGGGTGACCATTTTTCTCCCCGCCGTCCAGAAATTGTGGTTTTAGCTTTTCTAGAAGGGCAAAAATCTTTTTACCCATAGCTTTCCGGAGTACGTCCGCATCACCTTTCGAGAACCCGGCCAGTTTTTGTGAGAGCAACATCACCTGCTCCTGGTACACGGTGATTCCGTAAGTTTCTTGCAGGTACTCTTCCATTTCGGGGAGGTCGTAGCTAATCTCCTCTTCACCGTGTTTACGTGCAATAAAACTTGGGATGTATTCCATGGGCCCGGGTCTGTACAGGGCGTTCATGGCAATAAGATCATCAAAAACCGTTGGTTTTAGGTTTTTCATGTGCTTTTGCATTCCCGGGGATTCATATTGAAATATCCCTACGGTGTCTCCTCGTTGAAAAAGCTCGTATGTTTTTTCATCATCCAGCGGAAAATCATCTGGAACCAAATCTATTCCCGTTCTGGCCTTCACGATTTTTACTGTATCCTTGATCAAGGTCAAGGTCTTCAATCCCAAGAAATCCATTTTTAACAGCCCGGCACTTTCTACTACGGAGTTGTCGAACTGGGTAACGTAAAGGTCAGAGTCCTTGGCAACAGATACAGGTACAAAATTGGTAATGTCATCCGGAGTAATGATGACCCCACAGGCGTGTATCCCCGTGTTTCGCAACGACCCTTCAAGAACACGGGCCATTTTAAGGGTTTGCCCTTCCAAATCATCGGTTTCGGCAATGTTTAGAAGTTCATGCACCTTTTCCAAGTCATCGGAACGGAACTTTTTCTTCAAATCGGCTTCGTCCACTCCAAAAATCTTATTGAGCTTGGACATGTTCGGTATCAACTTGGCGATACGGTCGGCATCGCCCAAGGGTAAATCCAATACACGGGCAGTATCCCTAATGGATGATTTAGCCGCCATGGTTCCATAAGTGATAATTTGCGCCACTTGGTTGGCACCGTATTTATTGATGACGTAGTCCATAACGCGGCTACGACCTTCGTCATCAAAATCGATATCGATATCGGGCATGGATACCCTGTCTGGATTTAGGAACCGCTCAAAAAGTAGGTCGTACTTCAGAGGGTCGATGTTGGTAATCGTCAAACAGTATGCCACTACCGAACCTGCCGCGGAACCCCTTCCTGGGCCCACGGAAACATCCATATTTCGAGCTTCGCGGATAAAGTCTTCCACAATCAAAAAGTATCCCGGATAGCCTGAGTTTTTGATAATTTCCAACTCAAAATCTATCCGCTCCCTGACTTCCTCCGTAAGTTCTCCGTACCGCTTTTCGGCTCCTTTGTAAGTGATATGCCTCAAGTAGGCATTCTCGCCGCGATTGCCTCCATCAACTTCATCTTCAGGGTCCTTAAACTCTTCTGGAATACTGAATTTTGGCAGCAAAATATCACTAGCGAGGTCAAAGGGCTCAATTTTGTCCACAATTTCCTTGATGTTCAGAATGGCTTCAGGCAAATCCTTGAAGAGTTCTTTCATTTCGTCCGAAGACTTAAAGTAATACTCTTGGTTGGGAAGGCCGTAGCGGTAACCTCTACCTCGCCCGATTGGGGTGGATTGTTTTTCCCCATCCTTTACGCACAGCAAAATATCGTGTGCCTCGGCATCCGTTTTATCGCAATAATAAGTGTTGTTGGTAGCGACCAGTTTTACATTGTGGTCTTTAGCCATTCGTACCAAAACCTGATTGACCCGGTCCTCATCTTCTTGCCCGTGGCGCATGATCTCAATGTAAAAATCGTCCCCGAATTGGTCTTTCCACCATAACAGAGCCTCTTCAGCCTGTTTTTCCCCAACATTCAAGATTTTGTTGGGTACCTCACCGTACAAGTTTCCCGTAAGGGCAATGATATCTTCCTTGTATTGCTCAACAACTTTTTTGTCGATTCTGGGCACGTAGTAAAAACCATCGGTGTAGGCAATCGAAGACATTTTGGCCAGATTGTGATACCCCTTTTTGTTTTTGGCCAAGAGCACAATTTGATGCCCGTAGTCCTTTACATTTTTATTGGTGTGGTCTTCGCAAACAAAAAACTCGCAACCAACAATGGGGGTGATTTCTTTTTCCGTAGGTTGCTCACCTTTGGCGATAAGCTCTTCATTTTTTGCCTTTACCGCTTTATTGTGCCCCATCACCTCTTTCACAAAGTGAAAGGCGCCCATCATATTGGCGTGGTCGGTAAGAGCTACGGCTGGCATACCGTGATTGGCAGTGGCCTTTACCAAATCTTTTATGTTGATGGTGGATTGAAGCACGGAGAATTGGGAGTGGTTGTGCAAGTGGACAAAAGGTTCTTCCTCCAAGGTCTCCACATTTTCTTGGATTTCCTCCTCAGAAACACCTCCCGTATCTTGTGTCCAAAGAGTATCGGCAATTTCTTTTGATGCCGCCTTTAGATTGATGTGTTTTAAACCGATTAACTCTATCTCCTTTGGATTGGCTTCGGAAAAACGTTCAAAATAGTCAGGTTGAACGTCTAGTTCTTGGTAGGAGTATTGTTTTTTACGAATCAATTCCAAAAAACAGCGGGTGGTCGCCTCAACATCTGCCGTAGCGTTATGCGCTTCAGCAAAGGGTTCCCCGAACAAAAATTCGTGGAGTTCGGTCAGGGTAGGCAATTTGAATTTACCCCCACGCCCCCCTGGAATTTTACAAAGTTCCGCGGTATGTTCGGTACAGGTGTCCAGTACGGGGAGTTCGATCATTGGGCTTTCCACACCTTCACGGTGGAACTCACACCCCATAATATTGATGTCGAAGCCCACATTTTGACCCACTACAAATTTAGTCTGCTTTAAAGCCTTATTGAAAGCCTCCAAAACTTCATTCAATGGTACGCCTTTTTCTTCGGCCAATGCCGTGGATATGCCGTGTATCTGTTCCGCTTCGTAGGGTACGTTAAACCCTTCGGGTTTTACCAAAAAATCTTGTTGCGCTATCAGGTTTCCGAGTTCATCGTGCAACTGCCATGCTATCTGAACGCATCTTGGCCAGTTATCGGTGTCGGTGATTGGGGCATCCCAACGTTTGGGTAAACCTGTGGTTTCCGTATCAAAAATCAAATACATAGGCTATCTGTCTCGGTCAAAAAAAAGAATAGATAAAAGTACGGAAGAAGATAGGTTTGATAAAAAAGAGTTGTGATGAGTTATCAACTAAAAAAGCCGGGAGAATATCCCAGCTTTTCTTGTTGTTATCTATTGACTTTTG
Source organism: Allomuricauda ruestringensis DSM 13258 (assembly GCF_000224085.1). Taxonomy (NCBI): domain Bacteria; kingdom Pseudomonadati; phylum Bacteroidota; class Flavobacteriia; order Flavobacteriales; family Flavobacteriaceae; genus Flagellimonas; species Flagellimonas ruestringensis. The sequence continues at coordinate 1,873,481 of NC_015945.1, forward strand.
GAATTACGATACTGCTGTTTCAAATATGTTTGCGGTCTCCAAGGTTTCCCTGATGGCGTTTCTATGCTTCATCAATAGGCTCTCTGTGGATGGTGGCAACACAAAATCCTTGTCATGCAATATATCGTTGTAAGTGGCGATAGCTTCTTTTTCGCCTCGATGCACTTCTTCAAGCATAGCTTCTTCATTGTTTGATGTAAACAGCGATTTAAAATCTATCCACGATCTGTGCAGTGTTCCTTTAGCGCTTCCTCCTTCATTTGGGGCTTGTCCAAAGGACATAATCTCTGCTTTTAGTTCCTGACCAAAATTGTACCGCTGTTTTGCGCTATTTAGGAAAAAATCTTTAATCGTTTTATTATCAACTTTTTCCGCTGCTTGCTTAAAACCCTTTTCCGCATCATAGGTTCTTTCCAAAAGTTCGTTTAATTTGTCCGACATTTCTACGGTGTACTTCATAATATCATCTTCATTTTGGGTTATTGGCCGTCGGCTCTCGACGACATCTGTATATTAAGCTATGGATATTTGGCACAATACCAAATTGTTGAGGTGGTTTATCATAGGTTTAACGTGATGAGCTTCAGTTGTTAAGGTCCATTAACTTTTTTTGTTTTAATAGCTGTGCAATAAACAAATAAATGTATATTTGCACCCGCTTAACAGATAAGCGATTTAAAAGAATTAATAATCAGGGTCGGGCACCCTACAAATTAATGTGATATGCCAGTTAAAATTAGACTTCAGAGACACGGTAAAAAAGGTAAACCATTCTATTGGGTAGTCGCTGCAGATGTAAGAGCGAAAAGAGATGGTAAATATTTGGAGAAATTGGGAACCTATAACCCAAATACCAATCCAGCTACAATCAATCTTGATATAGACGGTTCTGTAAAATGGTTGCAGAACGGTGCGCAGCCAACGGATACAGCTAGAGCTATTCTTTCTTATTCAGGCGTAATGATGAAGCACCACTTGGCAGGAGGTGTTCGTAAAGGAGCAATGACCGAAGAGCAAGCTGAAGAAAAGTTCAAAGCTTGGTTGGAAGAGAAAGAACAAAAAATCCAAGACAAGAAAGATGGTTTGAGCAAAGCTGAATCTGAAGCTAGAGCCAAAGCATTGGAAGCTGAAAAAGAAGTTAGCGCCAAGAGAGCTGCTGCTGCATTGCCAGAAGAGGAAGTAGCCGAAGAGGCGGCTGAGGAAACTGCTGAAGTTGCAACCGAGGAAGCTACTGCTGAAACTGAAGCACCAGCAGAAGAAGAGGCTCCTGCCGCCGAAGAAGAAGCTGACAAAAAAGAAGAATAGAAACGTAAGACGATGCGCAAGGAAGACTGCTTCTACCTGGGCAAAGTCGTTTCAAAATATAGTTTTAAGGGCGAGGTGTTGATTAAACTGGACACCGATGAGCCCGATATCTATGAAAACATGGAATCAGTACTTGTTTCATTGGGAAACAATCTGGTTCCATTTTTTATTGATAAATGCCGATTGCACAAATCCAACCTGCTACGCATCGATTTTGAAGAAGTAAAGGACGAACCTACTGCGGATAAGCTTATTGGTTCCGAATTATACCTTCCTCTGACCATGCTCCCTCCACTAACAGGCAACAAGTTTTATTTTCACGAGGTAATCGGTTTTACCCTAATGGATGAGGTTCACGGAGATATTGGTGTTGTGGAATCCATTAACGATAGTACTTCACAAGATTTATTTGAAGTTAAAAAAGGAGACAGGGAATTGTTGATTCCGGTTAGCGATGAAATAATCAAAAAGGTTGACCGTAAGGACAAGACAATTTTTGTGAAGACCCCCGAAGGTTTGGTGGATTTATATCTAGGTTAAAAATAAAAAGGAGGCAAATTAATGCCTCCCTATTGGCTCAATAAAACTAGACGAAACACTATTTTTTCCACTTGCCACCACCAAGGTAGAAACCTAGTGATATGCCTAAGTAGGAGTTTTTATTTTTCTAACTTGATGAATGTCATTAAAAATGAAAAGCAAATCCAATCAATCCTTGAAAAGCACTATCGGCCTTATCTTCATCTAAAGTCATATTGTATCGTATTGTTGGCTCAATACTTACATTGTTTGCGACAAACCAAGCATAACCCCCTTGAACACCAACCCAACTGGCACCATTTCCATTAGAACTTGCCCCAGTATAATCTAGTCCTAAAGGTATCTGGTTTATAATATAGTATTTAACTCCAACCTTATAATTAAATGTACCATCCATATCATCCCCGCCAGAATAACCTAAACCTACTTTTAAAGCTAAATTGTCGGCTACAAAGTAACCTCCCTCAGCTCCAACAGAATACAGGGTGAATCCATTAGTGGAGACTAGAGAAAATGCTGTGCTACCAGTAGTCCAAGAACCTGTATTGGCCTCGATAATCCAGCTACCTTGACTCAAGGAGTTTGAGTCATTTTGTGCATAAGTTGTTATTCCAACTAAAAGGAACATCGCAAAAACGATTTTTTTCATAATGAATAAAGTTTAGATAATTTGGTAATGATTTTATCAGGGACTTTCCCCGAAAATTGCTAGCGAAATAACCATATTCAGCTGAGTTATCACCCTGCGAATTAACGAATGGCCTGTATGAACTGACGGATACCTTATTTCAATTGATGGTTGTAAATTGTTTACAATGCTTTGCATTACCTTTGATTCAATGAAGCCGTTCAAATTCAAGGAATTTACCGTTTATCAAAATCAATGTGCCATGAAGGTGGGGACCGATGGGGTGCTGTTGGGTGCTTGGGCATCATTGGACAAGCTACCAGAATCAATTTTGGATATAGGCGCGGGAACTGGACTGATTGCCTTGCAAATGGCCCAACGCTCATCAGCAGAGGTTATTGATGCCATTGAGTTGGATGATGGTGCCTACGAACAATGTGTCACCAATTTTGAAGCATCACCATGGGGAGATAGATTGTTCTGTTACCATGCAGGTTTTGATGAGTTTGTTGATGAAATGGATGATAAGTACGACTTAATCGTTTCCAATCCACCATTCTATTCCGAAGATGTAGCTAGTGGGAACGAACCACGGGACAAGGCAAGGCAAAATATTTCATTGCCTTTTGGGGAATTAGTTGAGGGAGCAGCAAAACTTTTGACGGAGGATGGAATTTTTGCCGTCATTATTCCCTTTAAAGAAGAATCCAATTTTATAGCGCTTGCAAAGAACTCTGGGTTGTTCCCTGTGCGAATTACAAGGGTAAAGGGAAATCCCGAGACTGATTTTAAAAGATGCCTGATGGAATTTTGTTTTAATGAGGTCAAACCAAACATCAATAATTTGGTAATAGAGGTGGGCCGGCACCAATACACCAAAGAATACATTGAATTGACCCAAGCATTTTATTTAAAAATATAACAATGAACCAATGAAATGTTATATTTCGTCATTATATTTGATGGCACACCTTTAAGGGTGAACTGTTATTCCGCACGGCTGCTGAGCGCCCGCCTGCCGGACGGGCAGGAAGTCGAAGCAAGGTGCGGAATCAATTACAAATAAAATTATTCTGAATGAAACCCGATTTATTTGAAGCCCCAGATTACTATAATCTCGATGATTTGCTTTCCGAGGAACATAAACTCGTTCGTGATGCAGCCCGTCAATGGGTGAAGCGAGATATTTCACCCATTATTGAGGAATATGCCCAAAAGGCAGAATTCCCCAAACAGATTATCGGTGGATTGGCCGAAATCGGTGCTTTTGGACCCTACATTCCCGAAGAATATGGCGGGGCTGGCTTAGATCAGATCAGCTATGGATTGATCATGCAAGAAATTGAGCGGGGAGATAGCGGTGTACGTTCTACGGCTTCTGTGCAATCATCATTGGTGATGTATCCCATATTTGCTTACGGCTCCGAAGAACAGCGAAAAAAGTATCTGCCCAAGTTGGCGACCGGTGAGTGGATGGGTTGTTTTGGGCTTACCGAACCCAATCACGGATCCAATCCCGGTGGAATGGAAACCAAATTCAAAGATGCAGGCGATCATTATGTGTTGAACGGTGCCAAACTTTGGATTTCCAATTCGCCATTTGCCGACGTGGCCATAGTTTGGGCCAAAAATGAGGAAGGCAGGATTCACGGGCTTATCGTGGAACGTGGAATGGAAGGTTTTTCCACACCTGAGACCCATAACAAATGGTCGTTGCGTGCGTCTGCTACGGGCGAACTTATTTTTGATAATGTAAAAGTGCCCAAAGAAAACCTGTTGCCGGGTAAAAACGGACTTGGGGCACCACTCGGTTGTTTGGACTCCGCCCGTTACGGAATTGCTTGGGGTGCCATTGGTGCTGCCATGGATTGTTACGATACGGCACTCCGATATGCCAAGGAACGCGTTCAATTCGGGAAACCCATTGCCGCATACCAGCTTCAGCAAAAAAAATTGGCCGAAATGATCACCGAAATCACAAAGGCCCAGTTACTGGCTTTCCGTTTGGGACAGTTAAAAAATGAAGGGAAGGCCACTACGGCACAAATTTCCATGGCCAAACGGAACAATGTGGACATGGCCATAAAAATTGCCCGCGAAGCAAGACAGATATTGGGTGGGATGGGGATTACCGGCGAATACAGCATTATGCGCCACATGATGAACCTTGAAAGTGTGATCACTTACGAAGGTACCCACGATATCCACTTGTTGATTACCGGAGCAGATATTACCGGAATCCAGGCATTTAAATAATCAAGGTCAAGGGTCAAGAAACTTTCTCCACAGTTACCTTAATGGATTTACTAATGGGTGTCTGGCTTTTATCAGCAAAATGATTATGGGGAACCAACATATTGGTTTCTGGAAAATAAGCGGCCATGTTCCCTTTCGGGATTTCATAGGGCACAACTATAAATTTTTCCGCGGTGCGTTGAATTCCGTCATAATTACTATGCAGATGAACCACATCCAGTTTGGTCAGGTGTTTCTCCACCATATCTTCTTCATTCATAAAAACTACGCGGCGCTCGTTGTGGATGCCACGGTAACGATCGTTCAATCCATAAATGGTAGTGTTGAACTGGTCATGGGACCGTATGGTCATCAAAAGGAATTCATCAGGATTGAGGTTATGGTCGGGCAAAGAGGTAATGGATAACTGTGCCCTACCATTCGGCAACATTCTAAAATCACGTTCACGAACATTGTTCGGTAGGTAATATCCAAATCCTTTGGACTGTTCGTTTGTATTTTTAAACCCTTTTACAGTCTTATCGATAAGATTTCGGATAAGGCTGTAATCTTGTCCCAATGAAAACCAATCCATGGAATGATTGCCCCTAAAATAGGTGTGGGCCAAGAGCGCAATAATCTCCGGTTCGCTTTTGATATGTTCCGAAGCAGGTTTCAACAATCCTTTGCTTTGGCGTACCTTGCCCGTACTGCTTTCCATGGTCAAAAATTGAAGCGCTCCATTTTTCTCATCCTTTTCGGAACGCCCAAAAGTGGGGAGTAAAAGTGCGGTTTTGCCTGTGACCAAATGACTCCGGTTCAGTTTAGTGCTTATCTGAACCGTTAAATCACAATTTTGTAGGGCTTCTGCAGTAAATCTGGTATCCGATGCCGCCATCACAAAATTGCCGCCCAAACAAATAAAGACCTTTGCCTTTTTTTCGTGCATGGCCTTAATGGCTTCCACAGTATCATAACCCTGTTCGGTAGGTGGGTCAAAATTGAGGTGCTCCTGGATTTTCTGGTTCAATCCTTTGCTCACGTAGTGCATAATACCAACAGAACGATCCCCTTGTACATTGCTATGGCCCCGAACGGGACAAGTACCGGCAAAGGGTTTGCCCACGGCACCTTTGAGCAACAAAATGTTCACATATTCCTTGATACTCTCCACCGCATTTTTATGCTGGGTGATCCCCATGGCCCAGCAGACCACAATTTTGGAGTTTTCCGCCAACAATTCGACCACCTTGTCTATTTTTCGCATGTAGACCCCAGCTCGTTTCTGAAGGCTTTCCATATCGTAACGGTCTAAATCTTTTAATAGATCATCATAGCCGTCAACATACTCCACAATAAATTCATGGTCAAGAACATTGGAGTTCTTGGCATCGAGGGCAACCAATTTTTTTAAGATGAGTTTGGCCAATGGAATGTCCTCATTGATTTTTACAGCTAAGTGTACGTCGGCAATAGGCTGTCCGTTCCCCAGCATACCAGAAATGCTTTGGGGGTTTTTAAAATTGACCAGCCCCGTCTCAGCCAATGGGTTTATGCTGATAATCTTGCCACCATTCTTTTTGCACTTTTCCAGTGCCGATAACATTCTCGGATGATTGGTCCCTGGATTTTGGCCCACGACCAGAATAACTTCCGCCCCATATAAATCATCTAGTTTAACGGAACCTTTCCCAATACCCAATGTTTCGGAAAGCGCTACCCCCGATGATTCGTGGCACATATTGGAGCAATCCGGCAGATTGTTTGTGCCAAAAGCACGGGCAAACATACCGTAGAGATAAGCAGCTTCGTTGCTGGACCTGCCCGAAGTATAAAAAATGGCCTCATTGGGTTTTTTTAGCTTATGCAATTCCTCCGAGATTAGCTCAAAAGCATCTTGCCAAGTAATGGGTTCGTAGTGAACACTGTTTGGTTTAAGAACCATTGGTTCAATGATCCTACCTAATTTGTTCAGTTCAAAATCGCTTAGTCGGGATAGTTCTTCTACGGAATGTTTTGCAAAAAAATCACCTCCAATATGTTCCCTTGTGGCTTCATCTGCCAAGGCCTTTGCCCCGTTTTCGCAGTACTCCGCAATTTTAGATGGATGTTCGGGAACGGGCCATGCACAACTGGGGCAACGGAAACCGTCCTCTTGGTTCATTTCCAACAAGCTCCGCATGGAACGTAAAATGCCCATTTCCTTAAAAGTGTGCCGTAACGTTTCCCGTACCCCTAAAAGACCTGCTGAGGTTTGCATGGGCCCTTTTAGGCGCAGTCCCGTGAATTTGATATCCCCGGTGAGGGAAACATTGCGCTTTATCTCTTTTTCCATGCCCTAATATAGGAGTTTTGGGGTTGGATAATTATTTATCATCACTTTGACTGATCCTAATATCGAAAGGAATTACCTTTAATTTGAATTTGTATTACAACGTATTTCCTATGTAATTTAGCAAAAATCGAGTACTTTAAAGCATGTTTGCCCTTGTAGATTGCAATAACTTCTATGCCTCGTGTGAACGGGTTTTTCAGCCACAGTTCAACAATGTTCCTGTGGCCATTCTGTCCAATAATGATGGTTGTTTCATCTCGCGCAGCGATGAAGCAAAGACACTTGGGCTGCCCATGGGAGCCCCAGAATTTAAGTATAGGAAGTTTTGCGAGGACAACAAGATAAAGGTGTTTTCATCCAATTACCCCCTGTACGGAGATATGAGCACTAGGGTGATGAATATTCTTGGAACGTTCACCCCCGATATTGAAGTATATAGTATTGACGAGGCCTTTTTAAAGTTTGATGGTTTCCAGCACTACAATTTTGAATCTTACGGAAGGGAAATTCAAAGAAACGTCCAAAAATGTACAGGAATCCCCATCAGTATAGGAATTGCGCCGACAAAGGGTCTGGCCAAAGTAGCCAATAAAATTGCCAAAAAGCTGAAAACAAAAACAGGGGGTGTATATGTAATTCAATCCGAAGAAAGACGGGTAAAAGCATTAAAATGGACCAAGATTGAAAGTGTTTGGGGGGTAGGACGTGGAAACCTGAAACGACTTCAGGCCAGAAACATAAAAACGGCTTATGACTTCACCCAATTATCAGATGAATGGGTACGGAAACAAATGGCTATAATCGGTCTTAGACTGAAGAAGGACCTTCAAGGCATTCCAACATTGGACTTGGATGATGACACCCGCGATAAAAAGGCCATAGCCACCACAAGAAGTTTTGAAGGCACGTATTCCGATATGGAAAATATTAAAGAAAGAATATCCACTTTCGCAACCAGTTGTGCCGAAAAATTGCGGAGCCAAGGAAGTAGTTGCAACTATCTCGTTGTTCTTTTAAGAAGCGATAGGCATAAAAAGGATGAGCCCCAGGATAGAAGCAGTCTTATTATTACCATGCCCTATGCTACGGATTCTAGCCTAACCATAAGCAACTACGCAGTTAAGGCGGCGGTTGCCCTATTCAAACCTGGAATCAAATACAAAAGGGCAGGAGTGATCGTATCGGGGCTAGTGCCCACCAATGAAAGGCAATTGGATCTGTTCCTGTCCGAAAATCCCAAGCATCATAAGCTTATGCAGGTGATGGACAACATCAACAATAAATATAATGGGCACAAAATGAAGATTGCCAATCAAGACCTGAAAAGGACCTGGAAAATGCGACAAGAACACCTTTCCCCTAAATATACAACGAACATCAATGAAATCATTGTAGTAAAATGATCCCCAAGAAATCCCAGAATACCGATGCACTCACTTTTTTTGTTCCAGATAAAGAACAAAATGTGACCATTCCAATATCAAACAATACTGTTTCCGCAGGATTTCCTTCACCGGCCGATGACTTCAAACAAAAGCGCATTAGCCTGGATAATACATTGATCAAAAACAAAGAAGCCACATTCTATGCAAGGGTAAGTGGACAATCCATGATCGGAGCGGGACTGGATGATGGAGATCTATTGGTCATAGATAGAAGTTTGGAAGCGGAGCATGGCAAAATAGCCGTTTGTTTTTTGGATGGGGAATTCACCGTAAAACGGTTGAGCATCGAAAAGGACACTATTACATTGATGCCCGAGAATAAAAATTACAAACCCATTAAGGTTTCCAAGGACAGTGACCTATTGATTTGGGGAGTGGTCACCTATGTCATCAAGGCGGTGTAAGAGATAGATTTCTCAATCGTCACTATGTTCCTCATTTCGAAATGACAGGTTGCCCTTTTTTATTGATGATGTCATTTCGAACCGACCAGAGGGAGTGTGAGAAATCTTGAGTCTATCTGTCCTAAACTTGGGTCTCGACTGCGCTCGACCTGACACCAACTAGTTTTCAATTATTAGTGAAAATTCGTGTGATTCGTGTCAAACCATTAACCTTTCACCCTTTATTCTTTTCCATACAGATTCTTTACTCCGTTTAGAATGACAAATAGATTTCTCAATCGTCACTACGTTCCTCATTTCGAAATGACAGGTTGCCCTTTTTTATTGATGATGTCATTTCGAACCGAACCTCGATGGTTGTCGGGAGAGCGTGAGAAATCTTATAACGATAAATAAGCCTATTTTGATGGAACTTAACCTGATTTTTCTTGAAAAGACGGCAAGTTCAAAAAGCTTTGCTATCTTTGCAACGTTGTGTTGGATTCCAGTCGCGATGATTGGAATCAGGTTGAAGCATCAAACCGATGCTCGCCAATGAAAGGCTTTCCATTTGGAAGGCTTTTTTTGTTTGTGAGACCGATAGGTCGAACAAATTCCGCTGCAGAGCGGAATCTTCTTTTCTAAGAGTCTCGACTGCACTCGACTTGACATCCAGCCAGTGTTTTAATGATAAGGTGTTAGTGAAAATTAGTGCAATTTGTGTCAAACCTTTTATCCAGTTGACTCTACAATAGATTCTTCGCAAAGTTTGTCTTGAGCGTAGTCGAAAGGCTCAGGATGACAAATGCAAGTACCATCAACTTCCCGAAACAGCATGTGCCACATAGTGCACTAATGAAGCGGCCAATTTGGCCGTTTGCCCATCAATATCATATTTGGGGTTCATCTCGGCAATATCCAAGCTGATCAGTTTTCCCGAGCCAATAATGGTCTTCAAACATTCAAGGACAATGTGCGGGGTAAAACCCATGGGTGATGCTGCACTCACTCCTGGGGCATAGGCCGATGAAAACCCGTCCAAATCAATGGTGACATACACATAATCCACATTTTTAGCGAAGGCATTGATCCAAGTGGTAATTTCTTCCAACAGAGGAATTTGAAAAGTATCGTTCATTACATAGATGACATCCAAATCTCTGGCTCTTTGGAAAAGGTTTCTGTCATTGGCATCATTTCGAATGCCGAGGCAGAGGTAATTAAAATCAATGTCCTCTTTTTCACAGCCTTTGGCAATCTGATAAAACGGAGTGCCGGAATTACTTTGTTCTGTGTTTTTTCGAAGGTCAAAATGCGCATCAAAATTGATGATACCGATGGTTTGCCCTTCTTTTTTGGTATCCAAATAGGTTTTGATACCATTGTAGTGTCCGTAAGCCATATCGTGACCGCCACCCAATACTATGGGGAATTGTTTTTTCTCCAAAAGGACCTTGACCACTTCGGCAAGTGTTTTTTGCGAGGTTTCCATATCACCATCTGGGCAAGTAATTGAGCCTACATCGTGCAAAAGCACATTGCTTCCCAAGTGATTGGGCATTTTTCCAAAACTACTTTTTATTACATCAGGTCCAGTAACAGCTCCGACCCGTCCTTGATTTCGTCGAACACCTTCATCACAGGCGTAGCCCAACAGGGCAATGGATTTTTTTTGGGCCTTGGGAATTTCGTTCAAAGGGGTAAAGTGCACCTTTTCATGAAGGTACAACCATTTATTGGACACTCTTCCGGTCCAAAGGTTTTGATTTGGGATTTGGTAATGTTTCATAGTATTAAAATAGGTCGTCCAGAATATCCGGTTCCACCAGATGAGGTAAAGTTACTTTTAAATTTGGAGAGCGTTTCATTTCCCGTTCAATGGCGAACCTTGCTTCTTTGTTCCGAGCCCAACTTCTGCGGGAAATTCCATTGTTCACATCAAAAAACAACATTTTTTTCAATCGGTTGGATGCTTCTTCGGATCCATCCAATACCATACCAAAACCGCCATTGATGACTTCTCCCCAGCCAACGCCACCACCATTGTGAATGGAAACCCAAGTGGCGCCTCTAAAACTGTCGCCAATCACATTTTGGATGGCCATATCGGCGGTGAATTTGCTGCCGTCGTAAATATTGCTGGTCTCTCTAAAGGGAGAGTCCGTGCCGCTTACATCGTGATGGTCACGTCCCAACACCACGGGAGCGCTAATTTCTCCCTTGGCAATGGCGGTGTTGAAGGCATCGGCAATTTTGCTTCGCCCCTCAGCATCGGCGTACAAAATCCGGGCTTGTGAGCCTACCACCAATTTGTTCTGTTCCGCTTCCGAAATCCATTTAATGTTGTCCTGCATCTGTTGTTGGATTTCTTCAGGTGCTTCGGATTTTATCTTTTTCATCACCTCAAGGGCAATGGCGTCGGTTTTTTGAAGGTCTTTGGGGTCACCTGAGGTGCAGACCCATCGGAATGGACCAAAACCGTAGTCAAAACACATGGGACCCAAAATATCCTGCACGTAGGATGGATACCTGAAATCGATGTTGTTTTCGGCCATCACATCGCCGCCCGCGCGGGAAACTTCCAGCAAAAAGGCATTGCCGTAATCAAAAAAGTAGGTGCCTTTTGCCGTATGTTTATTAATAGCAGTGATTTGTCTTCGCAGCGATTCCTGCACTTTTTCCTTGAATGCTTCGGGATTTTCCACCATCATGGCATTGGATGCTTCAAAAGAAAGCCCCACGGGATAATACCCCCCTGCCCAAGGGTTGTGCAAAGAGGTTTGATCTGATCCCAAATGAATAAAAACATCTTCTTCAAAAAATCGTTCCCAAACATCAACCACATTGCCGATGTATGCCAAGGAAACCACTTCTTTGTTTTCCACTGCCTCTTTGGTGCGCACGACCAATAGATCTAAATCCACCAAAAGTTCATCCACCCAACCTTGATTGTGACGTTTTTTGGCAGCTTCGGGGTTGACTTCTGCACAAATGGTAATGCCCCCCGCAATGTTTCCTGCCTTTGGCTGTGCGCCACTCATGCCTCCCAATCCAGCGGTCAAGAAAATCTTGCCTTCGGGCGATTCATTTTTCTGTAATACTTTGCGAAAGGCATTCATGACCGTAATGGCCGTTCCGTGGACAATACCCTGGGGGCCAATGTACATATAGGAGCCAGCCGTCATCTGTCCGTATTGGGTGACGCCAAGTGCGTTATTTTTTTCCCAATCATCGGGTTTGGAGTAGTTGGGAATCATCATCCCATTGGTAACCACCACTCTTGGCGCTTCTTTGGATGATGGAAAAAGCCCCATTGGATGCCCAGAATACATATTGAGTGTCTGCTCCTCGGTCATTTCCGTCAAATATTTCATGGTGAGCAGGTATTGTGCCCAGTTTTGAAAAACCGCTCCGTTGCCTCCGTAGGTAATCAGTTCTTCGGGATGCTGTGCCACGGCTGGATCCAAATTGTTCTGGATCATGAGCATAATGGCCGCAGCCTGATGCGTTTTGGCAGGATATTCCGAAATAGGCCGCGCATACATTTCATAATCGGGCTTAAACCGATGCATGTAGATGCGACCATAGGTTTTGAGTTCTTCAGCAAATTCTTGTGCTAACGCTTTATGCCAAGCCTTCGGAAAATAACGTAGCGCATTTTGTACGGCCAGTTTTTTTTCTTCCTTGGAGAGAACGTCCTTCCGTTTTGGAGCTGGGTTACCATTTTTTGGGCAACTTTTTTTGGGAGGAAGTTGCTCGGGTATGCCTTGTAATATCTGTTGCTGAAATTCGGTCATGATTCAAACTTTTAGTGGATAGGAACTCCTTTTTTCCATACTTCATTGGGCTTCATTTGCCCTTGGTGATAGGTTATTTCTTGATAGTTGTCCGTAGGGAAAATAACAAAATCGGCCTGTACCCCTGCTTCCAATTTCCCACGGTCGGTTAAACGTAAGGCAGCTGCGGCTCTAGAGGTAATACCTGCCAAAACTTCGGTGTTGGACAGTTTTTCAAAGGTTCCCAAAATACTCGCTTGGGTCAACAGATCGCCCATGGGGGCAGACCCTGGGTTGTGGTCGCTGGCAATGGACAAAGCGCCACCAGCATCTAAAATTTTCCGTGCTGGGGTGTAGGCGCATCCCAAACCAATGGATGCACCGGGCAAAGCGGTCGCAATAGTGTTACTTTTTGCCAATAATTCTATTTCTTTTTCGGTGCTGGCTTCCAAATGGTCGGCACTTACCGCATCAAAATCCACGGCAACTTGACTGCCGCCTGTGGTAAATTGGTCGGCATGTACCGTGATATCAAATCCCATTGCTTTGGCTTTTTGGAAATAGGGTTTGATTTCTTCAGGAGAAAAAGCACTTTCCTCCACAAAGGCATCCACACGATGGGCCAAGTTTTCCTCTTTTATGATGGGAAACAATTCCTTGATAATCACATCGAGATATTCCTTGTCCTGATTCCAATCTTTGGGCTTCATGTGGGCTGCCAAACAAGTTGGAATCAATGACGCATTCGAAGTTTCATTGGCCTGTTTGATGGCGCGTAGCATTTTCAATTCTTCATCTACAGAAAGACCATAACCACTTTTCACCTCAATAGTGGTGACACCGTTTTTGAGATGTTTTTTACTTCTGGAAATAATGCCTTCAACCAATTGTTCTTGTGATGCTTTTCGGGTTTGGGTCACCGTGTCCCAGATACCACCGCCAGCTTTGGCGATTTCCAAATAGGTTTTTCCTGCATTTCTGTAAGCGTAGTCCCTGGCACGGGTGCCTCCAAAACAGATGTGGGTATGCGAGTCCACAAAACCGGGAAGGCAAATATTTTGCCCCTCGATATGATGGATGTCGACATCATCGGATTTTAAATCCTTAAAAACACCGACTTTGAGAATTTTTCCTTCGGAAACCAAAATACCCCCATTTTCAATGATGGGCAGTTGCTCATCTTTTAAGGCTCCTTTTAATGGAAGCCCCGTCATGGGAAGTAATTGGGTAAATGGTCCTATTAATAGTGGTTTGTTCATTTTAATATGTTTCAAATGCTTCAAGATGTGGGGTGTTCCATTTCAGTTGTTTCTCATCCATTACACGATCTACCAAATCGATGATGTCTCCGTTTTGGATGATGTCGATTCCTTTCTCGATATCGTCTGCAAAAACACGGTCGTTTTCTGCAAAAGCGACTTTGGTTCTGAGGAAAGTATGGATTTCATCCAACACAATGCCCGATTTTAATGGTTTTCTGTATTCGAATGCCTGCGCTGAGGTCAACAGTTCAATAGCGAGGATTTTCTCCACATTGTTAATAATGTTTAGTGCTTTTCTACCGCTGATGGAGCCCATGCTCACATGATCTTCCTGTCCCAAAGAGGTTGGGATGCTATCGGCACTAGCTGGAAAACACAGACTTTTGTTCTCACTTGCCAATGCTGCTGAGGTATATTGCAAGATCATATAGCCCGAATTGATGCCCGTATTGTTCATCAATAATTTGGGAACACCAGGACTGTTGCCTTCTAGGGCCAGATAGATGCGACGGTCGGAAATGTTGCCCAGTTCGGAGGCAGCAAGAGCGGCATAATCCAAGGCCATGGCCAAGGGTTGTCCATGGAAGTTGCCTCCGCTGATGGTGAGTTCATCATTTATGATGATGGGATTGTCCGTGACCGAGTTGAGTTCTATTTCCAAGAGTTCTTTCAGGTGGAGCCAAGCATTTCGGGATGCCCCGTGCACTTGCGGCATACAGCGAAGGGAGTAGGGATCCTGTACCCGTTCACAATCTATATGGTCTTCCAAAATCTCGGAACCTTGAAGTAATGTTCTAATTCTTCCCGCTACGTGTTGGTTGCCTTTGAATGGGCGCAATTCATGCAATTCTTCAAAAAAGGGTTTCATGGAACCTTGTAGGCCTTCGAGCATCATCGCCCCGATAATATCCGCATGTCGCAGGCAATGCTGTAATTTGTGAACGACCATTACCCCATGTGCGGCGATAAATTGGGTGCCGTTGATCAAGGCAAGCCCTTCTTTGGGGCCCAGTTCCAAAGGAGCTAACCCATTCTGATGAAAAAGTTCTTGTGTTGAAATGGTTTTTCCTTGGTATTCCACTTTGCCCAAACCTATTAAAGGCAGGAACAAATGCGAGAGTGGCGCTAAATCACCGGATGCGCCTACCGAACCTTGACTTGGGACAATGGGAATGGCATCGTTCTCCAAATGCCAGAGCATACGTTGCAAGGTAGCTTCAGCAATGCCAGAGTACCCTTTGGCCAAGGCGTGTATTTTAAGAATCAGCATAATTTTTGCCAATTCGTTGGAGATGGGTTCGCCCACACCCACGCTATGGCTCTGCAATATATTGGATTGAAGAATTTTGGTGTCTTCTTTGGATATCTTGGTGTTGCACAAGGGGCCAAAGCCCGTGTTGATGCCATAAACCGTATCGCCTTTTTCCACGATGCGTTGCACACGTTGGTAACTGACATTTACATTTTTTAGGCATTCATCGGAAAAAATACCCTTTATGGTGCCATGGGCCATACCCAAAGCTATGCTTGCGGTTAAATGGTCTTCGCCAAATTGAAATGTTCGGTCTAACGCCATGTTTTTTCTTTTGAATAAAATTACGAGTTAGGTTTAATAATTACCAATACTTATTTTTGTAACAATCAATAAGTATGAATTATCAAATAGAGCTTCGACATTTCATCTATTTTTTGGCCGTGGCCGAAGAACTCCATTATAGAAAAGCGGCAGAAAAACTATTTATTTCCCAACCTGGACTGAGTACACAGATCAAACAGATGGAAGAGATACTGGGCACCCAACTTTTTGTGAGAGACAAGAAAAAGGTGAGTTTGACCCCTGCAGGGGAATTTTTGAAAAAGGAGGTGGAATTTATTTTGAACCATTTGGAACAGACCAAAAAGCAGGTCAAACTTATCGGGGATGGACAATTAGGGGAGGTGCGTATCGGTTTTTTGGGCTCGGCCATGCAAAATGTGGTTCCTAATTTATTGTTGGGATTAAAAGAAAAATATCCAACCGTCCACACCACTTTGGAAGAACTCTCCAACCGTGCGCAGATCAATGCGATATTGGCCGACCGTTTGGATCTGGGCTTTGTACGATTGTCACGCGTGCCAAAAGGGCTGGATGTAAAGCCCGTTTTTGAGGATACCTTTTCCTTGGTATTGCCAGCAGCGCATCCTTTGGATGAAAAGAACTTTAAGAACATCAATCAAGTGGCGAACGAGGATTTTATTCTTTTTTCCCAAGATTATAGTCCCATGTATTACGATACGGTGCTCAGCATTTGCGAGGATAGTGGGTTTGTGCCCAATGTTTCACATAAATCGGTGCATGCCCAGACCATATTTAAGTTGGTGGAGAACAAATTGGGCATTGCCATTGTACCGACCACGCTTCAACATGGGTTTCAAATGAAGGTGAAGTTCATCGAAATGAAAAACATAAAACAACGTGCCGTATTGAGTATGGTCTGGAAAACAGACAATCGAAACCCTGCACTTCAAAAATGTATGGATTTGCTCATGAAATTATGACGGCAACTTTTTGGGGAGTACCTTTGGGATTGTCAATTCGATTTTTGGAGTGAAACGACGAAAATTTTATCGAGAATTTAAATAAAAGAAACTTTGTTCTCGAAACTTTTTCCAAAGGAAAAAACTCGAACTGACGTTTCTTTTGTTATCCGAATAAAAATAGAAGAAAATTCAACTTAATAGACGATTATGATTTTTGATTTGATCAAGGAAAGAAGAAGCATTTTCCCCCCGCAATATATAGATAAACCGATTCCCAAAGAAACCATTGAAAAGATTTTGGAAGCGGCAAATTGGGCCCCTACCCATAAGAAAACAGAACCTTGGCGCTTTAAGGTGTTGACGGGAGACAAGAAACAGGAGCTGGGCATTTTTCTTTCCAATAAATATGAAGAGGTTGACCCCAGGCCCAAGCAGATGAAAATCAAAAAACTGCAATTTAACCCATCAAATTCGGGTGCTGTAATCGCCATTTGCATGCAAAGGGACCCGAAAGAAAGTTTGCCAGAGTGGGAGGAAATTGCTTCTGTGGCCATGGCGGTTCAGAATATGTGGCTATGTTGCACCGAACTCGGTATCGGAAGTTATTGGTCTTCCCCTGGACTCATAAATTACATGGATGAATTCTTTGATTTGAAAGCGGGTGAGAAATGTCTGGGCTTTTTCTATCTGGGTTATTTTGATGGGGAGGTAATCCCATCCGCCAGAACCCCTATTTCCGAAAAAGTGGAATGGCTGGATTAACTAAAGGTAAACAGGTCACCCGCATATTTGATGGAAATGTACACGTAGAAGATGGCATATACAACGGTGACCAACAATTTCATAAAGGTACCGGTCAAAAAACCCAAAAACGAACCAAAAGCCGCCTTCATGGCGGTTTCTTTGTTGGCCTTGTTCAGCAATTCGCCGACCAAGGCCCCAATAAAGGGCCAAATAATAATTCCGAATGGGCCAAAAATAGGAACAAAGATAGCCACAAGTAATCCTATAATGGTGCCCCACATTCCTGCTTTGCTGCCACCAAACCGTTTGGTGCCCATGGCGGGAATCACATAATCCAAAACGGTTATGGTTATGGCTATCACAAAGGTAACCCCCAAGACCCACCAATTGTCGGGTACGGCTTTGGTCAAGTATAGTAACAGCAGTCCAACCCAACTTATAGGCGGACCGGGCAATACGGGCAAAAAACTCCCAAGTATCCCGACGAGCATCAGGAGAAACCCTAAAATAAGCAATGCAATGTCCATGGTTGTGTTTTACTGTTAGACAAATGTAGGAGACAATTGTTACAAACAAAATCAAAATAAAACCCTACCCCTAAAAATTTCGTAGGTAAATTTGAAACCAATTACGAAACTGTCGTGAAAACGAATAAAAAATATACAAAACCAAGGTTCATTCAAACAGGGTGCGCCCTTACGGTAATGTTTTATTTGCTCGGACTTTTTAATGGTTTGGTGTTGGAAACCCTTCATGAAGTATCGCATGTGATGGCCCCAAAAACACACCAACATAACTTTGCCTCGGACCACGAAGCTATCGATTATTCTTCTTTGGAGGCAATGGCAGGTCACTCGCACGAAGCGTTGGAAGCCTTAAAGGATTTATTGGAGGCCAATCAACCAGACGAGCAAGAATCCAAGGGTGATTTCAGCCTTAAATTGGATAAGCACTTCATTGAAGAAACCCATATTACACCCGAAATCAGTACTTCAATATTTAGTAAAAGTGATTGGTCATACCAAAACATAACTTCTTTTTGGTGCCAAGATGTAATCACTCCCCCTCCCCAGCATAGCTGAATTTAATTTATCGGAAAAGTTCTGAATTCGTCACCCTGAACTTGTTTCAGGGTCAGACCATTGAACAGAACATTGGTTGTGAGATGCTGAAACGAGTTCAGCATGACATTTCATGTGCTTTTTTGATGTACAAGAGGGATAAGTTTTTACATAAATCAAATTAAAGACAACGACATGAAATATTTTATGGCGGCATTGTCCATACTCTTTATGGGTACAATTGCTGCACAAAACGTAAAGGGAAAACTGGTGGACGAAGCTGGTTCCCCGATAGAGGATGCTGGAATTTTTAACAAGACCAGCGGCCAACACAGCCATTCCGATGGTACAGGGCATTTTGTTCTGGATAGGACCTCGGTCAACGATACCATTTATTTTTCCAGATTGGGATATGCCACACAGACCCGAGTGGTAAATCAGGCTGATTTACAGAATCCCATTACCATTATTCTTGTGGAAAGCTCCATTTCTTTAGATCAAGTGGTTTTGGTGTCCGAAGTGGATGCATTGAGCAGGGTGGTGGATGTGGATGTAAAAACCAATCCCGTAAAATCATCGCAAGAAATTTTAAGAAAGGTACCGGGATTGATTATCGGACAGCACGCGGGCGGAGGAAAGGCCGAGCAGCTATTTTTGCGCGGCTTTGATGTGGACCACGGAACCGATGTGGCCATTAATGTGGATGGCATGCCGGTAAATATGGTATCCCACGCCCACGGGCAGGGATATGCAGACCTTCATTTTGTGATACCGGAAACCATTGAGAATGTAAATTTTGGAAAAGGACCTTATTATGCCGATCAAGGAAATTTCAATACAGCGGGTTATGTAAACTTGAAGTTGAGAAAAAGCTTGGACAAAAGCATGTTGTCCACTGAAGTAGGACAATTTGGAACTCGAAGATTCATGGGGATGCTTAATGTTTTGGATAACGAAAACAGCAATGCTTATTTAGCTTCCGAACTGTATTTAACTGATGGACCGTTCGAGTCACCACAGAATTTTAATCGCATCAACATTTTGGGAAGATACCGATATGCATTGCCAGGTGATCAGGAGTTACTATTGACGGCTTCACACTTTTCAAGCAAGTGGGATGCATCGGGCCAAATACCACAACGGGCCGTGGACCAGGGTTTAATCAGTCGTTTTGGCGCCATTGACGATACCGAGGGCGGACAGACGAGCAGAACCAACTTCGTTTTGAACCATAATAAAAATTTGGGTACAGGAAAATCGCTCAATACCATGGCATTTGTATCTCATTATGATTTTGAACTGTACTCCAACTTTACCTTTTTCTTGGAAGATCCCGTGAACGGAGATCAGATCAGACAATTTGAAGACCGATTGTTGGCAGGGGCCAAGACCGTTTTTCGGAACAATTCCGCCTCTTTGGGAGATATGGAGTTCAAATACAATGCAGGGATTGGTTTTCGGTACGATAATGTGGACGATAACCAATTATCGCGTACGTTGAATCGTCAAGAATTGTTGGAGCGTTTGGCTTATGGCGATGTGGATGAAGTGAACAGCTACGCTTTTGCGGGAGCGGCTTTCAAATCGGGTAAATTTACTTTTGAGCCGGCCGTTCGTTTGGATTATTTTAGGTTCGATTACATCAACAAGATGAGTGAACTGTACGATAGCCGTAGTGAAGAAAAAGTGGCTTTTAGTCCTAAATTCAATACTATTTACAGTCCAACCGAAAACACCCAGTTTTTCTTGAAAACGGGCATTGGTTTTCACTCCAACGACACTAGGGTAGTGGTGGCGAACGGTGGTGAGGAGATTTTACCTGCCGCCTACGGTGTTGATTTGGGAACCATCATAAAACCAGCGGATAAACTGGTCTTGAACGCCACATTATGGACCTTGTTCCTGGATCAAGAATTTGTTTACGTGGGAGATGCTGCCATTGTGGAACCCAGTGGAAAAACACGACGGATGGGAATTGAAGTAGGGGCAAGGTACCAACCATTGGATTGGCTTTACCTGTATACTGATGCCAATTACACGCAAGCTCGAAGTACCGAAGCCGCCGATGGAGAAGACTACATCCCTTTGGCACCCGACTTTACCATGGCAGGAGGAATAACCTTGGGAGGCAATCAAGGCTTTTCGGGTGGGATTAACTATCGGTATATTGACGATAGGCCCGCCAATGAAGATAATTCCATCGTAGCCGAAGGGTATTTTGTAACCGATGCCAATCTGAATTATAGTGTCAGCAATTGGACCTTTGGACTGATTGTGGAGAACTTGTTCGACACCGAATGGAACGAAACACAGTTCGCAACCGAGAGTCGTTTGTTGAACGAACCCAATTCTTTTGAAGAGATTCATTTTACCCCGGGGACACCTTTTTATCTAAGAGGTAAGGTAACCGTAACTTTCTAAACAACTATCCGCCAGAAAACCACACTGGCGGATTTTTTTTATTCATTTTTAAACTAAAAAATTAGTTTAAACTAAATATTTAGTTATATTAGCAGTGTCATTTCGAACTGAGCGTAGCGGCTGTGAGAAATCTCACAACATTTTTTGGTTTATGAGTTGCAATTCCACAACTCATTTTCAAATTGTCAGACTGAGCACAGTCGAAGTCAAGATGAGAAATCTGAACTAATTTTCAAGGATTCCAGCTCAGATTTTAAAGAATATTAATTGGATTCCCGATTTCTCGGGAATGACAACTAAAACGTATCAAATGAAACAACTCACCAAGGCAGAGGAGGAGGTAATGCAGCTCCTTTGGAAAATTAAAAAAGGCAACGTAGCCTCAATTTTGGAGGAATTGCCTGAACCCAAACCGGCATACAATACGGTTTCCACGATTGTGAGGATTTTGGAAGATAAAGGTTTCGTATCCCACGAAAAAGTGGGCAAGGGACACGTGTACTTTCCTTTGATGAAAAAAGAAGAGTATAGCAATCAAAGCCTTAACAAGTTGATGGATGGATATTTCCAAGGATCGTTTACAAGTATGGTATCCTTTTTTATGAAGAAGAACGACATCAGCTTGAAGGAGCTCGAAGAGATTATGAAGAACATTAAAGACAAGGAACAATGATTACCTATATTCTAGAAAGCTTAGTGTTTCAACTGGTCTTTTTGTTGACCTATGACCTCTTTCTGAAAAAAGAAACTTTTTTTCAATGGAACCGAGTGTATCTCTTGGGTACGTTTGCACTTTCTATCCTATTGCCTTGGGTAAAGATTGAGGCGCTACAAGCCTCCATGCCGCAAGAATTGGGGGGTGTCACAATTTTCCTGACACAATTGGATGGCGTGGTACTTGGGCCAGGAACAGAGGAAACCAGTTTCTTGGCAAATATCCCTTGGCCGTATTGGGTTCTGGGAGTCGGGAGTGTTTTGGCGGCCATTTGGTTTGCCTACAAGTTGATTCAAATAAGACAACTTCGTAATAAAGGTTCAGTGCGCCATTACCGAGACTTTACAAAAGTTACGGTTCCTAAAAGTGCGACCGCCTTTTCGTTCTTTAGGAACATTTTTTTGGGAGAGGACATCAAAAAGGACAAGGAGCCCAATATTTTGGCCCACGAATTGGTGCATGTAAAGCAATGGCACACCTTGGACCTGCTCTTTTTTGAGTTGGCCCGAATCGTCTTTTGGTTCAATCCATTGGTGTATATCTACCAGAACAGAGTTGCCGAGCTTCATGAATTTATTGCCGATGAAAAGGCGGTAAAACAGAATAAGGCAGCACATTTTGAAATGCTGCTGTCCGAAGCGTTCCATACGCAGAATATCAGTTTTGTCAATCAATTTTTTACTAAATCATTAATCAAAAAACGAATAGTCATGTTACAAAAAAAGAAATCCAAAGCCGTATGGCAATTAAAGTATGTATTGTTGTTGCCCCTTGTTTTGGGGATGTTGGTCTACACCTCTTGCGAGACGAACAAAGAAGATAATGAGTTGGAACTGGGTGGGGGAGTATCCTTGGTCGCAGCAAATGAAATCCCATTCGGTGCCATTGATGAAGTGCCGATTTTTCCAGGATGTGAAGATGCGGTAGACAAAAAAGCTTGTTTTCAGGAGAAAATGCAAGCACATATTCGTAAAAATTTTCATTATCCCGAAGCAGCGCAGGAACAAGGAATACAAGGAAGGGTAAGTGCTATTTTTATAATGGATAAAGAAGGGAATGTGGTCGATATCAATATGAGGGGCCCACATGAGCTTTTGGAAAAGGAAACTGAAAGGATTTTATTAAAGTTACCACAAATGCAACCAGGAAAGCATGAAGGTGAAGTGGTAAATGTTCCTTTTTCCATTCCCATAACTTTCAGACTTCAAGGGAATGATGAAGAGAAAGTCAGTAAACAAAGAGGGGAGGGACTTGGGGTTCCGTTCGCGAGCGTTGATGAGGTTCCAATCTTTCCGGGATGCGAAGATGCTGATGATAAAAGAGCTTGCTTCAATGAACAGGTTGTGAAGCACATTAAAAAACATTTTAATTACCCTAAAAAAGCTCAAGAACTGGGTGTTCAAGGTAGGGTGAGTGTGATTTTTGTGATTGGGAAAGATGGAATAATTACAGACATAGGGAAACGTGGCCCACACGAGTTGTTGGAAAATGAAGCTGTCAGAATCATAGAACGTTTGCCCAAGATGCAGCCAGGAAAGCATGAAGGGAAAGAGGTAAAAGTTCCTTTCGCTATACCAATAACCTTTAGGTTAAAAAGTCAGACTAAGCAAGAATCTCAACCTGATTATTCTCAGAATGGGGGGATGAAAGTAGGGGGTATTTTGGCCGATAGAAACAATGTGTCCTACTTCATCGGCAAAGTAACGGACGAAGCATCTATGGCATTGCCAGGGGTAAATATTTCCATTGAAGGTAAAGAGGAAGGTGTTGTTTCAAACTTTGATGGGAACTTTAAAATTGCTGTTAATGAGGGTGAGATGTTGAAATTCCAATATATAGGTCTTCCCAACAAGTTGGTCAGAGTAGAAAAAAGACTTTTCTAATGGATATAATGATAACAGTAAATGCTGAAACTAAGGGCTAGCTATATACTAATAATTATGTTCTCTTTAAAAGCCGGTGCACAATCATCGGCTTTGGCCATTGCCGATAGTTTATATGCTCTGGGCAATTACACCTCGGCCATCAACGCCTATGCAAAGGTTGGGGACAAAAAATCAAATCTTCAGATAGCAAGGGCCTATAATGCCATCGGAAATTACGACAAGTCGATTGCACAATACACTGCTCTTCTGGATAAGAACCCTGGGTTTGAGTTGGCGAGATTCGAACTGGGCAAGCTGTTGTTGAAAACCAAAAATTTCGGACCCGCATTGGAGGCGTTCAATGCCTTGGTGTCTTCAAAACAAGAAAACCCCGAGTATTTCTACTACTTGGGCAGAACCTATGAATCTTTCAAAGAAACGGACAAAGCGAACAAAGCATTCAAAACCGCTGTGGAAATGGATAGCACCCATTTACGTAGTTTATATTCTTTGGGCAAATATTACGTAGGCCAAGAAATAAAGGATTCCGCACTGGTTTATATTGATCAGGGCCTTCGGTTTTATGAGAACGATGTGGCGATGATCAATTTAAAGGCTATGGCTTTCTTTAACAACGGACAGTTTCAATTGGCCATTCCCCATTTTGAGCGATTGTTGGAGTTGGGCGAGGAAGAACCCTTTGTTTACGAGAAATTGGCCTTTTGTTACTTCCGAAACTGGGAGCCGGAAAAGGCACTGGAAGCCTATCACAAATTGAGCAAGTTTCCCGATAAACTGGCAGCTGCCTATTCAGGATTGGGCGAAGTGCATTTTGAAGAAAAGCAATTGGATAGTGCGCAATACTATATCGAAAAATCCATTGAGGAGCGAATGGCTACCTTCCCGCAGGAATATGCAAGCCTTGGTCGTATTGCCCGCCTGAAGGGGCAGACCAAAAAATCCATGGATTACTACGTAAAGGCTTGGGAGGAAAACAAAGACAACTTCTACAATTACTATCAAGTCTGTGTTTTGGCAGATGAGTATTACAAAGACCCGGAAACACGCCTGGGCTATTACGAAAAGTTGTTGGAGATGTACCCAGAAATGGTTTCCTTTCTTAAGGAACGGGCCAAAAACCGCATTACCGAGATAAAAGAGGAAATCCACTTTGCCAGCAACTGATTTCTTTAAAATATCGTAATTTCAGCCAAATTATCAGGGCTGTCATGCAGAAGTATGTTTTATGGATCATTTTTATGGGTTTGCTCGTATCCTGCGAGCTGTTCGAGTCCAAAGAGGACAAGACCCAAAAACTGGTCAATGAGGAGCTTATGGCCATCGACTGGAACGATGTGGATCAATACCCCCTTTTTGAGGATTGTGATGAAACCGCCCCAAAAGATGCCCAGCAAGAGTGCTTCCAAAATGTGATAACCGAGTATTTTTCCGAAGCCTTGGCAGGACTCAAATTTCAGGTTCGCAACGATATGAACGACACGGTTTATATCGATTTTTTGATTGATGAACACGGTTTTATCTCCGTGTTGGGCGTCGAAGAAAAGACCTCCGTGCTCAACGAGATATCCGATTTCAACACCAAAATATCGGAACGATTGAACGATTTGACCACCGTGGCGCCCGCATTAAAAAGAGGAAACCCTGTAAGCCTGCGCTTTAGGCTCCCACTGGTACTAAACACCTACTAATTTGGCAACAGAAAAAATCATATTGGGAATAGACCCTGGAACCACGATCATGGGTTTCGGAATCATAAAGGTCATCAACAAACAAATGCACTTTGTGCAAATGAACGAGTTGATGCTGCGAAAATATGATGACCCCTATGTTAAACTCAAACTTATTTTTGAGCGTACCCTGGAGCTCATCGATACCTATCATCCCGATGAAATAGCCATTGAAGCCCCTTTTTATGGTAAAAATGTACAGTCGATGTTAAAATTGGGCCGTGCCCAAGGGGTGGCCATGGCCGCTGGACTTTCCAGAGAAGTTCCGATAACGGAATATATGCCCAAAAAGATAAAAATGGCCATTACTGGCAACGGAAACGCCAGCAAAGAACAAGTAGCTAGAATGCTTCAAAGCGTCCTGAAATTGAAATCTTTACCTAAAAATCTGGATAGCACGGATGGTTTGGCCGCTGCCGTTTGTCATTTCTACAACGAGGGCAGGGTAGAAATCGGAAAAAGCTATACCGGTTGGGAGGCTTTCATCAAACAGAACCCAGATAAGATCAAATAACAATGTTCAATAAACAATTTGTACATCCGTAATTGTACCAGTGGCCTTGAAGGTTTGTGCCGATGCTTTGTTTTTGTCCTCGCTAAATGATCATTGAATGAGCGGAATTTACATTCACATTCCATTTTGCAAGCAAGCTTGCCATTATTGCGATTTCCATTTTTCCACACAATTGGGAAAAAAGGAGGTCATGGTCAATGCCATTGCCAAAGAGCTTGTTTTACGAAAATCGGAGGTGGATGATGCCGTCGAGACCATCTATTTTGGAGGAGGAACACCATCGGTTCTTACTGCCGAGGAAATCGAGCAACTTATTAAAGCCGTTTACGACAATTACAAAGTAATTGACCATCCAGAAATCACCTTGGAAGCTAATCCAGATGACTTGGTGTCATCTCGGGTAGAGTCGAGTGACCTCTTTTCAGAATACAAAAATGCAGGAATCAACCGCCTCAGCATCGGCATTCAATCTTTTTTTGATGAAGATTTAAAGCTGATGAACCGTGCCCATGATGCTGGAGAAGCTGAACAATGTATCAAAGAAGCAACGGAGCATTTCGACAACATCACCATTGATTTGATTTACGGAATCCCAGGGATGGACAACGAGCGCTGGAAAGCCAACATCCAAAAAGCATTGGATTTTGGCCTGCCCCATATCTCCAGCTATGCGTTGACCGTGGAGCCCCGAACGGCTCTTAAAAAATTCATTGAAAAAGGAGTTGTGCCCGATGTGGATGATGAGCAGGCACAAGAGCAGTTCCATATTTTGATGGATATGTTGGAAGCTCATGGTTTTGTGAATTATGAGATTTCCAATTTTGGGAAACCTGGTTTTTTCTCCAAGAACAATACAGCGTACTGGTTGGGGAAGAAATATCTGGGGGTAGGTCCATCGGCCCATTCGTTTGATGGACAACACAGAAGCTGGAACATTAGGAACAACACGACCTACATAAAAAAAATAAACCAAGGTGAATTGCCCTCGGAAATTGAAACACTTTCCACAACGGACAGGTATAACGAATTTGTAATGACAGGCCTGCGCACCATTTGGGGCGTGGATTTGGATAGGATTGCATCGGAATTTGGGTCAAACTATTTAAAATATCTCAATCAACAGGCAGCTAAATTTTTGGAGCAGGGTTTACTTGTTTTGGAAGATGGGAAATTGCTCACGACCAAAAAAGGCAAGTTTTTGGCCGATGGAATTGCCGCAGACCTTTTTATGCTTAACTTAAAATAGTAAATTGTCATTCCTGCGAAAGCAGGAATCCATGAAGTAGAATTGATTCCCAATCAAGTTGGGAATGACAAAACGATTACAATTTGATTGCAACCATAAAACACAACTCCCGAAACTACAAAATAGACCTGACCAAACCGCTTGATATTTCCATACCGCTCAAAGGTGGCGACAACAATGTGAATGCGTGGTATTTGGACCCACCAAAAATTACCCCCCACGAACAAGATGGCTTTGTGGGCAAGGTGAGCGAGGGAGCTTCCACCAATTTCAACGATATTTGGTTCAATCCACATTCGCATGTAACCCATACCGAATGTTTGGGGCATATTTCCGAGGAGTTCAACTCCATCAACAAAAAGCTGAAGAAGTTTTTCTTTTTGGCCGAGTTGATCACCGTGGCACCCGAACAAATGGGCGATGATTTTGTTATCTCCGAAAAGCAAATAAAATATGCTTTGGGCAACAAAAAAAGACAGGCCGTGGTCATCAGGACCATACCTAATTTGGGGTACAAACGATCTAAAAAGTACTCCGATACCAATCCCACCTATTTAACCGAGGAAGCCGCCAAGTGTTTGGTGAAAAAAGGAGTGGAACATTTGTTAATTGACCTGCCTTCGGTGGACAAGGAAAGGGACGGCGGAGACCTTTTGGCACACAAGGCCTTTTGGAACATGAACGGTAAGCCCCGCACAAAAGCGACGATTACTGAGTTTGTTTATGTGCCCAACCCCGTGGAGGACGGCACCTATTTTTTAAACCTTCAAGTGGCACCTTTTGAGAACGATGCCAGCCCTAGCAGGCCCGTACTTTATAAAATTGAAAACAAATAGATGAAAACAATGCTTAAATTGGAAGAGTTGATGATGTTCGTGCTGGGCATCTATCTTTTCGGTTTATTGGATTATGCCTGGTGGTGGTTTTTGGCACTTATTTTAACGCCAGATATTGGAATGATCGGGTATCTTTTCGGAAACAAAGCAGGAGCCTTTTCCTATAATTTGTTTCATCATAAAGGAGTGGCCATACTAATTTATCTTGCTGGTGTCTACTTTTCAATACCTTTATGCCAGCTGATTGGTGTAATTTTGTTCGCGCATTCTGCTTTGGACAGAATGTTGGGTTACGGATTAAAATATAACAAAGGGTTCAAGTTTACCCATTTGGGTGAAATAGGTAATAATAATGGGTGAAGCAATAGACATAATTCTGGGGTTGATTTTAGGCGCAATATTGATGTATTGGGTCTTTTCCCTGTTCCGAAAAAAGAAGAACAAGGAGATTACGGAGCATCAATCCACGGTAATCTTGAACAAGATACGCAGCGTGTGCAAACTGGTTTCCGTTGAAGGTGATTTTGCCGAAATCTATCACTATGAGAATACCAAGGACAGTTTTATGAGCTTGTTCCGAAGCAAGAAAAAGGCACTGATCATTATCAAGGCCAAGGCCCACATCGGATATGACCTGAACAAACTTGATATGCGGGCAGATAATGATAAGAAGAAAATCATATTGAGTCACTTTCCAGAACCAGAAGTGCTGTCCATAGAGCCCGACTTGCAGTTTTACGATATTAAAAATGGTATTTTTAACAGCTTTTCGCCCACGGATCTAACGAATTTAAACCAAGAGGCCAAGGAGCACATCAAACAGAAAATTCCAGAAAGTGGACTCATGGAAACCGCAAAAAATGAAGCCTTACAGGCCGTTTTGGTCGTAGAGAAAATAGTAGAGACCATCGGGTGGACATTGGACTATTCCGCCTTGGAAATATCAAACCAAGAAAAACAATTTATAAAAGAGTGAATATGAAAACCAAAATTTTGACCCTACTTCTTGTAGGAACAATATCAGTTATGAGCAACGCACAAGAATCCGACAAAACTACTTTTGACCACACGTTTGCACATGTGGTTTATTTCTGGTTTAAAAACCCAGATAACCAAGCCGACAGAGCCACTTTTGAAGCATCCTTGACCAAGTTTTTGAACAAATCCAAGTATGCCAAAACCAAATTTATAGGTAAACCACCAAAGGCGATTCGCGATGTGGTAGATGATTCTTTCACCTATTCTTTGATTCTATCCTTTGAATCGGCAGAAGATCAGGCTGCTTACCAGGAAGAGCCACCACATATGGTGTTTATTGAAGAGTGCGAGGACCTCTGGGAAAAGGTAATTGTTTACGACTCGCAGGGAATCGAGCAATGAATGTAGAGGAACTTAGGGAGCTTTGCGTATCCAAGAAAGGGGTAACTGAAGAATTTCCGTTTGATGAAAGCACTTTGGTGTTCAAGGTAATGGGCAAAATGTTTGCCTTGGTTCCCTTGGAACGTCTTCCTGCGCAGTGCAACCTAAAGTGCGACCCGGAAAGAGCAGAGGAACTCCGTGAAGAATATGACGGAAACATTACACCGGGCTATCACATGAGCAAAACCCATTGGAACACCTTGTTTTTGGAACAACTCCCTCCCCAATTGATCAAAGACCTTATAGATCATTCGTATAATTTGGTTGTGGAAAGTCTTACAAAGAAACTACGGCAGGAGCTTAAATCGTTGGATTGATTTTTAGATGACGAAATTAAAGGAGTTTTATACCAATCAAAAGAGTGCCTATCAAACTGAGCAACAGCGTGAGAAGAAAAAACTATCTCTTTTAGCAACGCTTCGACTCACGATTTTTGTGACGATTTGGTTTACGATCTACTTATTTTGGGACACTACCGTATTAGTTGTGGTATTGCCCCTTTTGATTGTATCATTCCTTTATTTGGTAGTGAGATTCAGTAATGTAAAACGTCATAAAAAGTATTTGGAAAGACTTATTGATATCAACAATAAGGAATTGCAAATTTTGAATCGTCGTTTCCACGATTTTCCCGATGGGAGCGAGTTTTTGGAACTTGGCCATCCATACGCACAGGATCTTGATCTTTTTGGAAGAGGTTCGTTCTATCAGTATGCAAACCGAACCACATTACAGCAGGGGCGAGAAGTGTTTTCGAATCTTTTGTTGGATGGATATCCAAAGGATATAGCTAAAAAACAAGAGGCCATTCAAGAGTTGGTCAAGTTGCCCGAGTGGCGACAACATTTTTCGGCACTGGCCGGGGAAACCCAACCCAAAATATCGCCTGAGGTAGTATCCGATTGGATGAAAAACCACAAATCCTTTATGCCCAAATGGGCGGGAGTTGTCCCTCCGATTTTTGCTTTGTTGTCCATTTTGGCAATCACTTTGGCTGCTATGGGCATAGTGCCAGAAAGTTTGGTCTTGTTTTGGTACTTTTTGGGTGTGGGTGTCGTTGGTCGATATGCCAAGAATATTGTTGGATTTACCACCAAGGTATCAGAGGCACAGGAAACTATTCAGCAGCACCAACGATTGATTTCCGAACTGGAGGAACACACTTTAAACTCGGAATTGCTACAGGAACTTCAAAAAAAATTAGTGGTCAAGGGCGAGAAGACATCAAAAATATTGAAACGCTTCTCCCAAAGTATGACCATGTTGGAACAACAATTCAACTTGATCGTGTCATTTTTTGGTCAAGGTCTGGGGTTGTACAGTCTATTTTATGCCTATCAAGTTGAATCTTGGATAGCAAAATACGGTACGGAGGTGGAAAGTTGGTTTTCCGCCATTGCTCAATTTGATGCGTACATCACATTGGGAACTTATGCTTTTAACCATCCTGATCATACCTATCCAAATTTAGTGCAAGGTGAAACGGTGTTGAAAGCAAAAGAAGTGGGGCACCCCTTGGTAGACCCCGAAAAGAACGTTTTGAACGATTTTGAAATCGGAAAAGGGCGTTTTTGTATCGTCACAGGGGCCAATATGGCGGGGAAAAGTACTTTTTTGCGAGCCATTGCTTTGCAAATAGTGATGGCTAACATGGGTTTGCCGGTTTTAGGAAAAGATGTAAAATATGCTCCAGTTCGTTTATTGACCAGTATGCGTTCTTCGGATTCTTTGGCGGATGAGACCTCCTATTTTTATGCAGAGCTCAAACGTCTAAAATATATTGTTGAAGAATTGGAAAAAGATGATTGTTTTGTGGTCTTGGATGAGATTTTGAAGGGTACCAACAGCGTGGACAAAGCCGAAGGCTCCAAAAAATTTGTGGAGCGTTTAGTACGGAATGGGTCCACGGGAATGGTGGCCACGCACGATTTAAGCTTGTGTACCCTCGCAGACCAACTTCCAGAGGTGGAAAACCGCTATTTTGACGCCCAAATTGTAAACGGAGAACTGTTCTTCGATTACAGGTTCAAAGAAGGCGTTTGCCAAAACATGAATGCATCTTTCCTATTAAAAAATATGGGTATTGTAGATTAAAGTCCTTTTACCTGTACATTATGAAAACTATCGGCTTGCAAGCGAAGCAATTCCTCTGCTTTTTGCTTTTTGTAGCGGTATAGCTCTTCCTCGTTTTTGATATCGGTATAGATTTGCTGGTTGATTTCCCCATCGGTGGACAACAATAATTTACGCTGTTCCACTTTTTGGGTCACCCAGGTAGCGACGACACTTTCCTGTTCTTCAAACTTGTAATCGTACTCACCTTTAGGAGCCAATAACTTGGCAATAATAGGAGCCGTTTCAATGGCCAAAAACAACAAAAAGATAAAAAAGGATGGAAACCAGGGTAATTTACCCAATGCATTGATGCGGGCCATCAATCCATCAAACCCATCAATAATGGGTTGGGAATCGGCAACGGCAATGTTGTAATCGGATTGCAAAGCTGCTATTTGTGCTTCGATGTTTTCAATTTTGTCTCCATTCGTTTCTTTTAAGGCATTGAGCTCAGCGAGTGCTGCGTCGTGCTTTTCACGTTTTTCCTCATAAACTGGGCCTTTTCCCAACAAACCTGTACCAGCGGTGCCTTCAGCCTCGGAGATGTAAGTGTCGTAAAGGGCGTTGGTTTCTGTCTCTTTGGTCGCTACTTCACCTTTCAGGTTGGCAATGTCTTGATTAAGGCTTTCAATCTTTGGGGTGTATTGGAGCGCCAATTGTTCCTTGTTGTCCAAGGTCATGGCATTTTTCTCTTCCAAGAGCACTTGGTTGATTTCCTTTTCAAAAATCTTCATCTCCAAAGGTTTGGAAATCACTACGGCAATGATCAATGCCAAAACAATCCGTGGTGCGGCTTGGAGCAATTCGCCTTTAAAATTGTCCCTCTTTTTAATGGTGGAAACGATGTATCTGTCCAAATTGAATATGAGCAAGCCCCAAATCAAACCAAAGAAAATGGCGGTGTAGATATTGTCGAAAACGGTGTAAAGGGCATATCCGGAAGCGATAAAAGCCATTACAGCGGTAAAGAATACGGTGGCACCAATGCCTGCATATTTGTTGCGTTCCCCATTGGAACAAGTGTCTAAAATTTCGGTATCCGCTCCTGAGCAGAAGATAAAAAAGCGTTGTAACATAGTGTGTTCTCTTTGATTGATAGATTATTAGAACGCAGTTTAGGTGGATTTGTTACATAAAAAGCCCCAATTAAGGGGCTTTTAACATTGTATGGAGTAGGGGCTAGTTTTCTATTTCAATTGGATTTACCGATAGTTTTACTATTGGCTTTTTATCCTTGGAACCCCTGGTGTCTATGTTTATTTTGTCATTGTTTCTAATGACTTGGATTGCTTTTTTAGCGGTTATTTCCTTGCCGTTGAACATAAAAGTAGCTCCCTTGTCCGCCATTTCCTTGATGTGCTCCAAAGGTGATTTTGGTGCAGGGGGCATAGGGGGCGCCAAAGGTTTTGTTTCTTTTATGTTTGTAATGGCTGAAGGAGGCATTGGAGGTTTTGCAGTTCCCGGAGCCGGTGGGGCTGGAGGTGGCTTTGGAAAATCAGGAAAGGGTTCTGCATCTGCCCGTTGCTTTTTGGACATTTTGCCATAAATGTTTTTTAATCGCATAACCTCTTTCTTTTTGATCACCATATGGTTTCGGTCCATATCATTGTACTTTTTGGCCAGGGTATTGTACTCTTTCATTTCTTCTCGGGTAGCACTACTCTGATAAATCATTTTTGGACCAACAATATTAATGGTGGCAGAGCCATACTCGGCGAGAATTTGATCTACCCGATCAATAATGTTTTTTGGTGTGTTTTTGTCAACCTCTATTACCGAGCGCAGTGTTTTTTTACGCTCATCAAAAGAGAGATGGTCGTTTGTTTTTAAAAGGGTTTCTTTTAAATCATTTAAGGGCACCAAATCTTTCTGAAACAATATCTGACCATTCTTATTGATTTTTATATTGATTGGGTTGATGGTTTTTTGGGCAGCATTTTGAGGCAAGGACGTTGGAGAAGACGCAGCAAATTCTTCTTGACCCTTGTCCGTTCCAACCACTGTCATTTGCTTTGCATTCAAAAGTGTTGTGCTTGGTGTGATCGGAACATTTTCTTTGAACTGGCTCTCTTCCATAATAACCTCATGGGCAAACACTTCAACTAAATTAATGCCTGTCGTTCTTATTTCCTTGGATAAATTGGTTATGGTGTTGTAATGTACTGGTTGAATAGCGTTGATTGCAACCTTGATTTTTTTGGCATCATGTATTTTCAGGTAGTCTTGCTTTAGAATTTTCGGGATTTCATTAAAATGAAAACTCTCATTTTCCAATCGTACATTGCCGTTATCAAGAAGGTTCATTCTAATGATTTGATCAAAAGAACTTTCCCTTTCAATTTGACGCGTTTCTGTAAATCCAAATAGCAATAGGGCCGTTAGGGGTAGAAGCAATAGGCTTCTCAATACAAATGATTTTTTTGATGTGTTTGTTTTCATGACTGTAAAACGTTTTTTGATTGATGAATAATTAATGGCATTTGCAATGCCGGTCGACTGATGTGTATTAAAACTATTGTGTGATAAGTATAATAGAATAGTGTTTTGATAATGCGAACGATCGTTGTTCTTGTCGATAACGGCCCTATCCGCCAAAAATTCATGGTTCAGCTTAATGGATGATTTAAATAGGTAGATAATGGGGTTGAACCAAAATAACACTTGGGCCAGTTCAACAATTAGAATATCCAGACTATGCCGTTGCTTGGCATGGGTTTCCTCATGTAAAAGTACTTCCTGTGGAATGTTTTTTTTCTCAAATTGTTGTTGGTTCAAAAAAATATAGTTGAAAAAAGTATGGGGTGGAAGTGATTGTCGTAAAAGGACCTTAGTGACGAAATTCTCCTTGAACTTGGGGTGTTTTTTGATGCGTAAACCTATTCGCAAAAGATTAGCAATAAAGCGGAGTCCGAACCCAACAACACCCAATACATAGATAACCCACAACAAAAGTTGCCAATCAAAAATTGATGCTTGCGGAATAGGTTCCACGATAACGTAATCGGAAATATGATCTGTGATCGGAGAAATTGAGTTGGTGGTTGGCTCAATCGCATCAACATAATCCGTGAAGACCATATTTGGAATTATAAAAGAGGTGATAAGGGTCCCCAAAAGAAAAAACCGTTTAAAATGGTGAATGCTTTCCCTTTCCAGCAAAAGTTTGTAGAATACCAGAAAAATGGCGAGGCATGCAGTGGATTTTAATAGAAAGACCAACATAATTACTTCTTTTTTATTTCGTTGTCTATCAATTTTTTCAATTCTTCCAACTCGGTTTTGCTCAAGTTGGTCTCTTTGGCAAAGAAGGAAGCAAACTGACTTGCACTGTCGTTAAAGAAGTTTTTTATGAGCCCGTTCACATGCTTGGAAAAATAATCCTTCTTCTTTACCAAAGGATAGTACTCCCTGCTTCTTCCAATACTGTTGTATGCCAGAAAACCTTTGTCCGTCATACGTTTTAAAAGCGTTGCTACGGTGGTAGTGGCGGGTTTGGGTTCTGGGTAGGCACCCAATAGGTCTTTCATAAAGGCCTTTTTCAATTTCCAAACAATGTTCATTAACTCCTCTTCGGATTTTGACAACTGCATTTTCAATATTTTACAATTATTGCTCTACAAACATAGAACAAAAAATGTAATTCTACAAGTGTAGAACATTTTTTGTGCTGATAAGAAGTTAATATGATATCCTAAAATGTTAAGTTTGCCGTCAAATTTGAATATCATGGGATTATTAGAGGACTTACAAAACAGAAGCGGAAATACCTGCGAACTATGCGGGTCAACAGAAAACTTACAGGTGTATGAAGTTCCTCCGGTTTCCACAGGTGGTATGGACGGTAGTCTTTTAGGGTGTTCCATCTGCATTGGTCAGCTAGAAGACCCTGATACCATTGATTCCAATCATTGGCGTTGTTTGAACGATAGCATGTGGAGCGAGCACGATGCGGTTAAAGTTGTGGCTTGGCGCATGCTGAATCGGTTAAAATCCGAAGGATGGCCCCAAGATCTTTTGGACATGATGTATTTGGAAAATGAAACATTGGAGTGGGCCAAAGCTACGGGTGAAGGAGAAGAAGAAAGCGAAAAAATCATCCATAGGGATGTGAACGGTAATATTTTGGAGAATGGTGATAGCGTTGTGCTGGTAAAAGACCTAAAAGTGAAGGGTTCCAGCATGGTCGCAAAACAGGGAACCGCCGTGCGACGGATTTCCCTGGATCACGAAAATGCCGAATATATTGAAGGCAAGGTAGATGGTCAACAAATTGTGATCATCACCAAATATGTGAAAAAGATTTAAGCCTTCATCTCCGTATAATATTTATAAAAGTAAGGGATGGTCTCAATGCCCTTTAAAAAGTTCCAAACCCCAAAATGTTCGTTAGGGGAGTGAATGGCATCGCTGTCCAAGCCGAAGCCTAACAGAATGGTTTTGCTATCAAAAACGTTCTCAAAAAGGGCCACGATCGGAATACTTCCCCCGGTTCGTTGTGGCACAGGAGTTTTTCCAAAGGTTGTTTCCATGGCCTTGGAAGCAGCTTGGTAGCCAATACTATCAATTGGGGTAACATAAGCCTGACCTCCATGATGTGGTGTAACCTTTACTTTTACGCTCTTAGGCGCTAGGGATTTGAAATGCTTGGTGAACAGATTGGTGATCTCGTGCCAATCTTGATTGGGCACCAATCGCATGGAAATTTTGGCGTAGGCTTTACTGGCAATTACGGTTTTTGCACCTTCGCCTGTGTAACCGCCCCAAATACCGTTCACATCCAAGGTTGGTCGTATTCCAAAACGTTCGCCTGTGGAATATCCCTTTTCACCATGTACATCACCAATATCCAAGGATTTTTTATAAGCTTCCAAATCAAATGGGGCTTTGGCCATTTCTGCCCGCTCTTCATCGGATATGATCTCAACCTTGTCATAAAAACCGGGTATGGTGATGTGGTTGTTTTCATCGTGCAAAGCGGCAATCATTTTTGCCAAAGCATTGATGGGGTTCGGAGCGGCACCACCGTAAATTCCCGAATGCAAGTCCCTGTTCGCTCCGGTCACTTCCACTTCCACATAACTAAGTCCGCGTAGGCCTGTTGTTATGGATGGAGTATCGTTGGAAATCATTCCTGTATCGGAGATCAGGATGATATCGTTTTTGAATTTTTCACCGTTTTCCTTTAGGAAATCTTCCAAATTATCACTGCCTACTTCTTCCTCACCTTCAATCATGAACTTTACGTTGCAGGGCAAAGTATTGTTTTTGATCATAAACTCCACCGCCTTTACGTGCATAAAAAACTGGCCTTTGTCATCACAGGCCCCGCGGGCAAATATGGCACCATCGGGATGTAATTCTGTTTTCTTGATCACAGGTTCAAAAGGTGGAGAGTCCCACAAGTTCATGGGATCTGGGGGTTGCACATCGTAATGGCCGTAAACCAATACCGTTGGCAGGTTTGGGTCTATGATTTTGTCACCATACACCACGGGATAGCCATTGGTTTCGCAAATTTCGGTGTTTTCGCAACCTGCTTCGTCCAATGACTTTTTCACGGCTTTTGCCGCTTCCAAAACATCTTGGGAATATGCTTTATCGGCACTAATGGAGGGGATTTTTAAGAGGTCGATCAACTCGTTGATAAATCTGTCCTTGTTGGTACTGATGTAATTATGTATGTCTTTCATATAAGAATTAAAAAGGACCCTAAAAGTACAAAAAACAAGTTTTTAAAGGGAGTGCATTTGCAAATCGGAAAATTGATTTATATTTGCACTCCATTTCGCGGGTGTGGTGGAATTGGTAGACACGCTAGACTTAGGATCTAGTCAAGTCCAAGCTCTTAAAATATTGTTAAATGCGGGTATGGTGGAATTGGTAGACACGCCAGACTTAGGATCTGGTGCCGCAAGGCGTGGGGGTTCGACTCCCTTTACCCGCACTTTTAAGTTTTCTGAAACTTACGTTAAAAGCTCCTCAATTTTGAGGGGCTTTTTTTGTATTGGTACAACATAGGTAAAACATCGGCCCTTTTTTACTGCCGACACTAGATCTTTTTTCATACTAATTCAAAGGGCGTCAAATTTAATTTTAGCTCTTTTCTTTATCTTCTTTTAGTTGATTTTGATGATCTACTTTGACCAAGGCAATTTATTTTTCTAGAAACTTTTCTTTATAGTTGGTTCAGGGATAAAACAGACTTGACCTTTTTGTTTCGGTTTCCACAAAGGAATTTCGTTCGATATCTTCCAACAAAGGAACTTCCCTTTCGATCATAGGATCGAACCATTCGATCTTTTCATTGGCCCATTCCAACCAAAGCAATAAATCCTCTGTCAGCTCACCCTTGGATTCCTTGTGGCTTTTGAATTCTTGGACATAACTTCTCAGCCTTACGGTCATCTCATGTCTTTTCATGTCCTTGAAAAGCGATTTTAGGGATTGTAGTTCTTTGTCCTTCCGGTCTTGAAGTTCTTGCTTGATTTTTTGTTCTTCCTGAAATTTTTTGTGCCATTCCTCCCTTTCGATTCGTTCTTTTTTCAATTGCTTGGCCGTCAACTCCAGTTTGGTCAGTATTTTGGCGAGTTGTTCCTCCAAAAGTTCATTTTTACTGTCTGCCCAATCTTTTCTCAAGATGTAATCTGCTTCCATCTTTAATGTTAAAATATCGCTTGCGTGGTATTCATAATTTGTCCACCTATCACTTTTGACCATGACTCGTTTTGATTTTTCGCGACAGCGTATGTTGATTTTTTCGTCAAACACAACGGCATAGGTACTATACCCATCTATTTCAATGTCATGACCTCTTTTCCTAAGCAATTTGATCAGGGCATTCATAAACCTTAGTGCCCTAGGAACCATCTTTTTTGAAACTTCAATGTTTAAATTTCCTTTGGTTGTATGGATTATATCTTGATATTGATGGTTGGGTTGATAGTTTGAAGTAGCTAGGTCGGATTTTGCCTTTTGCACGAGAATGTCGGGTTTGTACACTTTTGTTGGAACGGAAAGGGGTAGGGAGGGATCGTTAACAATTTCGTTTTTCAAGGCACTATACTTGCTATTGAAATGTGCTTTTTTATCATTTTTCCCTATCCTCTCGTAAAGTTTGATGTCATTTAGTTTTTTCTCTGTTTTCATCAAGGGAGCTTTGGTAACTTTTTTGCCAAATTTCACCTTTGACCAGTGTCCGGCCTTGGGAAGCGGTATTTCATGTTTGATGCAAATTTTTCTCAGGCCGTTGTCCGAAATGTTATATTGTTTGGCCAACTGTGTCAATGGGGTCGTCCATACCAGTTCATAAAGTTCTTTTCTCGTTATTGTTTTGATTTCCATGGTTGATATTTTAATCTTGATACATCTGAATAAGGTAAATCAATACAATTTTCATTTCTAAAATTAACTGTGCAAATACATTGCATTATTTATCATATATTACCAAAAACTTAAAACTCTGCTGTTATGTCCAATAGCAAACATGCCCATTTACGATACAATATATTAGATGAATGCTTCCGTAAAAGGTCATATAGTTTTGATGAACTTCTGGATGTAGTGAATAATAAATTAGAAACTCTTTTGAATGAAAATATTTCTATTCGAACCTTAAGAGAAGATTTAAAGATTTTCAGAGACAAAAAAAATGGTTTTGGTGCACCCTTGCCAGAAAAGGCTCGAATACTTAAATATTCCGATCCTAATTTCTCTATTTCAAATAAACCTCTATTAGAGTACGAACAATATTTAATAGATGCAGCTCAACAGTTGTTAGAGCGATTTGAGAATCATCCCAAGTATGATAAATTAGCTGAGGCCTTAATAAAGTTTCAAGATGAGGAATACCAGCAAGAAAGTCAGTCAGCGCAAATATTATTTTATGACCATAATGATGAATATAAAGGAATAAACTTTTTAAAGCCAATGTATTTTGCTATTAAAAAGAAACAAGTGCTTGGAATCAAATTTCATGGGTTCATGGCGGATTCTTTTGAAAATTTTGAATTTCATCCACATATTTTAAAACAGTATAATAGGAGATGGTTTGTTTATGGATTAAATAAAACAAAGAATGTTTCAAATTGGAGTATCCCATTGGATGACAGACTAGTTGATTTTGAAATCTTGGATGATAAAAAGTATATTGAATCCAATACTGATTGGGACGCTTATTTTAGAACCATGGTCGGTATTAGAAGGCAACAAGATCAAGTACCTCAAAAAGTTGTTCTGCGTTTCTATAATGGAAGAGAAGATTATTTTAAGACAAAACCATTTATACCGGATTATGATGAATTTTTTGAAGAAGAGAAAGAGGATCAGGTTTGGTTTGAATCAATAATAAACCTAGAACTGGTCCAACAATTATTATCGTTTGGGCAAGATGTTGAAGTTTTGGAACCAAAGGAATTAAAAGAACAAATAAGATTGCATTCTAAAACAATGAACAAATATTATTCGCATTAATTGTGCGATTATATTGCATAAAATCAATCTACTTTTGTAAATCTCATATTGAAACAATGCAAATGAATAAGAGTGATTATTCAAGAAAAGAATTAATAGGTCGGATTGGAAACCACATTTGGCAGTGTGCAAGTGTGATAAGAAATACACGTTCTAACACGAACCTATATTTGTTACTTTATATTTTATCTGCTTATAAGGATGGTGTGCTTAATTTTTCGCCTAGAAATTATTCCGATTGGAGCTTCAACCTTAAAAATGAAGATGAAAATTTATTTTATAGAGATATACAGAAAATATTTCACCCATTATTTGAAAGTCTTCATGAAAGGCAGATAGAAGAAATACTTCACATAATAAATGGTATTGACCTCGAACAACTAATTGACAATTTCAAAGAAGTCTTTGAATTTGTTTTAAATAAAATAATTGATTTTGATAGAAAATATTCCAATGTATCCATTAATCCAGAGGAAATAAGTAAACTCATTATTGGGTTGGCTGATTTACCTAAGTTTTCAAATGTATACAACCCCTTTGCTGGTTTTGCTTCATTTGGAGTTTATCTTGAAGAGGGTCATATGTATTACGGTCAAGAAATTAATCCAAATACTTGGGCGATTGGACAGCTTAGGTTAAAAGCCCACTTGAATTGCTTCACACATAGGTATTCTCTTGCAGACTCTATAGAAAATTGGAATGACTTTCAAGATTTTGATTTAATAGTTGCCAGTCCGCCAATGAGGTTACAGCTAAAGAAGCACCAGTCTCATAATTCCATTTATACTAACCATAGAACTATTGAAGGTTTCCTTGTAGAAAAAGGAATGGAGACATTAAGGTATAGCAATAATGGTCAATTGATTGTTGTTTTCCCATTATCATTTCTTTTTAGTGGAGGTGCAGAGGGTAAACTTAAAAAACGTCTTGTTGATAAAAATTTAATTGATACAATTATAACTTTACCCTCCGGGCTCTTGTCTAATACAGTTATTCCTATTTGTGTCATCGTATTCAAAAACCATATTAAAAGACCTGGTTTTGTTAAAATGATAGATGGTTCAAGCTTTTATTATAAGGATAATCCAAAAACCAAAACTTTAAAGTACAAAGACCTTTTAATGCTCATTAAAGACGATGTAGAAACCGAATTTCTTAGATATGTTAGCATTAAAGAAATTTATGAAAATGATTTTGATCTTTCTGTTAGTAGGTATTTCTTAGAAGATCTTGTAGGTTCTAAATTAACATCTTTTGCGCAAATAATAAGAGGAACAAGGGCTCCTATGAATGAGTCATTTAAACAAGTTCAGATACGTGATTTAAAAGATGATGTATTTGACAGTGTATTGAGAAGTATTGAATTGGATTCAAAAATCGTTAAACGCGGTACATTTAGAATCATAAGCGAATCATGTCTGCTGATTGCAAACAAATGGAATACTCTTAAACCAACCTATTTCAAGTTTACCGGAGAGTCAATTGCGATTTCCCAGAATATCACAGCTTTAAAATTAAATGAAGATATTGTTCATCCTATTTATTTAATAAATGAGTTTTCATCTGAATACG
This sequence comes from Allomuricauda ruestringensis DSM 13258, assembly GCF_000224085.1. Classification (NCBI taxonomy): domain Bacteria; kingdom Pseudomonadati; phylum Bacteroidota; class Flavobacteriia; order Flavobacteriales; family Flavobacteriaceae; genus Flagellimonas; species Flagellimonas ruestringensis. The sequence continues at coordinate 1,914,635 of NC_015945.1, forward strand.
TAGAAAATCAAGTCGACAGCTATAGAGTTGGTTCGGTACAACCAATGCTACGAACAAAAGATTTAAAAAATATTGTGTTCAGAATACCTGATATGAAAGAACAAGTTGCTAAAGTTAGCGGCATAATCGAGCTTTCAGAGAGATTGAAAAAAATTGAGTCAGAGAAAGAATCTTTGTTGACTGGAATCAAAAAAGTGGAAACAGAAAGCTCAACTTCTTTGAGTCATATTTTAGGTAAACCATTACTTAGTATCGGGTCATCTTTGGAAATTATTAAGAATGCACTTACTAAGATTGACCCTAAATGGGAGAAACACTACTTATCTCAAAGTAGGGAATTTACATTGTCCGATGCTTTTGAATCCATTTCCAAAAACGTAAAGTATATCCAAGAACTTGCAGATAGAAATACTTCAATGGTAAGTGTTTCAAATTTTGAACTCGAACCAATACATTTTCTGAAATTCCTATCTTCCTTTGTTAAGGACGAAAAGAAAAGTTTAAAAACCAATATTAGTCTTGAACTAGACATTCATGAAGACATTAAGAATCAAATGTCGAATCAAGTAATAATAAATGGGAATATACAGAAACTAAGAATATTGCTATTGAATTTACTCGATAATGCTAAAAACCATGCATTCAATGAAAATGATATTGCACATAAAATCAATATTGAGATTTTACCATTTACAGGTAATGCAAAAGAAGCTTCAATTCTAAATTATGATATTGATGATAAAAAGTCTTATGTGGAAGTTCGTGTTTCAAACACAGGGAAGTCTTTTCCTAAGGACTTTAAACTTGAAGATTATGTCCGAAAAAACTTTGCTGCTGGAAGCACGGGTAATAATGGATTAGGCGGATATGAAGTTAATGAGATACTTAAAACCTTAAATTCAGGTAAAAACGCCTTAAATATAATTTCAAATATTCCGGATTCTGAATATTGTACGGTTGTATCTTTCATCCTTCCAATAATTTAATTATGAATAAAGTATACAATGTGTTGTGGCTGGATGATGAGCATGATCATCCTGATATGGAGCCTTTTTTAATCCTTGCTGAGGATTCTGGTATTATATTAAAAGGATTTCGAAATCCTATTGAAGGATTTCGTGAACTTGAAGCAAATGTTAACCATTATGATGCAATCCTATTGGACGCTTTGTTTTTTGAACATGAAAATTCAGAAACCGTTAGTAAGAAAGGTTTGGGGACTTCTATAGCAAGGATTAATCAATTAAAAAATAGAAAGTTGTTCCCCTTTTTTGTTTTATCAGGCCAACCAACTTTTGTTGAAGCACAAAATGATATTTTAGAAGCTAATAACCTTAGATGTTATAACAAAAAAAAGCTTGAAGATGTTAAGGAGCTTTTACAGAATATAAAAGCTGAGGCTGATAGGCAAATAGATTTACAAATCAAACATGACAATCAAAATCTCTTCAATTTGTTGGAAAGTTATCCTGATTCATCTAGGGATACTTTTATTTCGGTTTTCAAAGGCTTGAAAGGTTTGAAAAGTGATTTTGAGGATCAACTGTATTTTACTCAATTAAGAATAATATTGGAACAAATGTTTCGAAAAGCCAATGAAATTGGCTTGCTACACGATAGATGCGTGAAGGTTAAAGGAAGACAAGTGAATCTTACGGAGTCATGTCTTTTTTTATCAGGCTTGGACACAAAACATTTAGGCATCAGGTGTTCTGAAACTCACTTTCCAAAAGTAATTGCAAACCACGTAAAAAACATTATTCATACAACAGGAGCTGCATCTCATGATGTCAATGTTGATATAAAAAAAAATATCGATGTTCAGAATTTAAGGAGAACTGTCAATACACCTAACTTGTTGTACTCATTGACTTTTCAATTAATAGATGTTTTATTATGGTTTCATGGTTATGCAAAAGCAAACGATGATCAAGTGAGAAACAAATCTTTCTGGCAAGAATTTGATTTCGATGAATATGGAAATAAATATCAATTTGAGGAGATAGCTTCCATTGCTCCAAATGGTTGGGGTCAAATAGAACTCAAAAACGGTTTTAGTGTTGGTGTTCCTAAAGATGAGATGGCCAAACTTAATTTAAAAGTTGGTGACAAAATCAAATTCTGGATTAGAAATTCATCAATTGCAAATGGTATCTCCAAGGTTTAGTTTGTGCAATTATCCCGCACTACCATCCCTTAAATTTGCTTCAAATCATAAAAAACAAGTTGTCATGAGCAAAAACGCAGAAGTTAAGTGCCCAAATTGTAAAGAAGTGTTTAAGGTTGATGATTCTGTATATACGGATATTGTTAAGCAAGTACGAGACCAACAATTTCAGGATGAAATAGTGAAGCGGTTAGAAATAGCAGAAAAGGAAAAGCAGTCTGCTATTGAATTAACAGAGTCTAAAATTAAAGGTGAATACCAAGAATTGTTGGCTCAGAAAAATCAAGAAATTAGTGACCTAAAGCTAAAAAGCAAGGAAGAACTAGTTTTAGAAGTAACTAAAAAGGAGGATAAGATCAGAGATTTACAATCTCAATTGGAGAATGCCGAAACCCAGAAAAAATTGGAGGTCTCTGAAGCGCTGAAATCTATTGAAAAAGAACGGGATCAACTCAAAAATGATTTAAAACTTAAAGATTCCGAAAAGGAAAATCTGGAAAAATCACTTCAAGCAGATTTTAAAAGAGAGCTTGAGTCAAAAGAACAGATTATTAAATATCGTGACGAAGAAATAGAGCGTTTAAAAGATTATAAGCAAAAACTTTCCACAAAGATGTTGGGTGAAACACTGGAACAGCATTGCGAAATTGAGTTTAACAAACTTAGAGCTACAGCTTTTCAAAGCGCATACTTCGAAAAAGATAATGATGCTTCTGCTGGGTCAAAAGGGGATTACATTTTTAAAGAAACTGACCATGATGGCAATGAAATTGTGTCCATTATGTTTGAAATGAAAAATGAAAATGATCAGACATCCACTAAAAAAAAGAACGAAGATTTTTTTGCGAAACTGGATAAGGACAGAAATGATAAAGGATGTGAATATGCTGTACTAGTTTCTTTATTGGAGGCAGACAATGAGTTTTATAATACAGGTATCGTTGATGTCTCCTATAAATATGAAAAAATGTACGTTATTCGTCCTCAGTTTTTCATTCCAATGATTACCCTATTACGAAATGCCGGAATGAAGTCCCTAGCGTATAAAGCGGAATTGAATACCGTTAGAAACCAAAATATTGACATTACCAATTTTGAAGAAAAAATTGAAACTTTCAAAACAGGTTTTGCAAGAAATTACGATTTAGCCAAAAGACAATTTGGAGAAGCTATAAAAGAGATTGATAAAAGTATATCGCATCTAAATAAAATTAAAGATGCACTCACTTCATCTGAGAGAAACTTACGTTTGGCTAATGATAAAGCGGAGGAATTGACCATTAAAAAACTCACCTATAACAACCCAACGATGAAACAAAAATTCGACAACTTAAACAACCAGTAGTATATGATAACCGGAGAAATAAAATCCCAAATAGACCAAATATGGAACACCTTCTGGTCAGGTGGCGTTACTAATACAATTACAATAGTAGAGCAGTTAACCTATTTGATTTTCATTAAGGATTTAGACGAAACTGAAACGCGAAATGAGCGTATGGCAAAACGTTTAAGCAAAACGTACACACCCATTTTTGGTCCTAACCAACAGGATTTCCGTTGGAAAAATCTAAAAGAAATGGATGTGACTCAACGCCATGCAATTTTCAATAATTCGGTGGATGGTATTTTTCCGTTCATTAGAAGTTTGGGTGGCGAAAAAAGCTTGTTCAGTACATATATGAAAGATGCTTCTTTCGGTATTAATAAAGCCAGTACGTTAGACCAGGTTATGGAAAAGTTAGAACGTTTGGATATGTCGAATCAGGACATAAAAGGAGATATTTATGAGTACTTATTGTCTAAGTTGGAAGGTGGTGGAACAGCCGGACAATTTCGTACACCTCGCCACATTATCAAACTTATGGTAGAAATGATGCAACCATCTCTTGATGACGTTATATGTGATCCATCTACCGGTACTGCTGGCTTTCTGGTGGCTGCTAAAGAATACATAGATAAGCATTACAGAATAACTGATTTAGACAAACATAGTGAGCATATAAATAAGCGTATGTTTAATGGTACCGAGTTTGATGCTACTATGCTGCGTATTGCTAGTATGAATCTTTTTTTACATGGCGTTGAAGAGCCTAATATTGTTGATGTAGATGCTGTAAGTAAAGATAATACGGTTAGTGATGCCTATACCCTTATTTTGGCCAATCCACCCTTTAAAGGGACAATAGATAAAGAAAGTATCGCGCCAAGTTTGAGTAATGTGACTAAAACAACGAAAACAGAGTTACTCTTTTTAGCTTTGATGTTACGCCAACTTAAAAAAGGTGGTCGTGCTGCGGTTATTGTACCAGATGGCGTGCTTTTTGGTAGCGGTAAAGCCTTTAAAAGTATCCGTAGTGAAATTGTAAAGAATCATAAATTAGATGGTGTGATTTCCTTGCCCAGTGGTGTGTTTCAACCTTATTCTGGGGTAAGTACTGCAATCTTACTATTTACCAAAACTGACAATGGAGGTACCGATATGGTGTGGTTTTACGATATGAAAGCTGATGGAAAAAGCCTAGATCAAAAACGTAACCTTATTGTAGACGAAAGCATTTTTAACGAGTTTGCATTTGCCAAAGACTTAACACCCGAAAAATTAGCACAACTAGCACAAGCTCACGATAACTTTAATCTACCACAGGTTCTCGACCATTACCGCTATTTAAAAAGCGATTACTTTGGTAAAATGCACGATAGTAACGGCGGTCTTTTAAATGTGAAAGACATTCCGGGAAACCTTGGCTCCGACAATTTTTTGGATGGTACATGCTCGCATAATTTTTCTGATCGCTCAAGTCAAAGTTTCTTGGTCCAGGTTAAAGAAATAGATGATAATGATTGGGATTTATCAATAAATCGATACAAAAAAATTGTTTATGAAGAAGTAGATTATGATTTGCCTGAAGTGATTTTAGAAAGAATTAAAAAACTAAACAGCGAGAGAAGTGAAATATTAAAACAACTTTCTAAAATTAATTAAGATGAAATTAGAAAATTGTGTTGATATACTTTCTGGATATGCTTTTAAATCCAAACTATTCAATACTGAGGGTATAGGTATCCCTATAATTCGAATTAGAGACATTACTTCTAATAGCGTTTCAACTTATTATGATGGAGATTACAAAGATGAGTATTTAATCTCTAATGGAGACTTGTTAATTGGAATGGATGGAGCATTCAATTTAATAGAGTGGCAAGGAGGAAAAGCTATTCTTAATCAACGAGTTTGCAAAATTACTCCTAGAGAAGATAAAGTGGATAAAGACTTTGTAAAATATTTAGTTCCAAAATCTTTAAAACACATTGAGGACAAAACACCTTTTGTTACGGTTAAGCATCTTTCTGTTAAGAAAATTAGAGAAATAGAATTACCTAAATTGACTCTAAAAATGCAAAAGCGTATTGCTCAAATATTAGATGATGCCGCAACTTTACATGATAAAACCCGACAACTATTATCAGAGTATGATCAACTTGCACAATCTATTTTTCTGGATATGTTTGGAGATCCAGTGATTAATCCTATAGGTTGGGAAACAAAAACCATAGAAGAGCTTGTCTTGCCAGTTAAAGGGTCAATTAAGCGCGGCCCATTCGGTGGAGCATTGAAAAAAGAAATTTTTGTTGAAGAAGGTTATCTGGTATATGAGCAATATCATGCTCTAAACAATGACTTTAATTTTGAGAGATATTATATAACCGAAAAGGATTTTAAAAGATTGGAGTCTTTTGAAGTTAAGCCGGGAGATATAATTATAAGTTGTTCAGGTGTGTATTTAGGTAAACTGGCAATTGTTCCAAATAATGCTAAAAAAGGTATTATTAACCAGGCGTTGTTAAAATTGACATTGGACGAAAATAAGATGTCAAAGGAATTTTTTGTTTTTCATTTTACCCAGGAAAATTTTCGAAATAAGTATTTTGGGGCAGATAGAGGTGCAGGAATACCAAATTTTCCGCCGATGAAAAGCTTTAAACAGTTTCCTTTTATTTATCCACCTATTAATTTACAAAATCAGTTTATGGACAAGTTAATTTTAATAGAGCAACAAAAGGCACTTGCAAAACAAGAGCTAAAGGAAACTGAAGATTTATTTAATTGTCTATTACAAAAAGCATTTAAAGGACAGTTGGTTTGAAGTTCAATTATTTTGGATAATAATAAAATTTCCATAATTTTTAATCCTTATAACTCCCCCCTAGCTAACAATAATTCTGCAAATTCACTGCACACTTAAACTTTAGGTTTGCAGTTCACAGTTTAAAAACCTTAAATATGACGGGCAAAATTAAATTTTATAATAACCAAAAGGGTTATGGCTGGCTTTACACCGAAAAGCCAGAAGAAGAGTGTTTTTTTCACATATCTAATGTAGAAGGCGAATTGCAAGATTTAATATCATGCAATAAATACGAAGATGAACCTTTAACTTTTGTAACTAAACCTTCGACTACACATACAGATAGAATGGTTGCTGAAAATATAAGGTTAGATCTTAGTAAAAGAAATGTAGGTTTTGTCGATGAATACGATAAAGGTTATGGTAGAATTATATGTGCTAACACAGATAAAAATTTCTTCTTTCACCACTCTAAATTAGTAGGGTCTGAAAATCGTTATATAAGAGTGAGTAAAGGTGACCCGGTCATTTTTACGGGTAGTGAAAATGATAAAGGGCTTGAAGCTCTAGAAGTAGTGGTAGTGGATAACAGGTCAAGTCTAGAAAAGTTTGCTGAATTTGATAATTTTTATGAATCTCTATCTCAATTAAAGGTAGTGGCTCAAGAAGAAGATTGGGATTACATTAAGAATAGAACAGGGTATGATCCTGTGCTTTATAGTTATATTAATCATACATTTAATAGAATAGAATCACAGGACAAGTTGGTCCTTGGTAAATCTTCTGTAGGAAAAGAATATGCAATATTTAACACAGGTTTGGCGACCAAGTTTCAAGATGATGTTTATGCATATTTTCAGAAGTTAGATGTTATAGATTCTGATAGAAAATGGAAAATAAAAGAACCGCAATATCGTTTTCTAGAATTCAATACAGATCAGTCCCATTTTCGTAAGTATCTACCTAAATCACCAGAAATCGCAACTTATTTTTCGGAAGCGGAAATAACAGAACTTATTTATGATTATTCGCTAAATGGTGGTGAAATAATTATTGATAGGGAACATATAATTTCTAGGAGAAGTAGATTTCCTTCGGAGATTAGAGAGCTTAACGATGAAAAGTTTTTAGATACTATTAAAAAAGGTATTGAATTAGCTCTAAGAAGAATAAAAAGAAATTATAAAACTGCAATCCCTCATTATTATGATGGTAAGATTCAGTTTTTGATGCCGTTATGCTTAGTTTCAAAGTCTGAGGCTGATTTAGCTCTAGTTGTAAATAAAGAAGAGTATGTATACAAGGCTCATACAGTGTTAACGCTGGATCAAGCTTATAATAATGCTCGTTTACTCGCTAAACCTGACAGAGAATGGTTAAATCCATAATGTAATAGTCTTTCTATGAAGGCAAAATTTATAAGCTTACCAGAAAACAATCCAAACTTTAGATACTATTTGGGCAAAAAGGGTAAGAATAACTTATTGGTTGTGGCATTGAACCCCAGCACGGCCAATGTTCACAAACATGATGGAACTTCCGATAATATCGAAAAAATTACAGCTGTAAATGGGTTTGATGGATGGTTGCTTTTTAATCTTTCACCTCAACGGACACAATACCCTTATTTATTAGGATTAGAGCCAAAAATAAAAATGCTGGAACAAAACCGGCATTTCCTAAACCAATTTCTTAAAGATAATGATTGGAGTATAGGTTCAGTATGGCTGGCATGGGGTAATAATATAAATCTCAGACACTATCTAAAAGAAGAAGCACTTCATGTATTAAGTAAAATTCGTGACTTAAATTTAAACATTTACTGTATTAAATTAACAGGAACCGGGCACCCTTATCATCCTTCTAAACAAAGTGTCAATCGGTACGTTGGCCCAATTGATAAAATAGAATTTCATCCATTCGAAATTGACTCCTACATAAAGAAGTTAAAACAAAACTAAGTATCTTTTAACCATGGCTTCAAATTTCCAGTTTCTAAGAGATGAATTCAAAATATTGTTTGAGAGAGCCTCTAGGGCTGAGAGTTTTACAATAACCGACCCTCGTACTTCCTTAATATATGCTCGTATGGCATTGGAAGAAGCTGTTCAATGGATGTATGCCAACGATGAGGAACTTGAGCCTCAATACGATACTACGCTTCATAACCTTCTTGTTCAAAATGCATTTAAGGAGCAATTTAACCACAAACTGTATGGAGAGTTATTTATAATTAAAAAAGCTGGGAATTTGGCTACTCACGGAAAAGCTGTGAGTGATATTGATTCACACAAAGCAATTGAGGCTCTATTTTATTTTACTAAGTGGTTTGTTAAGTCATATAGTCAAAATGGGGTTCCGCATATTGGTATTTTTGATTTTCATTTGTTACCAAAGGAAGGCAGTGATGTTCTGTCTAAAAAGCAGACAAGAGAATTAGAGCAGGAACTTGAAGAGAAATTAACGGTCAATAAGGAGGAACTAAGTCGTAAAGAAAAAGAAAGACAAGAACTCATACAGAGCAATGCGCTTTACAAAAGGCAAATTGAGGCATTACAGTCGCAAATTGAGGCCAATAAGGTAATAGCTAACCAGCAAGATGAGGTTCAACACCCAAGAAATGAAATAGAGACTCGAAGATACCTTATTGACGTCTCGCTTAGAGAAGCCGGTTGGAATTTAGATGGCGTAAATGATAAGGAGTATTTGGTTCAGTATATGCCAGAAAGTACGAATAAAACGAAAACTGGTAAAGTGGACTACGTACTCTGGGATGATGATGGTCTCCCACTCGCTCTTGTGGAAGCAAAGAGCACCCTAGTAAGTGCTACAAAAGGAGAGAATCAAGCCCAACTCTATGCAGATTCCTTAGAAAAGATGTTTGGACGTAGACCGGTTATGTATTACACCAATGGGTATGAAACATATTTGTGGGATGATGGGTTTTATAAACAATCGAGAAGGGTATTTGGTTTTTATACAAAAGCTGAACTACAAACAGTCATGTTCAGAAGAACCCACCGAAAAGATATTCGTACTGCACCAATCGATACTAACATTGTGGAACGGTTTTATCAGATACGGTCTATAAAAAGCATAGCGGAACATTTTGCCGGCAATGATAAAAGAGGAGGTGGGCTTATTGGAACAAATCGCGGTGCCTTATTAGTGTTGGCAACAGGGACAGGAAAGACGCGTACTTCAATTGCTTTTTCAAAATTGCTACTGGAGTGCAACTGGGCAAAGCGTATATTATTTTTAGCGGATAGAATAAGTTTGGTTGAACAGGCCAAGAGAAATTTTGTAAAATTCTTGCCACAACACGCCAGTGTAAATCTTTTGGAGGAAAAAGATAACCCTGATGCTAGAATAGCGTTTTGTACCTATAACACTATGATGGGGCTAATTGATAATTCAAAGGAAAAAGAGACTCGATTCTATGGAGTAGGTCATTTTGATTTGGTTATTATTGACGAGGCACATAGATCTATTTATAAGAAATATCAGGCCATTTTTGAGTATTTTGATGCACTCTTTCTTGGGTTGACGGCCACGCCTTTTGATCGAATTGATAAAAATACATATTCCGTATTTGGTTTGCCGGATAAAATGCCAACTGATGCCTATACTTTCGAAGAAGCTGTATCCAATAAACATTTGGTGCCGTACAAATCAATAGAGTTGCCTACTAAGTTTTTACGTGAAGGTATTCGTTATGACGAGTTGTCAGATCAGGAAAAGGAAGAATTTGAACGGGAAATACTTGATGGAGAAGAAGCAACAGGCAACGAATGGGTTTCTTCAACTGAACTGAACCAATGGCTTTTTAACAAACCAACGACGATTAAAACGTTGCGTTATATTTTGGAAAATGGAATTAAAAAACGTGGCGGGGAAGAATTGGGAAAGACAATATTTTTTGCAAAAAACAGAAAACACGCCCAATTTTTAAAAGACACTTTTTTAGAATTAGACAAAGAGTTATTCGGGAATGAATATGTAAAAGTTATTACGCACAGTGAGCCAAAAGCAAAGGAGTTTATTAATCGATTTTGTGATGAGGAAATGGACCGGTTGCCACAGATAGCTATATCTGTAGATATGATGGATACCGGAATTGATGCTCCCAGTTGTGTAAACTTGGTGTTTTATAAACCCGTTAAATCATATGCCAAATTTTGGCAGATGATTGGCAGGGGGTCCAGATTAAGACCAAATCTATTTGGAGTTGGAAAGGATAAGACTCACTTTTTAATATTCGATTTATGCCAAAATTTTGAATTTTTCAAGCAAAATCCTGAAGGAGTCGATGCGAGTCCCCAAAAGAGTTTGTCTGAAATTGTTTTTGGTTTACGGTTACAATTAGCAGAATATTTAAAGAGTCCTCAATTTAAGGATGAGGTAGAGTTGACAGCATATAGGATGGAAATATTAGATGGGTTGTATAAGGATATTTCAAATTTAAATCCTGATCGATTCGATGTGAAAATGAAACTGGAAGTTGTAAATGAGTTTGGCAATAACAACCGTGAAATATGGAGCCACCTTAACAAACAAGAAGTCAGTAAAATTGAAAGTGAATTGGCTCCATTGGTGAAGCCCAGAAAAGGAGATTCAGACTTATCAAGATTTTATGATAAATTGCTTTATTCACTTATCATTAAGAGACTTGAAACTCCAAATGTTGAAGAATTTACCAATGGCTTTATAGTCCCCATTTCAAAAGTTACTACCACTTCTAGAAAGTTGTTGAAGAAAACAACCATTCCTGCGGTTAAAGAAAAAGAGTCACTGATTAAATTACCATTGGAAGAAGGGTTCTGGAAAACTGAAGGTATAGTTCATTTAGAAAAACTTAGGAAAGGAATTAGGGAATTAGTAAAATATATTGATCCTGAAGACCAACGCTATGTGACCACAGATTTTGAAGATGTCATCTTGGAGGACAAAATTGTCGTTAGTGATATGGTCAGTGAGCCAGCTATTACTATGACATCGCCTTTTCAAAATAATGTCTATAGATTGGAACAACTCATTAGGGAAAATGAAAACCATATAACAATCCAAAGAATTAGAAAGGGAAAAGTCATAACTATTAAAGAACTTTCAGCTCTGGAAGATTTGCTTTTCAGTAATGGAATTAAAAAGGATTCTTTGGAGAAAGAATTGGGTGGCAAACTAAACCTGGTTTCATTTATAGTTGGTTTAATTGGCTTAAGTAAAGAGAAAGTAGATTCTGCTTTCGCCCAATTTGTTAATGATTACAAACTTAATTCTGTTCAAATAGAGTTTTTGGAAACTATAAAGAAATTCTTAACATCCAATGGTAAATTAGAACCAAGTAAGCTTTACGACTCTCCATTTAAAAATTATCATAGTTTAGGTATTGAGGGTGTGTTTAATGAGCAACAGGCAGATACTATATTTAAAATTGTAAAAGACTTCAATCAAGCAAATTAAGGCTTTTTGATTCAGTGCAGTTACTCTGCATAATTTTGCCCTTTATTTGCAGTGTAATTCTTAATTCACTGCTTATGACTGCATATCAAAAACATTGGAACGCTGAAATCGAAAATTTGATAACTCAATTGGATGCTCCAAATTCTCTCGAAGAGAATATTGTGGACACGCTTAACAATTGTAAAAGAACTGGAATTTTTCCAAATCAAATCATCAATGCTTTAAGATTGGGACTTTCCATTAAGGAAGGGAATCAAAATATGGCATTTGTGGCATCCATGCAGAGTGGAAAATCTGGTACGATATACTTTCTGTGTAATTATGTACTTCCCGCAATTGGCATGGTAAATGAATATGAGTCCATTCTATTTGTTACAAGCATGAGGGATACAGATTTGTATGATCAAAACTGTAGGGTTCTACAGAAGGAGTACTATGATGCTGTAAATGGTGAAATGAAACCATCGAACATTAAAGTGATGAAAATGAGCGATTTTTTTAATCATCCAAACCCTCATAAGGTCGTAAATGAATTTGATGTTCAGTTGATAGTTCGTGATGAGGATCAATACGGGTGTGGAGAGGCTTCAAGTTTTCAATCTGCATTCTTTGCAGAATTAAGAAGACGCATGCCAGATATTAAATTGTTAGCAGTTAGTGCCACGCCATATGATATTTTAGATGCACAATATACAGGTGCGGCAGATGTTGATGTTATAGTCGGTGTTAGACCTCCAGAATATTATGGTATCACAGAAATGTTAGAAGATGGATTAATAGAAGACTTGCCCGAAAACTTTAGACCGCTTCTATCTCAAGGTAGCGATGATGATTTGGTTTATACCATTCATCCACTGGTTAATGTTTATATGAACCACCTTTGTGATTTTAAAGATGGTCTTGGGATAATTAGGGAATCTAACACATCAAGGGCATTAGAACTTCGAAGTCTTTTGAAAACAGATTTCAAAAATAGATGTAAAATTATTGCAATTGGGTCAGATGTGGCATGTGATTATGGTATCAATGAAGGAATAAAGGAAGTGTCTAGTCTAATCATGAAAAGGGGTAAGCGGGTTGTTTTGATAATTGTTCAAGCACTTACTGCCGGTAAGGATTTGGGCATTCTCAAGGAAAAAGTGCGATTCGGAATGGAGCCAAGGGACAAACAATTAGCCAATGGTGCCCAAGGAATTACTGGAAGATTCTGCGGATACCATACTAATCGTGATTTTAAGTTATTGGCTAGTGTTGATTTGTTAAGACATTATGCGGAATTTGAACAGGATTGGGAAATTTTTGCAGATGAGACATGGAGGAATGGACTATACAACAGCAATGTATTTGGGTTAAGTACTCATACTAGATTTCAAAAGACACAATCTGAAGGTTTCTTTACACCAATTATTGAAATAATAGAATTGACTTTTGATGAAATCATAACCGAGGAAGGCAGGGAAAGATTAAACTTTATCGATGATGAAGCCTATCATAGACTGCTGGACTTTTTTGAGCCAACATTTTATAACGTTGCAACCAAGGGAACAAGGTTTAAACAAAAGGGTGTCACTGTTCGTATTGCTTCTAGTTACAATTCTCATAGTGATAGAGTTGCTAAAAATTGGAACTGCAATTTGGATAGTGATTTTGGAAATATTTTCTTTAAAAAGAACCCATATGAATATGGAATCTTAATAAGTAATTTCCCTACTCATGATGGAAGAAATAATATAGGATTTACTGGTATAAAAATTATACGTTCAGGCAGCAAAGAATGGCGCAACCAAGAAACTGATCTCCTGAATAAATCAATGTATAATCCAGAAGATTAATTTTTTGTAATTAACAAATGGACAATATGGTTTTGGATTAAACATCCCTAAAGGATTAGCTATCATTTGTGGTTCCGCTTTCGGGACTAGAAATGTATAGCAAGAGGATAGCACGCTGGCGCGATGCTATTGATTCATTTTCCTTCGGAAAAGCCCATTTTTAGAGCGTTTTTTGAAAATATTGAATGATGACGTTTAAAGTGTTTTTCACGGAAAAGCACTCTCAGCCCAGTAAAATCAATAGATTTTTCACGAAAAAATGGTTTTTTAAGGTTTGTTCAAGGATATCTATAGCAGTATCTCTATGCGCAATTTATTTTAGCGGTCATTCTCCAATTTTTGGTGAAAAAATCCTCTCAGCCCAGTAAAATCAATGCATTTTTGGTGAAAAAATGATTGTTCGGTGTTTGAATTAGGGTTTGATTTGTCTTTAATCTTTTGACCGTCTGAAAATTCAGGATTGATGCTGTTTTTAGCGTAAAAATGCGTTCAGCCCAATAAAATCAAGGAATTTTTAGCGTAAAAATCAAAAATCAGTTGCTTATTTGGCCTGAAAATGCTTTGGGCACCTCTAATCATTCCTCTTCTTTGGCTTTCTTTTCTTCCCTGTAAAATAAGTTCAAATGGTCCATCAATGCTTCTTCACCGACTGGCATTAAACGATTGGCGATGGTCATCGCTTGATGGATGAATTCATCTTCGTTTCTGTCCATTACATCGTCCGAACCCAACTCGGGATTTATAGCCCTCATGGAAAGGTATATCAATGCGCGAACCGTCAACAAGAGATCGGCATGACCGTCAAGGTAAAAGAAGGTGGGTTGGAACTTTTCCTTAAACCATGGGTGGGGAACCAAGGTGGGGTAATGGTCATTTGAGTGGTGTCTCAAATCTTTTAAGAGCTTTTCTTCGTTTGGGTTCATGGCGTGATATATTTAAATTGATTTACGGGATTACCTATTTTCAAGTTTCGTTAGCATTTCATCCAGTTTGTCCATATAGTACATTTGACTATCTGGAAGGATGCAAAGAACCAGTTCCAAAACTTGGGTGATACTATCCTCTTTTGATGCATTTTTGTTTTTAGGGGCCAACATCATCCCATCACCATCAAGGGCGAATACACAGAGCTGCAATAGGCTTCTGATCTGCATCAAAAGATGGTGGTTGTCCCTGACCTCGAAGTACACATGGTTTCCTTTGAGATCCATGGATTTTTTGTTTCCCAATAGTCCCGAAAGGTTGTTCCTAAGTTGTTGGATTTCCTCCAAAGTCTTTAGCCTTTGTTTATTTGATTTCATGTCAATGGATTTATTTGGTTGCGGCTGTCTTTTGTTCTGACAGGAGCTTTCTCACCTTGTCCAAGAATTCCATTTCATCATAGGGTATCAGATCAAGTATATATCCGAGAACCTCGCTTATATTGAAATGGGGCTGGGGAACGGAACGTGTCGAGAAATTTTCGTTTTCCAAAGCTGTGATACAGACCTTGATCAAGTCAGAGATCATAAAAGAGGTTTCTTGGTATCCTTTGGTAATGAGTTCTACGCTATAGAGTCCCTTTTCGGGGATATAGGGTTTCAAGGCATGGAAATGCATTTTCTCCAGTTCTTTCAATTGTCCAAATAGGGATGATTCATCATTGTTTTCAACACTCTTGGTTTCTTGTAGGAATGCTTTATTCTTTTCAATTCCCTCGATTTGGTTTTTGCACTGATCAAGATGCTTTTGAAAAATGGACTCCACTTCTTGGATGAAATCGTTCATCTTGGATTGGATGATCTTGGTCTGTATTTTTGTGATTTCAAACTCATTGCCATACCGGGCGACACTATAAGCATGTTCCAATAGGAGCAACAGTTCATTGCTCTTCAACTCCGAAGTTTCCAAAAAAGGTTGCAGGGTGGGAAAGAACTGTTTGCAATAGTTGATATGGCTGATGATACTGTGTGTCACCATACTTCTTCCTATGCACATCTGTTCGATGAACCTGAATGAAAGCTCAAAGACCTGGTGCATGTTGAAGGTGGCAATGGCATAGTCCCCTTCCTTGATCAAGATGTCCGCAGTATTGGCAAAGGCATTTACTTTTGCCAATTCAGATTTGTGATAGCGAGAAGCCCTTTTCATGAGAGTGTTGTAGGCCATAGTGGAATAATCCATGATATTCTCCCCTTCTGGATGAGCGAATACAGTTTTCCCAAGACAACAATGTTCCAAGAAATAGAGCGAACCCCTTTCAAGGCCTGTTTCGGATTGGTTCTCTGTATAGACCCTAATCCTGAAATCGGGATGCTTCTTTCCCTTTTTTGTTATTAGGGAACGGATCTCATTGGGCAAGGGGTCATTGTTGACATCCACAAAAAGGGTAAGGAAATAATATTCGGTTTTGCCTTCATTTTGTTTACGGGATAGAAAGGCCCTGTCAATAGTAATAATGTTCAGGATGCTGTCGAGCAATTCGGACAGCTCTTCCACTTTTTCAAAGTGTTTTGGTATGTTTGTGCCATGTGTCATAGAAATGTGTATTAAAGGGTTCGAGAATTATCCACCATATTAAGGCCACATTTCCATGTATCCCACCATGGGCACTTGTACTTTATTGATGCTGTTTTGTATTTTACAATCGGATTATTGTGGGAAACACCCTATATTTGGGATATGGAGACAATGACCAAGAACAATCATATAGGCAGAAAGATCAGTAGGATCAGGGAACTTCGTGGAATGAAGCAGGAGACCCTGGCCGAAGAATTGGGCATTAGCCAACAGGCCGTTTCCAATATTGAGAACAGTGAGAAGGTAGATGATGTCAAGTTGGAGCAGGTTGCAAAGGCACTGGGTGTTACCAAGGAAGGAATTGAGAATTTTTCTGAAGAAGCGGTTTTCAATATCATCAACAACACCTACAATAATACAAGTAGTGATAATTCCACCATTATTGCCAGTTCCCTTAATTATCAGCCAACATTCAACACAATTGAAAAAGTAGTTGAGCTTTACGAGCGTTTGTTGCAAGCTGAAAAGGACAAAGTTGCTTATTTGGAAAAGCTGATTAAATAACTTGATTTAATTACCAACGATTCCCTTACTTCATTTGATATGGTATTTTAAACACGGCTCTGGTCAATTTGTAATATCTTTATATGCTAAACGGTAATAGATAGGCACATGCAAGTTCAATTTCGTACCAAGGAAGAGGCCAATTTGGAACAGGAAAGGGATTTCCTGAAACTTTCCCCTATTGAGCGTTTTTATCGTTTCTTGGATTTGATGCAGCGCATCAACCGATTTCCCACAAAGGCCAAGTATGATGAGAATAAATTCATCATACAGATTACTACAGGGAAATGAGGCAGTGGAAGGAAGATATTGACCTTTTCTTGAAAATGACCAACAAACATGGGGTTCGTATGCTGATGGTAGGTGGGGGTGCCGTCAATTTTCACGGGCATCAAAGACACTCTGCCGATGTTGATTTCTGGATAGACCCCGAAGAGGACAATTTTAAAAGGTTGGTAAAAGTGTTCAATGAAATGGGATATGAGATCGAGGATTTCCCAAAAGAAGTGAAGGACGGACAGCAAAACATTTCCATTAAATTCTCCCCTGCCGATCTCAACCTAGAGTTGATAACCAATTTTTCAGTGAACAAAAGTTTCGACCAAGCCTATGAAGAGGCGGAAGAAGCTTCATTGGATGACCAACCCCAACTTAAATGGAAAGTGTTGAATCTTGATGACTTGATTACAAGTAAGATCAAAGCGGGAAGGCCCAAGGATTTGGCAGATGTCCAACAATTGAAGAGGATCAACAATAAAGACTAGTTGGAAACCATGTCATCCTGTAGGCCAACAGTGGGTACTACCAAAAAAATAAGAAATTCTTCTAAAATTAGCTGCCATTGCCTCGCTCAGTAAATTAGTTAGGCAAGATTTGGGGCTTGCAGCGCTGCACTTCGTTTTGCTCGCTATTTAACTTATTGATTTTATGTGTTAATTGCATTTCATTTGAGCTGATTATAGGTTGTTTTGAGATGATTAATTATAAAAATTGGGTTGCACACAGGCTTTATTTGATTCAAACAGCCAATTGACTTCAATTTGAATTGACTCTTTTTAAAGTCTTTTGTCTTTTTCGAATATTAGATGCTAATCACAACTTTATTAAGGATATTTGGAAACAAGGTAATTTTGGGAAGAGTCAAATGGTCTAAAACTTTTTAGGCTTACTCCACTTGAAATTGGCATCTGTCAGAACCTTAACGAAAAATATAACCGCTGAGATTAATAATTTAATGATGTTGGATAAATTAAAAGAAATAATTCCGGTTGAGGGCATCCAAGAGAGAGATATCGACCTATTACTTTTGGAAGAACTCAAATCCAACCCTGATTTTATCAAGTGGTTTTTAAATAAAACCATTGCCTATGAAAATCAGTTTCAAACTATTGGCGCATGGCATTCGTTATCACAAGCAGGACTCGGTGAGACAGATGTTGCATTATTAGTACAGTTGAATAATAAAAAAGTACTTTTTCTAATTGAAAATAAAATCACCGCCAATTTTCAACCAGAACAGGAATCAAGATATCGGAAAAGAGGGCGATTAAGGATGGAAAAAGGTGAATGTGATGAGTATCATACAGTTTTAACTGCACCAAAACAATATATCGACCATGACCATGATTTTGACTTTCATTTAGATTATGAGTCAATTAGAGATTGGTTTGAACAACAACTTTTGCTTGGCGAAAGGGCCAAATTCAAATCAGAATTATTGAATATCGCCATAGAAAGATTACGCAGAGGTTACAGGGGTGTAGCTGACGATAACGCTACTGATTTCTGGTGGAAATATTATGAATATTCCAAAAAACATTTTTCTCACTTAGAAATGCGAAAACCAAAGAATGGGGTTCCGAAACTTTCAAATTTTATACCATTCGAAGCTACTGTTCCAAATCTAAAAAAAGGCGATGAAATTCTACATAAAGCTTTTTATGGTAATGTGGATATCCAATTGAGAGGTAAAGCGGATGAAATAGAAGCCATCAAAGAAATATATCAAAACAACTTACCGGATGATGCAAAAATCATCAAAGCTGGAAAATCGGTGTGCATTCGCTGTAAAGTCCCAAAATTGGATTTTGATCAAGATTTTGAAAACCAGATTTCAATTGTAAGGCAAGCACTAGAACAAGTTGATAGGTTATATAATTGGGCGAATGAAAGTCTCAAGAACTATTAAGGAATTTGGCCCTCCTCGCATATTTAGGTAACTGTCATAACTGGAGAATTTGGGCCATTCAGGTGGGTAAAGAAAAAAACACAAGTAAAACTATCACTATGAAGCATATAGCCTGGATTCTTCGTTCTTAAATGGGTCAATAATTGTAAAGTTTGAGACAAAAACAAACGAAATAAACGAAACGTTTAACAGATATCTATGTATTCGATAATCAGCAACATGTTTTTTTGTTAGAAATTGATAACCTTGTCAAGGGCATCATCAGCCTCCTTGTGGATGAAACTCGATTGATAGTTGATGGTCGTCTTTAAGTCACTATGACGATACAGTTTTTGGAGCATGAGCGGATGTATGTTGTCTCCTGCTATATTACCAAAGCTATGCCTGGCTATGTGCATAGTTAGTTTTTTATCGATTTTAGCCTTTTCAGCAATTGATTTTAGCCTGATATTGAGTTTTGAATTACCGTTTCTGAGTCTATTGTATACTTTTTTGGAGTCTGTTAGATCAACACCTTTCATTTCTGGAAAAATGAAATCATTGGCGTCTCGTTTCTCTTTTTTGTAATAATCCAGAATGGGATATACCTTCTCTGGGATTTTTAGACTGAGCAGTTTCGAGTTTTTACTCATTCTATAGTAAAGTCTCCCATCTCTAATATCACTCCAACGAGTCCTAAAAGCGTCTGATACCCTGATTCCCGCGAAATAAAAACAGTAGAGCCAAACATTTCTGGCATGGATTTCCAGTTCAGTTAGATCTGTTAATCTTTCTATTGTTAAGATCTCTTCAGTGGTAAGACCGATTTTTTCGC
This sequence comes from Allomuricauda ruestringensis DSM 13258, assembly GCF_000224085.1. Classification (NCBI taxonomy): domain Bacteria; kingdom Pseudomonadati; phylum Bacteroidota; class Flavobacteriia; order Flavobacteriales; family Flavobacteriaceae; genus Flagellimonas; species Flagellimonas ruestringensis. The sequence continues at coordinate 1,934,289 of NC_015945.1, forward strand.
TTTCAGGGAATTTGATTTTGACCTTGCCGGCCCCAAAGGGGTAATGTTTTCTTTTGACAATTCCTTCCCGAATGGCCTTGTTGTAAAGAAGTCTAATGTAAACTAGGACGTTCATGACACTGACCTCTTTTAATGAATGTTTTTTTCTGAGATAAATTTTAAACCTCTTTAGAAACCGTTCATCAATATCATTAAAAGTCAATCCTTTGGTTTTGCAGAACTTCAAGATGTAGCTTGTATAGGCTGATTCAGCGATGAACCTTCCATGTTTTCCCGCTAATTCAGCTTCATCCAAATGTTCTTGGGCAAACTCGAAGAAACTAAGCTTTCTTTTAGCTCGATAAATTTCTTTCTTCATATAATGGACTGAGGCATCCTTGTCCTTTGTTTGGAGGGCCACCATCCCTTTTTTGGCCTCCCTAATCCTGGCCTTTATAAGCTTGTTCAATTTTTTGGAATCTGGATGAGTCTTTTTTACCCTCTTCTTTTTATCGTCCCAAAATTCTTTTCTTATACGTAGTCCAATATATTTGTATGTGGAACGGCGATTTTTTGTTATTCTAATCGCAAGAGGGCACTCACCCGTTTTATTGGGCTTTTTTCTCAAAATTATTTGTAAACTTGCAGCCATGTTTGTCCTGTTGGAAAGTCAAATCAGGAACAACATACTCTACTGGAAAGTACTGTTATAAATGTACTGAAAAATTGGTACAATATAAGTAAAACATTTATTGGTTTTCGATGGTTTTACTTGAATTCAAAGGAATCCATTAAAAATGTAACCAATTATAAATCAGTTGATTTGACCTATTTTGGTGCAAGATAGGGATGGCTTAGGATCTAGTGCCGCAAGGCGTGGGGGTTCGACTCCCTTCACCCGCACAAAAAGCTCTTCAGAAACTGAGGGGCTTTTTTTATTATCTAGTTAAAGGTTAAAATCCTGCAAACTTGTCTGACGGTAGTCAGGTTTAATGGCAGTTAGTTTAGTTTCTATAAGTTTTAAAGGAAAGTCCCCACTCGGACCTCCCCAAAGGGGAGAAGTTTCCCTCCTTGGAGGAATCAAGGGAGGACTTGATGCCAGATGTGACAAAGAATTCCGTTCTTTTTGAAAACTGTGGATTTTCAAATCCATAGCGGTTTATTTTAATCGGAAAATTACATTGTTTTCGGTTTCGTATGCCGTAAAATTTTTTGTATCAAAAAATCCCATTCTACATTTCCCTTTTGAAATCAGGTTCTTTTTAAACGCCGTTATTCAAGAATTTACCCGCTCCCTTTCCTGTTTAAAAACCTTCGAGATTGATAAGCACCGCCCCCAAATCGTTTAGGGTTTGATTAGATTGTGGGGAGTAACTTATATTACTTTTAACCTGCTTATTTGTACATTGGTCAAGAAATGCTACTTGTGATTAATGTATTTGGGAAGATGATAAAAATCAAAAATAAAAAGTTGATTTTTGAAATTATCCATAAGATTTTGTTAAAACGAGGGGATATTACTAAATTGAAATCGCTTAAGAGAGGAAAATAACCAGGTTAAGCATAAAAATGCAATAAGCAATTAATGTATAATGTTTTTATAATAAAGTTTTCCGATTTTAGTTCTACTTAATACAGAATATTGATATTTGTCAATATTTTTTACAATGGAACAAAACCAAACCAAAACTAACAAACTAAAAGACCAACGACGCTATGTACAAGGAAATATACTTGGTCGATGACGAAGACCTCGTGAATACGGTGAATGCGATTCACTTCAGAAGAATGGGAATGGAAGATAGGGTTAAGAGCTTTACCAATCCCGAATTGGCGCTAGATGACCTTAGATTTAGAGATAATCCTCAAACTAAAACGCTCATATTATTGGATATAAACATGCCCGAGATGAGCGGTTTCGAATTTTTGGAATTCATGATGCTAGAAGATTTTCCAATAACCAACGAAGTACTTTTGGTAACTTCTTCCGAGTCCGATGCGGATAAAGAAGAAGCAAAGAAGTATGAGAAATATGTAAAGGAATTTATTACAAAGCCTTTAAGAATTGAGCATTTGGAAGATTATCTGCAAAGCGCCAATAAATAGTTTTTAGTGTTCAACTACTAAAAAGTATTTGGTTCCCCTTTACCACGTAAGTTTTAAACGGCCCATTCTGATTAAATTTTGACTTTTGAAAAGGAAACAGACACTTATTCATAACAAGGTTGAAATCGTAGAGGATAGGGATGACGCTGTGTGGGCGATGGATTTGAATTATCGGCTGACCGCTTTTAATCCATCGTTTAAGATAAGACTTAAATGTGAGGGGTGGGACAAAGCCGACCGAGGTATGGATCTAAGAGCTGTATATCGGTCGGGAAGTTTCTTTAAACCATGTGAACAGGGATGCGAACGGGCCTTTGACCGTTTCGCAACCACTTCTAAACACACTTTTGAACAAAAAGGGGAAGTAGTGGTGCATGAGTTTTCGTTTCAACCTTTTATGAACAGTTCAGGAAAGGTAATCGGTTGCTGTATTTGGCAAAAAGATATAACGCAGGAAGTGGACAACAATCATCGTTTGCTCGAAAGCGAAAGAAAGTATCGTGAAGCCCAAGAAGTTGCCAATATTGGGCATTGGGGCTGGGATATGAAAGATGACAAAATTGTTTGGTCCAACCAATTGTTTCGAATCTTTGAACAAGACCCTGGGAAATTTAAGGCAACCTTTGAGGCATTATCGGAAATTATCCATCCAGATGACCGCCAAGCGTTTATTGATGATGTTCAAACCAGCATCGAGGAAAACAAAATGCACGACATTACCCATAGAATTGTTTTGGGTAACGGTGAAATACGATATGTGCACCAAAAAGGTAGGGCTTATTACGATGAGCATGGCAAACCCAAGTACATGTCCGGTACGACACAAGATGTGACCAAAGCGGTACTGTCCAATCATCAAATAGTGCAGCAAAACCAAGAGCTTCAGAATTTTGTTAGAATCATATCGCACAATCTACGAGGGCCTATATCCAACCTTTTAATGTTGTCCAAAATTTATGAATGGGGTAAAGATGAAATAAACGATGACATTGTAAAAAAGATTGAACATACAACCGAGGCACTTGATCAGACCATTAAAGACCTCCACCTTTCCCTATCATTAAAGTCTGCTGACAAGAAAAAATTCAGAGAGGTGTGCCTTAAAGATGTGATGAAAGATGTGAATGGGTTGTTAACAGAGGAAGTCACGAAGCAAAAGGCGTCGATACGAACCGATTTTTCGCAAACGGATACCGTGTTCGGAGCCAAAAGCTATGTAGTAAACATTTTTTACAACCTAATTCTTAATGCAATACATTACGCTAAGGATGGTGTTCCTGCCATAATAAATATTTCTACCTATCAAACAAAGGAAACGGTAATTTTAAAATTTGCCGACAATGGTATCGGAATGGAGCTCACACCCGAAAAGGAACGAAAAATATTTGATATGTATGGAAGGCTCAGTGGAGCAACCGAAGGTAAAGGGTTTGGACTTTACTTGGTAAAGACCCAAGTGGAAGCCATGGAGGGGAAAATTGAGGTAGAAAGTGAGAAGGAAGTGGGGAGTACATTTACCATAACACTTCCCAACAAGGTATAGTAACCTAAAAGGGCAAACGCCCCAAATCCACATTGCCCCCAGAGATAATAATACCTACTTTTTTATTGGAGAGTTTTTCCCTTCTTTTAAAAACAGTAGCCAAGGCTACGGCGCTGGAAGGTTCGCATACAATTTTAAGTCGCTCCCAAATCAATCGCATGGACAAAACAATTTCTTCTTCGGTTACGCGGATAATTTCTTCCACATGCTTTTGGATAATGGGAAAGTTTCTATCGCCCAATTGGGTTTTAAGACCATCTGCAATGGTATTGGTGGTTGTGTTGGTTTCTATTTTTCCGCTTTGCAATGACCGATAGGCATCATCCACCTCAAAAGGTTCCCCGCCAATGGTTTTACAATGATTTCCAAAGTAAAGCACAGAAAGCGCTGAGCCAGCAACCAAACCACCCCCACCAACTGGGGCAATCACATAATCAATGTCCGGATGTAGCTCCAACAGTTCTTTACAGGCAGTTCCTTGCCCTAAAATAACATGGTCGTTGTTGGAAGGGTGAATAAAAGTAGCCCCGTGCTTGTTTACAATCCGTTCAGATTCATGTTCCCTGGCCGCTAAGGTGGATTCACATTCAATCAAAATTCCACCGTATCCCTTCACCGCTTCTTTTTTTACCTGGGGAGCCGAACTCGGCATTACAATATAGGCTTTTACCCCCAGGCTTTGAGCTGAAAGGGACAAGGCTTGAGCAAAATTGCCCGAAGAATGGGTGACCACGCCATTTCGTTTCTGTTCGTCCGTAAGTTGCATTATGGCATTGGCTGCCCCACGCATTTTAAATGCACCCATACGCTGAAAGTTTTCGCACTTAAAAAACAAATGGGCGCCCGCCATCTCGTCAATGAGGCGGGAAATGAGTACAGGAGTGTTGTGGATAAAAGGTTTTATCCGCTCGTGGCAGTCTATTAGTTCTTGTTTGTCCATAAAATTACCTTGTACCGATTTTTGTAGAAATTAAATCATGGTAAAGATAACAATGGGATGTTAATTGCGCGACTCTACTTCTTCCTCTTCTTCCTTGGCCTTTGCCGAAATACCTTCCATGCCCAGTTCAGGTATCACTAACAATGGTATTTGGGTATGGAACGCCGTTCTTTTGATAATGGGCTCACGAGTCATTTTTTCCATATAGCTGTGCTGGTAATTGAGCATCGCCAACAGATGAATGCCTAATTCCTTAGAAAAGGTTTCCAGGGTATGGGAAACGGAATTGAGTTCCGAAACGGTATGCACATAGTGCTCTACATCGTTCAGATAGCGGCGCAGCATGTTCAGGTTGAACTGTTGTAGTTCCGTCAATGCCTTTATGCCATATTGTACATGCACAATCCGAATGGTGGCTTTGAACATCTTTGCCATGTCCAATAGTGGTGATAGTTCGGATGTAGTGTAAAATCTATTAAAATCCGTGGCAAATGCAATCTCCGAAGGCGTAACATATTCAAAATGATAGGGTATGGCCAAAACAGGACATTTTTTAGTGCTTTTTATAATCCGTACCGTGTTGCTGCCCATAAATACCTCATCCACTCCAGATGCTCCTTTTGTGCCGGTAACTACCATATGGATACCAAAAGTTTCCACAATATCTTTTACCTCTTCCACCAATAGGTTAAAAGAAGAAATGGTCTCGAAACTGTGATTGGGGTTGCCATATTTGGTTTTTATCCGTTCCACTGTTTTGTTCAATTCCCGTTCAGAATTTTCCCGGACTGCATCCACAATCCGAACCCCATCAATCATTTTTGCCATAAATCGGCTACTGGGAATAACGGGGGTATAGGTGTTGAGCAAATAAAAAGTACAGCGCCTGTTGCGGAACAATTGCATGGCATAATCAATGGCGTTCCACGCGTTTTCCGAAAAATCCGTAGGTATTAATATCTTTTGCATCTGACTAAGATTTTCGATGCGATAAAATTAGACCTAAGGGCTAGGGGATACTATGACAATTGTCAGGTTTTGGAAAGTGAATTAAAAACCCTCGACCACTTCCAAAAGTTTGCGTTCATCCTTAATTCCAATTTTTTTACCAGAAGTATGAATCAAACCTTTCTTTTTGAATTCGGAAATGATTCTAATGGCAGATTCGGTTGCAGTGCCCACCACGTTGGAAATGTCCTCTCTGGACAAAGTAAGTGCCAGAAAACCATCGGCATCTTCGCCAAAATTGTTCTGGAGGTACAGAAACGCCTCGGCCATGCGTTGCTTTACGGTTTTTTGGGAAATATTGACGATTACATCATCGGCCTCCTTTAAATCGTGGGCCATGTGTCGCAAAACCTCTAAAGTAAAATTAGGGTTCTTTTGGAGTGTATTTGTGATACTGTCTTTTGGTATAAAACAAACTTCCATATCGTTTACGGCAACAGCGGAAAGATTGGTGATTTCTTGAGAAATCACCGAGCGTTGGCCCAGAACTTCGCCCTTGCTGGCCAATTTTACAATCTGATCTTTTCCGTTGGCGCTCAACTTGGAAAGTTTGGATACTCCGTTCCTTACACAATAGACCCCGTTGAGTTTATCACCCTCCTCAAATAAAGATTCACCCTTTTTTATGATCTTGGTGGTTTTGGTGTCGGAAACTTGCTTCAATTCCTCCTTGCTCATGGCACGGAGCGAGTTAAACTGTCGGATGATACAATTTTCACATCTACTTTCCATAATGTTTTGCTTACCTGATTCGGCAAACTTAAGGGTTAAACATTTACGAATTACTGATAAATATCATATTTTTAGGAAGAAGAGTATTACAAATTTGTACCAGGTAAAGCAAATGTGAAATGACAGACTCGACCTGTTATCATTGTGGAGACGAGTGCGGTAAAAGTTACGTTCAGTTTGATGATAAAGATTTTTGTTGCAATGGTTGCAAAACCGTTTACGAGATTTTTACGTCCAATGGCTTGTCCACCTATTACGAAATAGAAGGCAAGGCAGGAACCACGCCTAACGAAATCCGTCAGAAATACGATTTTTTGGACAACCAAGAAATTGTACAGAAACTTGTGGAGTTTGACGAAGAAGGCGTGCAGGTGGTGAGTTTGAGTATTCCCGCCATTCATTGCAGCTCCTGTATCTGGGTGCTGGAAAACCTGAACAAGCTACATTCGGCCATTAAAGTCTCTCAGGTCGATTTCCCAAAGAAAACCATCCGAGTTACCTATAAAACAGAAGATTTTTCCCTGAAAGCGCTAGTACTTTTGTTGGGCAGCATTGGGTACGAACCTTATATTTCTCTGGAGGAATACAACAAGAAAGCAAAAAAAGTAGACCGTTCCCTAATCTATAAGTTGGGTGTTGCGGGTTTTGCCTTTGGCAATGTAATGCTGTTCTCCTTTCCCGAGTATTTTGAAGTCGAAGAATTTTGGTTGGACCAATACAAGCAGGTTTTCCGCTGGTTGATGTTCGCCTTTTCCCTCCCTGTGGTGTTTTATGCTGGTCAAGATTATTTTATCTCGGCCTACAAGGGCATCCGTTCCAAATTATTGAATATTGATGTGCCCATTGCCTTGGGGATTTTGACTCTTTTTCTGAGAAGTACGGCTGATATTGTTTTTGATTTGGGTTCTGGCTTTTTTGATAGTCTCACGGGCTTGGTCTTTTTTCTGTTATTGGGGAAATTTTTTCAGCAAAAGACCTACGCCTACCTCTCATTTGAGCGGGATTACAAATCCTATTTTCCCATAGCCGTTACCCGTTTGAAGCAAAATGGAGAAGAAGAAAACATTCAAATTTATAATATCAAAGTAGGGGATAGGATACTGATTCGAAGCCACGAAATTATCCCTGTGGATTGCATCCTGATCAAAGGAAACGCAGAGATAGATTACAGTTTTGTAACGGGCGAATCCGAAGCAGTTTTTAAAGGATCGGGAGAAAAACTGTTTGCAGGCGGAAAACAGCTTTCAGGAGTTTTGGAAGTTAAAGTGTTAAAATCCGTTTCCCAAAGTTATTTGACGCAACTCTGGGGCAACTCCGTATTTTCCAAAGACAAGGCAAGTCAGTTCCAGACCCTTACCGATAGTATTGGAAAGCGATTCACCATTGCTGTTTTGAGTATTGCCACTGTGGCCACCATTTTTTGGCTGATTTTTGATCCAAGTTTGGCACTTAACGTGTTCACCTCGGTATTGATTATCGCCTGTCCGTGTGCCATTGCCTTGGCGGCCCCATTTACCTTGGGAAATATGCTACGCATTTTTGGGAAACATAAATTCTATTTGAAGAATACCAATGTAATTGAAAGGCTTTCCAAAATAGGTACGGCCATTTTTGATAAAACAGGAACCCTGACCACCAATGTAAAAGACACCATCCATTATGAAGGAATGGAACTGACCGAAGAGGAAACAGCACTTTTAAAGACAACCCTAAGGGCATCCAACCACCCGTTGAGCCGATCACTCTACACTATTTTAAAATCCAATGCCATCATGACTCTTGAGGAATTCCAAGAACATACCGGAAAAGGTATCGAGGGAAAATATAAGGAGCACTCCATAAAAGTGGGGTCGGCATCCTATGTGGGAGGGAGCAAGTCCAATACATTGACCAATACTTCGGTCTACGTAAGTGCCGATGAAGATTTTAAGGGACGGTTCGTGTTCAAAAACACCTATCGCGATGGGATGAGCCAAATTTTTGATGAGCTGTCCACCGATATGGAACTGGGCATTCTTTCGGGGGATAACGATGGGGAAAAAGAGCAGTTGCAAAAAGTACTTCCGGCAAAAACAAGAATGCTGTTCGACCAAAAACCCGAGGATAAGTTGGAATATATCAAACATTTACAGGAAAAACACAAAGTTTTGATGGTGGGCGATGGTTTGAACGATGCGGGGGCCTTGGCCCAAAGCGATGTGGGTTTGGCCGTTTCGGAGAACATCAACGTGTTCTCGCCAGCTTGTGATGGCATTTTGGATGCAAATAGGTTGCGAATGCTGCCAAAGTTCATAAAACTGTCCAAAAAGTCCATTCGCATTATAAAAATGAGTTTTTTGTTGTCGCTCTGTTACAATGTCGTGGGATTGTATTTTGCCGTTACAGGTCAGTTGCAACCTGTGATTGCTGCTATTCTGATGCCGTTGAGCTCTATCAGTATTGTGGTGTTCACCACCTTGGCGACCAATTACCTCGGTAAAGATTTAAAAATTTTAGAAAGCTGATTTATGTCATTTTTTGAGGAATACCATCATAGTAGTTTTATCCCTAAATTCAGGCAGGTATGAGTGTTATTTATGTGTTGTTGGCCATTAGCATAACGGTGGCCGTAATCTTTTTTGTAGCCTTTGTTTTCTCGGTAAAAAGCGGACAATACGATGACACCTATACCCCATCGGTAAGAATGTTGTTCGAGGATGAGGTGGTTAAGGACAAGGAAAAATCAAACCCAAATAAAAAGGAAATCAAACAAACTAAAAGTACAAACCAATAAATATGGAAATACAACAGTTCCGTTACGATAACAAAATCGTACAAAAGTTCTTATACGCTACCATTTTATGGGGCGTAGTGGGTATGTCAGTAGGCCTTTTGCTGGCCTTTATGTTTTTGTTCCCCAATGTTACAGAGGGTATTTCATGGTTGAGTTTTGGGCGTTTGCGTCCATTACATACCAACGCCGTGATCTTTGCATTTGTGGGGAACGCCATTTTTGCAGGGGTGTATTACTCGCTGCAACGCTTGCTGAAGGCAAGAATGTTCAGTGACGCCTTGAGCAACATCAACTTCTGGGGTTGGCAAATGATCATTGTCGCCGCAGCGATCACACTTCCATTGGGGTATACCACCACCAAGGAATATGCCGAGTTGGAATGGCCCATAGATATTGCCATTGCCATTGTGTGGGTAGTCTTTGGATGGAACATGATCGGTACCATCCTCAAAAGGCGACAAAGGCACTTGTATGTGGCTATCTGGTTCTACTTGGCCACATTTGTTACCGTTGCCGTGCTGCACATTTTTAATAGCTTGGAGCTACCGGTATCTGCACTGAAGAGTTATTCTGTGTATGCTGGTGTGCAAGATGCTTTGGTACAATGGTGGTACGGGCACAATGCGGTGGCATTCTTTTTGACCACGCCTTTCTTGGGGTTGATGTACTACTTTGTTCCCAAAGCGGCGAACAGGCCCATTTACTCCTATAGACTGTCCATCGTCCACTTTTGGTCGTTGATATTCATTTATATCTGGGCAGGTCCCCACCACTTGTTGTATTCTTCCTTGCCCGATTGGGCACAGAACTTGGGTGTGGTATTCTCCATAATGTTGCTGGCACCATCTTGGGGTGGTATGATCAACGGATTGTTGACCCTCCGTGGTGTTTGGGACAAAGTGCGTACCGATGCCACATTAAAATTTATGGTGGTAGCCATTACAGGTTATGGTATGGCTACCTTTGAAGGTCCCCTGTTGTCTTTGAAAAACGTAAATGCCATTGCTCACTTTAGTGACTGGATCATTGCCCACGTTCACGTAGGTGCTTTGGCCTGGAACGGATTCTTGACCTTTGGTATGATCTACTGGTTGGTGCCACGAATGTTCAAAACAAATTTGCACTCGAAAAGATTGGCGAACTTCCACTTCTGGATAGGAACCTTGGGTATTGTATTGTATGCCCTGCCCATGTACGTAGCTGGATTTACCCAAGCCTTGATGTGGAAAGAATTCAACCCAGATGGTACCTTGGTATACGGTAACTTCTTGGAAACTGTTACACAAATCATCCCCATGTATTGGATGAGGGCAATCGGAGGTTCGTTGTATATCCTTGGTATGTTCGTGTTGCTTTACAATATCGTGATGACAATCAGGTCTGGTAGCAAGGTTGAAGATGAAGCAGCAGAAGCTCCGGCATTGGAACGTGTTGCAAAACGAAGAGTGGCTGGCGAAACCTTCCACAATTGGTTGGAAAGAAAACCGGTTCAGCTGACCATCTTGGCCACCGTGGCTATTTTGATTGGGGGTATTGTTCAGATTGTCCCAACAATTTTGGTGAAATCCAACATTCCGACCATTACGAGTGTTAAACCGTATACTCCACTGGAATTGGAAGGTAGGGACCTTTACATTCGAGAAGGTTGTGTGGGTTGTCACTCGCAAATGGTCAGACCATTCCGTAGTGAGGTGGAACGCTATGGCGAATATGCCAAAGCGGGGGAGTTTGTTTACGACCACCCATTCCTTTGGGGCAGTAAGCGTACAGGTCCAGACTTGTTGCGCGTTGGGGGCAAATACTCCGATAGCTGGCATTTAAACCACATGTACGACCCTCAAAGTACCTCGGCAGGTTCCATAATGCCATCGTATGAGTGGTTGGTGACGGATGAACACGACCGTAGCGATGTTCAAGCTAAAATGGAGGCTATGGTAAAATTGGGTGTACCATATACTGATGATGACATTGCCAACGCTCCGCAATCCATGGCAGAGCAAGCAGCCCAAATAGAGAAGAGCCTGTACACAGACCCAGAATTCGAAAAAACCTACGAAGCGGATAAAAAATACGCAGAGGAAAACGGATTGGAATTTGTGGAAATGCGCGATCGCGAAATCGTAGCCTTGATTGCTTATCTGCAACGATTGGGCACCGATATTAAGATTACTAATACTGAAGAATAGAGAAAAAATCATGAACCAAGAGTCAAGACAGAAGCCATCAAAATATAGTGCCTTGATTCTTGCATCAAAAATCTAATATAACCATGTTGAAATTTGTAAAAGAACATATGGAAACCATTGATGGGATAGCCAACTACCCCATGGTTTCCCTGCTCATCTTCTTTGTCTTTTTCGTTCTCTTGTTCTGGTGGGTATTTACCGCTACCAAGGAACACATAAGGGAGATGTCCGAACTGCCATTGGATAACGATGATCAACAACACAAACTATAACATTATGAGTACAAAAACACCTTGGTGGATACGAGTCCCGGTTTTATTCTTTTTGATCTTCGGATTGATGGAGTTTTTTATAGACTCCGGTGACAAACCCGCAATACTTGAATATCCCATCACGCAGTTTTTTATGCTGTTGGTATTGATGATCCTTATTGCCATTGAATTGATTTTGAATTCTATAGAGAACATTATGTTCCAAACCCTTTCCGAAGAAAGCAAGGAACGTTACCTGGAAACCAAAAGCAAGAAATTTGAATGGACATGGGCCAAAAACCTCATGAAAAAATTGACCAAGAGCCGAGCCATTGAAAAAGAAGGTGAAATTGTCTTAGATCACAATTATGATGGTATCCGCGAGCTGGACAATGTGCTCCCGCCTTGGTGGGTGTACCTTTTCTACGCGACCATTGTTTTTGCAGTTGTTTATTTAGTGCGCTTCCACGTTATTGGAGATTATACACAGGAACAGGAATACGAACAGGAGGTGGCCGCTGCCCAAGCAGCTATTGAGGAGTATAAAAGAACTGCCAAAGACTTGGTGGATGCCAGTACTGTGGAGTTCCTTTCGGATGAATCCGACTTGGCTGCAGGAGAGAAAATATTCCAGACCAATTGTGTTGCTTGCCACATGGCCGATGGCGGAGGGGGAATTGGACCAAACCTGACCGATAAGTATTGGATTTTGGGTGGAGGCATCAAAAATGTGTTTTCCACAATTTCCGAAGGGGGCCGCGATGGTAAAGGGATGATTGCATGGAAACAAACCTTAAAACCGGTCGAAATGGCTCAGGTGGCCAGTTACATAATTACTTTGGGTGGAACCACACCTGCCAATCCAAAGGAACCTGAAGGGGATATTTGGGTAGATCCAGATGCTCCTGATGAAAATTAAGCAAACCGAACCTGATACGAAAAGCTGTGCCCCAAGAATTGGGGCCGGGTTCAGGTTCTGGATAAGTTGCATCGAAACTCCCCTTGGGAGCGATGGTATCAAAACATTTATCCACAAACCACAAATGTGATGGAAGAGAATTTTAGGGATTCCATAGGCACAATTACAGAAGAAGGGAAAAGAAATTGGATTTTCTCCAAGAAACCCAGTGGACGGTATTACAATTACCGAAAGTACGTTAGTTACTTTCTACTTATTTTCTTGATTGCAGCCCCTTTTGTTAAGATCAATGGGCACCAATTTTTGCTGTTCAATGTGTTGGACAGGCGTTTCAATATATTCGGACTTCCGTTTTGGCCCCAGGATTTTCACTTGATTGTGGTGTCCATGATTATAGGGGTTGTTTTTATAGCACTATTTACAGTGGCCTACGGACGTATTTTCTGTGGGTGGATGTGCCCGCAGACCATTTTTTTGGAAATGGTATTCCGTCGTATTGAATATTGGATAGATGGAGATCGCGGAGCCCAGATGCGTTTGGCCAAAGCACCTTGGACCGGCAAAAAAATCAGGAAAAGAGTGTTGAAGTGGATTATTTTCTTCATCATCTCCTTTTTTATTGCCAATGTGTTCTTGGCGTACTTGATTGGAAGTGATCAGCTCCTATCATATATTACCGATGGTCCCATGGCACATTTAGGTACCATGGTCCCGTTGCTGATTTTCACAGGGGTGTTTTATTTCATCTTTGCGTGGTTCAGGGAACAGGTATGCATCATTGCTTGCCCTTATGGAAGGTTACAAGGTGTGCTTTTGGACAATAAATCCATAGTTGTGGCCTATGATCACAAACGTGGTGAAGGTGAAAACGGACGTAAAAAGTTCAGAAAAAATGAAGATCGGGAAGCACTAGGACATGGTGATTGTATTGATTGCCTCCAATGCGTGAATGTTTGCCCCACGGGGATAGATATCCGTAACGGAACCCAATTGGAATGTGTAAACTGTACCGCTTGTATTGATGAGTGCGATCACATTATGGAAAGTATCAATAAACCCAAAGGGTTGATCAGGTACGCCAGTGAGGACGAGATCACCAATAAAAACAAGTTCAAGTTCACGCCACGTATGAAAGGCTATACGGCAGTACTTGTTGTGCTAACGGGCGTCCTTATTGGAATGCTGTTCATGAGAAACGAGGTCGAGGCCAACGTGCTACGCTTGCCGGGCCAGTTGTACGAGCGCAAGGAAAACAATATCATCAGTAATGTGTACACCTATAAATTAGTGAACAAAACCACAAAGGATATCGAAAATGTTTCTTTTGAACTGATGTCGCACAATGGGGAGATCAAGATGGTTTCCCAAGATAAATTTACCGTTTCTGCGGAAGAAATGGCAGAAGGGACATTGTTCATAGAAATAAACGCTTCTGCACTGAACGGAGATAAGGATAAGTTGAGGATAGGGGTGTATAGTGGCGATAAGCTCATAGAAACTACAGTGACCCAGTTTTTGGCACCGAGGAGTTATAATTAAAAGATAATAAGATGAAAATTAATTGGGGAACAGGAATCGTATTGGCATTTATAGGTTTTATCACCTTCATTCTATACTTCGTCTTCAGGATGAGCACGGATGATAGTGCCAACCACGATTTGGTGACAGAGGAATATTATAAAAAAGAATTGTCCTATCAGCAGGAGATAGATGCATCAAAAAAGGCTACGGAAATGAATGCCAACCTAAAGGTTGAAAAAACAGATGAAGGTTTGGTGGTTTATTTTCCAGAGCGTTTCGACTCCAAAAAAATAAGTGGAACAGTGTCCCTATACAGACCGTCTAACAAGCACTTGGACACAAACTTTCCTATAAGTTTGTCCAATACACATTTGCTCATACCTGACAATCGCTTGGTAGACGGTCGCTGGGACATTTCCATAAACTGGGAATACCAAGGTAATTCCTTTTTACATAAAGAAAAATTGGTGTACTGATCATGTTGACATCTGCATTGGTTCTGGGACTTTTGGGAAGCCTGCACTGCTTGGGTATGTGTGGGCCAATTGCCTTTATGCTGCCTTTGGACCAAAACAATGGTGTAAAAAAGACTGCACAACTATCCATCTACCACTTTGGGAGACTATTGGCATACGGAGTGATTGGTTTGTTGTTTGGACTTTTGGGCAAGGGATTGTCACTGTTTGGCATTCAGCAAAAGCTATCCATTGGAATAGGGGTGCTTATGATTGTACTGGTACTCATCCCAGGAAAATACCTGAACGGACATAAACTATTATCACCCATATATTCCATTATTGGGAAGGTGAAATCCAAACTGGGGGCAGAACTCAAAAAGAAGACGCCCGATACCTTTTTGACCATTGGCTTTTTGAACGGCTTTTTGCCCTGTGGTCTGGTGTATATGGCGCTTTTGGGGGCTATTGCCATGGGCAGTCCTTTGGAAGGCGGTTTTTATATGATGATTTTTGGTCTGGGAACTGTGCCACTAATGTCATTGGTGGTATATTCAAAAGGAATGTTCAGTACAACCATTAAATCCAAAATACAGAAATTGATACCGGTATTTGTGGTCATCATCGGTATATTGTTTATTGTACGTGGGCTGGGATTGGGAATACCCTATGTTTCCCCAAAGGCCGCACCTGCAGATTCAGTATCGGCGACCATTGAATGCCATCAACCCTAAAAATATAATCCAAAATGAAAATAACATCAGCGGAAGAAGCGGTAGGAATTGTAAAATCAGGCGACCGGGTCTTTTTCCAAGGAGCGGCCATGACCCCAAATGAGTTGATCGATGCACTCTGTGAGCGTCACGATGAATTGAAGGATGTAGAGATCATTTCCATCCACACCGAAGGGGATGCAAAGTATACCAGAAAACCCTATTGTGATGCTTTTACCTTGAATGCCTGTTTTGTGGGGGGCAACGTACGGACCTTCGTAAACACCTATATGGGCGACTATATTCCGGTTTTTTTGAGTGAAATACCTTGGCTGTTTGCCGATGAATATTTGCCCTTGGATGTGGCCTTTGTACAAGTATCCCCACCGGACAAGCATGGATATTGTTCCTTGGGAGTTTCGGTGGATGTGGCATTGCCAGCGATTCGAACGGCAAAAAAAATCGTGGCACAGATAAATCCACAGGTACCCAGAACCCACGGTACTGGAATTGTCCATGTGGACGAGATATCTTATGCCATAGAGATCGATAGGGCCATTCACGAACATAATCCGACCGAAATATCGGAAGTAGAACATCAAATAGGCAGACATGTAGCATCCTTGATTGAGGATGGCGCTACCTTGCAAATGGGAATTGGGAACATACCCAACGCAGTGCTGTCCAACTTGGAAAACCATAAAAACTTGGGTATTCATACCGAAATGTTTTCTGATGGAGTATTGCCCTTGTTGGAAAGTGGTGTTATCAACGGAAAAGAAAAAACGGTTAAACGAGGTAAAATTGTGGCTTGTTTTGCTGTAGGTTCCCGTAAGCTTTATGATTTTATAGACGATAACCCGATATGTGATTTTAGAGACTCGGGGTATACCAACGATACGGCCAGAATCCGAAGAAACCCAAAAGCAACCGCTATCAACAGTGCCATAGAAATTGACCTTACGGGTCAAGTTTGCGCGGATACTATTGGCGGGTACCAATTCTCTGGAGTAGGTGGTCAAATGGATTTTATGCGTGGGGCATCGCTTTCTAAAGGAGGAAAGCCCATTATTGCCATGTCGGCCACTACCAAAAAAGGTGTTTCCAAAATAACACCCTTTTTAAAACAGGGAGCAGGGGTGACCACCACACGTGCCCACATGCACTACGTGGCCACGGAATATGGTGTGGTGAATCTTTTTGGGAAAAATCTGCAACAGAGAGCCAAAGCGTTAATTTCCATAGCGCATCCAGACCATAGGGAGGAATTGGAAAAAGCTGCTTATGCAAGATTCCACGGCTAAAGATTTACAGGTTTAAAAGCAATAAAAAAGGGGGCAATTTTAAAATTGTCCCCTTTTTTTGAATCGCATGAAACCAATCAAAAATGCAATCCGATCAAATTTTAAAGGTTATTACAGGAGCTTCGGAATGATTGACAATATCTTCACCAATACTTCCCATAAAGAAGTGGGATAGACCCTTTCTGCCGTGTGTTGGAATACCGATTAGGTCAGCGGATATTTTGTCGCTGTAATTGATAACACCTTTTTCGACAGTATAGTCGTTAAATATCTCCACTCCAATGTTTATTTTGGCCTCGTTCAGGAATTTGGAGATTTTTTCAGAAGCATCATTGGTGCTCAAAAACTCGTCCCCTGGAGTGTTTATATATACAAGGTGCAACTTGGCCTTTAAAAGGCTGGCCATTTCTTTGGCTTTTTTTAGGGCAGGAACACTCTCTTCCTCAAAATCACAGGCAAAAACAAAATGCTTTGGATTAAAGCCATTGACCTCATTACCCTTGATTACCAAAACAGGAACATCGGAGGTTCTTACAACTCTTTCGGTGTTGGAACCAATAAAAATCTCCTGCAGGCCATCTGCACCATTGGATCCCATAACAATAAGATCGGCATTGTGTTTTTCCGCCACTTCGGCCACCTCACTGAACACTTTGTAGTGCTTTATAATGGGAACTACCTTTAGGTCTTTTAAATAAGGTTTGTCCAAAAAGTCGGTGAACCTTTGCTCTCCTAATTTTATAAGGTGTACCACCTGTTCTTGGGAAATATAACCAGATTCCCCCATAATGGCGGGAGAAAGTTCCAGCATGTGCAATACATATAGTTCTGCCTTGTGTTCTTTTGCTAAGGAAGCAGCAACTTTAAGGGCTTTTTCGGATTGGTTTGAAAAATCAACCGGTACGATTATACTGTTCATTTTATTGTTTTTTTAGGTTAAACGGTCATGGAAAATATTCGGGTATTTGGTTTTTGTCGGTGCAGTTTAAGGTCAAATGCCATGCTAATGTTTCTTACAAAAGGCCTTCCTTTGTCGGTTACCTTAATTTTGGTGTCGTTTATTTCTACAAGTCCATCTGCTTCCAATTCGGATAAGTTGCCCAAGATATTTCCAAAATCCACCACTTCTTTTTCCTCGGTGTTCCAAGTAGTTTCGAATTGGCACATTATATTAAGAATATGCTTTCTCAAGATTTCATCTTCCGTATTTAGGATGTGCCCTCTAAAAATAGGGATAACTCCGTGCGAAACCAAATTCTGATATTCTTCCACATTCTTTACATTTTGGGCAAATCCATACCAGCTATCGCTAATGCTCGATGCTCCCAAACCGATCATAAGTTTGGTTTTTGATGCGGTGTAACCCATAAAGTTTCGGTGCAGGGTGCCATTTCCCAGTGCTTTGTACAAACTATCGGTGGGTAGGGCAAAATGATCCATGCCAACATCCTTGTAACCGAACCCCGTGAGCATTTTTTTGCCCATTTCGTACTGTGCTTTTTTCTCCACGGACGATGGAAGGTCTTCATTTTTATAGCCACGTTGTCCGTTGCCTTTTATCCAAGGCACGTGAGCATAACTATAAAAAGCGATTCTATCGGGTTTTATAGCATTGGTTTTTATCATGGTATTCTCCACATTGGCACAATCTTGAAATGGCAATCCATAGATGATGTCGTGTCCAACCGAGGTATATCCAATTTCTCTGGCCCATTCGGTAACATTTTTCACGTTCTCAAAGGGCTGTATCCGGTTTATGGCACGCTGAACGGTGAGGTTATAATCCTGTACACCAAAGGAAACCCTTCTAAACCCTACATCGTAAAGCGCTTGTAAATGTTCTTTTGTGGTGTTGTTGGGATGGCCCTCAAAACTAAATTCAACTTCGTCCGCCTTGTTTCCCAGGCGCACAATGCCTTCGATGAGCATTTTTAAATTTTCCGGAGAAAAAAAGGTAGGGGTGCCACCACCCAAATGGAGTTCCTTTATCAGAGGTTTGGAACCCAACAAGTCGCAATACAGTTCCCATTCCTTTAAAACTGCCTTTATGTAGGGTAGTTCAACCTCGTGTCTTTTGGTAATGCGTTTATGGCATCCGCAAAAGGTGCACAGATTTTCACAAAAGGGGAGGTGTATGTATAAACTGATTCCTTCCTTTTGGCTTTCCCGATATGCTTTTAGTACACTAGAATTCCATTTTTTTCCAGAAAAACTGTCCAGATCCCAATAGGGTACGGTTGGGTAACTGGTATATCGGGGTCCGGGAACATTGTATTTTTGAACTAATCCACACATCGTTGTATATATCATTACATTAAAATTCAAAATTACCTTAGGCAGGTTGCATAGAACATGATAATTGTCAGGATTGGTGTGTAGAATGGCAAAAAATGATTTTTAATGCCTGATGAGTATCATATTTTTCGTTATCCGAGCAAAGTATCTTTAAAGGACTTTGACTTACAATTAACTTAAGCTCAATGGGAGAACATATCAGAAAAAGCACGTTTAGTGAAGCGGAACGGAAAGCGTTTGTCCAACATCTTATTGATGACGTCCAAACCTTGGAGCAAATGATTGCAGAAGGTATGATCGAAAATGATATCGTTAGGATTGGAGCCGAACAGGAAATGTGCCTGGTAAATGGCGATTTTAGGCCATCCCCCAAAGCTATGGAAATTATCGAAGATGTTAACGACGACCACTTTACCACCGAATTTGCAACTTATAATATTGAGGCCAATCTCGACCCGTATAAGTTGGAGAAGGATTGCTTCGCCAATATGGAGCAACAGCTACGAAAATTGTTGGACAAGGTGAAGAGAACTGCTGATGAACATGGTGTCAAGATTATTTTGACCGGTATCCTCCCTACTATAAGCAAGGAAGAGCTTGGTATGGATTTTATGACCCCAATACCCCGGTATTATCGGATAAATGAAGTTTTAAGGGCTTGGAGAGGGAATGATTTTTCGCTCAGGATCAAAGGGGCAGATGAACTTTCACTGCATCATGACTCGGTACTTTTTGAAGCCTGTACTACCAGTTTTCAACTCCATTTGCAGATATCCCCCGATGACTTTATCAAAAGTTACAATTGGGCACAGGCCATTTCCGGTCCTGTTTTGGGAGTGTGCTGCAATTCTCCTTTGCTTTTGGGAAAAGAACTTTGGAGAGAGACCAGAATAGCCCTATTCCAACAAAGTTTGGATACCAGGGTTTGGACAAAAGCGGTAAAGGAACAAGTGGCCAGGGTAGGCTTTGGGGAGCACTGGCAAAAGGATTCTGTGGCCGAGATTTTTAAACAAGACATTTCCTCGCACCGAATTTTACTTACAAAACCCATTACAAAAGGTTCGTTGGATGTGTTGCGGCATGGAGAAATCCCAAAATTGGAAGCACTGAGCCTGTTCAATAGTACAGTGTACCGATGGAATCGCCCATGCTACGGAGTGGGCAATGGAAAGCCGCATTTACGAATTGAAAACCGGTACATTCCCTCTGGCCCAACGGTAATCGATGAAATGGCCAATTTTGCTTTTTGGGTAGGGCTTATGGCCGGAAGACCGGAAAAGTATGACGATATGCCTAACGTTATGGACTTTAGAGTAGCCAAGCTCAACTTTTTTAGAGCCGCCATGAGTGGAAGGCACACGGTGTTTTCATGGTTGGACAAGACTATGACGGTAAAAGAAATTGTCAAAAAAGTATTGTTGCCCATAGCTTACAATGGATTGCGAAAATTCGATATTGATGAAAAGGATATTAATAAGCTCTTGGGCATAATTGAAGCAAGAACGAAAAACGGTACAGGGGCCGAGTGGCAGATCAAAAATTTTAGGGAACTTAAAAAACAGATGAAGCTGGACAGTGCCATTGTGCAATTGACCAAATCCATGTACAATAACCAAGAGACCCAAACTCCCGTTCATCAATGGAAACCAATAAGGGGAATGGCCAAGACCAAGGAGTCGTTTCAATGGGTAAGACAGATCATGTCCACAAAGCTCATGAAGCTGTACGAAGATGATTATGCCAATTTGGCCATAGCCATTATGCAATGGAACAATATCCACCATATTCCTGTAGAAAACGGAAAAGGGAAATTGGTGGGGCTGCTTACCTGGAGCCATATCGAAAAGTTCGAAAAACTGGACAAGAAAGAAGCCAAGGTGTCTGATATCATGGTCAAGGACGTAATTACCGTACAGCCCAGAACTGAAATAGAAACCGCAAGAAAAATGATGCACGATCACCAAATAGGATGTTTGCCGATTTGTGTGGATACCCATATTGTGGGAATCATCAGTAAAGTAGATTTGTAGCTATGACTTTAGTTCACAATATAGCATGGGATGAAACAGTTAGGGTTGATAGAATCATTGATCATGTTAAAGGTAAGAAGGGAGGTCCGACCGTAGTTTTTTTTGGGGGTATTCACGGGAACGAAACAGCCGGTGTTTTTGCTCTAAAAACTGTTTTTAATGAAATCAGAGCAAAAAAAATCGGCATAAGCGGGGAAGTCTATGCCATTTCTGGAAATTTGGGCGCCCTGAAAAGTAGACAGCGTTTTCAAGATGAGGACCTGAACAGGATTTGGTTTCCGGAAAGGATAGAACGTATTGTTGGAAATAAAGAAATTCATCATAACGAGGAGAAAGAACTGAACCAGCTTTATCGGTTGATTCAGGACATCCTAAAAAACAGTAATCCTCCCTTTTATTTTTTGGACCTTCATACCACATCGAGCCATACCTCGCCTTTTATGGTGCTCAACGATAGTTTGCTGAACCGTACGTATGCATCCAATTATCCATTGCCCATTATCTTGGGGATAGAGGAGTATCTTAAAGGGGCTTTATTGAGCTATATCAATGAACTGGGCTATGTTTCCCTTGGTTTTGAAAGTGGGCAGCACAATGATGGTGAAGCCATACAAAATAGTATTGAGTTTATTCGCTATTCCTTGGCATTGACCCGGTCCGTTGATTTTTCGGAACGGGAGAAAGGGCGATTAAGGAATAAAATAGCAGCATCTGGAACGGTATCGCATAAGTTTTACGAAATATACCATCAGTATGATATTGGTCCGCAAACCACTTTTAAAATGTTTCCGGGCTTTGTCAATTTTCAAATAGTGCCAAAGGATGAAAGTTTGGCACTTGTTGATGGTGTGGTGTTAAAAACGACCAAAAAACGGCAGATTTTTATGCCTCTATACCAAAAACAAGGGAATGAAGGCTTTTATTTTATTAGGCCCATACCTAAAATTTGGTTGTGGCTGTCCAAAAAATTAAGAAGGTTCAAAGTAGACCATATTTTAGTGAAATTGCCCGGTGTGGAATGGGAAACGGATATGAAAGATACCCTGATGGTTGACCAGAGGGTGGCCCGTTTTTTCACCAAATCATTTTTTCACTTGTTGGGTTACAGGGCAAGAAAATTGGATAAAAACCATTTAGTGGCCAAAAATAGGGAGAGTGCTTCAAAATCTGAGGAATATAAGGGAGCGGCTTGGTTCAAAAAATAAAAAGGCCCAAGAAATTGACTTGGACCTCTATCTTCGGGCTATGTTTCGGTTTTCAGTTTTGCATTACAAAATTTATAGGTATGCTATACTTTACACTTACTTTTTTTCCACGTTGTTCGCCTGGTTTTACTTTGGGCAAAGATGCAATAATACGTTCGGCCTCTTTTTCCAATAGCTTATCCGGACCTCTTTTTTGTATACCGGTCACCTGACCGTTTGAATCGATTACAAACTGTACGTGGACCCTACCTGTTATCCCCATTTCCAAAGCAGATGGTGGATAATTGAAATTGGCTTTGATATGCTCCTGCACCTTTTGGTTAAAGCAATCTTTGCGTTCTGCTTGAGTTTGTAGATGCTCGCATCCAGGGAACACAGGAACATATTCAATTACTGCAAAGGGAACTACAATTTCTTCCTCCACTTCCTCCACTTCAACATCTTCGATTTTTACAACAACATCCTCGATGTAGGTTTCTTGACTGCTTTCGGTACTTTCAATTACGGTTTCTTTCACATCTTCCACATCCTCCACAATCTCAATTACATCAGGTGCAGATGGCGGGGGCGGGGGCGGTGCGGTTCTGATTATTTCGGTAATGGGTACATCTTCCTTAAGTTCGTCGGTTACCTGCACAACTTCCGAAACTTTGGATTCCTCTTCATAGAACTTTACTTCAAAGGATTGCCATGTCATGAACAACACCGAAGTAAGTCCTATCATGAAATATAGACTGCTGTTGCGTCCAATTTCTGCGTTTGAGTTCTTTTTTGGTTTCATGACTGCTACTATTTAACTATGTTAAAGGTAGCGCTCTTCAAAATCAGAAAATATGATAATAATCAGGTTGAGCCCTTCGGCTACGCTCAGGATAAACTATGGTCGAAACAGCTTTGTTTTTTGAATTACTGATATCTCTACTGGGTGTTAGAGGATAAATCATTCTTCGTAGTATGATACTTGTCATAGATTCACCTTTTCAATAAAAGCTATGTTCTTTAAGCAATTTTCTTCTTTTGGTTTTCCCAGATGAGTGCAGCGGCGCCGCAAATAGCCGCTGTTTTTCCCTCCATGCTGGAGTGTAGGAGCTTTACCTTTCCCTTGTACACATCTAAAAGGAACCCGTTAAAGTATTTTTCCAAAGGGGTCATGATCCACTTGCCGCTATTGGTGAGCCCACCCATTAAAATAAATGCTTCAGGTTGGGTAAATGCCGTAAAGTTGGCCAATGCCTGTGCCATAATTCGGGCTGTATAGTCAAAAGCTTTAAGAGCAATTTCGTCCCCTTCTTCCGCGGCTTGGGTAATGTCCTCCCCATGGAGGTCGTTATAGGCGATGTTTCTAAACCTGCTATCCACCATATATTTGCTCTGCATATACATAACAGTTCGCTTTAATCCGGTAGCGGATACATAAGCCTCCAACCCTCCTTTTACGCCAAGTCCGGTCAACCTGCCATCTCCCATGGTCATGTCCACATGGCCCAATTCGCCTGCGAATCCGTCATATCCATCTATAAGTTGACCATTGGCCACTATTCCGGCGCCAAAACCTGTACCTAGTGTAATTACAATAAAATCGGTCATGTTTTTAGCACCTCCAAAGAGCATTTCGCCCAATGCGGCAGCACTGGCGTCGTTCATTATGCGAATGGGCATGTCCATTCTTTGCTTAAGGAGTTTAACCAAAGGAACACTGCCTTTCCACACTAAATTACTGGCATTTTCTATGGTTCCATTTTTACTGGAAGCATTAGGGGCGCCGATACCGCAACCTATTACATTGGCATGCTCTCCAAACTGTGCCAAAAGCTCATCGGAAGTAGATTTTATTTTATCAAGATAAGCATCCAAGTTTGGGAATTCCTTGGTTCTAAAAAAAGTTTTTTCGTGGCATTTACCAGTTTCATCAACCAATCCAATTTTGGTTTTGGTTCCTCCAATATCTATTCCGATTACTAAATCCATATTTAAAGTCACATTATTTTACGGCTTTTAAATATAACTATTATGAAGGCAATAAAATAACCTCCTTGACTTTTATGACCGCTGATTTTTTGCTAATATCATGGAAAAGTTGAAAACCCTGACTTCTGTCATGTTTTAGATCATGGAGCGGTTCTACTTTTGGATACAAGAATTGAAATCAATAAATAAAATAGGTATGAGCAGTTTAAATAAAATATTAATTCCGTTTGATTTTTCCGAGGCATCAGTAAATGCCTTGGAGTATGTGGTCAATTTTGTGGGTACAGAGAGAGCTATAAATATCTTGGGCCTTTATGTAGGCGTTATGCCCATTAGTGAATCCGATAGTGAAAAATTAAAAAGAGATTTTTCCAAATTATTGGATTCTTTCAATGTAAAATTGAAAGTGGACCCTGAATTCACTACCGATACGGGTGAAGTAATCAGCACTATTCTTTCCGCCCAAGAAAAGAGCAATGCAGATTTGATCATGATGGGCACTATGGGCGATAAAATTACGGATGAAGCCATTACCAACACATCGAAATTGGTGTTGGAGGCCAATTGCCCGGTAATATCAATTCCTTATGGAACCGCCATTAAAGAACCTAAAAACATTGCCTTGGTAATGGGGGGCGAAAAAATTGATGACAAGAACGTCTTGGGAACACTATTGGACATTGCCAGAGCATTTGATGCCCGTATCCATGTGCTTACCATTTATAAGGATTCCGTTTATGATGAAGAAGCCATCAAAGAATCCAATGAAAATTTGTTGGAATACTATTTGGAGCACTTTTATGCCGACCACACCTTCACTAAAAATGAAGATGTGGAACAAGGTATTTTGGACTACATCAACGAAAAAAGCATTGATCTGTTAACCATATTGCCCCGGAACCATAACGAAAAAAGTATACCTTCGGAAGGGAGATTGACAAAATTGCTGACCCTGCACTCCGAGATACCGGTATTGGCCTTGGATTAAATCTTTACCTTTGAAGATGCTGTCGCTGCCGATAGATTCGCACCACAGTTTGTCCGAACATCTTTAAGATTCAATAAAAGTGAACGATAAAAATAGATTTTCCATAGAAAGCTTGGGGGCGTCTCAGTATACGTCGCCGCTTCAGCTTAGTACCGTTAAGGGAGACCACATATTCAGCTTTGTAAGTGAGTCGGATAGGTTGGTGTTCGACCCCTCCATACAATATTACAATCAATGTTTAAATGATGGGGAGGCACCTATTTGTATGGAAAAAGCAGGTCCAAGACAAAACATCTTTTTTGATGCCAAAAACACTACTGCGGCAATAGTCACCTGTGGCGGTCTTTGCCCAGGAATCAACAATGTGATTCGTGGATTGGTAATGGCCCTGCACTATTTTTATGGGATCAAAAAAATTATTGGGATCCCCTATGGTTATGAAGGCCTAAATCCTGAAAAAGGACATGATTTCGTAGAATTGACACCGGACAAGGTAAAGGACATCCATCAATTTGGGGGTACTTTTTTAGGTTCGTCCAGAGGCGAGCAAGATGTGTCTGTAATGGTGGACACCCTTGAAAATAACCGTGTGGATATGTTATTTGCCATTGGTGGAGATGGAACTTTGAAGGGGGTAAATGCCATTGGTGAGGAAATTGCCAAAAGAAATGGGAAAATCAGTGTAGTGGGAATTCCAAAGACCATAGACAACGATATTGATCTTATTGACGAATCCTTTGGCTTTCAGACCGCTTTTGACGTAGCAAGTCCCATTTTACGCGATGCCCATAATGAAGCAACAGGAGCTTATAATGGTATCTCCATTATTAAATTAATGGGTAGGGATAGTGGTTTTATTGCTGCTTCGGCCGCTTTGGCCATGCCCGTCGTTAATTTTGTACTGATTCCCGAAATGGATTTTTCCCTTGAGGGTGAAGAAGGCTTCTTAAAAGTTTTGGAAAAGCGTCTACAAGAAAAAAAACATGCCGTTATTGTGGTGGCAGAAGGTGCGGGACAACAACTTTTTAAAGACAGAAAGATGGTAAAGGATGCATCGGGCAATGTACAGCACGAGGATATTGGTGTTTTCCTAAAGGAAAAAATTATAGAATACTTTAAAGAAAAAAGGCCAGTGACCATTAAGTACATCGACCCTAGCTATATTGTGCGGTGTGCCCCGGCCAACTCCAGCGATAGTGTTTATTGCAGTGGATTGGCTTATCATGCCGTACACGGAGCAATGGCCGGAAAGACCAAGTTTGTTGCCAGTAGGATAAACAATCGTTATGTGTATTTGCCTGTTGACGAAGTCACTAAAAAGAGAAAGAAAATTGATTTGGAAGGCGAGTTCTGGTTCTCTGTACTGCAAAGCACAGGTCAGCCGTTTTTCTTGGGATAAGAACCGGTTTTTAACTGACAATTATCATTAAATTTTATCTATAGTAGTCATAGATTTGAATACAATCAAAACAGTAATCATGGAAGTACACGTTCAATATCAAAAGATGAAGACCAGTGAGTCGTTGACCCAATTATTAATAAAAAAACTGGAAAGTTTGGAACAAAAATACAGTTGGTTGATCAAGGCCAATGTATTGTTTAAAACTGAAAATGATAAAACTGGAGAAGGCAAGATCTGTGAAATTGAGCTGAGTGCTCCGGGACCGAGAATATTTGCCAAATCCGATACCGACGATTTTGAAAAATCCATGTCCCAAACCGTTGAGGATTTGAGAAGACAGCTTGAAAAAAGGCAAGCTACGTTCGATACCCGTTAATAGAAATTAAGATCTTTGTAGCGTACAGATCTTTTAAAAAACACTGTGATGAAACTTAAATTAATCGGCATCAGTTTACTGCTCCTTATGGGATGCTCTTCAACTAGATTGGTGAGTACTTGGAAAAATCCCGATATAGTGCTATTTGATGCATATCAAGTGCTGGTAGTGGGCATGGTGCAGGACGATAGCGCCCGAATGGAGTTTGAATCCAGGTTTGCCGATGCTTTAAAAGATCAAGGAGTGGATGCTATGCGCAGTATTGATCTTTTTGATGTGGAATTCACCTCTTCCCAAAGATCTGAACAGGAATTGGAGGAAGTGGAACAACAGTTGCTGGACAAAGGGTTCGATGCTATTTTGTTTACCAAGGTCGTAGGCACAGAAAACCGAAGAACATTTAGGGAACACATTAACGAAGTGGATAAAATGCTTATGAGGTTCAGTACGGATTATTTGGAACATCAAGAAATTTACTACGATCCCGAATACTACGATACTTTTAACATATACCATGCAGAAACCTCCCTATACTGTATATGTGTTGGAAAGGAGATAGAGCTTGTTTGGAGGGGCGAAGTGGACGTTACGGAGCCAACGAATGTCGATAAGGCCATAGGTTCCTACGTTAAGTTGGTAACCAAATCAATGGGAGAAGAAGACGTGATTTTTTAAGAGGATAGTCCTATTGCCTCCAAAATTCCCAAAAAGTCCAACGCAATCAAAACGGGTATTGCAATCAATATTACGATCAATACAAAGACCATGATTCGTAAAAAACCGACTATAAGTCTGTTTCCAAAGCTAATTTCATCTGCCATAATAGTGTAATTTCCATCAATTTAAGGAATTATTTGCGTATTTCCTTTATTGGATGGCTCACTATTCGATTAAAGGATTGTTTTTTGCCGTATGCTGTAAACCAATCAATTGGACTTTTGTTTCTTTCGACTGAGCAGTTTTCCCAACTCCTCCAAAGAGATTCCCTTGGTCTCTGGCATCATAAAAATCACCCATAATAATTGGAGTACCATCATAACCGCAAAAAAGATAAAGATAGGCCATGGGTTATCTTTAAAAATTCCTATTTCAGCATCTAAAAAAGTAGGGGTGAGCAAGGTAATCAAAGCAGCGAATACCCAGTGCGTTCCAGTACCCCACGATTGCCCGTAAGACCGGACCTTGTTCGGGAAAATTTCCGAAATAAACACCCAGATCACGGCACCTTGCCCCACGGCATGGGAGGCAATAAAAATCAAAATAAAAGTGAGCAACAGCACGGAACTGGCGCCTGAATAGAAACACCAGCCCACCATGGCCAAACTCACAATATAGCCGATGGAACCGATGTACATTAATTGCTTTCGTCCCAATTTATCGATCAGGGAAATGCCTACAAAGGTGAATATCAAGTTAATGATACCGATGGATATGGAACTAAAGAGCGATTCACCCGAAGCGAGACCTGCCCGTTCCAAGATTTCAGGGGCGTAGTACAGCACAAAATTGATTCCCGAAAGTTGATTGAAAAAAGCAATCAAAAAAGCTAGGGCCAGCGGTTTGTTGTACTTTCCAGAGAACAAACTTTCCTTTTGTTTTTCCGTGGTTTCCACTAAGGCAACTTTAATTTGCTCCAGATGGATGGAGGCCTTGTCTTTTGCAATGCCCAATAAAGTAATGGATTCAATGACCACAGCGTCTGCTCGGTCCTTCAACAACAACCATCGTGGGCTGTTCGGTATCTTGAACACCATAAAGGTGTAGATCAAAGCGGGAAGCCCTTCAATACCCAACATCCATCGCCAAGCAATGCTTTCATCAAAAATGATCCCGATAAAATAATTGGATATAAAGGCGATCAAAATTCCAAAAACAATATTGAACTGGTACATGGCCGTTAACCTACCACGTGTTTGGGCAGTGGAAATCTCAGAGATATAAACCGGTGCGGCCACCGATGAGGCACCTACGCCAATACCCCCAATAAACCTAAAGAGTGAAAAACTATAGGGTTCGGGAGCAAAGGCCGAACCCATCGCCGATGCAAAATAGAGTACACCTATCCAGAACAAGGTCTTTTTTCTTCCCAAACGGTCGGTTGGAATACCTCCAAAAAGTGAACCCAGAACGGTTCCCCAAAGTGCCATGGACATTATGAAGATACCGTGGAAAGTGAAAATGGAATCGCCCAAAAACCAGTTGGTGTCCCATATTTCTTTTATGGGCTGATTTGCACCGGAAATAACAACGGTATCAAACCCAAATAAAAAGCCCGCTAGGGCCGCCGTCAATGAAATTCTGAAAATACGCTTGTCCATATAAAAGGTGAATTTTGCTAAAGCTAACCAAAATTTACATAATCTTGGAAATGTGTTTCATAATCAAATCGGCAGCACCTCTGTTAGAATTGATGTAATTGGAGTTGATTGCTCCTATATTTTTAATGGAAATAGGGTTGTTCAAAAGGTCGTCCACCAAATTGTCAAAACTATCTTTACTCGAAATGGGTAGGATGCCACCTTCATTAACGAGGTCCTCTGCTTCCTTGAATCCTTCAAATTGTGGTCCAATAATAATGGGGATTCCAAAAACCGCAGGTTCCATGGTGTTGTGCAGTCCCGTGGCAAAACCACCCCCTACGTAGGCGATATTGGCATAACTGTATATTTTGGTCAACAAGCCAATGGTGTCCACCACAAGTACATCGAACTCCTTTAAATTTTGATTGCCTATCGTGGAATAAAGTACCGTTCTTTTTTGAAGGGCCGAGGTGATTTTCTCAATATGGGCAGGTTTTATTTCATGAGGGGCGATTACAAATTTCACCTTTTCTTTGCTGTTATTGATGTAGTTGATGAGTATCTCTTCATCTTCGAGCCATGTACTGCCCGCTACCATGCACAGTTGGTTGTTTTTGAAACGGTCCATGAATTCCAATTGATTGTTGCGTTCCAAAATTTTTGAAACTCGGTCCAAACGAGTATCCCCACTAATACTGATATTTGTAAATCTGATGGATTCCAACAGCTTTTTGGAGTTTTCATCTTGAACGAAATAATGGTCGAATTTCCCGAGGCTCTTTCGCATAAATCCACCATAAGGCTTAAAATAAATCTGCCTACTGGAAAAAATAGCCGATACCAAAATAGTGGGAATGCCCCTTTTTTTAAGGTGATAAAGATAATTGGGCCAAACCTCGTACTTTACAAAAATGGCCAACTCTGGATTCACAAGGTTTAAAAATCGCTTTGCCTTGTAATTGCTGTCCATGGGTAAATACACCACCAGATCGGCAACCGATGAATTCTTTTTCACCTCATAACCAGAAGGAGAAAAAAAGCTTAGGACCAGTTTGTGCTCGGGATATTTGGAACGTAATCTTTCTAAAATAGGCAGCCCTTGTTCAAATTCGCCCAAGGAAGCCACATGCATCCAAACGGTTTTACTGTTCAGTGGGAGCTGTTCCTTCAATAAGGGAAAGGCTTTCTGCCGACCTTGAACGAACAATTTAATCTTCGCGTTAAAAAGTGCAATTACTTTAAGGCCAAGCCAAGCTATGTTGATCAGTATGTTGTAAAGAAAACGCAAGGACATCATTTTTCGCTAAAATACATTCTTTCGGTCAGAGACCATTATAGCATCTTAATTTCTTAATTTTGATCTATTAATTTATTTGGATGAAAAAAATACAGATGGTTGACCTAAAAGGTCAATATGAAGGTATAAAAACCGAGGTCAACGAAGCCATTGCAGAAATCTTGGATTCTTCAGCATTCATAAATGGTCCCCACGTACACGCTTTTCAAAATGAATTAGAGGAATATCTGGATATAAAGCATGTTATCCCATGCGCCAATGGAACCGATGCTCTTCAAATTTGCATGATGGGGCTTGGATTGAAACCGGGAGATGAGGTAATTACGGCCGATTTTACTTTTGCCGCAACGGTTGAGGTGATAGGTCTTTTACAATTGACCCCAGTTTTGGTGGATGTGGAACCCGACACTTTCAATATTGATGTAAAAGCCATAGAAAAGGCCATTACACCAAACACAAAGGCCATTGTGCCCGTACATTTATTTGGGCAGTGCGCCAATATGGATGAGATTATGGCCTTGGCCAAAAAACACAATCTGTATGTGATTGAAGATAATGCACAGGCCATTGGGGGGTCCTATGTTTCCAGGGATGGCAAAAAACAGAAGGCCGGTACCATTGGTCATATTGGCGCAACTTCCTTTTTCCCGTCCAAAAACTTGGGCTGTTATGGCGATGGTGGTGCCATTTTTACCAATGATGACGATTTGGCCCATACCATTCGCGGTATCGTGAACCATGGTATGTACAAAAGATATTATCATGATGTGGTGGGAGTAAACTCCAGGTTGGACTCCATTCAAGCCGCTGTTTTAAGGGCAAAGCTGCCCAAATTGGACTTTTACAACCAGAAACGATGGGAGGCAGCATCAAAATATTCCAAGGCATTTAAAGGGCAGGAGCATATTGTAGCGCCAAAAATATCTTGCGGCTGTGAAACGGATAAAAGTGTTTGTGATTGCCATGTGTTCCATCAGTATACTTTGCGGATTACAAATGGTAAGCGGGACGGTTTGGCACAACATTTAAACGACAATGACGTTCCTTGTGGTGTATATTATCCAGTTCCATTGCATAAGCAGAAAGCCTATGCGAATGACCGTTACAATGAAGAAGATTTTCCTGTGACCAATCAATTGGTGGAAGAGGTTATTTCGCTTCCCATGCACACGGAGTTGGATGATGAACAAATTGATTTTATAACCAAGTTGGTCATCGACTTTGTAAACAAATAAAAAATGAAAATACTTGTAACAGGCGGTTTGGGTTTTATTGGAAGCCATACCGTTGTTGAATTGCAGAATGAAGGTTTTGAGGTAGTGGTGGTGGACAACCTATCCAACTCGTCCGTTGATGTTTTAGACGGAATTGAAGCCATTACGGGCAAAAGACCCATTTTTGAAGAATTTGACCTTCGGGATAAACCAAAAGTCCAAACTTTCTTTAAAAAACACGACGATATCACAGGGGTAATCCATTTTGCGGCTTCCAAAGCGGTCGGGGAAAGTGTGGAGGAACCACTTTTGTATTACGAGAACAACTTGGGTGTGTTGGTATACATCCTTCAAGAGTTGAAGAAAAAAGGGGGGGCAAACTTTATCTTCAGCAGTTCTTGCACCGTTTATGGCCAGGCAGATCAAATGCCCATTACCGAGGCTGCTCCAGTAAAACCAGCAGAATCTCCTTATGGCAATACCAAGCAAGTAGGCGAAGAGATAATTCGAGATACCTGCAAGGTAAACCCAGATTTGAAAGCCATTGCTTTACGTTATTTTAATCCGATAGGCGCGCACCCATCCGGGAAAATAGGGGAACTTCCCATTGGAGTGCCCCAAAATTTGGTTCCCTTCATCACTCAAACAGGTGTGGGGTTGCGGGAGCAACTTTCGGTCTTTGGAGATGATTACCCTACCGAAGATGGGACTTGCATTAGGGATTATATCCATGTAGTTGACTTGGCGAAGGCGCATGTAGCAGCATTGCAACGTCTTTTGGAAGAAAAGAACGAAACCAATTACGAGGTGTTCAACTTGGGTACGGGAAAAGGAAGTTCCGTTTTGGAAGTGATCCATAGTTTTGAACGCGTTTCTGGAGAAAAGTTGAACTATAAAATAGTTGGTAGAAGACCAGGAGACGTAATCCAAGCCTATGCCGATACTCAAAAGGCGAATCAAGTTTTGGGGTGGAAGGCTAAATCCTCTTTGGATGATGCCATGAAATCCGCTTGGGAGTGGGAGAAAATCGTAAGAAGTTAAGGCGCAATAATCCCAAACTCAAATTTTCACGTAAATAGGAGAATGCTATCTAACTTTAAAAACAGTTTGGAGTTGCTGGAAGCAGTCCAGAAAGAACAACTCTATCAAAAACTATTGCAACAGCTAATAAAGGATTTTGAATTGGCCAATGTGCCCATCAATATTCCCTTGGACATTACCCCCGAGCAACTTAAAAGTACCATCCACGAAAAGGTTTATTACTTGATCGTGGAAAAGTTCCAAAACTATCTCAACCTATTATATGTGGTGGATATTGCAGAGAGCGAAGTCAAAAAAATAACTCCGTCGGATGTCGTTGATATTTCGGCGGAGGTATCTTTTTTACTATTGAAAAGGGAGTGGCAAAAAGTTTGGTACAAAGCCAAATATAGCAGCTGACCTTTGGTCAGACCTTTACATAAACTCCTTTCTTGTCCATAATGTAGCCCACGAACCAACAAGTGAGCACAACCCAAAGTGCAAACAATAAAGAACCCATATACCCGCCAGACCACGATATAAAAATGGTGTCGGCAATCCATCTGTAAAGCGATTCCCCGTTAACATCGATAGCAAAAAGGGTTATGATGAAAAGTTCCGATAATAGGTAAATAAACAAGGTGTTTTTACCGAAAACCTCAAAAAAGTAGCTCCAGCTTTTCGCCTTTTTCATATCAAGGATATAAATAAGTATCGCAATGGCAAAAAGGTCGATGCCACAGGTGAGCAGTACAAAGGAGCTTGTCCAAAGTTTTTTATTGATGGGCAAAACAAGGTCCCAGGCCAGACCTGCGAAGACCAGGGCAAACCCGAACATCATCAATTTGGCGACAGTTTCAAAATTTTGGCCGTTGTTCTGGATAAATCGACCCGCTAAGTAGCCGATGATCACATTTACAATGGCGGGAAGGGTGCTCAACAATCCCTCGGGGTCAAAAGCAATGCCTTCGCCATGGTACATATGGTTGGCGCCAATAAGCCACTCATCCAGTTTAAGAACGGCATTTCCAGTTAAGGTGAGGTCTCCAAAACCAATTAAAATGAGGTGGTAGCCCACTAAAAACAGGGCACTAAGCCAAATGGCCGTTTTGGTCTTTACAAAGTGAAGGATTATGGATGCGAACATATAGCACAACGCAATACGTTGCAAAACCCCAAAAACTCTGGTTTCCGAAAATGGTTTTAACTGTCCGTCATCAAAAAATGGGTACCAGTACATTAAAAAGCCCAATAGAAAAATGATGGCAGTTCGCTTCAGAACCTTCTTAAAAAAAGCAGGCTTGCCCATGCTTTCATACTTTTTCATGCTAAAACTCATGGAATTTCCCACCACAAATAAAAAAGTGGGAAAAACAAGGTCGGTCAATGTAAAGCCGTTCCAATCGGCGTGCAATAATGGCGAAAAAGTGGTGGAGCCATTACCTGGTGAGTTAACAATGATCATCAAGGCGACATCCAGACCCCTGAAAACATCCAAGGAAAGATATCTATTTTTAAGTTTGGACATGTTTGGTTGGTTTAACTGGGCGCTCAAGTTAATTTATTTTTAGTTTCCCCTGTTAATTTCAGTTAAAAATTTCATTTTTATCGCTTTCCTGCTCATTCTGTGATATAGTTGTAAATTTGAATAAGAAATTGAAGGGAATGCAAGCATATAAATGCTAAAACCCGTATTTTTGACAAAATTTTCCATAAAGTTTTGGAGAAACATAAAGAATGGACAAATATTCATTTTTAAATGCTGCGCACACTTCGTTTTTTGCGGAGCAATACGAAAAATATCTAACGAATCCCGATAATGTAGAGCCCAGTTGGAGGGCTTTTTTTCAAGGATTTGATTTTGGTTTGGAAGGTTCCCTCGAAGATTTGGGGATTGAATCCGATAAAGGCGGAATGGTGGTACTTTCCAATGGAAGGAAAGTGGAAATGCCCGAAGCCCTTCAGAAGGAATTTCAGGTAATTCGCCTTATTGATGGTTATCGTTCCCGTGGACACCTCTTTACCGAAACAAACCCTGTAAGGGAAAGGAGAAAGTATGTACCTACTTTGGATATAGCCAACTTTGGCCTGACCGAAGGAGACTTGGACACTGTTTTTGATGCTGGAAAAATTCTTGGAATAGGTCCAGCCCCCCTGAAGGAAATTATACGACACCTCGAGAGTATTTATTGTGATGCGATAGGAGTGGAGTACATGTATATACGTACCCCGGAACGTATCCAATGGATTCAGGACTGGCTCAACAAAAATGACAACCACCCCAATTATACCGCGGAAGAAAAGAAAAACATCCTTAGGAAATTAAACGAGGCCGTTTCTTTTGAGAGCTTTTTACATACCAAATATGTAGGGCAAAAACGATTTTCATTGGAAGGTGGCGAATCGTTGATTCCCGCTTTGGATGTGATTGTTGAAAAAGCGGCGGACCAAGGCGTGAAGCAATTTGTGGTGGGTATGGCCCACCGAGGGCGTTTGAATGTTTTGACCAATATTTTCGGGAAATCGCCAAAAGATATCTTTAGTGAGTTCGATGGTAAGGATTATGAGGAAACCATCTTTGATGGTGATGTAAAATATCACTTGGGGTGGACCTCTAAACGTGAAACGGATTCAGGGAAAATGGTCAATATGAACATTGCCCCGAACCCTTCGCACTTGGAAACCGTAAACTCCATTGTTGAAGGTATAGCTAGGGCTAAGCAAGATCGTGACCATGGTGATAACATCTCCGAAGTACTGCCAATTTTAATCCATGGGGATGCTGCTTTTGCTGCACAGGGAGTCGTGTACGAAGTGATTCAAATGGCTCGTTTGGAAGGCTACACCACAGGCGGTACTATCCATATTGTGGTGAATAACCAAATCGGGTTTACCACCAACTATTTGGATGCTAGATCCTCCACCTATTGTACAGATGTTGGGAAAGTAACCCTTTCCCCAGTATTGCACGTTAATGCCGATGATGCCGAAGCTGTGGTGCATGCCACGACCTTTGCGTTGGAATACAGGATGCGCTACAAGCGCGACATTTTCTTGGATTTATTGGGTTATAGAAAGTATGGCCACAATGAAGGTGATGAACCTAAGTTTACCCAGCCCTTGTTGTATAAATCCATTTCCAAGCATAAAAACCCGAGGGATATTTACGCAGAGAAGTTGATTGCCGAAGGGGTAATCGATGAGAATTACGTAAAAGAGCTCGAAGAAAAATATAAGAACGATCTTGAGGAGGATCTTTTGGATTCCCGCAAAATCGAGAAGACAAGGATAACCCCTTTCATGAAAGATGAGTGGGAAGGGTTTGAGCAGGTGACCGAAGAGGTGATGCTGAAACCTATGGATACTACTTACGACCTTAAAAAGTTAGATGAGGTTGCCCAAAGCATCACCAAACTTCCAGAGGATAAAAAATTCCTAAGAAAATTGGAACGATTGGTGGAAGGTCGCCATAAAATGTATTTCGAGGACAACAAGCTCGATTGGGCCATGGGAGAACTTTTGGCCTACGGATCATTGGTCGAGGAAGGTTACGATGTTCGGATGACGGGACAAGATGTGGAACGGGGAACTTTCTCGCACAGGCATGCCGTCATCAAAACGGAGATGCACGAGGAAGAGGTGGTGCTGTTGAACGAGATGGGGGACAACCAAAATGGAAAGTTCCATATCTACAACTCACTACTTTCAGAATATGCCGTAATGGGATTTGATTATGGCTACGCCATGGCAAGTCCAAAAACTTTGACCATCTGGGAAGCGCAGTTCGGGGATTTCAGCAATGGAGCCCAGATTATAATAGATCAATATCTCTCATCAGCGGAGGACAAATGGAAATTGCAGAACGGATTGGTGCTCTTGTTGCCCCATGGGTACGAAGGTCAGGGTGCTGAACACTCTTCGGCACGTATGGAAAGGTACTTGCAATTGTGTGCTAAGGACAATATGTTCGTGGCGGATGTGACCACACCGGCCAACCTGTTCCATCTCTTCCGTAGACAAATGAAAGCCAAGTTCCGTAAGCCATTGGTGGTATTTACACCGAAAAGTTTGTTGAGGCATCCCAAGGTGGTTTCCACCAAGGAGGAGATGGCCAATGGAGGTTTCCAGATGGTGATTGACGATGCCGAGGCCAAAGCCGCCAAAGTAAAGACATTGGTGTTCTGTACGGGCAAATTCTACTATGACCTTTTGGATAAACGGGAAGAGCTTGAAAGAGATGATGTAGCTTTGGTACGCGTGGAACAACTGTTCCCATTGCCTGCAAAAGAAATGCGAAGCATCATCAAAAAATATAAAAATGCAGACGATATTGTTTGGGCCCAGGAAGAACCCAGGAACATGGGAGCGTGGAGCCACATGTTGATGCATTTGGAAGAAGCCAAACAATTTCGGGTGGCTTCCAGAAGGTTCTATGGTGCTCCTGCAGCAGGTAGTGCCGTTCGCTCAAAAAGACGTCATGCCCAAGTGTTGGACTACGTTTTTGACAAGAGCAAAAATAATATGCAAATAAGATAATACAAGTATAAACTACAATAAAGATGGTTTTAGAAATGAAAGTTCCCTCACCAGGGGAATCCATTACAGAAGTAGAAATTGCCGATTGGTTGGTTGAGGATGGAGATTATGTGGAGAAAGACCAAGCCATAGCCGAGGTGGACTCGGACAAGGCAACATTGGAGCTTCCTGCGGAGGCGAGTGGTATTATTACCCTTAAGGCCGAAGTGGGGGACGCCGTAGCCGTTGGCGAGGTGGTTTGCCTCATCGATACGAGTGCGGAAAAGCCTGAAGGTTCATCTGGTGGTTCCGATAAAAAAGAAGAACCCAAAAAGGAAGAACCCAAAAAAGAAGCGCCTAAGAAAGAAGAATCCAAAAAGGAAACCTATGCTTCCGGGACTCCATCTCCTGCAGCAAAGAAAATATTGGATGAAAAAGGAATCGAACCCTCATCTGTTTCTGGAAGCGGAAGAGATGGGCGTATCACCAAAGATGATGCTGTAAAAGCTAAGCCATCCATGGGAACCCCAACTGGTGGTAACCGTGGTGAAAGCCGTTCCAAACTGTCCATGTTGCGCAGAAAAGTGGCCGAGCGATTGGTTTCGGCAAAGAACGAGACCGCGATGCTGACCACCTTCAACGAAGTCGATATGTCGGCAATCTTTGAGTTACGTAAAGAATACAAAGAACAGTTCAAAGAAAAGCATGGGGTAAGTCTTGGGTTTATGTCATTCTTCACCAAGGCGGTGATCAGAGCATTGGAAATGTACCCCTCTGTGAACTCCATGATTGATGGCAAGGAAATGATCACTTATGATTTCTGCGACATCAGTATAGCGGTTTCAGGGCCTAAAGGATTGATGGTTCCCGTAATCCGTAATGCAGAGAACCTTACGTTTAGGGGGATTGAATCCGAAGTTAAACGTTTGGCCATTCGTGCCAGAGAAGGTGAGATTACCGTGGATGAAATGACCGGTGGTACCTTTACCATAACCAACGGGGGTGTATTTGGATCTATGTTGTCCACTCCGATCATCAACCCACCACAAAGTGGGATTTTAGGTATGCACAACATTGTGGAACGTGCCATTGTTAGGGATGGCGCCATTGCCATCGCACCTGTAATGTACGTTGCACTTTCTTATGATCATAGAATTATTGATGGTAAAGAATCCGTAGGATTTTTGGTAGCTGTAAAGGAAGCCTTGGAAAGTCCAGAAGAATTGTTGATGGACGATAATGTGAAAAAAGCGTTGGAATTATAAATAGGTTGTCAGCTCGAGCGAGGTCACTGAGCGAAGTCGAAGTGCGGTCGAGAGGTTAATAAAACAAATGCCTTTACTTTTTTAAGTAGAGGCATTTTTTATTGTAGTCGATTACCGCTTTACCTTTTTTAAGCACATCGGCACCGATAATGCCATCTACGGGCAATGCATTGTGTGCAATCAAAGCTTGGTTCACGTGGGTAAGGTCAAAAAGGACCACTTTCTGTTTTTTCTTTTTCCACTCCCCGATCTGGATTTTGTTTTTGTTGGAGATTAAGGTTTCCATTTCCGTGGCGCCAGCCCCAGCCGCTTTAATGTCCGTAGCTTCGGAAGCCATTTCAAAAAATTCGATTTTGTCCATCCCAACACAAGTATTGGACGCTCCAGTATCCAAAATAAACTTGCCTGTAACGCCATTGATGCTTGCAATGAGTTCAAAGTGGTTAGTTTCGGTAAATACCAAAGGTATTGTAATGTAATCCTTGTTTTTGAGGAATTTTTTGAGTGATGCCATATTATTAATTGAGAGATGTCATGCTGAGCCTTTCGACTTCGCTCAAGACTGGCTCCGTCGAAGCATCTATGTGTATATTTAGAAACAAAGTTTTGGGACGTCTAAGATAAACCTATTTTTGCGATATGATTATAACCGATACCCATACCCATTTGTATAGTGAAGCCTTTGATAAGGATAGAAGCGAAATGATGCAACGTGCCCTTGATGCTGGGGTGGAGCGCTTTTTTATTCCCGCCATCGATTCCGAGTATACCCAATCCATGCTGGATTTGGAATCCAATTATCCCGATAATGTGTTTTTAATGACAGGCTTGCACCCCACCCATGTCAAAGAAAATTATAAGGACGAGCTGGCCCATGTAGAGGAGTGGCTCTCCAAAAAAAAATTCTATGCCGTGGGCGAAATCGGAATCGACCTGTATTGGGACCAGACCTTTTTAAAGCAACAGCAGGAGGCTTTTGTGTACCAGATCCGTCTGGCGAAAAAGCACCAGTTGCCCATTGTGATCCATTGTCGGGAATCGTTCGATGAAATCTTTGAGATTTTGGAACAAGAAAAAGGAGATGACCTCTTCGGGATTTTTCATTGTTTTACGGGAACTTTGGAACAGGCCCATCAAGCTATGTCCTACAATATGAAGTTGGGTATTGGGGGAGTGGCCACCTTTAAAAATGGCAAAATTGATAAGTTCTTGAATAAAATCGACCTGAAACATGTTGTTTTGGAAACCGATGCGCCCTATTTGGCACCAACACCCTATCGCGGAAAACGGAACGAGAGCTCCTATATAACAAAGGTGTTGGGAAAACTTTCATCCATATATGGTAAACCCGAGGAAGAAATTGCTGCTATCACTACCGAAAATTCCAAAGAAATATTCGGAATCTAACCTATGAAAAAGAAGACCAACATATTGCTGATTTATACCGGGGGAACCATCGGGATGGTTAAGGATTACAAAACAGGTGCGCTCAAAGCCTTCAATTTTGAGGAACTCGTCAAAAATATCCCAGAGCTGAAACAATTGGACTGTAACCTCAAAGGAGTTTCGTTCGAAGAGCCCATTGATTCCTCCAATATGAACCCCGATTATTGGGGGGTGATCGCTTCCATCATCGAAGAGCATTACGCGGATAATGATGGTTTTGTGGTGTTGCACGGAAGCGATACCATGAGTTATTCAGCCTCGGCGCTCAGTTTTATGTTGGAGAATCTGGAAAAGCCGGTCATTTTTACGGGATCTCAATTGCCCATTGGGGATTTACGAACGGATGCCAAGGAGAACCTGATTACCTCCATCGAGATTGCTGCGCTCCAGAAAAAAGGAAAACCCGTGGTGCAGGAGGTAGGTTTGTATTTTGAATATAAACTCTACCGGGGTAACCGAACCACCAAGATAAACGCGGAACATTTTGAGGCTTTTGCCTCGCTCAACCATCCACCTTTGGTGGAATCCGGGGTGCATTTAAAGGTGCATCAGAATTATTTGATCAAAAAGATGACAAAAAACAAGTCGCTTCAAGTGCATAAAAAACTGGACAATAACGTGGCGATTCTAAAATTGTTTCCCGGGCTTAACCAAAATGTGCTCCAATCGGTCTTGAACATTCCCGATTTAAAGGCCCTTATTTTGGAAACATACGGTGCAGGGAACGCTCCGATGGACAAATGGTTTTTAGGTGCCGTAAAAAAAGCCGTGGAAAATGGATTGCACATTATTAACGTGACACAATGCTCTGGTGGGAGCGTTTCCATGGGTCATTATGAGACCAGTGAAAAACTTAAGGCGATGCAACTGGTTAACGGCAAGGATATTACGACCGAAGCAGCTGTAGCAAAGGCGATGTACCTTTTGGGGGCAGGGGTTCCCGACAAATTGTTCAAGACAATTTTTGAGACACCACTCCGTGGTGAAATGGTGTAAAATTAACGCTTCAAATTTCTATAACTAATTATTTTTTTGTTTATTGGTCGCCCTAAATGAAACAATAGAGAGGTGGCCGAGTGGTCGAAGGCGCACGCCTGGAAAGTGTGTATACACCAAAAGTGTATCGAGGGTTCGAATCCCTTCCTCTCTGCAAGGTATTTTAGTTTTTCTATTATAAAATTTTTATATCTTTAACATTATTAACTAACTAAATTTAAGTTTAAGTAAAATGAAAAAAATATCCTTTACTCTGGCTGCTGCCGGAATGTTTGTGATGGGAACTACAACTGCATCTGCAGCAATGTTGCAAGAAGAAGCTGAAGCCAGCAAAGGTTTCACCCAAGTATTAAAAGAACAATTTATCCAAGGAGGTCCTGCCTTTATGGGTATCGTACTTCTTTGTT
Source organism: Allomuricauda ruestringensis DSM 13258 (assembly GCF_000224085.1). Lineage (NCBI taxonomy): Bacteria > Pseudomonadati > Bacteroidota > Flavobacteriia > Flavobacteriales > Flavobacteriaceae > Flagellimonas > Flagellimonas ruestringensis. Next base: position 1,975,443 of record NC_015945.1, read on the forward strand.
TGATCTTGGGATTGGCAGTTGCCATTGAAAGAATCATCTATTTAAATTTGGCAACCACAAATTCTACCAAGTTGAAGCAACAAGTTGAAGATGCTTTGGCTTCTGGAGGTGTTGAAGCTGCCAAAGAAGTTTGTAGAAACACTAAAGGACCTGTTGCCTCTATCTATTACCAAGGTTTGGATAGAGCAGATGAAGGACTGGAATCTGCTGAAAAAGCAGTTGTTGCCTACGGAGGTGTACAAATGGGTCAGTTGGAGAAAAACGTTTCTTGGTTGTCTTTGTTTATCGCCATTGCTCCGATGCTTGGATTTATGGGTACGGTAATCGGTATGATTGCTGCCTTCCAGAAAATTGCAGCTGTAGGTAACTTGAGTGCTTCCTTGATTGCAGGTGATATCCAGGTGGCGTTGTTGACAACCGTATTTGGTTTGATCACGGCGATTATCCTTCAGATTTTCTACAACTATATTATTGCTAAAATCGATAGTATCGTAAATGACATGGAAGACAGCTCAATCGCATTGATCGACATGTTGGCTGCCCACAAGAAGTAATTACGAATTAAAAACTATCGAGAATCATGAATAAAATAGTAAAAATATTGCTCATCGTCATCGGATTGGTTGCCGCCGTTCTTTGGTTCTCCCTTCCGTCCGCCGATGATCCAAGCGCCATAAATAGTGGGGCAATGAACTTTATGTTCATTATTATGTACATCTTGTTGGCTATTGCAGTTGTAACTACAGTAGTTTTCGGATTTGCAAAATTGTTTACCACAAAAGGAAGTTTAAAGAAAGCTCTTTTCGCCATTGGTGGATTGGCCATAGTAGTGGCTATATCTTACGGGCTTTCTTCAGATAACATGGCTGTGGTAGAAACTATGTCCGAAAGAGGTGTGGAGACCACAGAAGGAACTGTGAAAAACATTGGAATGGGATTGAATGTATTTTTTATCCTTACGCTGATTGCGGTAATTCTAATGATAGTACCAGGTTTGAAAAGAATGTTTGTTAAGTAAAAAAAGTTGAATTATGCCTAGAAGAAAAGGAGCACCGGAAGTAAATGCCGGCTCCATGGCGGATATCGCTTTCCTATTGCTTATCTTTTTCTTGGTGACCACCACCATTGAAACAGATGCAGGTTTGGATCGTATGTTGCCGCCTATTGAGCCGCCAGAGCAGGATGTTGTTATTAAGCAGAAAAACATTTTTACTGTCAACATCAACAGAAATGGGCAACTTTTGGTTGAGGATAATTTGATGGAAATGAAGGATTTGAGAAAAGCTGCTACCGCCTTTTTGGAGAACGGAGCAGACGGTTCTTGTACCTACTGTAAAGGTAAAAAAGATCCCTCTTCATCGGATAACCCATCAAAAGCCATTATCTCGTTAAAGAATGATAGGGAAACCAAGTACAGTACATACATTACAGTTCAAAACGAATTGGTAGGTGCTTATAACGACTTGCGTAACCGTGAAGCACAACGTTTGTACGGTAGGGACTTTACAAAGATGGAGGCAGAATACCTGAATCCAGAGACCCCGTCCAGCGTAAGAGATGACTTGAAGGACAAAGTGAAACGTATCCAAGATATGTTCCCACAAAAGCTTTCAGAGGCAGAAACATCAACCGATTAAAAACTATTTAATATGGCTAAGTTTACCAAAAAGAAGGATGGCGATTTGCCAGCGGTGTCAACAGCTTCGTTGCCAGATATCGTTTTCATGCTACTGTTCTTCTTTATGACCGTGACCACAATGAAAGATAGTTCGTTAATGGTTGCCAATACCCTTCCCAATGCTTCCGAGATCAAGAAGTTGGAAAAGAAGGATCGTGTTATTTACATTTATGTAGGAACACCTACTCAAGAATATCAAAAAGTTTTTGGTACAGAACCAAAGATTCAATTGAATGATAAATTTGCCAATGTGGACGAAGTAGGTTCATATATTTTGGCAGAACGAGCAAAGAAACCGCAAGAGATTCAAAATGTATTGACTACTGCTTTGAAAGTTGATAAGGATGCCAATATGGGCCTTATCACCGATATTAAGCGACAATTGAGAGAAGTAAATGCCCTTAAAGTGAATTATACCACTTACGAAGGGGATGCTTTTAACAATTTACAGTAGGCAATAGCTTAGATTTAGTGGGAAACGCTCCAAATTTTTAATTTGGGGCGTTTTTTGTTTTAAATTGCTACCATGATCCGCACCGTACTTCAATTTATAGTTAGCGCTGTTTGTTTATTGCTCTCGATATCTGTTTTGGGTCAAACAGTAATGGATACCACCGTAGTACGCGATAGTCGGTATCTAGAAGATCAATTTTATATTGGAGTTGGCTATAATGTACTGTTGGATACCCCGGACGAAGTAGGCCAACAAAATCTATCCTATAATCTACAAGCGGGCTTTATAAAGGACATTCCCTTGAACCTAAGAAGGAATTTTGGTGTTGGTTTAGGACTTGGATATGCCGTGAACTCCTATTATTCAAACCTCGTTTCATCAGAAGAATCCAATACAATTGTGTACCAAGTAATGGAAGGCTCCAATTTTAATAGGAGTAAGTTCGAAACCCATTCCATAGAACTTCCATTGGAACTAAGATGGCGTACATCGACCGCAGAGGAATATAAGTTTTGGCGGATATATGCTGGTGCCAAATTGGGTTATGTGTTCTCGGGTAGGTCAAAATTGGTAACAGATGACGGTAATGATTCATTTTCCAATAATGATATTGAAAAGCTCCAATATGGCCTTATGCTGAACTTTGGTTATAATACCTGGAACATTCATGCCTACTATGCGTTAAATCCATTGCTTAAAGAAGATTCTACGCTTAATGGGAACCCTATCGACTTTAGGGTGCTGCGTATTGGATTGATTTTTTATATCCTATAGCCAGTATTTTAGAATAATCAATTGGGAACAACAACCCAGAATAAAACCTATCAACAGTTCATTCTTAGTGTGTGCCTTTAAGTATAATCTTGAGGTAGCCACCAGCCCGGTAAAAAGAGTGAACAAGCTTATGGCAATGGTAATATTGGTCTCAAAATGAATGCTCAACGCCACCATAAAAGTTAAGATGCTTCCCATGCCCAACAGGTGCATACTCGTTTTAAATTTAAAGAACAACAGAATTAAGGTTGCGCTGGTCGCTGTCAGAAGCCCTGTAAAATAGTAAAAGAGCTCGTGTACGTAATTATTGGGTATTACCTTGTACAATATCATTAAAAAGATGATACAGCTTATATAAAGCGGGTATTTGCGTTCCTGTATGGTGGGCAGAAATATGGAACTGATAACTCCAAGGTTTTTCAATATCAAGAAAAAGATAATGGGAATGATTACCGTAAGGATGAAAATGGGAAGTATATTCCCGCTTTGGGTTTGCAGAGTGCTATAGGGAGCCACCAAAAAATACACTATGGTACCTCCAATCGGTACAAACAACGGATGAAAGAGGTAGGAGATAATGTTGTATACGTGGCGCATCAAATTTCTTTTCTTAATCGAGCTACAGGTATGCCGAGCTGCTCCCGATATTTGGCAACGGTCCGCCGGGCTATGGGATAGCCCCTTTCCTTTAAGATTTTCGCCAACTTTGCATCGGTCAAAGGTTTTTTCTTCTCCTCATCACGAATAACGGTCTCCAATATTTTTTTAATTTCCCTAGTGGATACATCTTCACCTTGTTCGTTCTTCATGGATTCAGAAAAGAAATCCTTGATCAGTTTGGTGCCATAGGGTGTATCCACATATTTGCTGTTGGCGACCCGTGACACGGTGGAAACGTCCATATCAATTTTATCGGCAATATCCTTTAGGATCATGGGGCGCAATTTTCTTTCGTCCCCGGTCATAAAATATTCCTTTTGATATTCCATAATGGTGTTCATGGTGATGAAAAGGGTTTGCTGACGCTGTCTTATGGCGTCTATAAACCATTTTGCAGCATCCAACTTTTGCTTGATGAACATGACCGTGTCCTTCTGGGATTTGGATTTCTCCTTGGCATTTTTGTACCCCTCCAGCATATTGCTGTAGTCTTTGGAAACATGAAGTTCCGGGGCATTTCGTCCGTTCAAGCTAAGTTCTAGTTCACCATCCACTATTTTTATGGAGAAATCGGGAACAATATGCTCGATCATACGGGTATTGCCAGAATAGGAACCACCCGGTTTTGGATTGAGTTTTTCTATTTCCGAAATAGCCTCCTTGAGTTGTTCTTCGGAAACATGGTGTTTTTGTATAAGTTTGGAGTAATGCTTTTTGGTAAAGTGATCGAACGATCGTTCCAAAATGTTAATGGCCAGCTCAACGGAAGGTTTTTTTTCCTTGCGTTTTAGTTGAATGATCAAACATTCATCTAAAGATCGGGCAGCCACCCCCGGGGGATCTAAATCTTGGACAATTTTGAGAACTTTCTCGATTTTATCCTCTTCCACATAAATGTTCTGGGTAAAGGCGAGGTCGTCCATAATATCTGGAAGCGGCCTTCGTATGTAACCGCTTTCGTCTACGCTACCCACCAAGAATTCGGCAATGGCCCATTCCTGATCATCCAAGTAAGCTGTGTTCAGCTGATTGATCAAGTATTGGTTGAATGATGTTCCAGCGGCATACGGAACCCTTTTATCCTCATCGTCAGCACTATAATTATTCGCTTGGGTGCGGTAATCGGGAATTTCATCATCACTCAGGTAATCATCAATATTGATTTCTTCGGTGTCAATGTTTTCATTGTCCGCCGAATCATCATAGGTGTCCTCGTAAACATCATCCAGAGCATCGGTTTCCTCCTTACCGCTCTCCAATGCAGGATTTTCTTCCAGCTCTTGTTTTAACCTTTGTTCAAAAGCCTGCGTTGGCAATTGAATAAGTTTCATGAGCTGAATCTGCTGTGGAGACAGTTTTTGTGAAAGCTTAAACTGTAGATGTTGTTTCAGCATATTGATTGATGATTTACAATCGAACCTTCTTTAAAATAATAAATTCAAATTAAAACTCGGCATTTTGCGGTGTTCTGGGGTAGGGGATTACATCTCTGATATTGCCCATTCCAGTGGCGAATTGCACCATGCGCTCGAAACCAAGTCCAAAACCACTATGCACCGCGGTGCCAAATTTTCTCAAATCCAGATACCACCAAAGCTCTTTGGCATCAATATCCAGTTCCTTTATTTTTTGTTCCAGTACATCCAAACGTTCTTCCCTTTGGGAACCTCCAACAATTTCTCCGATACCTGGAAAAAGTACGTCCATGGCACGTACGGTTTTGCCATCCTCGTTCAAGCGCATGTAAAATGCCTTGATGTTTGCTGGATAATCAAAAAGGATTACGGGACATTTGAAATGTTTTTCTACCAAGAAGCGTTCGTGCTCGCTTTGCAAGTCGGCACCCCATTCATCAATAGGGAACTGGAACTTTTTCTTTTTGTTAGGCTTACTGTTCTTTAAAATATCAATGGCCTCGGTATAGGAAACCCTTTTGAAGTTGTTCTCTACAACGAATTTCAATTTTTTGATCAAAGCCATTTCAGAACGCTCGTTCTGAGGTTTGGTCTTTTCTTCATCCAACAAACGTTTTTCCAAAAATTCCAGATCATCCTGGCAATGGTCCAGCACATATTGGATAATGTATTTGATGAAATCTTCTGCCAAATCCATGTTGGCATCCAGATCATAAAAGGCCATCTCGGGCTCGATCATCCAGAACTCGGCCAAGTGACGTGATGTATTGGAATTCTCAGCTCTAAAAGTAGGTCCAAAAGTGTACACCTTGCCCAGCCCCATGGCGTAGGTCTCTGCTTCCAGTTGCCCAGATACCGTTAAGTTGGTCTCTTTTCCGAAAAAGTCCTCGGAGTAATCCACTTCGCCATTGTCATCCACAGGCGGGTTCTTGGCATCCAAAGTGGATACACGAAACATTTCCCCGGCACCTTCGGCATCGGAACCTGTAATAATGGGTGCGTGCATATAGTAAAAACCATTTTGCTGAAAGTAGCTGTGAACGGCAAAGGAAAGCACCGACCTAACGCGCATTACCGCAGAAAAGGTGTTGGTGCGTACCCTAAGGTGTGCCTTTTCCCTCAAAAACTCCAAGGAGTGCTTTTTGGGTTGAATAGGATAGGTCTCCGGGTCTGCGGTACCGTGCACGAAGATATCCGTAGCTTGGATTTCCACACTTTGCCCTCGACCTTGGCTTTCTTCCAAAGTCCCTGAGATTTTCAAGGCGGCACCAGTTGAAATTTGCTTCAGTAATGCTTCGTCCAATTTTTCAAAATCTACAACACATTGGAGGTTATGTATGGTGGAACCATCGTTCAAAGCAATAAACCGGTTACTTCTAAATGTTTTTACCCATCCATTTACTTCAACGGAATCTCCTACGGGTTGCTTTTCTAGCAATTCTTTTATGGAATAAGACATCATTCTAAAACTATCGTAATTTAGTTGGTAAAGATAGGTTTTTGATAAAAAACGATGGCAATGGAATAGCCTAATTTATGGCCGTTTCAAACACTATTTGTCCTTGGGGTTGTCCTCGTCCTTGGGCAAAATGTCAATTTGAGGTTTTTTGAGCACCTGTTTGTTGGCAATACTTCTTTCCAAGGAGAGGAGAAGTGATGGCAACAAGATCAAGTTGGACAGCATGGCGAACAACAAGGTGGCCGAAACCAATCCCCCCAATGCTTTGGTACCCCCGAAACTTGAGATAATAAAGACGGAGAATCCAAAGAACAAGACTATGGATGTGTAGAACATGCTCACCCCCGTCTCGCGCAAGGCGGCGTACACCGATTTTTTGATGTGCCAGCGGTGGGCAGTGAGTTCTTGCCTGTATTTGGCCAAAAAGTGAATGGTGTCATCCACCGATATGCCAAATGCAATACTAAATACTAGGATAGTGGATGGCTTTATAGGCACCCCCAAATAGCCCATGACACCGGCTGTAATAACCAGGGGCAACAGGTTGGGCACCAAGGATATGATGACCATTTTATAGGATCGGAACAGATAGGCCATAAAAAGCGAGATCAATCCAATGGCCAATGCAAGGGACAATAGCAGATTTTTGACCAAGTACTTTGTTCCTTTTAGGAACAAGAGGGCTTTTCCTGTCATAAAAACATCGTATCGCTCCGATGGAAATTGCTTTGTGATAGCTTCTTGCAGGTCTTTTTCAATTTCCTCCATACGGTCGATTTTTACATCGCGCATGTAGGTCGTTAAACGGGCTGTTTGGCCAGTACTGTCCACAAAACTTTGCAAAAGGTTTGTTCCATCCGTAGACGATTTTTGCACCGCATTCATTATAAAGGTGTTCTCTTGACTGGTGGGCAGTTGATAGTATTTTGGAATACCGTTGTAAAAGGCCTGTTTGGAGTATTTTACCAAATCAACAATGGAGATGGGCCGCGATAGTTCTGGAATTTCATCGATTACAGCGCCCAATCGGTCCATTCGCTTAAGCGTGGCAGGTTTAACCACCCCATTTTTACGTTTGGTATCCACCACAATTTCCATGGGCATGATGCCGTCAAACTCAGCTTCAAAAAACTGGATGTCCTTGTAAAAATGACTTTTCTTTGGGAGGTCTTCAATCCTACTTCCAGTGATTCGCATTTGATAAATTCCAATAATGCTCAATACCAAAACTGCAACTGTGGTAATGTAAACGCCAATCCTGTGGTTTCTTACCATGTTTTCCATCCAGTTCACAAAAATGTCCATCCATTTTTTGTTCAGGTGCTTTAGGTGCTTGGTCTTTGGAAGCGGCATAAAGCTGTAAATGATGGGTATGATCAATAGGGATAGAATAAAAATGCCAATGATATTGATAGAGGCCACAATACCAAATTCCTTGAGCAGGTCACTGTCCAAAATAATAAAGGTGGCAAAACCTGAAGCCGTGGTAATGTTTGTCATTAAAGTGGCATTGCCAATTTTGGAGATTACTCGTTGTAGCGATAAGGCCTGGTTTCCGTGTTTTTTTACTTCTTGCTGATATTTATTGATCAAGAAAATACAATTGGGAATACCGATTACAATGATTAATGGCGGAATCAAAGCGGTAAGAATCGTAATTTCGTATTGTAAAAGCCCAAGTATTCCAAAGGCCCACATTACTCCAATGATTACTACGCACATGGAGATGAAAGTAGCCCTGAAACTTCTAAAGAAAAAGAAAAAGATGATGGAGGTAACAAGTAGGGCACCTACGATAAAAAGCCCGATTTCATCAACAATGGATTTTGTGTTCCAGGTGCGGATGTAGGGCATTCCCGAAATACGGACGTCCATATTGGTTTCTTGTTCAAAATCTTCTACAAGCTCGGCAAGATCATTGAGTATGAATTCGTTTCGAACCGCCGTGTTCATAATGTCTTTATCCAAATAAATCACGGTTTGGATGGTTCTACTTTTGGGATTGTACACCAAATTATCGTAGAAAGGAAGTTCTGTGAAAAGGTGGTTTGTCAGTGAATCTATTTCGGATTTGGTCTTGGGTGGAGCCGATATAAGGGGTTCCATGGAGAACGTTTGGGTGTCGTTATCCTTGATGAGCTCCTTTAGATTCTCCAAAGAGATTACATAGTCAACTTCCGGAAAAGCATCGAGCTGTTTGCTCAAAGTGTTCCATCGATTAAAGTTTTTTGGGGTAAACAGGGCAGAATCCCTAATGGCCAAAACTATGGCGTTGCCTTCTTCGCCAAATATTTTGGTAAATGCATTGTACTGGATACTAGCTGGATGGTCATCGGGCAAAATATTGGCCTCGGTGTTGGAAAACTGCATGTTTTTCCATTGCATGGCCAAGAAAACGGTAAAGCCGACAACCGCCAAAAGAATCAGGATTCTATTGCGGAGTATAATTCTTGCGACCTTTGGCCAAAATCCTTTAGTGAGCTTTGCTACCATCTGGGTTTTGTTGGGCGCAAAGGTAGAAAATGATATGTTGTGTTCCTAGGAAAGGGGCTGGTCAAAATCCAAGTTTTACACCTTCATTATTTCAGCCTCTTTTGTGGTCAAGATGGCATCAACTCTATCGCTGTACTTGTTGGTGAGTTCTTGCACATCAACTTCGGCGTTTTTTAAAAGGTCCTCGGAAATGTCCAATGCTTTTAATTCCTTGTTGGCTTCTTGCCTGGCACTACGGATACTTACTTTGGCGTCTTCGGCTTCGGCCTTGGCCTGTTTTGTCAACTGTATTCTTCTTTCCTCTGTTAATGGGGGTACGTTAATGATTACCATTTCGCCATTGTTCATGGGGTTGAAGCCCAAATTAGCGTTCATAATGGCAGTTTCAATCTCACCCAACAGGTTTTTTTCCCAAGGTTGAACGGAGAGCGTTCTTGCATCCGGGGTATTGATGTTGGATACTTGGGAAAGTGGGGTTTGAGAACCGTAGTAATCCACCATTACTGTAGAAAGCATCATGGGACTGGCTTTACCGGCCCTAATTTTGGTCAATGCTTTTTGCAAGTGTTCAATACTTGCCTCCATACTTTCTTTTGTACTATCAAGAATAAATTTTACGTCTTCGTCCATAACTTTCAAATTTATAAAACTAAAACCAAAGTATATACCAATTTAAACATTGACCACGGTTCCGATATTTTCTCCAGATACTATTTTCATTAAATTACCTCGGGTGTTCATGTCGAACACCACGATGGGCAATTCGTTTTCTTGGCTTAAGGTAAACGCGGTGGTGTCCATCACTTTAAGTCCTTTGGAAAGCACTTCGTTAAAGGAAATGGAATCGAATTTAGTGGCGTTTTTGTCTTTTTCAGGATCGGATGTGTAAATGCCATCTACACGGGTGCCTTTTAAAATTACATCTGCCTTTATTTCGATGGCTCTCAAAACCGCAGCGGAATCCGTGGTGAAATATGGATTTCCCGTTCCGCCTCCAAAGATGACCACTCTTCCTTTTTCCAAATGGCGGATGGCCCTTCTTCGGATAAAGGGCTCGGCAACCTCATTTATTTTGATGGCCGATTGCAGCCTTGTCTGCACTCCTTTTATCTCTAAGGCGCTTTGCAACGCTAAACCATTAATTACCGTGGCCAACATGCCCATGTGGTCTCCTTGTACCCGGTCCATGCCTTGGCTGGCTCCTGCGAGGCCTCTAAAAATGTTTCCTCCACCGATTACGATGGCTACTTCAACACCTTTATCGATTACAGATTTTATTTCTTCGGCATATTCATCCAACCGGTTGGCATCAATGCCATATTGTTGTTCGCCCATTAAGGCTTCTCCACTTAATTTTAATAAAATTCTTTTGTAATGCATTGAGAGTTTCTTGAAGTCCGGACAAAAATAATCAAAATTATTTACGGGAAATGAAGAATTATTGGTTTGATATGGACATTAAAAAACCGCTTCTGTTGGGAAGCGGTTTTTTGAATTTATTGTTGTGGTGAATTAACCCAATGCTACTCTCGAAAAACTGGTAACTTCCAAGCTGGAATCCACCGACTTAACGTATTGGGCAACGCTTTGTTTGCTATCTTTAATGAAAGCTTGGTTCACCAAAGTGTTGTCTTTAAAGAAGCGCTGTAATTTGCCTTGAGCGATTTTGTCCAACATTTCTTCTGGCTTGCCTTCTTCGCGCAATTGATCTTTTGCAATCTCGATTTCCTTATCGATGATGGATTGATCAACGCCTTCTTCGTCCAAGGCAACAGGATTCATTGCGGCAGCTTGCATGGCTACGTCTTTTGCGGCTTCGGCAGCACCATCAACATTGGCGGACAAACCTACCAAAGTGGCGATTTTGTTACCCGCGTGGATGTAAGAACCTACGAAAGGAGCGTTCAATCTTTCAAAACTTCCAATCTCGATTTTTTCACCGATAACACCGGTTTGCTCTGTCAATTTATCGGCAACGGTCATTCCATCAAAGGAAGCAGCTAGGAAATCGTCTTTGCTCTCGTAACCTAAAGCCAAATCTGCCAAATCGTTCGCAAGTTTTACAAAAGTGTCGTTCTTGGCAACAAAGTCGGTTTCGCAGTTCAAGGAGATAACAACACCTTGTGTGCTATCACCATTTACTTTTGCGATGGCTGCACCTTCAGATGATTCTCTGTCGGCTCTTTTTGCCGCAACTTTTTGACCTTTTTTTCTTAGGATCTCAATTGCTTGGTCGAAATCACCTTCGGCTTCGACCAAAGCTTTTTTACAATCCATCATTCCAGCTCCAGTGGCCTTTCTTAATTTATTTACTTCTGCGGCGGTAATCTTTGCCATTTTCTTTTCTTTTTTAAATTTTACGTAAAGTAAAACACTGTAAAAGTGTTTTTGTTTAGGACAATGTTAAATCAGCAGGTTTATTCAACGCCACCTTTTACGTTGTCTTGCCATTCTTTAAGTTCGTCCCATTTTCCATCGGCAGCCATTTTAGCTTGTTTTGGCCAAGATGTCGGGTCCAAGTGGGCTAAAGTTGAGCTTGCCTCGGTCAAGATTTCCTTAACTTTTTCGGCATCGGCATCAGCAAGTTCGGCGTAAGTTTTTACTCCGTTGGCTACAAGAGCTTCGGCAGCTTTTGGTCCAATACCTTCAATTTTGGTAAGGTCGTCCGGTTTTGCCTCTTCTTTAGCTTCTTTTTTTGGAGCTTCGGCTTCAGCTTTTTTGGCTGGTTTTTCCTCAACGACTTTTTCTTCCTTTTTTGGAGTAGCCTCAGCTTTTTCCTTCTCTTTCTTAGAATCTTCTTCTTTGTCTTTTCCGCTATTTTTCTCGCTCTTGCGCTCTTCCAAACCTTCGGCCACAGCTTGGGTTACGGATTCCATGATTGCTTCGATGGATTTACCTGCATCGTCGTTGGATGGGATGGCGTAATCAACATCGCGAGGGTCTGAGTTGGTATCTACCATTGCAAAAATTGGAATGTTCAATTTTTGGGCCTCTTTAACTGCGATGTGCTCACGCATGGTGTCTACAATAAAAAGCGCACCTGGCAAACGGGTCATGTCGGCAATAGAACCTAAGTTTTTGTCCAACTTGGCACGCAAACGGTCAACTTGCAATCTTTCTTTTTTGGAAAGGGTGTTGAAAGTACCGTCTTTCTTCATGCGGTCGATAGCTGCCATTTTCTTAACAGCTTTACGAATGGTTACAAAGTTGGTCAACATACCACCGGGCCATCTTTCGGTGATGTACGGCATGTTCACTTTGGATACTTTGTCCGCTACAATGTCCTTTGCTTGTTTTTTTGTGGCTACAAATAGGATTTTTCTTCCCGAGGATGCAATTTTCTTAAGGGCTTCGTTGGCCTCTTCAAGTTTTGCAACTGTTTTGTAGAGATTGATTACGTGGATTCCGTTACGCTCCATGTAGATGTAAGGAGCCATGTTCGGATTCCACTTCCTTGTTAGGTGGCCAAAATGAACACCTGCTTCCAGTAAGTCTTTTACTTCAATTTTACTTGCCATTTCTTGTACTTAGTTTACGTTCCGTTGTAGTAGCAATGCATTGGTGGTCACAAAATTTTGTTCGCCCAACCCATTTAGATGCTAAACTAGTTTCCAAAAAGTTGAATTGTTAATCCTTTTTGGAACAACGACAACTTGGTTAAAAATTTAACCCTGAAAGTATAGTACATAATTTCAGGGTTTTCAATGAACTTATCTATAATTGAGTGTCGAAACACCCAAAGTATATTAACGTTTGGAGAATTGGAATTTCTTACGGGCTTTCTTCTGACCGAATTTCTTTCTTTCTACCATTCTCGGGTCTCTTGTCAATAGGCCTTCTGGCTTAAGAATCCCTCTGTTTTCTGCGTCTATTTCGCACATTGCTCTGGACAAAGCCAAACGAACAGCTTCTGCCTGACCGGTGATGCCACCACCGAAAACATTTACTTTTACGTCGTAATTGCCATCAGTTTCGGTTAAAGTGAAAGGTTGTTTCACCTTGTACTGCAATGTACCTGTGGTAAAGTAATCGTTAAGATCTCTTTTGTTTACTGTGATGTTTCCAGATCCTTCGGAAACATATACTCTGGCCACTGCGGTTTTTCTTCTACCTATCTTATGAACCACTTCCATTATTTGTAGTCGTTTAAGTTTATAGCTTTTGGTTTTTGCGCTTCTTGCCCGTGCTCAGCACCTGCATATACTTTAAGGTTTCTGAACAAGTCAGCTCCAAGTTTGTTTTTTGGAAGCATTCCTTTCACAGACCCTTCGATAATACGCTCAGGATGTTTTTCCAATACTTCTCTAGCGGAAGCGGAACGTTGTCCACCTGGATAACCAGTATACCTTAGATATTCCTTCTCATCCCACTTGTTGCCCGACATGTCGATTTTTTCAGCATTGATGACAATTACATTGTCTCCACAATCAACATGGGGGGTAAAGTTGGTCTTATATTTCCCTCTGAGTATTTTGGCTACTTTAGACGCCAATCTTCCTAAGGTCTGTCCTTCAGCATCAACCAATAACCATTGTTTGTCAACAGTAGATTTATTGGCGGAAATAGTTTTATAACTTAATGTATCCACTTCTCGAATATTATTGATTTAATAACCTATCCCGAATAACGGGCTGCAAATGTACAATTATTAGATTGAAATACAAATGGTTGATCGGGAATATTTTTCTACTTTTTTCAATTCCATTCCTTGGCTTCAAAAAAGGCCATGATCAAGCTCTGTAAAATGTTAAAAAAAGACTAAAAAAAACCATAGGTGTAACTCTTCCCCTTTCCACAAGTCTTTACCATGTCAATCTAACCAAAAAACGATCAAGTGAGAAACGTAGTCTTAGTTTTCTTTAACCTATTCTTTTTTCATAATCTTCAAGCACAAGACTCCACGGAAGTAATCTTCAAAAAAAAATATACCACCAAGGCCTTAGACGAATATGCTGCCCCGACCATTAATGGTATTTTAGAAGATGAAGCTTGGAACATGGTAGAATGGGGCGGGGATTATATAGAATGGCAACCCGATGAGAACACGCCACCTTCCCATCAAACCAAATTTAAAATACTTTATGATAGCAAGAATTTATATATAGGTGTACGTTGTTATGATTCCGAACCCGATAAAATTGTACGGAGATTGTCTCGTAGGGATGGTTTTGATGGAGATTGGGTGGAGTTTAATATCGATAGTTATTTTGATAAGCGTACCGCATTCTCTTTTACCATTACTGCTGCTGGAGTAAAGGGCGATGAGTTTATATCCAACAATGGCAACAATTGGGACTCCAGCTGGAACCCCATTTGGTACGCCAAAGCCCATGTGGATGATGAGGGCTGGACGGCCGAACTACGAATTCCATTGAGTCAATTAAAATTTGGCAGTGCCGAAGAGCAGGTTTGGGGTTTTCAGTCGACCAGGCGATTTTTTAGAAACGAGGAGCGTTCCGTTTGGCAACGAAAACCTGTGGATCAGCCTGGTTGGGTAAGTGAGTTTGGAGAACTGCACGGTCTAAAAAATATTGAGCCTCAAAAACAATTGGAGATTCAGCCCTACACAGTGGCCAAGACCGAAACCTACGAAGCAGAGGAAGGGAATCCGTTTCGAGATGGAAGCGAAAGTAATATCACGGCAGGTCTGGATGCCAAAATTGGCATTACTAACGACCTTACCTTGGATTTAACGGTCAACCCTGATTTTGGACAAGTAGATGCCGACCCATCGGCCATAGCCTTAGATGGGTTTCAGATATTCTTCCAAGAGCGACGCCCATTTTTTGTGGAGAACAAGAATATTTTCGATTTTAGGGTATCGCAATCCGAAGCTGGGAATACATTCGGTTCCGATAATATTTTTTATTCCCGTAGAATCGGTAGAAGCCCGCAAGGGTATCCCGATACATCGGACGATGAGTTTGTGGACCAACCGGACAACACTCCAATTATTGGGGCGGCAAAATTTAGCGGCAAAACCAAAGATGGATGGGCCATTGGCGTGCTCGAAAGTGTTACGGCACAACGAACCGCCACTATTATTAATGGTGAAGGAAATACCAGAAAGGAAATGGTGGAACCCCTTACCAATTATTTTGTAGGAAGATTACAAAAGGATTTTAACCAAAGAAACTCTTATGTCGGCGGCATATTTACGGCCACCAACCGCGAACAAGTTCCTGGACAGCTCAATTTTTTACATGATGCCGCTTACACAGGAGGTTTGGATTTTAAGCACCAATGGGCCAACCGAGATTGGTATTTTGGGGGAAATATCACCATGAGCCATGTTCGAGGAAGCGAAGAAGCGATTACAAATACCCAACAATCCATTACACATTTGTTCAATAGGGTAGGTGCCGATCATGTTGCCGTAGACACCACCCGAACATCATTGACGGGTACCGGAGGTAATGTACAAATAGGTAAGGTGGGCAATGGGCATTGGAAATTTGAATCGGGGGCCACGTGGCGGTCACCGGAATTGGAACTCAACGATATTGGGTTTCAACGGCAGGCGGATGATGTACGGCATTATACCTGGATAGGCTACCAAACCTTAAAACCGGACAGTACTTTTAGGCGCGTCGGTATCAATTATAACCATTGGACAGCATGGGACTTTCAAGGGAACCATAATTATTTACAGTTTAACACCAACAGTTGGCAAAACTGGAAAAATAACTGGAGAACCAATGTCGGGTTCAATTTTGCGCCAATCGAGTATTCCAATTTTGCTTTACGTGGAGGACCGAGGTTAAGACAATCCCCTTGGATGAGTTTTTGGAACAGCATCAATACCGATAACCGGAAAAAATTAAGGTTCTCCTTTTTTCACAACGGAAGAAAAGCACTGGACAATTCTATAAAGAGTTATTATTTGGAAGGTGGCTTTGTATATCAACCGATAAATGCGTTGCGGATTTCGGCATTTCCATCCTTGGAGATCAATCACGATAAGCTACAGTTCATTGATAATTTTGATGACGTCAACGGCTTACCCCGTTATCTCAATGGAGAAATCAACCAGCGAACTCTAAGTATGTCGTTTCGGTTGAATTATACCATCAACCCCAACCTCACCATTCAATATTGGGGGCAACCGTTTATTTCGAGAGGCCGCTATTCCAACTTTAAACATGTTACGGACCCCGTAGCCAAAACTTTTGAAAATAGGTTTGTGCAATACAGTACCGATCAAACCAGTTTGATGGATGGAACTTATGCCGTTGATGAAGATTTGGATGGGGTTACCGATTTCAGTTTTGATGACCCCGATTTTTCCTTTGTGCAGTTTCGTTCCAATTTGGTAATCCGTTGGGAATACATACCAGGTTCTGAGATATTTTTGGTATGGTCGCAGGATGTTTCCAGAAACGGTGACCCCACCAATGGCCTGTTGTCCGGTTTGGGAGATAATATTTTTGGGCAAAAACCGCAAAACATCTTTTTATTGAAGGCTACTTACCGATTTGTGTTGTAAATGTCACATCGAGCTGTCATCCTGAGCGCAGTCGAAGGAGCAGTCGAGATGTCTAGGAAGGCATAATTTTCATTCCTCACGGATGCCGAGGGTAGTCGAAGCGCGATGCAGAATCCAAGTCACATTAGTTGATAGATTCCTGCTTTTGCAGGAATGACATCTTAGCTGGCAGTTATTTTCCTGAGTGCTTTCACCAATGCTTCATTCGCTTCGGCATCACCTATGGTGATCCGTACCTTGCCAGGTGCGCCAAACTGTGAAACAGGACGAACCATAATCCCTTCTTCCATCATTTTGTCCGTGAATTCCATTTCAGGTAATGGCGGGTCAATAATAAAAAAGTTCGCTTGGCTTGGCCAATATGTAATGCCCAATTCATCAAAAGCCTTCGCAATAAAAGCTCTGCCGTCCAGTACGGTTTTTACGGTTTTTGCAATAAATCCGGTATCATTTAATGCTCCAATGGCCGCTTCAATGGAGGTCAAGGGAAGTAGAAAGGGCTTATGGATTAGACGCACGTAGTTGGCAATAGTTGCCGTGGTATACCCATATCCAATACGTTGCCCTGCGAGACCATAGGTTTTGGAAAAACTATTGAGTCCTACTACATTGTGGCCTTCCAGTACATACGGCAATGCGGTCACATAATCTTCGGCGTCCGCAAAATGGCGATAGACTTCATCAAACACCACCGCAATAGTTGCGGGGACACGAGTTATGAAATCGTCCATCACCGATTTGGGAATATAGGTGCCCGTTGGATTGTTGGGACTGGTCAAGAATATCACCTTGGTCTTCTCGTTGATGGCATTCAAGATACCCTCCACATCCAATTCGTAGTTGGGTGATAGTAGAGGCACATCTACCTGATTGGCACCATACCATCTAGAAAAAACGGAGTAGGGCAGAAAGCAAGGATTGGAGAAAATTACCTCGTCCCCTTCGTTGATAAAAGCTCGGAGAATAATGTCGATAACTTCCGAACCGCTATTGCCGCACAAAAACTGGTCGGCGCTCAACTGACCATCAAAGTCTTGGACCAAGGCCTCGCGTAAACGGATGTCCGTTTGATCTGGGTAAATATCAATTTTGTCCATGGCGACCTTCATCGCGGCAACGGCCTTGGGCGATGCACCCAAAGGATTTTCATTGGAGGAGAGCTTGTATATTTTTTTATCCGTCGGGGGAATGTTTTTTCCCCCTTTATATACCTCTTTTGGTACCAAATGGAGTTTGAAGATGGATTCGATGTTTTTTTTCATTTTTCTGATTGAATTTTAGAATAAGAATTTTATCAAATCCCTACCACCGTACAGTACCCTTATTATGCGTACATAACCGTCCATTTTACGATAGAATATAATATGGGAAACGTAAGGGAAACTGAATAGTCCATCCTTGATTTCTTTTCTTTCTTTTCCTATATCGGGATTTTTGGCAATTGCTTCAAAGTGATTGTTCATGCCAATTAGATATTCAATGGCTTTAGAGGTACCGAATTTGTGTTCCCCATATTCAAAAATATCCTCAATTTCATCATCTGCTTCTTGTGATAGGGTGTAGCCGCTTATCATCTGTTTTTCTTTGACTCGATAATATCCTCCATTGTTCTTGGACTATCGGGACCGTTCCATCCTTTTTCTATTTCCCTTCTTAGGTCATCAATAACCTTGCTCCTGTATATTTTGTGCAGGCGTAATGCATCACGGATAACCTCACTATTGTTCTGATATTCCCCAGTAGCAACTTGTTCGGTAATATATTCTTCCTGTTTTTTTGTAAAACTGACATTCATGACAAACCTATTATTGATTATTCAAAAATAAACAACATGTCTATATTTAGCAAATATGGATATGAAATAAATGTTTTAGTTGAATCCCTCATTGAGGGTTTGATTCCCCGACGTTCTACGTCGAAATGAATTAAATTTTTTCGTTTGAATACCTCGTGGGCTTGCCCCGAGGTAGTTGATTTTTCATAAACCCTCCGCAAACAATAAATAAGCCATTGCCTTTACAGCATCACCATCTTCCAATAGCTGTTTGGCCAAGGTGTGCAGTTCAGTTTTGGAAGCATTTTGTACCCCTTCATTCGCTATAATGGTTTTGATTTCTTCCGAAGAAGGAACACTTTCCAAATTTCCCAAGCGGCCCAAATTGTTTCCTGTGAGCACATCGCTCTCGCGGATGCCCTTGGGCAATGCATCTACACCAATACCTCGGGTGCGGATAGGTTTTGGAATCTCGAACAAGGATTCTTTTATGGCTCGTATATACCAATTGCCCCCCATGCGGCCCACCAAATCCAATTTTTCGGTATCCAGCACGCCATTGGTAAAGTAATCATCGTTTACATGGATCATATCAACCTGCGCAATAATCAAATTTCCTGCACCAGGGGTTTGCGCCAATTCAACCACTTCCAAAACGGTACATTCAAACGAAACGGGAGCTTCGCCCACGCGTGGTGGTTTTACTTTTATGCTTGGTACTTCGGTAAAACCAGCTTTCACAAACTCGTTCACCCCTTTATCGTAGGCAGTACTGGAGAGCGACATTTGCTCCGCCATTTTGTGGTTCACTACATTGATGACCACTTCGGGCACTTCCACCACATTTTGGTGGGTATGTTTCAACGAATTGTCCCTGCCGCTCCTCGCAGGCGAAAATACCATCACTGGCGGATTGGAACTGAACACATTAAAAAAACTGAACGGGCTCAGGTTTACATTGCCAGCTGCGTCCACTGTACTTGCAAAGCAAATCGGCCTGGGAGCCACTGCGGTCGATAAAATACTGTACAGTTCGGGTTGAGGTATTGTGGTTGGGTCTATGGTTTTTATCATTAAGTTTATTTTTTGTCATTCCTGCGCTTCGGCTTAGCTTAGCATAAATTTCCGCAGGAATCTCTTATTTGTTTTTTGTCTAGGTGACTGAGCGGAGTCGAAGTCACATTTTAATAGTCAGGTAGCTTCGACTCCGCTCAGCTACCCACTTTATTTAGCAGGCAACACTTTTGTGCTTACTTCGCCAAATCCGACTCTAATATCGCCATTTTGTGCGTAACCCCGCATAGTCACCGTATCGCCATCTTCTATAAATTTGCGTTCGCTGCCATTTTTTAGTTTGATAGATTTTGTGCCTCCCCAAGACAATTCGAGCATGGAGCCAAAACTGTTTTCTTCCTTACCCGAAATGGTTCCCGAAGCCATCATGTCACCAATATTGATGTTACATCCGTTTACGGTATGATGCGCCAATTGTTGGCCCATATTCCAGTACATATATTTAAAGTTGCTAAAGCAAATAGTAGTTTCTTCACCTTGCTCTGGGGTGATGTTTACTTCTAGATTGATATCGTAATTCTTCGCACCCTCAAATTGCAAATAAGGTAATACTTCGGGTTCTTGTTTGGGTCCATTTATTCTGAAGGGTTCCAAGGCCTCCAAAGTAACGACCCAAGGCGAAATGGATGAGGCGAAATTCTTCGCCAAGAACGGCCCAAGCGGTACATATTCCCATTTTTGAATATCACGAGCCGACCAATCGTTGAACAATACCAGCCCAAAGATGTAGTTTTCCGCGTTTTTTGTGGAAACGGATTCGCCCAATTGGGTTTCTTTTCCGCAGATGAAACCCATTTCCAGTTCAAAATCCAAGCGTTGCGTAAGGCCAAAAATTGGAGTTTCTGCACCGTTGGGAAACGTTTGACCCTTTGGACGATAAATGGGTTGACCACTAACAATAATAGAACTTGCCCTGCCATGATAACCAACTGGAATATGTTTCCAATTGGGCAAAAGGGCATTTTCGGGGTCACGAAACATTTTCCCCACATTGGTGGCGTGTTCCAGACTCGAATAAAAATCGGTATAGTCACCCACCGCAACGGGCATGTGCATTTGGGCCTCGCCCTGCTTCACGAATAGTTCTGGTTTTCCAGCCAAAACGGAATCGTCATCTTTTAGCCAATATTGGATTTTTTTACGAACCCGTGTGGTGATTTCTTTCCCAAGGGAAATAAAATCGTTCAAGGTGTCCTTTTCCAGTAATGCCGTGTTGAAGTCAAAAACGTCCAACTCTGCCACAGCGGCCAAATCCAAAATATGCTCCCCAACGGCCACACCTACACGTGGGCTTCTGTCTTTAGTGGAAAAAATCCCAAAGGGAATATTGTGAATCGAAAAATCTGAGTTTTCGGGTATTTCTATGACCATGTAACTTTTTATATGTCATTCCCGTGAAAACGGGAATCTTATCTTTTTGTCATTTCGAACTGTCAGATTGAGCGCAGTCGAAATCAAAGTAAGAAATCTGGGAATAAGATTTCTCAATCGTTTCGCTCATATCGAAATGACATTCAATTATCTCAAATTTACTCCAACCACGATTTATAATACTTGCCATCATCAATTTTGAGGGCATTCTTGGTCACCTGTAAGGGTTTAAAGGTATCTATCATCACCGCCAACTCCTCGGTTTCTTTTTTGCCGATACTGGCTTCATAAGTTCCAGGGTGCGGCCCGTGCGGAATACCTGCAGGATGCAACGAAATATAACCCGGGCCAATGCCTGTTCTGCTCATAAAATCACCATCTACATAATACAATACTTCGTCCGAATCTATATTGGAATGGTTGTATGGAGCGGGTATGGATTTTGGGTGATAATCGTACAATCTAGGGCAGAACGAACACACCACAAAGGCACCCGTCTCAAAAGTTTGATGCACAGGTGGCGGTTGGTGCACACGTCCCGTAATCGGTTCAAAATTATGGATGGAAAATCCGTAGGGGAAGTTATAACCGTCCCAACCGACCACATCAAAAGGATGCGTGGCATATACGAGTTGGTGCAACATACCCTGTTTCTTGATTTTCATCAAAAACTCTCCTTTTTCATCAAAAGTTTGAAGGTCCTGCGGCAGTTTGTAGTCCCGTTCGCAGAAAGGGGAGTGCTCCAAAAGCTGTCCAAACCAGTTACGATACCGTTTTGGGGTATAAATTGGATGGAAGGACTCTGCATACAAAATACGGTTGTCCTCCGTGTCAAATTCTATTTGATAGATCATCCCTCGTGGAATGATGAGGTAATCCCCATATTCAAAAGGAATGTTCCCCAAAAAAGTTTTTAAGGTTCCTGACCCTTTATGAATAAAGAGCATTTCATCAGCATCGGCATTTTTATAAAAATAGTCCGTTACTGATTTTCTCGGTGCTGCCAAACCTATGTGAACGTCGTTGTTTACCAACAGTGGTTCGCGCCCTTCCAAGAAATCATTTTTAGGAGCTACATCAAAACCGATTAATTTTCGGCTGGTGATGTTCTTTTCCACGGCAATTTTTGGGCTCACGTCCAAGGCCTTGCCAATTTCTTTGACCTGAGTGGGTCGGTGAACATGGTAGGACAGTGAGGACATCCCATCAAAACCGATAGTCCCAAAAAGCTGCTCGTAATAGAGGCCGCCATCGGGCTTTTCGAATTGGGTATGCCGTTTCTGCGGAATTTTCCCGAGTTTATGATAAATAGGCATTTTTTCTCAGTTTTGAGTTTAAAGTTATGAGTTATGAGTCTGAAATTCCAATAACTCATAACTCATCACTCTTAACTATGATTAATGCAATGTGCCTCGAAGCTCTTGCTCACGCTCTATGGCTTCGAACAATGCTTTAAAGTTACCTTTTCCAAACGATTGCGCGCCCTTTCTTTGGATAATTTCGAAGAACATGGTTGGTCTGGGCTCCACGGGCTTGGTGAAGATTTGTAGCAAGTACCCCTCATCGTCACGGTCTACCAAGATGCCCAATTCTTTTAATGGAGCGATGTCCTCATCAATTTCACCAACACGGTCGGAAATGACATCGTAATAAGTAGAAGGAACCCTTAGAAATTCTACACCACGGCTTTTTAAGTCTCGAACGGTTTGGATAATGTCGTCAGTGGCCACGGCAATGTGCTGTACGCCTTCGTCTTCGTAAAAATCCAAGTATTCCTCCACTTGGGATTTCTTCTTTCCCTCTGCAGGTTCGTTGATCGGGAATTTAATGCGTCCGTTTCCGTTGCTCATTACCTTGCTCATTAAAGCGGTGTAGTCTGTAGAAATGTCATTGTCATCAAAAGATAGGATGTTTTTGAACCCCATTACATCTTCGTAAAACTTCACCCAATGGTTCATTTTGTTCCAACCTACATTGCCAACCATGTGGTCTACAAATTTTAGACCCGCAGGTTCTGGGTTGTAATCTGGAGTTTCCCATTTTTTGTATCCTGGAAGAAATGTACCATTAT
Organism: Allomuricauda ruestringensis DSM 13258; assembly: GCF_000224085.1. Classification (NCBI taxonomy): domain Bacteria; kingdom Pseudomonadati; phylum Bacteroidota; class Flavobacteriia; order Flavobacteriales; family Flavobacteriaceae; genus Flagellimonas; species Flagellimonas ruestringensis. The sequence continues at coordinate 1,998,152 of NC_015945.1, forward strand.
AATCTTTGCGTTCCACAAAAATATGCACGGTCTCACCATAGGTGTAAATTCCAGCACGTACCACTTTTCCATTCTTGTCCTCTTCAACTTTGGGTTCCATGTAGGACTTAGCGCCTCTTTCCATGGCGTTGTTATAGGCTTGGGATGCATCGTCCACCCATAGGGCCACAACTTTTACGCCATCACCGTGCTTGTCGATGTGTTTTCCTATCTCTGTTCCACTTTTTAGGGGAGAGGTAAGAACCAAACGAATTTTATCTTGAATCACCACATAACTTTCTCGGTCTTTTAGTCCAGTTTCCAATCCGGCCTGTGCGTATGATTGAAAACCAAAGGCGGTTTTGTAAAAGTGTGCCGCTTGTTTGGAATTGCCTACATACAATTCGATGTAGTCGGTCCCGTTGATGGGCATAAAATCTTCAGATGTATTCGCTCCTTTTGGAAGTGTTGATGTCTCCATGATCTTTTATGTTGTTTTTATTGTCTAACTTTATATTGTTGCATCAACAACAAAAATAATGATTTTAAAACACGAAAACGATTTTGTTGACTGAAATTTGAGTTAAAATTGATGCTGTGATGGGGCATGGCCGATCAACTAAATCGGAATCCCTATTTTTGTGGCTATTCTCAAAAAAGATGCTCAATCGTATAGATGAAATACAAGGGATGGGGTTCCACTTGGATTTGGTGCTCCGTAAAATCCAAAAGGCGTATTTGCGCACCTTTAATGAACTTGGAGTGGATACGACCATTGAGCAATGGGTGATTCTCTATCAAATTCATCAACTTGGTGAAAATGCCAGTCAACGTGATATTGTGAATGAAAATTTTCGCAACCGCGCCACAACCTCTAGGGTTATTGGTGGCTTGGAGCGTAAAGGTTGGATTTCCAAAACCCGTTTTGAAGGCGACCAAAAGCGTTTTAAACTGGAACTGACCCCAAAAGGAAAGGAAATTCTGGACATTACCTTGCCCAGCGCACTTCAACTGCGAAAACTGGCCATAAAGGATGTGGATACATCCGAGTTTGAGACCTTTTTAAGGGTATTGGATAAAATAGGGGAGAATTACGAAGAAAATGAGTCCCAATAATTAAACGCCAAACCGGCGATGGTGGCCAATCCTATAAGCAGGATAAAAATTAAACTTAGTTTACGGAACTTTTCTTGTGGGATGTAATGCAGTATTCTTTTTCCCAAATACGTACCCACCAAACCAATTACGAACAAAAAGGGCAGGTAGGTCAATTCTTGTTTGCCGATGTAGCCATTTCCGTAGTACACAAAGGTTCGGGAGAAATCGATCATAAAATCAATAAAGGCGGAAGTGGCAATAAAAGCACTTTTTTCCAAATTGAAAGCAGCCATGGTCAATCCACGGATAGCACCTCCTGTGCCCAAAAGGCCAGCGGAAAACCCTGATAATGCGCCTCCGATTACAGAATTCTTTTTGTTTGGAAGGATGATAATCTCACTTTTAATGAGAAACAATAGGCTAAAAGCAACCAGAAATACACCCAACACAATTTCGAGTGCACTGCTGTTTACTATTTTAGATAGAAACCCACCCACAATCACGAAGAGCACCGAAGGAACACCAATGTAAAGCAGCAGTTTCTTGTCCAATCCTTTTTTGAACAGGAAAATCTTACTAACGTTACTGGATAGGTGAAAAATGGCCGTCATACCCAGCACGGAATAAAAATCAAAGTAAAAATTGCCCAGCGGTACAAAGAACACTGATGAGCCAAAACCTCCTATGGTTCCTATGATTTCAGCAACCAATGCAAGCAATAAAAAAATGTAGTTGATCTTCATACTTCAGAAATATAGTACGGTATGCTATATGGAAGTTAAATTTATGTCATTTTAACCTAAAAAAATCTTAAAAAGTATATTTCGTGTTAATGTAGCATATAAAATGGATAATCTGTTGGACGTAAGGATGGGAAAACCGCTGCAACTTTGTACCTGTATAAGTTTGATATACAATTGCTATGAAAAAGACGAATTTTTATCCAACAATATGGTCAATAGCTGCTTACACCCCGAGTGTAATGGCAGACTGGTATGGCACCGAAGCCAATACAGCCGAGTTGATCTTGAAAAATGAGGCCGCTACAGCGCTCCATGTTTCAGAAATGACCCTTAACATTACTAAGTTCTCAGCAATCGATGAGCAGGGTAATGAGCATTTTATTATAGATTTTCCTGGTCAAAACCCAGTTACCCTAAAAGGTATAGCTTCCGGAAACTTTATGCGTTCCAAAAGCGTACTATCCTTGCCCGAAGGTAGATACACCGCATTGCGTTTTTATATGGCAGGATGGGGAAACCAGTTCATTTATCAGGATGGGGCAGCCGAATCTGCCAACTCGTTCAACCGTTTGGATTTTCAGATTGAAGATGGTTTTACGGTGGAGGAAGGCAACGCCCCCGAAGTTAAATTGTGGTTTGACTTTGCTCCCTACCAGTGGAAGCGACACTTTAAACCGCTTACGGATTTGTTTATTGGGAGCAAAAGTCAAAAACCACGATTGGCCAATAGTTTTGGCAATTGAATATTATGTTATGAAAAGGAATGAAAAAGGCACCGATCGGTGCCTTTTTTAGTTTGATATAAGTTCAAAATTATTGATTTCCTTCTTCATCATAGCCTGCGGGCCGCTTCCATCGCACAGGTGCATCTGGTTCGGGCTTCATTATGAATTCTTGGGTTTCCAAGAGCTTCAATGCTTCTTGTACGGCACGTTCCAATTGGGGGTCTTTTCCAGCAACCACCTCTTTTGGTGCTTGAATCACTTCGATGTCCGGGGAAATCCCTTTTCCTTCCACATCCCATTCACCATCATTGTTGTAAAAGCCGCCTCGGGGAGCTACCATCCGTCCTCCATCAATAAAGGGCGGGGTGTCCCAAGTCCCAACAAGTCCTCCCCAAGTTCGGGTACCTACCAAAGGCCCCAGTCCTTTTTCCTTGAACATATAGGGCAATAAATCCCCTCCAGATCCTGCACGTTCGTTGATGATCATCACTTTTGGACCCCATATTCCCGCTATGGGACTGGTCCAAGGACGATTATCATTGGCTTTACTGTTGAAATATCCAAAAGGTTCCCTGGACATGATGTCGATCATATAATCGGCTGCCGAACCGCCACCATTGTTACGTTCATCCAAAATGACCCCTTTTTTATCCTGTTGGGAGAAGTAGTACTTGTTGAAACTACGGAAACCATTCCCACTGGTGTTTGGAATGTACACATAGGCCAATTTCCCGTCCGATAGTTCGTCCACTTTCCTTCGGTTTTCCTCCACCCAGTCCATATAACGAAGTTGATACTCGTTGGCAACAGGTTTTACGGTAAGCATTCGGGAACCGTCCATGATTGGCTTGCTGTTTACGTTGATATTGATGGTGCGATCGGCGGTTTGGGCCAGCAATTCATACATGTTTTGGTCAGCGGAGAGCACTTTACCATTGATGGCCACGAGATAATCACCCTCCTGAACCTCTAAGCCTGGCATGGCCAAGGGAGCCCTTAGTTCTGGATTCCAGTGTTCGCCTGTGTATATTTTTTTGATTTGATAGTGGCCGTTGGTCAACTCAAAATCCGCTCCCAAAAGCCCAACCGGTACTCGGTCCACATCGGGCATATCTCCACCGGAAACATAGGAATGGCCAATGGCCACCTCTCCGCTCAGAATATCGACCACGTAGTTGAGATCGGTTCTATGTTTTACGTGTTTGATCCAAGGTTGGTACCAACTGTAGACTTTGTCCCAAGGTGCACCGTGGACGTTATCGACATAAAGAAAATCCCTCATGTAGCGCCAACCTTCCTTAAAGATCTGTGCGTATTCCGCTTTAGGGTCAATTTTTATTTGGGCATTGATGGTGAGCTTATCTTCTGGTTTTGGGGAGGCCTTGGTATCGGTGATCATCCAACCACCTGAATTTTTGACCAATGCATGTGCCCCATTCGTGGAGGTTCTCATAAAACTGACGCCATCAGCAAAATCAGTGGCTTTTTCTTTGGCAACATCATAGGAATGTACCTTAAGCCCAGGTGTGTTTGGAACCGATTCGGCCACAAAAATTTGTTTTTCGGGACCGGGCTGCAAAAACTGATAGTCCCTTGCAGGAAGCTCCAGTGCGACCACCCGATCTTGAATATTGGCAAAATCAATCACTACGGGCTTTGGAGTTGGTTCTTCTTCTTTTTTGTCATCCTTTTTTGATTTGGTTCCCTTGTCCGACGAATTTTCTTCCGGTTTGGAGCTTTCCTCGTCCGTTTCGGGAAGATTCGGGGCCTTGCCCGAAGCACTCAATACCAAGGCGTACAAACTGCGGGTAACGCCTGGGTCGTAGGAGCTCATATCCAACCAACCCGATGCCAGGCCATAATCGGTACTGGCTAAAAAGTACAGGTATTCACCAGAAACATCCCAAATGGGACTTGTGGCATCAGCCGTTCCTTCCGTTACCTGAACCGTTTTTCCGGTTTGAGTGTCGTAAATAAAAACGGCTTTAAAATGACTGTCCTGTTGTTTTTCATAGGTAATCCATCGGCTATCGGGCGACCAAACGGGATTCATGGTCCTGTTTGGGTGGGCATACCGGTCTGTATCGACCTTGACCACTTTTCCCGATTCAATGTTCACGTACCACATATTGTAATCCGTATCGGTATAGGCAATCAGTTTGCCGTTTGGGGACCAATCCGGTTGAAAGTAGAAGGTCGGGTTTTCCAAAGGGTAGGATTTCTGGTCGTTCCCATATTGATCGGAAACCACCAATTGATACTCCCCGCTGCGGTCGGAAAACCATGCAATTTTATCGCCTTTGGGCGACCACACGGGATACCGGTCCGCTACCCCGGAGGATTGGGTTATGTTTCTCCAGCTACCTTCTTCTTTAGGGAAGGTGAAAATATCGCCACGATGTTCAAAAATGGCCCTTTTTCCATTGGGCGAAATGTTTGCGTTTCGCACCGAATTCGCCGAAACCTCTTCCCATCGCTCGCGGCTGAAGTTCAAATCGCCCTTCACGGTTATGGTCAAAGGATTGCTTTGCTTTGAGGTCAGGTCCATCACGTGTAAGCGACCTCCTTGCTCATAGACCAATTGGTTGCCACGGACATCCAAGTTTTTTACATCAAATTTTTTGTGAAACGTAATCTGTTCCTCGGTCTTGGTGTTGATATCGAAGCTCCATACGTTACTGGTGTAGTCGCGTTCCGAAAGGTAATACACCTTGTTGCCCGACCATACGGGGTACAAATGACGTTCTTGGTCCAATTGAGGGGTAGTCATTAATTCGTAGGTATCCAAATTCACGATCCAAATGGGCATGGCCTGTCCACCACGGTAGTTTCGCCATTCGGGGTCCCACGAAGTGATGGGAGTGTAGGCGATATGTGAACCATCGGCAGAGATATTGCCATAGGCCCCTCTAAGTATTTCCAATGCTTTGGGCAGTCCTCCGTTTGGTGAAACGGTAAAAAACTGACTTGTCATGGTCGGCCGTGCATTTCGGGTGGAACGAAACAAGATAGTTCCATCAGGTGTCCACCCCTGTACTTCGTCCATGGCTGGGTGGAAGGTAATCCGTTTGGGTGTGCCCCCATCCGAAGGTATCACGTACACATCGCTGTTGCCATCGTATTCTGCGGTAAAGGCAATCCATTTTCCGTCCTTGGAAAAGCGGGGGTCAGACTCGTTGCCTATACCGCTCGTAAGGCGTTGGGCCTCGCCACCGCTAAGGGAGGCCTTCCAAAGGTCGTTGGCGTGTACAAACACTACGGAATTGTTGCTCAAGGTAGGCTCACGCAACAACAAAGTGCCTTCTTGGGACAGTAGTTGTGCCGTTGCCAGTAATGCAATTCCTAAAACATATATTTTTCTCATTGGATTGGTTTGAGGTTACTAAATAATGAACGGGATATACCCTGTTGCCCTAAAAGTACATAAAACAATGGAAGGGTTATCCGGCTTGGATATGAAAGCTTGGTCAAGGGGAAACTGTACCTAGTCGCTTGAGTTTTTCCAACACTTCATAGACCGAAAAACTCCGGGCGAAACGGTACATTTCCTTGTCGTCGACCTTGATGATGACTACCGGAAGGGTAAAAACCATGGACTGCCCGGTAAACTCTACTTCTTCTTCCACATCTACCACGCGGATGCCCACTTTCGGGAAGTTTTCTTGAACCGCCTCGAGGAGTTTAGGCTTTAACACCTTGCAAACCCCACAGGTTTTGCTGGTAAAATAAATCAATTCCGTCATGGGATACCAGTTTTGCTTCCCTAGTAGTCGGAATATTCAGTAGGGTACAAAAACCAAATATCGGCATGGGATACATTGTTCTTATACTTGGGCAAGGCAATGAGTTCCTTCCATTCCGGTGCATCCACAAAAGCTTCCCAATTTTTTTCTCTGGTGGCCATATCGGCATGGGTGGTCATGTACATTAAATTGGGCATGTTGGCACCTGAAAGTACCTCGCCATAAAACACGGCGTTGAAGCCCAATCGGTCAAAAAGAGGAATTTCACCTCCTGCATTGAACATATCCACCTTGTTACGATAGTATTTTTCGGTAGCGGATTCGTAGCTTCTCAGTTCGTACACGCGTTCCGATCTTGGACTATCCAAATCTGGCACCTCCATCATGGGCATATCGGGGAATGCCTGCAATAGGATGGACTGGATGCGATCATAGGGCGGATTATCGTAATTGGCATTGATGTACGCACTTCCTGTTGCGGTATATTCCTCGTTTTCCAGGAGTTTGTTGTCCAGTTCTTTGAACTGTTGCAAACCTTTTAAAGGAAAGAGCACGTAGGTTTTTTGAACCGTGTCTGTTTCATTGGTGCGAAATTTAAAAACACCCACTTTATCGATACCCTGTTTCTTAACCGCTGGCATAAAGGCATTTTTCAAGTAATTGTCCGTGGCAGCTATCTGGTCTTCGGAACTAAAGGAATAGATTTTTAGTTGATAGAATTCCCGTTCATCTTGTACGGTTTCAGGAGTCTCGATAGTTGCTGTGGTTTCGGACTTTGGATTGCCACAGCTTGCCAATGCTACCGTAACCAATAGCAATAGGAGTTTGATAGTTTTCATTTTTATGTGCAGTTTAGTTTGATGTTTGTACTAAAAATAGAATCAAAAACAATGTTTGAAGATAGGGATTTAATTGATGACTGTTTTGCCTGCTTTACCCTTATGATTGATTAATAGGTTTTAAGACAGAATGCCATTGCCCACAAACCAAAGCGATGTACAGCAAAACTGCGACAGCAGAATGATAGGCAGTATGATTTTTGAGGGTTTCATCAAAATAGGGTTCTGGATACCTAAAATTAATTGAAGTATTTCCTTTCAAGTTCAGGCCAAAGGGTTTGGCAATGGTCTTCAAAATAATCCATCTTCAATTTGGAAAGATTCTCTTTGTACTGGTAGAATTTTTTGTCCATTTCATACAGTTCATTCTGTAGCTCGCTATTTTCATAAAGTTTGGAAAGATCGATGAACTCGTATATTTTTTTTGAATTGATTTTCTCGTTGAGGTTATTGGGATTCTCGTTGTATTTGATCAATACGTCATAGGCGTTTTTTAAAAGCTCACGGTTATAAGTTGCGCCAATCAGTTCCAAAGCTTCGAGGGTTTCGTCTGCATATCGCCCCGATGCATTGGTAAAAAACTGCAGATAACCTCCATTATTGACCTCCATTTCCAGTTCGTTTACTAACCAAACCACTTGAAGTTGTTTGGGCATGTTCTTGAATGAAACTTCTCCATAATTATCGCCTTGCCTTAATTTATGGGTGAAGTAATACAACATTTCTTCCTTTTCTTCTTGGGTGGCCTTTTCAAATTTCTCCTTGTTGAGTTTGGCGAATTTAATACGGTAGTGCCATTCGCTTTTCCGCTCGGATTTTTCGGGGGCTCCAAAATTCACCAATCTGGGGACTAGGTATTTTAAGACAACGATTACGGCAATAAGGATAGTTAATTTCATCATAATTGCGAGCATTCAGCAAAAGTTGCCATCAAGTCTCGCATTATCCCATTGTCCGCAAACCAAAGCGAAGTGCAGCAAAACTGCGACAACACGATGATAGGAAGTATGGTTTTGAAGGGTTTCATTTTGGGTTTTTCAAGGTTTGGAACAACGCCAATGATTGCAGATTACTTCTTAAAAGCCTCTCTGAATAGTTTGGCAATTTTTTGGTCGGATTGCCCTAAAAACGACCCGCAGATAATTGCAAAATCATTCAGCAGTATTTCATAAGAATTGTGGGAAATATCACGGCTTATTTTAACAATTTTTTTTATTTCAATTAAGTCATCAAGTTTCAATTCTGTGCTTAAGTTATGGGCGTACTTATTTCGTATTTTGTTTAGTTCAATTATTCCAGGTTTTAACCAAGTTGCAGCAGCATCACTTTTTGGAATCAATTTTGTTTTTTGACTGAAACTTAGTCTAACACTATCAATATCATCTAGCTCAAAATTTCTTTGTAGGTTAGAAGTCAAATAATGTTCTACAACAAGGTGGATTTTAAGAACAAGACCAATTTGATTATGATCTTTTGCTAATAAGATGTTAAGTTTTTCTGCGCGAACTTTAAAATCTTCCATAATCTCTTCCCAATGTGGATTGAGGTATTTAACCATCTTTTTTATTTGATTATCGTCCATTTTTCCACTTAATCTGATAAAAGTATTTTAATGCGCCTCCAACCAGTTCTCCCCAACACCCACTTCCACATCCAACGGCACAGAAAGTTTGTAGGCGTTTTCCATTTCGGTTTTAATGAGTTCCTTCATTTCCTCCAATTCCGGTTTGTAGCAATCGAACACCAATTCATCATGTACCTGCAACAACATCTTGGTCTTGTATTTTCCTTCGGAAAGTTTTTTATGGATATTGATCATCGCGATCTTAATAATGTCCGCAGCACTTCCTTGTATGGGGGCGTTAACCGCGTTACGTTCCGCTGCACCGCGCACCACTTGGTTGCCTGCATTAATATCCTTTAAATAGCGACGACGTCCCAAAACCGTTTGCACATATCCGTGCTCCCGGGCAAAATCTACCTGCTCGCTCATATAATTGCGCAATTTCGGATAAGTTTTGTAATAGGTTTCAATGAGTTCCTTGGCCTCGGTGCGGTTCAGGTCCGTCTGGTTGCTCAACCCAAAGGCCGAAACCCCGTAAATAATCCCAAAATTCACCGTTTTGGCATTGCTACGCTGCTCGCGGGTCACTTGGTCAATCGGTACGTTGAACACTTTGGAAGCAGTAGAAGCATGAATATCCTCTCCATTTTTAAAAGCGGAAATCATCGTATCCTCCTCGCTCAATGCTGCAATAATGCGCAATTCTATCTGGGAGTAATCCGCCGCCAAGAGCACGTAATTTTCATCCCGTGGGATAAATGCCTTGCGCACTTGTCGCCCGCGCTCCGTTCTAATAGGGATGTTCTGCAAGTTTGGGTTGTTGCTGCTCAATCGGCCCGTAGCGGCTACGGTCTGCATATAATCGGTATGCACCCGACCTGTTTTTTCTTGTACTTCGTTGGGAAGCGCATCCACATAAGTGCTTTTTAGTTTGGCCAATCCTCGGTAGTCCAGTACATTCTGAATAATGTCGTGATCCTTGGCCAAGTAGGAGAGTACATCTTCCGAAGTGGAAAACTGTCCTGTTTTGGTTTTTTTCGGTTTGTCCACCAGCTTCAACTTGCCAAAAAGAATCTCGCCCAGTTGTTTGGGAGAGGCAATATTGAATTCCTCACCAGCATTTTCATAGATTTTCTTTTCTAACTCAGCAATGTCTACTTCGAGCGCAACCGAGAGGTCATTTAGATACTCCTTATCCAAATTGATGCCTTCTAATTCCATATCGGCCAATACCCGAACCAACGGAATCTCGATTTCATCAAACAATTTATCGGTATGCGCCTCTTTCAGCTCAGGGGTAAATTTTAAACCTAACTGGAAAGTGATATCGGCATCTTCCACCGCATACTCCGTTTGTTTTTCCAAAGGAACCTGTAGCATGCTGAGCTGGTTCTTGCCTTTTTTGCCAATAAGTTCCGTAATGGAAATGGGTGTATAGTTGAGGTAGGTCTCGGACAGCACGTCCATATTGTGGCGCATATCGGGATTGATGAGGTAGTGGGCCAACATGGTGTCAAATAACTTGCCCTTGACCTCCACACCATAGTTTTTCATCACCTTGATGTCGTACTTCAGGTTTTGCCCCACTTTCTCAATGGCTTCAGATTCGAAAAAAGGACGTAGCTTTTCAATCAAAGGTTTGGCGTCGTTCTCGTTATCGGGAAAGGGCACATAAAATCCTTTGCCCGGTGACCAACTAAAGGCGATGCCCACCAGTTCCGCTTCCAAAGGATTTAGGGAGGTGGTCTCGGTATCAAAACAGACGGAGGGTTGCTTCATCAGCATTTCGAGAAAGAGTTCCATACCCAGACCATTTTCTACATTCTGATAAAAATGAGGCACATCGCTAATGGTTTTTCGACTGTTCACATCTTTAATGGTGGCTGCAGCATCCGAAGGGTCTCCTCCAAATAGGGTAAACTGACCACTTCCCGCCACTTTGGCCTCTTCTTTGGCCGTTTTGGTACTCGTTACTTGGGTGCTGGCTTCCGCTTCGCCCGAAAATATTTTGATAAATTGATCCTTTAACCTACGGAATTCAAGTTCCTCAAAGATTTCTTGCACCTTTTCGGCATCGGGCGGACACATTTCGTAATCCTCCGCGTGGAATTGTACTTCGCAATCGGTTTTGATCTCGGCCAATTTCCTGGATAAACGGCCCAGTTCGGCATTTTCTTCCACTTTTTCCTTCATTTTGCCCTTGAGCTGGTCGGTGTTGCTCAATAAACCTTCCATGGAATCGAATTGATCCAAGAATTTTTTGGCGGTCTTATCTCCCACACCGGGCAGTCCGGGAATATTATCACTTGCATCGCCCATCATTCCCAAATAGTCGATTACCTGTTCTGGACGTTTTACGCCGAAGCGTTTTTGTACTTCGGGAATGCCCCAAATTTCGATACCGTTGCCCATTCTGGCAGGGCGGTACATAAAAATGTTTTCGCTTACCAACTGCCCAAAATCTTTGTCGGGCGTTACCATAAATACTTTGTAATTCTCCTTTTCGGCCTGTTTGGCCAAGGTTCCGATAAGGTCATCGGCTTCGTAGCCCTCCAATTCCACCACGGGAATCTTCATGGCCTCCAAAATTTGTTGGATGTATGGTACGGCAATGCGGATGGCATCTGGAGTTTCGTCCCGGTTGGCTTTGTATGCTTCAAAAAGTTCGGTTCGCTCTACACTGCCTCCTTTGTCAAAAGCAACGGCCAAATGGTCGGGCTGTTCGCGTTTGATTACATCAAAAAGAGAGTTTACAAACCCCATAATGGCGGAGGTATCCATTCCCTTGGAGTTGATTCTCGGGTTTTTGATCAAGGCATAATAACCACGGAATATAAGTGCGTAGGCATCAAGTAAAAAAAGGCGTTTTTGTTCGGACATGTATTTTTCAGTTGTCAATTATCAATAAACAATTATAAAAGGCAGGTTTTAAAAGTACGAATTGCTGTTTAAAAAGAGACAAGATTCAGAAGCCAAGACCCAAGATAATTGAAACAAGCCGTCCTTATTCTTGAATCCAAAAGCGCAGCGGTCTTGAGTCTAATGTCTATTCATAAAAACTGGTCACCTCTCGGTTTTCGTGCCCATTGTCGGAATATTCCCGATAGGTAAACCCGGGATGCACGCAGTAGCCACCCGTTTCCCCATTTTTGTTGATGGCCAAAAACCCGATTTGGAAATCTTTTCGGCCCTCATTTTTCTTCATAATACGTTTTACACCTTCTTCGCAGGCTTCTTGTGGACTTTTTCCTTGTCGCATCAATTCCACGATCAAAAAACTGCCCACGGTACGGATCACTTCTTCGCCTACACCTGTTGCAGTGGCACCGCCCACTTCGTTGTCGATAAAAAGCCCGGCACCGATAATGGGAGAGTCCCCAACGCGTCCTGCTACTTTGTAGGCCATTCCACTTGTGGTGCAAGCCCCGGAAATATCGCCATTTTCATCAATGGCGAGCATTCCAATGGTATCGTGGTTTTCTATATTGATGGTGGTCTCGTATTTGGAGGTTTTTAACCATTCTTCGTATTGTTCTCGGGTACTTTTGGTGAACAGGTCTTCTTTTTTGAAGCCTTGCTCGTAGGCAAATTTCTCTGCGCCTTTGCCCGCCAAAATTATGTGTGGTGTTTCTTCCATCACTTTTCTTGCCACTGAAACGGGGTGTACAATGTTTTGCATACAGACCACGGAGCCGCAATTACCGTCTTTGTCCATAATACAGGCATCCAAGGTGACATTTCCATCTCGATCGGGACGACCGCCCTTGCCGACGGTCTCGTTGGTTTCATCGGCTTCCTCCACCATAACCCCTTGCTCCACGGCGTCCAAGGCATTACCGCCCGACTTTAAGACTTCCCACGCCTTCTCCGTAGCATTAAAAAAGTTCCAAGTACAGACGACGATTGGTTTTACAGGATTTGGAGTTGGAATTGCCGCAGCTGGGGCAACTTCTGGCTTTGGTTCTGTTTTACAGGCGACCAAAGTAGAGGCGGAAACCAGTCCGGCTGCGGAGAGGCTGGAATTTTTAAGAAATTTGCGTCGTTCCATGCGATGGTATGTTTATTTTTAAGGATCATAAATATACAATATGCTGGTAGAAGTTTGTGCCAATTCCTTGGAATCGGCTTTGAATGCCGAGAGGTCAGGAGCTGATAGAATTGAACTTTGTTCAGAACTTGGGGTGGGGGGCATTACCCCATCTGCAGGACTCATTAAATTAGTAAAAAAGGAGTTGAATATTCCCGTTCATGTACTTATTCGTCCAAGGGGCGGGCATTTTACCTATTCCAACACTGAGTTTGAGGTGATGAAAACCGATGTTTTAGCTTGCAAAGAGCTGGGTATGGATGGCATTGTAACTGGAATTTTGAAAAAGAATTTTTCGGTGGATATTAAAAGAACGAAAGAATTGGTGGATTTGGCCCAACCGATGCATTTTACATTTCACCGTGCTTTTGATTGGGTCAATGACCCGTTGGAAGCATTGAAGCAACTTGAAGATATTGGTGTGCAGACCATTTTAACTTCTGGAGGAGAGATTTCAGCGGAAAAAGGAATCAATCACTTGAAGTTATGGCAGCAAAATACCAACATGACCATTATGGCAGGTGGAGGTGTGTCTCCCAAGAACGTATCAGATTTTAAGGATATAGGACTTAATGCTATCCATTGCTCTGGGACTTCCTTTGGACATCATGTGGCGTTAGAAGGTAAAATCAGTATGAACTCCAAAAAACATTTGGTGGAGGATGAAGTGGCGGTTTCAAGTTTAGCTATCCTTAAATCCATTGTTGAAGCCGTTAAATAAAATTAAAAAGTACTGCTTAATAGGAGATTAGCACTAATTTTGTAAAAAAATTGTATGTCCCGATTTATTGTTTTGGCAATCCTGTATGTGGTGCTGGCCGTTTATGGCTTTCAAGCATTCCGTACACTGTTCAAAAGTCCGTTGATGCAATGGGCTTACATTGTACTGTTTTTGGGCGCCTTGATTTTTTTGACCATCAAAGTAATGACATACGACCCTGGCGATGGGTTTAAAGGTACCGCTGCCATTGCAGGAACCATATTTGCTTCATTCTTTTTATTGGCTTTGGTCTTGGGCTTCTTCCTTTTGTTGGAAGATGTGGTACGTGTGATTGGTTACGGGTATAACAAAATTGTTGGGGTTTCGGATGCTGATACAGGTTACTTCCCTTCACGAAGAAAATTTATTAGTGGTATTGCCCTTGGCTTGGCAGCGTTGCCTTTTGGGGCTTTGCTATATGGCATGTACCGTGGAAAATACAACTATCAGGTTTTAAAATACGAGTTGGAGTTTGATGACCTTCCGGATGCTTTCCATAATTATCAGATCACACAGATTTCCGATGTGCACAGCGGTAGTTTTGACGATTATAAAAAAGTGGAGTATGGGGTCAGTCTTATCAACGAACAAAAGAGCGATGTAATTTTCTTTACTGGAGATATCGTAAACAACCGTTCGGATGAGTTGAAACCGTGGAAAGAGGTTTTCTCTCGTTTGGATGCTAAGGATGGGGTGTTCTCCATTTTGGGCAACCACGATTACGGGGATTATGCGGTTTGGGATACGGAAGAAGAGAAAGCACAAAACTTGGAAAACCTCAAAACCATGCAAAAAGAAATGGGCTTTGATTTGCTTCTGAATTCCAATCGTTTTTTGGAGAAAGATGGTGATAAAATTGCCTTGGTCGGGGTGGAGAACTGGGGCCGCGGCGGATTTAAAAAAGCGGGCGACCTACAAAAGGCCAAAGCGGGCGTTTCCCAAGATGATTTTAAAATATTGCTGAGCCACGACCCATCGCACTGGGAAGATGTGGTGGTCCACGATGATTACCATTTTCATCTGACCTTGAGCGGGCACACCCATGGCATGCAGTTTGGCGTTGAGATTCCTGGCTGGGTTAAATGGAGCCCTGTTAAGTGGCGCTACAAATATTGGGCGGGCATTTACAAGGAGTTGGACCAGTTTATCAATGTAAACCGAGGGTTTGGGTTTATTGGTTACCCCGGTCGTTTTGGTATTTGGCCCGAGATTTCGGTAATTACCTTGAAGAAAAAGGGGATGGCGGCGTAAATCCGATTTTTTTGGGTTTACAGGAAGTTTTTAACGGTTTACAATCATTTCCAGTTTTGGCCCTTTATTCCCATCGTAGCTTTTAGAATGTCTTTTTGGGATATTTGACCAACAAGTTTTCCGTTTTCCAAAATAGGGAAACGGCGTCTTCTGACTTCGAGGAACATTTTTGCTGCATCAAAGATGTTCATATTGCCATCAATGGTCTCTACATTTTTAATCATTCGAAGTTCTACTTTGCTGTGCTCCATGGGTAAATTGTAATACCTACTGTCACTAATATGCTTTATACAATCCCCTTCTGAAATAATCCCTATCAACTCGTTGTTTTCGTTAACGACCGGACCTCCCGAAATTTTATGCCGTATCAAAGCTTCGATGACCTCCTCTATAGATTGGTCAGGACTAAAGGTGATTAGGTCCCGAGTCATATAATCACTCACTTTTAGCGGTATTTCTTTGGGTATTTCCTTTACCCTTTTTCCTGTGTAACTCTTGATTCCCATATCCAAATTTTTTAATCCCTCTATTAAATATATTGAATTTCAGTGACTTAAAATCATAAAAAGTGTAAATTAATTACTTGTGGAATATGGTTGTATGATGATTAAATTGTACTGTTTGTTAGAACAAATATTGGAATGAGACATGGTAATAGGGCACTATATGCTGAGATGGTTTAATGAAAATTTGCCATGGACTGTAGGGTAAAGCATTGACTTGCTATAAAAACATTCACATTTTTTCTTACTTTTGATTGTAAACCTTAGAATACATGTCCAAATTTGGTGAACTTATAGATTTACAAGTCCCTGTATTGTTAGACTTTTATGCAGAATGGAACCAGGAGTCCACTTCCATGCACCCTGTTTTGAGTGATGTGGCCGCTGCCCTTGGTGATAAGGGAAAGGTTATAAAAATTGATGTGGACAAAAACAAGGAACTTTCGCAGGCACTCCGCATTAAGGGACTGCCCACTTTAATGATCTACAAAAAAGGTGAGATGGTTTGGCGCCAAAGCGGGGAGCAGGACGCCAATACGCTCATAGGTATCCTAAACGAATATATCCAATAAAGAAAGAGGCTATAAAGCATTGAAACACGTCATTCTGAATTCCTGCCGGCAGGCAAGGTATTTCAGAATCTCATCATACTGATAAACAAATCGCTATGAGAACCTGAATCAAGTTCAGGTTGACGAAAATCGACATTTTAAACAGGCTCTTTATGTTTTTTATTCTTCAGGAAGTGTGGAATCCGGAACACTTTCTATGGTATCCAGCAAGATGGAATCTTCCATATCCGGGTCAAGGGGGAGTGGTTCGTCCAAACTCTCTTCTTCTTCATCCACAAACTGCGAAAACTTATCTATATACTCATTGAAAATGACCGTTTCCGATTCGGCTAGTTCCTTGTCGTTGTTTTCGATTAGGATATCAATGTTCCTGCGGTATGCTTGCATATCGGACAGGATATCGTCAATTTTATCGTACTGCTCATCCAAAGGAATGTTGGCATAATACTCCAAATGTTCTTGATATACTTTTTTGAGCTTGCCGAACAACGCACGGGCCTTTTCGGTCTCGCCGACTTTGTAGTACCCATCTACAAATGGTTCCACAAAGGCATAAAAGCCATAATGGTCCACTGGCATGTTGTCCATGGCAATGTTGATGACACCTTTGGCCTTGTCTATTTTGTTTTCTTCGATAAGGGTTTCCATCAAACGGGCCAAATTGCTCCTAAAGGAGAGCCCTTGGGAACGTGTTTGTGGGTCATGATAGATTTCATCGCTTCCAGAGTTGCCCCATTCCCAATCTTTGACGATGTCGTACATCAAATCAGAATCGATACGGCCCATTTCAAAGGAGTTTCGGTTCGGGGTTTTGATGGGCACCAATTTGTACACCAGACCATCCAGTTGCAGATAATCCTTCATCCAAATGTATTCGGCGCTGTCAAAACTACCCCCGGAGAAATAAATCGGACGTTTCCAATCGTTGTTGGCAATCAAATCCAACATCAGTATTCTATTTTTTGGAAGTGCGCTCTGCGGCAAATCAATATCAATATAATCCACAATAAGGGCGGAGTCTTTTTCCTTGACCAACCCACTTTCCAGTACATTTTTCTTGTTGACCGGAATCCTGATTTTATTGGTAGGATAGTACACAATGTCCAGGGTACTTTCAGAGTAATTGCTTAAATCTGCTCCTTGATTAGTGAGTATATGCCTGAATTTGGTTTGGGGCCTATCACTCCCGATCCAGTTCATAAAATCCTTGATGCTCCAACGATTTTCGGTAATGCCTTGATAGTAAACTGCATCCCGGGTTCCATAACTATACTTGTCGTGGGTCAATTGGGAGGGTATAGGGTCACTCTCGTAGGCTTTGCGTTTCATTTGGTCTATGTACCAATCCGTAGCAAAAAGGCTGGTGTTTACCACGCGGACATCTGTCCTGTACTTTTCAATCTCTTGAGCGTACCAAATCGGGAAGGTGTCGTTGTCCCCAATAGTGAACAGAATCGCCCCTGCATCTTCTTGGCAGGAGTCGAGATAGGCTTTAGCAGTTGCTGGGGCGGTATATCGGTCGGATCTATCGTGATCGTTCCAGTTTTGGAAGGCCATTAAGAGGGGTACGGCCAACAGACACAATATTGTGATGGCTGGTGCTGCAATTTTTGCAGAAAATATTTTTTTGAATTCTTCAAAGAGCCCATAAACCCCAATACCAATCCAAATACAGAAAACATAAAAAGATCCCACCAAGGAATAATCCCTTTCCCTAGGTTGGAAAATGTAGGGGTTGGTGTAAAACTGAATCGCCAGGCCCGTAAATATAAAGAACACGAAGAGGACCCAGAACTGTTTCGGGTTTTTGGATATCTGGAATACAATGCCCAAAATTCCGAGTAACAACGGTAGGAAGAAATAGGTATTTCTTCCTTTGTTGTTTTTCCAGTCGCTGGGAAGGTTTTCTTGGCTTCCCAACCTAATGCTATCAATAAAATTGATACCGCTCAACCAGTTTCCGTTTTCATCGTATCTGCCTTGTACATCGTTTTGCTTTCCGACAAAATTCCACATAAAGTAGCGCATGTACATGTAGCTGAACTGGAAATCAAAAAGGTATTCTAGGTTTTGTCCCAATGTTGGAGGCTCTACTTCGATATACTGGCCGAATTCCCGTAAAAATCGAATGTATTGTTCGGTGTCGAGCTCCCCTTGGGAGTATGCCGTTTTAAATTGGTTTACGGCATCCCTAAGGTCGTTGTTGGAGATGTATTCCGATTTTATCCGAAATTCCAGCGCACCAAAATAGCGCATGTAATTTTCGGCATGTTGGTCGCTCCACATTCTGGGCAAAATGCCCACATGCTTTTCGTTGGGTCCGGGTAAGGCACCTTTGTAGTGGTTTACAATAACATATTTTCCCAGTTCCAGATCTTTTTCATATTTGGGGCTGTCATCCCTATCTTCTCCAGCGGGAGCAAAGGTATCCGAATAATAAGCGCCATAAACGGGACTGTCCACACCTGGATATTGTTCCCTGTTGTAGTAGGCCAAAAGGGCCCTTGCATCGGCAGGATTGTTTTCGTTGACTACGGTTTTTGCATTTGCACGGATGGGAAGCATTAACCAAGATGAAAATCCAAGGAAGAGGAACATGAGGCAAAGCACCACGATGTTCGCATTGTAGTAATTATGTTTTCGGGTATATCTCAATCCAAAATAGAAAGCAGCTACAAATAGGAGCCCCATAATAATGGAACCTGAATTGAACGGAAGTCCAATTTCATTGATAAAGAAAACCTCGCTCCATCCAAAAAGCTCCAGTACATAGGTCAAAGAGAATTTGTAAACCAGGATGAGCACCGCCACCACTGCAATATTGGCCAACAAAAAGTTCTTTACCGTTGTAATCTTATACTTTTTAAAGTAATACAGCAAACCTATTGATGGAATGGCCAAAAAGCCCATAAACTGAATCCCAAAGGTGAGTCCGATCACAAAACAGATAAGCATAAGCCAACGGTGACCTCTGGGGTCTCCCAAATTGTCGGTCCATTTTAAGCCCAGCCAGAGCAACAGGGCCATAATTAAACTGGCCATGGCGTATACTTCGGTTTCTACGGCATTGAACCAAAAACTATCTGAAAAAGTAAAGGCAAGCGCTCCAACAAGTCCGCTTCCAAAAACAGCAATAGCTTTGCTATTGGTGATTTCACTCTTTTTGGAAATCATTTTCCCGACCAAATTGGTAATGGTCCAGAAGGTGAACAATACGGCAAATGCACTCGAAACAACGGAGACTGCATTTACCATAAGCGCTATTTTGGTCTCATCGCCAAAGGCGAACATGGCAAAAAATGCACCTATCATTTGCAGCAATGGAGCCCCAGGTGGGTGTCCAACTTGCAATTTTGCTGAAGTGGAAATATACTCCCCTGCATCCCAAAAACTTCCTGTGGGTTCAACGGTCAGGGCATAAACTATAAACGCGATGGCGAAGGAAGTCCATCCAAGGATGGTATCCCATTTTTTGAAGTCTTTTG